>CAVRJG010000035.1:0-17539 GCA_963721455.1 uncultured Methanosarcinaceae archaeon
AATACCTACGTACCTTCTTTTCTATTTCAGGAGAATATTCATGTACCCATCTCATGATTGTTGTATGATCGACTTTTATTCCTCTTTCTGCCATTATTTCCTCTAAATTTTTATAATTCAATGCATATTTTAAGTACCATCTAACGTTTAATAAGATGATTTCTCCTGCAAAGTGTTTCCATTTAAAGGAATTTACTGGCATAACATATACTCCTACATTTCTATTATTTCAGTAAATCCCTATCATAATTTTTTTGCAACGGAACCCTCAGATTTATTGTTTTTCCTCTTTTCCGGAATAGGATAATTTAGAGTCATTTTCTCCGTGTAAGTACAACTTCCAGACCAAATCCCATAGAATTTATATAGCTAACGATCAAAAGAAACAGACTTATTGGATTTATTCGATCAAAAGAATATTTGATATACATAATCAGAGACAAGTTTACAAGAATGTCAAATATTATCATTTACAAAGAAACGGATAAAACTTTCCTTCCATAGATAATAAATATAGAGAATTTCGATGAACCTCTTATTTTAACACATTGCCTATAACCCATTATAAGCAACTATCCAATGATTGGAGTTTTTCGAAATCATTTATATTTAATAGGATTTACGCGTTTGAGGAATTAAATCAAGTGCAAGCAGATTGCCATTAATGTCATGATGACAGTTTGAAGTTTCCACTATTAATTTTCAAATAATCGCGTAAATTAAATTTTATTATTTAAGTACCAGAATAACCCGAGTTGAGATAACTATATTCCTCTGCATTTATTTTTAGGAGTTTTTTGGCAATCCATCCCATTTCCGGGCGAAGAACTCAAAATTCGAAAGTGCGATGAGGATATGAGCTATTACGGCAGGTATGAAAAAAATGGAAACAACATTCGATCCAGAACATATAACTGGACTTTCAGAAGACGAGGCCACTAGAATACTTCAGATGGAAGGCTATAACGAGCTGCCTTCCCAAAAGAAACAGAGCCTTTTTTCCATCTTACTGAATGTTCTTAAAGAACCTATGTTGCTTCTTCTTTTAGGTGCAGGTCTGATTTATCTGTTCCTAGGGGAAGTAAAAGATGCGCTGATATTATTGGTGTTCGTTTTTGTGGTCGTCGGTATAACATTTAACCAGGAGAGAAAAACCGAAAGGGCATTAGAGGCTTTGAGAGATCTCTCAAGCCCAAGGGCTCTTGTAATAAGAGACGGAGAACAGAAGAGAATTCCAGGGCGGGAAGTCGTTAAAGGCGACATATTGATTTTAAGAGAGGGAGACCGTATCCCGGCAGATGGAGTTGTGCTTTCCTGTACTAATCTTCTGGTAGACGAATCTCTGCTCACAGGCGAATCCCTTTCAGTCAGAAAATCCGAATATGGTGGCTTAAGCCAGTCTATGTTGCCCAGGCAACCTGGAGGAGATGATCTTCCATTTGTGTATTCCGGGACACTGGTAGTTCAGGGCCATGGAGTATCCCAAGTAAGTTCAACAGGAATACACACTGAAATGGGCAAAATCGGAAAAGCTCTGGGAACTATTACAGAGGAAGACTCTCTGCTAAAGAAAGAGACCGCCCTAATTGTAAAGAATTTTGCTATTTTCGGAGGAATACTCTGTGTCCTTGTAGTTGTAATCTACGGACTAACCAGAGGAGATTGGCTGCACGGCGTGCTGGCAGGACTGAGTTTGAGCATGGCCCTTCTCCCTGAAGAGTTTTCAGTGGTTTTGCTTATATTCCTGAGTATGGGTGCCTGGCGCCTGTCCAAAAGGAATGTTCTGGTACGGCGCATGCCCGCTATTGAGACACTTGGCTCTTCGACAGTGCTCTGCGTGGATAAAACAGGGACTTTGACACAGAACAGGATGAACTTAAGTTCCCTGTATGCAGGAAATGAGAATTGTGAGATTGATAAAGATAAGTGCCTGTCTGAGAAGTTCCACGAACTACTCGAATTCGGCTACCTGGCAAGTCTGCAAGACCCCTTTGATCCGCTGGAGAAAGAGATCAAAAAAAGCACTGAAAAATTCCTTCCAGACCATGAGGACATACATCGTGAATGGAAACTTGTCCGGGAGTATCCTCTTTCTAAAAATTTACTTGCACTCTCAAACGTGTGGGAATCTAACGACCACCGGAAACACGTTATCGCTGCAAAAGGCGCTCCGGAAGCTATTATCGATTTATGCCATCTCAATGAAGCAGAGAAAGATAAATTGCTGTCCCATGTCCAGGAGATGGCAAACAGAGGTCTGAGGCTTCTTGGTGTGGCTAAAGCCAGTTTTCAGGATGACTCTTTGCCTGAAAAACAGCATGAGTTCGAATTTGAATTTATAGGATTGCTTGGCTTTGTCGACCCTGTCCGGCCATCGGTTGCCCAATCGGTAAAGGAATGCTATACAGCCGGATTAAGAGTAATTATGATTACGGGGGATTATCCCGGTACAGCCCAGCATATCGCAAGACAGATCGGTTTAAAAGATCTGGATAAGTACATTACAGGCCCTGAGCTTGCTAAAATGAGTGAGAGTGAGCTTGCAGAGAAGATAAAAACAACAAATATTTTCGCCCGGGTTGTGCCTGAACAGAAACTACTAATTGTAAATGCCTTAAAATTAAACGGTGAAGTTGTCGCAATGACAGGAGATGGGGTAAATGATGCTCCCGCCTTGAAATCAGCTCACATCGGGATTGCAATGGGGGAAAGAGGTACGGACGTGGCCCGCGAGTCTGCATCAATTGTCCTTCTAAACGATGATTTCTTTTCCATAGTTGCAGCTGTAAGGCTTGGGAGGCGGATTTTCGATAACCTCAAGAAAGCAATCAGTTACATATTTTCGGTCCACATGCCTATTGCAGGGCTTGCCCTGTTTCCCATATTGTTTGATTTGCCTCTGGTCCTTTTGCCTGCACACATAGCTTTCCTCGAGCTGATTATTGACCCTGCCTGTTCAACAGTCTTTGAGGCTGAACCTGAAGAGAAAAACATAATGAACAGGCCGCCTCGAAATTTGCAGGAAAGAATGTTCGGAAGAAAAAACCTGGCTCTGAGCTTAGTGCAGGGAATAAGCATGCTTGCAGGAGTAATTGCTATTCTCGTGTATGCATTACACATGGGAAAGGGTGAAGACGAAGTACGCACACTTACTTTCGCCACTCTGGTAATTTCCAACCTTACTTTAATTGTGGCAAATCTTTCCTGGTCACAGAGCATGATAAAAACCCTGAAGTCAGAAAACAAAGCATTGAGATACGTGCTTTTAGGAACTCTTTCAGGCCTTCTTCTGGTTCTGTATGTGCCGGCTTTGAGAAGTCTATTCCGCTTCTCACTGCTGCATGGTGACGACTTGTTGATCGTATTTGTTGTGGGAATTTTAAGTATTGCGTGGCTTAGATTACTTAAAAGCAAAATAAACAATCATATCTAAAACAGCTAAGTTAACAATAAGGAGTATATTATTCAAGAGAATTTCGATAAACCCCTGAATTCAATATTGTTTATGTATTCATTATAATCAATCGGCAAAATGTTGGGGTTTATTGAAATCCTCCCAAATATGAATTAAAAGAGCTACACACTGAATAAATAAACTCTCCCAAAACCAATTTAATTATCAAGTTAGTGAAATATTGGAACCATTTTTACATACGATTCAAAACTCGATTGATTTTTCTGAAAAAGAGATTTAGAGGAGGATTTTGAGTTTTGAGATTACTCTCTCGATTCAAACCAATAGAGTAATCATATAGTAGTGGATGAGGAAAAACACTAGGCGAGACAATTTTGTTCAGCCAATTATATAGGTAATATATATTTTAAAGAAGTGTTCATATGGAGAATATAAACTCTCTTATAAACTTTTTTTTGCATCTTGACATGCATTTAAGCGCAATAATAAATGAATACGGTCTATTGACATATTTACTGTTGTTTGTCATTGTCTTTTGTGAGACCGGTCTGGTGATAACTCCTTTCTTACCGGGTGATTCTCTCATCTTTGCAACTGGAGCTTTGGCAGCGCGCGGTTTGCTCAATTTATCAACTCTATTAATTATTCTGTGTATTGCAGCTATTGCAGGAGATACTGTCAATTATCATATAGGTCATTTATTAAGAAACAAGATCGAAAATCATGACAATCTATGGTTTATTAAAAAGTGGCATCTTAATCGCACACAATCATTTTTTGAAAAATATGGAGTAAAAACTATAATAATCGCCCGATTTGTTCCTATCGTCCGTACCTTTGCACCTTTCGTAGCAGGGGTAGGAACAATGCCTTATTCAACATTCATTAGCTTCAATATCATTGGAGGAATTGTATGGGTAACGTCATTTCTTTTTGGAGGATACTTTTTCGGAAACTTGTCGGTTGTAAAGGATAACTTCAGCTTTGTAATAATTGGAATTATTTTTGTTTCAATACTTCCAAGTGTTATTACATATATTCAGAGCAAACGTGATCCAAAAAGTGCATGATAAAGTTAGGCTGAGCGCATATCTCCAAATATTTGTCATCATTAAAAAGTTTTCAGGATTTATATATAGAGCCGGTCCCAAAACTCAAAATTTGCTTCTCTGAATCTCGTATTCTAATCAATCAATCATGTTTCCGGTCATGGAAAATAATTTTGAAACTCTTACTGATCGGGGACAAAATGGGTTTTGGGATAGGCTCATAGAGAACTTACAGGAGGACACCAGTCTGTAATAATGTTACTGGGTTCCTCCAGATAAGGCTTTCTGCCATGGGAAATCTGTTCTTAATGATTCGTTTTCAATCACCTGTTCTACATACCCCTTATCAACGTTAACGTCGGATGTGGAATTTGCATATAGATAGTTTCCACCGGCATTATTTGAAAGGCAGTTGTTTTCCAGAATGAAGGCATGGGTGTTGTTTAGCTGGTTCCGTTGCAAAAATAATATTTCTGCAATTTGACACTATAATTTTCACCTTTATGTGCCATTTTCTTTCTAATGAAAATGATTAACTTTCCTAATTGTGAAGGTTTGTTGTCGAGTTGGTTTTTTCATTTTACAGGGACAATAATGTTTTTAAGGTCGGCCAACTCTTTTGTGTAACCTGCAAGCATTAGATCGGTAAAGACCTGTATCATTTCTACATTTTGATTATTATTGCCTGATGTCAGGGCTGAAATATATGCTTCCCTAGATTCTTTTGGAATAATCAGTTGTGGATATCTTTCTTTTTTCAAAAGATAATTCAAAACTTCACGCCCAGTTCTTCCATTACCATCAGAAAAGGGATGGATCAATTCAAACTTGTAATGAAACAATATAGCCTGCTCGAAAGGATGCTTTTTATTTTTAATGGCATCATAATAGCTGTTAATTAGATCCTTCAAGTCTACCTCAATCATATTAGCAAGCGTAACGCTTAGATCACAACCACCTATATAGACAAGGTTGTGCCTTCTGAAAGTTCCCCGGCTCTCAAAACGCATGTCAATATTATTCATTATCAAAGAGTGCAATTTTCGAATAAACTGCAGATTTACTTTACCTTTGTACTTTTCCACATAAGCCTTTACATATTTGTAATTTTGAACCTCATTTATTTCTCTCAAAGATTTTTCTTTTGGCACAATCTCTTCATTTAAGAGATAGTGTGTTTCCTGCAATGTCAATGTGTTTCCTTCTATTGCAGTAGTGCCATGGATATACAAATTTTCGTTTTGCTGTGTATAGACTTCAAGTTCTATTTTGTTGAGCGATGAAATGTATGAATTGTGTAGGAATCGAAGCTTCTCAATTTTCTTAATTTCTGATTGATTAAGATAATCTGCCGTGTAATAAGAATAAGCCATATCTGCTACTTTCTCGGCAGCTTTCAATTCAAGATCATAAGCATAGTCTCTAATGGCTTTTGCTAGGGCTTCAGAAGTAGGCTCAGTGGTGCCTAAATATTGTCTCACCCTGCTATTCTTTCCCTTAAATGAAATATAGCGTACCAGGAAATACTTAGGGGATCTATTCTCGGACTTTTCTGATTCTAATTTATACCTTAAAGGTTCCATGATGTTGAATATGGGTGGCGTACAATTTTAGTCTTTTGGTATAAAACACGCCACCCAAAACATAAGATGTAAGTTTTTGTTCTTTTCTGACAGCTACGTTTATTCATAAAACGTAGCCATTTCTTTGATTTTAAGCTAATTTTCTAGGCTAATAACTAATATATAAGCTAAAAACAGCTACCTTTTAATATTTTGTAGCTATGATCTTCTTCATGGAAAATGGATTAGTTACTGCAGATGGAACCAAGGTCCTAACTGTAGAGGAATATAATAGGTTTATAAATGCCATTCCTGAATCAATGAAAGCTATTTTTGAGATTAACACAATAACAGGCCTTCGATACATCGAGCTTCAAAGACTCTATGAAAATCCTCAATGGTACTACAAAGAAAGAAATCAGATAATACTGCCTAAGGAAGCACAGAAAAAGGAAAAGCAAAAGCTCCCTAAAAGGACTATTGATAAATTGCCTTCAACTTTCTCTTACGTGTTTTCACATTTTATTGATGGTAAGAAACCACCTTATAGATTAAGTTGGAATAAGGATCTTGCCAGGTGGTCAGAGAAAGCAGAGATAAGCCCAAAAGTAGGAACAAAGACATCCAGGAAAACAATTGAAAGCTGGATGCTAAAAACAGGAGTTCCAGAGATTGAAATATATTCCAGACAAGGGACATGACCCCATAACATCTCTGAAGCATTACCAGAGCCTTTCCTTTACAGACTATGAGCTACGGGACATTAAGAAGAGACTTACAGAATGGGGGATTTTAAAATGAGTAGTCTTCTTCTTGCATACCAAGAAGTGTTGAACGGCGTTGAGCTCGAAAACCTGCCTTTGAAGGAATCCGCAAAAGATAAAATCAGGAAATTTCGACCATTCGAAGCGCTGACAGGTATGTTGTATTCAGACGTCGCACAAAACGCGGGCTTAAAAAAGACAACAGTTAGAGGGTTTTCAAAGGTGTACATGGCCCACAAAAACAATAAAACTATGGTTCGAAAGAATGGAGTATACATAATTGTGAGCAATGTGGAGGTTTAATCCCAATCGCAGAATCAAATTTAGTTTTAAGACACCCTCTAAGGTATTTTAGTTTTGGGATCAATATGCTGTGATTATTTTCCCCAAAAAGCGCAGAGTGGACAGGGCTTACAACGGGCAGTGAGGTTTCGTTTCTACTTAACGCAGATAACAAACTCAGGATGGTTCAAGGCGATGCGGATAATGGAAATGAATCTTCCAGTGTGACACTGCCATCCAAACGACACAACAATTTCGGCGACATAGACCAAAACGACACTATGAAATCAACTGTCAATTTTTTTTCGCTTTCGTCTATAAGTTAATTATATGGGGACGAACGGTTCGGTGTCGTCGTCGTTCTAGGGCATTTGCTTCACAAGCGACGCTGATTCATTAATAAATTGAGTGTCGTTTTAGGGGTTTTTCGTGTCGTTGATTAGCTTGAAATACGGTGTTATTTTACAATTATAAGATTTACGCAGTTGAAATGAAAAATCAATAGTGTTGAACCTTTATCTGTCCAAAATGAAAATTTAAACCACAGTGTTTATCGTACTTAATTTTGTACCTCAATCGCATAAGTCCTATAAATATTATTTTTATTCACCTCAAAACAGTGAAGATCCATAAAATGAATTTAATTTAGGCTCAGTTAGATATAAACTAATTTTTCAGTTTACTTCCTGTCGGCTGATACCTTGGTACCATACTGTTTGACCAATAATTACCCAGATTCATTTCTGATGTATTATTGGTTGATTCTGCTTCATTTATATGCCGATGAAAGCAACTTTAAATTAACATTGAAGGGAATTATATCCAGAATATATAATATCTAAAGAAATATAAATCAGAAACCAATATTAATTAAAGACCGATGTTATATAGTCTACTTCTCCAGATATATTCTCTAATTGGGGTCTGGCAACAATTTGGGTTCTGGTGCAAAAAAAGGTTCCGTTGCAAAAAATCGGCTTTTTCACAAAATCAGTAAAACCCATCACAATTCGGAAAGTTAACCATTTTTATTCGGGAGAAAATGATACATAAAGGTGAAAATTATAGTGTCAAATTGCAGAAATATTTTTTTGCAACGAAACCTCAAATTGGGGTTAAAATAACATTTAAAGGAAATAATAATAGCCTCAAAGTACAAAAAAATTATTTTTGCAACGGAACCATATTTCATTATTAATCAGTCCTCGGTGGCCTTAAAAGTCCTACAGCTGTAATGATCCAGACAAATACATTGGTTTTACTGTAAAACCGATCCATTTTTCCAATTCAGCGACAACATGCCTACATTCTTGAATATGCGAAATCATTTCAGGATACAACACTAAATAGAAAGGGGAAAATAATAGGCCAGAAAACGTTACATTTAGAATTTGATTGATCCAGCAAATTACATTTGAAATGGGGAGTTAATAGAGATGTATACGTTAGAAGCTATGGAAATTGAAATACTTACTCATCTGTATGAATTGGGGATACTTAGTCTATATGGGGGTTGGGAAAGGCAATCAAATTTAGATAAAAATGCAGTTGAGAGATTATACCGTGCTAAACTTGTGGAAAAAAATATTTCATCACCTGGATTTATACGTTTGTCAGAACGTGGCGTTGGCACAGTGTTATTTGGGTTCTATAATGCAGAAAAAATTACAGAGCTATTATAAATTTTGGAAGGGATTGAACACATTCGGCAATGTAACAAAAGTTCTGTTAATATAAGAGGGTGAAAAGTCACTGGCTATGGTAACAAAGTTCCTGTTTTTCTATTTCATTAATGCATAGGTTTTGTGCTAAAACCTATGTATATTCTCCAGTATTCCTGGCAATTTGGCGCTGGAATTGGAAAAAACGAGCTAAAATACATAGGTTTTATGAAAATCAATGTAGAAAGTAGGCGGGCATCTGGTCTATAAGCACATCGGGAAGAGGAAGGTTATAGCAGACAGGCCAGAAAATCCCGCATGATAACTATTACCTCTGCATTCAGTTAATTCCTGTCGAAAAACATGTCAGAAGCTACAAACAGGTCAGAAAAATTCAGTAATTTTCCTACAAAACAACTGCATTCCGATGTGCCTGCAACCGACTTCTTAAAAGTCTAAACGAGCCGTTCATTCATTCGGCCGATGTTTTCCATGTCGTTGAAGACCAAAGTATATGAGTGTGAGTGTGCCTGCTGCGATTGTTAAGCCTATGATTATGTACATTACGTCGTTTTCGGTCACACTGTAATATTGCCGGACAACTTTTATAAATTTATTCTTCTGTTTGGCATGCTTGCAGGTATGGCTCCGGACTGTATACTTGCCGTCTTTACATCATGGCAGCATTTTGGGTTCAGTTGCAAAAAATTCAAAATAAGCAAATAAATCTATGAATAATGAATTAAAAGCTCTCCGAGATAGTTTAAATTCTGAAATGCCTGAAAATAGGGTGTATGTTTCTTGAAATTATTTTGTATTTGATAGGACACTTATCGAAGGTAAAAATACCAATGTCGAAATATCAAGGCTATTGCTAACGATTTTTAAAATATTGTCTATAGTCTTTAGAATAGTTGTAAACAAATATACATAGACACGTTTAACCGATAGCGTTTATTTTTGTTGAGTGAACAAAATTAGAGAAAAATCCCGGTTTAATTTGTCATTTTTTACGACTTCCTTAAAACCCATTTTTCCATAGGAAACGAAGGTAAACCCCGGACTTGTTTATAAGTGAATGTTACGAATTATTTTATTTTTCATACTGAGCCTATCCCAAAACCTACTTTTATTCTCAATTATCAGAATTATTCAGGATTTATTTCATGATCAGAAACTCGGTTGGTCACTCAAATACGAGATCTAAATAAGCAAATTTTGAGTTTTGGGATCAGCTCACTAATAATGTTATTGAGTTATTGCAATATTCCCAGGTGAATTTTTCAGGATTTAGTCTAATTTTTGATCTGGTTACCTGAACTAATACGCACTTATAAAAAAGCCTCTCTAAAGGGCTCAGAATCGTTCAGTCTCTTGTTATCGTTTTTACTGACATATTACTATAAGTAACGCCATGTAGTTAATTATATATACATGGAACGCCTTTTAGTAAATAGAGAAAGAACAATGAGCGCAACAAAGTTGAGAATGGGAACAGCACAGAAACAAAATATCAGTGTTCAGCATGCATACTTTTACAAGCACGGCGGAAGAAGAACACAAAGACCTACTCCAATGAACTTTAAAGAATGGCTCCGGGCTGGAATGGATCACTACAAAAAAGGATATGGTTTTACCTATGAGCTTGTAACCCCTAGCTTTGAGGATAAACAGACCAGGGCAGGAAAGCTTGTTAAGAACTTGTGCAAATTTTAGAGAGGAATACGAAACCGAATACCTCTCTAAGTTCTAACTTCTTTCTTTTCCGAAAGTGGTATATGTTGCGCTCCGCTTTAGAACAGATAAGAGGCTAACCAATGACTGAAACAAAAAAGCGAAGACAGGGACAGATTAAACCGGATGGTAAACAGGCAGCCCCTAAACCGATTTGTAAGAAATGCGGTGAAATCATGATCCGCGCATACATAAGAGGAAGTGCAGAACGGAAGCGGGCTTATATTGGCTCAGGCTGGATGTGTCCCTCTTCTATCTGTGATTGCATTGTTAAAGACTTTGTAGAGCTGGGAGATCTGGAAGACGAGGCTTAAATATGGACATTGATACAGCAAAGAAACTAAACGAGGCATTAAAACCGCTTGGCTACACTGTGGGAAGGATATTCCTTGAAATGGGACAGTATGAAGCGGCAATTGAAATTGCTAAAAGTGATTTAAAGTACTCAGATTTGACGAATGATGAATACCAAAAGAAAAATGAGAAGATCAAATCACTTGAAGACGAATTTAGAGAAATCACCTGGACCGGAAACAGAGACTTACCTCAGTCAACATTTCATTATAGAGACATATTAAAGAAGTTGGAAGGAGAGCCGGAGGAATAAAAGTATGAAAATGTCAATAATTGAAGCACTTGAAAAATTGGCAGAGCTCAACAACTACGAAGAAATTTTAGTAAAAATCAAAGATGAAGAACCTACTTTAATTGATTTAGAAATTGATGATATCCGAAGGTTCGCGGATGATCCGGACCAAACTTTTGATTTGATAGTCACAGAGTACACGATACGAGAGCTAGATGAAAACGGAAATGAAAAGTTAGGAGAACCTCTCTATAGAGTGGTTAAATAATCTATTTTTTTTCTTTCCTTTTTGTGCTCTTCACTCAGTCCGGATCTATGCAGGCCTGACCGGGTAACACACTAAAAAAGTAATGAAAGGCTTTTCCTAAAATGAGAATAGAAAAGTCGAGGGGCTTGCAAAATCGGATTGCAGACGATATATGCAGATTAGATAATGCAGATGAACGATTAGAGATGATAACTGGATTGCAAGCCCGGTGTACTTCTTAACTTTATAAGTTATAAACTTTTATTTTTGTGTTGGAAAATAGAAGCGGAGTAAGCTTTCAAGTGCAGGCTTGTTTTCTCAAAAACTGCCCAAATAAATTATTATTGTTGTGAACTTCATTAAGTTTTATATTCACTCCATGCGTCGTTGTGAATACGGTGGATTCTCTATTTCCGGGATAATATTAACATTGGGTCCTCTCGCATATTATCCCGGCCTCCGTTTGAGTATTCTGTAGATCATTTCTATTGTGGATTTTATAGAACTCGAAGAAGAAACAGAGCCAATCAACGAGTTAGAAAACGATTAATTCACTTTTCTTTTTTTCTTTCCTTTTTGCGCCATCTATCAGCTCCGGATCCGCGCAATCCTGACACTAAAAAGGCATTCTTTCAATATGCTTATACGCTATACAAAAAGGAAGTTTTTCACAGGTTGGTAATGGTTGATGATTTAGTTCTTTTGTTCCGATATATTCAGGTTTTGAACTATCTTCGTGCTGATACACAATTTGTGGAGTTGCATCAAGGCCTAGTAGATGGTACCAAATTTGAATCGACTCTGTACCCCTTGTTTTCAACCGCAAAAATCAGGATTTTCTGAATATCCCAGTCTGTATCCTTCTTCTTCCATGAAGATTTTACAGATAGCGTTGGCCTACTTTGCGCTTTGTAACAGCTTCGCTGGGGTTCCGTTGCAAAAAATCTGACTTTGTTGCAAAATCAGTGAAAACCTTCACAATTAGGAAAGTTAATCATTTTCATTAGGGAAAAAATAATACATAAAGGTAAGAATTATAGTCTCAAATTGCAGAAATATTATTTTTGTACCAGAACCCCTTTTTCTGCATGCTCTGGAAGAAGCCTAAAATTTAACCTGCTATTCTCCTGGATTAAGGTTTGAATGTGGACCGCCTGTTTATGCATGTTCTCATTGAGCTTTTCTATCTGGTCGTCCTTTGTGTGCAGCTGATCATAAAGGGCCTGGACCTGTGTTTTTAGGTTTTCGATTCTTTCCTGTTGATTCTCATAGTTCTTTTCTGCAGCTTTCAAAGTATCCAGATTTTTACATCTTCCTTACTCCGAGGACCCACCGCACACATAGTAATTAAATTTAAATAGTTTCGAATCTTATTGGTTTTTATGCAGGCCCAATAAATCGGTCTGGGTCGGCACTGCAGTTTGGGGTAGGTCTGTGGTGATTCCTGCCCCTCGTCTCAAGCCAGAGCTGGTCAGTTTCTCCCCACCCATCTACCTTTTACTCAGTCTCTATTTTTCTTCTGAAGCTTTTCAAGCAAAGTCGAGACTCTTTCTTTTGCAGTCTCTGTTTCCGGTTCTGTTGCAAAAAATCTAGCTGTTTTACCAAACCAGTGAAAAACATCATAATTGGGATATTAAGATGTCATAAGCAGGTCAATAATAACACAAAAAAAGTTATTATAGCCTAAAAGGGTAGAAAAATTATTTTTGCAACAGAACCCCATAGAGAGCTGGATACTAAAGATTGGAATACCAGAGATTGAAATCTATTCCAGACAATGTCATGACCCTATAACATCTCTAAAGCATTACCAGAGCCTTTCTTTTACAGATTACGAAATGAGGGATATAGAAAAGAGACTCATAGAATGGGGAATTCTTAGAAGGGTAATTTAACTGTTTATGACCATTCCTACGGTAATATAAAATAGAATTGCAACAAATATTTAATGAAAAACATGTGAAAACTAGGCTTGGAGTCGACCATGAGACAATTTCTCGTAGCTATAACAAAAGAAGATGACTTCTTTATTGCAAGATGTCCTGAACTCAATGTGACTTCTCAGGGTGAGACCCTTGAAAATGCAGAAAAAAATATTAAAGAAGCTATAGAACTATATATTGAGAGCTTTGGGACTGAGGACCTTCCGCAACATGTTTCCAAACCTTATCTGACCCTTGTGGAAGTTGCCCATGTCTAAATTACCAGTTGTATCTGGAAAAGAACTTCTAAATGCATTAGAAAAGGCTGGATTTATTGTTGTGAGGCAAAAAGGAAGTCACGTGTCACTTCAAAAAATCACTGATGAAGGAACTTACAGAACAATTGTTCCTTTACATACAAGACTTGCTAAAGGGACACTTCTTGATATTCTTCATCAAACTGGCTTAAGCAAGGAAGAATTAATAGATTTACTCTAAATATGATTCCGTTGCAAAAATAATATTTCTGCAATTTGACACTATAATTTTCACCTTTATGTGTCATTTTCTTCCTAATGAAAATGATTAACTTTCCTAATTGTGAAGATTTTCACTGATTTTGTAAAAAAGCCAGATTTTTTGCAATGGAACCATTTTTGCACCAGAACCAGAATTATAGTGTCAAACTACGGAAATGTTATTTTTGCACCACAACCTAATTGGCTCAGTTGCAGATCTAGCTAAATTAGCCAACATGTCATAGAAGAATCATCTTAGTCTACAAAGCGCTAATGACCCGTTTTGGCGGGAGATCCAAAAATACCCATTTTGTACAAATCTTTACTCTATTCAATAATAGGACAAGTTTATTGACCATTGATAGTTATTGGGGCTGAAATCACTTATAGAGAATAGCCGCCTATTAAATGATACAAATGGATCCGATGGATAAAATCTTTGGAAAAACCGCACAGATGACAGTCCTTAAGAACCTGATCGAAAAACAGAACGAACCAACCTACCTTTCAGGAATAGCTGAGGAAACTGGATTGTCCCACTCGAGCGTATCAAGGGTTATCACCCCTCTGATCGCGTCAGGTATTGTCATAGAAAAACCACTCGGAAAAAATATCAGAACTTTCCAGCTAAATATAGAAAGTGAAGCAACAAATGCGATAGTTGATTTTTACAACAAAATCAACCAGATAATAGATTAGGCCTAAGAGCTTGTCTGGAAATTAAATTTGAATGTACACTTGGATAATGAGCAACGTTAACTTTAAATTCGTATAGTAAATTTTCCGAAATTCAGGTACACATTCCCTTAAGAATGGCGCTTTATCCCATAGGACTTACACACTCGGTGCATAAAATCAAGGGTTCTGATGCAAAAAATCTGCCTTTGTTGAAAAATCAGTGAAAAACTTCACAATTAGGAACGTTAATCATTCCTATCACCGGGAAAATGGTACACAAAGATAGAATGGTTCCGTTGCAAAAATAATTTTACTGCCTTTTTAGGCTATAACTATTGCTTTTTGTATCATTATTGACCTGTTTATGGCATATAAATATCCAATTTGTGATGTTTTTCACTGGTTTTGTAAAATAACCAGATTTTTTGCACCAGAACCTCATGGAGAGTTGATGAAACCTACATCAAAGTAAAAGGTAAATGGAAATATTTTTACCGAGCAGTTGACTCAAATGGAGATACAATTGATTTCATGTTGAGTGCAAAACGAAATCGAAAAGCAGCGAATAGATTCTTCAAAAAAGCTTTGAGCTCTAATCATAATCAAATTCCAAGAGTAGTTGAATAGGAAGGAAAGATTACTCTTTCCCTCCCTTCCAGGAACGAACCGTGCGACTTTCACCGCAGTTCGCTCGCGCATTTCACAACCCTATAGGGCGGCTTTAAACGAAAAATGGAAGTCTGGTTTGAATCCATGGTGTCTGCCTTTTGATACGCTTCTTTCTGTCTAGGAAATAGTTTCTATCCAAGTAAGGATTGGCATCAAGTTTAGGCATTGCATGTCGACGGATTTGGGCATCTGAAAAATTTAGAAGTTTGGTCACCTTGGTTCGGAATACCCAGTTTCTGTTACCTTCAGAATACCAATATTTGCTTGCAATCCATTTATGACCTTTATTAGGATGTCTCCGTTTTCCCCATTGCCAAGTGACTTCCCATAAATAGAAATCAAGTTTCATGAACGTATTCTTAGCCGCTATGTGGCGATGATAATTTGTCCATCCCTTAATTATCGGGTTAAGAGTTTTGATAAGTTCATCCTGGGTCCATGCTTTAGCCTTACTAACAATAGTCTTGAGCTTCTGAGTGATCGATTTAATTGACTTAGGAGATGGCTTAGTCAGAAGTATTCCTTTGTATTTGCGGAAGTTCCATCCAAGAAAGTCAAAACCATCGTCAATGTGAGTAATTAATGTTTTTTCAGGAGAAAGTTCAAGACCCCTAATTGCCAGAAAGTCACGGATGATTTCACATACTTCTTCTGCTATTTTCTTTGATGGAGCAGTGACCAGAAAATCATCTGCGTAGCGGATAAAGTGTACTTTCTGTCTAGGAAAACGATCATCTAAAGCCTTTTCGATCCCATCTAATGTCATGTTGGCAAGGATGGGAGAGATAATGTTCCCCTGAGGTGTACCATTATCAGTATGGTAGAATATACCATTAGAAATGAAACCTGATTTCAGAAATTGAGACAGTATTGATCTGTCCATTGGAATATTATTTTTGAGCCAGGAATGAGCAATGTTGTCGAAGCATCCTTTTATATCTCCTTCCAAGATCCATTGACTTGATGTCTTTCTCCAAAGGCATGTGAATGCATATGTTGATGCATCTTGTGCACACTTAAAAAGACGAAAACCGAACGAACGAGGATCGGCAGTAGTTTCTGCTACAGGCTGAAGAGCTAGAGCATAAAGTGCCTGCATAGCTCGATCATTCATGGTCGGTATGGAGATCGGACGTTTGGTGGATTTTCCTGGTTTAGGGATATAGATACGACGTAATGGAGATGCTCGGTACTGTTGATCAGTGAGACTGAGTACTGCACGCATCTTGTCAGACGCAGCAGTCCAGAGCTGACCGTCGACACCCGCAGTTCGTTTTCCATGGTTTTGTGTAATAATACGCACTGCAAGTAATTTAGCAGAGTGCGAATGGATCAGCAGGTATGTGAGCCTTTTAACCAGATTCCAGTTTTCGTTGTGTGTTGCCTTTGCAATCCGGGTCTGTAGCCTGTTAACTCGAAATTTAATTTCTTCCCAGTCGATGGAACTCCATTGACGGAAAAGATTCCGGTCAGTACGCTTCTCGCTATAGGGCGTAGTTGAATCTCGCACTTTCACTGGTATACCTCCCTTTTTTGCCGTGAAACACCTGTTTCAAGTCAGCGCCTTTTCAGGCTAAGGTATAAGCCTCTATCCTGTCCATTACAGGCAGGCGTTCGCTTTTTGAAACATCCTCTTCCGTCTACACCATTTGTAGGTCTTGTGACTTCCATACCTCTTTTAGAGGAGCGCATACGGGTTACCAAGTTCCGTATCAGAGATACTTTTGACGCTTTAGGAGCCATCTTTAGACCGAGAATCGCTTTGTCCGTTTGCCATCCTGTAGTTATACCAGAATAGCCGGATTCCATGCCATTTTGGCTCAAGTGTATCACCCTGTTTTCACTTGTCTATCATTACGATCCTTGCAATGATTCAGCGTTTGCTTCTCCATGACGTCTTTTCTCTTGCAGATTGAATAGATCAGGGTTCTATTCTTCTCCACGTTGTCTTGTGGGCTTCACACCCTCCCGTTAACCAGGAACGCATGCCACAATAGAGACACCCTAAACGGATAGGGGACGGTTTGACCCGTAATCTTAGATACAACTTCTTGTCGCACATAACCGTTGATAAGAATCCAGCTTATCCACCTGCTATAAATGAACTGAAAAATGATAAAATATTACCTATAAACGTAGGAATTCGACAAATCAAGTATTTGAATAACATTATAGAACAAGATCATAGATCTATAAAACGAATCGTTAATCCAATGTTAGGATTTCAGTCTTTTCGATCTGCTAATAAAACTTTAAAAGGAATTGAAGCTATGAATATGATTAAAAAAGGACAAGTGAATGATCTAAATTATTCTGTTCTTAATGAAGTCAAATACATTAATCAATTATTTGGTATAATTTTATAATGTTGGTATGTTTCCCTTGGATCTTTTGACTTTTATTCATTACTTATAGATTTACATATTTTTTTGAATTTTTTGCAACGGAACCA
>CAVRJG010000036.1:0-3881 GCA_963721455.1 uncultured Methanosarcinaceae archaeon
AACCATTTAAAGTACTCAGATTTGACGAATGATGAATACCAAAAGAAAAATGAGAAGATCAAATCACTTGAAGACGAATTTAGAGAAATCACCTGAACCGGAAACAGAGACTTACCTCAGTCAACATTTCATTATAGAGACATATTAAAGAAGTTGGAAGGAGAGCCGGAGGAATAAAAGTATGAAAATGTCAATAATTGAAGCACTTGAAAAATTGGCAGAGCTCAACAACTACGAAGAAATTTTAGTAAAAATCAAAGATGAAGAACCTACTTTAATTGATTTAGAAATTGATGATATCCGAAAGTTCGCGGATGATCCGGACCAAACTTTTGATTTGATAGTCACAGAGTACACGATACGAGAGCTAGATGAAAACGGAAATGAAAAGTTAGGAGAACCTCTCTATAGAGTGGTTAAATAATCTATTCTTTTTTTCTTTCCTTTTTGTGCTCTTCACTCAGTCCGAATTTATGCAGGCCTGACCGGGTAACACACTAAAAAAAGTAATGAAAGGCTTTTCCTAAAATGAGAATAGAAAAGTCGAGGGGCTTGCAAAATCGGATTGCAGACGATATATGCAGATTAGATAATGCAGATGAACGATTAGAGATGATAACTGGATTGCAAGCCCGGTGTACTTCTTAACTTTATAAGTTATAAACTTTTATTTTTGTGTTGGAAAATAGAAGCGGAGTAAGCTTTCAAGTGCAGGCTTGTTTTCTCAACAACCGCCCAAATAAATTATTATTGTTGTGAACTTCATTAAGTATTATATTCACTTCATGCGTCGTTGTGAATACGGTGGATTCTCTATCTCCGGGATAATATTAACATTGGGTCCTCTCGCATATTATCCCGGCCTCCGTTTGAGTATTATGTAGATCATTTTTATTGTGGATTTTATAGAACTCGAAGAAGAAACAGAGCCAATCAACAAGTTAGAAAACGATTAATTCACTTTTCTTTTTTTCTTTCCTTTTTGCGCCATCTATCAGCTCCGGATCCGCGCAGGCCTGGCAGGATAACATGCTATAATCAAAATGTAAAGGCTTTTTTTCTATACTTGCTATGTGCCTAGAAAGAATATTTTTGCATTCATGGTGCGGTAGTCGGAGTGAACAAGTGTATTCCTATATACTTTAGAACGATCATGTTTTTAGAACCATAGGCAAAAATAAGGTAAAATGAGGTAAAATTATCTTTCAAGACATAATATAATTATAAAATTGAAAAATTGAAATTACGAATACTTAATTAATGTTACAATTTTTGTATCCTCTTCAAATTGAGTGGAAAGCTCTGACTTTCAACTCAATGAGCTTTTCTCTAATGAGTTGAGCCAGAGATGGCATCTCAAATGTATTGCTCACTCTATCACATATGTACTGATATGCACTTATACTCAGTTTCTTTGCAGTCTGAACAATCGTCATAAATGTGTCGTTTGCCTTTGTCCCTTCATCTGTTATGGTTTGAAGGCTCACATCTCTTTTTCTGACCTTTGCTCTCGCCGCTAGTTCCGCTGCATTGTTATGCAGCGGAACCTCTGGCAAAACCAGTACCTTTAATAGATGTTCCTTTTTCTCTTTCGTCTTACCGATTCTTTCATCCAACTGTTCGTATCCTGTTATAGTCGAAAACAACTGATCAAACTTAATGGATAATTGCTTCGCTACCTCTGAATCTGGTTTTTCTCGAAACTTAACGAGTTCCCCATAAAAGTCCCAGTACCTATCCAGAAAAGCTTCCAGCTTTTCCTTATAATATGGTACTATTGGCCTCAATTTCTTGTAGTTTCTCCCATCATGAATCCAACAAAGAGCATGATGTGATGCAACTTGCCTGAATTGAGGTGCATCATCACTCAGAAGGAAGGTAACCACAGGTATGTCTGTACTCTGATGATATGCCGCAATTGCACAGGCTTCAAGGACTTTCTTCTTAGTGGTTTTATATCCATTAGGCGAGAAAAAATAATCCAGTTTTCGACGCATTTCTTCGTCACTGAATATTTTGTTTTTAAAAGAAGAGAGCTTTTCCATCCAGATTTGGGAAACATTAAACGTTTTCATCAAATCAAATGCTTCATCATTAAAGCAGTACGTTTTTTCTTTTCCACATAGAAGTACATCTAAAATATTTTCTCGACTCTTGTTGGGAACTGTAAAATAAGCAGCATAATAAGGATTACAAAGAATTTGAGTATAGTGATTTTTACCATTGACTCTTGCACCTGTATCATCAATCTGCTGATAAGGCGAAGCCTTAGACCTTCCAGAAAAATCTCAGCTTTCTCCTGATGGAAGATATCAGTATCTTTTGTCAAAATTCGAGAAATAGTGGCTTTGGATATATAAACACCAATATTATCCAGAAATTCATGTATTTTGGGCTCTGAAACATTCGCAACATGGTTAAGTGTGATTATCAGAGATTTGATTCCACAAATTCACCTTTGATACCATGTGGTAATTCTCCTGAATATGTTTTATGCTCAGAAGGAGAATAAAATATCTCTATCCTGTAGTTGGTGTTCACAGGCTTTATGGATATATCCTGAATTATTACGTCCCTATAACCTTTAGGATATGCGTCACTGGGTAAAACGGATCTATCAACTTTACATGTTTCAATTCGATGAACCTCTATTTTGTCCAGTTTTGATTTAGGTTCTTTGTCCTATGGATGCTCTCTTTTCGTCTCTCTTTCTCAGAAGAAATATCTTCACTCTTTTTAGAGCCACGAATCTTGGGTTTGGTTTGTTCACCTTTGAGTAAATTGATTTCATCCCGAAGCTTTTGGTTCTCTGCCTTGAGGAATTCTATCTCCTCGTTCTGTTTTTCAATGATAGCAAACAAAATGCGAAAAGCTGTAGCATACCTTTTATCCTCAATTTCATCAGGATTGATATCCAAAGATGCCAGCAATTGTTTTAAAGCTTCGAGTTCCATCTTTTTACTCCAAAATATGATAAGGGTAAATGGAGCAACTATTATATTTTTTCCTGTGATTGAAAACCCATCAAATTTGAAGAGGATACCAATTTTTCAATTTTTGAAAATTCGGGTTCCGTTGCAAAAAATCTTTTCTAAGGATACAATGGAATAAAAAGGAAACCAAAGATAGTAATATGCTATCTAATTCCTTTAAATGGAAGCACTTTGTAGGTGAAATTATCTTATTGAATGTAAGATGGTACTTAAAATATCCATTGAGCTATAGAAATTTAAAGGAAATGATGATAGAAAGAGGAATTCAAGTTGATCACAGTACTATAATGAGATGGGTGCATCAATATTCTCCTGAAATAGAAAAGAAGATCAGAAGACATTTAAGACCAACAAATGATTCATGGAGAGTTGATGAAACTTACATAAAAGTAAAAGGTGAATGGAAATATCTTTACAGAGCAGTTGACTCAAATGGAGATACAATTGATTTCATGTTAAGTGCAAAACGAAATCGAAAAGCAGCGAAGAGATTCTTCAAGAAAGCTTTGAGCTCTAATCATAATCAAATTCCAAGAGTAATAACCGTTGATAAGAATCCAGCTTATCCACCTGCTATAAATGAACTGAAAAATGATAAAATACTACCTAAAAACGTAGGAATTCGACAAATCAAGTATTTGAATAACATTATAGAACAAGATCATAGATCTATAAAGCGAATCGTTAATCCAATGTTAGGATTTCAGTCTTTTCGATCTGCTAATAAAACTTTAAAAGGAATTGAAGCTATGAATATGATTAAAAAAGGACAAGTGAATGATCTAAATTATTCTGTTCTTAATGAAGTCAAATACATTAATCAATTATTTGGTATAATTTTATAATGTTGGTATGTTTCCCTCGGATCTTTTGACTTTTATTCATTAT
>CAVRJG010000037.1:0-8269 GCA_963721455.1 uncultured Methanosarcinaceae archaeon
TTAAAACCAACGAATGACTCTTGGAGAATGGACGAAACTTACATAAGAGTAAAAGGTGAATGGAAATATCTTTACAGAGCAGTTGACTCAAATGGTAATACAATCGATTTCATGTTAAGTGCAAAACGAAATAAAAAAGCTGCAAAGAGATTCCTGGTCGTGTCCTTGAATTATAGAACAATTCCAAAAAAGCGAGTACATCCCATGCATTTAATGAATATATTGAGAGAGTCTTGCGCTTTCGGTTTTCAATGATTCAAACCCACGACCAGATTCCTTAAGAAAGCTTTGGGTTCAAAGCACAATCAAATCCCAAGAGTAATAACAGTTGATAAAAATCCAGCTTATCCACCTGCTATAAATGAACTGAAAAATAACAGAATATTACCTCAAAATGTAAATCTTCGACAAATTAAGTATTTAAATAATATTGTTGAACAGGATCATAGATCTATAAAACGGATAGTGCGTCCAATGTTAGGCTTCCAGTCTTTTTCTACGGCTACTAAAACTATAAAAGGAATTGAAATCATGCATATGATAAAAAAAGGACAGGTTGATACTTTAAATCAATGTGTCCGTGCTGAAGTCAATTTTATAAACCAGTTATTCGGAATAGCTGCCTAAATCTGGATGTTATTTGAGATATTCTGTTTTTTTATGTTCTTTGTTGTGAAACTAAATTTTTGCTTCAATATCATGATTTTTTGCAACGGAACCAACGTAGGCATTAGACAGATTAAGTATTTGAATAACATTATAGAACAAGATCATAGATCTATAAAGCGAATCGTTAATCCAATGTTAGGATTTCAATCTTTTCAAACTGCGAATAAGACTTTGAAAGGAATTGAAGCTATGAATATGATTAAAAAAGGACAAGTTGGTGTTTTAAATCGATGTGTTCTTGGTGAAGTCAATTTTATAAACAAGTTATTTGGAATAGCTGTCTAAATCTGGATGTTATCTTAGGAATATTCTGTCTTTTTATGTTCTTTGCCTTGAAACTAAATTTTCACTTCTATATTCTGATTTTTTGCAACAGAACCGTTGGAATCTATCAAACTTGTAATAAATGACAGCAACGTTTTTAAGGTAAAATGTTGATGTTCAGTTACAGTTCAACATACCAATAATTAAAATGATATTATTACCTTGACTTTGTCACATTCACGGTTTCACATCTACCGTGACATATAATATTATAAATATTCATCTAATTTTATGAGTTCCATAACTGGAGACTTTATTGCGTCAAATAAAATCTCCGTAGAAAAGTACCTTTTAGATGAACATCTTGAAGTCTATCTTAAAACCAAAACTCGTTCTGCCGTTTCAGTTTGTATTGATTACATTTATGGCTTGATTCTTTTGCCAAAACGGAAGAATATGAGTAAAATGGCAATCTACTGTTGTAAGTACTCCAACAACCAGTCGTTAAGCCATTTCATCTCGAATTCCACTTGGTCCCCTACAGATCTCCTTAAATCTGTTCGAACAAAAGCCATTGAAATTATAGGTGAAGATGGTGTAATTATACTTGACGAATCGGGCATGAAAAAATCGGGAAATTGTTCTGTTGGAGTTTCTCATCAGTACTGCGGCAACTTGGGTAAAATTGATAATTGCCAGGTTGGAGTCTTTCTTGCTTATTTTAAGGGTGAGAAGAGAATTTTGATTGACGAGAGGCTATATCTTCCTGAAAAATGGGTAAATGATGAACATCGTTGTTTAAAGGCTCAAATTCCTTCTGAAGAAATAGTGTTCCGAACCAAGTATGACCTTGGCCTTGAAATGATTGACAATGCAATCACAGAAGGCATCCCTTTTTCTTATGTCACAATGGATGGATTCGATGGAGAAAATCCAATATTGCTTACTGAACTTGAGAATAGAGGTCTAACTTTTGTCGCAGATATAGCGATTGACACTAAGGTTTATGTTCAGGAACCAATAGTTGGAATCCCTGAAAAAAAGGGAAAACGAGGGAGACCGCCTACAATTCCTACAGTTTTGAACCTATCCTCAGTAAGGGTCGATTCTCTTTCCAGTTCTATTGAGGGGTGGGAACTGATTCGAATTCGAAAAACGGAACGAGGATACAAAGAAGTCTATTTTAAAGCTATAAAAGTATGGAGACGTCAGGATGAATTGCCTTGTGAAAATCCACTATGGCTTCTCATCAGTAAAGATGCAAAATCAGGTGAAATAAAACATTCATTTTGCAATGCTTCTGAAAATGCTTCATTTGAAGAACTTGCAAAAATGCAGAGTTCAAGGTACTGGGTTGAGAGAGCATTTCAAGATGCAAAAGGATATTGTGGAATGGCTGAATACATGGTGAGAAGCTGGAATTCGTGGCATCATCATATGGCATTGGTTATGCTTGCGATGCTTATTTTGTTGTCGTACAAGATAAAATGTATGAAATTTCATAAGATTTCATTTCAAGGCATCGTTTTGATTATGAGACTCCATAATCCATTGAAGATATTGAATGCGGAAGAGCTTGCAAGAATCTTAAACCATGATAATGATATGAGAGAAAGAGCAAGAGCAAGCAGATTGAAAGGTTCCTGATAAAAAAGTGAGTCGGATTACTGAATTTTCTTTCTGGTTACTGGCAAGTATGCAATTTTGGAAGTGAAAATGCGTGACATTCTAAATTATTACTGCATTGATCAAGGTGAATAATGAGAAAACAAAAACTTCAAGTCAAAAATATTCAAAATAGGGAACCACTTGAAAGAAATATGTAGTAACAGCTCCAAATAAGAGTTAATTTGACAATGTCAAGTTACTATAAAATATAATGGAAAAAAAATAAGTAGTTATAGCACTGGGAAATTAACCATGAAAACATCAATCGTAAAATGATGGACGACCGGCTTATTAAGATGACAAGTAATTAAATTTTTGAGATACTAGACTATATTCGGTTCTGGTGCAAAAATAATATTTCTGCAATTTGAAACTATAATTCTTACCTTTTTGTATTATTTTTTCCCTAATGAAACCCTACTTTGACAGATTATGCTAATTAATACAGTATTTTCATACAAAAAACGTATCCTCTTCAAATTGAGTGGAAAGCTTTCAATTTCAACTCAATGAGCTTTTTTCTCAATGAGTTGAGCCAAAGATGGCATCTCAAATGTATTGCTCACTCTATCACATATGTACTGATATGCACTTATACTCAGTTTCTTTGCAGTCTGAACAATCGTCATAAATGTGTCGTTTGCCTTTGTCCCTTCATCTGTTATGGTTTGAAGGCTCACATCTCTTTTTCTAACCTTTGCTCTCGCCGCTAGTTCCGCTGCATTGTTATGCAGTGGAACTTCTGGTAAAACCAGTACTTTTAACAGATGTCCCTTGTTCTCTTTCGTCTTACCTATTCTTTCATCCAACTGTTCATATCCTGTTATAGTCGAAAACAATTGATCAAACTTAATGGATAATTGCTCCGCTACCTCTGAATCTGGTTTTATTCTAAACTCACAAAGTTCCCCATAAAAGTCCCAGTACCTGTCCAGAAAAGCTTCCAGCTTTTCTTTAAAATAAGGTACTATTGGCCTCAATTTCTTGTAGTTTCTCCCATCATGAATCCAACAAAGAGCATGATGTGATGCAATCTGCTTGAATTGACGTGCATCATCACTCAGAAGTGTGGTAACCACAGGTATGTCTGTACTTTGATGATATGCCGCAATTGCACAGGCTTCAAGGACTTTCTTCTTAGTAGTTTTATACCCTTTGAGTGAGAAAACACAATCCAGTTTTCGACGCATTTCTTCATCACTGAATATTTTGTTTTTAAAAGAAGAGAGCTTTTCCATCCAGATTTGGGAAACATTAAACGTTTCCATCAGATCAAATGCTTCATCATTAAAGCAGTACGTTTTTTCTTTTCCACATAGAAGTATATCTAAAATGGTTTCCCTATTCTTATTGGGAACTGTAAAATAAGCAGCATAATAAGGATTACAAAGAATTTGAGTATAGTGATTGACACCATTGACTCTTGCACCTGTATCATCAATCTGCTGATAAGGCGTAGCCTTAAGACCCTCAAGAAAAATCTCAGCTTTTTCCTGATGGAAGATATCAGTATCTTTTGTCAAAATTCGAGAAATAGTGGCTCTGGATATATGAACACCAATATTTTCCAGAAATTCATGTATTTTGGGCTCTGAAACATTAGCAACATGGTTAAGAGTGATTATAAGAGATTTGATTCCAGGGCCAAATTCACCTTTGATACCATGTGGCAATTCTCCTGAATATGTTTTATGCTCAGAAGGAGAATAAAATATCTCTATCCTGTAGTTGGTGTTCACAGGCTTTATGGATATATCCTGAATTATTACGTCCCTATAACCTTTAGGATACACATCACTGGGTAAAACGGATCTATCAACTTTACATGTTTCAGTTCGGTGAACCTCTATTTTATCAAGTTTTGATTTAGATTCTGTGTCCTATGGAAGCCTTTGTTTTTGTCTCTCTTTTTCAGAAGAGATGTCTTCATTTTTTTTAGAGCCACGAATCTTAGGTTTGGTTTGTTCACCTTTGAGTAAGTTAATTTCGTCTCGAAGCTTTTGGTTCTCTGCTTTGAGGAATTCAATCTCTTCGTTCTGCTTTTCAATGATAGCAAACAAAATGCGAAAAGCTGTAGCATACCTTTTATCCTCAATTTCATCAGGATTGATATCCAAAGATGCCAGCAATTGTTTTAAAGCTTCGAGTTCCATCTTTTTACTCCAAAATATGATAAGGGTAAATGGAGCAACTATTATATTTTTCCTGTGATTGAAAACCCATCTAATTTGAAGAGGATACCAAAAAACACATTGCATCGACGCATTACAGTTTGGTAAAATAATAAATGTCAAAAATCAATAAACACACGATATAAATTTGAATTTTAGGAAGAAAACAGAAGCATGAAGCCTATTTATACATTACAAAATGTATGCTTCTGTCAAACTAGGGATGAAAATGATTAACTTTCCTAATCGTGAAGGTTTTCACTGATTTTGTAACAAAGTCAGATTTTTTGCACCAGAACCATTTCGTTTAAGGTACAGGCTATGGATGAGATTACATCAGGCGCGACAGAAAATAGATCTCAAAATAACAAGAAGGAAAGCTTTGCATTCGATGTGCTGACACTTGCAGGCGGGACAACCTTTGCTCAAATCCTTACAATTCTATCTGCTCCTGTGTTGACCCGCCTGTACGGGCCTGAAGATTTTGGAGTGTGGGCTCTGTACATTTCTATCACCAGCATTATCAGTGTCATTGCCTGCATGAGGTACGAATACTCCATAATGCTGCCTGAATCGGATGAAGAGGCTGTAAACCTGTTAGGGCTGAGTTTTCTGGCAGTGCTGTTTGTAAGTGGTTTAACCTTTCCAATAGTATGGTATTTTAAAGAACCCATAGTTAATATTATGAATTCTCAGCAGATAGGAGACTATCTCTGGCTCGTGCCTCCATTTATTTTTGTAAATGGGTTATTTCTTGCACTGAATAACTGGAATTCAAGAACAAAACTTTTCAAAAGGCTTTCCCTTTCAAGAGTCTTCAGTTCGGTCTCGGTTACTGCAACGCAGATAGGTTTCGGGCTTGCAGAAAAAGTCGGTGCAGGCGGATTAGTAGCTGGAAGTCTTGCCGGACAGTCTATTGCAACATTTGTGCTTGGAGGGCAGATCTGGAAAGATGATAGGAAGCTGATTATGGAAAACCTGCACTGGAAGAAAATATATGAGGGGTTTAAGAAGTACCGCAAGTTTTCGCTTATAGATACCTGGTCTGCCCTTATGAACTCAGTCTCCTGGCAGCTTCCTGCCTTTCTTCTTGCGGCTTTCTTCACACCTGCAGTAGTAGGTTTTTACTCCCTTGGCTTTCGCCTTTTACAGCTTCCAATGAGTTTCATTGGTAGATCAATCTCACAGGTATTCTTTCAGAGAGCATCAAGAGCCTTATCCGAAGGTACCCTCCCTTCCCTTGTTGAAAACGTTTTCAAAACACTTGTGATCATAGGCATGTTTCCGATACTGATCTTGACAATTGTAGGCAGTGACGTCTTTACAGTTGTTTTCGGAAAAGCCTGGGCAGAAGCAGGTGTTTACGCCCAGATCCTGAGTCTGTGGGCTTTTGTATGGTTTATCTCGTCCCCATTAACCACGATATACGTAGTAGTCGAAAAGCCCCATTTCGGCTTTCACTACAATTTTTTCAACCTGGCCACCCGGCTTCTTTCACTTGTTATCGGCGGCCTGCTTGGAAGCGCACGTCTGGCATTGATCCTTTTCTCGATATCAGGAATTCTGGTATACGGTTACCTGTGCCTGAAGATGATGTCCTATTCCGGAGTAAAAGCTTCAACAGCCCTGAAAATAGTATTCTCCAATTTTATCCTCTTCGTCCCTGCAGGAATTGTCCTTGTTGCCCTCAAAACTGCAGAAATAAACCAGACTCTTCTTGTTATCTTTTCAGGCGTGATTATCGGCATTTATTACCTGTATATTTTAAAAACCGATGTACAACTAAAAAAGATAATGAGCGAATTCCGAGCCTGATGAATTGATTCAAAAAATTAGTTCTTGAAAGAGCCTATTTTCCAACAAGAAGGGGAAATTACGGTAAACTAAAAATCATTCAACAGTTGATAAACAATCTTCTTGATGCCATGAACTTTTCGGAACCTTGCCAAGCACTCAAAAATGCAGTAAACCGCTTTTTCGGGTTCTGGTGCAAGAATAATATTTCCACAATTTGATACTATAATTCTTACCTTTGTGTATTATTGGCAGTGTACCAAAAGTTATGTAAAATCATAAATCTTAAGAAGTTGGTAGTTTGGAAATCCAATATTGAGAGAACGGAATTATACTCAGTACACAAAAAATTAACTTTGAATTTATAGCAAATTTTCGAAACTACCTGAAATTCCATTGCAAAAATGAGAATTTCGAGATTTTTGCCTATGTGTCTCTATATCAAATTGTTCCACAGTATATAGGAATATACTTGTTTACTCCGACTACCGCCCCATCAAATGCAAAAAAACTTTAATAAACACATAGCCGTTTTTCGGACATGTCTACCCATAGCGATTTATATGCATTCAAACATGGTAAATTTTTCATACTGTTTATATTAAATATCCGGTTTACTTTTCTCATTTATTTCTCGCCTGTGGTCACTAATAGTAATTCTCGATTACTTTTTTAATTTCCGGTAATATGCCGTCTTACATCTCCCCGAACAGAACTTTGCTCTTGAACTGTCGGCGGTAAAAGTGGTATTGCAGTTCTCACAAACCTTTTCTACCGCATGCGTCGGCTTCTCCACGTTCATAGGTTCTATGGGTTGCTCTGTTTCTTCCTGAATAACAGAATCTAAAGTGGTTATCTCCTTTTCGGCATGGAGAACAGACTCTTTTGCCTTCACCGTCGGAGCAGGTTCTGCTTTCTGGATAGGGGTACTCTCAGGCAGGAGCTTAAGATTTAATGCGCTATTGACCTGGATTAAAGATTGAAGTGAATAGGCCTGCTTCTCAAGTTGAGAATCCTTAATTTCAATCTGCCTTTTCAAAAACTCTATTTGCCTCTCCATGTCACCAATACGCGCCACTAAGTCACCGGTGCCATTGGTGTCTTTGTCGGTGTCATTTGGTGACAGCTTGCCTTCTTTCATTGACACCAATAGTTCAATGCCTTCTATTATTGCCGGTGCCAAGTTGGTGTAATACCGGCGTACTTTGGTGTCAAGCTCTTTGCTGATTCTAGCAGTAACTCTAATCTTGTTTCCTTCCGGTGCCATGTTGGTGACAGGTTGATACCGATATTAAACATTTTCTGTTTTACTCGATTGTTATGGGAAATCGCACAGAAAAACGGCCTCTTGAGAGTCTCTAGGATTGAAAAACTCAAGGAGCCCAAAGTAGATTATACCTTTCATTCACAGAATAACCTTTTCTATCAACAGTGTAAATTATGAACAATGTGTCACAAACCGAACCTGAAATAAAAGAGAATTTCGTTCAAACATACCTCATAATAAGCAGTTTATTATTAACAGGCACGCAAAACACCGGCTTGGGAGACAAATCTTTATGGACGTTACGAATTCAATGAGCGCTCAGTGTTTATTAACATGAATGAAATCGTCCAAGAATTGGCTCAGCTGCAGATGTAGCTAGAATTAGCCCTATCTATAAATAAATAGTTATGTTAGTCTAAGAAGCGCTAATAGCCTG
>CAVRJG010000038.1:0-150203 GCA_963721455.1 uncultured Methanosarcinaceae archaeon
TCTGCTGAATCCGTGGTTGAATCTGTGATTGAAACGGCGCCGAATTGAAATTCCCGACTTTCTGGAAGACTGGCAGCCTTACTCGATTGAACCTCTTTCTTTTGGAGATAGTTACGGACAGACTTCAGGCACAGGGTATAGACCCTCGCCTGTGAACCTGCCAGAACTTGCAAGCTCTGAAGGAAGACTTTTACTGAGAGCTTCAGGTTCAGACCTCCGCCTGCTTATGATCTGCGCAAGGAAGGAAAAGTAACAGTTGCAAAGAATCAGGGAAAGGATGGAAGCTGCTGGGCCTTGCAAGCATGGCATCTCTTGAATCTTATCTTCTGGGAGCAGAAAGAAAAAGCTATGACTATTCCGAAAACAACATGAAGAACCTTGTCTCAAAGAACTATCCGGAAGGTTTCGATCTAACTTCGGATGACGGCGGGAACGCATTCATATCAACAGCATACCTTTCTCGCTGGAGCGGGCCTGTAAATGAATCCTTAGACCCTTATAACGAGTTGTCCGCCTATTCACCCACAGGGCTTCCTGTACAGAAACATGTGCAGGAGGTATTTTTCCTCCCTGAAAAGACAGAGTTTCTGGATAACGAGGTTCTCAAAAGGGCACTTCTAGAATACGGGGCTGTATACTCTACACTGTACTGGAATCTGGCTTATTATCAGGAAAAAAGTCACACCTATCGATATACTGGGAACCGGTTTGTCAATCACGCTGTAACCATTGTGGGCTGGAATGACTCTTTTGACAGGAATTTGTTTACGCAGGTTCCGCCCGGAGACGGGGCTTTTATAGCGAAGAATAGCTGGGGTGAAACTTGGGGTGAAGACGGGTACTTCTATATTTCATACTACGACACAAAAATCGGATTTGATGAAAATGCCGTATTCACAGCTGAAAGTCAGGATAATTATGACCATATCTACCAGTATGACCCTCTTGGATGGATAGTATCAAAAGAATATCCAGGAAGCTCGATTGCCTGGGGTGGTAATGTCTTTACATCTGAAAGGGATGAAACCCTCAGAGCTATAGGATTCTATACTACGGACCTTAATACGGCTTACGAGATATACGTCTACAAAAATCCGGTTTCCGGCCCTGTTAACTCGGGACAAGGATTCGTTGCAAAGGAAAACGGCCGATACTCCTTCCCAGGATACCATACACATGTGCTGAACTCGGGAGTACCCATACGTGCAGGAGATAAATTCTCAGTAGTTATAAGATTCAGCAACCCTTCTGCTGAAGGTCCTCTTGCAGTCGAACAGCCTGTAGCCCTTTACAGCAGCAGGGCACAGGCAAATCCCGAAGAAAGTTATGTGAGCCCGGACGGGGTCAAGTGGGAAGATATATCCAGCAACTCGGAAGCGAATCTCTGCATAAAAGCTTTCACAACCAGCAATGAAATTCCTGAGGCTGGCTTTTCCTCAAATATCACAGGCGGGGTTTATCCTCTTACGGTCCAGTTCACTGACCTCTCCAAAAATGCCTTTTCATGGGAATGGGACATGAACGGAGATGGAAATACAGATTCTACAGCCCGAAATCCAACCTATACCTACAGGTCTTACGGGAATTATGCAGTCTCTCTGACTATCGAAAACAGTAACGGGTTTGACACCGAGACAAAACCCGGTTATATAACAGTGATTCCTCTTTCACTTAACTCAGCCAGCCCCGGCGGAAATATTACAAGCTACAAAGGAAAGAAGCAGGAGTTTAGTGTTAGTACAAACTATGCCTGCAATGTAATCTGGTATCTTAATGGAGAAAGCATAATCTCTGAATCCCGCGTCCAGAAAAGCTCATACTCGGATAGCATCCGTTCTCCAGGCATTTATAACATTACAGCAATTGCCATAAACGGGGACGAAAAAGTTACACAGAGCTGGATATGGACAGTTCGCGCCTGGAACCCATGGGATAGCCCGGATTCTCAGGAAGGGGAAAACATAAGTACCGAAGAACTACAGGAGGCTATCCATATCTATCGCAATGGGCTACAAATCCCTGAAACCGGAGCAGAACTCACGGACGAAAGGCTCAAAGAACTTATACTGCTCTGGCGGGAAGGTTCAGGGGAGTGACAGCTCCCCCGATAAAAATATAGTAATCACAGAAAATATTTACACTTTATAAATTTGATCCTTTGCTGAAAATGAAATTCAAAAGTGTACTTATTTCATTTGTTGACCATATTTGGACGAAAAAGCGAACCACTGAAAGCACGGAAAACACAGAATAAAGGAAATGAGGGCACAGAGATTTCCGCCTTTCCGTGTTTTCCGTGGTTATAGAATCTTGATTGAGTTTTTCCCTGCCCGTCTGTGTTTTTCGTAGTTATAAAACCCATAGCGGCTTAAGTTTAAATATTTACATTTTAAACTATAATTGGTTTTTAAAAGTGTAATTAATTCGTAAGTTTACTATAGAAGGCAAAGGAAAGAAAATAAAGGGAAGAAAGAAAAACTGGGAAATAAATTTAGCTTTCCCGGATTGTGTCTCCTTTTTCCAGAACCTGTTCGATCCCCTCCCCGATTTTAACATTCATGAGAAAATCATCAACAGTTGCAAGAAGGAAGCCTATTTTCTCAGAATGAAACCGGACAGCAACGCTCTCATCACTGATTTCACTTTCCATACTTCGATTATTATCTGATACACGGGCTTGCAGGAGATTATGGGCAGTGTGCCGATTTTGCTGTAAAATCATAAATCTCAAAAAGTTGGTAGTTTAAAAATTCCATATCGGAAGAACAAAATTACACACAGTACATAAAAACTTGACTTCGAATTTACAGCAAATTTGCGACACTGCCACCTTTTTGGATTGAGGATGAGTCCAGCTACTGTAAAGAGGGCAGAAAATAAGTGTTTCTACAATTTAAAATGAGTTACCGATTACATCAAGAAGCAATTGATCAAAGAAGAGGTTATCCACGGTGATGAAACAGGAATGAGAGTCAATAGCCACAATGATTGGTGTCATGTAGTCTCTACGGATAAATGGACCCTTTATTTCCATGATAGAAGTCGAGGGTCAAAAGTCATGGATAAAATGGGGATATTACCAGAATATCAGGGAATAATGACTCATGACTTCTGGAGTTCCTATTTCAAATAAGAATTCATGATAATTTCAATCAAGATTGGGCTCAAGAGATGAGTAATCTGCTTGCAGAATCTAAAAAATATGCCGATGAAATGAGGGAATTGGGAAAGGAAATTGAAGGAAAAGAGATTGAGGCATTAAAACAAAAATACAGACGAATCGTAATGAAAGGAATTGAGGAAAATCCTCCGCCTAAAAGATTGAAATGTCAAAAAGGAAAGAGAGGAAGACCTCGTCAAAGTAAAGCAAAGAATCTACTTGACAGATTCATAAAATACGAGGAGGAAATTCTGAGGTTTGCTACAGACTTGAGAGTACCTTTCGATAACAATCAAGCAGAAAGAGATCTTAGGATGGTAAGGGTTCAGCAAAAGATCTCGGGATCTTTTAGGACACCACAAGGAGAGGATGCTTTCTGTAGAAATAGAGGATACATTTCTACAATAATGAAAAATATGATGTCTGTAATTGATTCACTTTATGCGGCGCTTAAAGGAGCGCCGCAAATACCTGAATAATTACGGATAATCTTAAAATGCATACATCAGAAGAAACTCGAGAATATCTGGCGACAGTTCCTGATAAATTTGAATTTGTTTTCACACCCAAACATGCTTCGTGGCGAATATCATCGAAAGTTTTTTCAGTAAAATGGGGAGAAGCGTGTTGAGAAGAACAAGAGTAGACTCAGTAAATGAATTAAAGAAAGAATTAGTCAATATATAAGCCAGATTAACGAAAAACCAGTTCTATTTACGTGGAGATATAAAACGGAAGAAAGGAATGAAATGCCTGGTGGAATCACAATCTAAAATGGAGTTAATTAGGAATCTATGCACTAGTGTCGTGTCAATCATTAAAGATTCCACAAGTCAAAATAGTTGCAATCGATTTTATACGACATTTTGCTGTTGACACGACACTAGTGTCTAGGCAACTTAATTATTCAACATAATGTCTTTACAATTCCTCATCAGCATAAAGTGATTTTGAGTTTATCCAGGTGTTTCATAATTAAAGTGTCATAACACTAGTGTCGCGTCAATCATCAAGTGTCTGATAAAGACGTGATAATTTTATCCTTGTATCTTCTGTTATGAATTGCCAATTAACCTTTGAATTTTTGTTGTTTCTAAACTTTTGCCAGGCTAATACTTCTTTCCTAACAGCCTCGATGTTATCCATTCTCCTTTTTAAACATTGACCTGTAAGTACATTCAATTCAATCTCTGCCATATTCAACCAGCTTCCATGTTTTGGTGTGTACACAAACTCAAACCTATCCCATAGAGCCTTCGCCTTCGCTAGTGGAAATGTTTCATAGAGATCTTGGAATATGTGTGTTTAGATTGTCCATTATCAGGTATCCTCTTCAAATTGTATGGGAAAAAGTAAATTTCACATATTTGCTGAAAATTTAAAAATTTAATTAAGTCAAAAAACATACTCAATATACATGTTTAACTTCATAACTGCATTACAAAATAGGCACATGTTTTTTCAATGAGCCTATCCCAAAACTCAAAATTGCTTCTCTGAATCCTGTATCCCGAATAATCAATCGAGTTTCTAATCATGAAAACAATCCTAAAATTTTTGTAATTAATCAGCTACCTTTGTTCCTAACTTATTTTTCTGCTACACTCAATACTGATTATTTTCATACTGGTTAATATAAAAATCATTCATTTCGTGTTTTGTATGGAACGTGATGAAATTCTATTTCTCTGTCACTCTAATCCCGAGGCTATTCTTGATCATATAAATAGTCTTGAGACTGAATTGAGTGATGTTAAAGAAGAAGTTCGAAATCTAAAGGCTCTTTTGAATCAAAACAGTCAAAATAGTAATAAACCTCCTTCTACCGATACTTTTGTCCAGAAGAGAACTCAAAATGATCAAAAAAAGAGTGGTAGACTTCCTGGTGGTCAGCAAGGCCATGTCGGATCTACACTAAAGACTTTTGATTCTCCTCATGAAATCGTAAACCTTCGCCTTTGTAACTGTAAATTTTGTGGTCACGACTTATAGCAGACTAAATCCAATGGTCACGAGAAACGGCAGGAAGTTGATCTTCCTGCCTTAAATTTCAGAGTTACTGAGTATCGCAGTGAGATCAAGAAATGTCCTTACTGTGGTTATAAAAACAAGGCTGATTTTCCAGATCACATAACAAAACCTGTTCAATACAGTCAGAAGATTCTGGCAATTGCAGTTTATCTACGGAACTTTCAATTGATACCTTATGGGCGGATTTCAAGAGCGCTTAAGGACCTTTTTGGATTGAGGATGAGTCCAGCTACGGTAAAGAGGGCAGAAAATAAGTGTTTCTACAATTTAAAAGGAGTTACCGATTACATCAAGAAGCAATTGATCAAAGAAGATGTTATCCACGGTGATGAAACCGGAATGAGAGTCAATAGCCACAATGATTGGTGTCATGTAGTCTCTACGGCTAAATGGACCCTTTATTTCCATGATAGAAGTCGAGGGTCAAAAGCCATGGATAAAATGGGGATATTACCAGAATATCAGGGAATAATGACTCATGACTTCTGGAGTTCCTATTTCAAATATCCAATGTGCAAACATGCGATGTGCAATGCACATCTCAGGAGGGAACTTAAAGGAATTCATGATAATTTCAATCAAGATTGGGCTCAAGAGATGAGTAATCTGCTTGCAGAATCTAAAAAATATGCAGATGAAATGAGGGAATTGGGAAAGAAAATTGAAGGAAAAGAGATTGAGGCATTAAAAGAAAAATACAGACGAATCGTAATGAAAGGAATTGAGGAAAATCCTCCGCCTAAAAGATTGAAATGTCAAAAAGGAAAGAGAGGAAGACCTCGTCAAAGTAAAGCAAAGAATCTACTTGACAGATTCATAAAATACGAGGAGGAAGTTCTGAGGTTTGCTACAGACTTGAGAGTACCTTTCGATAACAATCAAGCAGAAAGAGATCTTAGGATGGTAAGGGTTCAGCAAAAGATCTCGGGATCTTTTAGGACACCACAAGGAGCGGATGCTTTCTGTAGAAACAGAGGATACATTTCTACAATAATGAAAAATATGATGTCTGTAATTGATTCACTTTATGCGGCGCTTAAGGGAGCGCCGCCAATACCTGAATAATTACAAATTTTTGATGATTAAGAATCAAATGGCTTTTGGGATAGGCTCAATTAGAAAATTCTCCCTTGAATTTGAAGAGGAGACCTTAAAGCCCAGAATCAGGAGAAAGGTCTCGAAAACCGAAAAAACGTCTTTGCGCCAAATTATTATTAAACAGAAATTTTAGCTTTTAAAAACAAAATAGTAAAAGATATATTTGCATACACCAATTATAAATTAAGAACGTTATAACGACATTCTAAATTGGTACGCAAACTAAGATTCAAGTATGTTTATTTCAGGCAATGTACACATAATCTGAGTTCTCCATAAAAAATAAGCTCTACAAACCTAAATTTTAAGGTGATAGTTGAAATTGGGCTTTAAAACCCATAACTGAGTAGAATAATAGCTTTATTTTTTGACAAACTATATTCATTTGGCTCTTCGCTATTTCGAGTGAGTAATTGAGAATCACTTCCTAAATATGATTGCAACACATATGATGTTTGAATATATTTTGTTTGGAAAACCATATTCAAGATCGATGTTTATCTCTTTGGTATGGTCACTTTTCAACTGGGCAATTATTTTCAACTCACACAAAACAGCGAAGAACCATTTATTTGTAATTATGACATCCGATCGCATTTTTATTTTACACAAAATATAGTATGTTTGTCATCTTTTAACTATTTTTGTGCACTACTTCGAATACTATGTATAGCATTTTCCTAATAGAATTTTAAGACAGCCTCCAAAATTAATTCAGTGTGGATATATTATGGTAAGATATATCATGCGATATAAGGCTTAAAACAGTAGAAAGCAGGCTGTCTCAAAACTGTGCTTGATCGTACATTTAGCCTGAAAGTACGGAACAAAACTGGTCCCCCATGCTCTTTTTCCATTTCTGCCCCTAAACATCTAAGCCTTCGATGGCAATTCACTGATTAGTTTAGGTACGGTTTTGAAAAACCAAAATGTAGACAACCTTACTGCCCAAGGTAATGAGGAAATCAATAGTCAAAAAAGTTAAGGTGAATAGTACTTTCATTTGTTTGTGCCTGTTATTCGAAGAATTTCATGTCCGTTTAGGTTAACAGATTCCTTAACCGAATACAAATGAAACCGCTTTACTGTGCATATATAAAACTCAAAATTATACAAATGTATTGTTTATCCTTTCACAATAAAAAGGTTTAAAGAGCCGTTGGTGGCTCTTTCATATTTTTCGCAATTCGTTCTAAGGCAGCATTAAATCCTGCTTCCATCTGCTTCATCTTTTCAGCTACTAAATATTCAACCATGCTATCGACGTTGCGTTCATATTCGTGTCTATCTGCCCTTTCTAATTCCAATTGCTCTCTTAAATCCTGAAGTTCATGGCGTTCCACAACGTGTCTGGCGGTTTCGGCCTGAAGGATCTGGTTCTCCTGCTTGATTCTTAGGTATTCGGGACTTTCTGATACGTCAGCCTCCTTTTGAATAGTGAGGTGTGGAACAAATTTGAGATATGTTTCTTTCAAGCCATTTTCTGCAGAAGCCCGGAAGTACGCAGATTTTGTTTCATCCTGAATATGTCCCATCCAGAAATTTACTATGAAGGAGTCCGCCCCGTTGTTCAAGAGGGCACTGTTGAATGTTCAAGAGGGCACTGTTGAAAAATTTTCTCATGTTATGGCTACGGATTACAGACCAGGTCCCCAGAGGTGCCGCTTTGTTGGCTTCAACTGCCAGATTCTGGTAAATATCAACAATGGCTGCTTCTGTAAGTTGTCTTAGTTTGTCGTTTTTGGTTTTCAGAAACTCAGGCGAGATTCTCCTGCAGATGAGGAGATAATTACCGTCGGAATATACACGCTGTTTTGCTAATTGCTCCAATTTAGCTTTTGTAGGTATTTTTGGTTGTTTATTTCGTGTTTCGAGGTAATCCAAGATAGCTCTAGAGGCCTCCGGGCTCAGGAATGTGACGAAATCAAACCCGACTTTTTCCCTACGCAACTTCAATGTAGTGACTCCGGTCTCAGGATCATATCCCTTCTTGAAATCTCCCACTGTGAGGTTGCTGATTTCTTGAGCACCCAGGCCGCTTGAGACCCCTATAAGTACAATTGCACGTTCAAGCTCATCCGCATGTTTAAGTACTGTCTGAATATCCTCTTTAGTGGGGATCTCTTTATGTTTCAACAGTGGGCGGGGTTTTGTTTCATTATTAGGCAACGAAGGCAGAGTAATGTCATTCTTCTTGTAAAAAGAGTAAACGCCTGTCATGCGGTTTTTGATTGTCAGAGGTGCTAGATCTTGATTTTGCAGATGTTCTTTATAATCCAGAAGGTGACGCTTCAGTCTGCTTTGCCGAGGTAGAACTCCGTTTCGAATATCTTTCTCAGCTTCTAGTAAAATTTCTTCAGGCGTCATCTGCAAAAATTCGGTGTAATACTGAAGTGCAAAAATATACAAGCGACGTGTTCCAGATTTCCTGCTCACGGATGCGAGCCAGTCTTTCACAACAGAATCTTTTCCAAGTTCTTTATACAACATTTTGTTCCCTACTAAGGGTATTTATGTGCTTATGGTACAAATAACTCTCCGATTTCCTGTGATCCCGAAGCGGAACTCGGGAGGCGCAACTCGGGAGGCGCAACTCGGGCGGTAAAAGCATGCTTTAAAGAATAACCTCTATGAATTTCAAAAAAGGTGGAAAAAAGAAGTTGTAATAAATAAGGGATTCTGCCTTTTACTGGCAGATCAGCCCCCTGTGACAACTCTCAGGATTGTAAGTCTGTCGGAACTTACCATCCCGTCAAGGGGAACAGCATTCCCTCCATTTAATACAAGTACCGTTTCCTGATTTATATCCAATGTATCAAGCAGGTCTTCGTAGGTGGCGCTCTCGGCTATTTCTACAGTCTGCTCGGAAATTTCTCCAGCCTGGATTGTTATGTGTACTTTTTTGCTCACTCTATAGATCCACCGCCGCTTACCTGAATTTCGCTTACGATTTCCTTTATTAACTTCTGCTCCAGTTCATATTCTTTTCTGACGCCTTTCCGTTCTGCACTTCTTTTCTGGAACTTTCCTGTCATTTTCAGATCTCCTTACGATTTTTCAGGTTTGCAACACAGTTGGTATAGATCTCTTCAAGCAGACTCGTTTCTTTGTCTCTTCGAGATGTATATCCAATGATTATAATGATCTTATGTTTTAATTAATTTTTTGGTTGACAATGAGTTGGTTAACATATTTAATTTTCCGACTCTATAACGGCTATTCACTCTAAATTTTAGTCATAAGTATGGGTTAACGTTGGGTCTGATATCGTTCGAAAGCTTGACAAATAAGATTGGAAACTGTATCCTAAAACTAAACATGGATTATATTTATTCAGAAACTATAATTCTATGGAAAAATTAGACAATATTATATATATTTCAAACTCAAAGCAAAAAGTTCTAATATACGACAGGTTCGAGAAAAATGGTCGAAAAAAGAATAAGCAAAGAGACTAAGCAAACAACTGAAAAAACTTGCCTGATTTGTAACTTTAATTATACATCAGCCGGGATTCGAACCCGGGTTCGAGCGTTGGCAACGCCCGGTGATGACCGCTACACTACTGATGTTCGAAGCTTGTAGGGCTTTCTGCCGCTTTTTTAGGCTATATATTTTCTCATTAATTAAGTTGACCCCTTAGATATTTTCGGGGTATATATTTTATATTATCAAGCCAGTATAGACTGGCATCCTTTATGCTCTGGCAGTCATGTGTTAAATCTATCTTCTAAATCTATCTTCTAAATTGATCTTTTGACTTTATTATTGAATTTATTGAGTGATGGGTTTTGAGCGAGCTTGAAAAACTGATAAATCTTGCAAAAAATGCAGCCGAAAAAATCCGGAAACACAGATTTGTACGCATAGTCTCACATAATGATGCTGACGGGCTAACTTCAGCCGGGATAATGGCGCAGGCCCTGTTGCGGGCAGGCATCCGTTTCCAGCTTTCGATAGCTGGAAGGCTGGACGAAGCTGTGATTGAAGAGGTGAACAGGAGCATTTCCCCGGGGGAACTTGTTATTTTCTGCGATATGGGCAGCGGGCAGCCTGAACTTATAGGTAAGGTGGCAGCCGACGTTGTAGTGCTTGACCACCACCAGCCAGTAGGGCAATCTCCGGCAAAGGCAGTTGTAAATGCCCATATGGTAGGAATCGACGGAGCTACTGACATTTCGGCTTCCGGTACCTGCTACCTGGTAGCCAGAGAACTGGCAGCAGATAATGTTGACCTTGCAGGGCTGGCTATTGCAGGCGCAGTCGGAGACAGGCAGCTTTTCCGCACGGCTAATGCCTTCATTCTGGACGAAGCCTTAAAAGCAGGGGTCGTATCTGTCCGGAAGGGATTGAAAGTAGGAGATGGAGACCTTGCAAACGTACTTGCATACAGTACCGAACCTTTCCTGGACATAACCGGTTACCCTGAAAAGGTGAAAGAATTTCTGAGCCAGCTCAGGCTTTCAGGAAATATTGAGAGCCTGTCTGAAGAGGAAGTCTCCAGGCTTGTCAATGCTGTCGCCCTGAAACTTGTCAGGCAGGCAAGCCCTGAAGCTATTGAAGCTGTCATAGGAGAAGTTTTACTCCTTAACCGGGAACTCGTGAAAAATGTTTATGATTTTATCTCTATTCTTAACACATGCGGGAAACATAAAACCTATGGGCTGGCCCTGTCTCTCTGCCTGAAAGGCAAGGGGGTTGTCGGTGAAGCTCTCTCTCTTACAAAAGAACATGAAAAAAAACTTGCCCTGGATATCAGGGAAAATGTAGAAAAAATTCGCAAAGGGGAAAATATCTGGTACATCACCACTATTGATGCCCTTTCTACCGGAAGCCTTGCAAGCACGGTTGTCCGTTATCTTCATCCCGAACTCCCCTTCATCTGCATAAACGAATCCGAAGGTATCCTGAAAATCTCGGCAAGAGGCACCCGCGAACTTGTCTCAAAGGGCCTGGATCTCGCCTTCGCCCTGAGGGAAGCGGCAGGCGCAGTCGGCGGAGGCGGAGGCGGACACAGTGTGGCTTCAGGAGCTGCAATTCCCATTGGGAGTGCAGAGGAATTCCTGAGCATTGCAGACCGAATCATAGGGGACCAGCTCCGAAAGGCAGGTAAAGGAAAGGCAAAATAAGAATCAAAAATGAAAATACAGTAAAATGGAAAGAGAAAGGAAAGTAAAACGAGTAGAGATAACGAAAAGTTGGCAAAACGTATGAGGAGTGCTTATGAAGATTACAGGTACAATTGAATTTCCGGATTCCGAATCAAGAAGGTCCGCTGCCAGAATCCTGCAAGCTCTTTCTCCGGATAACCTTAGAAGCATGGAAAGTGAGATCAGTGATGAGAGGGTTGCTGTCCGGTTTCATTCTGAGAAAATAGGCTCCCTTCTTGCAACTGTTGATGACTTTCTCATGAATGTTAAAATCGGGGAAGGAATCGAACAGGCTCTGGAAAAAAAGAGCTAAACTCTGGTAAAGCTGAATTTGTTTTCCTGCTTTTTTCCCTTTCTTTTTCTTCTTTTTTCTCCCTTTCTTTTTCGATCTCGTCCGTGAGTTATTGATCAACTCTGAAAAAACGAGTATATCCTCCATATTTGAGGAAAATGAAAAGAGATTCTCATGTTTATGGTTTTCAATAACTCACCCTCACGACCCCTTCTCTTTCCCTTTACTTCTTTCTCCCTTTCTCTTTTTATTTGTAAATTTTATAGAAGGCTGAATATATATAGACAAACAGCGTCAAAGATGGCAAGGGGAGCGATAATATGCAGCGCATAAAAGAAACCGACACAGAAGAGTTGGCCCGGGTAGGCTGGGAATTAAAGGAGATGGAGGCGGGAACCTTTGAATTCGCGCCAGACGACCCCCGTCGACGGTTCCACGTACCGGACGGCGCCTGGGAATTCGTTAAGGCGTCCCCGGTTACGGAGGACGAAAAGGCAGAAGCCGATGCCATGATCCAGGCCATCATAGGCGACCAGCACAGCCCCGGAAAGAAGAAGACGGCAAGCCTGGCCCGGGAAAAAATTAATAAAGTAAGGGGTTGTATTCTAAAAAAAGGCCCAGGTAAACAATAGAGGGCCAGAAATGCCAACAACTCCAAAAATTATTTCTTCTTTTCTCTTTTTCAGTCAACTGAGCCTTTCCACCAGAGCGATATAAGTTCTTTGAGCCTCTCGTCCGTGAGTTCTGCTCCGGTTTCAGGGATTTTCAGCCCATTGCGATGGATATGGATAGCTTCCTGCAGTTCTTCAGTGCTTATGTTTTCCCCTTCCTGGGATGTCAAATTTTTCCAGGGATTCCAGGCGCGAACTGTCCAGTTCCAGCTATGCATAAACTTTTCGTCGCCGGTTCTGGCAAGTGCGGTGATGTTATAAAAGCCCGGAGAACGTATGTTGTCCGAGTATGAACTATTCTTAACGCGGGGTTCGGAGCCCCTTCTTTCTCCATTAAGGTACCAGCTTATATTGCAGGCGTAGTTTGTGCTGAGATTAAACTCCTGGCTCTCTCCTTCATAAGTTGTAACATTTCTTTTCGGGCTGGCTGAGTTAATTGAAAGAGAAGCTACTGTAATGTAATTACGTCTTGTCTCGGAGTCAAGCTCTTTACTGTTGCTGACACTCAGCGAGACAGTATAATTGCCGTAAGAGCCATAAGTATAGGTTGGGTTTCGGGCTGTAGAGTCTGTTTTTCCATCTCCGTTCATGTCCCATTCCCATGAAAATGCATTTTTGGAGAGGTCTGTGAACTGGACCGTGAGGGGATACATCCCGCCTGTAATATTTGAGGAGAAGTCAGCCTCAGGAATTTCATTGCTGGTTGTGAAAGCTTTTATGCAGAGATTCGCTTCCGAACTGCTGGATATGTCTTCCCACCTGACCCCGTTAGGGCTGACGTAACTTTCTCCGGGATTGGCCCGTGCCTTGCTGCTGTAACGAACTACAGGCTGTTCGACTGCAAGAGGGCCTGCAGCAGAAGGGTTGTTGAATTTAATAACTACTGAAAATTTCTCTCCTGCACGTATGGGCACTGCCGAATTCAACACCTGCGTATGATATCCTGGAAAAGAATATATCCCGTTTTCCTGTGCAATAAATACCTTTTCCAGATTAACAGGTCCGGAAACAGGATTTTTGTAGATGTATATCTCGTAAGCCGTACCAAGATCTGTAGTATAAAATCCTATAGCTCTGAGGGTTTCATCCCTTTCCGAGGTAAAGACATTGCCGCCCCAGGCAATCGAACTTTCTGGATACTCTTTTGATACTATCCATCCCAGAGGGTCATACTGGTAGACATGATCATAATTGTCCCGCCTCTCAGCTGTGAATACGGCATTTTCGTCGTAGCCGAGTCTAAGGTCGTAATAGGAAATATAAAAGTATCCGTCCTCACCCCAGGTTTCACCCCAGCTGTTCTTCACTATAAAAGCCCCGTCTCCGGGCGGAACCTGCGTAAACAAATTCCTGTCAAAAGAATCATTCCAGCCCACAAGGGTTACAGCATGGTTGGCAGTCAGGCTCTTAGTGTATTGATAGGCGTTATTTTCTTCCTGATAATAAGCCAGATTCCAGTACATTGTGGTGTACACAGCCCCGTATTCCAGAAGTGCCCTTTTGAGAACCTCATTGTCCAGAGGCCCTGTCCTTCCAGGCAAGAAAAGCATCTCCTGTACATGCTTCTGTACGGGGAGCCCTGTGGGCGAATAGGCAGACGACTCGTTATAAGGGTCTTCTAATTCATTTACAGGCCCGTTCCAGCGGGAAAGATATGCTGCTGATATGAATGCGTTCCCGCCATCATCCGAAGTTAGATCGAAACCTTCTGGATAATTCTTTGAGACAAGGTTCTTCATGTTATTTTCGGAAAAGTCATAGCTTTTTCCTTCAGTTCCCAGGATATAGGATTCAAGAGATGCCATGCTTGAAAAGGCCCAGCAGCTTCCATCCGCTCCCTGGTTCTTTGCGGCTGTTACTTTCCCTTCCTTGCGCAGATCATAAACAGCCGGAAGTTCTGAACCCGAAGCTCTCAGCAAAAACCTTTCTTCAGGCCTTGCAAGTCCTGACAGGTCCACAGGCGAGGGCTTATATCCCATGCCTGAAACGTGTCCGCACCCGCCACCAAAAGAAACAAGTTCAATCGGGCCTGGATGCCAGAGTTCCAGAAAGCTGGGGTCCATTGGTGCCGTTTCAATCACGGGTTCAGCAGAAGATGTACCGTTCTGCGGCATTTCATGGTTTTCGATATTTCCGGCAGCAAAACAGGTGCTGCCAGGTAAACACGAAATCAAGACCATAAATACAAGCAGAGAGGATTTGATTCTCTTAAGCAGGGAGGATTTTATTCTTTTCAAGATTTTTGGCCTCAGTTGGATTGGCTCCTGGTCAGCCTGTGGAATATTTCTCCGAGCTGGCTGGGAAGTAAATCTTTAGCATTATTTTATACATGATTTATAGGACTATTTATGAAATTAATGTATAAGTCTTTTTCGAACTGTGAATAATTTTTTATTATATAATCTAAATTATTTATTTCTCTAAAGCCCTCAAGTAAAGCTAAATTTAGTTGCACGTCAGCCAAAAACTATGCTGCTTTCTCAAAGAAGGACAAAATAAATTAGCAAAGAAACATGGACTGTAAAAGGTATTCAAGTCTCCAGTTCCATTTATCCCTGTTTAATGGCAGTTATTTAATTTTAATATAGTGTCGGGTACTTCTGCCTTCTCCGGAGTCTTACTTGCTGCTCAGAGTTTACTCCCTTTTTCGGTTTTACTCTTTTTTTCGGTTTTACTCTTTAGTTCTTCAGGTTGAGGCTTCCAATAGAAAGAAACATTACTTTTGTCTTTCAATATCTTATAAGGCATATTTTAAGGGGGTGAAAGCCTGCTTTCGGAAGTACTTGCAGACCTTGAAAATACCAGACCTCAAGACCTTGATAAAGAAATCCTTAGAGCTGCCATGATTGCAGAACTGGATGCTGTCAACATCTATGAGCAGATGGCAAACCTGACGAAAAACGAGAAGATTCGTACAATCCTGCTCGACATTGCCAGGGAAGAAAAAATCCATGTGGCCATGTTTGAGACCGTGCTCCTTCAGACTGACAGCGAGTTTCTAAAAATCTACGCCGACTACGCACTGGCTAGAAGGTAAATAGTAGAAAATAAGAGTAATATCTAAAATTCCCTGGCACTTATTCATAAACAAAATATCAGTTGTAAGAGCAACTCTCACGATTGCCATTAGAACTGCAAATCAGGACTGCCGGTCAGGGAGTATTTGTATATTTGTAGCTTATGATGGGCACGGACGATTTTTTTCCCTTCTTTTTTCCATTTTTCTATCTGAACTTTCGCCTTTTGTTTTGATTTCTCCTTTTGTTTTGATTATTTCTGAAGCTTTTCATGCGTTTTCTCTTCAGTTTTTTCTCTTCATTTTCACTACATGGTTTTTACAGTCTAATGGTTCCTGCCATCTAAGCCTTTATACCCGTCGAAACCATATTTTCTATTGATCTTCCATGCTTGAAGAATATGAGAAAAAGAGACAATTTAAGAAGACTCCTGAGCCGTCAGCCAGTGATTTCAAAACAAGCTCCGACAAACCTATTTTTGTGGTTCAGCGCCATGACGCGCGGAATCTCCATTATGATTTTCGCCTGGAGATGGATGGGGTCCTTAAAAGCTGGGCTGTGCCCAAGCAGCCGCCAAAAGAGGCAGGCATCAGAAGGCTTGCTATCCAGACCGAAGACCATCCTCTTGCGTACGCTTATTTTGAGGGAGAAATACCGGCCGGAGAGTATGGAGCCGGCAAGGTTGAGATCTGGGATAGGGGAACTTTTCGGCTTCTGAAACGTGAGGAAAAAGAGATTGTTGTGACACTTGAAGGAGAAGAATTGAAAGGGGATTATGTTTTAATCAGGACAAAGTATGGAGAAGGAGAAAAAGGATGGCTCTTCTTTAAAAGGGCCGACTGAAAGGCGATTTTCAGAGCAGGTTCAAACAGTGCAGGCAACAGTGAAGGCATTTTTCAGATTGCCGGGTTTCCGGCTCAGACCCTGAGCTTTTTAAACCATTATGAGAATAAGCATATGGGGATAATTACGGAAGAACGGGTAACTATCAATGTTTTTGAAACTGCCGGAGCCAACTGCTGCGTTGCCGCCTGTGACGGGCAGAAGGTACACGACAGAATTGCAGCCGCTTTCTGCGAAAATAAGAAGGTGGAACTCTCTTTTGCAGGGACGGGTGACCTGACTCCTGCCTTTCTGAATTCGGCAGTGGGACAGCTTTACGGAAGTTTTCCTGCAGAATCAATTGAGAGTAACCTCTCATTCACTGATATTCTAGAGGAAGATGAGATTGTTCTAAAGAGAGTTCTCGAGAGGGCGAAGACCTATCTGGAGCATGCATACTCCTGCAGGAAAGCGCTCAGGGATGTGCTGGGAGGCGAGGATGCCTGAAAGAGTGCACCGTGCAACCGTTTATCCGGTAAGGCGCCGCCCAAGACTTCGCGCTGGAAGACCCAGGCCTGAAAAAGTCGTCCCCATAAAAGTCCATTCCATAGAAAGCTATGATTTTCCCGAAGGTAAGAGCTACTTCTTTGATACCAACATCTGGCTCTATATTTACGGCCCTATAGGCTGGCCTGACCAGAGGTCGGATGTTTATTCCAGAGCCTTAAAAGAGATCCTGAATTCAGAAGGCACAATCTACATCAATTGCATGATAATTTCAGAATTCATCAATGCCTTTTCGAGGATAGAGTTCAAGCAGCAGTCCGATTTTACGAGGTACAAGGAATTTCGAAACTCCCTGAGCTACCGGGCCATTGCCCAGGAAATCGCCCATAACGTAAGAAAAATCCTCAAAAGCACCCTGACCTGTGACCCTGAATTACAGGTCATAGACCTCCCTGAATTAATGGATCTCTTCGAGCAGGGAAAATACGATTTCAATGATCTTCTCTTTGCACAAATCTGCAGCGCAAAAGGCCTGGTCTTCGTAACCCATGACAAGGATTTCAGCGAACTTGGAGTCGAGATCCTGACCGCAAATGAGAGGCTGATGGGTAAGGGAAAAGTGTGAAAAACTTATGGGTAAGGGAAAAGGCTGAAGATTTCAGTTCCCTTACTTTTTAGGCTTTAGCCTCAAAGTAGATTCGAGTGCTTCTTTTAAAAAATATGGGGGCCCGACGACAAATATAATTAGCCAGGTTTCCAATTTACTTCTATGTCCAGACAGGCAATAGATTCTGTTGCTCGAATCCTGGGGGCTGTCCCTTCTCTCATTGAGAAAGGAGATTACACACAGGCTTTTGAAAAGGCCGAAAAAGCCCAGAAGCTTGCGGAAAAGGCAAAAGTGCCGGATCTTATTAACTGGGCGCTGATGGCAAAAGGCGAGGCTCTGGCCGCTGCCTGCCGGCTGGAGGAAGCTCTGGATACTTACGAAAGTGCCCTGGGTTTTTCGTCAGATCTTTTTTTCAAAGATACGGGAGATGTCCGTCATCAGGAACTCCTGTACGACACTATCGGCAAGCTTGGAAAAATACTTGATGAATTAGACAGCGTTACAACAGCAGAGCAGGTCTGCAAAAGGGCCGAAAAATATTTTGAGAAGGCTCTTATAGAATATGAAAGGCTGCTTGCAAATAATCCTGATAATTCTGAGTATCTCTTCAATTACTTGAAGACAATGGGAAATATCTGGGCCTGTTATGTGGTAGCAGAAGACCTTGAAAAGCAAATCCCTCTTCTGCCAGGCATCGTGAAGGCTTACGGGAAAATCATTGAATCCGACCCGGAAGACCCTGAAAATTTTTTCCGGCTTGACAATATCGTAAAAAAGTTCGGGGAAGCCTGCCTGGAAGACGGCCGATTTGAAGAGGCAAAACAGGTTTATGAGCAGGTGCATGCTGTTTATACAAATATCCACAAAAAATATCCGGAAAACTTACTTGCGCTCAATTTCCTGCTTTTCTCCTACGACTACGTTGGGAAACTTTACGCAGAAATATGGGAAATGGATAAAGTTGAAGACTATTATTCTCAGGCCCTTGAACTCATTGAAGAACAGCTCCGGAAAAACCCGGAAGAACTCTCCATTATCATGAACCGGGGCAAAATCCTCCAGGATCTGGGGATTCTCTTTTCCGAAGCCGGAGAGCTCGAAAAAGCAAAGCTCTACTATGAAAAAGTTCTGGTCAATTTCGAGGGACTGATAGGAAAACGTCCCGAAGACCCGGAATACCTGTATCACCTTTCCGGGGCATTCAACGGGCTTGCTGAAGCCTTCAGGGATATTCCCAGCGTGGAAAAAGCAAAGGAGTGCTACCTGCATGAAATCGGAATCTATGAATCTCTGATCGAATCTGAAATTGATGAGATAGATAACGAGCTGAGCATCGCCGAGACATTTAACCAGATCGCGAATCTCTATTCCGAAGTCCCGGATGCGGAAAGTGCAAAAGAGTACTATGAAAAGGAAATGGAGATATACGAAAGGCTTTTTTCCGAATTCCCTGAAGAAACCGATTATGAGCTCTTTATTGCAGAGGCTCTCAATGAACTCGGAGACCTTTATTTTGAAACGGAAGAAATAACTGCACGGCAGTACTACGAAAAAGCTCTCGCAATTGCCGAAAAGGCAGTGGAACAGGCTCCAAAAGAATCTTTTTCCCTATCGGATCTTATCCAGACTCTGAAAAACCTTGCAGACCTGAATAAGGTCCATAAGCATTATGAAGCCGCAATTCCTTTCCAGCAGCGCGTACTTAAACTCCAGCTTGATATTCTGGAGAAATTTCCGGGGAACTGGATGCATATACGTGACGTCGGAAACGCCTTCAGCGAGCTCGGGCTTCTTTTCGAAAAAGTTGGAGATCTAAAACAGGCAGAGCAGTTTCATTCAAAAGCCGTGGAGACTTTTTCAGAAGTTCTCTTTGGTGGAGAAGACCCCGATACAAGAAGACGCCTCGCTACTGAAATCCAGTTGCGTGGGTATGTCTACCTGAGTTCAAAAAGATATATAAGTGCGAAACCGTACCTGGAACTTGCCCGTAAATACTACGAAAGTACCTCTGAACAGGAACCAAATAATTTCCGTGCTCTTGATGGCCTTTTTTCTGTCCTGTATGAGACCGGCCTCCTTCATTACGGCATGGAGAACTTCGAAGAAGCCATCGAAAGTTACAAAACCGCATTTTTGGTCCTGGACAGGTTGACTGAGGTTTCTCCGGAAAAATCCAAACCGCAGACAAAGGCTGCGAGACTGTATGTCGGGCTCGGGATGTCTTACTCTGCGCTTAATGAGTACGAAAAGTCGAAAGAAGCTTTTGAAAAAGCCCTTGCCACAAATGCAGAGCTCCTTGAAAAAGAACCCGAAAATGTTTTTTACCTCGAGGACAGAGCCATAACTTTAGAAGAATATGCTAACCTGCTTCTCAAAACAGGCAGGAGTGCCGAAGCTGAGGCATATAAGGCAGAGTCTGCAGAAATATACCAGAAAGTCGAAGCTAAAGAGCCAGGGATGATGAAGCTTCGGAGGGGCATGGTTGGTTTTTGAGGTATGTGAAATCCCGGATGTATTTTCTTACATCCGATTTTCTTACATCATTATGTTTTTGTTCAAAAATCTTCTGCAGTTTTCCTGTTGAGAATCAGCTTATATGGAAGCAGCCATCTTCTTTTTCATTTTCCTATTCGACCTCAAGGTAGAGTTCAATTGCTTCTTTTATTCTTCTGTTTAACTCATCAAGTGTCTCTGCCTGCGTGTGACATCCCGGAAGCTCAGGTACAGAAGCTATATAAATTCCGTCTTCATCCTGTTCAATGACGACAGTAAACTCTCTCATTGGATGGCTCCGTCTTTAAGATATCATATCCGGATGATTTTATTTATAGCTGTGGAGAAGCGTTAATGACAGGTTCCAGTTTCCTGTAAAGCTCTCATGGAGAAAATATCAATCAAGAAACGAATTGATCGCCGAAATTTTCCATGAAATTCACTGGATAGAAAAATGGGGCAGGGGAATAAGCCTGATTCTCTCAAAAGAGCCTGATGCCGATTTCAAAGAGATTGGAACTCAGTTCATTGTCACGTTTAAGAGGAAATACCTCGAAGATGAGGAAGGAGTCGGAGAAAAGGTCGGAGGAAAGGAGGTAGAAAGGGAGGTAGAAAAGGAGGTAGAAAAGGAGTCAGAATGGGAGTTAGAGGGATTAACTGATTCCCAAAAAGCCATTCTCAAAATGATAAAAGCAAATCCATATACCTCCAAAAAAGAAATGTCCGAAAATATAGGAATTAGAATCAGTTCTATCGACAAAAATATACAGACTCTGAAGAAAAAAGGTTTACTTAAAAGAATCGGCCCGGCTAAAGGCGGCCACTGGGAAGTTCTTGAAAAGTGAGCTTCTGAAGAAATATATTTTTTAAGCGATGGGCCTACTTTTCTCAACCCCCGGCAGGTTTCAGTTCTCTATAAAAAGTCCCACGGCGAAAAGATCAATCTGAATTAGATGTTTCTGGCCGGCATCCGCACGAGAAATTTTTATAACACTAGGTACAGATTACATATTATTGAAAAGATTGTTTTTAACTTGAACTATTGAAAAAGCAGATGGTTAATTCATAAACTGCTTACAACATATTCATGCTTGTTCAAGCATGTTCATAACATGTTCATAACATGTTCATTGCTTGTTCATAAGTAAGAAGAATCAAGTCTTGCTTTTCAATTCATAGTAACCAAGAGGATCTTTAGGGCTTTTTCCCTTCCAAACAATGTATTCTTCTGCTATGAGATTTTTGAGCTTTCTTCTTAGTGTTGACCGGCTTTTCTTCAATAAATTTTCCAATTCTTTTGCAGTTGCTTTTTCATGCTCCTGCATGTAGCTTATAATCTTTCTATCATCTTCTTCCAGTTTACTCAAATCAAATGAAGGAAGTTCTTTCTCTTCATATGCTTTTTTGTAAAAAATCGTCTTGAAAAACCCGCTATCTTCCCTGAATTCCGGGTCAACAATTCCCCATTCCCTGCAGTATTTTCTCATCCTGAAAACGCCGGTTCCAAATCCTTCGATCAGTCCCAATTCGCTGAAGGTCCTGCCTATGATTTTATTTCTGTGTTCGGATACTCCTTTTCCGAGGTCTTCAAGGGTGATGCTGGAGGGGAGGTGGCCTGGGCTTGTGATTTCAATCCTGTCATCGAATATGGCGAACTTTATGTCTGCACCTTTTCTTGAGTAGTCCCTGTGACAGACAGCGTTTACAAGCGCTTCTTTTACGGCTTTTTCCGGGTACTCATATGCTTCTTTCCTGTAAAGGCCCTCAATTTTTGCTCCTCTCCGGATGTTCCGCTTGAAAAAAGCAATTGCTTCTTCGACCTGCTTAAATAGAGGACCGGAAACAATTCGCTGGTCAAGAAACTCGTCCATTTCGTTACCTTTGAAGCGGGCACACCTTATCACTGCGCCAGGGAGGTGAACGTCAGGTTCACTTGAAAAAAGAAGTATTCCTGCAACTGTAGGGTAAATGCTGCCGTTTAGCTGGAGGGCAAAACGCTTCTTCTCAAAAAAACTATTGTTAATTTCGTTTTCAGGAATTCCCCTTATTTTTCCCTCATACTAAAGTAGAAGGCAAGGTTTTCAGTCTCAAGTTCTTCTAGACCCGCACCCTGAACCGTTGTCTCGTCAAAACTAATGTTCATACGCTGGCGCCTGAGCTCCTCAATAATTTCAGGATCTGCCTTCCTGTTGGTGGATCCTACACGTACGAAAGTCCCTTCCATCTCCCCCTTTTCTTTAAGGTGGTAAGGTTTAAGCCTGCCAGGATAAACTTCGACTTTCAGAAGCAACTTTCCTTCAATGTTATGAATCGTTGTATTGAAGGAGGGAATGGGCTCGAGCATTTCATAGGTAATGTTTGCAACCTGTTCTTCGACATCAGAGATGTCCAGCTCGTCAATGCCTATGAGAGCCTTGTCCAAATCCCGGATTCCTATTATGATCGAGCCACCGGCTCCGTTTGAAAAAGCTCAGACCGTCTTTGCAATTGCAAGCGCAGTTGGCATTTTTTCTTTGAATTCCAGAGTTCTGCTTTCAGGAGCCGCGAGGAGTTTCAGGATGGGCATGTTTATCTGCTGTCAATAAGTATACTTCAGTTAAATATTTGTGCTTCTCCAAAGGCTCTTCTATTCTCCGGAATCAAAATTCTTAACTTTTTATAGTAAATTTCCCGCACCTATAGTATGAGATTTTGAAAGTCCGCAAAAAAAAGGCATTCTGAAAAGGATCGGTCCGGCTAAAGGCGGCCACTGGGAAGTTCTTGAAAAGTGAGCTTCTGGAGAAATATATTTTTCAAGCCATGCGCCTCCACCTTTCTCAACCTCCGGCAAGTTCCAGTTTCTTGTAAAAGATCTCATGGCGAAAAGATCAATCTATATCATAAATTTCAGGCCGGCATCCGTAAGAGAAATCTTTTATAACACTGCGAAATCTCTTAATTATGGAAGAAACATACAGGTTTTCAGCCATCGTTCATAAAGAAGGAAAATGGTATGTCTCTGGTGTTCCGAGCTTGATATTGCAAGCCAGGGAGAAACGATTGAAGAAGCTATCGAGAACCTGAAGGAAGCAATCGAATTCTACCTCGAAGACGAAGATGCTCAGATCCCTGCAGCCGGCCAGGTTTTTACCACCACGGTAGAGGTTTCTTCCCATGCCAGAACTTCCCACTCCGTCAGCTCGTGAAGTTATAAGGGCACTCAGCGGCCAGGGATTTCAGGTGGTATCTCAGAAAGGAAGCCACATCAAAATGAAAAAGATAGCTCCGAATGAAAGCGTGTTGTATTGTCCCCGACCATCCGGAAATTCCGGCAGGAACCTTGAAATCCAGTATCCGGCAAGCAGGAATGACCGATGAAGAATTTATCAGGTTTTTGTAATTTTGTTGTATATTCAGAACCTTTTAGAGACCCTCTTTTTTTCAAACTTTTATTCCTTCTACCCCTTTTGATAAGTTCGGCTTACTCTATGCAGGTATACAGAACAATCAATTTGATTTTGGAATTAAGAAGTATATTAATATCAAAATCACCAATTAATCTTTATGCGGTTCACAATTAAACTCGAAGAGTCTGAGGAAGGAGGATACACCGCCCAGTGCCTTGAAATTCCCGCCGCTATCAGTGAAGGAGATACTAAAGAAGAGGCGCTTGAAAACATCAAGGAAGCTATCCAGCTTGTTCTGGAAGTGACCCGGGAACAGGCTCAGGTGTTGGGGGAAATTGCCACAGTGGAGGTTTCGATTGGCTAAATTGCCTTCGGTTTCCGGAAAAAAGCTCATAAGAGCCCTTGGAAAACTCGGTTTTGTTGTTGTCAGGCAGAAAGGTAGCCACGTAATTTTGCAAAGAGGGTCAAATTTGCTTACTGTCCCTCTCCATGATCCTGTCAAGAAATCCACTTTGAATGCAATTTTGAAGCAAGCTGATGTTTCGCTCGAAGAACTGCTAGAACATCTTTAATAATTAAGTTTTTTAAAGTGCTTCAGACAAATACAGAGTTTAAGTTTCGCTTTTTGAGCAGAGAATCTTCTTGAAATCTTCTGATCCTTAGTTCACAGGATAGATCTATTTTCTCAAGCTTGGCGCCTCCCTCTTTCTCAACCTCCGGCAGGTTTTTAGATTTCAGTAAAAGATCTCATGGCGATAAGATCAATCCGGATCAGAAATTTCAGGCCGGCATCCGCAAGAGAAATCTTTTATAACAATGCGGAGATCTGTTAATTATGGAAGAAACGTACAGGTTTTCAGCCGTCGTCCACAAAGAAGGAAAATGGTATATCTCCTGGTGTTCCGAGCTTGATATTGCAAGCCAGGGAGAAACAATTGAAGAATCTATCGAGAACCTGAAAGAAGCAATCGAACTCTACCTCGAAGACGAGGACGCCCAGATCCCGGCAGCTGGCCAGGTTTTTACCACCACGGTAGAGGTCTCTTCCCATGCTAGAAATTCTCATCCTGTCAGCTCGTGAAGTTATTAGAGCATTAAGGCTCTTGTCAAAAAGTTCATTTTTTTACTGACTCTTTTAAAATACATACGTAATGTGGTTTTTTCTCGAAACTTCCTGACAAAATCAAAAAGTTTATAAATTTAATAAGTTTTTTATATTATATGTTACTTTTTAAAAATTCAGCTAAAACTATGGAAGGGGTTCTCAATAACGCAAAGCATGCAACGGATGGAAAACCACATCATGTAAAGCTAGGAGATATTATCTTAATAGCTCAGACGAAAAGTACATTATGGCCTGGACAGAAACCAATTCGATGGATAATGGATTTTGTGTCCTGTGAAGAAGACGTGGATAATCTCAGCAATAAAATCTGGGGAAAGCATTGGAGATATATAATCAATGGAGAAAACGTAAGGTCTGTGGAACCTTTTGACATAAACGAAATAAAAGTTACTTCCAAAAACTACGATGCAGTCCAAACTTATGCTATAATTGAGCCTGAAGATGAAGAAGAAGTGCTTAATTGGATATCTGAGTCTGTAAGCACTTATGTATATAATACAGGTATCTTCTCAAATGAGTTTAAAGAAGGAAAATCTCTAGATTACGATGAACTTATACAAAAATTGGATATTAAGTATAGAAATACTCCTGAGTTCAAAAAAACTGTAGTTGAGTTAATACAGAGGCCTTCTTTACTATCCAATGCCATCAAAGAAAAATATGGATATAAATGCATGATCTGTGGGTATCCAGGATTTTTGAAAAAAGATGGCGAAAAATATGCAGAAGTCCACCATATGATAGAGCTTAATACGAAGTCTCCAGAAACACTTCAAAGCTGGAATTTATTAGTTGTTTGCCCATTGTGTCATAAAAAACTTCATTATGCGGATGTAAAATCAGAGTTTTTAGATCCTGGATGGAAAATCATGATTGATGGCGAGGAACATATTATTAAGTAAGTATTTTTTCTTTGAGTCTTACCAAATAAGCTTTCGGTGAAATTCCCGCCTGTGCGAAATCCAATTCTGCCTGTTCTCTGCCGGTTGTGCGGGGTTGATGGGAGAGAGGGCCGCTAAATATAAAAATAGAGTTTTAATATGCCCTTTTGAGCGACGCGAAAAGTAATGTTACTTGTGTAAGTTAGTCCGCTTGAGGGAGCGTAGCGACCGAAACGGACCGCGCATCGTCGAGCCGCAACTCGACTGAGACCACTTCATTAAGAACACGTTTTCCAACGTTTGGTTTAAGCCCGGTTCTGGTCACAAGATCAACTTTTACTCCCAGGAGATCACTCAGATAGTATTCAAGTTCAATGTATTTCAGGAGACCAGGTGTTTTATCAAACTCCACCAGAACATCAAGATCACTCTCACTTGTTTGTTCCCCACGGACGTATGACCCGAAAACTCCGAGATAGCTCACGCTGTACTTTTTTCGGATCTCTGGCAGGTGTTGCCTGAGTATTCTTATGAAATAGTCAGCGTCCTTAAGTTGTTGGGAAGACATTTTACTTCCTTTACTTATTTTTTCATTGCTGGAATTATAATGGCTACTTTTCTCTATAACGATATCATGTTTCATGTCTATATGCTTTTTCTGCTGTCAGTATTTTGTGCAAAACATGTATTCAAATTAATGTAATGTCGCTGCATGAGAGTTATAGACGACATGCCTGGACAGTCATGTAATTTGCTGATTCTTAACCTTAATTTTTTGTAGATGCTAAATATTTAAATAGCTGGTCAGTTTTTTATGTAAATAGCACGAGTATAAGCAGGTTACAGGTATCTATATCTAATTCTGTATCCGAATTATAGGCCTGTACTGTCAAACCACAATTCCAATGCCGGAACTACCAGATATCTCCTATCCGGGTTACGGATACCGGGTTATGGATATTCGCTATAGAATAGGCATTTATATCAGAAATAGAATGTTTAGGTTCTGCTTACATCCTTATCTTGATTCACAGTTACATTATCCAATATAATTACAAGAGGCTTAAACTTTGGAATTACAGTTCAATCTCAAAGCTTATTTTAAAACAAGCGCAGACCCCACTCCTGCAAGAGAAGCTGTAGCTGCTCTTTTTGAAGAGGCAAACAACACCCTTCTCACAAAAGGGGCGCCTGAAGGGCAGGGAGCAAAAATTACGGAATGGAAGCTCGGGGAGGACAGGATCGAGCTTACGCTTGAGTCCGGTCGGTATGTCAGGGTGCATGATGCGATCCTGCGGCTCAAGAAGGTGCTTGCCGAGGCGCTGGGGAAAAAATATAAAATCGGGATTCGCGGAATCGAGGTTGAGTCCTTCACCATACGGCTGCCTACCGAACACGAGTTAAAGGCGCTCAAGGTTCCCTACATCAAGAGCATGGAAAATATAGACGGCGGAATCATACTTGAGCTTGAAGTAGGAGAAGCTGAGATGAAAAACCGGGTGCCGGACAGGATTCTCACGCTGCTTGAAGAGAAGATCGAGGCTACCAGGTACGGGGCAAAAGCCGAGCACTGGAATCTGCTCTGGCAGAGAGGGCCAATGGAGCATCCCTTCAAGGAAGACCCGACCCAGGCTATGATGAAAGAAGGCTGGCTCAAGCGGGGGGCAAGCCGCGGGCAGTGGATCCACGGGCCTCAGTCGACAAGACTTTTCCGGACTTTCGAAAAGATCGTCTTTGACGAACTTCTGGAACCCCTCGAATACAGGGAAATGATTTTCCCGAAGCTGGTCACCTGGGAAGTCTGGATGAAGTCCGGACATGCCAAGGGCGTATACCCTGAGATCTATTATGTATGCCCTCCGAAGACAAGGGACCCCGAATACTGGGAAGAGGTTGCCGATTATTACAAGGTTACCCATGAAGTGCCCACAAAACTGATCAAGGAAAAGATAGGAGAGCCAATCGGAGGCATGGCCTACGCTCAGTGCCCTCCTTTCTGGATGTACGTGACAGGGGAAACTCTTCCTAACGACGAGATTCCAATAAAGGTCTTTGACAGGTCAGGAACCTCACACAGGTATGAGAGCGGCGGAATCCACGGGATCGAAAGGGTAGATGAGTTCCACAGGATAGAAATCGTCTGGATCGGGACAAAGGAAGAGGTAGTAAAGTGCGCAGAGGAACTGCACGAGCGCTACATGCATATTTTCAACGATATCCTGGACATTGAGTGGAGAAAGGCAAGAGTCACCCCCTGGTTCATGGCACAGGAAGGGCTGCTCGGCCTTGCCGAAGAAAACACTGTCGGGACAACTGACTATGAGGCCTGCCTTCCTTACCGCGGGCCGGACGGAGAATGGCTTGAATTCCAGAACGTGAGCATCAATGGAGACAAGTACCCCAAAGGCTTCAATGTGAAGCTCCAGTCCGGAGAAGAACTCTGGTCAGGCTGCTCCGGAGTCGGGCTTGAGAGATGGGCTGCGGTCTTCCTTGCGCAGAAAGGGCTTGACCCTGAGAACTGGCCTGAAGAGTTCAGGAAGAGGGTAGGCGCGCTGCCAAAAGGCATCCGCTTCCTTTAAACTTTTTTATTTTTCTTTTTAGCAAAAAACAGACTCATATAACTTAATCATATGACGCATGTAACTTAATCATATATCACATATTACTGAATTCACCGTGTCGGTCAAACGTCCTGAGAACCGGGCAGAAAGCGATTCTGACCGATTTGTTTATATATGGAAATGATGTGTATAGTGAGCCATTAACTATTTAGAATCCACTAATTTCTGAGGATTTCTGGCAATTTTCCGGATCATACTTTTGATTATCAGGAGCCTGTAGCTGCCGGCAGATAGGGGACGGATCTGGGTTCGGAAACGCTAAGAGGCTCGGAAATTTCATCTCGAAACGGAAATGAAGGTGCTGAAAGCGCAAACTGCGCCGGGCAGCGCAAAGTCTGTGCAAAAGCGCTGAAAATCGTTCACGCTCATTGATTAAGGAGAAAGCTCACCCGAGCATCAAGCTCACCCGAGCATCCGGAAAAAGAACCTGAGAGGCTTGAGGGCCGAAGGACCAACCAGTAGCATACAAAAATTATACAAAAATGAACATCACTTTGGAGGAATTACTTGGCAAGAAAGAAAATACAGAGAAAGCTTGACGGATGGAAATCCAAGGAATGGTATAATATTGAAGCCCCTGTCTATTTAAACAGGATCATTGTCGGTAATACTATGGCAGGAGACCCTTCCCTGCTCTTAGGGCGCAATGTTGAAACCACTGTTGGGGAACTTACCAACGACATGACCAAGAACAACACAAAGGTCATTCTCAGGATCAACAACGTCGTCGGAGATGTAGCAACTACTGACCTCATGGGCCACGAACTTACAACCGACTATATCCGCTCAATCGTAAAGAGGCAGACATCGAGGATTGACGCCAATGTCGAGGTTAAAACCAGAGACGGCTATGTCATTCGTGTAAAGCCCACCTGCTTCACCATCAAGAGGGCACGCTCAAGCCAGATTAAAGCCATCAGGGAAATGATGGTTGAAATCGTCAAAAGGCGCGCAGCAGAATCCGATTTCGAGACCTTCATGCAGGAAGCAATCCTTGGCAGGCTCTCAGCAGCCATTTACAGGCAGGCCAAGTTCATTTACCCGCTCCGCAGAGTCGAAATCAGGAAAACTCAGATCGAAGCCATGCCAAAAGCTGCACCCGCACCTGCAGCAGCATAACTTCTTTTTTGTTCAGAAGCAGGGGAAAATCCGAAAGGATTTTCTTATCTCTTTTAGCGTTTTCTAATTTCTTAGTATTTGATTCTCTCTTTTGCCTGAGTATTTAATATCGGAAAGGAAAATATTCTCAAGCAGAGTGCTGTTGTACAGTGTAACTAAAAGAAAAATCGATGGTTTTTCTGGTCTCAGGGCGTTATTTGGGACAGAAAGACACGGAGACTGTGCCCGTGTTTCCTTTATTCCGCGTTTTCCGTGCCGTCGGTGGTTAATTTTTAACCCGGAAAATCGTAAACGCCGGGTATGGAAAACTGTACGCACTTCTCTTTTCTTCCCTGTTTTCCCTATACCTGCCGGATTTTCTAAGTTTTTACTTATTCTTTTTCAGGCCTGCAGCCGATAGTTTTGAAGTTCTTCCTGTTACCGGGATTGCTGCTGAACCTGCTGCCGGGCTTACAGAAGCCTTCTCCTTAATTCTGGCTGCGTTTCCTGTGCCTGGTTTTTTCCAGTATTTTCTGCCTTCTTTACAGCGCCGGCTTACACAGAAATCTTCTTCAGGGCTTTCGCCTTCTTCTTTTAACCTGAACGTCTTCCAGCCGCAGCTCTCACAGGTTTTATCAAGCAGGGTCAGTTTTCCGGTTTTGGGGACCGAATGTGTGTACCCGCAGCGTTTTGTACATCCCAGGAATCTGGTGTCTTTGAAAGTAATAAGAAACATGCTTCCGTCACATTCCGGGCAGGGCCCGACAGTTTCAGGCGGGTAGCATTCCTTTTCAAGGTCACATTTAAAGCAGGGACCTATGCCTACAGCCCAGTTGTACTTGTTTCCTACTTTCAGGACGGCTGCCCCTTCCTTCTTACATTCCTTGCTTCTGAGCACGGCCAGAGTTCCTGTTTTCGGCAGGGGATGCGAGTTTCTGCAGTCAGGGTAACCTGTACAGCCCACAAAACGCCCGGAATCTGTCTGCACGATCCTTAACACATGCCCGCAGGCCTTACAGGTCCCTATGTAGTTTTTCTTGTCCTCAAGGGCAGCTTCGTCCTTGATCGTACCTGCTATTCTTGAAGTCAGCTCCTTTTTATTCGCTTCAAGCTGGGCGTACATCTCCTTTAATAGGGCCGTTCCCTCGTCAAGGGCGGCTTCAAACTCTTTTTTCCCATCTTCCACTTCCTGGATCAGGGCTTCGATCTTTGCCCTGATGTCTGGCCTGACGAGAATCGGAACAGTCAGGGAGAGCCCTTCCATAAGGGTAAAGCCCGTGTCAAGAATAGATACGGTTTTTCCCTTTGTCTCAAAATACCCTCTTTTCTTGTTTGTTTCGATATGAGAAGGAGCTGTTGCCTTTGTTCCTATCCCATTTTTATCCATAAGGGTCAGAAGTTCGGCTTCTGTCAGCTTTTTTGGAGGGCTGGTTTTGGATTTCGTGTTGCTGAGCTTTTTTATGCCCACCTTTTCTCCTTCCCCAACAAACGGGAGAAGCTTATCCTTCTTGTTTTCGAAGGGGTATACTTCGAGCCAGCCTGAATCCTTGAGAACTGTCCCGGATGAATCAAAAGGATCTTCCTTCACAAGGAGATGAAGATGAGTTTTCTCGAAAACTGCTGCAGGCATGAGGTTTGCCAGGAAATGCCTTGCTATAAGGTCGTAGACCTCGGGTGCCTGAGGGATATTTACTGCAGAGCTTACCTCTCCTCTAGAAGCAGCCCTGATAGGGTGAATCGGAGGGTGATCGTGCCCATCTTTATCCCCGTTTTTCGGGACAATAGGGGCTATAAGGATGGATTCGGCAAAAGGCTTGTATTCCTTCTGCCGCGCAAAATCAAAGACCAGGGATTTGAAATCGAAATCATCTGCGTATTTGTTTGTTTCTGTCCTGGGGTAGCTGGTAAACCCTGCAAGGTAAAGCTGTTCTGCGACCTCAAGGGCAAGTTCAGGGCTGATCCCGAGGAACCTGGAGGCCCGCTTTAGAAATTCGGTAGTATTAAGCGGGTTAGGAGGGCTGGTTTTTGTTTCCTTTACTGTCTTTTTCGCAACAAGCCCTTCGTTTGCCCCTTTGAGCTTCTTGAAGATCTCGGCGGCTTTTTCTTTATCATGGATATTTCCTGCCCTGTGAGTGCCCTCGAATTCTCCGCCTTTTGCAGAGAAAATTGCAGTTATCTTCCAGAAGTCCTTTACCTGAAAAGCCCTGATCACCTTTTCCCTTTCATACACAAACCCGCAGGTTGGCGTCTGGCAGGGGCCGATTGAAAGGATGTCCTTTGTCCTTGCTTTTTCCCTGACTGAAAGCGTGACAAAACGGGTAAATGCAGCACCCATTTTCAGGTCCAGGATCTGCCTTGCTTCCGCAGCCATTGCCATGTTATAATCAGGGTCCATCAGGTTCTCAAAAGCTTTCCTCACCTCTTTTGGGGAGAGGGCCGAAAAACGTGCCCTTGCAAACGGTACATTTGTTACTTCCTCTGCAAGCGTCTTGGCTTCAAACCCTATATTTTCTCCTTCCCTGTCGTAGTCGCACGCAAGGATAATCTTATCCGCCCTTTTTGCGAGGTTTTTTACTGCAGCTGCGTAGTCTGCTCTTGTCACGAACTTTTCCGGGTCTACTCCAAGGAGTACTCCAGGATCAACTTCACTCCATTTATTATACTGCTCCGGAAAATCGTAATTCATAATATGCCCGGATAGCCCCATTACCAGCCACTCTTCACCCTTCCATTTAAATTCGTATGCAGGCAGCCCTTCTACTGCAATCTTCTCCACTTCCCCATCGCCCAGGATGCTGGCAATCTGGGCGGCTGCCTTGTTCTTTTCTGCAAATGCGACAACTGTCATATAAAATACCTTAACTTTGTTATTGAAATAGTATTGAGATATTTGAGATATAAAATAGTATAAATAACGAAATATGTAAGGAAATATCTCGGGAAATGTACAGGGAAAAGTTCTCCTGTCTTTTCTTTTCCTTATTTTGCTTATCTATGCCGGTCTAATAATACCGGTCATCTGTAAAAACTCTTTACTTTTTAAGCAATTTCCGCAATTTTCTCTCTATTTACGCGCTACAATAATACACTGACATTATTTATATATTTGTCTGTTTATACATTATTAAGTGACTTCCCAGATGTGAAAAGACGTGAAAAGATATATATCAGTTTACTGTCTGTTCTACTCTGCAAGACGGAAATACCCGCTTTATCTTGATAATCAATTACTCTGGTGGGCCAGTATAATATGTCGGTTTAATTACAGTTAATATTATTGACGTATTTTTATCACTATATCTTAATATCTCTTAATTGGTATGGCATTATAATTGCCTCATTCATCTCACAATATGGAGTAACAATGACACTGATGGAAGATGCGAAGAAGGGAATCGTCACCCCCTCAATAGAAGCCGTGGCAAAAGCTGAAGGAATAGACCCCGAGATTATCCGCTCCTGCGTGGCAAAAGGGCTGATAGCGATCCCCATAAACAAGAGGCGGGAAACCCTTCCTGTCGGGATTGGCAAATATATGAGCACTAAGATCAATGCCAATGTGGGCACTTCGAGGGACTGCATCGATATTGATGCCGAAGTCGAAAAAGCAAAAGCGGCAGAAGCCCTCGGCGCTAATGCGGTCATGGACCTCTCAACAGGCGGGGACCTGGATGAAATCCGCACCCGTATCCTCAAATCGGTCCATATTCCCGTAGGTACGGTTCCTATCTACCAGGCTGCAGCTTCCAGGAAAGTTGTTGTGGAAATGACATCGGATGATATGTTCAACGCTGTCCGGAAACATGCCGAACAGGGCGTGGATTTCGTAACCGTGCACGCCGGAGTTAACCTGAATTCCCTTGAGCGCCTGCGCCAGAGTGACAGGATAATGAATGTTGTCAGCCGCGGAGGTTCTTTTACCCTTGCCTGGATGCTGCATAACGGGGAAGACAATCCCTTCTATGCCGAATACGACTATCTTCTTGAAATCGCAAAAGAATATGATATGACCCTGAGCCTTGGAGATGGAATGCGCCCGGGATGCATTGCTGATGCTTCCGACCGCCCGAAGTTCATGGAATTCATCACACTCGGCGAGCTCGTAAAGAGAGCAAGAGCTGTCGATGTCCAGACTTTTGTGGAAGGCCCTGGACACGTTCCTTTAAATGAGATCGAACTCAGCGTAAGAGGCATGAAAGAACTCTGCAATGACGCCCCTCTCTACCTTCTTGGTCCGCTGGTGACCGATATTGCTCCTGGCTTCGATCACATTACCGGCGCAATAGGAGGGGCAATTGCAGGGATGTACGGCACGGACTTTCTCTGCATGGTAACACCCTCTGAACACCTTGCCCTTCCAACCCTCGAAGATATAAAAGAAGGCTTGCTCGTAACAAAGGTTGCAGCCCATACCATAGACCTTATAAAGGAAGGCCCGAGAGAACGCGCCTGGGAAAAGGACATAGCTATGGCGTATGCCCGCAGGGATCTTGATTGGGAAAAGCAGTTCTCGCTGGCAATCGACGGCAGCAGGGCCCGCAAAATTCGGGATGCTCGAAAGACTGAAAGTGACGCCTGCTCGATGTGCGGTGATCTCTGCGCCATGAAAATCGTAAGGGAAGCTTTTGAGGAAAAGAGGAAGGAAGAGTGAAGTTTCTTTTATCCGTCTCTTCTTACCCTTTTCTCCTTCTTTTCTTCCTCTCTATTTTCTCTCTATTTCCTCTATTTCCTCTATTTCCTCTCTATTTCCTCTATTTCCTCTCTATTTCCTCTTTTCTTTAATTTCAGCCCACTTCGGAAGCTTAAACTATAACATTTTAAGGTCTGCTGCATTACTTAACCAGTAAATACAACGAGTAAAAACAGCCAGTAAAACAGCCAGTAAGAAAGGAATTAAAATGGCAGAGAATGAAATCAAGTCCGTTTTGAAAATTCGTATTGCAGAAAAAGAAGATGTCCCTTTGATTCTTGAATTCGTCAAAGGCATTGCAGAGTTCGAAAAGCTATCACATCTGGTCGCAGCCACTGAAGAATCCCTGATGGAGTCCATGTTCGGGGAAAAGTCTTATGCGGAAGTTTTCTTTGCGGAACTGGACGGGGTGCCTGCAGGTTTCACGGTCTTTTTTCATAACTTCTCTACTTTTGTGGGAAGGCAGGGGCTCTATATCGAAGATATTTTCGTAAAGCCCGGGTTCCGCGGAAAAGGAATAGGAAAAGCAATGTTTCTCCATTGTGTGAAGCTTGCAAAAGAAAGGAACTGTGGAAGAGTGGAATGGACAGTTCTCGACTGGAACCCTGCAAGGGAATTCTACGAATACTTTGGGGCAGGCCCTGTAGACGGGTGGCACATCTACAGGATGGGTGCGGACAAATTCGAAAGTGCACTTGAAAAATAAGTTTGAGAGGGTTTGCTTACAATCCTCTCCTTTCTGGTCCTGTTGATACCCAATTCTTGAAATCTGATCTTTCCCCTGATTGCGTATTCAAGGTTCAGGTAACATCTTCTTGCTGGACAAAAGAGTGGTGTTCCAGGCGTTGAACTCGTTTTTCAAGGTTCTCTATTTGCTGAAGAAGTTCTTCGGAGGCTTCTCCGCCCTGTTCAGCTCCGGATACCTTTCCTCCGGCTTTCTCGGCAAATTTCTGAGCCATCTGCATAAATTTGTCAAGTTTCATGACCGGGAACGTCTCAAACCTGCACAGCCCTATGAAAGGAAGGACTGAAGCTGCATATGTTTTCTCGTCGTCAGTTTCATAAATCACAAACGTGCGGTAGCCCGTAAGGTCAGTCCACTCGTCGATCACTTTTATGCCCTTCGGGTATTCATAATTCGCATAGAAATTCGCGACTTTTAATGAGTCTTTCGGCTCCCAGGTTATTATATCCATCAGCAACATTTTCTGACACCCCAGTTAAAAATTGATCCGGATGCGGCTCTAAAGAACCTGGATCGGATTCAAAAATACATTTGGCAAAGTTAAGTATTGTTTCTCTTCAAAAGGGCATATACTTTTAGGAACAAATGTTTAGAAAAAAAGGTTCGTGAATAGCTTTAAAATGGAACTTATCCAAAAATTCATTTCGTTCTTAATTATTTTGGACTTACGCAGTTAAACAAAACAACTTTTAAATATTTATTCAACTTATTTATTATGGGGTGTATCCAAAAATTCGAAGTTTGCCTCTTTGAATTTTGCATTTAATAATTAATCGGGTTTTTGATCAGGAAAAATTCTATAAATTTTCAATGAATGAAAATATAGTGGGTTTCAGCTGGTCTGAGTCTCTTTACTTTCGGACTCACGCAGTTAAACTGGGAAACCGGTGGCATAGGCTTCAAACTATCAAAATTATATATTTATAATGAGGGATGTCTATTATAAAATCAAAGAGAGACTACGACTTATACCTTGAAGCAGACAAATTAGCTTTAGGAAAAAATTATAAAAAGCCTAAATTAATTGGCGATGATATCTGGAAATTTCAAAGACTATTAAGGAAGGCTGAGTATTATCATAACTGTAAGAAATCTTTTATTCATAAATTCTATCTCAAATATATATTTTTTAGATTTCATCTGATGAGCATCCATCTCGGGTATAGCATTCCAATAAATGTTTTTGGTCCTGGATTATGCATAGCCCACGTAGGAACTATTGTTGTAAACAAAGATGCCAGAGTTGGAGAGAATTGCAGGATACATGTTTGTACCAATATCGGATCTGGTAGAGGCGATGTTTTTTCGGCACCAAAAATAGGAAATGACGTGTACGTTGGTCCAGGTGCCAAAATCTTTGGAGGTATTGTAATTGCTGATAATATTGCAATTGGGGCAAATTCTGTTGTAAACAAATCATTTTACGAAAAAGGGATTTCGATTGCAGGAGTTCCTGCCAAAAAAATAAATAATAAAGGATCCGATGGAATGATAATTTCAGCTACAAAAATTATTCCAGTCCATACTCCGCAACTTCCTTTAGAGCGCGCCAACGCAACGGAGTAATTAAGTGGTAACTATTTAGCCTGAGAAAAGCAACCTCAATAAATTTTTTGTAGCCATCTTTCTTAAGATGACTATTGACAACGTTTTTTCAGTATCTATTGCACGCAGATAGCTGAAGGCGTGTGACACGCAAGGCATATCCACTATGTATTCCTCTCTATTTAGACCGTTATTTTCATGTATCTTATCTCCGACATAAAGTCCAATAAATCCATGTTAGATAGGACTTAAGCAGTTGAACTGAGGAACCAGTAGCATTAAATTCAACCTGCTGATAATCTACGGATGATAGAGCTGTTGAATCGAAGGTTAAAAATCTGTTTTCTTAAACTTACACACGTTCCTGTTGTTTTGTGCATGATACTCGCACTACGTAACTATTTATAGTAAGTTTAAAGTAGTTATACTAAAGTAAAAACGTAAAAAAATTTTACAGTCTAAGTTCCTCCTTTTTTAAGCACATAAGTGTTTCCTGATATCAAATTGTGTGCTTAAACTTACGCGCATGAACTACATGTTCTAATTTCAAAATCACAATCATCTGACATTGAAACAATAAGGGCAATGAAACTTGAAGGTAAATCCACTGAGGATATTGAAACAAAGGTTTCAAGGAAAAGAAAGCTGAATCCTTAAATGTTTGCTTATCTCCTGACCAGGGGAACTCCTGCCTGAATTCGAGAGGGTAAGATCTGCCATTAGGTGCTTTACTGGAGATTAAACCGCCAGAGAGATATTGAATCTTTCAAGAGTCCATCTTTGTGATCTAATCTCCAGTTTAAATCTGAGACTTTTTTAGGATTTGCGCAGTTGAATTGAGAGACCGGTAAAATGTGAATTCAAGCTGCAGATAATCTACGGGTGATAGAGTTGTTGAATCGAATGTTAAAAATCTTTTTTTTTACAGGCTTCTTTATACTTACATGCGTTCCTGTTGTTTTGTGCATGACACCTGCACCAATAGTCTACGTTGCGGGAGATGGCAGTGGTGATTTCAACTGTTCTGGAGATAACGATCAAGTACAAATTAACGAGGCCCTTACATATGTTGCCGAAAACTTCGAATATACAACGGTCTACCTCAAGGGACCTTTCACATACGTCATAGACGATACTCTTCAGATTGGTGGCAACACAATCCTTGAAGGAGACTCCACTGCTGTGATCAAATTGGCTGATCATGCGGGCTGGCCGAAAGAAAAACCTATAATTAAACAAATGGACAGCGTCGGAAACCAGGATATTATTATACGCGGTTTTACTATTGATGGAAACCGAGAAGAAAATACCAATGTAATAAGCGGAGGAGGCTACTACAATCTTATTCACTTGAGCGATTGCCAGAACATAAGTGTGTATAATATGTATCTGACCAATAACCACGGAGACGGCTTAAAGACTGACAATTGTTCTAACGTAAAATCCTATAATAATACGGCATACTCATTAGGGCATGATGCTCTATATGCCATTGCCTGTTCAAATGTGGAAGCCTATAACAACACAATAACCTGTAGAACGAATAGTGGCCTGAGATTATATAACACAAACCATGCAAGTTTCTACAATAACACTATTACCTCCGAAAATTCCGGAGGTGCAGGAATTGAAATCCAGAAGGACGGATCGTATTCCACAATGGATGATATTGAGGTATACAATAACGTAATATACAACACTGCGCTTTCAGGAATTTTGGTTTTCGGATCAGAAAATTATTCCACGTCCTCAGCAAATGTCCACATCCACCATAACCAGATCTATGATACTGGAACTGGTTCAAGCAGCGAATTTATAGGTGGAATCTTATCCTATGGGTTCAATGGGCTCATTGAGAACAACGTGATTGATGGGGCATACGGGGCTGGTATTGTGCAAAATAAGGCATATTATTCGTCTCCGGAGGGTTCAGGGTATTTGATTACGGTAAAAAATAACATAATAACGAATACTCGCGCATCAGCAGCCGGAGGGAAAGGGTATGGAATATGTAACCTGCTTACAGACACACACTCTTTTGTCCTGCAGAACAACTCTTTCTATAACAACGCAGGTGGCGACTATATAGGCGTTGAGCCATCACCTTCGGATATAGTAGCAGACCCTCAATACGCAGATAGGGATAAACACGACTATCACCTGAAGTCAAAAGCAGGTCGCTGGGACGGAAACAGTTGGGTAAATGACAATATAAGTTCCCCATGCATCGATGCAGGAGATCCTTTATCGGATTATTCTAACGAACCGGAACCCAACGGAGACAGGATCAACATAGGTCTGGATGGAAATACAAGGTATGCCTCAAAATCAGAATTTGATGTGTCATACAATAGTAGTGGAAACAGTAGCAGTGACAGCAGTGGCAGCAGTGGAGGAAGCAGCCACATCAGCAGTGGTGGTGTCGGCTCTCCCGAACCTGCAAGAAACGTTGAGACTAAGGAACTTTCACAGGTATTCATTACAAACGACAAAAATATAACGTTTGATTTCGCAAAGAATGCAACCTGTGTTGTTTATGTGAATTTTGATGCAAAAAAGACAGTTGGTAAGACAACAGCCATTGTAGAGATGCTGAAAAATAAATCTACTCTGGTTTCAGACCTACCTTCAGGCGAGGTATATAAATCCTTTAATCTCTGGGTTGGAAACGGTGGATATGGGACCTCAAATAATATAGAAAATCCGGTCGTATGTTTCAAGGTTGAAAAATCCTGGATACAGGAAAAGAATATCAATAATTCTTCTATCACCCTGAACAGGTACAATGATACAGAATGGGATCCGCTTTCAACCAACCTGTCAGGGGAAGATGGCGCGTACCTCTATTTCACAGCCAAAACCCCTGGATTCTCTCCCTTTGCAATAACAGGTAAGATTAAAGCAAAAGTAACTGTGGCTGAAATACTGCCTGAACCTGACCCTCAGGATCTTGAACAAAACGGAAGTATAAAATCAGAAATTGAAAATAAGCCTGAGCAGACAGGAAACACAAGTACTCCTCAGAAAGAAAACGTAAGTATGCCTGGATTTGAAATAGCTTCTGGGATCGTCTGTCTGCTTGGCGTATTCTTGTACAAAAGAAGATAAAAAAGAATAAATTGTAGTTAGATGGTAGGGATAACTGACCCCACTATCTAATTTCTTACCTCTTTTTAATTTCATTTAAAATTCTCAAAGTCTCTTTTTATGGAGATAAACAGACTACCTGGAGGTCTATCTTACTCTTGAAAGCTGGAGAGTTAAGCCCTTACCTGACAGAAAAAACCAAAAAACTTGATTTTGTTAGCCCTGAATTTGGGGTTCAGAGGGCTGATTCTCAAGAAATATAAAGTATTTCTTCCTTTGATTTTAGTTATTGTTGCCCTAAATTTAATTTAAATAAAAATTTTTAATAATAAATTTCAAAAGAATTTATTTTTTCAACTTTTCTGTTTTTCTGATCACTCTATCTATGTTTTTCCGAACTCAGTTATTCTACATCATGTAGGAATACAGAGAAAGCGACCGATTACCGTACTATGAAACAGCTTTTTATTATGAGCTGATCCCAAAACTCAAAATTTCTTCTCTGAATCTCGTATTCGGAATAATCAATCAAGGTTTCTGATCATGAAAATTATTTCTGAAACTCTTAATGATTGAGAATAAAATTGGTTTTGGGATGAGCTTTATCATTGTCAAAAATTGCTTGTTCCCCTTCGTTTGAGTTCAAATTTGAAGTTTGATTCAGGGTGTTAAACTTTATCATCTGAAAATTAGCTCCTCTAATGTCTGCTCCTGTCATGTTTGCTTTCATCAGGTAGGCTTTTTTCATTTTGGATTCTGTCATTTTGGATTCCATCATTTTGGCTCCAGCCAGGTCTGCTTCCGCGAGGACGGTCTGTTTCTATCTCCAAGTTAGAGAATAGATAATGAACACATATAATCAATGTTTAAATATTTTAATAAATAGAAAAAAAGTTAAATATATTAACAAGAGGGGCTATTAATATTTGGGGAACTTATATAATCGAATTCAAAAAGGACTTGTGAAGGGGTTGGAGTAAACGTCTAAATGGTTAGATTTGGGTGAATGGATATCGTCCACCGTAAGGTTTTCAATCGTGGGTGTGTTTTGCGTGGTGGTGTTGATTTGGCACTTGATTGTCTCTCTTATGCGGCTCGGGATCTCTGCTGGATCGGAGAAAATTTCAAATCGTAAGAATGATGCCGTTGAAAACAATAATAATTAAAGTATTTGCCAGTGCGTTGGAGAAAATGCGGCAGGAAGCGGGAGAGTCACTAACGAAGAGTAAGCCAGAATATAATACATAAACTATCTAATTTTTTTAATACTAATTTGTAACCCGATGTTACTTTTGGGCAGGTTTAAGAAACTGAATTCGTAGAAGACCTGGAAAAAGCAAATTAAGCCTTTTAGCTGAGTCCTTGTAGGATTCCAGGCAATTGAAGAAAATGATAAGGCTGTTAAGCCTCTGGCTCCTTTTACTAAGAATTATCAGAAGATAGTCTACGAGCTATTTATTGATTCTGATACAGGTGAAATTAATTGGGGATCTCAATACTTTAGGACTTACGCGGTTGAACTGAGAAATCAATAGCATTAAACCTTCAACTGTATAAAACACTAAGCCAGTCACAACGCCGAATGTGCTTGATTTTGTACTTCAAATGCGTAAGTCCTATTACATGAAGCAAAACGCCAAAAATGATAAGCCTTTCACGCTTAACAGCCATGTTTTGGAGAGGGTTAAGGCTTGGGAAAACGTGGTTTTGGGGGATCAGGCTACCTCAAAAGAAGTTTTATATACGGGCATTTTTGAACAGATAGCTACAAGAGATAAGCAGATAAGCTAGCTAAACGAAGTGACACAAAAACAGGCAGTATACATTCAGAAATTATTCCGGAGAATAGTAAACTAAACATGAAACTATTGCCGGAAATCACCGAGAATAATAAACCATGGTGGAAATTTTGGTGATACCAAACGAATTCTTTTGAGTATTTTAACGGTCACTTTAAAGTTCATAACAAGTTCATTTGTGATCCAAATTGAATTCACTTCTATTCTATGTTGGATTCTTGCGCTAAAAAGCAATACTTATATAATAAAAAATAAGTTTTCAAAATAACTAAGAGTATTAGAATAGATATATTCCATGTTTATATATAACGGTTAAGTTAAAAAATTACAATTCAGGAGTGCTTACAGTGCTCGATTGGATTTATAGTAACAAAGAATGGCTCTTTGAAGGAATAGGTGTTCTAGCTATATCAACTATTCTAAATAAATTTGTCTTCACTAAGAAAAAGCAACCATTAGACATGAAATATACCAAACAAGAGCAAAAGTCGGGCAATAATTCTACAAATATACAATCTGCTACGGATATAACATTTTTCCTGTCCTCCAAGGAGGACAAATGATTAATGATAAGCATCAAACTGGTGGCGATGGATCTACAAATATTCAAGGAAATACTATTAATATTATTACAAATACTAATAATTTTTATACTAACGATCCAGAAGAGCAGGAAAAACCCAGCAAAGAAGCAGTCTCGCGTCCTCCAGATAACACGCCTCTAGAAGAACCAGAAAGTCATGCAAAAGAATTATTCATTGGGATAATTCTATGTCTTCTGATATTTAGCGGAGTTGTACTGATAAATGGGGCCGATTATACACCATCGGGGGTCTCACCAGCACCAGAAAATCGGATAACAAGCAATGGTGATGGTACGACTTCACAGGTAAATACAACTGTTTCAGATCAACCACTTCCTGTTGCTGACTTTTCGGCAGATATAACATTAGGAAATGCGCCGCTAACAGTTAAGTTTACAGATATGTCTAAGAATGCAAACGAGTGGAACTGGAACTTAGGAGATAAATTCATTACAAAGGATCAAAGTCCAGAGCATACCTATACAAAAGCAGGAACTTATACTGTGGAAGAGACCGTAAGTAATGCAAAAGGTAATAGTAAAATGAATAAATTAAATTATATCACTGTTGCACCTCCTCTGCCACCTCTAGTTGCTAACTTTTCGGCAGACAAAACAGCAGGAAATGCACCACTGACAGTTAGGTTTACCGACAAGAGTGCCGGATCACCCACTAGATGGAAATGGAGTTTTGGAGATGGAAATACTTCAACCGACTGTAATCCAAAATACACCTATTCAACAGCCGGAACTTATACGGTGAAAGAAACCGTGTTTAGAGAAACCATAAGTAATCAAACTGAGAGTAAAAATGAAAGAAAAATAAATTATATCACTGTTTGGAGGTAGAACACGTTCGACATTTTTAAAAATCCATTCAAGAAAATTTGTTAGCCCTGAATTTGGGGTTCTGAAAGTCGATTCTCAAGAAATAAGGCAAAAGGATTTCTTATGTTGATTGGAAAAAACTAGGGTTTTCTAAGGGAACTTTACATTACATGAAACAAAACGCCAAAAGTGATAAGCCTTTCACGCTCAACAGCCATGTTTTGGAGAGGGTTAAAGCTTGGGAAAACTTAGTTCTGGGGGTTAAGTTAACCTCTAAAGTCGGTTTATTTATAGACACTCTATGAACTGATAGCAGAAAAGACGAGCAGATAGGCAAGCTTAGTGAAGCACACAGAAGCAAGAGATAAGATACAGGGAAAGAAGAAGGAGCCCCTGATTAAGAAGTTATGTAAAAACTGCAATAAACCCTTCTTCCCACTTTCAGCAGTAAAATTTCAGTATTTAACATTTTTACTGTTAACGATTCTCAATATAACATAAATTTATGGACTTTTGTACAGGAATTAAAGGTGGGTATGTATGAATTTAAAGACCAAAAAATGACAGCATTCAATTTTCATCGAGTTTCATTTTGATTTTAGATTATTTTCAAATTTTCAAAAACGTTATCGAAGAAATAGTGATTTCCGAAAAAAAATACTTCGGAATGTGGGTTCTTTACAGAAAACCCGAAAAAGAAACATGTTCCTGAAGGGTTATATACTCGGATTAAAAAAGAAGCAAAAAGAGAATTGAAATATTAATTATCCTGCTTTTTGACAACCCATTTACCATTATCTGAAACCATAATTCCAGATTCTATTAACTCTTTGTATTACCTGCACTCTCAATTCCTTTAGAGTGTTCACCCAACAGTTTAGCATTCTGAGTACGCATATGGTCAGCACCTAGTTTATTTTCGAATATCTGCAGCGAGCGTTCAAATAGGGGTAAAGCATAATCGCCCTTTCCAGCACATCCGTCAATAATTCCTAGATCCAATAATGATATTGCGAAATCAACGTGATCATTTCCTAGACTTTTCCCCCGAATATCAAGTGCCTGTTGGCAAAATTCGTGAGCTTTTTCAAATTCATGTGTTTCAATATAGAGATTTCCCATGTTGTTCATAATTAATGCAACCATGGAGTGTTCCTGTCCCAGACTATTTCTAGCTGTATTTAAGGCTCTTTGATAAAATTCGAGGGCTTTCTCATAATTATCCATTATGCGATATGTAACAGCTATGTTATTTAATAAACTCACAACCTTTGAGTTTTCTGACCCTAAATGATATTCAGTTACTTGTAAAGCTCGTTGATAAGCCTCCAATGCATCATCGCATCTATGCATATATTGATAAGCAGATCCTAAATTGGCTAATGTTTCTGCAATAATTATGTGATTTTCTTCCAATTTCTCTTCTGCAATTTCAACAGCCCTTTGACAGTATTTCACCCCATCTTCAATATTGTCCATTAGAGTACACAGCGCCCCTAAGGTGGACAGGCTTTGTGCAACTACAGGATGTTTAGGGCCAAGCTTTTTTTTGTTTATATTAAATGCTTTTTGAGCAAGGGCAAAAGCTTCGTTATAATTACCTAATTGCTGATGAATTACTGCTAGATTTTCTGCCGTTTTAGCAACTTCGAGATCTTCTTCCCCCAAAAGAGCTTCTCGAACAATTAGAGCTTCCTGGCATAGCTCCATTGCTTTGTTATACTGACCTAAGAATTGATAAGTCATTGCCATATTTTGTTGTACAAGTGCAAAATAAAGAGGCTCTTTGTTAACTTCATTCTGAAGTATGTAAAGTGCCTTTTGTTGCAGTGTAAGCGCTTTTTCATACTCACCAATACCCGTATAAGAATTTGCTAAATCGTTAGATGCCATTGCAATTGCAAGGTCATCAATTACAAGGTCAACCCCTCTATATTTTTTGCCTAAATTTTTTTCATATATTTCAAGAACTTGTTGGTAATACGATATTGCTTCGTTGTATCTCCCTCTATCTTCACTTAAATAAGCTAATTTTTTCGTAAGAATTCCAACATAAGGATGTTCTGGCCCGAGCCTTTCCTTAAAAACCTCAACAAGATCGTTAAACATCGGATAAATTGTTTTCCAGTATCCAGCTTTATCAAATGTTTCGGTATATTCAATAATCCATCCACCTAAGTCGTCGAATTCCAATACTTCTTTTGCATGATAATAAGCTTCGATTAATGCAATTTCATGTTCTTGGGTGATCGATTTTACATCGATGTCTTTGATTTTATTACTATAGTAATTATGCAAAAATAGATGAACTTCTTTTCTATATGTCGCATCTTGATGTTCTTGAAGACTTTTCCTCATTAACTGGTGGAGTGAAAAACTATCATCCTTGACCTCTTTAATAAAAGAATATTTAATCAAGTCTGTAAATTCGCCAGATGAATAAGTTGGATTGAATTTTTTTATCAATAATTCAAATAGATTTCGATCCCATGAATTCGGTGCTGAAAGTATATTAAGAGTTCTTTTTTCATTTTTATCAAGGTACTTCACAAACGTGTCAAATATCTCTTTCTTTGTACCTGCGAAGTTTTTAGCTTCGGGTTTTTTGTTCCTACTTACTTGCTCGTAAGTATCAACAGACAGGTTAAGGTAGTATGGAACTCCTTCGCTTGCTTTAACTATTACACCTCGAATGTCTTCCTCTTCTATATATTCGTTTAAGAATTGTTCACTATATTTTTCTGGTAGATCCTCTATCAGGCACTCTTTATACACATTTTCCCAGTCTTGCTCGTCGTCTACCCAGAGTGATTTTATCTGTTCTCTCCCACATATTACCCATGAGACTCCTGGCATATTGGGAATTAGGCATTCTCGTATCCATTTATCTTTTTCATGAAACTACCTTTTCCCCGCAGTCTGTCCCAAAGAGCTTCATAAGTATCAATAAAAATACAAGCTCTTGAATTATGCCTAAACTACCTGTAAAATCTGCAGCAAAAATACCAGGCAATTTCTTTTCGATTTCATGAGCTTCCATAGATTCAAGTTTATTTATGTCTATAGGCAACTCTCTCAAAAATCTTCTACTTTTTCAGGGGCTTGTTTATAGTATCAACTATCCGTTTTGCAGGTATCGATCTAAAGGTCCAAATGCGGTTTCATTAAGAGCATTTAGTACACTCGTGAAAAAACCATCTTCTTTAATCATTGGATATGTCTCTTTATTCAACGGAATATCAGGCCTACTTTTTTTTCGAAAATATGGCATGAGCCAAGTTAAACGATAAAACCTCACATTGCGTTTTTTCTGAATTTTGTTCCTGAGTGCTATTAAAAAAGTACTCACATTTCTATGGGATCGTTTTCCAAATCCATAGATACCCAAAGCATTTCAGGGTAATCTCCGTGTTCAATATATATTGCAACTCATGTTGCAACTCGCTTTTACCAATGCCTGCTATACCATAGTAAAATAGAGCATTATAATCTTGATTATTAGGGTTTTGAATGAAGTTTTTAAAATTATCAATGCAAGTTTCGCGATCAACAAAAACTCTTTCCTTCCTAAAATAATCAGTCGGATGAAGTGCCATTTATAAAAAATCTCCACAAGCTCAATCGCCGTTTTTACCTCGGAACTTCTGATACATTTATTAGTCGACCTATATTACATTTTGGAAATTTTTAATACATTATTATGATTATTTTGTTACAAACGGATTAATTTTTCTGATATTCGTAACTGTTTGATATTTTAGATATTCTACATACTATGCTTTTCTAAACTTAGTTGTTCTACATCATATGGGAATACGGAAATTGTTTAGACCGATTACCGTCCAATTAAACACAAAAACAGATTACGAAATTTGTATTAAGCCTCAAAATAAGCCTGTTGATATCTTTTTTACTGCGTTTAATTTTTGTTCCATTTACTCAAAATATTGAATCTAAGTTTATTGTGCTATTGGGATTTATGAATAAAATACATTCAGGCTACTGGTCTGATTTACATTGGAAAGGAAGCAAATAATATTGAGGAATAGCCTTTGGATGTAACTAGACCATAGATTTCCATTAATGTGGAAGAGATTAAGTAGAATATTTTGCTGTTAAGCCCTGAAGAAGCCAGAAAAATAGGACTCAAGTACGAAGTGCTTTAGCTTATTTGAAGAAAAAAGCAAAGAAAGGAATATTAAATTTAAATACCAAAAATATGAGGAAAGTTCTGAAGTATTATTACTCTTGAACGTGTGAATATAAGCCAATATTATTAATTCTGATGCATGAAGCTGGTTTATTGACTAGCTTCATGAATGAGTTATGGGAAAATTTAGGTTCTGAGTTAAACAGCATCCGAGTTAAACAACAACTAAGCTAAACAATACCAAGTTAAACAACCAAAAAATTAGGGTTTTCTAGAGGTTCTTTGCATTTGATAACCTTATCACAGAATATTTTTTTGATTTTTCTGTGTTTTATTCGTTTTCTTAGATATTGTCCAATCTTTTATCTTCCGAAAATAGCATTTCATAATTGATCGCTAATATTAGCCTGTATGCGTTATTTAGCCTTATATTTTTAAATTTTCTCCAAAACCCCCCTGAATAATAAAGATACATACCAATAACTAAAAGAACAAAGTTTTCTACCATGTTATTATTTATCTCATTTGTTTGTAACCACATTATTAACATAATAATACCGAATATAATTGGAATGGCTCCATACAATATATTCGCTACTTCTATGATTTTGTATCCATATTTTTGTTTTACTATTTGAGTTCCCTAATGACAGGATTAGTGCATAGAAGGTGACCAAAATATACGCGATTACAATACCGGCACCTAGTCTTGTAATAATATCGAAAGGAATTATTTTTGATGTAATTATAGACTCCAAGTTGGAGGACATTGGTGGTGTTAAAATCGAAAAATTAAGCCAGTATAAAGAAAAAGATTTGTAGGATCTAAAAAATGGGAGTATCTATCAACCCAAATCCCGTTAAAATATTGGTGTGAGTTGAAGACAAATCTTGATGTATATCATTTACTAGTTGGTTTGCACAAACCAGCATAAATTGAAGTTCTTTTTCTCTATAATTTTTGAGGTCTAACTCTTTACTATTTAAAATGGAACCATAAATTTTATCGTGTAATTGATATGGACTTGGCTCAATACGAATTTCTTTATATAGTAAGTTATTTTCATATTTAGATATTTTATAAAGAAAATAATTTTCAGGCGTAGCCTTAGTCATATTTTTTTCTGTTTGAATTGGAATTAAGCCAATTATTTACCCAGTCAAAATAAGGTATTATACTTACCGCGAATACTATTATAATTAATAAAGGTAGCCATTCTAAAGCATGATGAAAACTATTGACAAACACATCAATGAGAAGAAAACAACCTAAAATAATAAGAAAAATTAGGGGATATCTGATTGTTTCTTTTTTTGCTATTTTGGAGGTTATTTTGACAATAGTTGTGAAAAATAAAAGACTGAGATACTAAGTAGACACTGCCATAAAAGGACAAAAAGAAAGAAATATGAGAATCGGAGGAAATATAGAAAGTAGTTGAAATTAAAAAAAGTATAAGTGAAATTAAAAATCCTTTGGCATATTTATAATCATAACCTCTATCCTCAATTCGAAATAAAAAGAATAGAATTACAAGCGCAGATAAAAAACTAAAATAGCTTAACGCGATCTCCAATATAGACTCAAATGATGAGGGGTTTCTTAAGATTAAATCTATAGAAAAAATCAACAAATATGAGAATATCCATTTGGCGAAGGAGTTAAATGTATAAGAATTTTTGTAAATTTTAAACCACCCATAGTAAACTGAAAGAAAGAACGGCTAAAACACCTATAATCAAAACTAAGTACACAGCTAACATGATTTCAGTAGGAATTCCGGTTTCCACAATATCCTCTTTTAAAATATTGTATTCTTGGTTAATAGTATGGAAAAACAAGGCGTTCTATATAAACATTTTTAAATATTATTATAAATATATTAAGGATGTGAGATGAATATCAGTTTTTAATTTCAATTTTTTAAGTTAGTTATTTTTTCAATAGATCAATATAAAACCTACTTTCGGCAGGTAACTTGTATTTTTCACAATATATTTACTGCTAGCGTTTTTGCTGGAAAACACATATTGTCTGATACCAAACGTTATTGCAAAATTGGTTCATTGTTCATATATGTCGTGAGATTTGGGTTATACGTTAACCAGTTACAAACCCAATATATATTTGCATAATGTTTGAAAAACGCCATCAGTAAAAATTTAATATCTAATGTCGACCTGCCGAATGTAGGATAAAAGAGAAATCTGAGTTCTTTTGTCAAGTCAATTGTCGTTTGTCGAAAAAGAGTTTACTTATTTTTTGGTTAGGGCAGCTTTTGGAAAAAACAGTGCTGTGGATATTTATCAGTTGCGTACACTTTATTTGAGATCCCTATTATTCCTCCCTACAAGTGCGAGGGGTAGGATTCGAACCTTTATCCTTAATTAACTGACTTCATTGACCTGCATACTTTAACTGTTTTCAATTACTCAAAAATCGGCATGTTTATTCACTTGCAAAGTAAAATAAGTTGCAAATTAAGAACAGAGTACAGGAATTTAACAATACTATAAAAGGAATGATAATATGACTGGGAATACGGATAAAGGGAAAAAGAAGACAAAATCACAGGAAACGTCTGCATGTACAACAGATGCTCAGAATCAGGGAGAGAAACCAAAGAGAAAATGTTGTAAGAAGAAATAAAAAATCAGTTTGTAATTTATTGTTTTTATTCCATGTTTTTTCATTTCAAAGAGACCTTTTAGGAAGGAGTCTTTTGAAAAAAAAGGTTTGGAAAAGACTCCTTCTTCCTGTGGGGAATCTTTTCTCTGGCAGAAACCTTAGTAGAGGTTTTCGCTGGAACGTTCTTCGTTTTGAATGCATTTTAAGGCTTCAAGTTTCCTTTTCGCATCTGCCATGTCAGGATAGAGGCGCAGGATTTCACTGAAAGTCCTTATGGCTTCGTCGTACTTTTCCATTTTTCCGAGGATAACTCCTCTGTAATTCATGGACTGGGCATCGCGGGGGTTTATTCTGAGCAGTTTGTCAAAGGCTTTCAGGGCTTCCTCGTATTCTCCGATTTTTGCAAGGGAGATGCCGAAATATTTCAGGGACTGCTCGTGCCAGGGGTTAAGGGCTAGGGCTTCGCCAAATGCCCTGCATGCAGTCTCGTAAAGTTTCTGTTTGAAGCAGACAACCCCTACATTATAGATTGCTTTGATGTTCTCAGGGTCTTTTTCCAGCACAAGGTCAAAAGACCGCAGGGCTTCCCTGTACAGTTCGAGCGTGCAGAAGGCAATTCCCTTATAGTTCAGGGCATCGAGGTTCTCAGGGGAGATCTCAAGGATGCGGTCAAAATAGCTCAGGGATTCCTGCGCCCGGTCAAGCTTGATAAGGGTCGTGGCTGCGTTGTAAAGGGCTTCTTCATTCTTCGGATTGAAAAGTGCGGCTTTTTCAAAGGCTTTCAGGGCTTCTTCCGGGCTTTCGAGTTCCAGAAGGCAGAGCCCCAGATAGTTCAGGCTTTCAGGGTCTTCGGGCGCGGCTTCCAGCAGCATTCCAAAGGTTTCGGCAGCAGCCTCGTACTCTTCAAGGTTGAAAAGCACAAGAGCGCTGTGATAGAGGGCTTCCCTGTGCGCCGGGTCTTGCTCCAGAATTATACCAAAAGCCTCCAGGGCTTTTTCATATTCCTCAAGCTCCATTCTGGCAATCCCGAGCCTGTAACAGGCTTCAATAAAGTCCGGGAAATCAGGGGCAAGCAGGAGTACCCTTTCAAGGTCCCGCGCAGCTTCCTTGAAGTGCTGGAGCTTGAAATTAGCCACTGACCGGCTGTAGAGAGCGTTTATGTTTTCAGGGTTCAGGACCAGAGCCGAGTTGAAAGCCAGGCGGGCTTCCTCGTAACCATCCAGTCCAAGAAGGGCAAGCCCCTTTTGCTCCCAGGCAGCTTCCAGAGCCGAATCGAGCTCCACTGCCCTTTCAAAAGCTTCTACCGCTTGCTGGTCCCGTTCAAGCCCCCTTAAAGCAAGCCCTGTTACGTACCAGATATCTGCAGCCTCTGGTTTTGCCTCGAGGATTTTTCCAAATGCCTCAAGGGCTGCTTCATAGCCTCCCAATTTGAGCTGGGCAAGCCCCATTTTCGTCCAGGCGTCTCCTGTCTCGAAATCATTTAATTTATTTTTCAATCCGGGGCTTTCCTTCTGGTTTTCCAGGACAGCCTGCTCGAAGGCTTCGAGGGCTTCAGCATAGTATTCCAGAGAAAAGAGAGCAAGCCCTCTCCCGTACCATGCCTTTTCAAAGTCCGGATAGAGCGAAAGAAGTTCTGAAAACACCTCAAGGGCTTCTTCCAGCCTGCCGAGTTCCAGAAGCACAATCCCTTTGCCGTAAAGAAGCTCTTTCGAAGCTGGTCTGCTCGCTGTAAGCTTTCCAAGTGGCAGCAGGGCTTCTTCATATTTCCCAAGTTTTATCAGGGAGGATGCAAACCTTTCAAGGAGCTCTCCAAAAGCCTGAGAGTTTTCAAAAGCCGGATTTTCTCCTGTACTTTCTCCTCCGTTTTCTTCCATATCCTCCCCGGTGTTTCCCCTATTAAAGTTCTCAGCTGCAAGTTCGAGAAGGGAATTAACCGCAGAAACAGCTTCTTCCAGCCTTCCGAGTTCAAAGAGGGCAAGGGCTTTCTTGTGCAGAACCTCAGGGTCGGTTGCTCCTGCTTTAAGGGCAATGTCAAAGGCTTCCACTGCTTTTTCATATTCTTCGAGTTCGAAGCAGGAAATTCCTGCATAATATGGCAATTCGGGCTTCTGGCAGCCGAGGTCAAGCGCGTTTTCAAAGGAGTCCAGGGCTTCTTCAAAGTTCCCCAGCCTGAAAAAGGCAATAGCTCTGGAGTAATGCAAATCTTCTTTTTTCGGGCAGTATTCCAGAGCCGCTTTAAACGCCTCAACTGCTTCCTGATATTCCTCAAGTTCAAAATGAGTATACCCTTTCTGCTCAAGGGCATAAGTACAGTCAGGCTTCAGTTTAAGGACTGAATCAAAGATGGCTGAAGCCTCCTTTACTTCTCCAAAGGCTTTTAACACAACCCCTTTTCTAAAAAGGATTGTTTTTCGCTCCGGATTCTTCCTCAGAACCATATCAAAGATCTCAAGAGCTTCTGCGTAAAGCCCCTGTTTGAAGCAGGCTGTGCTCAGGTGTGCAAGAGCTTCAACATTGGACGGCCCCCTCTTAATGACCTCCCTGAAACCTGAAGCAGATTCTTCATATCTTCCTGACCGTAATAGAGAGAGGCTCTTCATGTAAAGAGCATCAGGGTTTCCGAAGTCTGTTTTAAGTACTGTCTCAAAAGCTCTTAAGGCACCCTCAAAATTCCCCAATTCGAAACAGGAAAGCCCAAGCTGGTAACAGGCGTCCTGGAAGGCAGGGTCGATTTCAAGGACTTTTTTGAAGTCCCTGACAGCATCCTCATGCTGCTTTAGTTTTGAGTGGGATATGCCTCTTAAATACCAGGCTTCTGCAAACAGGGAATCCTGTTCAATAAGCCTTGAAAAAACCTCAAGCGCTTTTTCATAAGCTTCCTGCCTGATAAGTACACGTCCTTTCCAGTAAAGCGCAGAGGAGTTCTGTGCAGAGGGATCCCGTGCAGAGGAGTTTTGTGCAAAAGAATTTTTCCCGGAACCCTCAGCCATCTCTTCAAAAACAGAAAGGGCTTTATCGTACTTTCCTGATTCGAAGCTGGCAATCCCAAGATAATACCTGGCTTCTTCCCTGCCAGGGTCAAGTTCCAGCACTCTGGAAAAAGCTTCAGCTGCCTCTTCATACCTTTTCAACTGCAGAAGAGAGAATGCCACGTTGTTGAGAGCAGAAAGGTTTTCGGGATCTCTTTCGAGCACAGCTTCCAGAGCTGCCAGGGCAGTTTCGTACTGTTCGGTTTCAAAGAGGCAGAGAGCCCTGTACTCGAGAGCTTCCTTCATTTCGGGGTTCAGGCTGACAGCTGACTCAAAAGCACAGGCTGCTTCTCCTGGCATGTGTATTCTGTACAGGCTAAGGCCTTTGTAGTACCAGAGAATATCGGAATCCGGTCTTTCATTAAGAGCGCTCTCAAAGGTTTCAAGGGCAGGGACATACCTTTCAAGCTGTATCTGCGCAAAACCTTTGTAAGTCCGGGCGTCATCGTAATCGGGGTTCTTTATATCATTATAATTGGAATTCTTTATATCCTCAAAATTAGCATCCTTTACAATTACTTCATCAAAGGCTTTTATAGCATCTTCAAAACGTTCCAGTTTTATCAGGGCAAGCCCTTTTCTGTACCAGGCTTCCCTGGACTCCGGCTTTTGGCAGAGCACCTGTTCAAACGCCTGCAGTGCAGTTTCATATTTCCCGAGTTCCATTGCAAGTTTTCCTTTCCTGCACTGGATTTCCAGAGCTTCGGGATTCTTTGCAGCAAGCTTTTCAAAGGTTTCCAGAGCTTCTTCCGGTTTTCCAAGTTCCAGCTGTGCAACCGCAAGGTCGTATAAGATATCCGGGTAATCCGGATTAAGAGAGAGAACTTTTTCAAGGCATTCCAGGGCAGTTTCCTTTCTTCCCAGCTTGAGCAGGGCTATTCCCCTTTTGTAAATAGAATCGAGATCTTCAGGGCTTGTTTTGAGGACTTCGGCAAAGGCTTCATCTGCTTTTTCGTATTCTTCGGCAGCCAGTAAAATTAGCCCTCTGTTTCTCCAGGCATCCTCAAAGTCAGGCCTGAGCCTGATAGCTTCTTCAAAAGCCTCGATGGCTTCCTCCGGTTTTCCAAGCTTTACGAGCACGATTCCTTTTTTATTCCACCCTTTCTCAAGATAAGGATTCAGCCGCAGAACTTCCTCAAAGGCTTTCAGGGCTTCTTCATAACGTTCCATGGAATAAAGTGCAAAACCCTTATTCATCCAGCAGGCTTCGTACTCGGGTTTAAGCTCCGCAGCTTTCTCAAGAGCCTTCAGGGCAGGCTCGAATTTTCCGCTATCAAGGAAAATTAGCCCTTGCTTGAGCCAGAGATTGCAGTTATCGGGTTCTTTCTCAAGACTATATGCAAGAGACTCAAGGGCTTCTTCAAATCGTTTTAGCTCTACCAGTACAGTGCCCCTGAACTTCTGGGCCTCGGTGAATCCCGGGTTGTATTCAAGCATGGAATCGAAAGCGTTGAGGGCTTCTTCGTATTTCCCTGTTCTGGCAAGCAAGCGCCCCCGCTGGAACCACGCGTCTCCATACGCAGGATCCAGTTCGGTAACCCTGGAAAAAGATTGTGCAGCTTCCTTAAAGCGCTGCAGTTTCAGGAGAGCAAGAGCTCTGTTATACCAGATTTCCTTCATTTCCGGATAAACTGCAAGCACGGAGTCAAAGGCTTCGATGGCTTCTTCGTAGACCTCAAGTTTCATGAGAGCAAAGCATTTGTAGTTCCAGGCTTCGAAATAAGCGGGATCAAGCCTGATTGATTCCTCAAAAGCATCAATTGCTTCATTTAGCCTGAGCAGCTGGATAAGAGCAAGGCCTTTCCTGAGCCAGATTTCTTTGTTCCCTGGATTGAGTTTCAGTATTTTCGAAAAGGTTTTTTCGGCGTCCTCATAGCGGGAAAGTTCGCTTAAGAGTATGCCCCTGTGATAGAGAGCAGTCTCGCTGGCAGGAAATTTTCTTAAAAATGCGTCAATACATTCCAGAGCTTCCTCACTTCTCCCGAGCTTTTCCAGTGAAAAACATCTCTGTTCCCAGGCATCTGTATGCTTAGAGTTTTCCCTGATCAGAGAATTAAAGCATTCAAGTGCCTTTTCATGTTCTTCAAGCTTTGCAAAAACCAGCCCTTTTGCGTAGCAGGCTTCTGAATTTTTCGGGTTGATTTTAAGTGCATTTCCGAGACTTTCCAGGGCTTCTTCGTACCTGCCAGCTTTTCCAGCCACTGTCCCTCTGGCATACCAGGCGGTTCCGCATTCAGGTTCAAGTTCAAGCACTTTCTCAAAACAAAGAATTGAAGCTTCAGCCCGTCCCATTTCGGCAAATACAAGCCCTTTCCGGTACCAGATTTTCGGATTTTCGGGATTTATTTCAAGCGCATCATCATAGGCTTCCAGTGCTTCTCCGAGCCTTCCGAGGGTTGCCAGAGCTGTTCCTTTCTTATAAAGGGCATCGGAATTTTCTGGCTCTAACTGCAGGAACTGGTCAAAAGAGTCGAGAGCTTCTTCCGGTTTTTTAATTTCCAGCAGGGCGAGTCCCCTGTTGAAAAAGGCTCCTGTGTGACTGTGGTCTTTGTCCAGAATTTTATTGAAAACATTAATCGATTTTTCGTACCTTTTGTGTTTAACCAGGTCAAGGCCTCTTTGAAAGGCTTCATCGTTATTGATAAGCAACTCCTCCGATCCCTTTTTTCTAAATCTATTCCTGCAAGCTCAAATAAATCTGATATTTTAATGTGAGTTTTCTATCTGGATTTAATAATATTTTGCCCTGCTTTCTCCGGCTTCAGGACTTTTTGCGAGTACTCTTCCTGTTTCTCGCTATTAAAAGCTCCTTTTCAATAATTGTAATAAATATTGCCTGTATTGTAAATGTAAGAACCTGTAGTAAATTATAAATCCGCAGCATACTGAATTATTTCTCTATTTTCCTGGTATGGGATATTTAAATACCCTTTTTTCCCGAATGCCTTTTCCGGGACAATTCGCCGTCCCCTACTGCTAAAATTTAATGATTCAGTCCAGACCAGAATCTATTATCATTATTAATTTTTATCTGGAATCTTATCTCCTAACATTGTATATAAACAATCCTCCATAATTGAGGGTGGGAGAATACTCTTCTATTTATCTTTTTAAAGTGCTTTTTGAAGGGTATCCACAATGCACTTCGCAGGCAGTTTGAATTATAAAAATAGATGTAAATAAATTTTCTAAATCTAAATTAAATTTCAAAAATTTCCTGCAAGGCTTTTCTTAAATGCCTGCACGTCTCCTTATTGAAGCAGACAAGGAAAATCTTTTCAGGCAATTCATTTTCCTGAATAAACGTTCTTATTTCGGAAACTGCAATTCCTGCAGCCCTCTCCGAAGGAAAACCGTATGCCCCTGTACTTATAGCTGGAAAAGCAATGGTTTTTACGGCATATTCCCTTGCAAGTTCAAGGCTTTTTCTGTAGCAGGAAGCCAGCAGGTCATCCTCTCCTTTCTGGCCCCCATGCCATACAGGGCCGACAGTATGTATCACCCATCTTGCGGGTAGAAGGTATCCCTTTGTAATTTTTGCTTCTCCTGTGGGACAGCCTTTCAGGATTCTGCATTCTTCCAGCAGTCCGGGACCTGCAGCCCTGTGAATGGCCCCGTCAACTCCTCCACCTCCTAGAAGAGTAGAATTTGCTGCATTTACGATTGCATCAACTTCGAGTTTTACAATATCTCCCTGAATTACCCTTATCCTTTCCGAAATCCGTACCATAATCCGTTCTCGTGCTTTTATTCCTTTATATTTTGTCTGATATCTTTCCCGGGGTGCTATATGATTTGTATTTCTTACTATGTTCTGCTTTTGCTACGTCCTGCTATATGATTTGTATTTCTTGCTATGTTCTGCTTTTGCTATGTTTTGCTTTATCCTTTTGCTACTGTTAAGTGCAATTTTATCTTTCATGTTCCTGTTTTTAGTTTGTGCATTCCCAAACAATCATATAGCATAAAACATAGATTATAATAGTCAATCTGGGCATGGGGATTTCGGTATTCCGAAGATGATTATTTGCCTGTGACGGAGACTCTGAAACTTTGATGTGCTTCAAAGGGGGTTATCAGGGCTATCTTAAAAATCGATCTTTTAGACCAGTAATGCCGAGAATAAGTACGGCTATAAAACTTCTAAATTAAAACTTAACATGGGGAGACAGCTATGGATGAAATGACACTTAAGGAGAGACTTTTAAACGCGCTAGAAGGAAAGAAGGTTGACAAAGTACCTGTTTGTTCCGTAACCCAGACGGGAATTGTGGAATTAATGGATAAAGTGGGAGCTCCCTGGCCGGAATCTCACTCTGACCCTGAACTGATGGCAAAGCTGGCAATTGCAAACTACGAGCTTAGCGGGCTTGAAGCTGTAAGGCTTCCTTATTGCCTGACCGTACTTGCCGAAGCAATGGGCTGCGAAGTCAATATGGGGACAAAGAACAGGCAGCCGTCTGTTACTGCACATCCGTACCCTAAGGATCTGGAAGGCATGGCAATGCCTGAGAATCTGCTTGATAAGGGCAGGATTCCGGCTGTACTTGATTCGATTAAGATCATAAGAGAAAAAGTAGGGCAGGATGTGCCTATTATCGGGGGAATGGAAGGGCCAGTTACCCTTGCCTCGGATCTGGCGAGTGTAAAGTCCTTTATGAAATGGTCTATTAAAAAACCCGAGCTTCTACACCAGGTACTGGATTTTGCAACCGAAGCCACAATATCTTATGCAAATTCAATGGTTCTTGCAGGAGCAGACGTTATTTCCGTTGCTGATCCTGTGGCGTCTCCTGACCTGTTGAGTCCGGATTCTTTCAAAAGCGAACTTCAATCGAGGCTGCAAAAGTTTTCCTCAAACGTAGATTCAGTTACAGTCCTGCATATCTGTGGGAACGTGGGCCCTATCCTCGACTATATGGCAGATTGCGGTTTCGAAGGCTTGAGCGTTGAAGAAAAAGTAGGCAGCATAAAAAAGGCTAAGGAAGTGCTTGGGAACAGGGCAAGACTCGTAGGAAATATCTCCAGTCCTTTTACTTTACTGCCAGGCCCAATTGATAAGATCAAAGAAGAGTCCAAAAAAGCTCTCGCGGAGGGAGTAGATGTACTTGCTCCTGGCTGTGGAATCGCACCTATGACTCCTCTTTCCCACATTAAAGCTATGGTCGAGGCAAGAAACGAGTACTACGCTTGAAGATCCGGAAAAACAAAAATAATTCTTAATTTTTTTTCAATTTTCCAGTATATTTTTACAGGCTTCTTTTTTCCGGTATTTGTTTTTACTTTATCTCATTCTCAGGTTTATGTGTTTCTTTTATCCTTAGCTTTCACCTTTAGTCTTTATCTTTTAAGACTGATTTCAATTCTGGCTTAAGAATTAAAAGGAACTTTTTTTCGACGACTTTCCATTAAGGTAAAAAGTGTAATTATTTACATCCAAAACTATAGTATGCATTCAAACTGCTGGCAGTCAGCAGGTAAAGTCCATGTCAATAAGTAAAAAAGTCTTACATGAACTTCATCAACAGGAAATTAAATTCGGAATTTTCAAAAAAAGAAATGGGAAGAACTTACCTCGATCAGAGGCCGTAGTTCTCCGGCAGGAATACTTTGACTTCATTTTTATATTTTGTAAGGCAGTCACTCATGAACTTGTCCTTGTCGTCAGTAAGGGCCTGGAAAGCTGCCTTTGAATTTGCAAGGGCAGTTGCTTCGAACCTGGAAAGGGCAAGTTTGCCTTTTGCTCCTTCTTCGACGATTTTGATGCTTTCTATCGCTGCGTTCTTGGCACGGAGGTAAATGTCGTTTCCGTCCTTGGCAATTGCCTGTCCTACTCTGTAGGCATTCGGATATGCGAGTACATAGCCCTGCGCGTCTCTGTACATGTCCGAAGCTGCGAACATATCCCTCAGGATTTTGGCGTTACCCGAATTAAGAGCAACATTCATCAGGGCGCAGTCATATGCCAGGGTTTCGGACCAGCACTGAACTGTGGTACCACCGAATTCACCGTGGTATTCAACGGACTCGTTGGACCAGAGGTCACAGCACTGCATGGTCAGGTTACCCATCAGGTCAGAGTGGGCACAGGTTGAGGTCTTACCTTCCTGAGCAATCGGGACACCTGCAATTGCTTTGACAATAGTGTTTTCGTATCCGCAGTCCTTACCAGGGCCAACGGCACCGGCTTCGTATGCACAGAGGGACCTTGCTGCAGAGATTGACCTTGCAATTATTGCGATGGTGTGGGCAAGGTTCTTATCCAGCAGGCCTCCTGCAATGAACATTGCAGTATTTGCCTGGGCACAGTCTGTGTCTCCCGAGGCTACAGTTCCGGTTTTCTTTGCAATTGATGCAATGTCTTGCCAGATCATTTCCATGTCCATGCTGCCGAGAACGCCTATGCCGTAAAGTATGCCTGCCATGTCGTTCCTGAGAATAGCATGGTCGAAAACTTCCTTACCACCCATTGACTCAACGGCAAGCAGATCTGCACCGGACTTGGCGCACTGTTCAAAAGCCTCGATGAAGACGGAGTACTTGTCTCCTCTGAGCTGGAGGAAGTCTCTGTTCTCACGGATGTCACCGATTGTATGGCGGAGTGCGCACTTTATGCCGTGTTCATCGTGGTATTCTTCCATGATGGTTTTCTGGGCGTGCGCAACGGCGGCTCCCCAATCCGGGTGGTTGGACATCTGCTGGACGTGTTCGGTTTCAAGCACGACAGATGGAGCTCCGATCTGAACCATCCTTGCCATGATGTCGGTGGTGATCCTTTCATACTCTTTTACGAGCTTTTCTTTGGATGCCCCTGCTTCAGGTCTTGGGGCATAGTTCACTTCGGGAGTTGTGTAGCCGGCACCGATCTCAAGCCCAAGCCCTGCTTTGACTGGCTTGACGGCTTTTCCGAAAATCATTTCATCTGCGCTTGCATAAGCCATTTTAGTACATCTTGTTACTGCCATCTACTCCGCCTCCTCAGTGTCTATGGAATGTCTCCCTCAGTTTCACAATGTTGTCCCCATGTGCCTTGATGAAATCTGCCATCTTCGCGGCATCGGCTGCTTCTTCACCGTATACCCCAAGCTCATACTGGGACACGAAGTCCTGATTGACAGCACCGCCACCGCATGCAAATGGAATTCTATATCCTTTCTCCATGAGCTTGTCGTTAACTTCCTTGAATGCATACATGGTTGTGGTCATGAGGGCAGTACCTGTAAGCATGAGGGGATTTTCTCTCTCCACCGCAGCTACTACTTCGTCTACAGGAACATCTCTTCCAAGATCCACCACATCATAGCCACCTGCTCTCAGTAGTGCGGCTACGATGTTCTTTCCGATATCATGGACGTCACCTTCTGCAACATGGCAGACGACTTTACCTTTGGTTACAGGAGAGGTTTTGGAGTTTTCCTTAGCGAACTCGATGCCGTTCAGCATAGCATCAGCAGACATCATGACGTTTGGCAGGAAAATTACACCTTCATCGTAGAGCTTTGTGACAACACCCATGCCGACCATGAGGGCATCGTCGATAAGGGCAATCGGATCCTTACCCGCCTTCATTGCTGCCTTGAGACCGTCGACCACGTCATCTTCTTCTCCTTCAAAGATGGCTTTTGCGATCGGGTAGATTAATTTGTCCTTAGGATAGAGCTCTTCTGCGGCGTCTTCCGGTGTCATTGCCTTTTCCAGAGCTACGTTGTAGCGAACCAGAATACCACTGGGATCTATATCTATCAAATATATAACCTCCATTTTGGCATTTGAGGAGTAATCAATCCCTGATTATTTACAGGGGCCAAAGTCGGGTTAAAAATTAAATTTTTTCCTAAATAGACCTTAATTCTGTTTAGATGCCTAATCTCTCTTTTTTTTCCACAAAGACAACTAAACGAGATCTAACAAAGACAACTAAACGAGATCTAAGTAGGTATAAACTCCCGAATCTTCCCAATTTCTTAAAAGGACTTCTAACTCCCCTTACTTTAATTGGAATTATATATATATAAATCTCACTGAGCATGTTTAAAGTTCTCACACTGAACTGCAGGCTAGAATTTTCGTTATCATGAGGCCCTATTATTTTTAATATCTCGTTTTCATGGGGTCTCTTATGACTTAAGCATAATTAAAAAATATATATAATTGTCAGCATCGAAATATTCATAAACCTGCATTTTCTTTATCAGATTTCCAGCAGATTCAGGCAGTTGCCAGAAACTGCATAATAATATAATTCAAAAAGTCCTCAAAACACATAAATAAAAACTGTAATTTCGATCACTCATTTTCTCTTGATTTGGTCTGTATTGAAGGCATTTAATAGCAAAGTATATATACTAGTAATGCATCTAGAAGATTCCCTGACATAGGAAGATCAGGGGGCATTAAACCTATAGATTTAGCAAAAATAAGCTTTTGCGATGAAATCTATATCTACAAATACGCTGAATAATAAGCTTTATATACAAGATACGTCTTGTATGTATCCCTCACACGAAGCAAATTTGTGAGTTCCCGCCTCTCTAACGATCCTAAATGATCGGAATGGCAATTTCTCTATAGATTCAAACAAATATTTCGTTTTGTTCTGGATCTCTGGGCGAAAAATTGCAGGACTGGGAAGCTTTATATACAAGAAACGTCTTGTATGAATCCCTCACACAAAGCAATTGTGTGGGTTGAATTACACATCTCTTTCATCTTTTAATGGAGCCAGGAGTTATTTCCTGTCTGACGAGGATTTTGTCGGTTCGGTTAATTCTGGGCGGTGAGAGTTTTTTACAAAAACACATCATCGCGGAACTTAGAATAACTGAATTGATAGTTGTTAGTGCAAGTTTCTGCGACCAAGACCTTTAATTTCAATCAAGTGTGCTATAACAATTCTGGTTGATCCTGCCAGAGGTTACTGCTATCGGTGTTCGCCTAAGCCATGCGAGTCATATGTTCTTCGTGAACATGGCGTACTGCTCAGTAACACGTGGATAACCTGCCCTTGGGTCCGGCATAACCCCGGGAAACTGGGGATAATTCCGGATAACGCATATATGCTGGAATGCTTTATGCGTAAAATGGATTCGTCTGCCCAAGGATGGGTCTGCGGCCTATCAGGTAGTAGTGGGTGTAATGTACCTACTAGCCGACGACGGGTACGGGTTGTGAGAGCAAGAGCCCGGAGATGGATTCTGAGACATGAATCCAGGCCCTACGGGGCGCAGCAGGCGCGAAAACTTTACAATGCGGGAAACCGTGATAAGGGGACACCGAGTGCCAGCATCATATGCTGGCTGTCCGGGTGTGTAAAATACACCTGTTAGCAAGGGCCGGGCAAGACCGGTGCCAGCCGCCGCGGTAACACCGGCGGCCCGAGTGGTGATCGTGATTATTGGGTCTAAAGGGTCCGTAGCCGGTTTGGTCAGTCCTCCGGGAAATCTGACGGCTCAACCGTTAGGCTTTCGGGGGATACTGCCAGGCTTGGAACCGGGAGAGGTAAGAGGTACTACAGGGGTAGGAGTGAAATCTTGTAATCCCTGTGGGACCACCTGTGGCGAAGGCGTCTTACCAGAACGGGTTCGACGGTGAGGGACGAAAGCTGGGGGCACGAACCGGATTAGATACCCGGGTAGTCCCAGCCGTAAACGATGCTCGCTAGGTGTCAGGCATGGCGCGACCGTGTCTGGTGCCGCAGGGAAGCCGTGAAGCGAGCCACCTGGGAAGTACGGCCGCAAGGCTGAAACTTAAAGGAATTGGCGGGGGAGCACAACAACGGGTGGAGCCTGCGGTTTAATTGGACTCAACGCCGGACAACTCACCGGGGGCGACAGCAATATGTAGGCCAAGCTGAAGACTTTGCCTGAATCGCTGAGAGGAGGTGCATGGCCGTCGCCAGTTCGTACTGTGAAGCATCCTGTTAAGTCAGGCAACGAGCGAGACCCGTGCCCACTGTTACCAGCATATCCTCCGGGATGATGGGTACACTGTGGGGACCGCCGGTGTTAAATCGGAGGAAGGTGCGGGCCACGGTAGGTCAGTATGCCCCGAATCTCCCGGGCTACACGCGGGCTACAATGAATGGGACAATGGGTCCCTCCCCCGAAAGGGGCTGGCAATCTCATAAACCCATCCGTAGTTCGGATCGAGGGCTGTAACTCGCCCTCGTGAAGCTGGAATCCGTAGTAATCGCGTTTCAATATAGCGCGGTGAATACGTCCCTGCTCCTTGCACACACCGCCCGTCAAACCACCCGAGTGAGGTATGGGTGAGGGCACGGACTCTGTGCCGTGTTCGAACCTGAATTTTGCAAGGGGGGTTAAGTCGTAACAAGGTAGCCGTAGGGGAATCTGCGGCTGGATCACCTCCTAAGCATAAAAAACCCACCGCCCAGATGCCGATAAACCGACAAATCCTCAAACCAGAGATCCTTTGTGGATCTCTAGTCTCTCTCGGGCTTGTAGATCAGTTGGAAGATCGCTGCCTTTGCAAGGCAGAGGCCCTGGGTTCGAATCCCAGCAAGTCCATTTTTGTGCACCCGGAAAGTAAATTTTCGGGGAAGGGCGGATTGCCTGTGTGGAAACTCAGGTACATGAAGTCATGTATAGGTGCTGTATATTGAACGCTAACTGGACCTGGTTAGGTGTAACAGGAGTTATGCTATCAGGTGGATGGCTCGGCTCAAGAGCTGATGAAGGACGTGCCAAGCTGCGATAAGCCCGGGGTAGGTGCATGGAGCCAATGAACCCGGGATTTCCGAATGGGACCTCTCCCTAGTGATCAGTAATGATCGGGAACGCTCCGAATTGAAACATCTCAGTAGGAGCAGGAAAAGAAATCAAACGAGATGCCGTGAGTAACGGCGAGTGAAACCGGCACAGTTCAAACCGAATCCCTTCGGGGAAATGTGGTGTTGTAGGGCTGTTCAAACGTCTCGCGGTAAAACCGAACTTGCCTGGAACGGCAGACCATAGAGTGTGACAGTCACGTATGTGTAAACCAGAAGACCGGAACATGTCCCTGAGTACCGTGCGTTGGATATCGCGCGGGAATCTGGGGGGCACCAACCTCCAAAACTAAATACTACTTGAGACCGATAGCGAAATAGTAGGGTGACCGAACGCTGAAAAGTACCCCGAGAAGGGAGGTGCAAAGTGCCTGAAACCTGATAGTGATAGAACGATACGGCATGAAAGGATCTTTGACGTGAAGGAAACATTCGCGAGAATGCTGTACGAACGCCACTGCCAGTGTCGTATCTTACGTTTTGAAGAACGGGCCAGGGAGTGTATCTTGGTGGCGATGGCTAACCTTTTATCTGGGCAGCCGAAGCGAAAGCAACATGTGCGCAACCCTCACGGGTGAGGCACGACGTATACAAGTGCGTGGAGTCACCGGGGTACGACCCGAAGCCGGGTGATCTAGGCGTGGGCAGGTTGAAGCGTGGCGAAAGCTACGTGGAGGACCGCAAGCGGTTTTGATCTGCAAATCATTCGTGTGACCTGCGTCTCGTAGTGAAATGCTAATCTAACCCGGCATCAGCTGGTTCCTTCCGAAACATGTCGCAGCATGACCTGACTGGAGATCGTCGGTGGAGTAGAGCACTGATTGGCGGTTCCGGGGGAGAAATCCCTCACCCGCCTGTCAAACTCCAAACCCACTGTCATTTAAGAAGGTCGGAGTCCGGACTACTGGGGTAAGCTTGTAGTCCGTAAGGGAGACAACCCAGCCCGTGGTTAAGGTCCCCAAGTGTCGACTAAGTGTTAACACTAAAGGGCGTCCCAAGCCCAAGACAGCTGGAAGGTTAGCTTAGAAGCAGCTACCCTTCAAAGAGTGCGTAACAGCTCACCAGTCGAGGTTTGGGGCCCCGAAAATTGACGGGGCTCAAGTCGACTACCGATACCACGGAGTACCGCAAGGTAATCTCGTAGGAAGGCGTTGTGTTCGGGCAGAAGCAGGGCTGTAAAGTCCTGTGGACCGTTCACAAACGAAAATCCTGGTAATAGTAGCAGCAAAGCAAGGTGAGAATCCTTGCCGCCGAAGGGGCCAGGTTTCCTCGGCAATGATCGTCAGCCGAGGGTTAGTCGGTCCTAAGACGTACCGTAACTCGAGTACGCCAAAAGGGAAACAGGTTAATATTCCTGTACCATTTAGCACTAAGCTCTGACGTCTCAGGGCAGGCCGAGCGGCGTTGTCGCGCCGTCTAAGCAGCGAAACCCGTGGAGAGCCGTAATGGCGAGAAGCGGGCGAATCTGTAATGGCTAAAGTCGGCTGCACCCAGGGACCCGTGAAAAGGACAGCTAAATGTCCGTACCGAGATCTGACACTGGTGCCCCTAGCTGAAAAGGCTAAGGCGTGTCGGAGTAATTCAGTTAAGGGAATTCGGCAAATTAGCTCCGTAACTTCGGGAGAAGGAGTGCCTGCTTTGTAGAAAGCAGGTCGCAGTGACCAGGGGGCTCTAACTGTCTAATACCAACATAGGAGATTGCAAACCCGTAAGGGCTAGTACAATCTCTGAATCCTGCTCAGTGCAGGTACCTGAAACCCCGGTTCAACGGGAAGAAGGGCCTGTAAACAGCGGGGGTAACTATGACCCTCTTAAGGTAGCGTAGTACCTTGTCGCTTAATTGGCGACTTGCATGAATGGATCAATGAGAGCCCTACTGTCCCTAACTGGAGTCCGGTGAAGCTTACATTCTAGTGCACAGTCTAGAGACCTCTAGGGGGAAGTGAAGACCCCGTGGAGCTTTACTGCAGCCTGTCGTTGGGTTGTGGTTCTGGATGTACAGTGTAGGTAGGAGACGTCGAAGCGGGTGCGCCAGCATCCGTGGAGTCGCAATTGGGACACTACCCTTCTGGAACTACGACCCTAACTCTGAGAAGAGGACCCCGATAGGTGGGCAGTTTGCCTGGGGCGGGACGCCCTTGAAAAGATATCAAGGGCGCGCAATGGTTGACTCAAGCGGGTCGGAAACTCGCTGAAGAGTGCAAGAGCATAAGTCAGCCTGACGTTATTCAGCACAGCAGTGGATGACGAGACGAAAGTCGGTTCTAGCGAACTTTTGAGCCTCCTTGGTGGGGGCCAAAAATGACAGAAAAGTTACCCCGGGGATAATTGAGTCGTTGCCGGCAAGAGTACATATCGACCCGGCAGCTTGCTACCTCGATGTCGGTTCTTTCCATCCTGGCCGTGCAGCAGCGGCCAAGGGTGAGGTTGTTCGCCTATTAAAGGAGATCGTGAGCTGGGTTTAGACCGTCGTGAGACAGGTCGGTTACTATCTACTAGAGGTGCCAGAGGTCTGAGGGTAAGCTGCTTTTAGTACGAGAGGAACCAAGCAGCGGCGCCACTGGTGTACCGGTTGTCTGACAAGGCAACGCCGGGCAGCTACGCGCTAAGGAATAAGAGCTGAATGCATCTAAGCTCGAAATCTGACCTAAAAAGAGACCTCTTTAAGGATTCCGGTAAAAGACCGGTTTAATAGAAACGGGATGTAAGCACCAAGGCAACGAGGTGTTCAGTCCGCGTTAACTAACCATCCGTTCCTTTCACCATATCAGGTCCAGGCGAAATTCAATATGCAGCACACCTATACATGACTTCATCATTTTCCCCAATCCCATTTATAGGTAGAGTCTGGCGGCCATAGCGGCAGGGCAACTCCTGTACCCATCCCGAACACAGAAGATAAGCCTGTCCACGTTCCTTACTGTACTGAAGTACGCGAGTCTTCGGGAACTCTGGATCGCTGCCATGCTCACCCTATACTACTTTAAATCTATTCTAACCTTTTCTAAAATAGTTTTTTACTTTTCGTTTTGATATTGTTTTTTCTGATAATGATTTTTCATGTTACTTTTGTTTTTATTGATCTTTGTGTCTTTTCAGGATCTTTTTGTTTTTTAATTGTAGGTTCAGCCTTTTGAGCTGTGCTTCTCGATAAAATCAGGCCACTTTGTTTTTAGTTTCTTATTTTTAATGCCGGTTCTTCATTTCTAATCAGAAGGACGCGTACCTTTCAGCATGGAGAAGCGGGCTGGAGTCTTATGACGGAATAGGTCACTTTGTGCTGAGGACGTGCAAAAAGCAGTTTTAGTTGGTGTTTGGGTCTGGCTTAGAAGGCAATTGAACTGAGGCTATTTTTTGGCTTCTCTCTTAAGAGATATCTCTTTTAGATTCACTCTCCCCGTAGCTCAAGCCCTGCCCTAACTCCTTTTATAACAGCTTCAGTAATCTTTTTTCCGAACTCCGTACTTGAGCCTGCGTAGGGGATCTCCTGCTTTCCCTCAGTTTCCGAGTTAATTCCGGAGTCAATTTCATAGGCAACAATCACTGCATCCGTGTTCGTACCCAGGAAGGTGTAGCCTTTTTCAAGCAGAGCAAGCCCTTTAGCTTCAGTGGCTGTGATGATGGCTCCGAAGAGAGCTGTCTCGGATAGTCTTGTCTTCGAGATTAGAATTATATTTATGGTCCCTATTTTTGCCCTGAATTCTGAGCCGTTGCTTACGCCAGCGGTTATAAAGGCTGTGAGGTAGTCGTCTTCGATGACCTGAAGGTATTCCATTTTGACAGCCGTAAGGAGGCCAAAATGAGCTGCTTCAAAGCCGAGTTTTATGGCTTCTTTCCTTAAGAATTCCTTCGGTTCAGGGGGGTTGAAGGTCCTTGGCACCTGTTTGTTGAAAAGGTGTTTTACGTATGACCTTCCGCCGTTTAATCCTGTACTGACAGCCTCAAAATCGCCATCAATTATAAGAGTGCTGTCCTTCACATAATATTGCATGAAAAGGCTCCGTTTTCATAGAGAATTAAATATTCAATGACGGCTCTAAAAGAAACTCAACGAAAAAAGTCACTTAAAAAAGTTTGATGCGAGAGGTGCGATTCGAACGCACGAACTCCTACAAGACTGGACTCTGAATCTAGCGCCTTTGACCTGGCTGGGCAACTCTCGCATATTGATGTATTACTTTTTAATAAAATATAGTCCTGTATGTAAAACTCTGAATCCAGCGCCTTTGACCTGGCTGGGCAACTCTCGCACGATGTAGCTTATGTTCCAGCAGCACATAGTAGTGCTCTTTGTTCTTATACTTTTTCCTTGAAAAACCTTTTCGGAGGACGAAATTCGCTCTGGACTTCCGGATAATTCTCTTTTTTCAGGAAGCCGGGTTTAATGCTGAAAATCCGAGAACAAGCGCCAGAAAATGTATTATTATTTCTAGATAAGTTTGGAAATTGATGAAATTTTTCATCTCATCAATTTCAGGATAAGGGCTTTTTGCGCATGCAGGCGGTTCTCGGCTTCTTCAAAAATTACGGAATTCGGGCCGTCCATAACTTCATCCGTAATCTCGAGGCCTCGCCGGGCTGGCAGGCAGTGCATGACTATTACATCCGGCTTTGCAAATCCAAGGAGTTTGGTATTGATCTGGAAAGAAGCAAAATCCCTCAGGCGTTTCTCCTGTTCGGCTTCGTCGCCCATGGAAACCCAGACATCCGTATAGATAATGTCTGCATCCTTCGCGGCAACTTTCGGGTCATCTGTAATGGTGAATTTGCCTCCCAGGGCTTTTGCCTGTTCAAGGAACTCGGCTTTTGGCTCATATCCCTTCGGGCAGGCAATGGCAAACTCCATTCCCATGATAGCCGAGCCAAGTAAGGCTGAGTTGCAGACATTGTTTCCGTCTCCTACCCAGGCGAATTTCAAGCCTTCGAACCTGTGCTTGTACTCCATGATTGTCATGAAATCGCCCAGGATCTGGCAGGGGTGTTCCCTGTCCGAAAGCGCATTGATTACAGGTATTGTTGAGTATTCGGCTAATTTTTTTACAGTTTCGTGACTCATAACCCTTGCCATGAGCCCTTGCAGGTAACCTGAAAGGGTTCTGGCGGTATCCTCAATAGTCTCTCCTCTTCCTACCTGAATGTCTTTGGAGTTCAGGTAAAGGGCATGTCCTCCAAAGTCAGTCATTGCAACCTCAAAGGATACTCTGGTCCTTGTGGAGGATTTCTCGAAAATCATCCCGAGGCTTTTGTTCTTCAGGAACTCTGTGGATTCTCCTGCCTTGCGCTTTTCTTTCAGGTCCGCAGCAGATTCGAGGAGTTCGTAAATCTCCTCCCTGGACAGGTCAGTTATCGAAAGTACATCCTTCTTCATCGTTTCAACCCCTACTTCATTCTGGCTGAATTTAAACTTTATATTACTGCATAGTACTTATTTGCACGCCGTACTTTTTCAGAGCTTTTCAGGCAGTCAGCCTCTAAGTTCTTTCATGTGGTCAATTCTCTTCTGGATGAGGGCGGCAGTGCCAATGTCTTTCCGGAAAAAAAGCTTGCCCCGGATATTTTCAAGAGCATTCTGCGCAATTTTTTCGGCTGCATCTATAGTTTCCGCACAACCTACGACTGCAATGGCACGGGAGCCAGTTGTGTAAACTTTCCCTTCTTTTTCATAAACACTGGCGTAATAGATGGAAGCTTTCCCTATATTTTCTACAGTTACCTCGCTGTCTTTCTCAGGATTATCAGGATAGCCGGCAGGAACTGCATATTTACATACAGTCGCTTTCTTGCTAAAGTTTACAGGCAGCTTTTCAAGGGTTCCTTTAACCATTGCAGACATAATTTCCACGAAGTCTGTTTCAATAAGGGGAATTACGTTCATAGCTTCGGGATCTCCGAATCTGGCATTGAATTCCACTACCTTGGGGCCGCTGGCCGTAAGGATAAACTGCCCGTACAGGATGCCCTGGTATCCTGTTGCCGTTTCCTCATAAAGTGCCTTTACAGTATCCTGCATAATCCCTTTTGCCTTCTCAAGTTCCTCTGGAAGCATAAAAGGCAAGATCTCTCCGGCGCCCGTATATGAACCCATTCCGCCTGTATTGGGTCCGAGGTCACCTTCATACGCTCTTTTATGATCCTGCACTGCAGGGAAGAAGACAAGGCTCTTTCCGTCCACTAAAGCCTGAAGAGTAAACTCTTCTCCAATGAAACGCTCCTCGATGACTACAGGCCCTTTCTCAAGAAGCTCACTTGCATATGCCCTGGCTGCTTCGAGGTCAGGGAGCTGGTCTCCCATAACTTTTACCCCTTTTCCCCCTGTCAGGCCGGAGGGCTTGACTGCAACATCACCAAGCTTTTCGATGAAAGCGTGTGCGGGTTCTTTCTCAGTGAAAACCTCATAGGCAGGACAGCCTTCAATTTTATATTTTTTCATGAAATTTCTTGCCCAGGCCTTATCAAATTCGATAATTGCGCAGGCTTTTTTAGGCCCTACAACCGGGATCCCGGCTTCCCAGAGAGCATCTGCAATTCCTGCTGCAAGCGGAGCTTCAGGGCCCACAAAAACCATTTCAACATTCCTGGCTTTTGCATAATCAATGACTTTTTCAATTTCTGTTTCCTTCTCAAGGAGAAAGTCCTCACAGAGGGCGGCAATTCCGGGATTTTTTTTTGCCATTAACGCATAAAGGGAGGGGTTATGCTTGCTTTTCTTAATTCCTTCAGCGATTGCATGTTCCCTTCCGCCGCCGCCGATAAGCAAAATCTTCATTTTTATTCTCCTGGTTTTAAAAAGATTATTTTATTCTATTCAAATTTGGTTTTAATATGTATCAATAAGGAAATGAGATAAGAAAAGGTAGTTGGATTTTCAGTCCTCAAAACCTCTCAACATTACTTTAAGCAGCATATTTGTTTTTATTGACAATAGTTCTTAATCAGGAATATACTGAAGGACTTCCTAGTTCTCTATTTCTTCTGATAAATATCTTCTCATTGTCAGACTTAACACCTGGATAAAACCTATACAGTTTAACGTTTTTCCAAAGTTTTACCTTCTATTTTTTCAGTATTTTACCTTTAAACATTATTTGACAAGAATAGAATGTAGAACAGTTATATTCCAAAGGTTTTCAGTTAAAAGAAGGATAAAAATTAAGCCATAGTCTACTTTTCCAGTTTCTGACAAACTGTGGGTTCTGTAACTCAATAGGAAAACCCTGTCTGGAATCGAACTGTTAAATATACAGGCTATAATTCCAAATTTTCTAACGCGGAGAGTATAAGTTAACTCAATTATCTCAATAGGTCGCTTGCACTTACAAGAGGGACAAGCTCCGCACCTGCTTCCTTCAAGTTTTCTTTCGCTCCTTCTTCTCTGTCCACGACACTGATCACATATTTGACATTCGCCCCTCTTTCCCTGACAACTTCGATTGCATCTCTGACCGAGCCTCCGCTGGTCGTTACGTCTTCGAGCATTACAAGCCTGTCGTCTGGTTTAATATCTCCCACAAACCTGCTTTTTGTGCCGTAGCCTTTTATAGATTTCCGGACTATAAGCAGAGGGAGTTCGGTTTCCAGGGAGACTGCGGTTGCCAGAGGGACACCCCCGAGTTCCACTCCTGCAATTGTGTTTACATCCATCTCCCTCACCCTGAGTGCTGCCTGTCTGGCTATAAGCTTCAGGGTTTTTGGGTCAGTACTGGCTTTTTTGATGTCTATATAATACTTGCTTTTCTTTCCCGAGGCAAGCGTGAATTCTCCGTAGCGGACAGCTCCGCAGGCTTTGAGGGCTGCGATCAGTTCCTGTTTTTGTATCTTTAGCTCATTTTTTGTATCCCATTCGCTCATGATCTCACCGGTTTAGCAGCCTTATTAGCTATTTGTTTTTCATTAAGTATTCTCAAATCTGATTGTTCCTTGATCTCTACTAATTGCTCTTGATCTTTAGGAATCGTAATCAGCATTTCTCCGGTTATTTTTTCAGAACCGTGTTAATTTCTAAAAGTTTACCACGGTTCTTTCTTTATACCTGCAAAGTATCCTATTATATTTGTTGTAAAATGGAGCAGAGGCGTCATTATGAGGATTGTTACCATTATCGAGGGGGTAATATTGCTCACAAACCATTCAGGAGATGTAAGATATGTGAAAACCCAGGCTCCCACGACAAAATCCAGCTGGTCTACAAGCGGAAAGGAAGCGCCCCTTTTCATACCCATCCTGCGCTTGAAAAAGCTCTTGAACATGTCTCCGAAGAGTGAACCGCAGGCAAGGGCAAGGACAACTTTGAGTGCACTGGGGTAGTCCGGGCCGAAAGCTGGCATCTCAATTCCCAGAATCTCGAATCCCCTTGAATTTAACCAGATCTGGATGCTGCCTGCAAGAACTCCGAAAAAAATGCCTGAAAAAAGCCCTCTGTAGGTTTTTCCATCTCCTATGATTCTTTTCCCGTCCTTTAAAGTTCTGCCTCCGTCAATCGGCTTTCCGCCACCGAAAACAGCTGCAAAGGGGTTGGGAAGATATGCCGGAAGCATCAGCCAGAATGCTTTAATTATCAGCTCGATCGTGGTATCAACTCTTTATCTCGATTTTATTTTTTTTGGAGGCAGAACTTGACTTCTTTCATATCTCTATATTCTTCATTTTTTATATGGCCTGGCTGCAGAACATACCAGTAATGCGTGCTCACTGTTTTCCCCTACTTTTCAATTCGTCAGGTACGTTTAAATAATGGGCTTATGTAACTATTAACCCTATTTAATTGTATTTATTTTATTAAGTTTTAATTTCAATCTCTACTTTTCAATGCCTTTTATAAACTCACTCCTCTAAATAATTTTTCCGGCAAACGAAAATGAGAAAAAAGAGTTGATACGAAAATAGGTGTTCAGGTTTCTCTACTTTTACAAGACCTGCCTTGCTTCTATTTTTTAAGCAACTGGTCTTCATAGAGATATAGCTGGTATTGAAGGGAGATAAAGCGGTTTAATTTGTCCAGTGTGATCATTGCTTTCTCTTATCTGAATCGGAAATATCTAATTTCTAAATTATTCTCTAATTCATTTTATCCTGAAACCTTAACCCAAATTAATAGTCAGTTGAATTGTAATATTTTTCCTATGAAGCTTGAAGTTTTTTATCTGGATCCGGGTAGTATAACGTCTTCTATATTTGATTATTTTTCTGTAGTAATATGTGTCAATCGTAATTGAAAGTATTTCAATTCCCTTTTAATATATACAACTTTAAATAGTATGAGTACATTATTAATTGTTGGAGATGAATAACCTTCTAATTATATACGTATACAGGTTTAATTGCTAAATCTGTACGGCCCTTCCCATCAATCTCATAAAACGAGGCTCTAGTAGTCGGTTATAAACATATAATATTTGCTTTTAATAACCGGTTGTTGGACTTAAAACGGAAACAATCCGCTACATTACGTAAAAACGCTTTTTATTCCCTTTAAAATTTCAAAATGAAATACGTTACCGTATAAATATATCAACTGTGTGTATATTTGGCAGTTGTTGTCAGTTTTAAAAGGTGATTATAAAAGCATTCTTTGAAGGTCTAAATAATAATTACCCTGATATTTTTTAACTGACAAACTTATCTATTAAATTATAAGTATGAAGGGGTTATCATGAAGGACTACGAAGTAAAAGTGCTGGACGAAAACGATCATATTTTCATTGAAACGTTAAGGAACCTCGGGATGTCCAGAAATGTCGCTACAACCATGGCATATCTTATGAATGTGGACGAAGCATCATCCCGTGAAATCGAAATCAGTACCGGATTAAGACAACCCGAAGTCAGTCTTGCAATGAGGCTGATGCGCAACCAGTCCTGGGTTAGTGTGCGTTCGGAAAAAAAGCCTGGCAAAGGTCGCCCGATAAAGATTTATGCTCTTGCGGCTCCCGTTGACGAGATCATAAGTTATTACGAAGACAAAATTTACAAGGAATCTCAGGCAACCATCTCAGCAATTAAGAAGCTGAAGGTCATGAGTAAAAAGGTGCCTCTTACTCCTTCAAAGTGAAAGCTCTCAAACAAGCTTAGCTCCATAATGGCTGACAATCCTCCTATGGAATTCGACCATTATGGAAATAAAAACCTTCTCAGGATTTGCGTTCCTTCTCTTTATTCCTCTGGATTTTCTTCTGCGGAATTCACGCGGTATTCGCGTTGAATATTAAGCTAATTCTGGGTTTTCTGACTTTATACTGTAGCTCTTACTACTTTTTTTCATCGGTTTAATTTTCATGATTCCCTTTTCATGATTCCCTTTTCATGATTCCCTTTTCATGATTCCCTTTTCATGATTCCCTTTTGATTCTATCCTACATTCGGCAGCAGATGATCTCAACATACGTAAGTTTTTGATTGCACTTTTTTGGTGAGAAATCTAAAAATCAATGTCATGTGGATTAAGTTTCGAACGGGATTTGTTATTCCCTCACTTACAACAAATATAAATTTACGAATTTATTGTCAACATTTGGAAAATGTATATAATGATATAATTTTAGAAGTTTTGAGAAAACCGATATCAGTAAAAAAATAAAATGAATTTTTACGTTCACCTGCCGAAAGCAGGTTCTATCTTAGTTTTCTATAATTTCTCTATGCCACGACCATCTGCAGTATAAAGAAATTCAATCAATATTCTATATGACAGAAACCACGGAAAATACGGAAAAACTGTGATTTCATAAATAAGTCCTTTCAATTAGTCCTCTCGAGCGCAGCGAGAAGGACCCCGTGCTCCCGAAGCGGAACTCGGGAGGCGCAACTCGGGAGGCGCAACTCGGGCGGTAAAAGCATGCTTTAAAGAATAACCTCTATGAATTTCAAAAAAGGTGGAAAAAAGAAGTTGTAATAAATAAGGGATTCTGCCTTTTACTGGCAGATCAGCCCCCTGTGACAACTCTCAGGATTGTAAGTCTGTCGGAACTTACCATCCCGTCAAGGGGAACAGCATTCCCTCCATTTAATACAAGTACCGTTTCCTGATTTATATCCAATGTATCAAGCAGGTCTTCGTAGGTGGCGCTCTCGGCTATTTCTACGGTCTGCTCGGAAATCTCTCCAGCCTGGATTGTTATGTGTACTTTTTTGCTCACTCTATAGATCCACCGCCGCTTACCTGAATTTCGCTTACGATTTCCTTTATTAACTTCTGCTCCAGTTCATATTCTTTTCTGACGCCTTTCCGTTCTGCACTTCTTTTCTGGAACTTTCCTGTCATTTTCAGATCTCCTTACGATTTTTCAGGTTTGCAACACAGTTGGTATAGATCTCTTCAAGCAGATTCGTTTCTTTGTCTCTTCGAGATGTATATCCAATGATTATAATGATCTTATGTTTTAATTAATTTTTTGGTTGACAATGAGTTGGTTAACATATTTAATTTTCCGACTCTATAACGGCTATTCACTCTAAATTTTAGTCATAAGTATGGGTTAACGTTGGGTCTGATATCGTTCGAAAGCTTGACAAATAAGATTGGAAACTGTATCCTAAAACTAAACCTGGATTATATTTATTCAGAAACTATAATTCTATGGAAAAATTAGACAATATTATAGATATTTCAAACTCAAAGCAAAAAGTTCTAATATACGATAGGTTCGAGAAAAATGGTCGAAAAAAGAATAAGCAAAGAGACTAAGCAAACAACTGAAAAAACTTGCCTGATTTGTAACTTTAATTATACATCAGCCGGGATTCGAACCCGGGTTCGAGCGTTGGCAACGCCCGGTGATGACCGCTACACTACTGATGTGATATGGTGCCCAGACCCGGATTCGAACCGGGGACAACTGCCTCTTCAGGGCAGCGCTCTCCCACTGAGCTACCTGGGCAGGCAGATAAATTTCACTACCTGTAGGCTATTATGTAAAGGTGGTAGTGTCTTTTATCTTTCCGGAAAAATCTCCGGAAAGTTTTTGAGTGGGCCCGCTGAGATTCGAACTCAGGACCTCCGCCATGTCAAGGCGACGTCATAACCGGCTAGACCACGAGCCCACATTGTTTGTTACTTATTTTTTGCATCAGGAAAATTGATCCGAAACATTAACTTTTAAAACAGTTATACATCAGCCGGGATTCGAACCCGGGTTCGAGCGTTGGCAACGCCCGGTGATGACCGCTACACTACTGATGTGATATGGTGCCCAGACCCGGATTCGAACCGGGGACAACTGCCTCTTCAGGGCAGCGCTCTCCCACTGAGCTACCTGGGCAGGCAGATAAATTTCACTACCTGTAGGCTATTATGTAAAGGTGGTAGTGTCTTTTATTTCCGGAAAGATCTCCGGAAAGTTTTTGAGTGGGCCCGCTGAGATTCGAACTCAGGACCTCCGCCATGTCAAGGCGACGTCATAACCGGCTAGACCACGAGCCCACGTTGTTTATTGTTTCCGTTTTTCGCACCAAAGTGCAACCCCATAGTACACATCATCATTTATATAAGTTTTGGGTGGTCTGGATTTTTCCTACTTGAATAAGCTTCGAAAAGACAAAAAATTTTGCGTATTCGGTAATCTTCTCTTCACCGTGGTCTCAGAATTTGCACTCTAAGTTCAGATTTTTATTTTCGGCGCAATTTTTAAAAGTTCATTCATTCCTTTCTTAACGTTTCACTTTAATGTATCTTCGAGTCTTATTCTCAGAATCCTCCCATCTAAAATATAATGAACAAGCCTCTAAAATATAATGAACTCAATATTCCGGTTGAGGGTAACATGAACGAAGCATTCGATAACACAGGGACGTGCCGGACAATCCCGGAAATTCAGGGTAAAATTGATGCTGGAGATGCCGTGGTTCTCACGGCTGCAGAACTTAGCGCGAGAATCCGTGCCGGAGAGGAGATAAGGCTTGAAGATGTGGATGTCGTAACTACCGCAACCCGCGGCATCATGAGCGGAACATATGCTGTACTTTCGTTCAAAGTCTCAGAGCCCGACTCGTTTGTTAAAGCTTCTGAAGTCCTGCTGAACGGCGTGCCGGCAGTTGTGGGTCCCTGCCCGAACGAAAGGCTTGGAGTCCTGGACCTTATCGTGCTCGGGACAGCTCACGGAGAATCAGACCCATGCTACGGAGGTGGACACCTTTTCAGGGAGATGGTGGAAGGAAAAACCATTAAAGTTGATGTAACTACCAGTGAAGGAAGTCGCTTTTCAGTGGAGACACAGCTATCTGAAATCCCCTTTGCACGGCTCCACGCAACAAGGCATGCCTTTAAGAATTACAGGGCATTCGTAAATCCCGGAAAAGAGTCTATTAAAACCATTTTTCATGCCCTGCCATTTGAAGGTGAATTTAAGGAGATGACTTTTTGCGGCTGCGGCGAGTTGAACCCCATTCAAAACGACCCCAAACTCGAGACTATAGGAGTCGGGACAAGGGTGCTTCTTAACGGAGCAGACGGATTTGTTACGGGTTCAGGCACCCGAAGCTCACCGGATAATCCTAACCTTACAGGTTTTGCAGACCTGCATGATATGAATCCTGAATATATGGGAGGTTTTGCAACTTCTGCCGGCCCTGAGATTATCAATACCTGGGCTGTCCCAATCCCGGTTCTTCACGAGGGGATGCTGGAAAATATCCTGAAGCTGGATAAGGAAATTCCACTTAAGCTTGTAGATCTTGCAGGTAGAATCCCTCTCTGTGAAATTACATATGGAGATGTATGGGACGGCACAGACCTTACAGTCCGCTATGAGCCGGAAAAGTGCCTGAAATGCAAGACATGTCTGGTTGAAGAAGCCTGTCCCATGGGAGCCGTCTCCCGTACTGAGGATAAAATGGCTGTCCATTCCAGCTCTCTTTGCTTTAACTGCGGGCTCTGCCTCTCAAGGTGCAGGGGGGAGACCTTCAGTGCAAACCTGGGTTCTGTCAGGTGTGCAATTGGAGGCAGCCTGAGGGACATTAAAGTAACCCTGCGCCAATCAGACCGTGCCAGGGCATTGAAAGCTGCTGAAGAACTAAAAGAAAAGATTCTCACCGGTACATTCAGACTCAAGGAGCCTGTAGAAAAAATAAGCTGGCGAGAATAATATCGAAAAGGCCGGAGAGACTAATATCGAAAAAGCCGGAGAGACTAATATCGAAAAAGCTGGCGAGAAAATCTAAAAGCTCTAAGCCAATAAGCTGAAAATGCCTCATGGAAGAGAACGAAGACAATAGAAAGTGATGGTCATTCAGTACATTTTTTCTCGGCAGAGTTGCGCGCTCCCGAGTTCCGCTTCGGGATCACAGGAAATCGGAGATTTTCTGGGAGTTGCGATGGAATCGCAACAGCACGGGGTCCGTTTCGCTTCGCTCAAGCGGACTAACTGAAAGGGCTTATTTACGAAATGACAGTTCTTCCGTGCTTTCCGTGTTTTCCGTGGTCATAAATTATCGAATGAGTTTTTCCGTGCCCTGCATGTTTATAGAGTCTTGAGTGAGTTTGTGTAAATATTTACGTCCGGAACTGTAAGTTCCTGTTTTCACAGCTTTTCTGTTTTTAAAGCCTCTTTAAACCGTTTTGTAACCTCTTCGGGGCTCAGGGGGATATTTGGAGCTTTTGTATTTCCCGGTTTCAGGATTACATGGATAAAGGAAAGTTCTTGCATGGCCCGGAATTTTCTGAAAGTTTCTATTAGCCCTTCTCTGCTGTTCACTTTAGCCGTATTCTGGATTCCGCAGGCATTTGCAAAAATTTCCAGGTCAATGTAGCGGAGGGCACAGGTTTCCTGCGAACCTGTGGAGCCGTAGGCGCCGTTGTCAAGGCCAATGATTATCAGGTTTTTAGGGGCCTCTTTTGCAACCTCAAGAAGCGCGTTAGGGTTCATCAACAGGCTTCCATCCCCGTCAAAGGCCACAACTGTCTTTTCGGATCGAAGGGCAAGGCCAAGGCCTATGGAAGAAACAAGTCCCATTGAACCGAACATATAAAAATTAAGATCTCTGTCCCTGCAGGCATAAAGTTCCTTACAGGGAACCCCAAGATTTGTTACTGTAATTTCTCCATCAAGCTGAGAGGCGATTGCGCAAATTGCATCGTTCCTTAGCATTATTGGCTTGAGGCTTTCCTCTTTAAGGTTAAATACGCATGTATGTTCCATAACCTCAGGCTTTTCTGGCAATCCCGCAGCTTCCCAGGAACAGCAGGCAGACATTTCCCATACTTTCGGGGAGATAAGGGCTATATGCGGTCTTAAGTTTTCAAAGGCGTCTCTTATTACATTTTCAAGAAGAGGGAGCTTTTCGGCTTCATCAATTATTGTATATTCCAGCCCTGCCCCTTTCAGGATTGCCGGGAGGCGGACTCCAAGGGGGACCTGCGCTTCAATGCCTTCGCCATAGACCCCACGCCAGCTTGTCAGGACAGGTAGGGGAATTTTGCATATCACATTCAGGGATTCCAGAGCGTTTATCATGTTCCCGAGCCCTGTGCTCTGGATCAGCATCATGGGTTTTCCCCCAGCAAGGTAAGCCCCGGCACAAATACCCACCCCGTTTTCTTCCCTTGTTAACTTGATCTCAGGAAAATTCTCCGAAACCAGCGGAAGCAGGTTCTTGATCCTGTCACAGGGCAGAGTTGCAGCAAGGTCAATACCTGTTTTTTTCATGATTTTTATAACTTCTTCTTCCGGACTTGCCATGGAAATACCTCTTCAGTTTGCTTTCTCTTATTTCGTCTGTAGTTTTTTCCGAACTCAGATATTCAGTTCTTCTAAGGGGATATCAGGGTTTCTGGCAGTAGCTGCCGGTGGGATCTGGAAAAGTGTGAAATCTTCTTTTAACCGCTTGTATCCTCCGCCTGCAATGTTCAGGAGAATAGTTTCATCCCTTCCAACATTTCCGGCTTCTACGGCTTTTAAGAGGGATGCCGCTGCTACTGCTGACGGGGGCAGAATATCGATCCCTTCCAGGGATTCGAAAAGGGCTTTAGCCTCAATGGCTTCTTCTCTGGTAATTGCGTACATTATCCCATCAGTATCGACAAGTGCATCATAGAGTCCGCCTGTAACTCCATATGGGGGAGCACGGTTGGTAAGAACAGTGGCGTAAGTTTCCTCTACCTGTTTCTTTGCATCCTTCATGTCAAGCTCGGGAATGATTTCTCTTCTTCTTTCCTTCCAGGCGCTGTACATGGGAACAAAAGGAAGGTTCTGGGCAAGCTGAAGTTTCGGGAGCTTTTGCCCGAACCGCCCGTCGGCCCTCAGGCGCAATGAGGCTTCCCAGGCTGAAATTCCACCAGTGCCGCTTCCAACTGCCTGGAAATAGTGGTCAGGCATCTGTCCGATGGTCACTGCCGCATCCAGCATAACCGTGCCCATGCCCTCTCTTCTCGCGACATTTCTTGCTCCGCCTTCGGGAACCATGCCAGGCAGTTTTGCAATCCTTCCTGCAAGATTGATAGCATCAGTGTAGTCGTTTCCGGGGCTCATACCTATCAGGTGAATGGATTCTGTCGGCTCTTCGGGCAGCCACAGCTTCGAAATTCCGGAATCAGGCACCACTATGTAGACATCAGTTCCTGTCAAAGCCGAAACGTGGGCGAAAGCCCGGCCTGTATTTCCGGCAGAGGCAAGGACGATGGCTTTTCCCCCGTTTTCTTTAAGGAGCTGCATGGTGGGGTAGGCTTCGAGTTCTTTGAAACTGCAGGTCTTGATAAAAGCCCCCCTTTCGGGCCAGTACCCGCTGAACCCTATATAAAGGTTTGAAAGCCCGAGTTCCCTGGCAAGGGCTTCACTTTTGTAGGTTATGGGCCCGGCATCTGTAGTAAGTTCTTCCTGGATAGGAAGCCAGGAATGGAACCTTCCGATCCCTGGCTGGTTTCTCATCTCCAGCCTTTTTTCGAAGTAGTCTGCCCTTAAAAGGGAGTCGTCGTTCTCACAGGTGAGCCTATATTGCTGGCCGTATTCTCTTCCGCACTTCAGACATTTCAGTTTGAATCTTCCCATCGCGATCAGGGAAAATTGGGTCTCTTATTAAATATATATTCCTGAAATGTAAATAAAATACCCATTTTGTGCCACCGATGTTTCATAATGCTCTCATCTGGACACTCAGTTCTTCTGAACGGAAAAAAATATTTTCTGAGAAAAATGAACTGGGAAATGTAAAATTGGCAGTAAAGGGGAGTAAAAGAAGAAATGAAGAGGCAGCTTAAAGCGGAAGCATTAAACCAGGGATCGAAAAAGATTAATTGAAAGTTATACCGGATCTGCCTGATCTGCCTGATCTACCGGATCTGCCTGATCTACCGGATCTGCCTGATCTTCCCTTACACATAAAACGTATTCGGGGTGGATTTTGCATTTTCAATATTTCTCCTGGTGCCCTCAGGGTAAACAAGGGTAAGGGTATCCGGCTGCATCCCGAATTTCCGGGAATCGTGCAGGTAGTATTCTTCACTTTTCTTGGAAATGTTTTTTACCTGGATTGAAGCACTGGTTCTTCCGATCTTCTGTATTTCTATTTTATCAAAATCAGAAAAAATCTCCTTTATTTTGGGTTCCAGATTTTTGCTCCCGAAAAGGAAGATATAAGCCTGGGCAAAGGGACTGAGGTGGTAATCAATACTGACGTCTGCATCGGTTTTATTGAATGCGATTTCCATGCTGTCAAGGTGAATATATTTCCCTTCCCTGAACTGGTCAGTGTCGATTCCAGGAGACATCTTTCCAGCCATCAGAGCAGCCGAGATTATCAGGGCAATTGTGATTATAGCTTTTATTTTCATAGGTCTTACGCAGTAATTATCCTTTATTCTAATATCTCTTTCCTCTGTTTTTGCAATAATGTTAAATATTGCCAGAGTGAAGCTACTTCAAACTACCTGAAAAACCATAACGAGACTACAAAATGAGCAAAAACATTAACTTTACCTGCCCCAAATGCGGAAACACCTCATTCGAAACCGGCGAGATCCGCACCACAGGCGGCTTTCTCAGCAAACTCCTCGATGTCCAGAACAAGAAATTCACCCACGTCACCTGCAAGCGCTGTAAGTACACCGAATTCTACCAGGCTGACAGCAGCATGCTGGGGAACATTTTCGACCTGTTTACATCAAGATGAGCCGCCTGAGGGATTTTTCGGAGAAAATTACCTTTTTCTCCCTTTTTTCGTTTTTTTGATTGCTTATTAGCCGGGGCTGGCGAGTAGCATCTTTAACGGAGCTTTTTCACGCCCGAGTTTCGCTTCGGGAGCACGAGGTCCTTTTCGCTCCGCTCAAGAGGACTGAATTACTTATAATCTGACCCATACAACCATATTCGTCACATCAGGCCGTTCTTGTCACGCTCGACGAAGGAGAGCGGCCCGTCCATGCCAAATTCCTGAAAGAGACAGCGATTTTAAACGTCTTCCTGTTGTTCCTAACTATTAATTGATTTTTGCCATCTCTACTCGCCTTATGATGAAATTGATTTTAATTTTGCTGGGATCAGGATTGAACAGCACTTTTTCTTCATTTCGTCGAAGGTAAGCTCTTTCAAATCCTGAATATGTTTGTGCATGAGCGGTGAGAATGCTTTATTAAGGATTCGTTTGACTTTCCCGTCATTCAGTTTGAGTATTTCTTTTACATTTTCAAGAAGTACAGCTTGTTCCTGCAGTTTTCTACTCGTCTCAAGCAGTTGAATAAATCTTCGTAAACCTTACATTCTCTGAACCTTTTATCTATGGAATTTCTGAATTTCGTCTCTTCTAATATGTGAATGAGCTTTGTCTGTTATCGGGACTTGTCCCGCATGGGTATCTCTTGCAGGATTGAACCCCGTATTTATTGAAGTCAGCAGGACAAACTGTTCCAGGACAAACTGTTCCATTACCTTGTCAACTGGTTTTATAATCCCTTCATCCTGCCTTTTATTTAAGTATTTGTCAAGTGTTGAAACAATCCCTGTAGAACCTCCAAGAACTTTTTTGTCTTCTCCGAGAGTAAAGATTCCGTTTGCCATTATGAATGCTTTGTTGCCGGAGCATGGGTTGTTTATGTCAGCTTTTGCTATTTCATAGAACCTTTCTGGCTTCGGGTTTGTCTGAGGTACAAGAATTACGTCACAGGCAGGAATCAGGCGATTTCTTAAATCGGCATTCAGGTATTCGTAGCAGATCATTACTCCGAGGCGGAGGTCATCCCGCAGTTTGAAAATATGATTTACTTTTCCAGCTTTCATTCCTTCATTGAAATAGAGATCACGTTCTTCCCGTGCTCCAAGCAACTTTTCATTGTGCACGATTTTGAAGCAGGAATTACAACAGGGGAGATATTCTTCCTCAAGTCTTCTTCTTCAAATTCCCGAATGAACAAATTTTCCGTACGCTCCAAGATTCTTTTCTGTGACGTAATGACTGCCTGCAACGACAATAATTCCGTTTTCATCAGCAAATTTCTGTATTTCTTCAAGATAATCAAAAGGTATGGAAAATTCGGGGAAAACAACAATATCTGCTTCTTTTTTCACAGCTCCAAGAATTGCCATGACTTTTCTGTGATAGGCATCGTCAGCTGTGATTTTTACAACTGAATTCTCCCGTAAGCATGATACTTCAACTGAACAGCGGCAATTTTCAAATCCCGATCAACGCAGACGCTATTTGAGCAGTCACACTGGAAGATTCGGGTTTTATTATCTCTGCTTATGCTTTCAAAATAATCAATTGACCTTATGAACCGGTTTTTTCTGTCCTGGCGTTGTGAAATTATTTCATCTTCTCCCTGCGGGAAATAGCCTGATCTTGAGGTAATCAATTTCAAGCAGGTTGTTTTTGATTTCTTCTCGGGTCAGAGTTCTGTTTAGAAGAATTTTATTTCCTGTTTTGATAGTCAGTTTTCCTTTTACTTTAGTTCAGGGATCGTCAAATATGACTTTCAGTTTCCAGTTTTCATAAATTATGTTTGAGATTGAAAGGTTCTTCAAAATAGTCTTTTATTTTCCTGTGAACATGCCCGAAGAGATTTTCAAGTGGCCTTGTATTCAATTTCACTGACTTTTCCATCAAGTTCCTTCAGAAGTTCTTTCCGCGTCTCTGTAGTCTTTTTCTTCAAATATCTGCGGGATATTCTCAAATGAAACCCTTATGCTGGGGTTAACATCCTCAGGGAGGGTTTTGACAACTTCTCTGAATCAGTTCTTTCAGTTTTGGAACATCTACTTCTTCAAATTTCTCAACTTCTTCCAGGACTATTGAGTAGCCCAATATAGACGCAGTAGCAAACATTTGCCTTTTCATAAGTCTCTGTTGCGTTCTTGAACTGTTCCACTGCCTGCTTGAGCAGTTCCAGATCAGGTGCTCTTGAAGCAAGTGCTTCGTTTACAAGTTTTCTTCCTGAAAGGTAGCAAGTGGCAGAAGAATACAGAGTTTTGAAACAGCCTCATCATTCTCGATCTGACCCAGTTTTTCAACTGCCTTGAGAGCTTTTTCATATTCTTCTGCACCTTTTCTCGACATCGGTTTCAAACTCTGATATTTTTCATCAGAAAGTCGATATATGCACTCAGACCTGCCCCGTAACCAGTTTTCTCTCGTGCTTCAGCCCATATTTGCTAAAAAATTCCTGATTTTTTTTGCAGAGTTGATCACATCCTCCAGGCATTAATCTGAGAATTTGTTTGCTTTTTCTGCCTGTTCCGTATTTAACTCAATAAGCCTGATTATTGAATTTGACTTCCTGCCTATAGTCAGGTACTGCATGGGTTCCGTAAAAATTTCAAGCGCTTTTTCGTACTTTTCTTTCGCCTCTTCGATGCGCCCCATATTTCAAAGCAAGTTTCCTAAATTGTTGAGTGTCATTGCTACATCTGATTGGTATGCTACGTTTTCGGGGTCTGTTTATTGAGGAGTTTTTCATACATTTCGAGGGCTTTTTCGTACTTTTCTTTCGCCTCTTCGATGCGCCCCATATCAGAAAGCAAGTTTCCTAAATTGTTGAGTGTCATTCCTACATCTGATTGGTATGCTACGTTTTCGGGGTCGTTTTTGAGGAGTTTTTCATACATTTCGAGGGCTTTTTCGTACCTTTGTTTCGCCTCTTCGATGCGCCCCATATTTGAAAGCAAGTTTCCTAAATTGTTGAGTGTCGTTCCTACATATGATTGGTATGCTACGTTTTCGGGGTCTGTTTTTGAGGAGTTTTTCCTCATTTCGAGGGCTTTTTCGTACCTTTGTTTCGCCTCTTCGATGCGCCCCATATCAGAAAGCAAGTCTCCTAAATTGTTGAGTGTCTTCCTACATCTGATTGGTATGCTACGTTTTCGGGGTCGTTTTGAGGAGTTTTTGAGAGATTAAGAGATGTAATTCATAGCAATTTTTTGCTTGAAGAAAACGTCCCATTTTATAGAAAAGGTTTCCAAGAGTGACGATGCGGTCAAGATTCATCTGAAGACTTGACTGGTAAAGTTTGTTATCAGGGTCTTTTAAGAGGAGTTCTTCAGCAGCTTTTAAGGCAAAAGACATGGATCTTCAGGGCTTCTTCGTATGCTCCTACTGTCTGCATTAGACGTCCTTTTAAGGTCTGGACGTTGAGTAAAATGTCAATTGCTTTCGCCCTCTTTGCGGCTTCTTCGGCTTTTCCAAGCTCTTTTAAGGCTTCCTCAGGTTTGCCTTTTTGCATTAAAGATAAGGTCTTTTGAAAATGTCTTTCTGCTGAATCTCTCAAACGCCCTGACATAGTAAAAGAATTAATCTAGGGTGGCTTAAATGTTGTGTTTTTTTACGCTGCAATCGTAGCAAAAAGTGCGAAAATAAGAACTGATTTGCTTCTTTTTTTGCACACAGGGAAAAGCCGCGCAGACGGCGCGTGGACAAATTCGGGCTTAGACGGCTAGTCCGGTTGAGTGGGTTCAATTTAGAGAGATTCGAGCTTTTCCCGCGTGAGGCTGAGTTCTTCCTTGAGCTTCTTGTTTTCAGGGTCTTTTTTGCTCAGGGTTTCAAGGATCTCAAATGCTTTTTTGAAGTTCTCTTTTGCCTCTTCTTTTTGCCCTTTTTCAGAAAACAGGGTTCCGAGATTGTTGAGTATCATTGCTGCGTCTGAGAGATATTCCGTGTTTTCAGGGTAACTTTTAAGGAGTTTTTCCTGGATTTTGAGGGCTTTTTCGTATTTTTCTTCTGCTTCTTCGGTTTGCCCCATTCCGGCGAGCAGTTCTCCGAGGTTGTTGAGGGTGTTTCCTGCATACATTAGATAAAATTCGCTTTCCGGCCTGGCGTCAAGCCGTTTCCGGCAGATTTCGAGGCCGATTTCATAGCACTTTTGCGAGGATTGGAAGTTGCCAGCTCTCTGAAATATATTCCCAAGGTTCCCGATGTTGTTCAGGTTCATGAGGAGGGTATCAAGGTAAAGTTTGTTTTCCGGGTCTGTTGAGAGGAGTTTTTCGCCGGTTCTTAAGGAAAAGGTGTAGGTCTCCAGGGCTTCTTCAAGCCTGCCCAGGGACTGCATCAGCTGGCCTCTTACTTTTAAGGTGTGGAACAGAATGGCTCCATCCTTTGCCTCCTGTGCAATTTTTTCGGCTGTCTGGAGAGATTCAAAGGCTTCTTCGATCCTTCCTTTTTGCATCAGGTCCAGGGTTTCATTGAAATATTTTACTGCTTCTTCTCTCAACTTCTCAGCGGGCATGATAAAAAGACGGGCTTGTGATGTCTTATAGGTTATGTTTTATGCCTTGTTTTTTTCGTTCCTGTTACCATGTTTTTTCTTTCCTGTTATTATCTTTTTCTTCCAACTCCTTTATATATATTAATAACAGCTTAATTATAGATGATCGAAGTTTCATATCTTTCTTTAACCCGCGTTTTTTAATATTTTGATGCTTATTGATATCTAAAAAAAGGTATTTAGGGAAAGGGAAATAACGTGGATATGGAAGCAGAGAAAGAAAAAGATAGAAAGAGTCAGGGGAAGGGTAGAATCGACGTTCCTAAAAATCGCAAGCATGAAAAAACATACCTCATTCTTGTGAGTATCTTTCTCGCAACTATCCTTTTTTACACCCTTTATATCGGCCAGCTTCTCTGGGGCATAGTTATTGATATCCTTATTTTGAGGCTTTATTTCCTCATGAGAAGGGAAAGGAGTTACTTCAGGGAATGTGACTGGAATGAAGAAGAAGCCGGAACTCCTCATGACCCCGAAATGAAAAGGAAAATCAGGCTTGCGAACATTCTTATTACCCTTTTCGTGCTTGGGGTGGTTATTTATTCATACTTTACTTTCCAGTTTATATGGGGAGTCGTTGCGGGTTTGTTGATTTTGCTTTATGTGCACATGCTGCTGTTTTCAGAAGATAACCTCTAAAGGTGAGAATCTTCAAGCTGCAAGAGATTGCGAGCTTTAAGAGATTGCCTGTGCATCTGAGATGAAATCCTTATAGATAATTCCATAGTCGATTCTTAAAGCCTTTCCAGTTTTTCCAGCCTTTCCCGGGTTAAAGCAATGGCTTCTTTAACATTCTCATTTTCAGGCTGCTGGGCGAGAAGGTCTTCCTGCATGACGAGTGCTCTTTCAAGGCTCTGTTTTGCAGCCTCATTATTTTCCGGGCCCTGCCGGATGAGGCAGTTTCCTAACTGGCTGAGCGCGACTGAAAGTTCGGCCTGATAGCCTGGGTTATCGGGTTTTTCTTCAAAGAGCTTCCCGTAAATCTCAATTGCTTGCCTGAGGATCTCGCATGCTCCTTCAAAAGAGCCTGTATCCGTAAGCAGGGCGGCGTAGTTGTTCAGGTTTTCGCCGGCATAGGATCGGAAGACTGCATTTTCAGGATCTTTAGCCAGGAGGTTTACATAGATCTCACGGGCGCGGATATAGTATTCGGCAGCTCTGTGATTTTCTCCTTTCTTTTTAAGAAGGTTTCCAGTATTGCTCAGGGTTGTGCCCATGTAGTGCTGATAATCGGTATTTTCAGGGTCGGTTTTGAGAAGTTCGGCACCAGCATCGAGGGCTTTTTCATAGGTTTCGAGGGCCTCATCGTATTTCGATGCAGAATAAAGGATACCTCCGCGCGTGAAAAGAATGTAATAGAGGGCATCAGTGGACTTTGTTTTATTTGCTGATTTTTCAGCTTTATCTAGAGTTTCAAGAGCCTTATCCAGTTTGCCTTTCTTGATCTGGGTTACGGCACTGTGGATCTGCTTCAGAAGGAGAAGATTTTTGACCTTGCTTCTGGACATAAGAGGAAAATGCTTCCTGTTTTTTAAATAACTGTCGATGCCGATTTATGATGCCGGGAGAATAATAACTCTGAATTTGCGGACAATGCTTAATGTATAAATAGAGGAGGTATCATAGGTTAATTGAAACTATCTTAAAGATTGATCTTAAAGATTGATCTGAGCATTGATTTTCGAATCGCTTTTTCGAGCCAGGTATGCAACTAGCAAATAGTATATAACAAAAGGTTTCTATATACTGTATACACAGTTGTAGGTTAATTTTATATACAGTAAGTTTATATAATTAGCCGAAGTATGGATGGGGTTACAGTAACCTCCGGAATTTGTTATTGTGACATCCGCTTTTTGCCAATCATTTTATCACTAAGTCTGTTATTTTTTCGAAAACGTCAAGTATATATATTGATCAGTAACGTCTATTTAATAACGTTCGAATATGTGAGCTAACCATGGTGTATAATAATAAGAACATAGACGAGTCTTCGGGGAAGGTGGACGAATCCGCTCCAACATTGGGTGAGTCCGTTCAGGACGTAGACAAGTCTGCGGCCGACCAGAGGAAGGATGAGTCGTCTGCGGCCGGGAAGGATGAGTCCGGTAGGGGTATAACCGGATCTGAATCCAATCAGGTTACTGAATCCAATCAGATTACTGAATCCAATCAGATTACGGCCGAGTCTCAGTCCGATCATGATATGGATGAAGATGTTGACATCGGCTTCCTGTTTGAAAACACTTCTAACATAGATGTACCCAAACTTCTTATAGACCAGGTGCTGGGGCAGGAGCATGCCGTAGAAGTCGTAAAAAAAGCGGCTAGCCAGAGACGGCACATTATGATGATAGGGACCCCGGGGACAGGGAAATCCCTGCTTGCAAAAGCGATGGCTGAGCTTCTTCCTAAAGAAGAACTCAAGGATATCCTTGTATATCCTAATATGGAAGACCTCAACAACCCTAAAATCAGGGAGGTCCCTGCCGGAAAGGGCAGAGAAATCGTCATGGCTCACAAGATGGAAGCCAGGAAGAAAGCCCAGGCCAGGAATATGCTCATGATGCTTTTTGTATTGGGCATTATAATCTATTCTTATTTTGTTGCCCAATTGCTCTGGGGAATTATTGCAGGCATCATGATCCTCATGTTAACCCGCCAGTTCCTTCCTAAAGAGGAAATGATGATCCCGAAAATGGCGGTTTCCAATTATGACAAAGAGCACGCACCCTATATCGATGCAACCGGAGCCCATGCAGGAGCCCTGCTTGGTGATGTAAGGCACGACCCGTTCCAGTCAGGCGGGCTTGAAACCCCTGCTCACGACAGGGTAGAAGCCGGAGATATCCACAAGGCCCATAAAGGTGTGCTCTTTATTGATGAAATCAATACTCTCAGGCTGGAATCCCAGCAGAGTCTCCTGACTGCGCTCCAGGAAAAGGAATACCCTATTACAGGGCAGTCCGAGAGAAGTTCAGGCGCTCTTGTTAAAACCGAGCCTGTACCCTGCGACTTCATTATGGTCTCTGCAGGGAACCTGGATGCAGTGCAGAAGATGCACCCTGCGCTCAGGTCAAGAATAAAAGGTTACGGCTACGAAGTCTACATGCGGGACTCCATGGAAGACTCTCCTGAAAACCGGAAGAAAATGGTCCGTTTCGTTGCCCAGGAAGTTGTTCGGGACGGGCACATACCTCACTTTGACGAAGGCGCAGTAGAAGAAGTAATCCGGGAAGCCAGAAGGCGGGCAGGCAGGAAAGGTCATCTTACTCTAAAGCTCCGTGACCTTGGCGGGCTTGTCCGTGTGGCAGGAGACATTGCCCATTCCGAAGGCGCTCCAATTACAACTGCAGAACACGTGCTTGCGGCAAAGATGATTGCAAGGTCTATCGAACAGCAGCTTGCAGACAGTTACCTGGATCAGCGTAAGGAATATGAATCCTTTATGAAAAGTGGTTCCGCTGTGGGCAGGGTTAACGGGCTTGCAGTCATGGGTGGAGATTCCGGAATTGTACTACCCATAGTGTCCGAAGTCACCCCTGCACTTTCCGGGACCGAAGGGCGCATTATCGCAACAGGTAAGCTTAAGACGATTGCAAAGGAAGCAGTTCTAAACGTCTCTGCCGTGATTAAGAACATGACCGGTACGGACATATCCAGACATGACGTCCACATCCAGTTTGTAGGGACCTACGAAGGTGTCGAAGGAGACAGTGCATCAGTTTCCATTGCAACTGCCGTCATATCTGCCATTGAGAGGATTCCTGTGGATCAGACCGTGGCAATGACAGGTTCCCTCTCTGTCAGGGGAGATGTCTTGCCTGTAGGTGGAGTAACCTACAAGATCGAGGCTGCAGCCAGGGCAGGTATAAGGAAAGTTATCATCCCGAAAGCAAACGAGGCAGATGTTCTTATTGAAAAGGCGTACCGGGATAAGATTCAGATTGTTCCGGTTTCTACGATTGCGGAAGTGCTGGAGCATAGTCTTGTGGGGCCCAGAAAGAACAATATTATCGAAAAACTGAAGAACATTACAAAAATCAGTTTCGATATTCCTGAAGTCTCACCCGCTTCCGTACAGGCTAAAAATCTTTTTGGGTGCAGGAACTGATTATGACAGGCATTATGCAGCACATTAAATTTTATGACTGCAGGGTGATAGAGGGCAGTTCCACCTCTATTATCCTGGATAACGGAAAGATTGAAGAAATTTCCAGAAACTTCACGCGGGGGGCCGGCGTAAGGGCTCTCTGTGGGGGTTCCTGGGGCTATACGGCTGTAGAAGGAGATATCAACCTTAAAAAGGGAGTCGAAGCTGCCTCAAAGCTTGCTTTTTCTATGAACGCTAACACCCCCAAAGAAGCCGTAGAGCTTGCAGCCGTGAATTCTCCGGAGATAACGAATCTCCCTGAAATCAGGATCGATCCAAGGGATATTGCTATCGAGGAAAAGGTTGACCTTTTGAAGAGCATAGAAACAAATGCAAAGGTAAAAGGAGTCAACAGCACCAAAGTAATATATATGGAATCCGAGTTCAAAATCGAATACAGGAGTTCCGATGGCCTGGAATGTGCTTATGAGCTTCTGAACGTCGGTTTTGCCGTTTCTGCAGTTGCTTCGGAGAACGGTGTATACCAGGCAGGCAGGGAAAGCCGCTTTGGGTATGGGTATGAACTTTTTGAGAAAGAAAATGCTCTGGAACTTGCAGCCAGGGCAGGAAACACTGCAGTCGAACTTCTTAAAGCGAAAACCCCTAAAGGCGGGGAAATGCCTGTGATTCTTGACCAGGAACTGGCTGGCGTTTTTGCCCACGAAGCTGTTGGGCACGCATCGGAAGCCGATCTTGTCCTTGAAGGGGACTCCATCCTTGAAAACAGGATAGGAGAACAGATCGCATCTCCCCTTATTACGATCATCGACGACCCTACCCTTCACGAGTTCGGGTACTATCCTTTTGATGCGGAAGGGGCACAATCAAGAAGGACCGAGATTATAAGCGACGGAGTCTTTAATTCCTATCTCCATTCCCGGGAAACTGCAGCCAAACTCGGGGGAACCCCTGGGAACTGCAGGGCTCAGGGCTATTCCATGCCGGTTGTCAGGATGAGCAATACCTTCATAGACAACGGGGATGCCAGGTTTGAAGAAATGCTTGAGGAGGTCCGGGATGGAATGTATCTCACCGGGTCCAGAGGCGGACAGGTGAATACCGGGGAAGGGATTTTCCAGTTCAATGCCGAAAAAGGGTACCTGATAAGAAATGGGGAACTCACCGAACTTATAAGGGACGTTTCTCTCTCTGGAAAAACCCTTGAGATTCTCAACCAGGTAGCTCTGGTGGGCAATGACCTGAAAATGACTGCAGGCAGATGTGGAAAATCCGGGCAGCTTGTGCCCGTATCAGACGGTTCTCCTCATCTTGCCATCTCAAAAGCCCTTGTGGGAGGTGCCTGAAGATGTACGATCTTGCAAGAAAAGCTCTCAAGCTGGCAGAAAAAGCAGGGGCTGAAGAGGCTGAAATTTATTATGCTGCAAATCACTCAACAGGTGTGAATTTTAAAAAGGATGCCCTTGAGAACGCTAAAGATCGCTTCTCGGAAGGCATAGGAATCCGGGCCATAGTAAATGGAGCAGTTGGTTTTGCCAGTACAAATTCCGCAGCAGAACTTGAAAATGCTGTTGAAGTTGCAGTTGCCGAAGCGAGGGTCCGGGAAAACGACCCTGACTGGGTGAGTCTACCTTCTAATGGGAAATACCCCAGGGTCTCGGGAATCTTTGATAAAAAAGTAGAAGCTATGGAACTCGAAGAGTGTATCGAGTATGCCCTGGCGCTCGTTGAAGGCACAAAAGAGTTTCCAGGCACGCTTCCGACCTCAGGAGGCTTTACCCGGGCAAAAAGCAGGCAGCTTATCCTGAATACAAACGGGATAGAAATAGAAGAAGAATCCACAGCTGTTTCGGGTTTTGTGGATGTTATTACGGTAAACGGGCATACTTCAACAGCGTATGATTTTGCTGTTTCCCGTTCTCTTGATATTGACTTCTTTGCTCTGGGCAAAAACGCATCCGATCTTGCCCTGAAGTCCAATGGCGGAATAAAGATCGAACCGCAGAAAACTGATGTAATTTTCCATCCTTTTGCTTTTTCGGATATTATTGAAGAAGCCCTTGCCCCTTCCATTGACGCGGACAATGTCCAGAAGGGAAGGTCAGGCCTGATTGAAAAGCTCGGGGAAGAACTGGCAGTTCCGGAACTGAGCATCTACGATGACGGGCTGATTGAGGCAGGAATCGAGACTTCAGTGTCTGACGACGAAGGTGTCCCTTCGCAGCGCACCACTGTGATCGAGAAAGGTTTGCTTAAGACTTACCTGTATGACAGCTATACCGCAGGAAAAGCAGGCGTAAAGAGCACAGGTAATGGCTCAAGGTCTTCTTATACCAGCCCTCCTTCGGTAGGGCTCAGGAACTTTATTATTGATTATCCGAAGACGGATGTTATTGCTGACACGCGGTCCGGAGTTTTCGTAAATACGATTATCGGTGCCCACACAGCAAACTCAATTTCAGGAGATTTTTCCGTAGAAGCCAGAAATGCTTTCACAATCAAAGACGGAGCTCTTGATAAGCCTGTAAAGTCTCTTATGATTTCGGGCAACGCCTTCGAACTCTTAAAACAAATCACAGGTGCAGGCTTTGATGTCAGGAAAGTCGGAGGTATAATTACACCTTCGATCCGGGTTTCGGATATGAGCGTAATAGGTTAAGGCTCTTAAAGAGCCTCTTCTTTTTTCAATAATGATACCGCGTTTTAACAAGAATACTGCGTTTTAACATAATTCAGTTTGCAGAAGAATTTTCACTTATTTCTCGGTTTCGCCTTTTACGACCAGCACCGGTATTTTCGAATGCCTTACTACATTTTCAGCTACGCTCCCCAATAGGAACCTTTCAAGCCCTGTTTTTCCAAGTGTACCCATGACGATAAGGTCTATACCTTCCTGTTCTGAAAACTCCAGAATTTTGTCTGCAGGATGCCCTTCAAGAGTTACAGGTTCTACCTTAACGCCGGCAGTTTTCCCGGCATCTTCAACAAAAGCAATGGCTTTATCCCCTTCAGCCTGTAGAAATTCTCTCAATGATTTCTCCCACCCAAAGTCTCTGGGAGAATAGCCTGCCGGGACAATTACGTACACAGCATAGAGTTTTGCTCCACTAAGCTTCGCAAGCTCAATTCCTGTTTCAATTGCTTTTCTGACGGCTTTCGAACCGTCGGTTGAAACCATTATCTTTTCGTATTTTTTGCCTTCCACACTAAAATCCCCAATTTTTTATATTATACCCTTTACAATTCCAAACCTCTGGAAACTTTCTGTTGTGCAGGCATCTTCTTTATTTGTCCACACTTGCCGGAAAATGCATTCCATCCCCACGTTAGTATATATAATTATTATATAAATTACTTTTTAGTTAAGTTTTAATTTATTTACTGATTGAAATCCTTTCAATTTTTACGTATGGAATAGTACCTTGTTTACTATAGTTACATACGGATAAAAAGCTCTTAAAACTCATGTATTTCGGATAATTTTGGCACAAAAAGGAATTCGCTTTTTTACTCACCAAAATACTTATATACAGTTTAATCGTCAGAAGGGATTGGTGAACGGATAACGCTCAAAATCAAGTTTTATTGACAATAATTATATCCAACATATTTTAACCTCCTCCAAAACCCCCGTTCACTGCTATATTTTTTATATCTTTTTTAAGTTTATACAAGTAATCTTTAGTTATTTTATCTCTACGTTTCTTTCCTTTCAAATCCTCTTATCTTAAATTTTCAAAGTGTCTTAAATTTTCAGGGACGTCCTTCTTTCAAGAAAACTTTTCCGGAAGATTCTCTTGATCTTATGAAGCGATGCGTAGCAGTACTAACAAGATTGAGAACCTTACAAAAACGCTTATAGCGGTTGAGTACACGACAATCTGAAGGCCCAGGTGCGTCCCGAAAATAGCTACTTTTCCTGGAAGCTGGCTGCGAAGTGCAAAAATGGGGAGCATGAACATGCTGCCAAGCATGAGCACGATCATTGCCTGTACGTTTGTGATCTCCCCTGAATGAATCATTGGACCCAGAAGAGAAATTCCCAGGATAGGGCTTGCTACATAGCTTGTCAGCGGGATAATTGACCCGGGAGGTATTTTAAAAAGTTCAGCAAGAGGAAGTACACTGAAAATCTCGAAAGCTCCCTTATCCTGAAGAACAAAAATAATGGCGGTTGCAATAAGGTAAACCGCTGCAATCTTTAAAAAAGCCCTGAATTCTTTCCTGAAAGCCCTGATAAATGCATTTTTCAGGGATACTTTCTCCATACTTTGAGTTTCAGGAGCCCTGCAGGAGTTGCCTTTAAGGAACAATTTGCTTGCAACTGCAATTACCAGGATTTTGAACACTGCAGTGGCTACGAATACGAGGGAATAAAAACCCCCTACAACAAGGCCAAGTGCAGGCAGGACGATCGGGATCTGGTAGGTAAAAAGTTCCCGGAAATAAGCAGGAGTAGCGTTCATCATTGCACAGAGTAAAACCTCCTTATCTTCAAGACAATTCTCTTTTTTTGCCTGGAAAAGCATGCTGTTTGCAGCTACAGTAGACCCTATTGACACTATAAAAGCTGAAGCGCATGTATCGGGCAGGTTAGTATAGGCAAAAATGGGGCTTACGAGCCTGGAAAATTTCTGCATCAGGCCAAGCTCTACAAGCACACTGGTGCCTACAAGCCCCACGAAAATCGTTATGAGCACAGGAAGCGCAAAATCAAGCGCTCTGATAAAGAGGTTTATCATTGGCAATTATTTGTATGGAGAGGTAAATCAATATATCCTGAAAAAGTCCGTGATTTCTGCCCTGAAAAATTTAATATTCACATCCCTTCTTCGACAGTTTCTCCCCTTACAACAAGCACTGATTTTTTAGAGTGCCTGACCACATTTTCGGCCACGCTTCCGAGCAGGAATCTATCAATTCCGGTTCTTCCGAGTGTACCCATTACGATGAGGTCAATGCCGTTCTTTTCTGCAAAATCGACAATCTCACTTGCAGGGCTTCCTTCAAGGAGAACGGATTCTACCTCAACGTTTGCAGCTTTTCCGGCGTTTTCGACATAAGCTGTTGCCTCCTCACCTTCACTCCTGAAATATTCGAAAGTGGCCTTTTCCCATCCCACATCTTTAGGATAACCTATCGAAAGCCCTCCAGATGCGATCACATAGACGGCATACAGTTTTGCGTCGCTCATTTTTGCAACTTCAATTGCCGTATCAACTGCTTTTTTGACGAGTTCGGAACCGTCGGTTGCAACCATTATCTTCCTAAAACTACTGCTATTCATATCTGACTCCCCTTTTATGTTCTCTATGTTAATAGGACAACGATCCTTTATATAATCTCATCCAGGAAAATAAAAAACTGACGACGGTCAGGCCTTTTTCCTGGTTTCGCTTCCCGAGTTTCGCCTCCCGAGTTCCGCTTCGGGAGCACGGGGTCCTTCTCGCACGCTCGAGAGGACTAATTTATAAAGTTCCGTTTTTCAGTGTTTTCCGTACTTTCGTGGTTATAGAGTATTGAGTGAATTAGTGTAAATATTCAAGCTCGAAACTATAGTATCAGGGCAGCTTCTGTGGATTTTGTTCATGAAAACTCTTTAACCTCGGTAAAAATAAGGGCATGCGTTGGGCAGGCCTCGACGCAGGCAGGCAACTCCCTGCCCTGGCAAAGATCGCATTTTATTCCGGCTTCGGTTTGCCTGCTAATAACCCCACGATTGCAGGCCATAGAAGAGGTCCAGCAGCCTATAACCAGAATTAACTGATATAGAGAAGCAAAACGAGAGCAGACCATGGAACAGGTCCAGCAGTCTACGCAGCGTTCCGGGTTATGGGTTACAATGCTGGTAATTGAGTCCTGAGAAAGAGCCTTTGTGGGGCAAACCGAAACACAGGGCGCATTTTCACAGTGGTGGCAGGTGATCGGAATTGAGAATTCAGTGCCGGGAATGTACTCCACAGAGATGCGTCTTTTTGGAGCCGGATTTTCTCCTAAGGCCGAAAAGAGGTTCTTGCTCTTTGAATGTGCAACTGCACAGGCAATCTCACAGGATCGACAGCCCAGGCAGCGCTCGGGCCGGATCATCACGTCTTTCATTGTAAATCATCTCCCTGATTCCAGGCCCAGTGCCTTTCTTTTCCCGTCAATATGCTCAAGCATAAGATCTGCAGCTTTGAAGGGATCAGGCTCAACCGCAAAGCTTGCTCCGACTACGCTGTTTAAGTCTTTTGTCAGAAGGGCCGTAACTGCCCGGCTTCCCAGGACAGGCGGAACAGTTCCGAGCACTGTAAACACGCCTGAGGAAACCACATAAGCCCCGATACTGACTGCTTTTTCACTCATCCATTCCGGAGCGGCTCCTGCTGCCGGGAGGTCGCTTATGTCCACACCCAGGCGGTTTGCAAGCGCTGACGAAAGCAGAAGGATGCGGCTGATATCTACGCAGGAACCCATGTGCAGGACCGGGGGTATGCCTAGAGCTTTACAGACTGTTTTTAGCCCGTCGCCCGCAAGTTCGGAAGCTTCCGGCAAAAGCAGCCCTGCTTCGGCACAGGCAATCGCATTGCAGCCGGTTGTGACCACAAGCACATTGTTTTTGATCAGTTCTTTAACAAGGTTGACATGCCCGTAGTTATGCGTTACTTTTATGTTATTGCAGCCGACAACGGCACCTATTCCCCGAACTGCCCCGCTTTTTATCGCCTCAATGAGAGGGTCAGGGCTTCCGCCAAGTGCACTGAGGATAGCTTCGACACTGAAACCGACCATGCACTCCTGCTTTTCTTCCGGGATATTTACTTTCTCCGGAATCCTGTTAGGAAAGTTTTCGACGGCTGCCCTAACAATTTCTTTTGCGGTTTCATAAGCCCTATCTTCATGGAATTCCATTCTCACAGTATTGGGAAAATCGGCTTTTGGGGATGTGGATATAAACTTTGTGTGATAGCAACCGGTAAGTTCTCCAAGAGACGGCATGACGCACTGGACATCCACAACCATAGCTTCCACAGCTCCTGTAATTACTGCCAGTTCCTGCTGGAGGAAGTTTCCTGCTATGGGGGTCCCGTGCCGCATCAGGGTCTCGTTGCCAGTACAGCAGATCCCGGCAATATTTATTCCGATTGCACCCTTTTCCTGTGCAAGTTTAAGAAGCTCGGGATCTTCTGCAGCTTCCACGATCATTTCTGAGAGAATAGGTTCATGCCCGTGGACGATTACGTTTACCTTCTCCCTGGAAAGTACCCCCAGATTAACAGTGCTTCTTCTCGGCTGTGGGGTTCCGAAGAGTATGTCCTGGACATCTGTGGCAATCATCGAGCCTCCCCAGCCGTCCGAAAGCCCTGTGCGCAGTCCCTGCAGCAGGATATGGGTCGCATTGTTGTCCACACCCATATGGGTCCTGTGCATGCATTCTACGATTTCCCGGTCAATTCCCCTGGGCTCTATTCCAAGCTCGGTCCAGAGTTTGAGCCTTGGTCCGGGAGCCCGCCTGGTGCACAGGAGATGTCCTTCCTGTTTTCCAAATTCAAGAAGCAGTGCATCGGCTAGTTCGGCTGCCACTTCCTGGTGACTTTTTCCTTCTGCGGGAATCCCGTATTCCGATGCAAGGGATAACAGTTTCGTTTCGTCTCTTATCCTGTAACTCCCAGCTTCCCCTTCACTCATTTTCTTGAAGGTCAGCACTGCATCTCTTGCATGATCGGAGTGAGCTGCTGCACCTGCGGCAATCGTCCTCAGGAGATTTCTTGCAACTATAATGTCTGCAGTAGCGCCACATATCCCCCTGTCAGCCCCTTCTCCGAAGGGATCTATCCTGCAGGGACCCATATTGCAATTCCGGCAGCAAACTCCTAGCTGCCCGAAACTGCATTGAGGCAGTTGTTTCTCATACCTGTCCCAGACGGTTTCAATGCCTTCTTCTTCGGCCTTCTGGAGCATTTTCTGGCTTGCAAGGTCAATGCTTTTCTCATATATTTCCGGTTTCATCTCATATCCCTCAATTTTTTTCTATTCCTTCTGGAACCATCTGAAATTTCGGTTCAAGCTCCCTGATTTGAAGAATGAATCCTGAAACCCGTGATCCTGAAGTAATTTTACCTGGCTGATTTTTAGTTCTTGATTTCCAGCCCTTCTAATCTTAAAATTGGCGAATCTCGAAAAAATCTTCAGAATTATCAGATTTTATTATTTTATAAACTTTTTTAAAAAAGCTCCGGTTAAATTCAGAGCTTATTAAGTGATCAATAACTAAACTTTCTTGACACTAGTTCACTCTTTCTGTGTTTATTCCTCTCCCATTTTTTCTAAACTCGATGTAATCTCTCTCGACTTCATCGAGTTAGTATTCCATTTTATACCTCATTTTGTGGTTTCGTTATTTTCAAGTTGTGTTCTATTAAGTTGTGTTTCTTCGCTTCAATAAGTCTGACCGTAGCTCTTACCTTTCTTTCGATATCTTTTCTTTCGGCTGCCATTTTACTCTCCCCTTTTTCCAGAGTAAGGGGGTCTGGCGCAGGTTTCAGGACAACAGGTACTGATGTCGCACTTTCTTCTTCAGCCTGCACGGTCCCGGCCACTCCGCTGACATCTGAGCTTACGGTTTCGCTTTCAAGCTCTGCTGAGATTGCTGGTGTTTCATCACGGATTCCACTGGTAAGGATTCCCAGAAAGAACGCAACTGCAAGTATAATACAGGCAATTTTTATTAAATCCATAAATTTCCCTGCTGTTCTGGCTTAAAGTTTCCATGTTTTTAAAGGACACTAACATATATTCTTAAATAATTTCTCTGAATAATTATCTGAAGTATGATTTGATTTTTTCATTTTGATTACGTGTGAACTACTTAAGGAGTAGTTCACTTACTAAATAAGAAGCATTTATTTACTAAAACTTTGAATTATTTTCAGTTCAATTTTCAGTTCAATTTTCAGTTCAATTTCTTGCTGCTCCGGGCCTTCCTGATAACGTGAGATTCTTAAAAATTGCTAGGGATAGAATGATGTCTGACCACTATAACCTTGTCTCCTGGAATGTAAACGGCCTTCGGGCAGTCGTAAAAAAAGGCTTTCTTGATCTCTTACTTGAACTATAAGTTTGATGTTATCTGCATCCAGGAAACTAAAGCATCCAGTGACAAACTTCCGAGAGAGGTCAAAAATATTCCTGGTTATTATACTTATTTTGTGTCAGCAGAGCAGAATGGTTACAGTGGAGTGGGAGTTTTTTCAAAGAAAAAACCGTTGAATGTTGAAACAGGCATGGGAATAGAGAAATTTGACAGAGAAGGACGCTTCCTCAGAGTCGATTACGATGATTTTATTCTAATGAATATTCATGCGTCATCGGTTAAGCGTTAGGCAATCACTTCTGTATGCGTTTTTATAATAATAATCTGAATATTAATGCATATATGTCTCCTCCTCCCCCACCGACTCTTGAAGACTCTCTTCGGGAAATGTTTCCCGAAGAGTGGTTAAGACAAACTGCTAAAGAAACTGGTCTTATAGTACGTGAACGTAAAATTGACCCTGTCATCATCTTTTGGGTTTTAACTCTCAGTTTTGGTGTACGTTTGCAGCGTACACTTGCCAGTTTGAAAAGAGAATATGAAAAAGAAGCAAATCACACCCTAAGCGACAGCAGCTGGTACTATAGATTCACTCCAGAACTTGTGGAGTTTCTTCATCAGTGTGTTATTCATGGCATAGAAGAACTTGCAAAAGAACCTGGTAGAAAACTTAGTAAAAAACTCGAAAATTTCCAGGATGTTCTAATTCAGGACAGCACAATCGTTCGTCTTCACTCCTCTTTAGCAGACAAGTTTCCGGCAGCAAGAGCAAGAAATGTAGCTGCTGGAATAAAAGTGGGAGTTATGGTAAGTGCAGTTGCTAATGGACCTAAAACCGTTGCTTTGTACTCTGAAAAAACAGCTGAGATAAAAACATTGAAAATAGGTCCCTGGATCAAGGACCGTATTCTTCTTGTTGATCTTGGTTTTTACAAAAATCAAATGTTTTCAAGAGTTGGGGAATACGGGGGATATTTTGTCTCAAGGATTAAGAAGAATATGGATCCTATTCTTGTTTCTGTTGAAGAGGGACTTTCTAAGACAAAAAGCAAAGAGTTCGCCGGAAAACCTGTTAGTGAGTGTATTAAACAACTTTCCGGAAAAGATCTTGATGCTGTTGTGAAGATAAAGTTTAAAAGAAGAGTATATAATGGCAAGCAAAAACAGGATGAGATGAAAGTACGTCTTGTTGCGGTATACAATGATGATGACGAAAAGCACCACATATATATCACAAATATTCCGAAAGATGTTTTGAATGCAAAAGACATTGCAAAATTATATGGGGCAAGATGGGATATAGAGCTACTTTTCAAGGAATTAAAAAGCAAATACGCGCTTGACGTTCTGGATACAAAGAATGAACAGGTAATTGAAGCTCTAATCTGGACAGCAATGTTGACATTAATCATTAGCAGAAGAATTTATTCTCTTGTAAAGAGCAATACTGCTCATCCTGAGAAAATGGTTCGATATACTCAAGAGAGATGGAGCATAATATTTGCTGAAAACGCATCAAATTTATTGACAGTGATTCTACATAGATGTGGAATTGAAAGAACTTTTGAAACGATAATGAGTGTATACGAAAGTCAAGCATTGGATCCACATGTAAACAGAGAAAGGTTCAGAGAAGAATGGTTTGAATGAAACGGTGAAATGAAAAACACTATTGAAAGAAGGAAGTAAGTTCTTAACCGATGACCAATGAATGAATATTTACTTCCCTAACGGCAAAGCCTCTCAGGAGCGCCTGGGATATAAAATGGACTTTTACGACGCCTTTTTCGACTACGCAAACGCCCTCCGAGCCGAAGGAAAAAAGCTTGTCATCTGCGGGGACGTGAACACTGCCCATAAGGAAATCGACCTCGCCCGCCCCAGAGAAAATGAGACTATCTCAGGTTATCTCCCGGAAGAAAGAGCCTGGATGGACAGGTTCCTTGCTGCCGGATATATTGACACTTTCCGTATGTTCAACAGTGAAGCCGGCAACTATTCCTGGTGGTCAATGAGGACCCGGGCTCGCGAAAGAAACGTTGGCTGGCGGCTGGATTACTTCTTCGTCAGTGAAAACCTTCGAGATAACGTGAAATCTGCCCCGATTTACCCCGAAATTACAGGCTCTGATCACTGCCCTGTAGGGCTTGAACTTGAATTTTAGGTCTGACGGTTACTTAAAGGCGTTATTCTTTTTGAAAAATCGATAAGTCCGCTTGAGCGAGCGAAGTGAGTGAAACGGACAGCGTACTGCAGAGTCGCAACTCTGCTGTGAATGAAGAGTTTTAAGCCTTGCAGTCTCAATTAAATCCTGAAAATCTTTTCTTTTATGCAACCATTTCTTCTGTAAAGGCTTTCTGCATAAGGGCGTCGAAACGATAGCAGGAAAAATGTTATTTTCTTGAAGACATCTGCGGAAGGTCGGGTATTAAGGCGGCTATGCGGCCTTTATTCCAATAATCGTGCCAGTAGTATCCTGTTTTCTTAGTCACTCCAACTTTAATAGCAGCTTCTTCGACAGAGTCTCCCAAATATCTAAATTTAACAAAATAGAGCCTACTTTCGGCAGGTCGACATTAAAAATTAGAATATTTTTCTTGATGCCGTTTTTGAACATTCACTAACTATAGATTAGGTTTAAAGCTGGTTAACAGGTGGCTCAACTCCCACAGCATATATAAATACTAAATCATTTTTTCATTAAAGTTTAGTATGAGAAATTAATAATTGGTCATATGTAAACCTATCAATTACACACAAGTAAGGAGCATTATTTCAAAATCGCCATCAGTAAAATTATCAAAAATTAAACGTCGACCTGCCGAAAGTAGGATAGAGCCTTTTCAGTACTCTTGAATTGTTTTCGTGTTTGATTAAAACGTTGATCTCAGCGAGAGTTACATTTCGATCAATAGGAATTTGTTCCTTCCCCACCATAAAAGAATATAAGCGTTAATACGTGTAATAAGTTGCGTTGGGAACTATAGTTACAGGTTAAAAGATTTAATAAAATCAGTTAAAGGATTAAGAATATTCAACTTTGATTAATTATATGATTCACCTGGATTCATAAAAAAATAAGTGTAGTTGCTAACTCGCAAGGAAATAAAATCACATAGACATCTTTTCAAGAAAAAAGGACTTCCCCAAATTTGTCCTTAATGTCTGAAAAGATGGCTATAAACATTATTTTTGTTGCTTTCATACCGAATTATTAAATTTATATTATTTTTTCCAAAAACCTCAGAGCTTGGTTCACTCTACAGATGCATATTTGGGGATTTTTTGTTTTTCTGCAATCCAATCATCCTGAAGAAGAGTCTCTCGCCTTCAAATCCCTAACATTTCGATTAATTCTTTCGCCCACTTCAGCTTCTTTTTCTTAACTAGGTTCACTCTCGAATCATCACAATCAAATCCAGCAAGTCTGACGCTCTTAGCCCGGAACTCCTTTGCAACAAAAACGCATCGGTCTCCGTCACTAAATCCTCCAAAATTGTAGACCTTATCAAAGGGCTTTGCCTGGGTAGTTGCAATAAAACTTTTGAAACGCGGCACGTATTTTTCTAGCTTATCAATGTTGTCCCCGTGAGCGTGAATCAGGACTATTGAGCCCTGTTCGCAGGCAAGGATCTCTTTTTCAATGTCAGCGTCGGAATTGCCGTCGAGGTCGGTACAGATGACTTCAGGCACTATGCCCATATCCATGAGGACCGCGGCTGCTCCGTCGGCTGCAATTACCGTAAAGGCAGAAAAATCGATTTCCGAAAGGTCGTTCCTGAGTTTTGGAGCATTTCCGCATACCAGGACACACTTTCCGGAAATTACGGTTTTAAGTTCGGACAGGCTGATAGTGTTTTTCTCTGTCAGCATATGGGAAAGGAACAAAGCTGCCTCTTCATCACCTGCGCGGTCGAATCCGAAATCTTCAAGGATTCGTTCGTAAATCGGCTCCCATGCAGCAAAATCCATATGAATCACTTCCTTTCCTATTTTTCAATTTTAAGCTTCTATTTTCTTATTAAGTTACTTTTTAGAGCTTATTTCTCATTGGAGTTTATTTCTTTGCGATGCCAATCTTCATGGCAATGCCTTCAACATCCCAGTCCTTTACAAGGGCTCCGGAAACATCGATATCACTGCCGAGGTCAAAGGTACCGGCTCTTACCTCTTCTGCGATAAGGTCCTTCAGGGTTTCAACGAGCTTCAAGACCCTTTCGTCTTCGATCCGGACAGAAGCGCGGATATTTTCGTCCACCACAAGGTCAAGTTCCTTTCGCATGTCCTGAAGCCTGCGAATTACTTCCCTTGAATACCCTTCGGCTTCCAGTTCAGGAGTCAGGTTTGCATCCACATAGACAAGGCCTGCGTCGGATTCTGCGCTTGCCGTACCTTCCGGCAGGGTTTCTTTGAAATTTGCCATGCCTGGAGTTACTGTAACAGTTGTCCCGTCTGCAAGGGAGAGTACAAACTCGCTGGAGTCTGCAAAGGCCTTTTTCAGGGCAATGCCGTCAACTTTCTTCAGGGCAGGGATAACGTTTCCTGCTTCCTTCTTGAAGACAGGGCCTATTTTTCCCGCGTCAGGGATTACTTCAAGCCCGAGTTCGTCCCAGCTCTTACCTGCGCCTGTCAGGACAATCGCCTTTGAATTGGTCTGGTCCATAAGGACTGAGCGTAGCCTCTCGACAGCCTTCGCCACATCCTCATTTTCAGGAGTGACAATTATTCTGGATATGGGCCATCTGAGCTTTCTTCCTGCTTTCTGACGGGCGTTTGAGGCGGCTTCCACGATGGAGCGGACAGTATCCATGGCTGCTTCAAGCTCAGGGTCTAGGTAAGCATTATTGACCCTGGGCCAGTCGCACATATGGACCGAATCAGCCGCATTCGGGTCTACGTTTCGGATCAGGTTCTGGTACATCTCTTCAGCCAGGTAGGGCATGAAAGGAGAGATCAGTTTTGTGAGGGTCACGTAGACCTCGTAAAGCACGCAATAAGCTGCAAGCTTGTCAGGGTCGTCAGCTTCGGTCCAGGTTCTCGGGCGGATAAGCTGGATATACCAGCGGGAGAGGTCTTCAAGCGTAAACTCCAGGATCTCGCGGACTGCTTTATGCAGCAGGTACCCGCTCATTGCTTCGTCTACGGCTTTGACAACGGATTGGGCTCTTGAGAGAATCCACCTGTCTTCCTCACGGAGGGCGTCTTTTACCGAATCCAGGCTAACCTTCATCGGGTCAAAATTGTCGAGCGCCATATAGGGCAGCGGGAACCTGAAGACGTTCCAGAGGATATTGATTGAGCGGTGGACGGTTTCAACTTCTTCCAGGTTGAATTTCAGGTCTTCCCAGGGCGCGCTTGAGGAAAGCACATAGGCACGCAGGGTATCGGCCCCGAACCTGTCTATAATATCAAGAGGGGAAACCACGTTTCCAAGGCTCTTGGACATCTTCTTTCCACCTGCGTCAAGAGTAAAGCCGTGCATGAGCACACTCTTATAAGGAGCCCGGCCGAAGCCGACCATGCTTGCCCCGAGCTGCGAATAGAACCAGCCGCGAGTCTGATCGTGCCCCTCGGTAATGAAATCAGCTGGCCACCATTCATCGAACTGTTCCCTGGTCTGCGGGAATTTCAGGGTTGCCCAGGAAGCGACAGCCGAATCAAACCAGACATCAAAAACGTCTTCAACACGCTTTTTCTCTCCGCCGCACTCGCATGGGATCATGACTTTGTCTACATAGGGACGGTGAAGTTCGATATCGCTGCTTGCTCCGGATTTTTCCAGCATTTCGGCTTTTGTCCCTATTACCTCAAGCTTTCCGCACTTCTTGCACTTCCAGACCGGAATCGGGATCCCCCAGTAGCGCTGCCTGGAAATGCACCAGTCCCGAGCGCCTTCGACCCAGGTTCTGAATCTGGCTGAACCTGCCCACTCAGGGTACCAGTCCACGGCATCGATTTCCTCAAGCATTTTAGCCTTTATCTCGGTAATTTTAAGGAACCACTGTTCGGTTGCAAGGTAGATGATAGGAGTTTTGCAGCGCCAGCAGTGCCCGTACCTGTGCGTGACAGTCCCTTCTGCAAGAAGCCTGTTGCGTTCCCTGAGGTCTTCAATGACAATAGGGTTTGCTTCCCTGACGTTCTTGCCCTCGTATTCCCCGGCTTCGTCAGTATAGGAACCGTTCGGGCCCACAGGGCAAAGAATCGGAAGTTTATACTTCACACCAAGGTTAAAGTCGTCCGTACCGTGCCCTGGTGCGATGTGTACACAGCCCGTATTTTCTACGGTTACGAAATCTGCAAGGTAAACGCCGTGCTTTATACTGTTCTGCACAGGCACTAAATCCCCTACAGGGCTTTCATACTCAAGCTTTGTAAGGTCTTCCCCGAGCATTGTCTCAAGCACTTCATGGTCAACATACCTGCCCTGTTTGAGGACATTTTTGATCAGGTCTGTGGCTGCAATGAGGATTTCTTCCGAGCCATCCTGCCTGATTGCCCTGAATTTCGAGTATTCGAAACCCGGATGTACAGCTACAGCCACGTTTGCAGGAATTGTCCAGGGGGTTGTTGTCCAGATCACGATGAAGGTATTTTCTTCACCTTTGACCTTAAACTTTACATAGATCGAAGGATCAATCCGCTCGGCATATTCAACTTCGGAATCTGCAATTGCAGTCTCACAGCGCGGGCACCAGTTAACTGAACGCTTGCCCACATCCAGGAGGTTTTTCTCTTGAGCTTGCTTGAGGGTCCACCAGGCAGCTTCGATATAGTCGTCTTTTAAGGTCATGTAGGGGTCTGACCACTGCAGCCAGACTCCAAGCCTCTGAAACTGCTCGGTCATTGCCTGTTTCTGGGTGATGGCAAATTCCTTACACTTTTCAATAAAGTTCTCTACCCCAAAGCTCTCAATATCCTTCTTGGACTTGAAGCCGAGCAAACCTTCGACCTTGACCTCGATCGGCAGTCCGTGCATATCCCAGCCCGGGCGTTCGAGGATGTTGCGGTTATTCATGGAGTAATAGCGGAGAATGGAATCTTTGATGATCTTGTTCCAGGCAGTTCCCAGATGGATGTGTCCGGTCGTATACGGGGGTCCGTCAACAAAAAAAAGCCTTTTTCCGGTCTTGCGGTGCTCCCGAGTTTTTCGATAAGCATCGCTGTCTTCCCAGAACTGCGTTACTTTTTTCTCAATTTGTTCTGCATCGTACTTGGCAGTGATTTCTTTTATCATATGGGGCTCTCCCTGATGAAGGATTAGCTAAAGTGAAAATACAGCCAGTGCAGGTTCTATCCTGCATCTGCCCGGTAATTACTGATAATAAACTGCTAACCAGTAAATAATTGACAAAATCTACTACCTTGACAAAATTTACTACCGGCCGCTTATATATATGAAATTTCAAACAAGTATCTGACGAACACAATACCCGTATCATGGAAGGCAAGCCTTTACCTGTCCGAAAGAGAAACGGATCTTCCGCACGCCAATCAATTTATCCAGTAATTACTGTACTTAATTTAAGCTTTGTTATAACGAAGACAGAAAAACCATGCTTTTGTTTTTTTTCAGGTACCTTTTAACGTTGTTTCAAGGACTTATCAGAAATTCAAGATAGCAAATCCTGTGAGGAAAACAAGAAAAATAAAAAATAGTCAATTCGATAAATTCTTTAACCACCCGAATTGCGCCTCGCCCGAGTTTCGCTTCGGGAGCACGAGGTCCGTTTCACTCGCTCTGCTCGCTCAAGCGGACTAATTTACAAAATTACAGTTTTTCAGTTTTTTCCGTGGTTTTATATTATCGAGTAAGTTTTTCGTACTGTCGGTATTTTCTATGGTTAGAAAATCTGGGTTTAGTTGAGTACATATATTTACGTTAGAAACACGGTTTAAAGCCTTAAAGCCCAGGTGGATAATTGCAGTTTCGCAGCAGAAAAGATTCAAAGAACTAAAAAGGACCGGTTACTGCGGGAAAAAAGAGGAGAAGATTATCCCCTCGTTTGAAAGCTTAACTGTAGAAACAATAGGTACAGAAGGGATTCGCGTCTTCAGCTTTCAGTTGGAGTAAATTTTTCGTTTTGTTTTGCTTTTACTTCAGGGTTCTCCAAATTGCAGCGATTTTCTCTATCTCTATATGGGTATAACCTTCTTCTTTTATGGTCCATTTAAGGCTGAGTACTCCATCATTGCACTCGGCGGCAACCCCTCTGTATGTGGTATTTCCTCCAATATCTATTTCGACTTCTTTACCCAGATAATACTTTTCAATGAACTCCTGCTTCATAATTTTCAACTCCCAATCTTTACTTTTCCGGATAAAATCCGTATAGGCAATTAACAGAATATAGTTAGTTTCAGGAACTATATTATATTTAAAAAAACAAGGCTTCTGAACACAGTTTCTTTATCCGGGATTTAAAGGATGCCAGCTGTTAAAGTTTACTTTAAAGCTGGCTCGAATATTCAGAAAATCGGCTCGAACAAAGGTTCATAACCCTGAATCTCCCCCTTTTATCTTCCCCTTTTTAGCTCAGAAATTTGGCTCACAGCCCTTAATCCTCCCTTTTTAGCTCAGAAATTTGATTCAAAGCCCTTATCTTCTCTTTTTATCTCAAAAACCTGGTTCAGGTTCATTAAACCCGGTTTCAGGCTCCTGGATAGGAGTATCAAAAAAGGGAATATCTGAATCTGCAAACCAGGCCTCAAGGAAACTCAACAGGTGGTACCTCAGGAAAACGGCAAGGGGCACATTCAGGAAGAACAGGGTTCCTAGAATCAAAGCCAGCTCTATAAGGACAAAGGGGATCAGGAGTATCCAGCTAAGGGGGTCCGACAGCAGGAAAGAAAAGAGGAGGTACAGAACCCCGTCAACAACAAGGAAAGCAAGCCCTAAAACCAGCACAATTATCCCTAAAAGAAAAACCGCAAGGATAGCTATTCCTATCCCGAGCACTAACCTGGTAAACCAGTAGACCACAACTTCCTGCCAGCTTTTTCTAAAATTCTCAAAAACAAGCCCGAAAGCCGAAAGAATCCCGGTTTTCCGGTAAATGGATAGAGGGATTGCAAGACTTAAAAGGGAATTTATTGCAGCTCCGAGCAGGACCAGCACAATGATTACACCAGCAATCCAGAAAAGCCCTCCAACCATAGCAGGCCAGGCAAAATCCGAGGGCCTTTCGAGGATTCCCGGGACAAGAGGCAGTGCAGCTATTCCGAAGAGAGCGAGAAATACCAGCCCCAGGGCTAAACGCACCAGCAGCAGGTAAAATCCCTTTTCCAGGAACCTTTGTGAATAATTCCAGAATTTTACTTCGTTCCTTACCAGAGATTCCACAAAAACAAATTCCATAACACTGGAAATATATGAAAAAATCAAAGCTAAGAGAAGAATGAGAACTATTACTGCGATTATAATTACCGTGGATGATTCAGACTGAATATAACTGAGGCCAGTCTCATCCGTGCCAAAGGGAAATACAGGCATCCTGCCAGGTTCGATATTCGGAAAATTGTTTCCTAAATCTTCGGAGCCCGTCCGATAGTTGGTACCCGAACCTCCGTAACTCGAGCCAATGCCGCCTAAGAGTAAAATAATAATTGCGAGTTTTGCCCATTTCCAGAAATCAAAAGGCTCAAAAAGGGCTTTTCTTGTCCTTGAAAATGCTCTGTCTACCGCATCTATCCCATACCAGCTCATAACATAGAATTTTACTCAGATGATAAATAATTATCTTGAGAGTTAGATTTGAGATTTCTCAAATAGTTTCTCAGACAAGCTTTGAGCTGCCCGAACATAAGAACTATAGAGATTATCGCATTACCGTAGTCTCCCCTGTTACCTTTCCGCTTGCAACGACTGCCAGGAGCCAGTCTTAAGCCGTCATATTACCTTAACCGCGGCTGCGAGGCTGGGACAGCGCTTCAAAGCCTGCGACTACTTCAAACAGTTCCTCGTCGATGCCGCTCTGGCGCAAACGGTAAAATGATCCTCTGAGATCTTCCAGCAATTCATCGATGTTTTTGTCGGCTCGTTGCATCGCTGCCAGCCGACTCGCATTTTCACTCGCAAGGGATTCGGCGCACGCCCGAAAGAGCGAGACAAAAAGGTATTCGCTGATTAGCGCCCGCAGGGTCTCGGCGCTGTCGCCTATTACCTCGGAAAAGTTCCCGTTCGGCCAGGGAAGTTCAGCCAGTCCCTGTCGCCAGATTTCGTCCAGTGGCAGTAGCCGCTGACTGACTGGCTCATACATAGCCCCGTGTTTGGGGCGATTGTAGAAGAGATAGAGTTCGGCAGCTTCCTCCTGGCTGTTGAGCTTTTCGCTCTCCACGAGAATCTGCCCTATGAGCGGGGTGATGGCCTTGACCGAATTCGGCACATTAAAGAGCCCTACCACTGGCAGGTCCGCGTCCACCAGGCGAGCATGAACGCGCTCACCGACTGCCCGGACCTGAGTTTTTCCCGGCAGAGCCGCCAGCGCCCTGACCGCATAATCGGCTACAATCTCATTAAACTGGCCCACCAGTCCCTGGTCTGAACCGAATACGACCGCACTAATGACACCGGAGTCCGTTCGCCCTTTCCGTTCTGCAGGAACGGCTACCGGCTCGCTTTCCCGAAAACAGACACCAAGCCCCAGTTCCACGGTGCGATAGTAGTCAGCCAGCGCACTCACCGATTTCTCGTATTGCACGATACTGGAGGCTGCAAGCGCTTTCATCGTGCGGACGACGGCTTGGAGCTCTCCTGCTCTGCTGATCTTCCTGCGCAGACTCTCTGTCGTGTCACTCATGATTTTCCCTTGAGTTCCGACTCTGGTTTTACCTCATTTTTGGCTTCCTGCTCAGACTCAGGTTCAGGCCTGGACTGGAAGCGTGCGAGCGCTTTGAGGGCGATCTGGAGAATAGTTTCGCGATCCTTGTCGCTCAATTCTGCATCCGTATCGAACCGTTCTCGCACCTCCGCAGGGATGTCCTCTGCAGCCTCGCGCAGGGAATGTTCAGCATCCGTCATCCGTTCAAGCGGCACGCGGTCGAAGAGTTTTGCTGTCAATGCAAGCAGGATGATGATTTGTTCGGGCACGGACACCGGAGCAGATTCCGGTTGCTTGAGGAGGGCGCGGATTCGCCGCCCATGCTCGATAATCTTCTGGGTATTTTCGTCCAGCCTGGCACCGAAACGGGTAAAGGTTTCCAGTTCCTCGAACTGTGAGTAGGCGAGCTTGAGATCGCCCGCCACATTGCGGTAGACCTCACGCTGCGCTTTGCCGCCTACGCGTGAAACGGATTTGCCGACATCGACCGCAGGCAGCACACCCAGTTCGAACAGCGATGGCGAGAGGTAGATCTGCCCGTCCGTGATGGAAATGAGATTGGTCGGAATATAGGCAGAAATGTTCTGCGCTTCGGTTTCGACGATAGGTAGGGCTGTAAGAGAACCGCCTCCAAGTTCTTTGCGCAGGTGCGTAGCACGTTCCAGCAGCCGCGAGTGGATATAAAAAATATCGCCGGGATAGGCTTCACGACCTGGAGGACGGCGCAGCAAGAGAGAGAGTTCACGGTAGGCGCGAGCATGCTGGATGAGGTCGTCGTAAACGATCAGCACATCACGGCCCTCTTCCATGAAATACTCCGCAATGCTGGTCGCGGCGTACGGAGCTACATAGGCGAGGCCGGATGGATCGTTGCCCTCGGTCACGACGACGACAGTGTAATCCATCGCACCCTTTTCACGCAGAGTTGCCACGACCCTGGCAACGGCTGAAGCGCGCTGGCCTATGGCACAATAAACGCACAGCACATTATAGTCGCGCTGGTTGAGGATGGTGTCGATCGCAATGGTGGTCTTGCCAGTCTGACGGTCACCCAGAATCAATTCGCGCTGGCCGCGACCGATAGGAATGAGCGTATCGATGACTTTAAGGCCGGTCTGGAGAGGCACAGTGACTGGAGAGCGGTCCATAATGGGCGGGCTGGGGCGTTCAATGGGCAAGCGCTTGCTGGAGATTACCGGTCCTTTACCATCCAGAGGCCGGCCGAGAGGGTCGATGACGCGCCCAAGCAATCGATCGCCTACGGCAACATCCATAACTCGGCCAGTGCGCTCGACTTCATCGCCCGCGTGCAGATGCCAGTATTCGCCGAGCAGAACGACGCCGATTTCGTTCTCGTCTACATTGAACGCAATTCCGAAAACCTCTCCCGGAAACTTTACCAGCTCCTCGAAGCCTACACCAGGAAGGCCTGAGACATTGGCGATACCTGTGGACACTGCCTTGATTGCGCCCACCTCCCGCGGACTAAGCTGAGGCGTGAAAGTTTCCCGCACCTTACTTATTCCGGCGAACGTGCTGTCGAAGACCCTCTGCAGACTTTCAGGTTCCATGTTCACTGGCTCTTTGTTGGGGCTTAGACCCTGGTTTCATCTCTTTCTCAGACTCTGGCTCAGGTTTTGACCCTGGCTCATCGGGTCCGGGCTCAGGCCTGGTCCTGGTTTCAGGCTTGGACTGTTCTTTTAGAAGCTCGTCTACACCCTTTTCCAGCGATTCGAGGTAATCTTCAATGCTCCATGCCACTTTTTGTCCATTCACAGTGAGTTCGATACCGCTAATAAGATCTGGAGCTGTCTCAAACCTGATTTGAGCCTCCGTGCCAAGGGTTTCCTTGACTGCCCCTTCAATTGAGTCACGCTGTGCGGGTGGAAGATCAAAAGTAGTGCGAACAAGAATCTGGCCGGGAAACGAATTAAATTCCGAGACCAACTGCCCTTTTTCCGTATCGTTTAGCTCGCGCAGTCTCCGAACAAACACATCAACCATACGCTCTTCAAGACTCGCTCCAGCTAGATCTGCCAGCGCCTTTCGTGCAATGGCGAAAACTTCCTGCCGGGCCCGGCGGCTGATTTCCTGATTTAAGTTACGTTTGTCATTTCTCAACGTTTCCTGAAGCTTTGAATTCAAGTCGGCTGCGGCCTTCCTTACTTCATCCATAAGCCGCTGACGTTCGGCTTTCGCTTCATCCCTTGCCTTGCTCAGGAGCGCAGAACGTTGCTTGTCGAATTCCTCATTCTTACGCTTGAATTCATCTTGCTCTTTTTGGGCATCTGCCTTTTTCGCGTCTGCGTTCGCGAGTTCATCTGCGATCCGCTTCTCCCGCGCGTCGATGGCGTTGAGGATGGGCTTGTAAAGAAAGTGCTGCAGCAACCACACCAGGATTAGGAAATTAAGCACCTGTGCAATGACGGTGAACCAATCGATCAGCATAGGCTTACTTTCCTGCGGTTAGGCAATTGCGTGGTTCCAGAACGGGTTGGCGAAGATCAGGATCATCGAGACCACGAAACAATAGATTGCCAGGGACTCGATCATCGCCAGTCCCACGAACAGAGTCCGGGTAATCGTGGCAGAAGCGTCAGGTTGCTGTGCCAGTGAACTCAGTGCAATCGCTACCGACCGCCCTTCGCTCAGGGCTGGTCCGATGACCCCGATGCTAATTGTGATGCCGGAGGTGACAATCGATGCCACCGCGATGGTAGTCGTATAAGTATCCATAGCGTCTCCTTTTGTTGTTAGCGTTATTGTTTCAATCCTTATGCTCCGGTTCAGGTCTGGACCTGTGGGTGCGTGTGGCGGCAGCAATGTAAACTGTGGCCAGGATGCTGAAGATGTATGCCTGCACCATGCCAGTGAGCAGACCGAGAGCGGTCATAATAATCGGGAAAATTAGTGGTGTGATAGTCAGCAGAATGGCGATAATCATAGCCTCGCTCATCATGTTACCGAACAGGCGAATCGCCAGAGCAAGCGTGCGGGAGATTTCGCTGATGATATTAAACGGCAGCATTATCAATGTCGGCTCCGTGTATGATTTGAGGTAGTCGCCTAAGCCTTGCTTCTCTACGCCGAATATGGGCACTGCGACAAATACACATAACGCGAGCGCTGCAGTTGTTGAGAGCGATCCGGTCGGCGGTTCATAACCTGGAATGATGGTAAAGAGAGTTGCCGTGGCAATAAAAAGAAAGAGTGTGCCCAGAAAACCGATATACTTCCGCGGTTCACTCAGGCCCACCTCTTCAATCTGATACAGAATGCCCGTGACGATAATTTCCAGAAGGTTCTGCCAGCGTGAACGTTCAAGACCTGTGGAAAGTTTGCGCGTAACAATTTTTGAGCTGACTGAAAGCACGAGCATCAGTGCCCAGGTAAACACAATAGTGGCGTTGAGCTTGATCAAACCGTACTGCCAAAAAACCAGCTCGTCAGGACTAAGTCGCATGATTTGCCTCCTTTGTCATTTGATTCGGTTCTTCCTCAGGCTGTCGGGTGAGCCGCGTCACAATACGGCGTGCAACGATAAATCCAAGAAGACATATGAGCAGCCTCTCCCAATGGTTGCCCGAGGCAAAATAAAATCCGACCATGACGGTGCTTGTCCTCAATAGCAGGCTGCCGAGGAACCAGAGTGCAGGTTGTCTGGATGAAAGCCCCTTCTGAATCGTCCACCAAAGGCCGCCGAAGAAAATCACTCCAAGCAAAAAGCCTCCTGCCAGAGCCGGGATGAGACTCAAAGTTTCATTCATCGTTATCCTCCTGTTCCTCTTTTATCTCCTGGTGTTCTTTGGCCACCCAATGCCACGCAGTCAAACAGCCGATGAACAGACCGATTATCAGCATCATGAGCGTCCAGGAATATCTTCCGGGATAGTGCTCGTCCAGCCAGAGGCCAAGTACCGCGCCTAGAAGCGTTGGAATCACCACCGACCAGCCAATAATCCCCATCATGCCTAAGCCAAACCAGACGCTCCGCTTGACATTACGTTGTGCTTTGAGTTTACGAGCTGCCTTGGCACCAACCTGGCCGGCCAGGGCCGGCTCGTTCCTCTGGATATTCTCTTTCTGCTCGTCAGTCATGATGAAACTCTACGAAGCGGCGAATAAACCCGCTTTCTAATTTCGCCATTACCGAGCGCATATTTTGCTCATGCTCGTCCATGGCAAGAAACTCCTGTTCCACCGCCTCCCGCAGTTGGCGGAGGTCCGTTCCGGTAATTGCATTGCGTACCGAGACCAGCACGTCCTGACCGATCTTGATTAGGAAGCCTTCGTCGACGGCAACATATACCTCGCCCTCAGACTCGTTTTCGTAGATAAGAATCCCAGGTTCCAGGGCCGCGACGCAATCCAGTCGGTGAGGCAAGAGTCCAAATGAACCGTTATGGGTCTCCGCAACTACGCGTGATACACCTTCCTTTTCGGCGAAGATCTGGAAAGGCAGGAGAATCTTAAGATTCATGAGTTCTGGCTTCATTTTGGCCTCCGGTTGAGGTTTTGGCTTTGGCTTCGGCTTCGTCAATCGCCCCGATCATGTAGAGCGCACTTTCAGGGTAGTCTTTGAATTCGTCGCGAAGGATGCGTTCACAGCCATCGAGTGCTTCCTTGAGGCTGACGAATTTGCCTTTGAAACCGGTAAACTGCTCAGTGGTGAAAAACGGCTGCGTCAGGAATCGCTCCAACCTGCGGGCGCGGGCAACAACATTGCGATCTTCCTGGGACAGTTGCTCCAGGCCGAGCATGGCAATGATATCCTTGAGTTCCGAGTACTGCGCGAGCGTCTGGCGGATTTCCTGGGCCAGGCTATAGTGCCGTTCGCCTATGACGCCAGGCGTGGCCATTTTGGAACTCGACTGCAACGGATCAATGGCTGGATAAAGCCCCTCGCTTGCTCTTTTACGCGAGAGAACGATAGACGCCGAAAGGTGCGAGAATGTGTGTACCGCCGCAGGATCAGTGAAATCGTCTGCAGGCACATACACAGCTTGAATTGACATGATGGCTCCGGCGTCGGTGTTTGAAATGCGCTCCTCAAGCCCGGACAATTCTGTGCCCATTGTCGGCTGGTAGCCCAGGCGTGAAGGCATCTGCCCCATCAAGCCGGACACTTCCGAGCCGGCCTGGATGAACCGGAAAATGTTATCGATGAGCAGCAGCACGTCGAGATGCTCGTCGTCCCGAAAATACTCTGCCATTGTCAGTGCCGCATGACCCACACGGAAACGGGCACCTGGTGGCTCATTCATCTGGCCGAAAACCATGACCATATTCGGGAGCACACCTGCAGCCTTCATGTCACGGTAAAGCTCTTCCCCTTCGCGGCAACGCTCGCCTATGCCGCAAAATATGCTCACCCCCTGGTGATGCTTGACCATATTATGAATCATCTCGGTTAGCAATACCGTCTTGCCCACGCCCGCCCCGCCGAACAGGCCAGCTTTGCCGCCGCGCTCGAGCGGCACGAGCACATCGATAACCTTGATTCCTGTCTCGAAGACCTCGGATTTGGTGGATCTCCGTGCAAGCGGAGGCGGAGCCTGATGGATTGTGCGCCATTTTACATTTGAAGGCGCAGGCTTGCGGTCAATGGCGTTTCCAAACACGTCGAACATTCGCGAAAGAACTCCCCTGCCGACAGGCGCTTTTAACGGCCCGCCCGTATCTTCCACGGCCATGCCCCGGGCAAGACCTTCTGTAGGGGTTAGCGCAATCCCTCGGACGCGGTGCGCGTCTAGCTGGGTCAAAACCTCAATGGCTATTTGTCTCTCTTTTCCCACACGCAGCAACGAGTAGATGGGCGGCAAATGTTCTTCAAAACGTACATCTACGATACTGCCGCGCACCGAGATGACTTTGCCGAGGTCCGAGGGATTATTCTTATTTCCCATAGATCATTAACAGCTCCAGTCATGTTTCATCGTACCCTTTCGCTTTTGAAGTACCCTTTCCTGTGGGGCATAACTCGTAAGAATTGAAGGGTATAATGAGAATTAACATTCAATTTAGTGCCACAAAAATCACAGTGGACAGGAAATGCTAAAGAGAACATAGAATGGTATCGGTTTTCAGGCAATACCTTCGGCAAGGTATTATATCGCCTTATAAGCCCTGGTTTTACCAGTGAATGTTTTTACCAGTGAGTTATTTATTGGTTTGTTCCCCTTTCCCATAAAGAGATATATCATTTCAATATATTAATTTGACTTGATATATTTCCTTTTCACGTCTACCGCAAATAGAATTTTAGAATTAAATATAATTCTAAAATTCTAAGACTAGAATAATAAGATCGGAAAGATTTGTAATACTGAAAACGATATAAGCAATGATTAAAATGAAAAAGCATAAATTGCAAGGTAAAAATTTTCCATTTGTATTCGGTTAAGATACGAAATGCCTAAAATGTGTTATTTCTTACGCGAATATCTATGAATTATGTTGGGAAATCACTATACGTGGTATTCGAAGTTGTGCATAAAATTCGTTAACCGATGACAAATGAAAAATTTTCAAAATAGCATAAATTTGAGTGGAAATGGCTGCGATCCTGCAAAAATAAGTTAATCTGGCATTTCAAATTAAGTTTATTCCGTCAATCTCATCTTCTTCAGGTATTCTTTCTCTTTCATAAATACTTCCCTGTGGGCATTGTAAGTATCCGTTAAGTTTTCTCTGTCTTTTGCATCGATTCATAAATCTTGAGAAATCAAAAACATCTTCAAAACCAGAGCCCCGGTTCCATATATGTTCTTTAATTGGCAAGGTTTAGGTTATTCCGGATTAAAACATGTGTTATGACGTGACAGATGACCTAAAAGAGGTGGGCTAAAAAAGAACATATTATTGAAGGTTTCACAGGATTAAGGGAACCACATCAAAAGAAATTAGCGGGCCCGCCGCGATTCGAACGCGAGTCAATGGGTATCTTCGTAATAATCTTACTTCGAAGCCCATTAGGATATCCTGGCTACCCTACGAGCCCGTGGTGCAGCATTAGTGATAGGAGCTATCCATATTAAAGGTTTCTCTCAAAATTAAGGTAGCAGGAAATAGAAGCATGGAGAGAACAGGACAGGAAAAGGACAGTGATAAAGAAAGAGAACATCGGAGGCAGAAGAGATTAAAAGGGGCAGAAAAGAACAGAAGGGGACGAAAAAGGTAGATCAGGGTAAAAAAGGAGAGAAAAGAAAATATTTGAGGTTAAAAATCCGGATTGAGAAGCGATTTTCCTGAAAATTTCAGTACAAAAATTTCAGGTTAGGTTAGGATAGCAGAGCAGTAAATAAAAAAATATATTAAGTTGAACAGAGTAATAAATACCCACGATTGTAAAAAAAGTGAAACAGAGATTCCTTCATGAAACAGATGATCCTTCATAAAAGAGAAATGGATTGATTAAAGAATATGCAATGAATAAAGATTTCGCGATATCAGGGATTAATATTGAAATATTAAAGTTAATAGAGTTATACACATACAAGCAAAATTACATAGGAAAAAATAGTTCTATTTTATTTTGTAAACTGCGTCTAAATATAAAAGTCAGCTGGAAAATGTCCTAACAATGCCAAGCTAATGATTCTATATAACTTCATAGTGCGGGGAGCTATAAAGGTAAAATATAAAAATGAGTGAGGGTCTTTAAAAATGAAAAGGGTTTCAACAGGCATAGAGGAGCTGGACAGGAAGCTGAGTGGGGGTTATCCTGCAAATAAAGTAACCCTTATAACAGGCGTAGCAGGGAGCGGAAAAACAATCTTCGGAATCCATTTCACTCACAAAAACTGTCTTGAAGGCAGGAAATGCTTGATAATGGCAACTGAAGAAACCCCTGAAGATATCCTCTACCAGGCAAGCCTGCTAGGGCACGACCTTACACCGTACTATGAGAGCGGACAGCTTATTATAGAAAATATATTTGAGAACCGCTCAGAAATAATAGGGAAGACCAGATACGGATTTAAGCCTGAAAGTTTGGATATTGAAATCCCCAATCTTGTCGAATTAATACGTGAAGGGACTGAATGCCTTGTCATAGACAATATAGGCACTTTCGCTCTCAGAGTCTCTCTAAAAAGGCTGAGAGACCAGTTTGACGGGCTGAACTACCTGGTGAGGAAAAAGGGCTGTACTACTCTTTTAATTATGGACGATTCCGCATACAACATGACCCACCAGCTTGCTGAATATTCAGTCTATGGGTCTATCCGCCTGCTGGTAAAAGAAAATTCTTATCTTGGAAAAATGGAGCGTTACCTGAGCATACCCAAGATGCGCAGTACTCCTATTTCTCCTGAAATGTCTGTCTTTGAAATCACATCAAACGGGATCAAAATTCATGAGTCGGGAGGAGGAAGTCTTGGGGAGTGAAACCAGACCAAAAATCCTCATTGTCGACGACATGCCTGAGAACGTAGAGCTTATAGAAGCATATCTTTCGGTGGAGCCTTATGATACTATTACTGCATATAGCGGAAGAGAAGCTATCCTGAAATTAAAGGAAGAAAAACTCGACATGATCCTTCTGGACGTCATGATGCCTGAGGTCAGCGGCTATGAGGTCTGCAGAATTGTCAAGAATGATCCCGAAACCCAGTTCATTCCGGTTTTGATGCTTACTGCTCTTTCCGAAATTGAAGACCGGATAAAGGGAATCGAAGCCGGAGCTGATGACTTCCTTACAAAACCCATAAACAAGTTGGAGCTCAAGACCAGAGTAAAATCCCTGCTCAGGGTAAAGTGCATGCATGATCGGCTGGTGGCTGACCGCAACAGCCTTGAGATAAAAAACCGGGTACAGAATATCCTTACCGCAATCATTCCGACTCTGCTCCAGGTTATTTCCGATGAGGAAAAGAAGGTCATAATTAACCAGATGACAGGCATGGTCGAAAAAACGCTTCTTGATAGTTACCATCTTGAGAACAGGGAAATGGACTTCGCTTACGCAGGGAATGTCTGTGCCGAAATAATGAACCAGTTAGGCGGAAGCTTCTCCTCTGCAATGGGTGAAAAAGAAAAATCCTGGATAATAAGGGGAACAAGGTGCCCCTGGAAAGGAGAAGAAGCCCGGAAAAACCCTATTTTGTGTACTTTGACCAGGAAAATCTTCTCAAACATAACCTTGAAAGTGGACTCTGGCTTCAGCCTTGAGGCGCTGAAAACCATAGGGAACAGGAATGATTGCTGTGAATTCCTGATAAAAGCATAATGATATTTCGTCTTCACTTACATTCCAGAATTTGCCTTTTTTCATAAAGTATTCGGTTAAAGGTAATGGCTAAAAACCCGAGGTTGGTCACTTCATGCCTGTAATTATTCTCACTCCTTCAGAGGTAATATCAAATATGGAATACCTGACCGGAACAGCCTTATCTCTCATTTTTTCAATGTAAAGATATTTTTTAGTCGTTCCAGAACTAAAATTTTCCTGTGACGTGAGCCGGATCAGCCCGAAAACCATATATCCGGTAAGCCTGTTGGTCAGGTCGTAAGAATCCTCATCCATGATGAAGAGGCTTGTGCATCCGTTTTTTAGAAGAATAATACTTATCGAACTGAATTCATCGGCAAACTCTTTTATGTCGTGGCTTATAGCCATTACTCCTATATTGTCGATGACCACTGCATCAACTTCAGAAGATATTGAGCTAAGATATTCGATTATATCCGTATCCACAGCACAGAGCCCTTTTCCGAATTTCGAAGCACTTTTGATTTTGTTCATCTTGTCTTCGAAGATATTCTTGATACTGAGCTGTCCGCTTTTCAGAAAGGGATCAAGATTAATCTTGAGACTTCTGGACTGGCTGAGAATATCTTCCGTTAGTTCTCTCGTAAGAATCAGTATGCATTTCCTGCCTTCCTGACAACTCCTGTGCAGGAAATGAAGCCCCATAATTGTTTTCCCTGCACCCGGAGGACCTGTAACCAGAATGCTCTTTCCTTTAGGGTACCCTCCGTCTGTCAGCACATCCAACCCTTCGATCCCTGTAGACAAGCTTTCCATATTATCACATCTTAAACGCAAGTAAGTTCCTTATTTATTATAATGTGTCTTAAGTGATATATTCTTCTCAAAAGAGTTAAATAAGTTTTAAAAATACAGCCTTTTAATCAAGATACCTTTCCTTAAACTCAGAAATCTGCTTACTGCTCCCCACAACTGCGATCGTGTCTCCTGCCCTTATTGTTGTCTGCCTTTTAATAGCATTTATGATGAGTTTTCCGCGTTCGATGCCTATTATCGTACAGCCGATCTGCTTTTCGAGATCAAGGTCTTGTATTGACTTATGGTCAAGGAAAGAATCCTTTTCAACGCGGTGTTTTTCAATTTCGATACCCTCGTAAAGCATTATGTCCTCATCGAGTCTACAGCTTTTCCCCATGCAATTTGCAGTCATTTTGGCAAGCATCTGGCCAGCTACTATGGAAAGGGAACCAACGTAGTCTGCTCCTGCCTTGTATATCTTGTCTATGGATTTTACGGAGTTTGCCCTTGCAACAATGGTAATTTCAGGGTTCAGGCTCCTCGAAATAAGAGTTGCGAAAATAACATTGGTATCATCGTTAAGAGCCACAAATTCAAAAGAAGCTGTTTTTACTCCAGCTGCGGTCAGTACTTCTTCGTCCGCCCCGTTACCAACTAAATGCTCAAAGTCAACATTATCAAAAACTTTTTCATTAGAGTCCACAACTATAAAGCGAAATGGTCCTCCAGAGAGTATGTTTACGATGCTTTTTCCGACATCTCCATATCCCAGTACGACCAGATGTCCTTTTGATTCCATTTTGACCCCAAAATTCTATAAACCGCACTCGTGAAACTTAGTTTGAATTTTTATTCTTAAATTTCGTCCTTTTTCTACCCGTTCATATAGATAAAATTTATGATGTATATCAAACTATCGGATCAATGCGTCAATTTTTTCAATTTTGAAAGCTCCTCTCGGGTTCCTACCGCCAGCAAAACGGAATTTTCCCGGACAACATCTTCTTCCTTAGGATCAAAGGACAGGGTTCCGCTTTTCCAGGTCCCTACAATTTTTGCACCCGTCAGGTGCTGGGTGGAAATTTCCTTAAGTGTCTTGCCTATAAGAGGGCTTTTCAGGTAGACAGGAAACTCAATGATATGGACTCCTTCAAAAATCTCAGTTGCTCCCGTAACCCGGCTTACAAGCCTGTCCATTGCCTTTTTCCCGATAAACTGCCCGAACATTGATTTGGGGGAGACAACCGTATCAGCCCCTGCATATTTAAGGTATTTTGAGTTAGACCTGTCCTCAACAATGGCAATGATGTTGATATGCTGAAACTCCCTGGCTGTCAAAACGATATTCGCATTTCTTTCATCAGATTTATTTGCAATAAGGAGTTTAGCCTTTTCTATTCCAGCATTCGTCAGTGTCTGCTTATCACTCGGAGCCCCAAAAATGCAGGGAATGTTTTTATAAACAAGTTCCCTGATCAACTCTTCTTCGTCTTCTATTATTACGAACAGCATGTCCTGCTCGGCCAATTCGTCTATCAGGGTTTCAACCAGTTGATTATATCCGCAGATAATTATGTGATCTTTCATACCGGAAGAGACCTTTCTTGGCAGCCTGAACTTGATAACTCTGTCCATCCAGGGAGTGACAACATAAGTCACAAGAAAACCCGAAATCAGAATTATACCTAAAACCTGTATAATTATAGTAAAAATTCTTCCTGCAAGGGAAGTAAAGACCACATCTCCATAGCCCACTGTTGCAATGGTAGTTGTGGCCCAGTAGATAGCGGTGACAAGGTTTGCATTTTCGGGCTGGTTCTCAAGCACCATGAGATACTCGAAAGTCAGGATGTATATGACAAGCAGGAACACAGCAGCTATTTTATATATAATATGGGGATTCCTGTGAACTGCCTTCCGAAACCTTGCTTTGATACTTATTTTCTTTCGCCCTGAAGTAAACATCTTTAAAGTCCTGCCTGAACTTTCCTGATACAGATTAAGCTGAAATATCTTATAGCTGTTACTGATAGATCTATATATTCGTAGTTTAACAGAATAATTTTATGCAGAACAATTTTCTACAGAATAATTTTTTCATGGTTAATATACGGAGAAATAAGATCTTAAAAACAAAAAGGGAAGGAAAATAGAAAGAACTGGCTGGAATGGAAAGAAGGAAAAGAAGATAAGCCCGAAGCCTTATGGCTTTCGCGAAGGTCCGGGTTAATGAGATCATCTCAATATCGATCAAAGCCATTGTCCTATGAAAGGCCCGAATATCATAAACATAAACGAGAACAGGATCAACATCGAAAAGCTCGCTGTTATGGAGTTTGAGATTTTTTCCGACATCAAGTCATTCCTTGTAAGGCGGTACACAAAGGAATATGTATAGTCCTTAAATACATGTCCTCCGTCCAGGGGTACTGCTGGCAAACAGTTAAACAGTCCAACATAGAAGTTCAGCCAGCCAACCCAGAGCAAGGTATTTGCAATCCAGAAAATCCCGATCCCCAGAGGTTCTGCCCAGCCAACAGGATGATAAAACTGCATAATCGTGCCTGAAAAGCCTCGGAATCCCTCACCTGCAAATCCATAGATAGGAAGTCCGAAAAGAATAATCCAGCCTGCAGGCACTGTAAGCAAGGACGGAATCTGCTTGAGGGCTTCAAGATATACCTTTGCCTGCGGCATCCATATAGAGATTCCAAGCATATGCGACTCTGCGATTCCGTTATTCCCGTAGATGACTCCAAGGAAACCATGTTCATTCTCCGGGGGATTGGAAGAAAGTTGCACATTAAAAACGACAGTACCTTTTTCAGTAAGGTTGCCTGTGTAGTTTTCAGGAGACAGCAGCTCTACTTGTATGGTCTGGTTTGCCTGAGTCGCTTCCATAAAGTTTACGAAACTTGCAACACTTTGCATTTTCGTATTGTTGATCCGGATCATTGTCATCCCGGTTTCAATTCCTGCAGTTTCTGCCGGACTTCCCGGAACAATCCCTCCCACGAGCACTCCGCCAACATAATCTTCAGGGACTGAAGTGGCCTTTAAATCATGCACAGAGGCAATACCGTCTTTTACGGCATGGATGCGAACAGTATCTCCAGGTTCGGTTGTTTCAAGATATGTTAGCAGATCCACGGCTGTGGTGACATTCGTATCGTTAACCTGCGTAATAACCATATCTTTCTGGAGTCCTGCCAGGTCAGCCGGGGAACTTTCATTCACGCTTAAGACCATGGCATCACTCAAAGGAGCGATTGCCCCGAGTACAGGCCCGAAGAAGAGCAGGAAAGCAATAAAAGCCACGCTGAAGTTAGCCATAACGCCTGCTGCAAGGATCCGGGATCTCTGAGTCCTTGTGGCAGTTACTGCAGGCCCGGATTCCGGCTTCTCAGGTTTGGATACCTCAACTTCTCTCTTTATTTTATTTCCCTCTTCCCATTCTTCGATTTCCTCGATAGTGGCTGTCAGAGGAAGTTCTCTTTTCGTCTCTTCCTTCTTTCCGAAAAGCTGTTCATCATCAGGCTCTGCAAAACCTCCTACCGGAACCAGAGCAAGCAGGATACCCATTGATTTGACCTTGATGCCTTCAACCCTGCAGAGAATCGCATGTGAGAACTCGTGCACAACAAGAGTGACTACGAGGGCAATAACTCCCCAGGTAAAGGGAATGAATTCGTTTACTCCAGGAATAAGCAGGATATTTCTTGGAGCATTATATTTTCCAGGTTCTGGTACGTTTCCATTAAGGAAAGAAGTATACAGCGCAAGGTCCGAGAGGGCAATGACCAGGAACATCGCAATCATGCCTGCAAACATCATTAAGATTCCAAGGTTTGCAAAGCTCCTCCAGTAACTTTTCGGGCGGGCCAGAACATCCAGTAGTTTAAGGCCCCTGGTTGTCCTGATCATAAGGATGGGAAGCGGCCCGAAGGTGCTTATGTTATACTTCTCCAGAATGCCTCTTCTGTTAAGAACGGAGACAAGGAACCAGTACAGTAAAAAAATACCTATTGCAATGCTTGTGCCACTCAAGGAAATTCTCCGGAATTATTAACCTGAACCAATTTATTAACCTGAACCAATTATAAACTTTGAATTATGACTGCTGATCTACTTTAATTGTTGAGCTATGTTAAATATTAATATATTTTATCTGTATAATAAAACGTCGCCTGAATAAGGAAATTAGCACTATAATGCTTTTGATTCAATAACCTGTGATTTGTGACCATAGTCATACAGACCTTAAATAGCCATTGTTAAGTTATTGAGGTCAAATATCATTCTGTATCTGGCATTCTGCGCCAATTAACTCATTCTATTGAGCTTCAGTACTTCAATGATATAAAAATGTTATAGCGAGCTTATTACTGCTTCAAGTTCGATATATTTTAACATTCCTTTTTCAAAATATTCATGTTTCGAAAAAGGCACATATTAATACATCATAATTATATAAAAACGTATATGGAAATTATAAATTGCCTCCATAAAGATTAATCCTGTGGTCAAAGGCGATAGATACCAGTCACATAGAAAGTAATGTCCTTTACATTAAATATTGTTCTCTATGAGCGTATCTTAAAACCCATTTTCTTAATCATCAGGATTTTTCAAGATTGCTCTCAAGACTGAAACTCGATTGGTCACTCAAAAAGCGAGCTTTAAAGAAGCAAATTTTTAGTTTTGGGATCGGCTCAATGACATATTGGGATGGCAATGGACGGAATTATGAAAATGCAAAAGTATACCGTTAATCAACACTTAATAGAAACCATTATAAATAGCTTTCATATACACGTAATATTTCTATTATTCTGAGGAAGTGTTCCAGGCTGGTTGTCTTTTTCTGAAACTCTATAAAAATTTTAGTGAAAATAAAAGAAGTATTTTAAGGATAGAGGAATCTATCTTTAAAATCAATAATCGCGCAATTGATCTGTCACCATGCTACCCTATATCCGAAAACCGTGTCCTGACATCCTTGACACAGCCCAGAACTCTCGAATTCCCTCATAAACACTTCGTTTCTGAATTCGTCTTCTTCTACTCTCTCCGCACATAACGGACATCTACATTCTTCAACTATCGAAACTTCTCGCCCAAATCCTAATGACCTTAGAAAGCTCTTTTTTTCTATGTTCATGTCCATCACCTCTACAATTCCATGATACAATATGCCGCTTCCATACAACCACCCAAAAAATCAGAAGTAAAAACACAGGTGGCTCTATTCTCTCAGCTCAAATACTGAATGCTCTGTGGCATCCGTATCGACAAACAATTATGGCTGCAATGCTTGCAGTAATGTTTCAATTCTTGTTTTGGGGGTCTTGCTCGCGAATTTTTATAATACAAAAGTAGTGGATCCTTCTTCTAATGTTTCAACACTTGTTTTAATTGATCTTATTCGCGTATATAACTCTACAGAAACCAATATAAATTTATCGATTTTTTAGGTTCTGGTGCAAAAATAATATTTCCACAATTTGATACTATAATTTTTACCTTTGTGTATCATTTTTCCCTTGATACTATTGATTAATTTTCCTAATTGTGAAGTTTTTCACTGATTTTTCAACAAAGCCAGATTTTTTGCACCAGAACCGCAAAGTACAATGCAGCTTCAAAGGATGTAACAATTAAGGTTCCGTTGCAAAAAATCTTTTCTAATGATATAGGACTTACGCACTTGAAATACAAAATCAAGCACTTTCGGCGTTGTGACTGGTTTATTGTTTTATACAGTTGAAGGTTTAATGCAAGAGGTAAAATTGCTTTTACTAAGTGTATGGCTGAATAGTTACCGGAATATTAGCATATCCCGACGTCCCAGATCCGGAACTTCGATAATTCTCCGGCTAGAGGATATTTGGAAGGCCGACATAAAATTATTCCAAGCATATCCTCAAAACCCGTTACAGTGGCTCTACGTAACGTACAGTAGGGTTTAATCGAGCCTTCCCGATAGTCGACAGTCCAGCCTACCCGATGTGCCGAAAAAGCACAGGCTTACCTGATGTATGGACCTGGGACTTTGGAGATGGAGCCAATTCAACCGAGCAGAATCCAATGCATATATATTCTGTAGCAGGGAATTATACGGTAATGCTTACAGCAAGCAATGTAAATGAAACGGATACGAAGACAAGAGAGATAAACGTACAAAGTAATTCCCACCCAAGCCCTGCTGGATTCAATTCTTTGCTTTTTGTAATGATTGTATTGTATCTCTTTAAAAAGTCAACCTGAATCCAGTGCCAGAACTGATAGACTCGAGGTATAAGCCGTAGAAGCTCCGGGAATGCTGAGAGACAAAAGCAGGCAGTTAATCATTTTTACCTATTAAACCGTGTATCGAAGAAGAAGCGGAAGAATTGAGAAGGGATTTTACTGAAATAATTAATATAATTCGAGGACGCAAATGAATTATGAACGATTCATTTGAATAATGATTGGCGAGTGGAAATAAACTAAAAGCCTGTCTTAAAATTCAAACCATTTCTGCAATTGGATAATGGGCAATATTAATTTTAAATTTATATCGCAAATTTTTCCGAAAGACAGGCTCTTAAAGAATGAGCTAATTAACATGGAAATAGATATTATAAGAAAGAAAAGGAGGCGCAGAAAATGGGCATATTGAAAAAGATTTTAGGCAAAGAAGAAACTGAAACCAAAAAGGAGTCTAAAAAGGCTAACGATGATGCAAATAGAGAGAAAATGAGAACACCTTCGCCGGTAAAAACATCAATCTTTGATAAAGTTAGATCACAAAAAGAACAGAGTGCGAAGAAGGCACCAAAAGTTAAAGCTGAACGTGTAGCACAAAAAGCCGCTCAAAAATCAGCACAAAAATCAGCACAGAAAACAGTAAAGCGCAGATAATTTGTTCCTTTTCTTTTTTCTCTTCAATCTCTCTCCGGAAATAGCTTAATGTTTAACCTGCTATTCTCCTGTATCAACGTTTGAATATGGATCGTCTGCTTACGAATATTTTTTCGTTTAGCTTTCGATTTCTTTAAGAACGAACCTGGTTTTACAAATGAAGCTAAAATTATAATGAAAATACTGTAGAATTGGAAAAAACTAATTGAATAAATTGGCAATACCAGACGCCATGAACAATAAACTGAGCTTACAAACAAAAACACTATTAAATAAATACAACTGAACAAATTAAAGAAATTTTTATCCGGAAAATTTTGCAAAGACCAGACAAATATAAGAAGTATTACCAGGACTGCGAGTAATACAAATTGACTTGCTGGATCAACTGGGAAAAAAGGTAATAACTCAAATGAGTCTGAGATTTTAGCATCTCCTTAATTTTTGTTAATACTTTATCCCCCAAATAATGCAAATACTTCTCTATTTTTGTTGGAATATTGGTAAGTTAGGATCAGGTGATTTTTCAGGTAATATATTCTTTCTTAGAAGAAAGGCCGCCAGCCCAGTCGTGGTGCCGAATCCAGCACCACGATAACCGACGGTGTTTCGGGATATAAATGCTGAGGCGCTTCTAGAATATCTCCGAAGTCCACCTGCCAATAATACATGATCCAGAGCAAACTGAATTCAGAAAACATAGGCAGACTAGAAGAAAAATAAATCAAAAATGAGAATAGTAAAGGAAAAATTTACTGAAATTTACATAAACCGTTCAAATCTTTCCTTTTTCGCTTTACAGATAGGACAGACACCTGGCGGTTCGTCCATGGCACAGAGATATCCGCAAACTTTACATCTCCACACCGGCTTTGAAAGTTTCCCTGAAAATTCCATAGTTTCCATCATCTCGGCTCTTTTCTTTTCTTCGGCTCTTTCGGCGTCTCTCTGTTCTTGAGGGGGACGCCTTTCAGGAATCGATTCCACTCCTTTTTCTCCCCGGATAACGTCGTCCGAAACATAGAGTGCACAGTAACAGGCTCCGTAATCGTTCAGGTCGGGATCTCTGTAGTAGCAGGGACAGACAATGTCCAGGTCTTCTTCCAGATTATTAGCAGAAAGCCTGCAAGGGCAGGACCAGTAGCCGTACCGCTGCTCATTGGCGAGCAGCCCCCGCACAAGGTCCTTTGTGAACTCAACGTCAGGGTTGAGGTGATAGCCCGACTTTTCGACCTGGTCATTCAAACGCCTGTAAACTTTGTCCACTTCTTCTTCTGTTATGTCTTCTTCGGCAACTTCCCCTTCTTTCAACCCAACTCCTCCTTAAAAGCAAAAACTTTTTCTGAAAAAGTTTTATCAAAAACCAAAAACCTTTTCTTTCAGCCCAACTCCCTCTTAAAAACCTAGGGCTTCACGGATTTCTTTTTCTTTAAAACCCACAATTGCTTTCTCGCCATTTATAATAGTTGTCGGGAAAGAAGCTGAAGTATTAAAACGCCTTAACTCCTCAACAGCCTGGTCTTCTTCTTCTCCTTCAAGCTTATCCACATATATAAAGTCAAAATCCACACCAAGGTCGGTAAGTAATTTTTTTGTCCTTTTACACCATACGCAGGTGCTAAGACCATACATTACAACCTTACCCCTGTCAATTCCGGAAACGTGACTTCCTTTCTCTTTACTCTGCTTAGACAGATCCATTAAATAAACCCCCGGCCACGATAAAGTTATGGCAGTACGTCTATGAGTACTTTACTTCGGAATAACATTTTACGCCGAGTCTGCCGGAAATTGAAGACTCGACAGACTATGGGTTCTGTAAACTGCTTATAATAAAACATAGACCAAAGTATATAAAATTTGGACATACTTACGTGAATGCCAGCAAACAGCCGTACAGAAAATTAGCAATAAAATGATAAATACAGTTAAACAAACGTTAAATACAGTTAAACAAACGTTAAATACAGTTAAACAAACGTTAATTCCTGAATCGGGCCGAAATCTCCACTCTGAAACCCAAAAAAGAGCAGGAGTATTACCCTGCCCTGTTTCTCAAATTTGTCTATTTAATCAAATTCGTCTATTAATTTTGTTGTACTACCCCGAGCATCCGGTGAATTCTTATTTTATCAACCCCATCCGGGAATACCAGTCGTAGTCATGGGCAAACCGCTCTTTATTGAATTTTGCAAGCTGGCAAAAATACTCCCTATGCTGGCGGTGAAATTCATCCTGGTCCGGATATTTGATTTCTCCGCGGATTGACTTTACCAGCGTCTTCCCAAGATCCTGTGCAGTCCCTGTAGACTGCTGGAGTGCAGAGGGATCTCTTCCGACCATAACGCCAATGCCGCCGACAACGGTAACGCCAAGATTCATGAGCACACCGTTCATATATGACATCACATCATCCTGGCCGCTTCCTCCTGCCGTACACACGGAGCAACCGAATTTTCCGGTCAGCATCTGGCAGTGAATAGCATCCGAAAGCCGGTCGAAGAAGGCTTTCATGGGAGCAGGAACCGAGTTAATGTAATTCGGAGCGCCCAGGACAATTCCATCGGAATTCATGATCCTGTCAAAAAGATCGGTGAAATCATCGAATAAAGGGCACTCACCGGTAGCATAGCAGGCTCCGCATCCGGTACAGTATTCTATATGCAGTTTGTAGAGATCTACCAGTTCGGTTTCCGCTCCTTCGGATTCAGCACCTTTGAGGACAGATTTTACCAGCTGCAAGGTATTGCTTTCATTACCCTTCGGACTTGAATTGATTCCAATAATTTTCATAATTATCTCCTTAAACAAGTAAGATCAGATAACGTATTATTTTTTGCTTTTTTCAGGCACCCTGGTATGAACTGCAGAACCGGTTTTCCCTCTCACAAGAGATGCGAATACCCCGATGATGCAGAAGACCGTAAACAGGATGAACGCGTAATGCAGGCTTAAAACGAATTGGGGATAATATGCCGGTGTGATCTCTACAGGACCGATAATAATCGCAAAGATCATCATTGCGATGCCCATCGAGAGCATCTGGCCAAGGAGCCGCATCGTCGCGTTCGTCCCGGATGCGACGCCGTAGAATCTTTTATCGACAGAGCTCATGATCGCGTTCGTATTCGGGGATGAGAAGAGCCCGAAACCTACACCAAGGACAATCAGGATAACAACCAGGTACCAGATAGGAGTTGTTTCTGTAAGGAAAATGAGAAGGAAGAGCCCAAGCGCAGTAAATGTCATTCCTGCAGACGCAACAATCCGTGGTTCAATCTTGTCAGAGAGTCGGCCGGCAATTGGCGAAATCATAGCCATGACAACTGGCTGCACTATCAGGATAAAACCTGCGTGTCCGGACGTGAAGCCTTTCGTGTACTGAAGATCGAGGCTTAAGAGAAAGGTCACTGCAAAAGTCGCGCTGTAATTGATGAGCGCAGACAGGTTCGAAAACGCAAAGATTCGGTTCCTTGTAAGGAGCCTGATGTCAAGAACAGGAGAAGGTATTCGCATCTCATACAGGGCAAAGATTATCGCTCCTATAATTCCCGCGGCTATAAGGGCAGCCCCTTTAAAATCCGGGAGAACTGAGAACCCGTACATGACTGCAACGACTGCTGCACCGTAGATGACGGACCCTGTCAGGTCGAACCTCTCTCCTCTGCATTCGGCCCATTCGCCTTTCAGCTTCCAGAGGATGAGGAGAACCGCTGTGATGCCTATAGGCACATTTACAAAAAAGATGCTTCTCCAGCCGAGGTACTGTGTCATCAAACCGCCAAGGAAGGGGCCAAGAGAGAGCCCGAGGTAGACTGCAGTAATATAAATCCCAAGAGCCTTCCCGCGTTCTCCCGGCGGGAAGACAGAGGTGAGGATAGCGACTCCGGTTCCGAAGATCATTGCACTCCCTAAACCCTGAACGATCCGGATTCTGATCAGCATTTCTGTTGAGGGGACCATGGTCATGGCCAGGGACGCAAGGCTGAAGATCACGATACCATACAGGAAAATCTTTTTCCTCCCGTAAATATCGGCGATTTTTCCGAAAGGGACAAGAAACACTGCTGAAGAAAGGAGGTACGCGGTCGCAACCCACGAGAGGGCAATCGCGTCCATATGAAATTCTGCCCCGATTACAGGCAGGGCAATATTTACTGCAGAACCATCAAAGGGAGTGATAAATCCCGCAAGTACTGCGATAAGAAGGACAGTTCCTTTTGCTGTTGCAACCGCAGGAATTACAGGGGTACGGCATATTTCCGGAGCCTCAACAGATGATCCGGCATTACCTGTTTCTTTTACCATGTGTATCACTGGTCGGAAAGGTTATTATCTGCTATCGGGAGCATCAGGAAAAATCACAAAAGGTTTGTGTGCAAAAGGGACTTTTTCAGAGATTACGCTCTTCATAGTATTTCACCTCAGCGTGATTGACTAATCGACCACTTAGTATAACTTATTTGTTATTGAGCTGATCCCAAAACCCATTTCATTCTTTATCATCAGAATTTTTTAGGATTGATTTCATGATAAGAAACTTGATTGGTCATTCAAAATACGAGATCCTAATAAGCTAATTTTGAGTTTTGGAATCAGCTCAAAAATAAGTTCATAACTCAAGGACACGACTCGCAACTTTCCTGGTAATAACTGATTCTGCTTCTTTCATATTGCCGAAGATCAAAAAGTTCCCAAGTCAAAAAGTCCCATGGCTTTTTCACTTCATGAACCCCGATGCTATTATATTTCTTCCCGGAAAATAATGTGATTGAGGATTTTAAATGGGAATTGTTAATTTTAAGAAAGTAATGATTGCAACCGACGGCTCGGACTACTCCAGGCTGGCTGCCGACAAAGGGATAGAGCTTGCTCGATTGAGTGGAGGGACGGTTTATGCAGTCTGTGTGGTGTCAACGGCTTACTTATCTTATATGAGTGGGGATTACTATTTTTCGGTGGGTGTGAATCCTTATTGGGAGTTGATGCATGAGGCTTTGAAAAACCAAGGGCAGCAGGCTGTAAATTATGTGAAAGATTTAGGAGAGATAAAAGGAATCAATGTCGAATCTGTCCTGCTTGAAGGCAATCCATCAGACGAGCTGATCCGGTATGCTGAAGAGGAAAAAATGGATATTGTTATTATGGGCACTCTCGGAAAGACAGGACTGGACAGGCTGCTTCTGGGCAGCGTTGCAGGAAATCTGGTCCGTCACTCGAAGGTTCCTGTTATGGTTGTAAGGGAGTCATGAGATGAGCTCAAGTAAACTATAACTTGCAACCTTCGGATTTTGCCTTTTCTTCAGGTCTGCATTATGGATCTAGAATAAAACATTTTCTGTAACTATTCAGCAGGGAAAAACAACGTCAATAGCCATCTTTCATAAGATTAAATAGACAAATTACTTTGAATTAGTTTCCGTTAATTGTTGGCTATTGATTGCATTTTTTTCTTTTTTCATTAGTTAGTAATCACATTTATCTGTGATGTCAAAATCAATATCAATCAACTGATTTTTGGTAGACTGAATAGTTACGAATATCTTAAAAAATTTGAACTTTCCTTTAACGGAGTAGAATTTCATTCAGCAAGCCAAAAAGCATGGAGCTAGCTGTAAGGTAATCGAAGCCCTTGAGAATATTCCAGACCAGGGATACACCAGTTCTGACAATGTCATCAAGGAATTTGGAGGCAAATAACTCCATTAGAGTAAATCAGCTATAAAACATGGAGCGAGGGAAAAAGTGATTTCGGTTCAGTATTAAAGTTTTGAAGAATCAAATTTTCCCTCAAAAAAGATTGTCTTATAAAAAGATTCTCAGAACCCGTAAGTCCTACTTTTACACACCCTGTTAATTTACCTTGTTCATTGTTTTAATTTCATCGGTTCTCCACAACACTTTATGTTGCCGGTACAGCAGACATCTGTAGAGCATTTGTCATCTCCACATTCATTTGCTACCTTAAGTTCGAATCCGCACCCCTCGCAGACGAGAACCTGACCCTCTTTTAATTCGCTGCAGTTCATTTCATACCACCTCAATTTGCTTGATAGATAAAAAACGTATATAAAAATCTTAGGTCTCGTGAACTTATTTCCCTTGTTTGATCATTTCCTGAACCTTTCGAATGTCATCTATAGCCTTTTTCTTTAGCTCGATCATCTTTTCCATATCATTTATTTTTGTTTCCATCCATTGTATTTTCATATCCATCTTCATTAATGCAACTTTCTTTTTCTGTTCTTCAGTCAGAAATTCCCAAATCTCAGACATCGGCTCAGCATGCATCATTGAATGTGTTCCTGTTGAATGTTCTTCGCCCATGTTTAACTACCCCTTTAATGTGTATTCACAAAACAAAATTTTGATAATATGTATAATACAATTGAATCTTCTTAGAGACTTTTTAATCTCTTCTGGAATCGCCAAAGTTTACCATCAATTCCGCTAGCAATTGACTGCAATCAATCAAAAATCCAGAAAAATAATAAAAAGTCTCGATTTCAAATTGTATCGCTTGAGGATTAGTATTCAAAGGATATAATATCTAGAGAAATATAAATAAGAAACCAATATTAATTTAAACTCGAAATTATCTCGTGTAGCGTCAACAGCAAAATATCGTTTAAAAACGATTGCAACTATTCAGACTTGTTGAATCTTCAAGGATTGACGCGACACTAGTCTAGTGCATCGATCCCAAATTATGGAAATAAAACTGGACTTTGAAATCAACACTGGTCAATGAGTTTCCCACAAAAAACTACAAATGGACATGGATAAACACGAATTGAAACCATCTGTGTTCATCTGTGTTTATCCGTGGTTTATTGAGGATATAGGGAATCGATGCACTAGTTCCCGCAGACATCTCCTTAAAATTATTATTTTTCACAAATATTTCCTACCTTCCGTAGAATTCCAAAAAATACCACCTACTTCTTTTATATAGGACTTACGCATTTGAGGCACAAAATAAAGCACGAGTATATTCTTTATAAGATTATTTAGATATCTGAAGGTTTAATGCTATTTATTTCTCAGTTCAACTGCATAAGTTACAATTCCTTTTTAGTATTAAATATTATACCATTCAGCCGATCTTTCAACAAGCCCGAAGGATACTGATTTATAATTCATCTGAATTACGAATAATTAGCCTGAAGGATGGAAAACAATACTGCAAATTTTGCAATAAATCTGGAAACGCAAATTAAACTATGATAGTGCAGTAATACTTAATTTAAAGGCAACAAGAAACTTTTCCGGCAATGCCGTTAAAACCGCGTAAAACTCAAATTAATGGTTTAGGCGAAAAACCATTAAGGCTAAATTTACAAAAACTAAGACGATATAAAGTTGTAAGACGAAACTTAGAAAACCACGGATTAGATTTATAAGAAATTAACGGATTAAGGCATTCGACTACCCTTATATGGATATTATAGAGGTTACAGATTCACAATGAATGAAATAATTACCTGGATATTGATTCTATTCTGCCTGATGCAGTCTGCCATTTTTTCCGGGATGACAATAGGGGTTTTTAGCCTTGGGAGACTCAGGCTTGAGATTGAGGCCGAAGCAAACAATAAAGAGGCTATCAAAATCCTGCAGATCCGAAGGGATTCAAATTTCCTGCTTACGACAATGCTCTGGGGGAATATAAGTGTAAATGTCCTTATTGCCCTGCTTTCGGATTCCGTGCTGACAGGGGCATCAGCTTTCCTCTTCTCTACTTTCGGAATCACCTGCTTTGGGGAGATTGCCCCTCAGGCCTACTTCTCTCGAAATGCCCTGAAACTTGGAGCAAAACTGACTCCTGTTGTCCGATTCTACCAGATGCTGTTCTATCCTGTAGCCAAACCGACAGCTCTTGTTCTTGACTGGTGGCTTGGCAGAGAAAAACTTGAGCTTTTCAAGGAGCAGGCTATGCGGATTATGCTCGAAAAGCATATAGAATCAGGAAAGACCGATATAGGCGCTTTTGAAGGAATAGGAGCCCTGAACTTTCTTTCCATAGACGACGTCAGCATTTCCGACGAAGGCTCGATAATAGACTCAAGAAGTATAATCTCTCTCCCGGTCGAAAGCAACCGTCCGGTTTTTCCTCCATTCAAAAGGGAACCTTCGGATCCTTTCCTGCAGAAAATAGAAGCATCCGGGAAAAAATGGGTGGTCATCACCAGCCCCACCGACGAACCTGTCATGGTGCTTGATGCGGACCACTTCCTCCGGGATGCAGTCTACAAGAAAGGCCCGTTCATTCCACTTTCTTATTGCCATTTCCCGGTTGTGGTTAAATCTCCGAAAACAAGGCTTGAAAGAGTTATCCGGCAGTTTAAAGTGTATCCGCAGTACCCGGAAGATGACGTAATCGACCAGGACCTTATTCTCTACTGGGGCCAGGAAAAGAGGATTGTAACGGGCTCGGACATTCTGGGCCGCCTGCTCCGTGGAATTGTAGTGGAATGCGAATTGGGGTCAGGGTGTGAAAGGCATGTTCCGCCCGTACAGCTCGGAATGGTCAGAAAGGTAACTTTGAGTAAAGAAGAGAAAAAAGAAAGTAAAGAGCAGGAGAAGGAATAAAAGTTATTCCTCGTATGCAGGGAGAGTTATAACGCCTATCTCCTGAAGCGGCGAGCCTACAGCAAAGTGGTAGAGGTCCTGATATTCAAGCCCTTTGAGCCCGATTGCCTCATGTAACGGATCATCGAAAAAGCATCCTATTCCGCAGCCCTTGAGACCATTTGCCTCAGCTTCAAGGTAAAGAAGCTGTCCCAGAATCCCACATTCCCAGAAAAGGTACGGGTATATCCAGGAGCCGAATTTATTAAGAGGTTCTTCGAACTCCGAGAGCATGCAGGCAGTGAAACAGGCATCTGCAGCTTTTCTCTGAGAACAGGAAAGCTGGGCTGCAAAATCATACAGCGTCTCTTCCATAAGCAGGTAAAACTCAAGGCCAGGAGGGCAATTTTTTGGTTTTTCCCATAAGAAATCCGGGCTGATGGCAGCTTTAAACCTCTCTTTTTCTGCGGGTTTGCGAAGGAAAATATAAAGTCCGGGAAGAAGATCTTTTACCCGGTTTACAAAAAGAAGCAGGTGTGTAAAGGAACCAAATGCAAGAGGATTGAAAATCGGATTATTTTCCGGAAGGGTTTTTTGCAGCATCTTGTAGAAAGTTTCTTTCTCCATGTATGCGCTGTTATTCATTTCCAGGGCGCTTCTCCTTTTACGAATGACGCTGCGCAGGGGAACCTTATCAAGGCCGGTTCTGGAACCATTAGCTTTCATGGGTGAAACTGCCTGCGTACCGGGTTTCAGTCCATCTTTTTTCTCCAGGTAACCGGTTTCTCTCTTTTGAGCTGCTGAAGCAGCCTTTTCGATGCCTAACCATTCAACATGCCCTGGGCTCAAACTGTTAGGAACGCCTTTCCAGGAAAGGGCTCCAAAAGCAGAAACTGCGTTGGAATTAACCCTGCCTACGTTACAGGTTTTTCCTGCCGGATAGACCGCAAGCAGGCAGGCAGGCTCCTGTTTTTCAGGGCCTTTCCTTCCGGATATGCCGAGAAGCCCTGCAATTTCTTCCGAACCCATATCCGCAAGAAGGCTTGTTTTCCAGCCGAGCCCGGCAGCGGCGAAAGTCAGGGCGGCAATTGCATGCCCTGTATCATGCTGCGCATATCTGAAAGCTCTGAGCCCGTATTTCCAGGAAACCCTCCAGTAAATTGAAGACAGGCCCACAAAAAAAGTGCCTTCGGGAAAGCCTGAACTCAACAACTCCCAGGTATCCCGGGAAAATTCGGCTCTTAGTTCAAGGGCATGAGGCAAAGGAGCATAATGGCATACCGAAGGACTTTTCAGAAGCCCATTGACAGGTCCGGAAAGAAGGTAAACCTCAGTAGGATGAAGGTTTCCGCTGGAAGGGTTGACGCGAAGAGGCCATTTCGTACCGTCTGCCTTTTTCCAGGCCGAGATTGCGAAGCTGTCAAAAAAAAGCCTGGAAATAGTTTTTGCATTCAGCTCAGAGGGCTCGAGTTTTTCCGGTGAGAAAGCCTGCTCATAAGCGGGAAAAATCTCATATTTTATTTGCTCATCACTCCATTTATCCAGGCTCAAAAGTTGAGCTCCATTATAATTCAGGAATGGATCTGGCTTGATTTGCATATCCAGGCGATGAGGGCCCGGAGCATAAGCTTTGAAGTTGTGCTTACTTTTCTGGTGATAAGCCAGTATCGCTTCAAGTTCTGCTGTCATAACAAGGCACCACCCAATAATCGGAGAACTTAGAAATCTCAGACCGCTTTTTCGGCCGGGGATGTATAAGTATGAAATTTTTTAACCGAGGTATTACACTTTTTTCAAGGCTTCAAGCACGGCTTTTCCGAAAGCTTCAGCACTTCCGGGGTCTCGCCCTGTGACCACTCTGCCCGAAACCACTACATCCCTGTCCAGATAGATAGCCCCGTGTTCCTTAAGTTCGTGTACCGTATCCGGACTTTTGAAAACCGTGCTTTCTTTACCTTTCAAGATACCTGTCCTTGCCAGTACTACAGGAGAGATGCAAATCGCTGAGACCACCTTTTTTCGGGCATCCGCTTCCTTTACGAGTTCATGCAAAGATTTGTTGTCCCACAGATATTTTCTTGAACCCGGTCCCCCGGAGATCACTATTGCGTCGTAGTCATCAATTCTGGCTTCGGAGATCGTGATATCAGGCTTAATTGTGCCTCCCAGCATCCCTTTCGCAGTTTTGGTAGATTCGGCTGCAATAGTAACTTTTACTCCTGCAGCTTCAAAAAGCTGCTCTGGAATAAAACATTCTTCATCCCTGAATTGCTCCTGGGCAATTACAAGCAGAATTTTTTTGCCTTTATATTCGGTTTCTGTCATCTGGTTACCTTCCTGTAAGCTCAAAAACGAAAATTGAATATTTCAGTAAACGAAAATTGAATATTTCAGTAATTGAAGCAACCCTGTTCCCTTATGAAGGTATATACCTGAAAATATAAATGAATGCTTCTTTCAGGAAGTACAGAGTCTGGAAACTCCAGGGGTTATTTCAGGGAATAAAAATTTATTTGTAAATTTATTCCGTACCTGGATTCAGGTTATAAGGAGATAGAGGCATGCTGAAATTCCTGCCCCTGCAAAAGTTGCTACGAAATTGACCCCGCTATTCGAAAGCATACCCCTCTTCTGAAGAGTAGCCCCAAGAAGACTGTCCATGTTTGTCCCAAAAAAGCCTCCTGCAGTTGTAATAAGGACTGTTAGCACAAGATTGTCCGAGACTCCTAACATGTATGCAAGAAGCCCTATCACCGCAGAACCAAAAATTGCAGCAAGCTCGCCAAGTAAGGAAACAGCCCCATCAGCTCCGGGTTCTGAGAGCTTCAGGGTTGTTATCATTCTTGGCTTCCCTTTTGCCGTTGTCCCGATTTCACTTGCCAGGGTATCCCCTGTAGCCGTTGCAACCGTGCCCATATAGGCATAAATAATCGGAAGGCTGTGTTCCGGGAAAATTCCGTATGCTACTGCCAGGGCAAGGGCTGCAGTACTGTTTGAAAATACATTTTCATAACTTCGGATTCCTTCTTTAGCCTGTGCAATCCCTATGGACTCTTTGTATGCATACTTGTATCTGGTAAACCCGCCTCCGAGAATAAAAAATGTAAGCAAAAGCAAGAACCAGGAAAGCCCGCTGAAGACGATTATAAGGACTCCTAGAAGGGCAGCACTAAGAAGGGCTGAGACATCTGCAATCTTTGCCCTGTAAGCCAGAATGCCAAGGAAAAACGAGAAGGCAAGTGCCACAACCATTTTTTCAGGGGGCACCCAGTACCTGAACTCCTCAAAAATCCACATCGTCATCCCTGCGCCCAATGGCACTGAGATATTCTTATCTATTTCTGAGGGGATCGACTCAAAAAGAGAACCTGTAATCGCCCCGATCACAGCTATAAAAAAGACCAGGTTATATGAAACCGGAAGTCCCTGCCAGTAGATGATCCAGCTGGCGGCAAGGAATGCCGCAACAATCCGAAGTGCCAGGAAAGCCGAACTCCAGAGTATTGAGAAACTCTTCTTTTTGATCCTGCTCCGCCTTAAGTTAAAATCAGACATAGGATCTGTTTCCGTAAAAGAAATCTTATAGTTACCTACTGCCGCAACTGCAAAAGCGGCGAGTACTATGTAAAAAGGATAGGGGGAAGAAGAGCCCCCCGAAATTATGGAAACAAACAGCATCAGCGCCAGGGAAAAAGCAAGGCTGGTGAAATTTCTGCCCCCGGAAGAAGAGTTTCCTGAAAACCGTAGTCTCAGGAAAAGAATGACAGACAGGAGAAAAAGAAGGTTCACTCCTGCAAAAGGAGCTATAAGAATGATCAGGAGATAAAGGATATGCATTACAGGAATTCCATTACAGGGATTCCCGTTTTTGAAAGGTCGGGCAGCTCTGTTCATTATAGGACATCGTTTGTTTTTACTATTCCTGGGAAGCTACATAGAATAGGCTTATCTTTATAAATAGTTGTTTTTCTTTCAGTAGATAAATAGTTGTTTTTCTTTCAGATGATGGTTTAAAAATACAGATTGGAATTTAAAAATATCTATTTTTAGCAGTTGCGGCCGGGAAAACTTTACGCAAACCCTTTAGAGATTATTCAATGAATAAAATAACTTTTGTCTGACATTTTGTTTTTCAGAATTTCTCAGACTTTAATGCTCATTCATCCAGGCTTACCCACGAAATCTAACAAAATTCGGATCCATAAGTATAACAGAAATAGATTAGTATATTTATAAATCAGAACTAAATTAGTATATTTATAACCGGCAAAGCTGCTAGCAGTAAGCGGAGTTAGTACAGCACGTTTTCTCTTGAGAACCGATTAAATCCAGTGACCAATTGGATGCAGTTATTGATTTATTCACGGTTATTGGCTTAAATCCGATCTGGAGAAGGGCTGTTCAGGTTTCAAATAGGTCGCTCGCATTTTAGATTTACTAGGTACAGTATCACATCGATTTTATACTTACTGTGAGGGGAATGAATGGAAAATTACGACCTGATTGTGATAGGCACGGGTTCTGCAATGAACTATATAAACTCTATAATCAATTCGAATCCGGAAATAAAAATTGCCATTATCGACAAAGACGAACCAGGCGGGATCTGTCTTACCAGAGGGTGCATCCCTTCAAAAATCCTGCTCTATCCTGCCGAGCTTATAAGGGAACTGGAAATCGCACCGCTTTTTGGAATCAAGCTTGAAATAAAGGACATCGATTTCAATGCGATTATGGAAAGGATGCGCAGGAAAATCGGAGAAGACATAGAAATGATCAGGGAGGGATTGGCCGAAAATCCGTACCTTGACTATTATCATGAAAGTGCGGAGTTCGTTTCTCCTTATACCCTCAAAGTAGGCGAAAAGACGCTCTATTCGAAGATGATTTTCCTGTGCACCGGCTCAAGGCCTGCGGTCCCGCCTGTTAAGGGTCTCGAAGAAGCCGGATACCTTACAAGCGACACGGTGCTTGAACTCACCGAATGCCCGGGACACCTCGCCATCCTCGGAGGGAGTTACATTGCAGCCGAATACGGGCAATTTTTCTCGGCTATGGGAGCAGAAGTCACGGTTATCGGGAGAAATTCCCAGTTTCTTCCGCAGGAAGAGCCCGAAATCTCAAAACTTGCCAGGATGAAAATGTCGGAATACATGACGGTCATCACGAACCATGAAGCCGTAGAGGTTAGAAAAGAAGATAACGGGCAGAAGACTGTCGTTGCAAAGGAAAAAAATACGGGAGAAGAAATAAAGATCACTGTAGACGAAATCCTCGTGGCAACAGGAAGAGTCCCGAATACCGATATTCTCCACCCCGAAAGAGCCGGAATCAAAACAGATGTGCAGGGCTGGATTCTAGTTAACGAGTATCTTGAAACGTCGCAACCGAATGTCTGGGCTTTTGGGGATGCAAACGGAAAATACCTGCTCAAGCATGTCGGGAACTACGAGTCCGGGATAGTTTACCTCAATGCTATCCTGAAAGAAAAAGTGAAGGCAGACTACCATGCCGTACCGCATGCAGTCTTTTCTTATCCTGAAATTGCCGGGGCAGGCATGGGGGAACAGGAAGCCGTGGAAAAGTACGGGGAGGATAGAGTGGTCATAGGCCTCAAATTCTTTGAAGATACTGCAAAGGGAGCAGCCATGGAAATCAAAGATTATTTCGTAAAGGTGATTCTGGATGGGGAGGAAGAGAAAATCCTGGGAGCCCATATTATAGGGCCTCATGCCTCAGTCCTGATCCACCAGATAATTCCTCTCATGTATACGGAATCAAGAAGTCCGGAACCGATCATTCGCGGCATGGATATCCACCCGTCGCTGAGTGAGGTTGTGACCAGGGCTTTTTATTCCAGGCTGTCCCTGGAACACTATCATCATGTCCTGAAGCACATGGGGTTTGAAGATTAAAAAACTTACACTTATTTTTAACCAGGTCAAAAACTCATCTGCTGATGCCTGGAGCAACATTCCCGCTGCGCCTGTACAGCTCCACCTCAAGCTCCGCAGGAACCGAGATTACTGCCACATCCCCTTAACATCCCCTTATTATCAAAACGTTTTGGGGATATAAAGCAGAGGTTCTTCAATTATTCCTCTCATCGCATCCCGCAAGCTCACTTTCTTTTTAAAACTCATTCAGCATACCTCTGCCTGTCAGGTTACAGGCCTTTCATTTTTCAGATGCTATTTTCGCCTTTTCAAGAATTAGTTTAATATCTGTTTTTTGGCTTTTGTAGAAAAGGCTAAAAAGTATGGAAAAACATAAGGCTGGGAAGATGCCTGAAAAGGCTATTCTGGAATTACAGGCAGGGCTATTTCCCATGAAAATTATTATAGAAACTCCAAAATACAGTTTCTGGAAGTATTGCAGGACAGAAAATGGGTATGAAAGAGCTTTCTTTTCTCCTCTGCCTACAATTTTCAATTACGGCTTCATAGAAGGGACAGAAAGCCCTGACGGCATGGAAGAAGATGTGGTAGTGCTGGGCCCCCGCCTGCCGAAAGGAAGTACATTTGAAAGAGAAGATTTTGACGGGATAGTAAAATTTCTGGATGATTCTGTCCGGGACGATAAGAAAATCGTATATATCAGCGGATTTCGCTCTCCTGTCCTGCTCGCTTTTTATTTCAGACTTTATGCCCTTTTTAAAGTCTTCCTTTATGCTCTCCGTGAAGGAAAAATTGCAACATGCAGGTTTGAAGGAATCGAATTCCAGAAACTACGCTGAATTTTTAGACTCACTCATTTACTCCGTTTCAGGCTCCTCCTCCAGCATGACGATATGTGCACCTGCGACATCTGGATTTTCGGACTGAATACCTTTCAGGCATCCCTCTTTGTCTTGTAGCTCTTATAGCTCTGTAAAAATAGAATCTAACTAAAGTACATAAAAGATTATAGAGTTTCCCGATATTTATTTTCCCCAGGACAGCTTAGATAAGTACTAATAATTTAAAGAAGATTAAAAAAGGGTGCTTTAAATATGCCTTTTCATGTGATGCTGATCCCTACCCTTGGTTGCCCTGCTAACTGCAGCTATTGCTGGAGTTCCGAAGAAAAGTCCCCGATAATGAGTATCGAGACTATAAAAGAAGTGGTCGAGTGGCTTAAAATCTTCAGGGGAGATTCTGTTACTTTTACTTTCCATGGTGGGGAACCGCTCCTGGCAGGCGCGGATTTTTATCAGGAAGCACTGCCGCTCCTGGTTGAGGGCTTGAGCCCCAGGAAAATAGCTTTTGCAATACAGACAAACCTCTGGAAAATGACCCCTGAGATAGCCGAAATTTTTGCCGTGTATAATATTCCCATCGGCTCCAGTCTGGACGGGCCCCAGGAGCTTAATGACCTGCAGAGGGGAAAAGGATACTACGAAAAAACCATGAGAGGTTATGAGATTGCCAGGGATCATGGGCTTGATGTAAAGTTTATTACCACTTTCACTTCTCACTCGGTAAAGTTTAAAGAAGATATTTTCAATTTTTATCTTGAGAAAGGTTTGACGCTTAAGCTGCACCCCTGCCTGCCTTCTTTAAAAGGTGACAATCCTGATAAATGGACGCTTGCTCCAGAGGAATACGGAGAACTTTTAATTTATCTTCTGGATAAATACCTGGAAAACCTGGGCAGGATTGATATCATGAATATTGATCAGCTGTGCAAATGCGTATTCACGGGCAGGGGCACGGTCTGCACTTACGTTGACTGCATGGGAGATACCTTTGCAGTCGGCCCTGAAGGAAACATATACCCTTGCTACCGTTTTGTAGGCATGCCCGAGTACGTTATGGGAAATGTTTATGACCACCCGACCATGGCAGATCTTGCCCAATCCGATGCCTGGAAGCGCATGCATCAATTTAAGGAGTACGTCGACACCGCATGCGGCAAATGTTCCCATATAAAATATTGCAGAGGCGGGTGCCCTTACAATGCCATTGTGCCCACAAATGGCGAAATAAAGGGTGTAGACCCCCACTGTATTGCCTATAAAATGATATTTGATGAAATAACCAGCAGGGTCAACGAGGAAATGTTCGGGTCTTCTGATATGGATATGTTTTTCCCACAAACCATGAAACCTTCGAAGCCTGGAATAATGTCCCTCATGCTTAAGAAAATATAAAAAACTGGATAATGGAGATTGAGTTATTGGGGATTACCTTACTCAACCTCCTTGACAAGTCTCAAACCAACCCCAATCCTATCTTAAGAATTTCTTTTGTTTTGAAGATAATTTATATATATCCACTTTCCAAACTAAGCACATGGAAGAGGGTAAAATCAAGAATACGATCACAAAAAGTTTCGAGCTTCAGGATTACAGGATAGAAGGAGCTGAACTTTCCGGCTTCTGGGCGGATTTAACGAGCAAGGAAGAATTGATAGTTGAGGTAAATTACAGCCCTGAAAATAAAAAAATCTTCAGCCCCGAAGAAACAGGAACTCTTGTCCAAAAAATCTGCAATAAATGCGACAGCTTTGAGGCTCAGCTTCCCAAAAACATAAAATGCGAAGTTACCTTCAAAAACTTCGGGGAAAAAATTTACAAAACCAGCCAGCCTGATTTTGAACTGGAACCCGGAGAAATAGGAGAACTTAAGGTTGCTTACCGTTTTTACGTTGATTATTATGTTTAATCTGTGACAATAAGAGAATTACAGAATAAGCTGCTGAAATAAGTGAAGAAAATTCAAACTTTAGAGATCTTCGATAAACCTCTGATTTCAATAAATGTTATAAATTCATTATATACACCGACTAAACATTTGGGTTTATCGAAAGTCTCTTTAATTGGATTTACTTGATAAAAATTGATCAATTACTCCTTTCTTTTTCTCCCTGCAATGAAAAGCAACCCGAGTATTGCCGCAACTGGTAAGACCATTGTGGGGAATTCAGGAATTTCTGTACTTCCTCCAGCCCAGGTACTGCCCACCAAAAGATCCTTCTCCTCTTCACCAAATGAGATATGAACAATAATGCTATTTCCATCATCATTTTTTGGAAGATTACTAAATTCATCTTGTAACGTAAGTACAATAGGCCCTCTTGTTTTCACGCTATTGCCTTTTGTACACAGAGTAGAAAAATCTCCAAATCCAGCTCTGTTAAATGCACCCTCACTAAAACTCCAGGTACTTCCTGCACCACTATTGTCAGTCACCTGTGCGACAGAATTGTCAGAAGGATTGACAATCCCGATATCTTTTACATCTACGTTTGAGGTACCGTCAAGAGCTGAACTGACATCCTGAACAGTTATCGTATTCCCATCATAAGTCACTTTAATTTTAATCAAACCATCGTATGCATGATCATTTACCTCAGTTAAATAAAACGTCGTCGCTGCACTCGCAGAGCTTACCGTAACTAGTGTCGAGTCAACAATAAAATGTCGTAAATTTTATATTGTATATTGTTCATAATGAATCCTGGAGGATTACTTATGAATAGATACACTGTGACACTTACCAAAGATGAACGTGAAGCTCTTTGTGAACTTACCTCAAAGGGCAAACATAGCTCACAAAAAATCCTCAATGCTCTGATCTTACTTAATTGTGATAAAAGTGAATGGAATGTTAACCATTCAACCAATGAAGAAATCTCACGTATCCTGAATATTAGTATGAAAAAAATTGACCGTGTTAAGAAACGATTTGTTGAAGAAGGTCTTGAAGTTGCTCTCAACGGGGAAAAAAGAGATCGTATTTATGCTAAAAAAGTTGATGGTGATTTTGAAGCCCATTTAGTTGCATTGAGTTGCAGTGAACCCCCTGAAGGTTTTGCAAGGTGGTCTTTGAGATTGTTGGCTGATCAGGCTGTAGAGCTTGGCTATATCGAGAATATATCTCATGAAACAGTTCGCCGTACTTTAAAAAAACGAAGTCAAACCCTGGAAAAGGAAAGGATGGGTAATTCCCCCAGAACAAAACAGTAGCTTTGTTGCAAATATGGAAATGGTTCTGGATGTTTATAAGCGTCCATTTGATCCACGAAATCCTGTTATATGTATGGATGAATCCCCAAAACAACTGATTGCAGAAACCAGGGTTCCTGTCCCCTGTTCACCTGGAAAACCAGCCAGGTATGATTACGAATACAAACGTTGTGGAATGTGCAATATATTCCTTGCCTGTGAACCATTGGCAGGAAAACGAATGGTGAAAATTACTGAAAGAAAAACCAAGCGAGATTGGGCTTGGTTTCTGGAAGAAATTGCACTTCAACAGGAAAATTCAGATAAAATTACGCTGGTAATGGACAATCTAAACACGCATATTCCAGGATCTCTCTATGAAATATTTCCACCAGAAAAGGCGAAGGCTCTATGGGACAGGTGAAAATTCAGATAAAATTACGCTGGTAATGGACAATCTAAACACGCATATTCCAGGATCTCTCTATGAAATATTTCCACCAGAAAAGGCGAAGGCTCTATGGGACAGGTTTGAGTTTGTGTACACACCAAAACATGGAAGCTGGTTGAATATGGCAGAGATTGAATTGAATGTACTTACAGGTCAATGTTTAAAAAGGAGAATGGATAACATCGAGGCTGTTAGGAAAGAAGTATTAGCCTGGCAAAAGTTCAGAAACAACAAAAATGCAAAGGTTAATTGGCAATTCACAACAGAAGATGCAAGGATAAAATTATCACGTCTTTATCCGACACTTGAAGATTGACGCGACACTAGTGATTTATCGTTTTATTCCGTCCTTAAAACTACAATTTTCTCTGCTAACTACCTGAATAAGCTGCAATAATCTTGAGAAACAAATTCTTTGGCAGGAATGCCAAAGAATCATTTTACTCATGTGATTTTTTTAACGTATTTTTGGACTAAAATCTATACGCTCCGCTACTTTATCAAGTAATGCTTCTCTCAAAATAACTCACTACAGCTTAAATGGAGTAAATAATCTGAACAACTCCAGAAGTGACTTTTCTGGTTTCTTAAGCATATCTGATCTTTTCATTTCAGCAAGTTTTATCTGATTTTCAATTCCCTTATTGGTTCTGAACTGCTTCTTGCAATCAGTTTTTAGACTTTTGATACTTTTTATTATTTTCGGAGTTTTTGATTGATTGCAGTCAATTGCTAGTGAAATTAATGATAAATTTGTATCCTCTTCAAATTGTATGGGTAAAAGTAAATTTCACATATTTGCTGAAAAATTAATAATTTAACTATGTTTAAAAAACAGCATCTTGAGATGCATTCAACTTTAGAACTGTATGACAGAATTATTTCATATTTTTCTGGTTGGAAAATTCTCCCTTGAATTTGAAGAGGATACATAAATTTTGACAATCCCAGAAAACATTAAAAAGTTTTTTATACATCGAATGCGTAAGTCCTGTGGGATAAAATATTATCTTTAAGGTCAATGTGTACCTGAATTGCTGAAAAAAATTTAGATATGAATTTTAAAGTTTAACATTGCTATTATCCAATTGTATAAATGGTTTGAATTTTAAGAAAGCCTCTAAGGCACTAGTTGGTTTATGCAACCCTTTATAAAAATATATCATTCTTCAAAGTTTAGGGTATGGCTATGGAGAAAATAATTGCAGTAATGGCAATTAAGTATATGGATATATAAAATGTGTCGCGGAGAAAAGACTCCGGGTTTTATGCTGAGGTTTTTCATGAAAATTGCTTTGTTTACGCTGATTAATAGGGGGGGAATGACTCATTATACATCACAGTTTGCAAATTCGTTATCCAATTATGCAAATGTACATGTGGTTATTGGAAGTCAAGTAGACAAAAATCTGTTTAATGAAAATATATCGCTCCATTTAATAAAAATAGATCCGATCAGAAGTTTGAAGAGATATTTTTTGGATTTAAAAAATATAATTAATGTTTTGGATGAAATAAACCCAGACATTATTCACATTTCCGGGAATTCTTACTGGATTTTTGGATTATACTTTTACTTGAAAAAAAGAAATGTTGTTTTAACGGTGCATGATGTTGATGTACATAGAGGTGAAAAATACTACCTAGTTAATATACTGACAAATAAGGTACATTTAAATTTGGCAAGACACTATTTTGTTCATGGTGAGAAACTTAAAGATTTGATGATAACGAAAGGTTATTCTGAAAAAGATGTTTCTATAATAAAACATGGAGATTATTCATTTTTTACAAAATATATTCAAGATGGTGTTCAAGAAGACGGGTCGGTTTTATTCTTTGGACGTATCTTGGACTATAAAGGTCTTGAATATTTAATAGAAGCCGTACCTATAATTAAAAAACAACTACCTAATATTAATGTTATTATTGCTGGAAATGGAGATTTTGCTAAATATAATTCTTTGATTAAGTCTCCAGAAAATTTTGAAATCATTAATGAATTTATACCGGATGAGCGTGTCGCAGAACTGTTTCAACGGGCAAGTGTGGTTGTTTTACCATATATTGAAGGTTCTCAAACCGGAATAATACCTATAGCGTCTTCTTTCAAAAAGCCTGCAATTTCAACAAATGTAGGCAGTATACCAGAAATTATAGAAGATGGAGTTACAGGTTATATAGTACCACCTAAGAACGCTGATTTGCTGGCAGATTCTATTATTAAAATATTGAAAGATGCTACTTTAAGGAAACAAATGGGTGAAAAAGCGTATGAAAAGATGGAAAAAGAATTATCCTGGGACACGATTGCAAAAAATATAGTTCCAATTTATAAAAATCTTTTAGAGAGGGGGTTCTAAAATAAAGATAATCAGTCCACTTCGAATAAACGATTGGCCAATTAAAAAATTCCTTATTATTATAATTTCGCTACAACTTTTTGTATTGGGAGCAATCGGCTTAGATTATACTGGACTCAATATTCCACTAATAAGACCTGTAGCTTGCTTTTTTTATTTGTCATTCGTTCCTGGCATTCTTGTTATGAGATTACTTAAAATACATAGACTTGATACTATTGAATCTCTATTATATTCTGTTGGCTTAAGTATTTCGATTTTAATGTTTGTAGGATTCATTATTAACTACTTGTATCCAATTATTGGTATTTCTAAGCCGATGGCAATTGCACCTTTAGTATTTTCAATAACTTCTTTGGTGCTGGCACTATGTGTTCTTTGCTACATTAAAGATAACAGTTATTCATATATCGAATATTTAGAATCAAAAAATGTATTTTCTGTTCTGTCGTTGTTTATTTGTTTACTTCCATTATTATCGATTTTAGGAACATATTTCGTAAATTTTTATCACGATAATTTTCTCCTTATGTGGCTGATGATTCTGATTTCATTTATTGTCTTTCTGATAGGATGGAGTAATACTATTCCAGAAAAATTGAATCCGTTTGCTATTTTTTCGATCTCATTATCACTATTATTTCACAGCTCCCTGATCTCGATGTATATCAATGGCTGGGACATAAACATAGAATATTATTTTTCGAATCTTGTGAAACTGAATTCTGTCTGGGATTCAAATATATATGGTACCTGTAATGCAATGTTGAGTCTAGTTATGTTAGCTCCAATATATTCTACACTTATGAATACAGGGCTTACATGGATTTTTAAGATCGTGTATAATATTTTATATGCGTTAGTTCCAGTTTGTTTATATGTGATAATTAAAAAACAATTTAATGAAAAGATAGGATTTTTTGCTTGTTTCTTCTTCGTGTGTGTATTTACATTTTATTCAGAAATGACTTCTCTTATGAGACAGGAAATTGCTGAATTCTTTTTAATGTTAGTAGTTTTATTAATGACTAGTAATAAAGAAATGTCAGGTGTTAATAAATCCATCTTAATAGTAATATTTAGTGTATCATTAGTTGTTTCTCACTATTCCTTATCTTATCTATATATGGGCTTATTGGTATCAGTATATTTTATTCAACTATTCTTTAACAATCAGAATGTAAGGAAATTACTCAATAGAGTTGTAACTTTTGAAAACTTTTGCCCAATTGAGAAAACAAATTTATCTAACCAATTTAAAACGCCGGAAATCCATTTAAATTATATTGTACTATTTTTTGTTACTGCATCATCTTGGTATATTTATATTTCATCTTCATCAGCATTTATTTCGATTGTTTTGCTGATAAATAATATTGCAAATCATTTTTTCTCGGAGTTTTTGAATCCTACTGCACTCCAAAGTTTACAACTATTGAAGGGAAGTTCCCCCTCAATTTCTCATGCGATTGTAAAATATTTACATTTAACTACTATATTTTTCATTACTATAGGAATACTAAGTGGATTTTCAAAAACTAATTACTTTAGTCGAAATAATTTTAAATTAAAGCCTCAATATTTTGTTTTTGCTTTAGCCAGTTTCGATGTTTTAATTGCTGGATTTCTTGTTCCTTATTTTGCAAGCGCTTTAAACACAACTAGATTATATCATTTTTGTCTGATGTTTGTATCTTTATTCGGAATAATTGGCGGAAAAGTATTTTTTGACTTTTTCTTCACTAAATTTAATATCTTAAACTCTCGCAAAATTAATTCTTATAGATTGTTATCAGTTTTTTTTATAATCTTTTTTCTTTTGAACACTGGATGGATTTATGAAGTTACAAATGATTATTCTACCTCAATTTCATTGAGTCAAAAATGGATTAAAGAAAATGGAGACGACCAGGTAAAAGTGGGTTTTTTTAGTACGGTTATTCCAGAACAGGATGTGTATAGCGCAACGTGGTTAAATAAATATATTAACAACCATTATAACAGTAGTGATTATAATAATGATAGTTATCCAATATATTCAGATCATTCAAGTAGCTTTAATGTATTAGCTTCATATGGAATGTTCGGTAAATCCAACTCTTTTTTAAAAGATGAGATGTATGGATTTAAAGATAATTCGTATGTATATTTAAGTTATTGTAATATAGTTGAGAATCTCGGAAATGGTCCCTATGAGTATACTGATGTTTTGAATCTGACAAAGACATTTGAATTACTAAAGAACAAAAATTTGATATATTCTAGTGAGGACAGCAAGATATATAAAACGTAAGTGTACGTTTTTAAATACTGTAGATAGTTATCTTCATACTAAACAGGAAAGTTGGACTTGTGGAAAAAATTCGATGGGAAAATAAAATTGAGAATTACTTTGCTATGCTTCATTTCACATGCGCATGGATAACATTCAGAGCAGCGAGACTTTTCGGATAAGCTCTAAATTGGTTCGTATT
>CAVRJG010000039.1:0-282737 GCA_963721455.1 uncultured Methanosarcinaceae archaeon
ATCTACCCTTGACTGCAGCACTAGGTTTGAAATTTTATAGAGTGCAGCGCTTCAAGTTCTCGGATGCAGGCAGAGTAAAACTAAGGTACATTTCATACGGTTCCCAAAAAACCCCAGTAGAGATTAATTCTCAAATATATAATAAATAGCTGTTAAAAGAACAGTATAAATTAGCACATTTCTTATATATGCTGGTGATATACATAGGAAAAACGAAGCATATGTACAAAGTGTCATAAGCTTGGAAAGAGAATTATATTGCCCTGAATTCTTTAAATGATTTTAAAATACTTAAGTCTCCTGGAATTGCTGAATATTATAGTTTATACCTTTGTAGACTCTGTCTCATACCCCATTCAAACCCGGTTGCATCCTATTGAAAACGCACTTACTGTAACTTACTGTAAATACACGGAGGGGGAAAGATTTTGAGAAAAAATATTGACAAAAACCCCGGACTTTTTTCAAGCGTCCAGCAGAGCTCCCAGATCTCTGCCGTATATAAAGATATCGAAGAATTGACAGAAATACTTGTTACCTATTTTAAGCAAGGGATTGAAAGGGGAGAATATTGTTTATGGATTTCCCCGGATGAACTGGCAACAGAAAGAGCAAAGAATGAACTTGGAAAGGAAGGAGTGGATGTCGAGCACTGCCTCGTTTCCTCTCAATTGGAAATTCTGCCAGCTAATCCATTCCCGGAAAATATGACCCGTCTCGCATCAGCAGTAAAAGAACTTGCAGAGAAGGGATATAAAAAAGCCCATTCAGGAGGCTTTTCAGGATTTAGAACGAATTTTGATCTTAAAGATGCTGGAAGTTCTCTTAAACCCTATCTTGAAACTTGCGGGAAGACCGTTGAAACGGTAATTTTCGAAAAAAACAAAAGTCCCACGTTTCTCTGTACTCTCCCTCTTGAAGAACTTTCAGGTAGCGTGCTGCTTGAACTGATGGAGGAAAACGGTGTTATTATCAAAAGAAGAGGAAAATGGAAGCACCTGGGACAGCTTGAAGGACGGAAGGAACTGGAAAATGCTATTCTCATAGCGAAAAAAGATGCCGAGGCCACTGACAGGGCCAAGAAAGGGCTCATTATGAATATGAGTCACGAACTTCGGACTCCCCTTAACTCGGTGATAGGTTTTTCCGATCTGCTGCTTGAAGGGGCTTTCGGATCCCTGAACACAAGACAATCAAAATATGTCAGCAATATTCTCATAAGCGGGAAAAACCTTCTGGAAATTATCAATAATCTGCTTGATATCTCAAGGCTTGAAGCCGGTGAAAGAAATCTTAATTATGAGGAAATAGATATTGCCAGCCTTATAGGAGAGGTGAGAATGAGTCTTATCTCGCCTGCTTCAAATAAGAAAATCAGTGTAGAGGTGAAAGTAGATACTTCCCTTGAGAATATCCGGGCTGACAGGACGAAATTGAGACAGATCCTGTACAATCTCATGAGCAACGCTATGAAATTCACTCCTGATAAGGGAAGGGTCATCGTGAGCGCGTGCAAGAAAGAAGGTGCGCTTGAGATTAAAGTTTCGGACAACGGAATCGGGTTGTCAAAAGAGGATAATGAAAAAATATTTATGCCCTTTACCCAGGCCGATTCTTCAACAGCCAGAGGATACGGCGGAGCTGGACTTGGGCTGTACATCGTTAAAAACTTCATAGACCTTCATGGAGGAAAAATCTGGGTGGACTCCGAAGTCGGGAAGGGCAGTACATTTATCTTTACTCTTCCGATAGATTAGAAAGAAAGCTCTCCCTCCAAAAAGGAAAATTTCCTTTCTTAAAAGAAATAATTTGAAAAAAATTGGTTGAAACTAAGGTATTGGTAATAGCTCCGCACCCCATCAGGATAAAATCGTAACGGTAGAGCGCAGCCTGAAGCTGTCTCTTATGCTTTCAAGAGACCTACCTGAACTGCGCTATCCTCAAACATTTTTACAAATATATTTTTCAGAAATTTTTATCCCAGAAGACACTTATTTTTTGTTTTGCTTTTTTCTGTAAACCAGCACACCTGCAGCAATAACGACAATAAGTAATAAACCTGCAATAACCATATTCGAACTGCTTCCCTGAGTTTCCTCAAAGGACTGAATAGACATGTTACTTACTATATTTTCGTGTTTATTTATTCCGTTGACGTAACTTGCTGAAAGTGTCAGGTTTATAGGCTCGTAGGTTTCCCTTCTTGAATCCGAGGAATTGTCTGCCACTGCATTAAATTCGATTGTAAAAAGCTCGTCCGGATTCATTGGCCCTATGAAATATTCTGCAGGGTAAAATTTCACTCCTTCTGCTTCAGGTTTTATGCTTACCGAGTTAAACCCGTTTGGGTGGGTGTTTGCTACATCAAATTCAATTGTAGCTTTTCCATCTACCATTTGAAGTTCTTTTGAAGGGATCACTGTTATGTTTGAAGAATCGACCTTGAGAGGAATGTTTTTCCTGCTGTTGTAATCGAAGGAATTGCCCTCTATTGCAAGTTCAAGGTTGTGAGTTCCTCCTGCGGCATTCTCCGCCACCTTCACGTTGAAAGTCAGTGTGATACTATTTCCAGGACCCAGAAGACCCATATCTTCATAAGGGGCATCAAGGATGATTATCCCATCGGATAAAGGCCTTAAAACAGCAGCCTGAATTCTGGCATTGGTATCGAAGTCACTCTCATCAATAGTGACAGTCGGAGTAGTTGCAGTGTTCGTAAGAGTTACAATGATAGTACCCCTGTCTCCAGGCATGAAAGCCTTGGGGTCCGAAACGACTTCTTTAAGCTCAACTGTACCCTTACTGTTAAATGTTTCAGTACCGATTCGTATGTCAAAGCTTTTCTCACTCCATGGGTCGTCTTTACCTGTTTTTGTTCGGATGTCAATGGAGCGTACTCCTTTCTGCGCATTTTTGTCTACAAAAAGGTGAAATTCCTTTGTAGCAGTCCTGCCAGGATTGAGGACTCCGACGTTCTGCATCGAATTTGCCTCGGAATCAAGAGAGAAAGGATATTGAGGTACAATTTCGATGTCAACGTTGTCGGCCTTATCCCCTCCGACGTTTTCCACCTGAATGGTCAGAGTAAGGTATTCTCCAATTTTTGCAGGATACGGATTTGTTCCGATTACTGTGACTTTCAGGTTAGCCCCCCCGACAGCTGCAGAAGCAGGAGCTGCAAAAAGAGAGGAAATCAAAAGCACAGATAATACAAAAAGAATGAATAGATTTTTGATTTTTGTCACCCTAATTCCACCCCAATTAGCTTAAAATTTTGAAGTTCAAATATTTGGAATTATTCTGTATTATTTTGAATTATCCCATCCTTTACAAGCACTATCCTGTCCGCATACCTTGCAATTTCCGGGTCGTGAGTAATCATTACGATGGTTCTGCCATCTTCATTAAGTCTTGTGAACATATTCAGAATTTCACAGCCTGTCTTCGAGTCCAGATTTCCGGTGGGTTCATCCGCAAGGAGAATCGCAGGGTCATTGATCAGAGCTCTGGCGAGAGCAACTCTCTGCTGCTGACCGCCTGAAAGCTCACCCGGCTTGTGATGCATTCGGTCCTCCAGCCCCAACAGTGTAAGAAGTTCCTTTGCCCTTGCGTGGGCATCAACCCCGCTCCTTACATTAGCATAGGTGGGGAGCTCAACATTTTCAAGAGCAGTTAGCCGCGGAATCAGGTTGAATGTCTGGAAAACGAAACCGATCTCCAATCCTCTAAGCCTGGCAACTTCCTTGTCAGACAATTCATTGATATCAAGACCTTTAATTATAATCTTTCCTTCTGTAGGCCTATCAAGAAAACCTATGAGATTCATAAGTGTGCTCTTCCCTGAGCCAGAAGGTCCCATGATGGCAAGGAACTCTCCCTCCCGTACTTCCAGATCAATATCATGAAGGATCGGGACCTCCATATTTGCAAGGATATAACTCTTTTTGACATTAATAACCTCAATAACAGGAGTTCCTGACCTATGTTCTTCATCAGTTTGCAGATGTCTGGAACGGCGCAACTCACATTTAAAGGGATCTTCGTTTGAAGTAAAGTGGTTTTCTTTCGAGTGCTGTTCCCCTTCAAGTCTGGGATTTTCGGTTCCTGTCTCCAATATTGAGCCTCCGGGAGCAGAAACGTCTTCAATGGGTATTTTCGTTTCCATATCTACTCCTCTGTTTTTCAAATATCAGGATCAATTTATCCGCATCTGAGTTACCATACAATATAGCCTCTTCTGACTTTTAGCTTTAAGTATCAGGCAGTAAATTTTTCAGTACACCAGGGACTGCAGAGAGACGAATATTGTTTTCGGAATAGGAATTATCACTTTTTCCATGCTGTATATAACTTTATTTTTCTCCCGTCAGGTTCGATTCATCTTTTGTGTCCTGATTAAGGAGCTAATAATTAAGAAATTACTTAAAAGTTATTCTTAGACAATTAATATCTAACTGCCCAACTAAAAAGAAGAGCCGACTGAAAAAGAAAAGGGCGTATTCTTCAGGTAGAATAGCCCTATTCACGGGATAGACTCTTATTCATACCTTAGCGCATCCACAGGATTCATGCGGGCAGCCTTTCTTGCGGGATATAAGCCGGCAGTTATGCCCACAAGGACAGAAATTACAATCCCGATTTCAATTAATTTTAAGGGAAATACTGGAGGAAGTTTGAGAGCACTTTCAAGGGCATAAGCTCCCAGACCACCGATTGTAGTGCCTACGATCCCCCCAAAGAAACTGACCATTACAGATTCCAGTAGAAAAAGAGATAGAATATTAGAGTTGGTGTAGCCTACGGATTTCATTATCCCGATTTCTCTGGTTCTTTCAGTTACTGTCACGAGCATAATATTCATTATCCCTATAGAGCCCACAAAAAGTGAAATTAAGGCAAGGACCAGCAGGAAAGAGTTTAAAGCATCTCCTATTTTGCCAGTTTGCTCAAGAACGTCTGCTTGATTGAAGACAGTATATGGTTTTAAATCCTCATCCTCAATTTTTCTTTCCGGGACTCCGAAATTTCGGGCTAACCTTTTATCCACTTCGTCTGCAATGTCCCGGACTTTTTCAGAACTATCAGCCATTGCAAGGAAAGCTCCATAGTCTTTTTCCCCGGTCATTTCATTCATAGCAGAAATGGGAATGAAAACTGTCAAATCATAGTCGCTATCTTCGCTAATAACCGTTGGCTCGGAATTTTTCAATATCCCTTTTACTTTAAAAGATTTCGTCACAACCGTACCGTTCTCCTGCCGAAAAGCAATTTCCACAGTACTCCTATGGGAAATATTCTTACTAAACTTATCGTTTGCAATATTATACCCAAGAACGGCAGCCGAGCTGTCTTTATCTGTCAGGAAAGTGCCCCCTTCCATCTGCAGGCCCTGGATCTCCTTAAAATCTTTGTTGACCCCTGCAACATTTACGTTTTTAGTCTCGGAAAGATAAGTGAGATCTCCACTCATTGATTTTCTGGGAGATACGCCGGTAATTCCCGGCGTATTCTTCATAAGATTGTACTCGTTATCAAAGAAGAGATTTGGCTGCTCGCTGGCTGCAATAATAAAATTAGAGCCTACAGAAGAGATCTCATCAGTAAAAAACTGATTAAAACTGGCACCAAGGGATGCATTAACAACCACTGCAGCTATGCCAATTACTATTCCCAGTGTAGTGAGTGCAGACCTGAGCTTAGCGCTTCCTATACTTCCAAACGCTATACGGGCTGCCTGTGCGAATTTTATCATATTTTACCCCACAAACATGATGTCAGTTAATTTTTCCTTAATTATTGTTTTCTTCTTCTGTAAAACAAGAAGGCTGCAGGAATAGAAATTATAATAAGTCCGCCTGCCAGTGTGGCTTTTGAACTGGATTCATGAGATTCGGAAATATTTATAAAATTCAGGTTCCCGACAGTATTTGCATGTCTGTTGATTCCGTTGTTATAGTTTGCAGTAAGGCTCATGTTTATCCCTTCCGAAGCTTCCCTATTGGCACTAAATGAATTGTCTGCCATTGCGCCAAATTCGATTGTAAAAAGCTCGTCCGGATTCATTGGCCCTATGAAATATTCTGCAGGGTAAAATTTCACTCCTTCTGCTTCAGGTTTTATGCTTACCGAGTTAAACCCGTTTGGGTGGGTGTTTGCTACATCAAATTCAATTGTAGCTTTTCCATCTACCATTTGAAGTTCTTTTGAAGGGATCACTGTTATATTTGAAGAATCGACCTTGAGAGGAATGTTTTTCCTGCTGTTGTAATCGAAGGAATTGCCCTCTATTGCAAGTTCAAGGTTGTGAGTTCCTTCTGCGGCATCCTCCGCAACCTTAACGTTGAAAGTCAGTGTGATACTATTTCCAGGCCCCAGAAGACCCATATCTTCATAAGGGGCGTCAAGGATGATTATCCCATCGGATAAAGGCCTTAAAACAGCAGCCTGAATTCTGGCATTGGTATCGAAGTCACTCTCATCAATAGTGACAGTCGGAGTAGTTGCAGTGTTCGTAAGAGTTACAATGATAGTACCCCTGTCTCCAGGCATGAAAGCCTTGGGGTCCGAAACGACTTCTTTAAGCTCAACTGTACCCTTACTGTTAAATGTTTCAGTACCGATTCGTATGTCAAAGCTTTTCTCACTCCATGGGTCGTCTTTACCTGTTTTTGTTCGGATGTCAATGGAGCGTACTCCTTTCTGCGCATTTTTGTCTACAAAAAGGTGAAATTCCTTTGTAGCAGTCCTGCCAGGATTGAGGACTCCGACGTTCTGCATCGCATTTGCCTCGGAATCAAGAGAGAAAGGATATTGAGGTACAATTTCGATGTCAACGTTGTCGGCCTTATCCCCTCCGACGTTTTCCACCTGAATGGTCAGAGTAAGGTATTCTCCAATTTTTGCAGGATACGGATTTGTTCCGATTACTGTGACTTTCAGGTTAGCCCCCCCGACAGCTGCAGAAGCAGGAGCTGCAAAAAGAGAGGAAATCAAAAGCACAGAAAAAAAAGTTGCAACAACAATCTTCTTAATCATTTCCATATACTTCCACCTTCAATTGTATTGAATTATTCCATCTTTTACCAGAATGACTCTGTCAGCATATTTCGCAATTTCAGGATCATGTGTAACGATTACTATTGTTCTCCCTTCCATATTCAAATCCATAAATATACGAAGGATCTCGGCTCCTGTCCTGGAATCGAGGTTTCCGGTCGGCTCATCCGCAAGAAGGATCGCAGGGTCATTAATAAGTGCACGTGCAATTGAGACCCTCTGAGACTGCCCTCCTGAAAGCTCACCCGGCTTGTGATGCATGCGGTCATGCAGTCCCATAATTTCCAGAAGCTCTTTTGCACGCTTCCGTGGATCAATGTTGACCCTCGAATTAGCAAAAGTAGGGAGCAAAACATTCTCAAAGGCATTCAGGCGCGGGACAAGATTGAAAGTCTGAAAAACAAAACCTATTTCAAGTCCCCGGATGCGAGCGAGTTCTTCATCTGACATTCTGTTGAGATCTCTTCCTCTTATAAGGACCTGCCCACCATTAGGCCTGTCAAGGCAGCCTATAAGATTCATAAGAGTGCTCTTCCCTGAGCCTGATGGGCCCATAATAGCCAGGAACTCTCCCCTTTCAATTTTAAGGTTAATGCCTGAGAGAACCGGGATTTCCAGACTCCCAAGTACATAGCTTTTCCTGACATTGGAAACCTCGACAATGGAAAGTCCATCCTCAGGCAAACTATTTTTGTTAATATTCACATCCCCCTTTCCCAAAGTTACTGAAATGTGATAGAAAGAATTACATTGAATAATCTCAATGTTTTTACTCCTTATGTAAGGAAGTCCATTTTAACTTATGCTTTATTAATTTTCGCCGGATGATCCAATTTGAAGGCATATAGCTATTGGTTTATAGCTTTGAGGACAGGCATTTAAAAGTGAACTTTCAACGTGGGCACTACGCACACTGTTTTTGACTCTTAAAGAGATACGTTTAGTCTCAAATGCCGTTCTTTGCCAAAAATTGTCGTAGATTAAATCAGCCAAAATATAGACAGTGAAAACAGATAGCTTTAATTAATTCATTAGAGGAGATGCCTTTTTCAAAAAATTTATAATCCCGCCCAGGAATCTGTCCCCATGAATTTTTGCTGTGTTTCATATACATAATTTACGAAAAGCTAATCGCAGACTTGAAGTAGCCGGAATAATCATTTTCAAAAAGTTTTTCACCAAACCGGGGGAAACATTCAGATATTTAGATTAAAGTAGAAATAAAATCTAAACTTTTAAACATAATATAAGTCAAAAAAATACATATATGTTTACAGAAACTTTACTCTAAATATTTAGGAACTATTATTCGTAAGGAGGTGTAATTCTATAGAGTTTAAGTAATTTCCTAAATATAGTAAGATACAGTCACTGTTGGCTAAAACTTCAAACGGTAGATCTCGAAATAAGGAGAAATGCACCATAGTAATCTTAGTAAGTAGCTGACAGGGCCCGTGAAATTTGGAGGCTTGATAAAAGAGAATTATATAAAGAGTAAACAGTCGTTGCAGATATGTGTGCTATCTAACATATCTAACACTACGCAAGCATCGGTGTGGAAAATTATGAAATACGGAGGGAATAAACATGCTCTTTGCATTTAACTTTAGTCAGATGTTCGCATTCATGACTAACTTCTGCTTCGAATTCGATTTAGGCGATTTCTTCTGCTGGTAACAGAGTTTCCTAAGCGGAAGTGCAAGAGATCTCTGCAGGGATAGCCATAAGTTCTTATATCCAGACTGCAGAGGACCGGGATATAACGGGGAATGAACAAAATACAGGAAATAAGTGGAGGGAATAAAATGATTTTCAGTCTTGAGTATTCAAAGATTATAAAGAGCTTCCAGGCAGAATGCTTCAAATTCTACTACTGCTGGTAACTAAGCTGTAAAGAAAAAGGTCTCTGCGATGGTAATTATATCTAACACTACGCAAGCATCGATGTGGAAAATTATGAAATACGGAGGGAATAAACATGCTCTTTGCATTTAACTTTAGTCAGATGTTCGCATTCATGACTAACTTCTGCTTCGAATTCGATTTAGGCGATTTCTTCTGCTGGTAACAGAGTTTCCTAAGCGGAAGTGCAAGAGGTCTCTGCAGGAATAACCATAAGGTCTTATATTCAGACTGCAGAGGACCGGGGTATAACGGGGGATGAACAATCAGGAAAAGAGTGAGGGATTAAAATGATCTTCAGTCTTCAATATTCAAAGGTCTGCTATTCCTTCTATCCAGGAATGCTTCAGTTTCTTTTACAACGACTGCTTCGGCTGGTAATTAAGCTGTAAAGAAAAAGGCCTCTGCAATGGTTATTAGCATTGTTGTAATCTCGATTGCAGGAGACCAGAGTATAGCGAGGATAAACAAACACAGGAAAGAGTGAGGGATTTAAAATGATCTTCAGTATTCAATATTCAAAAGTCTGCACTTACTTCCAGCAAGAATGTTTCAAATTCTTCTACTGCTGGTAATCAAGCTGTAAAAGCGGCGGTTTCTGCAGGGTGTATCTCAGCAATGTTGCTGTAATCCCAATTGCAGAAGGCTGGGTATAACGGGGATGAACAAAATACAGAAACGAGTGGAGGAAACCAATATGTACTTCAACATTGTCTATTCAAAGGTCTGCTATTCCTTCTATCAGGAATGCTTCAGTTTCTTTTACGGATGCTAATTAAGTACTGATGAAAAAACTAAATAATAATAGGTATGAAGTTGCCTGCTTTTCAGGCGACTTCATCTTTACAAAAGAAATATAATACTGCCACTTTTTTACTTCCTTTTTATTTTCTTAATATTTGCTCTCTTGAAAATTTCTACAATTTCAAATATACTTTTTGAAATATAAGGAGAGAAACGGCATAAAGTTTAAAATTGCTTTTAAAAAGCCTAAAATTGGAATAGTATAATATTTTTTAAACATTATAGGTTCCTAAAAGGTACTTATATCAGAGAAATTAGAGATTCTGATTAAATAAACGAAATGCTTAGACATCCTATATATTTATTACGATAAAAGATTCTGTCTCCAAATACTCAAAGACTATTATTTGTAAGGAGTTGTCGTTCTTTACATTACATATAAATTCGTATTATACTTCCATATTGACACTCCCATAAGAGTTAAAATTGGAACATTTAGTTTAAATTGGGATTACTTTCCCATAATAACTACATGTTTGATACATAGATTGTCTAGCTATGTTATATAATGCCCATTACATTCTTAAGCCTTTTAGCCGGAAATCTATGAGATTGTTTATACTAACTAGAGTTCCAAAAAATAAGTTTCTGGGAGTATAATGTATCGGAAAGATATATCAAAGGGGGTTTGGCGAAAGCACATACTATCCTAAATAGTTAAAAAATTGAGTTTGGTTAGCAGAAGGTACTTAAATTTGAATGGGGAAGAACAAAATTCAAAGAGTGGAGGGAATTATAATGTTTTACTATCTAAGCTATACAAAAATCACTATGTTTATACAGGTAATACGGATTAAGATGATACTAACCAACGGCACTGGCTTTGGCGGGTTTGGAAGATTCCTCAGGTGAAGTTATTAGATGTTTGCTAGTCAGCCACCATTTTGAGTGACGTGCTCTCACAGGCTCAGACTGTGTGCTCAAGCAGCAGTATGGCCTGTATCACATATTTTTTTAGCGAATCATATGAATCATATTCAAGTTAGTTGTAGACAAGCTACTCACAAGAATTAAGTGGACAGGCATAAATCTTCAGACAGAGTAGATCCTTTGTAGATTCTAGTTCTCCTCCGAACTTGAAAATACGTACATTATTTAGGATAAAAAATTAAAATCTGTGGTAATTTGTGACAAACGAAGGAGGAAATTGTAAAGAATAGAGAAAAGGATTTAAATTTTCATAATGAAAGGGGTTTAAACTTTTTAGATGAAAGGAATTTTACTACCTTCCGAGTTCTTGTAAGAGTTTCATGTTCACTGTTAACCAGATTTTATTGAAAATCCTGAAATTTTTCGTTCACACGGAAATAAAGTCTCTGTTCGGCAATTTAGGCAGCAGGATAATTCAAACTTTTATGCAAGCGATTGCTATTCCCAGGGAACAGGGGACTCCATAGAAGTTCCTGAAGCTTCAAGATAAGTAAAAGCGAGAAGATACTTAAAGAAAAATTAACCGGAAAACGAATTATAAGATCAAATATAAAAGCGCCCTGATAACACAATCAAATAGACAAAAATTCTGAGTAATACTTTACTGAGCTCACCCAAAACTTGATTTAATCTCATTTTATTGCCACTGCCAATAGTACAACTCCATGACGGAAATTTCTTTGAGTTCTAGGAAAGGACATTTCTTTGATCTCATAGCTTGAAACGTTTTCTTGCATGGTTCTATCCAGCTAAAAACCTTTATACTACACCTTTCTTCTAGAATTCTTCTAGTCTTCTTTGTTGATCCTACTTTTCAATTAAATCCTACTAGAGTATGGAAAATACCTATCTTCTTCAAGTCATAACTCTTCTTTAAAAGTTCATTGAGAATTTCTGACAGATATAATTTTCCCACCAGGAAATAAGATATATGCTGCTTTTTTAGAGATGTAATAAAGAGGAACGCCTTCCCACTCACAACCTTCTGCAAGATAACCTTCATTTGTTAATTTCTTTAAGTCTGAATAATTCTTTCAGCGCTTAATTGGTGAGAAGAAAAATACATTTCTGGATTCCAATAGAAAATCGTCATTCACGAGATGAATAATATTGGCTTCTGTAGAAATCCTTGAACTTACAGCATCCCAACAATTTCTAGCTTAGTTTCGAATGTAGATATTTACATTTAATTCACTCGCTATCCAGGAATCATGCGAATAAATAGAGGGCTTGAAAAACTAACTCAGACTTATTTAACCAAGGAAGAGACTTACAGCCCGGAATTTCTGTGCCCATAATTTCTTTCTTCTTGGTCGCAGGTGCTTTCAGTGGTTTATCCTTTTGCATGAGATAAGAAAGGGGTCTTGGTGTTTTACTATAAATTATGGCTTTAAACTTGGGAGCTTAAATTTAACCTGATAATTCAAATTTAGAGACGGTTCTGCAAAGACATGATATTAATGCGATATGTTCAACTGATATTAGTTTAAGAGTAAGCCCTATCAAAAAACCGAGGTCATTTGGAGTTAAAAAGTCAATAAATACATTTGAAACCTTTTTTAAAATTCCATCGTCAAGACTGATAACACGCACATAATTTTACTGGTAATAAAAATTAATAAAAACTGCCTGTTTTACAGGCAATTTTCATAATGACTCATCACTGTTTCGAGTGGGTAATTTACATCCATTTCTAACTATGGAAGTAGCTTGCATAAAATTTAGAAACGTTTGTTGTTGAAAATCACAGTCAAGCTCGATGTTTTTCATTTTGGCCGGACAACTGTCTAACTAAGCAATTATTTTCAACCCATACAAAACAGCGAAGAGCCTTCATAATTTTAATGTATAAAAATAGAGAGAAAATAAGTAAAATATTATTTACTTTTATTTATTTATTTATTTATTTATTTATTTATTTATTTAGATGTTCACTTTATTAAACCTCCACATAGCAGCAGATAGCATTGTAAGGGCAAAGAAAATAAGGCCCAAGAAACACATGCCTACATCGGCTGTAGTATAAACGTAGTGGTTTCCCATCACAGAGAAACTAGATCCTAAAGCAAAATAGCGGATCCCATCTGCCAGAAGGGTCAGCGGATTAAACATTGAGAGAAACTTAAGGACCGCAGGAAATGCATCAATAGGATAAAGGGCGTTACTTACAAAGAAAAGGGGCATGCTAAGCAGGGTAAGAATAGACTGCATTCCTTCAGGATTTTCAATGGTAATTGCAATAGAACCTGACAGGAAAAGGAAGCCTAAAGTAAAAATTGCCACCAGCAGCATAATGCCCATCATTGCGATAAAAGTTTCAGTAAGGGTATATCCATTAAAGAAGTCCATTCCTATAAGTTTGCCGAATCCTATTATTATGAATGTTTGAATATAAGCTTTAGTTACACCGGAAAGTCCAATACCGAGAATGATATGAGATCTTGGAACAGGACTCGCGAGAGTTTCCCTCAAAAGACTGAACTTTTTGTCAAACATAAGGGTAGTGCCCCCAAATAGACTGCTGAACAGCACATCCATTGCAATTATTCCTGCACCCATGTAGGAAAGGTAATCTACTTTAGGAACACCTGATATTTCTGGAATAAGTGAAGTCAGTTGGTCAAAGCTATCTGACATCGCAAGCCCGAAGAACGCCAACCACATCACAGGCTGGATCAGTGAACTGAAGAGTACTGATTTGAATCTAAAGAATTTGAGCATCTCTCTCCAGTATATGGCACGAAACTCGAAGCTCATTCAGAGACACCCTCCGTTTCCATTCCGTCAGATTTCTCCTTTGTATCTCCTTCCCTTAACCCATGCCCTGTGTAATGAACAAAAACATCATCCATAGAAGGCTTTTTAATATTTACAGTTGTGATGTCTATCCCTTCTCCCCTTATTTTTTCCATAATTTGCGGAAGTACATGAGTAACATCTTCCCCTATCATGACTCTCAGAGACTTTGTATCTTCTGTTACGGATTTTACCGACTTGAGTGACCTTAAAATCTCTGCAGCAATCTTATTGTTACTGGTTTCCAGATAAATAAGATCTTTACCAAGCTTATTCTTTAATTCATCCGCATTTCCGGTTACGATTATTTTCCCATGGTCGATTATGCTTATTCTGTCGCTCAACTGATCTGCTTCTTCCATATAGTGTGTTGTCAGGAATATGGTAGTGCCTTCTCTCTTGATCTCTCTAAGATATTCCCACATTCTCATTCTCGTCTGGATATCAAAACCTACAGTTGGTTCATCAAGGAAGAGGACTGCGGGTTTTGTCATCAGTCCTCTTGCAAGTTCAAGCCTTCTCTTCATGCCACCGCTCAGATTTTTTGCGAGGGTATCCCTCTTGCCTTCCAGCTCTGTCAATTTTAAGAGCTCTTCGATACGTTCTTTCCTTTCTTTTTTCGGCATCGAATATATTTTGCCGTGATATTCAAGGTTCTCAGATACGGTCATTTCATGATCAAGGCAAAGCATCTGAAAAACGATACCTATTGATCTTCTTACGGATTTTGATTCCTTTGCGACATCATACCCGTTAACTCTGGCTTCGCCTTTCTGGATTTTCCGGAGTGTCGTGAGAATATTAATCACGGTACTCTTGCCCGCACCATTAGGACCAAGAAATGAGAAAATCTCCCCCTTTTTTACAGTAAAACTAATATTGTCAACAGCTTTTACAGAGCCATATGCATGCTCAAGATTATTTACTTCTATGACATTTCCGGTCATTCGTAAATCAACCCCTTCCCTCTACCGTATCGGATCACTCCTATCACTCATATTAGACCCCCAATCTTGAGTGAGTGTGGATTTAACAAGTAATTTATTGAAACTATTAAGTTTGGATAAATATCTTGATAGTTTACACAAGTAGTTATGCCTCGTAAGGTTTATACAAATAGGAAATAAAGCTTCTAAACTAACCTCTCAAAAGCCCTTTGTTTTCCGTTTTAGATACTTTTGAGATACCTATATATTGATTATTTCTTTTATGTCTTACGAAATACATCTCCAATAACTTCGCCCTTTTGTTTTTTATTAAAAAATTCCCATCTTTATTATATTCTAATTAAAGAGTACAATAAATATGAGAAAGATATCTTTATATTAAAAGACATGTCTTGAAATAAACATTTGATCTTATTAAAAGCCCAATTGGTATTATAAATAATTGGATACATAAAATTATTTTTGAATCTTGCTAAAGAACAAATGCTTCGCATTTTAAAAAGCGACTCTCGACTTTAAGAATTGATATCCTTCGCTTCAGGTACATCTTTTATTTTCAAATTATATTTCGCTTCAATCCTTTTTGATTTAACTAATTCGTAATATTCGACCCATGTACTGGAAAAATATCCTGAAAACGGAATTTAAAATAAAAGTATTCCAGAATACCAACGAACTTTGAAAAGTTTCTAAAACCAGGCAGATATCACATGAATCCAAATTAGAAGAATTCGAATCAGAAAGCTTAATCTTAGAAATCTCTCGCAAATAACCTTATTTCAAAAGAATTAATAAACGCAGTCTCCAACTCACAAAATATTCAAGTATGCGAGTGAGATACGTATAAATACGTTAATTGGTGATGTTATTTGGGGTAATATGATGGCGGATACTTTGAGACTATCACCAGTTATCAGTGCATATCCTGATGATGAATATGAAAACCTGCAAATTGAGGTAATTCTTCCAGGAATAGAAAAAAAAGATATTTCTTTTAAGATCACCGAGAATGGCTTTTATGTAAAAGCCATCAAAGAAGGGGTTGAATATGTGGACAGCTACGCATTCTGCTGCCCGGTAAACCCGGAAAAAGCGGTCGCTAATTACTCAAACAGTGTGCTTAAAGTAACAGTGCCTTACCAGCAGCCTTTTGAAAAAGCTGTGGACGTAAAAATTGATTAAAGGAACATATTGCACGGCAAACTTCTCTAAGGGGGAGAGTATTATGGAAAGTGCTGTACCCAGGATACTAAAAACTCCGATACTAGCGATGTATCATGATGACAAACACGAAAACCTTACCCTGGAAGTTGAACTTCCCGACGTAGAAAATGAGAATATAACACTTTTGATGCATGAAAACAGCTTCTATCTGAGAGCATTCAGTAAAAATGTAGAATATCTGGGGTCCTTTTTTCTGGACGGACCCGTGGATCCCGAAAAAGCAATTGCGGTCAATAATAAAGGAATGCTTACTATTAAAATTCCCTACAAAGAATGTTTCACGTGTGCAAGAAATATTCCGATTGAGTAACTCAACGAAAGGCTAGTCGGAAAACAATCATGAAAAACTTAGTTTTATATTTTATTAATTTTTATTATATTTTATTGAATTGATGAAGACCATTTTTGTGATATTTTTTGCATAGAGGAGATCTTATGAAAATAATAAAATGCGGCGATCTGGGGTTCAAGTGTAATTTTATGGCTGCTGGCAACGAACTTGAAGAAGTTGAAAATGCCATGTTCGATCATATAGAAAAAGAGCATACGGAAGAGCTTCAGAATATGTCCGAAGATGATATTCATCATCTGAAGCATCGGGTATCGACCCTTCTGGGAAGAAGCTGCGGCTGCGGAGCCCTTTAACTCTAAGGCGGGAAGTCCCCTTCCTCGACAGCTTCCTGCGAATTTTCTCACAAAGTCCATAAGGAAATTTACCTTGTGATTTCAAGGTTAATCGTTAGCATGAAGATGTAAAGGGATTCAGAGCTTATTAAGTTAACAAATATAGGACTTACGCGGTTGAGGGATAAAATCAAGCACAAACAGCCTCATCAGAATTAGAGGGATTTGGACATTTAAATGTTTAATGCTACCGGTTTCTCAGTTCAACTGCGTAAGTCCTAAAATAATTAAATTTTCGCGATACTAGTCGAGTTCCTCTTCGGCACACAATTTCCTTTCGCTCAAGCGGACTCAGCGAATACCGAAACGCCTTGATTAATCTTAACAAAACGTGAGTCACGGAAAACACAAAAATGCTGAAGAACTGCCCTTATCTATTTCGATTCCGTATTTTCCGTGGTTATATAAATTGGAGTAGGTTTTTCCTGATTATATAATTTGGAGTGAGTCAGGAACACGCATTCCTGACTATATTCCAGCTTTCGCTTTTGGATTTTCTGCATTTTGGCTTCTTAATTTTTCGGAATCAGCTGGCAGAAGCAGTTGGTTTAAAAGAGGAGGGGAATTATCCCGAAAAAGAACACATTTATAAATCCATGAATCAGCGTAACCAGGGGCAGACTCCGGGTTCTGTAAAATAGGTAGCCTATAAGGATGCCTACGAAAGTTGCGTAAAGAATCTCGTTAATATTCCCATACCCTGAGTGCATGAGCCCGAACAAAATACTCGTAATTATCAGCCCTTTCCGATTGCCTAATACTGTTTCTAGCCGGTTCTGGAGAATCGACCTGAAGATTGTCTCCTCTACGAGGCCTACGAAAAAGATCATAATTATGCTGAGCATCACAAGGCTAAAAACTGAAAGATCTTCGATGAGAATGTGTTCCCCGACTATCAGGTATTCCCCTGCCCCTAGCAAAAGACCCAGCAATATTGAGAGCGGAATATATATCCCTATTTTTTTAAAGGTTATCCCGAGCTGCGTGCGAGTAAATTCCTGATTGGTGGCTGCGATGCTTACCGGAATTGCCAGGAGGCTGTATATAAAAATGAGGTTATAGAGCTTCACATCATAGAAAGCTGGCATTGAAAGATCTACCAGACGCAGGATCGGAAGGAGAATAAGGGCCTGGTAAGTCTTCTGGATTTCCTCATTTTTTACGAACATTGTGGAAAAGGAAAGCCCAAGCAGGATCAACGCATGTATCCACATGGCTTGTATTCTCTCTCCCGAATACATCATCAGCTCCGCAAAAGCGATGGCTACAATCGGGATTGCCAGGTAAAGCCATTTGCTTTTAATCTCAGGCATTTCCCTTATCAGATTTTTAGATGATTCCAGCCTCGTGCCTTCGGGAGTTTCCATAGTCTCTATATTTAGACTCTCAAGCGTTTCCATCCTCAGACCTCCTCTACAACGTTTATCCAGAGGCGCAGGTCCCTATAGGGTACGTTCTTTTCAGTCTCATTGAAAAGCAGGAATTCAAGCTGCATGTTCTTCCCTTCAATAGAAGGTGTAATCTCAAGGGGCTCTTTCAGAGTCGTATTATGTTCAAGCCTGATATGTTGCAGGTTTTCCGGAAGGGGCAGAGATTCATTTTCAAGCCTTACTTCCATTGTATAGTCCATTGTCCTGTACTCATTGTTTGTTATTCCTATAATGTAGGTCCCGCTTTCTCCATGTATATACTCTGTTGTATAATTGTCTGCCATCCTGTCGTCCCCGAGGATATAGAATTCTGTAAATGGCTCTTTATCCTTAGGCACCAGAGTGACGTAAGCTCCAGTTCCGATTAAGACCAGGAAAGAAAGAGCTAGAATTATCCTGAGGGCATTCTCAGTCGTTGACTCCGGCTTTTTCATAACCCCAGCAACCAGGGTAAGAGCAGATACCTTTAAGGGTACCTCAAACGTCCTGTCTGCGGGCAGCTGTCTTCTCCTGGCATATGCTACTGCAGACATGAGCAGGGTAAATGCGGAAAGGCTTGCAAGGAGGGGAGTCTCCTTGATTCCCCAGGGTGTATAATTAAGTGCAAGCCCGATCAGAGGTACAACCGCAACACTCATCGCAACAGAAAGTGCTATTCTCTCCATCCCTTCAAGTCCGCTTTTTTCCGGAAAAAGCATGGCTATAAGGGCGTATCCTGGAAGGAAAAGCACCAGGGGTAGACCAAGAGCTGTGCGGATGAAACTTCCGCTAAGTACAGGAATTAGTATGAAAATATCCGCAAGAATTACAAGGCCTGCTACTAACAGCAGGTCAGATGGAAACTTCTGGTTTCCGGCCATATGACTCCTCATAAAACGGTTTTATGTTTTTCTGGCTTCCCAGCTTTTTTCTTGTTATTCGGGCTAATCTGCCAATTTCCTTGTTCCCTAATGAGGTTTTTTGGAAACCTTCCGACTTCCTCCAAACGATCTGCTTTAATCTTCAATTGAGAAGAATTAATAACCGGAAAGATGAAAACTGTCCGAGTTTCAATCCAGGGTTTCTTTCAATCTAGCAGCGTATATCTTCCTTAATTTTATGCGTTTTCAAGAATGTTTTTAACCCGATCTACTCAATTACCTAGTTGTATAAAATATCTTTCTCTTTTCCTGCTTGCTATCTCAAATACTTTTCCCTTTATTCTATCTTCCTGAATGGAGTTTTTGACCTTTAAGCTCCGATATTACCTCATTTTTGTATGGAATCTTCGGCCTGACTCAGCGAGTTCGTAAATGTCAACACACAGCACGAAAAATCTTTGATTTCTTCTATCAGTGTGATTTTTTTCACCCATTCTCCGGTTATATCGAATAAAGGATAGATGCCTTTCAAGCTATTATTCAAGCTAACAGACTTTTTAAATGGACTGGATCATTTTTCGTTATCGGGGTTACTGATCAATTATTTTTCGTGTCTAAATGTTTATATAGCTCGTATATTAAAACAGATACAAGTCTGATATTAAATGCTGTGACCCACTTACAGAGTATCCACGTTCCTTCTTTTTGTTAAAAGGAGTAGAACAATTCCCCCGATTGATTCCCTGTAAACGTAGCCGTAGAAGACCTTTAGAAACCCTTTAGAAACCCTTTAAAAACCCTTTAAAAATTATGGAGCGATGACTCTGAAAAATATATTTGCCGGATTTGGAATTTTTACAGATTCTTCTATAATAGACTACTTTATTATGGAAACTTTTTATTCTTATCATCAAAGAGGTAGATGATTGCATATGGCCATTACGATTGCAGCCATGCCTGCCTATAACGAAGCCCACGCCATTGCAGAGGTTATCAAGGGCTGTAAAAAATATGTCGACAGGGTAGTGGTTGTGGACGACGGAAGTACCGATGATACTGTCGATATCGCTGAATCTCTCGGCGCCTATGTAGTCCGTCACGAAATCAATAAAGGATATGGTGCAGCTCTCAGGAATTGCTTTGAAACTGCCCGTAAGCTCGGTGCAAATTCTATGGTCATAATTGACTCTGACGGTCAGCATGATCCCACCGAGATTCCCAAGCTCCTTGAGCCCTTAAAAAATGGGTTTGACCTTGTAATCGGTTCAAGGTTTGTCAACGGTAACGGTAAGAATGTCCCTATTTACCGTAAATTTGGAATGAAAATCCTTGATGTCGCAACCTATATTGCAGGCGGTCTGAATGTTACTGACTCTCAGAGTGGCTTTCGGGCTTACGGACCAAAAGCTATTGAAAATATAAATTTGAATGGCACAGATATGTCCGCAGGCTCTGAAATCCTCATTCAGGCCAGAGATTACAAATTGAAGTTCACTGAAGTGGAAATCCATTGCAGGTATGACCTTGAAAATTGTTCAAGCGAGCATCCTTTCATACATGGGCCCAGGGTTCTGTTCCGGATTCTTAAGGACATGGAATATAGACGACCCCTGTATTATTTTTCCGTTCCTGGCATGATCATGGCATCTACAGGCTTTCTTATGGGACTGAAATTTTTACAGGATTACTATTTGGGAGGGTCCTTACACTTCGGGCCTACACTTCTTATGGTGATGCTGACAATCATCGGAGCCTTCATGGTATTTACGGGAATAATACTGCATGCTATCTCAAGGATGATATTTTTAAACGAGCATATTCGAAAATAATGATGTCCAAAAGGGGGTCAATTTGTATGGAATACCCTTTTATCTCAGTCATAGTAGGCATTCGCAATGAAGAAAGATTCATTGAGGAATGTATTGAGTCACTTCTTAATCTCGACTACCCGCGAGATTCTTATGAGATTCTTATCGTTGATGGAATGTCCACCGATAAGACGCGGGACCTGGTACAGAAATATCCTGTCAAGCTCCTTCTTAATGAAAGAAAGAACGTTGCTGCGGCGAGGAATCTTGGTGTGAAGAACGCCAGGGAAGAACTTGTTGCATTTACTGACGGGGACTGTAAGGTCGATCCCCAGTGGTTGAAGACTCTTGCCCGTGAAATGCAAAACGCTCCAGAAGATGTTGTATGTTTTGGAGGCCCTAACCTGATCTTTGACACTGACCCTGTATTTGGCAGGGTGGTGGGGTATGCCCAGGAAACCTTTTTGGGTTCCGGAGGCTCGGCTCAGTCCAAAAACTCCACAAAAAAGCACTATGTCAATTCTCTCCCTAACTGCAATGCCATGTACAAAAAAAGTGCAATCCAGGAAGTGGGGGGTTTTGACGAGCGATTTCTGGTAGGCCAGGATGGAGACCTTAACTATAGAATCGGTAAGAAGGGTAACAGGTTTTTGTACATCCCGGAAGCACAGGTTTTGCACCATAGAAGAGGTACTCTCAAGTCTTTTTCCGTAAGGATGTTTAAATATGGTATGTGGATGGCAGAACTTTTCAAAAAACATAAGGAGTTTATCCGCTGGTATGCGTTTTTGCCTTCGATTGCCATCGTTTTTGCATTCGTCTTGCTTATCGCTTCTATCAACTACTCCACTCCAATCCAGTTTCTGCTTGCACTGACTGCCATATATTTTATTCTGGTCTTCCTTACCTCGATCCAGGTTGCCTATAAAATGAGATCAAAATACGGTCTTTTTGCCCTTTTTATCATCCCTGTACAGCACGTTACTTATGGGCTGGGATTTTTGTACAGTTTTACAAATTCCCTTTTTCTCTCAAAAGCAAGGTCTTGCCCGGATATTTAATGTTTACGAATTTATTTGATCATATATTAGAAAGGGCGACCGAAACACTTGAATAGATATGGGAGACTTTTCAGGGCAAAATATTCTTAATCAATGCGACCCTGATGGTAACTCTCATCGGTTCTCAAAAACAAAAATTTGGATACCATATTTATTCAATTTGTGAAATTATGATTATTTAAGGTTATGGAGATAGCATGTTCGGATTAAGTAAAGAAGCAGGATTCAAGTTAGATAATAACCGTCTAATGAGGTTAATTTCATTTCTGTTTCCTTTAGCTATTATTTTCGCAGTAGTATTCACGTTCCTATGGATGTTTGCAGCCGGAAAGCTCGGTTACGCACTTCGGGGACTATTTACAGGAATCCCTGCAATACTGTCCTGTCTTTTTATACTATTCATTTACAAAAAAGATGTAAGTCTACATGATATAGACGCCTTTCCATCACTAAATATAAAGTCCCTCACGTATTTATTCGGGATTTGTTATATCGGTTCCGTGGTTGTGCTCCTTCTGTCTCAGGGAAGCAGACCGCCGTATTATTTCGTCTTTATTTTGGTGCTTTACCTGTCGGTATTCTTGCAGATTTTTTCTAAAAATGTAAACCCTTCCCTTATCCTGATAGAATCTTTCCTAATTATGGTTAACCTCATTTACAGTGTTACGTTAAATTACGATTTCTACTTCGGAACCACAGATATCCTGCCCCACATCTTTCTTTCGGAACTTACCGCAATGTCCGGGAAGACAATTCCTACTTCCTTAAGTGACTATGCATACTTCCCCCTTTATCACGTCTTTATTGCAGAAGCCTCTGAGCTCCTGAATACAAGTATAAAGACCTCGCTCTTTCTGGTAACTGCGCCGATCTATGCAATCACCATAGTCTTTCTTTACTATCTTTTCAATCACATAACAAATAACAGGCAAATCTCACTCCTTTCCTGTGTACTTTTCTCCGTGAGTTCTGTGGTGCTCTATTACGGTACAAATGTAATCACCCGCACAATGTCATTCATAATGTTCATTGTATTACTCTACCTGATTTATAGTGTCAATTTCAAGAAGGATAAAGTCTCTTTAAAATCCCTCTCTGTGATCGTTGCGGTCTTTTTAACCCTGGTTCATAATGTTTCCCTGCCGCAACTGGTCTTATTGCTGTTTCTTCTTTTTGTATCGGAATATATAATAGGGGACAGCAGCTACATAAGCAAACCTTTCTTTATATTGCTTAATGTCACTTTCACTGCATACTGGTTTTTTGTAGCATACATGTTTGTTCAAAGGAGTCTGGCTCCCCGTTTGCAGAGTCAGTTCTGGGATTCTATAGTTTTAACTGCCGGCGGTGCAGAAGTGCTTCAGGAAGGCTTGATTAATTTAGTAGGGCTTCTGGATAAATCCATCTTTTTATTCTTTGCCTTGATAGGAATAGGTTTTCTCCTGAAGAACTACAAAAACAATTACGCTTCCGTGTTCGGGTTATTTGCCCTTTTGACCCTGATATTTTATGTCCCCAACCCGCTAAACACTATATGGCAGTTCAAGGTTCTTTTTAGAGTTGACCGGTTTATGCTTTTCGTCAGCCCCTTTATGGCTTTCATAATGGGATACGGATTGTATATATTCTGGAATTATATGGCTAAATATTCCCCTAAAAAATTCAACTCCGTTTTTTTAGTGATTTTTCTGTTCTCTACCTTTGTTTTCGTTTCTTCGGTCTTCAGTATCGGGGATTCGGATTTCCTTGGTCACGAGGCAAGGCATGAATATTTTACTTCCGAAGAGTTGAGCGGCTTTAAGCATGTTCTCAATTATGTTCCTGCCAATTCCTCAATTTACACCGATTATTACTCCTCAAGGTTTTTTTATCTCCCCCTGATTCCTGCGACCTCCGCAGAAATGAATCTCTCATCTTATGATAATTACAGAATTGGTGATGTAAATAAACTCTCACAATACAAAGGCTACGTAGTGCTCAGGACCAAGGAATTTCTCAAGAGTGGCTTATACTTCGGCAGTGAGGAAAGCACCCTAAAAGACACTTCTAACTATTTCTATCAAGGGCTGCCAGAAAATAAGCTTGAGCTGGAAAGCAACCTTGCAGTTCTTGATAAAGTTTATTCGAGTCCTTCAACAGACATTTTTATTCCACATCAGGGATTAATATAATTCCTGAAAATTATTTTTTAAGGCTTCTTTTTTATTCTGGTGTCTGTTGCTTCTTTTTTATTCTGGTGTCTGTTTTTACTTATATGGACGAAGCGGCGCAACAGGTATTCATACAGAAGTAAAGGTTTTCGTGGATTCCTTATCTTCAATCCAGTGTTTGGGAGTCTGTAATTTACAACAGATTTCAAAATTAAAAAAGGAAGTCAGAGGAGAACTTCAGAATTCAATTCAAAGGCTTCTGTAGAAGCTCTGTGTATATGTCCACAGTCTTTTTTGCATGGGTTTCCCAGGTCAGTCCCCTCTGAATTATGCTTTTACGCCCAAACTTTCCCATCTTTTCTCTCCGGCTTCTATCCTCAAGCAGTTTATTAATTTTTCCGGATAATTCGGCAGGATTTTTTGCTGGTACAAGATAGCCTGTTTCCCCATCGACTACGAGTTCCGGAATCCCACCGACGTCTGTCGCTATGACCGGAACTTCACAGGAAAGGGCTTCAAGTACTACATTTGGCCTTCCCTCAGAAAGGGAAGGCAGCACCAGGATGTCCGAAGCCGAGATCCAGAGCGGTATGTCCTCGTGGTTTACTGGGCCCGTAAATTTAATGCCGTCTGAAATTTCGAGCTCTTGTGCCCTTTTCTCCAGGCTTTTTCTCATGCCGTCATCCCTGCCTACCATAAAAAGATCGGTATTCGAATCCACAAAATATTTTGCAGCTTCAATCAGGTAGTCCACACCTTTTATTTTTCTAAGGGCTCCAACAAACAGAACAATATTCTTGTTCTGAGGCAGATTTAGAAGATTCCTTGCATGTTCTTTTCCGGCAGGTTTGAACTTCTCGGTATCAACGCCGTTTGGAACCACATGGACTTTCTCTTCATTTATTCCCAGATTTACTATGTGGAGCTTGAGATCCTCGCTGACAGAAAGAATCTTATCTGCAAAATTCATTGCCTCTATGATCTGTTTTGAGGTATAGGAGCCTTCATAAGCAATTTTTCTTTCTATTGTACCTAGCGCACTAATTACCAGGGGGACTTTCCATTTCTTTGCAAGCCCTATCATCCCGTATCCGTCAGGATACGAAAAGTGTGCGTGGATAAGGTCTGATTTTGGCTTTATGTTTTTGATTGCGTATGCGGAAATAAAATGAGAGTATGAAATCCCTGTTATGGGGTAAAAATATTTTTTTGGCACGGCATACACATAACGCGGATAATGAAGGTCGTATTTTTCGGTGTGCTCAATCCGCGGGAGTTTGAAAAAGTTGTGATACGGAAATGCGGAAAAAGGAAGCACGAAAGGTTTTGGGGAAATAACCGTAACATCTACGTTCTGGTTTGCAATTGAATCAATACTCTGCTTTATGAATGTCCCAAGTTGGGGATAATACCTGTTAGGAAATTCCTGACATACTTCCAGTACTCTCATAATTTTTTGCTCTTTTTTCGCTTCGGATGCCTCAAAAGCAGACAAAGTAGATAATTAATCCTATAAATACCTCTCTCCAAAATGCATTAAATTTTCAGTTCTGGGATTCTTGATAGACCGCCCTTCCTCAACTTAAGAAATAATAGATAAAGTTATGGGATAAACTAATTAACCACTTTTGCTATTCTGGTAACGGCAATCATGTTTAAAAAAGTAAGTAATATTTTCCTGGTTTATTACGGCTCTTTCAACACTAAATCAGGTTCGAACGTACATATACTTGAACTTCTCAGGAATTTGAAAAAATACTCAGATGTTGTTATGTTCGCTCCTGGCCAGAAAAGTGCAGATCATGCCTTTTCCGGAATAAAATACGTGCCTGTAATAGACAATAAATACCTTGTACAGCCTTCTTACGAATTCATGCTTTCCTTTTACCTTCTTTATTCATGTATAAGAAACAGGCCTGATGTGCTTTATCTCCGGCAGAACTCTTTCCCGTTTTTCCCCATTATTCTATGTAATATTTTGAAAATCCCGTCAGTGGTAGAAGTCAATGGGCTGGTTCTGGATGAGTTAAAGGTAAATCCTGATTCAAAATCCTTTGCATACAGAGTCTTTTCTTATCTAGCACTCCGCTCCGAGAAATTAAATTATAGGTACTGCGACAGAATTGTTTCTGTTACGGATAAACTCAGGGATGAACTTGTGAGGTTATACTCCATTCCTGAAGACAAAGTTTATGTTATCAATAATGGTGCAAATATCGATGTATTCAAGCCCCTGGACTCAGAGCAGACAAAAGTAGAACTGGGGCTGGAAAACTCAAAAAAGTATGTATGCTTTGTCGGGCACCTCGCAGCCTGGCAGGGGGTTGAGTTTCTTATTCATGCCTCTCCTTTGATTTTGGAGAAATGTCCTGATGCCCATTTCCTTGTTGTTGGGGACGGAGTTATGAAGGACAAATTGCTAGAAATAACTTCCGGGTTAGGGCTTTCGGATAAATTCACTTTCACCGGAAGAATCCCTTACGAACGGGTTCCTCTGTACATTAATGCGGCTGATGTTTGCGTTGCTCCTTTCATCAAGGAAAGAAACTCAAAAATAGGACTTTCGGCCTTGAAAACGTATGAGTACCTTGCCTGCGGAAAGCCGATTGTGGCGAGTAGTATCCCAGGTGTTAAAGATTTGATTGAGTTTTCTGGGGGCGGAATTTCAGTAACTCCCGAGAATCCTGAAGAACTTTCGGCTGCCGTAGTAAGATTACTTTCCGATGAAAATGCCCGAGCCGTTATGGGGGAAAAAGGCCATAGATATGTCGTTGAGAACAACAGCTGGGACGGAGTTGCAAGAAAGATTCTGGATATGTGCAGAGATATCATTTAATTAAATTCTTTAATGATATCAGTACATACTATGTAAAGATGAATGCTTAACTTTTATACTATTTATTTATTTTCAAAGTTTTCCTAGCTCATTTTCTTTTTTTGAATTTATCAGCCATGTTTCTCATTAGCAATACTCTGCAGATCGATTTTCTTTTTTTAATTGTCTGGTTTCGTTCTTTCGGTAAAGTAGTGAATATTAATTTTTATTCAACAAAATAACAGCAAATATTTCTGTGAATACGCCTCACGCATTTGCTCTGAAACATTGATTTTTTTAATAAATTTCAATAAACGTTTTCTGATGTGGTTTCCTCGTCCGAGGTATTTATTGCCCATCTCTAATCTTTTCAATAACTCACTAAATATTTAAAAAGGTTGCGCAAATACTTTTATAAGATAATTGTCTAAGTTACAATGTTGACTATAGAAATTTAATTAGAGGCCAAAAATCAATTTATTCTGTATTTTTTCACGGGGGTATTCGTTTAAATTGGATGAATTGGCCTGAAAAACATGGGGATTTATTCTGAATTCAGTATTTATAATATGTGATCGGGTTTATTAGCCTCCGCTGTGTATAATTTTTTCAGCACATTTCCTATAGTCTTGAAGTTCAGAGAGTGTATACTATTTGCAAAATCTTGTCCAATATATCGGAAACAGATTAATAAATTTATATAAACTTTTAGCAAACAGTCATAAATTTTGCGGAGATGTTGATACGTCACCACACAACCATCTGTCTAACAAAAATACTGATGAATTTTATTATGATCAACCCCAGGTAGTATCAAAGATAAAACGAGAATTCGGAATTCTTTTCCTGGTAGGTTGCCTTATCCTTGCAAGCGTTCCTACTGCTTTATGCAGGACTACCGCACCAATAGTCTACGTCGCAGGAGACGGTAGTGGGGACTTTAACTGCGATGGAAAAGATGATCACGTGCAGATAAATCAGGCCCTAAAGTTTGTGGCAGAAAACTCTGAATACACAACTGTCCATCTCAAAGGACCGTTTACATACACCATTGATGATACTCTTCTAATCGGCAGCAATACAATTCTTGAAGGAGATTCAACTGCTGTGATCAAATTGGTTAATAAGGCAGGTTGGGCTACAATGAAACCCTTGATCCAGCAGAGGAGCAGCTCCGGGAATAACAACATCATAATAAGAGGGTTCGAGGTTAATGTGAACCATGATGGTAATACCGAACTCGAGAAGGGTGATGGATATTATAATGTAATTTACTTCCTTCACTGCAAGAACGTAACCATATGCAATATGTATATGCACGATGGGCACGGAGACGGGATGAGGATAAAATATAGTGAGAACATCCAGTTTTACAACAACACAATATACAAGCTTGGACATGATGGTCTTTATGCCATTAATTGCCAGAACGTAGAAGCCTGGAACAACCGTATAACCTGCAGGACTAACAGCGCTCTTAGAATATGGAACTCAAACCGCGTAAAATTCCATGATAACATAATAGACTCTTTCTACCACTGGAGTGCAGGCGGGCCGGGCATCCAGATCGAAAAAGGTGGGCCGAATGCAGGTATTGGGCCGAGTGAAGGTATTATGGATGATCTCGAGATCTACAATAATACGATCAATAACACATATGGGCCTGGAATCTGGCTTTTCAACTATGATACCTCTTCTGCTACCAGAGATCAGGGGAAAAATGTCCACATTCATCACAATATTTTCTACAGCACAGGCACTAATCCTAACATTCTCTGGGTGGGGGGTATTGTAGCAGGCGGATTCGATGACACTCTCATTGAAAACAATGTCTTTGACGGTGCATATAATGCAGCCGTTGTCCATATGTATATAACTGGTTACTCCTCAAGTTATTCCCCGAAAGGCGGATACATTACCACCCTCCGCAACAATATAATCATAAACACCCGGAAATGCACAGAAGACTCGAGCGGCGGATATGGAGTGATCAACTACTTATCTTCAACACATAAATTTGTGCTGGAAAATAACTGCTTCTACAACAACTCAGCAGGTAACTATAATAGCTGCACATCCACAACTGATATTTACGTAAACCCACTATTTGCAGACCAGAAAAATCATGATTACCACCTGAAGTCGATATCAGGCCGCTGGAATGGAAAAACATGGGTAAAAGATAATGTAAATTCTCCCTGCATCGACAGTGGGTGTCTTTCCTCTGACTATTCTAACGAGCCTGAATATAATGGAAACAGGGTTAATATAGGAAGGTATGGAAACACAATCTATGCATCTCTTTCAGGAAACTCGAATCACCCTCCTGTAATGGACTCCATTCCCAGTGCTACGGTTGAGATCGGAGAAAATCTGAACTTTATGGTGGAAGCTTCTGATGTGGATGGAGACAGCCTTACATACTCAGCCTCAGGCCTTCCTGCAGGTGCAGCCTTCAACGGGAAGTCCGGTCTTTTTAGCTGGACTCCTGAAGGTGGGCAGGATGGGTCATACAATGTTTTTTTTGAGGTAAGCGATGGTAAGCTCAATGATTCTGAGACTGCAAAAATAAGTGTAATCGAAAATGAACTCTCCTGGAATTTCTCTGGAAAGATGTACGATAACCGCCTTCGTGAAGGTTCTCCTGAAGATGTCTTTCGGGATAAATCGTTTCTCGATGTTGGAGGAATGAGCAGCGGCGGCAGGTACAGGGATGTTATATGGTTTAACGTGAGCGAATACACCAATGCTACTGAAATCAGCAGTGTAACCCTTTCCCTCTTCTGGTATTATCCGACCAGTTCACGGCCAAATAATACTGTTATTGAGGTCTACAGGCCTGTTGCCTGGAACCCGGATTATGTGAGCTGGAATAAAAAGAATAAAGGCATTGCCTGGACTAATTCCGGAGGAAACTGGTATGACAAGAACGGTGTCTTGCAGGGCAGCACTCCATATGCTACATTAACCCTGAAAGCCAGCAGTTTACCAGATAACAGGTACTATGAGCTCAATGTAACTGACCTTGTAAAAGATTATGTTAGCGGCAAGTACACAAACACGGGTTTCCTTATAAAAGCTCGCAACGAGAATAACAATTATATTGCTTTCTACAGTTCCGAGTGTGGAAACGTGAGCCGTGTACCTAAGCTTACTGTTACGAAAAGAGTAACCGTAAATGCGACTATTACTGGCGCAAAAGATAACCGCCTTCGTGAAGCTTCTCCTGAGGATGTCTTTTCGGATAAATCATTTCTCGATGTTGGAGGAATGCGTGATGTTGGCAGGTACAGGGACATTCTGTCATTTAACCTGAGTGGATACAAAAGTAATACGCAGGTGAACAATGCAACTCTTTCCCTTTTCTGGTATTATCCTCCCAATTCACGCCCGAAGGATACTGTTATTGAGATTTACAGGCCTGCTTCTGCCTGGAACTCCAATTATGTGAGCTGGAATAAAAAAGACAAAGGCACTTCCTGGAATAGCGCCGGAGGGGACTGGTATGACAAGAACGGCGTCCTTCAGGGAAGCACTCCATATGCTACATTAACCCTGAAAGCCAGTAACTTGCCAGATAACAGGTACTGTGAGCTCAATGTAACTGACCTTGTAAAAGAGTATGTCAGTGGCAAGTACACAAATACCGGTTTCCTGATAAAGGCCAGTACCGAAAGCAATAACTATATCGCTTTCTACAGTAGTGACTGTGGAGTCGAAAGCCAGAAGCCAAAGCTGGATCTAGCCTACAGCTAAGGTTTGTATCCTCAAAGGAGATTTCCATAACTTCCGGCCCAATGATCAGGCTATGAGTGACGGATGTTGGGACATCTCCCTTGTACCAGTAAAAAGGGCTCTTCGCTGTTTCGAGTGGGTAATTTATATCCATTTCTAACTATGGAAGTAGCTTGCATAAAATTTAGAAACGTTTGTTGTTGAAAATCGCAGTCAAGCTCGATGTTTTTCATTTTGGCCGGACAACTGTCTAACTAAGCAATTATTTTCAACCCATACAAAACAGCGAAGAGCCGTAAAAAAGCCTATGAATTTTAAGGACTCTCTAATAAGGAAAATCCTTTTAAGTGGAAATACATTAGCTTCTTGATTTCATATGTGCTATTACTTACAATGTTTCCTTGTCCAGAAACACCATGAAATTTACAGGTCTTGTTAAGGCACGCAACATCAGTAAACTTTGGGTTTGCCCCTCTTTTCCCCATAAATATAATTTATTACTATCCATATAATATCAACTGAATACTCCAGGATCTCCTACATGCTACCAAACTTTTATAAAAATTTATCTAAACACAAAAGCTTTATCTTTTGTAGAAATCTCTTCTTGGGGTTAGTTGGAGCCTGGTTTTTGTTGAAAAGAACGTTGTCGAAATAAACTTAAAGTTAACGCTGAATTTAAGTATAACATCTCCGAACTTTCTAATTCGAAATTAAAGGTATTTTGTATGGAAAAAAATTATTGTGGTATGGTTATAAATATAACTTCTACGGAGAGATTGAAACTTGAGAAATATAATCAGCGTTCAAAAGGATTTAAATATCAGGCTTTGAATAGAGAGTTGGTCAAATCATAAGAGAAATTTTCGTTAAGACTATTTTCGTAACTTTCTTCAATCATAAATCGTTAAAAACGGGATTCCTTTTAAGGTGATATGTTGTCATATCAAAAGTTTGCAAAGGATGTTGGCTTTATCGGGACAGTTCAGATACTTACAAGCCTAGGCACTTTTTTCCTACTCCCGATAATCACAAAAACCCTTGGAACATATGACTACGGACTCTGGGCCCAGATCAATATCACAGTATCCCTTATCTCCCCACTTGCACTTATGGGTCTTTCTATGGGGCTTGTCAGGTTTTTATCTTCTGAAACAGAAACGAAAATAATAAGGGAAGCTGTCTACTCCATTCTTTTTTTCGTGACTATGTCTGGTCTTCTTGCCTCTTTTTTGCTGTATACGTTTGCAGAACCTCTTGCAACATTCGGTTTCAAGGATCCCGGGGCAGCCTATTTCATCCAGGCAGGCTCCCTTTTGATTCTCTTGAATGTAATCGAGCCTGTGTCTCTTTTTTATTTCAGGGTCTTCAGGCAGATCCAAAAATTTTCTTATCTTACCCTTTTTGAAACGTTCGGGAAATTATTTTTCATTCTCGTTCTTCTTAAAATGGGGTATGGGCTTCTTGGTGTAATAGCGGCTACCTTAGTGGTACAGAGTATCATTTTCTTGATTGCTCTTCTGACTATCATATCACAGATAGGATTCATTATCCCTCGGTTTACTTATATAAAGGAGTATCTGCAATTTTCTCTACCGCTAACCCCTAATGCGCTTATAAGGTGGGTTACTGAATCAAGTGACAGATATCTGGTTACTTATTTTCTCGGTCTCAGAAGTGTGGGCGTATATTCGGCAGCCTGTTCAATCGGTAACCTGATACAGCTTTTTGTAAGCCCTCTTCAACTCATTCTTCTTCCCGAACTATCAAAGTTATTTGATGAAAATAAAATGGATGAAGTACGAATTTACATGTCTCATTCTTTGAGATATTTCCTCCTCATTTCTATTCCTGCGGTCTTTGGGCTTTCGGCTCTTGCAAAACCTTTGCTTGGAATCCTTACCACTGAGGATTTTGTTTCGGGCTGGGTTGTAATCCCGATTACCGCCTTTTCCGGCCTTCTGGCAGGAATTTTTCAGATCTTCGTCAATACAATGTTCCTTGTCAAACAAACGAAAGCTACGACCTACATCAATATTATTGCAGCAGTTTCGAACGTATTGATCAACCTTCTCCTGATACCGTCTGTCGGTATTGTCGGGGCTTCACTCTCAACCTTAATTTCCTACTTTTTATTGGCTGTGCTTTGCATGCGTATGTCCTTAAAACATTTTAAACTCGATTTTTATTTTCATGATATTGCGAAAAGCATTCTGTCCTCTATGGCTATGTATGTCTTTGTTTCCCATTGCGTTATCTCAAGCATCTTTGAGCTTTTCGAGATTGCAGGTATGGGTGTATTTATCTATCTGGTTGTGATGTTTTTGGTGGGCGGCTTCAGCGACCACGAAATCTATTTAATACGAAGATATTTATTTAGAGTCAAAAATAAAACCAAGCAATAATTTACCTTTTATTCTCACAATTCTCAGGATTTTTCCAGCAATTGCTGTGGATATCCACACTATCCTTCAAAAACGGTTTTATACTCTCTTCTGTCGTAAACCGCAAAATCAGTTTCATCGGACTCTCCAAAATTTATATAAAAATCCAGTGATATTTTTCCCGCGACCTCTAATATTTGCGATTTCAGATTTCATCTACAGGAGAATCTCGAAAAAAAGTATGCCAGCCTTAAAAGCCCTGATATCTTAATTTTTACGTTTGGCCAACAAAAACTTAATTTGGAAAAATTGGAATGGGAATTACTCCACTTAGTCTCCCCTAAGTAATGCCCTCGCCGTTTCCCTCACGCTTCTCTCCGATGTATACCCAGGCTTCCATCCCAGAGTTTTCATTTTCTCGATCCCCAGCCTCATCCTTGGCACATCGCCGTTCCAGCCCCTGCTTCCTCCGGTATAGATAAATTCAACATCAGAAAGCCCCATCTCTTCCGTAACAGCTTTTCCGATTTCTGTGGCACTGATGGTATCCTCGGAGCCAACATTGAAGATATTTACCTTTTCTTTGCTTTCTTCTGTTAAAAACAATATTGCATCAACGCATTCCGATACATGAAGGTAGGATTTTTCCTGCTTGCCATCACCCAGGATCTCCAGCAGATTGGAGTTTTCCCTCAGCTTTCTTATGAAGTCGACAGTAATTCCATGTGTGCTGCGTGGACCAACAATATTTGCAAAACGAAAGATCCATGCCTGCATGTCGAAAGTATGAGAATATGATGTAATAAGAGCCTCACAGGCCAGTTTGGAGGCACCGTAAAGGGATATAGGAATAAGAGGGCCATAATCTTCCGGAGTGGGTATAATGTTTGCTTCCCCGTAAACTGTAGAGGTGGAAGTAAATGCAATTTTTTTAATATTGTTTATCCTCATAGCTTCCAGAAGATTGTAGGTTGCCAGAATATTCTGATCTAAATGGACTTTAGTATTTGAAGCCCCGAGCCTAACATCAGGATTTGCAGCCACATGACAAACGAGGTCGATATCTTTACAGGTCTTCTCTATCGCTTCCTGGTCAAGAAGATCTCCTTTTATCAGGGTGAAGTCCGGGTTTTCAAGATGATGCTCTATAAATTCCATTTTTCCTGAGCTCAGGTTATCGAAAACGATAATCCGGTTTCCTTTTTCTATAAGGCGGTCTACCAGGTGGCTCCCTATGAAACCGGCTCCTCCTGTCACAAGTATTTTATTCTTTGCGGGCATGGAAAATCCTCCAAATAATCTTTCTTTCCCTATTAATATTTTGTACTGTGTTCAGGTAATCAGAAAACATTTTTACCTCTTTCTCCATATGAGGCTGGGTAAATGATGAGGGGAAAATTAAATAGGTCATGGCTGAAAAGTAATTTTACTCAACTGTAATAATAACCTTTTCACAGAATTCCCTTTTACCGGAGAGTTTATTTTGACTGTCAAAAAAGCAATTATTCCAGCGGCCGGTCTTGGGACCCGCTTCCTGCCTGCCACAAAGTCAATGCCAAAAGAGATGCTTCCTATCATTGACACACCTGTGATCCAGTACGTTGTAGAAGAAGCTATTGCCTCGGGAATCGAAGACATTATCATTATCACAGGCCGGGGCAAAAGGGCAATTGAGGATTATTTCGATGATTCCCCCGAACTTGAGATGCACCTTGCGAAGAAGCACAATATTGAACTTCTTAAGCTAGTCAGGGACGTTTCCTCCCTTGTGGATATTCATTATATCCGCCAGAAAGAGCCAAATGGGCTTGGAGATGCAGTCCTCAGGGCAGAAAAACACATTGGGAATGAGCCTTTTGCCGTCCTTCTCGGGGATGATATCATTGTGAATGATAAGCCCTGCACTGCCCAGCTCATTGAAAATTTTGAAAAATATGGAAGATCCACTCTCGCAGTGGAAGAAGTCCCTTACGAAAAATTAAGCAGTTACGGGATCATAAAGGGAAAACCTCTTAATGATTCTCTCTATGTACTGGAGGATATTGTCGAAAAACCATCACCTGAAGAGGCTCCTTCAAACATCGGGGCAATTGGCCGTTACGTTTTCACCCCTGAAATATTTGACTGCATAAGGGATGCAGGGACAGGAATTGGAAGCGAAATCCAGCTTACTGACGGGATCAGAGCCCTGAACAGGACTCAGATGATATATGCCTGCAGGTTCAAAGGAAAAAGGTTCGATACGGGTGACCGGCTTGGGTACGTAAAATCAATAGTGGATTTTGCCCTTAAAAACGAAAACCTCCGGGAAGATATACTTGAGTATATTGGAGAAATTCTGGCGGCGGAAAAGGATCTCGCAAAAAAGTAGGCTTGGTATAATAAGGCAGTTAAAGACCAGGACAGTTAAACCATATAAACCCTGAATAAAAGAGGGAAATAATTTCTGCCGGTTTTTACCAGCAGAGCCCCTCATAATCTATATTTTTCGCTTTAATTACCCTCCTTCCGTCAATTACTATCTTTTTCTTCATGCTTTCGAATTCAGACTCGATATGCCTGAACTCATCCCATTCTGTCATTACAAGGCAGGCATCAGCTCCCTTAAGCGCATCTTCAGCTTTCTCAGAGTATTCGATTGTCGGAAAGATTCGCTTCATGTTCCCAATTGCCATCGGGTCATAAGCTGAAATCTTTGCCCCCAACCTCAGGAGTTCGGCAATGACAGGGATAGCTCTGGATTCTCTGATGTCATCCGTCTCATTTTTAAAGGCAAGGCCGAGAACTGCAATCTTTTTGCCTGCAAGGTCTCCTATTTTCCTCTGGAGAATTTCGGTCATCAGAAGTGGTTGTTTTTCGTTTACGGTAATTACGGATTCAAGAAGCACAGGAGAGTATCCTATTGCCTTTGCCTTTCTTATAAGGGCTTTTACATCTTTTGGGAAACAGGACCCTCCAAATCCTGCTCCTGAGTTCAAAAACCTTGGGGATATCCTGGAGTCCTTGCCCACTGCTTCCATAACCTCGTAGGTATCTATTCCCAGTTTTTTGCAGATATTTCCTATCTCATTGGCAAAGGATATCTTGGTTGCAAGAAGGGAGTTATTTGCGTATTTGATCATTTCCGCGGTTGACGGATTCGTGCGGGTTACTTTACATTCAAAGGTCCGGTAAAGTTCCGAGACAAGGTCCCCTGATTTTGGGTCAATTGCTCCAATAACTATTTTGTCAGGATGCATGAAGTCGTAGACTGCTTTCCCTTCCCTGAGGAATTCGGGATTCATTGCAACTCCGAAATCTTTTCCGGCTATTTTTCCTGAAGTTTCTTCAAGGACAGGAAGAACAAACTTCTCTGTTGTTTCGGGCACAACTGTGCTTTTTACAACTACTACATGGTACCTCTCTTTCTTTGCTAGGGCTGCCCCGATACTTGCTGCCGCCGCGCGGATAATTGAAAGGTCTATACTTCCATCTTCTGCTGAGGGAGTTCCTACGCAGATAAATGAGATGTCTGTTTCCCTGATTGCAAATTCATAATCGTTGGTTGCAATAAGCCTTTTTCCGGCATACTTTCTCAAAAGTTCCCCAAGCCCCTCCTCATAAATAGGAGGGATGCCTGCATTTATCTGCTCCATTTTTTTCTTGTCAATATCTACACAGACTACTTCATGTCCCACTTCTGCAAAGCATGCGGCGGTGACTGAGCCCACGTACCCTGAACCTATAACGGAAATTTTCATGATTGAACCTCTTTATTGGAAATTGCAAAGGTAATCAATTCCAATTCTTATTTATTTTTTGATAGGCCACTCTCTGAATCTCCTCAGTAAATTGCCAATCTATCAGGCCTTATATAGTTAATACTTTCGTCCCTATTCATATATTTAAATAGTTTTGATGTTTATACCTTCTATAGTTAGGATTTAGTATATGTTCTGACAATTCCTTTACAGAGACTTTGGGGGATTTATAATGCTTTCAATGTTTGGCATGGGTACTGAAGAGTTTGCGGCGGGAAGTTCTTTTCCTGATTTAGGCATCTGTTTTCTCTCGACGGATTTTGGAATCCCTGAATATTATAAGATAACTGTGGTGGGGCTCATTGTCCTTCTGGGTATGAAGGAAATGCTACTGGCCTCCGGCGAAGAAGACTACTTTTCGGTGGATTCCATGGATATGGGAATTTACCCTCTGATAATATGTTTTGTTGCTAGTTTCCTCTTTGCAGGTCTGGAAATAATTTTCACAAAGTTAGCCCCCTGAAGTTCCTCAATTTTTTTATTTTAAAGTTCTATTTCCTTGTTATGATAAGCGCGTTTTTCTGTGAAAACATCGGAGGTTAAATAACATGTATTTTTTGATTTCCTGGAATAAAAAAGTCTATAATTCTTCGCAGTAAAAATTTTAGTTATCTTAGTTCAGTAACTCTGTTTCCATAATTATTTATTCTCGAGTTATTTATCTTCTAATCATAATATTGTTTGTTAGTGGCCCTATCTGAAGTAAAAATTTAAGCTTCGTGAGGACACTATTATGGGGGCGCTCCAGCCGCTGGACCGAAATAGTTACTATCTGTTAAGGTAGAGCGAGATGTAAGGAGTTTATCTGACAGAAAGGTTCGGAACCGGGGTTGAGCAAGAACCAGGACTCGACTGCATGCCTCTTTATAAGGGAAAGCAGGAAGATTTCCTGATTTGTTAATTTACTTTGTCTCATATGCTCTTATACTGCGTTTGAAATCAGGTTTTCACCCTCAGTATGGAAGGGCCCTTTGTACAGACAGACTGTTTATCTCTCTTGGAGTATTATATATAGCAAATATTATTGGGGAGTGAAATATTGAGAGTCCTTGTCGATATAGGGCATCCAGCCCATGTTCATTTTTTTAAAAACACTATCTGGAATCTTGAGAAAAAAGGACATCAAGTAATGGTAGTCTCGCGGGATAAGGATGTGGTAATAGAGCTATTGGATGCCTACGGAATTCCGCATACGGTTCTAAGCAAAGTACAACCAGGAAAGGCTCATTTGCTTGAAGAATGGTTTATAAGAGAGTTTAAAACTCTTAAAATCACAAAACAATTTAACCCTGACCTTATTATGGGCATCCTTTCTCCAACTGTAGCTCATATAGCCTGGATGCAGCGGAAAAAATCCATAATTTTTAACGACACTGAACACGCAGTAATAGCTCAGAAGCTAACCTATCCTTTCTGTGATATAATCTGCACGCCATCATGCTATAAAAAAAATGAAGGAAAAAAACAGATGAGGTATAGTGGCTATCATGAACTTGCTTACCTCCACCCATCTTATTTTACTCCACATCCGGAGGTTCTGAAAGACCTGGGGGTAGAGGCGGGTGAGCCTTTCACAATCCTTCGCTTCGTTTCATGGGGAGCGCACCATGATGTCGGCCAACATGGAATCAAGAATAAAATAGCTCTTGTTCAAGAACTCGAAAAATTCGGGAAAGTATTCATAACTTCAGAAGGACCACTGGCAGAGGAATTTGAAAGGTATCGAATCCGGGTCTCCCCCGAAAAAATTCATCATCTGCTCTATTATGCCACACTGTATGTGGGCGAAGGGGCAACAATGGCTGTTGAAAGTGCAATCCTGGGAACTCCTTCAATCTATATTTCCACTCTTGCGGGAACTATGGGGAACTTTTCCGAACTCGAGAAGAAGTACGGTTTGCTTTTTAACTACAGTGATTCGGAATCTGCCCTGGCAAAAACCATAGAACTTCTCAAGGATTCGGAACTTAAGAAAACCTGGGGTCTGAAAAGGGCTGCTCTTCTCAGGGATAAAATCAATGTGACCGAATTCATTGTCAAGCTCATAGAAAGCCTTCCTGAAAAAAAATCCGGAGTTTCTTTATCTTCAGTTTCGGATGAGCCTTATGTATGAGTTAATGAAACAAAACCAGGATATATGGGATCTTTTCACCCGAAAAGAAGAATATTCTCCCGAAAAGCTGGATGAGCATGAGCGTTTTCTTTTCTCTGAAAAAGATCTCAGAAATGCTTCTGAGCCTGAGGTTTCCAGATATCTTATGGAACATGGGATGCAGGTCGAATTTCCTGAAAATAAAACATTTGCCGTTTGTTTAACTCATGATGTGGACGATATTTATCCACCTCTTTCCCATAGCTTACTGTCCTCAGCTTACTGCCTCAAACAGTTGAATCTCAAGGATTCTGTAGCTCAGTTACTGTGGAAATTGAGGGGGATGGACTACTCCCCTTATCTTAATTTTTCTGAAATTATGGACCTTGAAGCCAGTTTTGGAGCAAAGTCCTCTTTTTATTTCATTGCTGCAGAAGCCGACCCCATACGATTCCGGTATAATATAGAGGACATAGGACATCATTTGGGAGAAGTTTCAGATAGAGGGTGGGAAGTTGGCCTTCACGGAGGTTATTATTCATATGACAGTTCAGAAAAAATAAAAAAAGAAAAAGAAAGACTTGAAGCGATTCTGGGAAAAGAAGTCATAGGTTTTCGCAACCATTACCTTAGGTTCAAAACTCCTGACTCCTGGGAAATACTGGCAGATGCCGGTTTCAGCTATGATTCCACTTTCGGACACAGGTATTCAGTTGGCTTCAGGAACGGAATGTGCCACCCTTTCAATCCATATAACCTGAAAGAAGGCCGGGAAATAGAGATCCTCGAAATTCCACTTGTCTTAATGGATGTTGCGCTTTTTGCTACTTCAAAATCTTTTGAGGAAGTCTGGGCGCGCACAAAAAATCTGATTGATACTACAGCAAGTCTCAACGGTGTCATTACCCTGCTGTGGCATAATTTCGTTTTCGGTTGTAGTTTCCGAAAAGATTGGGTAAGGCTGTATGAAAAGGTGCTGCAATATTGCTCTGGAAGAGGGGCCTGGATGACAAGCGGGGAAGAGATTTACCGGTGGTGGGGAGATGGACCCTGACTTAAAAGGAAAATACCTGCTGATTACACCTGCAAGGAATGAAGAACAAAATCTGCCCGAAGTCTCGAAGTCCGTAACAGGACAGAAAGTAAAACCGGAGTTATGGATTATAGTCGACGATGGGAGTACGGATGACACATCATGTATTGTCGAAAACCTGAAGGCCAGTTACTCCTGGATTCAGAGTATAAGGCTGCCTCCGAAGCCAAGAGACATTACCTTTCACTACAGTTATGTCTGTAAACAGGGCTTTGATTATGCAATTGAGTATTGCAGGGAAAATAATCTCGAATTCGAGTATATAGGCCTTCTTGATGCTGATACTGTGCTGGAAGATAACTATTTTGGAAAACTTTTGGCTGAATTTGAAAAAGATGATTCGCTCGGTATTGCAAGCGGGGGAGTGTATTACGATACCGGCGGGAAACTTTCCAGGGAAATGACTGATAAAAACCTACCTCGCGGCACAGGAAGACTCTGGAAAAATGAGTGCTTCGTCGAGACCGGCGGCTACCAGGTTGAACCGTCTCCAGATTCGATTTCCAATATAAAAGCTTTCCTGCGAGGCTGGGGGCTCATGCAATATGCTGATGTTGTCCAGATCCAGAAGCGTAAGACGAGTTCAGCGAACGGGTGCTGGCATGGATATGTCAAAAACGGATGGATGGCTTATTACCTTGGAAAAAATTCTTTTTTGGCCCTGCTAAACGTGCTTTATTACTCAGTGAAATCTCCCTACTATACAGGCGCTGCCTACTGCTGGGGGTATCTTGGTTCGGCAATCAGGAGGGAGAAAAAAATCCAGGATCCTGAAATAAGAGCTTACTACGGGAATCAGGGGTTTGCAGGACTGTTATCCCGAATTTCGGGAATTTTCAGCCGGAACTCAAGAGGTGCACGGAAGGGAGAAAAGTGAATGTCAGTAAATCTTTTGAGAAAGCAGTCTATTTGCAGGTGATAATTTGAAGATGCTTTTTCTGGATATGGTAAGGCCCCTTTCTCTGGCGGATGGCTCGCTTATCCACAGGTACGAACTTGTGAGCAATCTTGCCAGACTGGACAATGAGATCCATATATTTACTACTGACATGAGCTCTCTTTCGAATGTGTCTAACATTCACCGCCATTATGTTCCTCCTGGAAGCCTCTTTTCACTTGCTGTCAATTATTTCAGCAATTTTGTAAGCCTTCTGGGTTCCGAAACTTTTGATGTGCTGTATACCCGCAATCCTAATTTTGGCTTTCTTGCTGGGCTCTTCTGTAAAAGCAGATGCAAAAAAATGGTTTACGAATTAAACGGGATTCCTGAGGACGAAAAGAGTCTCTTCAGGGCAAAATATGAGGATGGTAAATTCTCACAGCCAGGAAAAAAGAGCAGCTTCTCAAATCAATATTTTTCTGCACATGCCAGACTCAAACTATTTATCCTCAAGAAAGCTCTTGGGTTTTCGGACAGAATAATTGCTGTGACCCCTGGAATAAAAGTAAATCTTGAGAAGGTTTACAACATCCCCGGAGAAAAAATAGTTGTGGTTTCCAATGGGGCAAATACTTCCATGTTCAAGCCACTGGAACAGGAAACCTGCAGAAGACAACTGGGCCTGGACCCTAAAATTCCCTATGTATGTTTTGTGGGCAATCTTGCTCCCTGGCAGGGGGTCGAATATCTGGTAAAGGCAGCTCCCTATATACTTTCCCGATCTCCTGAATGCCGCTTTCTGATTGTCGGAGACGGGGTCATGAAAGATGATCTTTTCAAGCTCTGCAGGGAACTCGGGGTTGAAGATAGGTTCATTTTCACGGGGGTGGTTGCTTACGACCGCGTGCCTCTTTACATCAATGCAAGTGATACCTGTACCGCTCCCTTTATATTTGCCAGAAACGCAAAAATAGGCCTGTCTCCGTTGAAATTATACGAGTACATGGCTTGCGGAAAGCCCGTAGTTGCAAGTAATATCAGTGGCGTCTCCGATGTACTCGAAGTTTCCGAAGGTGGGATTCCTGTCCTTCCTGAAGATCCGGGTGCCCTTGCAGAAGGTATCTTAAAATTGCTTGAAAATCCGGATTTGAGAACTAAATTGGGTTCAAAAGGTTTAAGTTATGTTACTGAAAATTACAGCTGGTACAGTGTTGCGAAAAAGGTTAACAGAGTCTGTAAATCAGGACTCGAGGCCGAGAATTAAAGTCTCAAAATTTGTCTTATATTTTCCTATAATTCATCACAGATACGATAATTATCTATTTGCACGGGGCTTAAAATGGACGAGATTGAAGTTAGAGAATTAGTGCCATCCGAATACAGAGATTGGGATTTGCTTGTAGATAAAGCTCAACCTGGTACACTCTTTCACACCAGCCAATGGCTGGAAATTTGCAGGGATGTCCTTGCCAGGGATCTCAGGATCTATGGCTGTTTCAGAAACGGCGAGCTTGTGGGGGGGTGCCCCCTTTTTATTAAGAACTTCAAAGGGTTCTTGAAAGTGGCATCTTCAACGTGTAATATGACTGACTATTGCGGACCTCTTATTAAAGAGGGTGCCAGCTCCAAAGCGAGCAAGAGAGTACAGGAAACTCATGAAATCCTTAACGCCCTGAGGGAATTCCTCTGCAAGCAGGAATTTGATAGTATTCACCTGACATTTTCTCCAGGGTTTGAGGATATAAGACCATTTACATGGAATGGATGGGACTCAAAGATTCACTATACCCATCATCTGAACCTGAAAGAAAATGTCGATAATAGCATTTCAAGAAAGATCCGGAGAGAGCTTAAATCCGCAGGTGAGGCGGGACTTAAAACAAGGATATGGAATGATCCTGAAACCTATTATGGTTTGCTTTCCAAAGTCTATGAGAAACAGAACCTGGAACCTCCGCTGCCCAGGGAATTTTTCGAAAGGGTTTTTAATCTGATCCGGGAAAAAGATATTGGTTACATGTTTGTTTCCGAGACCCCCGAAGGAGAGGCAGTTGCAGCACATCTGAACCTTTACGGAAAGAAGTGCACGGTTACCTGGTCATCTGCTCTGTCCCCGTCCTTTAGCAAGATGGGGGCCAATTCTCTTCTCTATTACAATGAGTTTCTTGACCTGCAGTCCAGAAACTTTGAGTACATGAACGTCATGGCAGGAAATGTTCCCAGATTTGCGGATTTTATCCTGGGCTTTTCTCCTGAGCTAATGCCCTACTATAGTGTAACCCTGGAAAGCAAAAGGTATTCGATCCTGAAAACTTTTTACAAAACCACGCATCAGGAAACTTACTGATAGAAAGGAAGATTTTAGTGAGCCGATCCCAAAACTAATACTAAACCAATTATAAATTTACTTTTATGTCATTTCGTGAAACTGATAACATTCTACGGAAATCCATGGAACATTTTCTTCTTCCACAAAAACCACATACATGAAGACCTCTTTCAGACATATGCAAGTAAACGAATGGAATCTTTCATCGAGAATTTTTAGACGCCTTCATGAGCATAAACTCGATTGTTTATTCTAAATATGAGATTCAAAAAAGCAAATTTTAAGTTTTGGGATAAGCTCTTAAAATATATAAAAGGAGGGATTTTCCCAAAATTACTTCTTTTTTGCCGTTTTTCTAATTGTCTTTTTTTCTGACTGAGACTCTACTTTTCTTTCTGCAGAAAGCTGTATTTTTAGAGAAATCAGTTTTTAGTAAGTTTTATTTTCCTGAAAAGGTTCTATTTCCTTTTTCAGGTTCTGTTTTTTACATTCACAAGAAAAGCCGAGAATATTTTCCTGAATGTCGGATCATCATGAAGGGTTATGCCATAATAGATTGGCGTTATGATGCCGGCTGCAAGGAGAATAACATAAAAGTTCGCAGAGAACACTTCAAGCAGAATTAATGGGATCGAAACGACTATCCCGATTGTTGTATACTTAATAAGGATTTCTACGCTTTCCCTCTTATTAATCCCTGCAAGATTAAGCAAATATGCATTGTTCCATAGCCAGAATACAACTCCTGTAAGGCTGAACAGGCCAAGGGCAAACTCAGGACTTCCGTAAGTTCCCCCTATAGCCAGTGCTACGACCCTGGAGATCAAAAGAATTATGCTGAAGGTAAGCCATACCTTCTGTTTCTCGAATACGCTGTAGAGAGTTGAAATAGGAGAAGAAAGAAAAACGAGGAATATCCATGGCACAAGGATTTTTACATACGTGCCTGATATATGCCAGCTTTCTCCGAAAGCAAATGTAAATATTTCTTCTCCCAGGATCAGCAGGAGTATCATCGGGAATACTCCTATTAAAATTAGCTTTTTGTAAACCTCGCCAACTATGACTTTCATGTCTCCCTTCTCATTCCCGTTTTTCACCTCACTGATTTTCTGGAAAAAAACCTGTTGTATAGCTGTCCCGAGAAGTCCCATGGGCATATTTACTACCTGATTCGCAAGTGAAAAATATCCGACAACGCTTGTGCCGTAAAAATATGCAAGCAAAAAGGTAGGCACCTGTGGTGAAATCGTGTTTGCAAGTGTAGACCAGGAGCTAAATAAAGGGAAGTTTTTATACTGAATAGCCATCTCTTTCATTTTTTTTACTGAAACTTTCTTGAAGATTCCTAAGTCTTCTTTTGCGCCCTTAAGCATGAACAGGTCTGCAAATCCATATCCAACGACATATCCTGCTATCAGGCCTAAAGGAGATACATTCCAGATAGGGATGGCTAACTGAAATGCTTTGGTTGATAAAGTGTTTAAAATTCTGGATCCTGCTACAACTCCATAACGTATTTTTCTTGAAAGCCAGTAGTTCTGCACGAAAAAAAGGCCGTTAAAGAATATTATTGCTGGAAGATAAATTAAATATTTTGAAGTTCCCGGAGCATTGAAGATGTGCTCAATATCCTTCGGAAAAATTATCACTGCTACAGCTGTGAGTAAAGATATAAAGGTAACTAATATCGCGCAGAGGAAAGCAACGTTTGCAGAATCTTCCTCTGTTTTTGGTAACATGATCGCAAACTGGTATGAAAAAGTAGAGAAAATTACCAGTATGCCTGATACTGAGAGAAATATCTGAAAAATTCCTAAATCGGCTGGGCTGTAAATTCTGGTGATTAGGGGTACAAGAAGTATACCAAGGATCTGTGCAGTAACACTTCCCGATACGAGCTTTAATACATTGGCGATAAAGTTTGACATACAGTTTCCAACTTTGAAATATGAATCCCGGATGGTGGCGGGCTTTTTTCATCTCGTAATAAGTAAACGGATGCTATCGTGGGCTATTACTTTCTGGTTCCTTTTCTTTCCTTTATGTAAGCAGAAACCTCTTCGTTGTCATATATCAGAGCATAGTCCTGTGCTTCAAATCTGTTGAAGAACTCTTCTGGCAGCGTCTGGATAAAATTCACCCCATAACGTTCAGGATCATTAATAGAGACAGGTTCTTTCAGAGTTGATTTTCTCAGCAAAACTATCGGGTTGCCACTGATCTCTCCAGTCTGTATATGCTGAATGTTAAAATATGTTGCGTTACCGGAATCGTATCCCCTGTCCCTGTAAAAAAGGCAGCTATCATATGGAGAGTCCATCAGGATATTCCCTGAGCATTTCGCTGATACTGTTTTAATAGCCTGGATTTCAATATCTTTGAACTGGTTTCTTACGGTCGTGTCCTTTGCCACAAGCGGGTTATCTTTATTTATGCCTGGCGTTGTAACCATCACAAATGAAAACAGTAGAACGATTATGAAGATTGCGGGGATCTTTACTTTTTTTGAGTTAAAGAGGCTTACTAATTTTAGCATATATGATGCAGCTACAAGCACGAGAAACACCGATATCAGTGGGAACCATCTGCTTGTCAGGAAATTCCTCATCCCGAGTAAAGGAATTCCATAAGCAAGACTATACAGAATTACAACCACTAAAGCAATAGAGAACTTATTGACTTTCTTGACATCTCCGCGAGAAAACCAGGCTAACACCCCTCCTATTGCGAAAAACGGCAGAGCAAGGTAGCTTATATGAAGTAGGAGTACTTCCAGTGTTTCCTGGTTACTTCCGGAACCTACGATCAGTTCATCGCTTGAGTAGCTTGCTCCTGCCTGAAGCACATCTATAAGAGGCCTGAGAATCATTTCAAAAAAGGAAGTGCTCGGGTTTACATACGTGAACATCCAGTATGTTTGCAGACTAATAACAAAAAAGAGAATATAATTAAAGCTGGTTGTTCTCATGGGAAGACTCTTATACAGATGATTGTGCAGGTATTTGCCCACATAAATCGAAACTAAAACGAGAAATACTACAAAAGTTGTTAATTGGTGAGTCAGAACCATCAGAATAGTAATTAACAAGATAAATCCAGTATATCTCAAACTCTGCTTTTCGCTAAAGATCATGTATATCATAAATATAAAGTAGCAGAGAACAAGAGAACCCGAAGTTATATTCGCAATGCCTGCGACGATATTATGATTATTCAAGTTTATTAGTAGAGTCGCCAGCAAACCCATCTGGGGGCCTTCAAGTTTCGTTCCTATTAGGTAAACGCCTATTGTACTGAAAACACTGGCAAATCCTATAGAATAAAATACCGCGTCTTTAATATCTGTTTCGCCCATTATCTGAGTAACTGAAATAAGAATATGAGCAAGCGGATAATAGAAATACTTGCTACTTATTTCAATCGGAGCAACAAATCCAGTATCAGTAATTATCCGTGCCATACTTGCATGAAAATAAGCATCGTAACCCATGAGGCTCGGAAAGTTGTAAAAAATTCCGACTCTTATGAGGACTGAAAGCAGGAATATTTGAAGTAATATAGAGATTACTCCGTCTCCCTCTCTAATATAAAGAATTTCGGAGGCGATAATGCCGGCAAGGACGCATATAAGTATAAAGTAAGATATAGGCCTGTAGTACAGATTCATACTGTATATCAAAACGCATGTGAGAAATGTTAGATAGAATGAAAAATTCAGTATGCTTTTTAATCTGTCTTCCCCAGAAGATATGGCTGCCTCAGTTTTGAATTTATTTCTAAAGAGGATATAAATTAAACAGGAAGAAAGGATGGCAATTCCAATATCCTTCTGGTTTAGATTGATTATATAGTATAAAGAAACGATCAATAACCCTAAACTAAATCCCATTACGCTGAGAATCACATCAAGATTTTTTGTAAATCTCTCTGCGTATCCTTTTGCAGTTTCCATACATCCCCACAATATGATAATTTTATATAACTAAATCATTTCAAGCTAAAATATTTTTTGCTTGTTATTTCAGAATACCTTTTTTTACAGATTACTTCTTATTTTTCAGCCCTCTTTCTTTTACACCTCAGCCTGTCTGCAGTTTCAATATTTTTTCGTCCACCATCTGCATATCTCAGCTCCCTATGCCATCCAGGCACCTTTTGAGTACAGTATTGCAGGATTTTTATGAATTCCAGACAATCCAATCCTCTGCATATAGGTATTATTTCGCCCATTTGTCCAATGCCAGAGATTGTAAGTACTCCTCCATGTAGTCCAACCTCCCACCCGTCATCCGAAATACGGCCAAGTTCTTCTTCCAGCTGTGGTATTCAATATTCTGGGGCATACAAAATCGATGTCATGGGTCAGGCACACAACAAATTTTCTTCCATCAGGATATTCGGGATTCAGCTTATTTTTGATCCGAAAGTTCGAGACTTCAGGCTCGAAAACGTTTCTTTGACTGCTCAGGTAATTGGAAAATCTTCCGTATTTCTCTAAAAGGATAGGGGCATGCTCCTCTTTTTTGCAAATAACTCCCACAGCTCTCCATCTTGCTCCATTTATTTAATCACTGTATCCCCTTATTCCTACCCTTTGGACTTCTAACTTTATTAAATATTTGGTTAACTCAGGATTATTCCTTCTTTCTGTAAGGAGTCTCTTTCGATGAACTCGTCACATTAATCTTATCCCACTACAGCCCCAAATATCCCTTTTTCATGAGTTATCTTCTATTTTTCAGGTCGTAGTCTGAAATAATCCGGAATTTTGTATCCTGCTAAAGTCATTCTGACACTCTGGAACTCGGATTTTATATGTAACCTTTCTGATCTCAAAAATTGGACTGCGTTCTCTCATAGCTGATTCTACCCCTCAATTATTTTACTCCCTTCAATTATTTTACCTCCCCCAATTCTCTAAGTACAGTTTCTTCCAGATTCTGGCAATGTCCTGAAAAAGAAATATGTCATTTTAACGCAAGTACTCAATTCTCAGCAAAAAATCCCTGTCATTTTTACTACTTTCTCCAGATTCTCGCCGTAACCATTTACTGGTGGAAGATACAGATGCATTCTTTCTTCACAGTCGGGATTCATGCGTAAGAAAAGCACAACGCAGCAGTTCCTGGGCTTAGTGTAACGCAATAGAACGGCCAAAAATACTTCGCATCTTCTCCTAGTAAGTAGAGGTTCCGCAGTTCCTATCCTTTTACAATGTTCCCCTTAAATGAATAAATATTATTAGAATATAAGTTTTAGCGTTGAATTAAAATTCTTTCCTCAGTATTCTGTCGCTATTCTCATATCTCAAACTCTTAATCTGCTGATTTCTAAAACATTTTAATAATTCTCAGACTCTATTAGTTTTATTCAAGCCTATTATCCGCACGTTTCCGTCCTTTATGAGTGCTTTCAGGGTAAAGGCCCTCAATCCACGCACATTTTTGCTACCTGAGTTCACCCTGCGATATTATCTTTTTTCCTATTATTTGATCACCAGTTAGGGCAGTAGTGGCATATGTAACAGCGGCTCTTTGGAAGTTCACTCTTTAAGTTCCGGCTCCTTCTATATAGGGCACTTATAGTTTGCAAGTGCAGGCATAAAATACCTGATGAACTGTAAATATAAGTCTTTCTAATACATTATTACCTGTTTGGGTATTTGCTTCATTTATAGCCAGCTTTAACATTCCTTGCCCAGAACGATCGTCGATTTATTTTCCAAAGTCACCGCCTCTCTGAAAATTCACTTTTCACGACAATAAAGAGTTAAATTTGCAAAAAAATGCTGTTTTCTCCATTACAGTTGGCCTGTATATTTATGGTCATCTAAGCTACTCAAATAGCTAATAAGCTCATTATTTATCTTCCCTTTAAATTTCGGAGAAAAAAAGCTCTTTTTTTTCATGTTAAAAGCACAGAGAGGTCTTAATTAGTTAATCCAGCTCTGTTGTCCTATTCACAGAGATCTTTGGTAATGAGATTTCAATACCTTAATATTTTTATAGACTTATCAAAAGCATGTGTTAACTTTATATATTTCTTAGTCTAATAATTTTTTGAATGATATCCTTTAATATTTTTGCATTTATACACATAAAGGGGGTTATAGCATATGCAGACGTATAGGGGGGTGCATTGGGTTTGTTTTCAACCCTTACACTTGGTCTTAATTCTCTAATTTCCGATCCTATTAGCATAGTATCTTCGCCATCTCAACTTACCGATAGGTTGCTCAGGCATGAATTTACGGTCTTAATTCCAGCTCAGAACGAGGAAACTTCCATTGGAAGCAAAGTATTGATTGCGGCAAGTTACGCTGACCGTGTACTTGTTCTTGATAAGGGTTCCACCGATCGAACTATGGAAGTCGCGGCTTTAGGAGGGGCACGAGTTGTTCCTCTGGCAGGCGGAGAGGAGGCGTCGCTCAATATACTTTACAGGGCATCTCTTGATTCGGAGCTTGTGGTCCTTATCTATCCTGAGTGCATGCAGGATATAGACCTGCTTTACCATGTCCTTGAACCATTAAGGCAGGGATTTGACTTATCTGTAGGTTCATGGCCCTGCCGTGTCTCCTGTGAGCAGGAAACAGTGATGCTGCTTAATGGGAAAAATACCTTTAGGGAAAAAATAGGTTTTCTTGCCATAACAGCTGATTCACTGCAGAAAATAAGTTCAGGCAAAGAGCATCTATCTTTAAAATCCTTGCTCTCTGCAGCGAAGACCAAAGGACTTAAGGTTAACTACCTGAGCTTTGATGTGGATCCTGTATTCAGGAAACTTGAGAGCACACGTATAGGAGTTGTAGTGCCTGCTTATAATGAGGAATTGCTTATAGGCGAAACTCTCAGCGGGATCCCTGAATATGTGGACAGGATCTACGTAATCGATGACGGTAGTATAGATCGCACAGGTGAGATTGTAAAAAAGTTCGGAGATCCGAGGATCGTGTATCTGCGCCATGAAGTAAATAAAGGAGTAGGCGCAGGAATAATTGACGGGTATAAACTTGCCCTGAAAGATGAAATGGATATTGTTGCTGTTATGGCCGGGGACAATCAGATGGACCCTGTCCAGCTTCCCAGGTTGATTTTCCCGATCATTGAGGGAAGAGCTGATTATACAAAGGGAAACAGGTTACTTACTGACGATTTTATGACCGGAATGAGTAAATGGAGGTCTTTTGGAAACCTTCTCCTCAGCTTTATAACAAAAATAGGCAGCGGTTACTGGCAGGTTATGGACCCTCAAAACGGATATACAGCTATTTCCAGGCAGGCTCTCGAGGTTATTGATCTAGATTCAGTTTATCCTTATTATGGCTACTGTAACGATCTGTTGATCAAGCTCAATGCCTTTGGAATGAGAGTAATGGATGTGGTAATGCCCGCTCGTTACGGCACAGAAAAATCGAAGATCCGGTATGGCAAGTTCATTCGCAAAGTAGCTCCCATGATCTTCAGGGGCTTTCTCTGGAGGTTAAGGGTCAAATATACGGTTCTTGATTTCCATCCTCTGGTACTATTCTACTTCCTTGGGATGATTTCCCTGCCGATGGGTGTTCTTTTAGGATTCTGGGGCCTTTTGCAGATGTTGTTGCAAAACCCTCTTCCTTCCTACTACCCCCTGCTTGGCTTCCTCGTATTGGGCACGGGACTTCAGATGCTTCTTTTCGGAATGCTTTTTGACATGCAGGTCGAAAAAAAAAGGAATGAAAGGATAGGACTTGCTCGTTAAGACCCGGAAATATACTCTTCCGGATCTTTTTTCTTTAATCTATTTTTTTCTTTCAGTGTCCGTTTATTCCATCCGAGTTCTTTTTGCTTAACCGTTTTTTTAACCAGTTTACAGCAAAGATAGCCATTATCCCGATCCCCATAATTTCAGCGATGAAAGTTTGCGAGAACTCAGGCTCAAAAGATTTTTTGAACATTCTTAATAAATATTCAAGTCCAGTATATCCCGTGAAATCTTTGGGAAAACTCAATCCGAGGAGAGGCCAGAAAAAAGTTGAAGGCCATGTCCACATATGATCTTCCAGAAGGTGGAAAAAAGAGCCTGAAGCCACAGCAAGTCCTCTGCTGTTTTTTCTTTTTTCGTACAGGTATACACCTGTCAGGGCGAGAAGAAGAGTGAACAGTAAGGTATGACCTATGATACGTCCGTTTGCAAGGGTAGAAGCAAAGATAACTCTCCCGATAGGTTTGTCTATCAAGTCAGGCAGAAGAGCTCCAATGGCCAGATATCTCGGATCTACTACAACCCTCAGTCTGGATATAAAAATTCCAAGCCCTAAATATACCCCCAGCGTAATCCCTAGATGTCCAAAAAGAAGCATCGAAAATTAAAGGTCCCTTCGTTTATATCTAAATATTGCCCGCATTTTTATTAACCAAATTGCATTTTCAGAGCAATTTTATCGATATTCAGGTATACTCTATGGTGAGTTCCGGCCTTTGGTTTTTGTTTTGCCAGTTGGAGCTGTAGAAAGCAATATAGTTATTGTCTTCCTCACGAGCCTTTATAAGGAAACCTGTATTTTCATACTTTCCACTGATATATTCCTGCACAAGTTCCGTTACATCCAGTTCATAGTAGCGGTTGTCAGGAGTCTCATCTCCGCTGATAGTTACCGTGGCATATGGAGTGCTGCCCTGCAAGACACCGTTCTTGTCATACCAGTCTCCTCCGGCGTTTTTCCAGGGAGTATCAGCCTCCCTTTCCTCCCATGTAATATGTTCTTCGCACCATTTTATCGGCCTATATACTTCCAGTACGGTATCTTTCGGTCTCATTTGATTCTCTGGGTAGTGCCAGAAAAAAGAGAGGGCTGCTTCTTCAATCTGGTTGGTCTGATTGAGTGAACTTAGCTCAAAGAGTATGACATCCCTGTATGCGCCTCCACCTGACCTTTTTCCTACGTCGAGATACTCTCTTTCACGAAGGGTCGTATTGGGAGTTTCTTCTCTCAACCCGTTGTCAGAAACAGTCAAAGGCAAAGCAATTTTAAAGTTTTCCGCTTCATCAGACTGTATCGAAAAGCTTAATAAAAGTCTTTTCAGGGATCTTATTAATTCTGAAAAAGCCCTTTTAAGGCTTGATCCGAAGCCTTCTTCCTGGCCCATTTGGATTCCGCTTTCATTTATTTCGTAAGGCGTTTGCGGCCCAGCAGACATTGCTTCACTCCAGGAGAAATCTTCTCCCAAAGACTCATTTTTGCTCATCTTCTCCACAAGTTCAGGACCAGCCTCGACATCTGAGGTAGAACTTGCATACATATAATTTCCGCCGGCGTTACTTGAAAGGCAATTATTTTTAAGGATGAATGAATGAGTGTTCTTCAACTTGTTGTATATAGCATATCCTTCTCCGGCTGCAGGACTGGACTGTGTCTTAATTATTATATTATTTTTCACAATAGTTGTATATCCTGAGTCTGGAGCTAAAAATTCGTCAGTAACCTGTTTGTGGGCAATAGCAGCACCATAGCATCCGTCGAATTTATTATTCTCTATCAAGGTATTTTGGAAGCCATTGAGCACTATACCCCCTGCCCAGTCAGCACTCGGGTTAATACCGGTTTTATATAATTTGTTGTGATGGATGTATATATCTGTTGCAGAGTCTTTGGAATATCCAGATCCGTAACCTGTAATCCAGATACCTGCTGCATTGGTTTCATACAGCAGATTATTGCAGATTTCAATATCATTCATGACAGTTGAAGGGCCGATTTTCTGGATTTCAATTCCTGCCCCTCCTTCCCCTTCGGAGTTGATGATATTGTTATAGAATTTTACATGATTTGTGTTGTAAATTCTCAAACCGCTGTTTGTTCTGCATGTTATTTTGTTGTTCCAGGCTTCAATATTTGAAGAATAGATCGCGTAGAGGGCGTCATGCCCTAACTTATACACTCTGTTATTGTAAAACTGAATGTTTGAACCTTTTACGACTTTAAGCCCGTCCCCATGACTGTCGTGCATGTACATATCATGGACCTGTATGTTCTCGCAATTGAGGAAATGGATCAGATTGTAATATCCCTTTCCCCTATTTTTTTCACCGTTCTTGTCATGGTTTCCGTCAATCTCAAACCCCCTTATGATAATATCATGATTTCCGGCGCTGTCCATTTGCGTAACTATAGGTTTTTCTAGCGGCCAGCCTGCTTTATCTTCAAGTTTGATCACAGCTGTGGGATCCCCTTCCAGAACTGTATTGCTTCCAATAAAAATACTGTCCGAGATGACGTACGTATTGGGGCCTTCCAGATGAACGGTTGTGAACGTCGGATTTTCTACAATATATGCAAGAGCTTTGTTTATCTCTACCTGATCATCACTACCATCACAGTTAAAATCTCCACTCCCATTGGTAGCAACATAAACTATTGTACCAGATGGCATAGCTGAGAGGGTGAGAGTTATACTTGCGATTAGAGAAATTAAAATTATGCTGAGAATTAATATTTTCTTTCGGTTTCCCCATTTATATGTTCGCCTTTTTCCGTTCATTTTACATCCCCAATACATTAAACTATAATTCATTAAGATTAAAAAAAGTTACCTATTGAAGACTGCAGATTGACTCCTATGGAAAATATCTGCATTCTTTCCGCTGCTTGGATCTCAAGATCATAATCCTAAAAAGAATATATTTTGCCCTTAAAAATTTATTGAAATGTACTCCCTGGAAATCCCGGCCCCTTTTATTAGTAAATGAGTTGACTCAAAACTTGATTTAACCTTTTTAAATTGTGTGCCACATACAGGGATGTAATATTTTTTTTGTTTTTAATTTTATAGGACTTACGCATGTAAGGTACAAAATCAAGCACATTAGGCGTTGTGATTGCGTTAGTGTTTTATACAGTTGAAGGTTTAATACTATTGATTTCTCAGTTCAACCGCGTAAGTCCTAAAGTATTATTTGTAAGGAGCATTTCTTCTTTATATTTTATATAAATCTTTATTATATTCATAATGAAGTGCCTACAGTTGATTCATTTCAGGCTCTTAAGACCTGTCATTTTTAAGTATTGGAGTTTGGGTGTTAATGGCTGACTGCACTTCAGGATTTTGGGAGTGTAAACTTACCAGATTCTGGAATATATCAGGGGTCTATCGAATCTGCAAAAGTGAGTATAGGGGTATATTTATTATCAGGTCAAAAGCAGATTACGATTTTTACGTTAAAGCAGACAAATTTGCTTTAGGGAAAAATTATGAAAGGCCTAAATTAATTGGCGATGATATCTGGAAATTTCAGAGAATACTAAGAAAGGCTGAATATTACAATAACTGTAAGAAATCCCCAATTTCCACGTTATATTTCAAATATATATTATTCAGATACTACCTGATGAGCGTTCACCTCGGGTTTAGTATTCCAATAAATGTCTTTGGTCCAGGGTTGTGTATCGCCCATAGAGGAACTGTTGTTATAAATAAAAACTCCCGGGTCGGAGAGAATTGTAGAATACATGCCTGTACCAATATAGGATCTAATAGAGACGATGTTTCGGCACCACAAATCGGAAATAATGTGTATATTGGGCCAGGCGCCAAAATTTTTGGAGACATTGTAATTGCTGATAATATTGCAATTGGGGCAAATTCTGTCGTAAACAAATCGTTTTATGAAACAAATATTTCAATTGCAGGAATCCCTGCTAAAAAAATAAATGCAAAAGGGTCAGGTGGAATTGTAATCAAGGCTACGCGAATCATTAAAAGCGGTCTTGATTCTACTAAATAAATATTTAGCAAACGACTGTTAAAAATTGTTTGGATACTTTTGCCGGATACTCCGCTAAAGGATAATCTGAGCAAGCTTAACTCTAAGGAAGGGGGTTCCCTTCCTTGCCGGGAAGAAGCAGGAAAGGGTAGTTCAGTATGTCATATTAAAGCAAAATAAGAAGAATATCCTCAGCAGTAACCTGAATATTTTCCATTCTGGTGATAATATCTGGTTCCACCACACAATGTACCCGGGCATAGTCCCTGAGATAGAAGCATATTCTGTATTTCCGTACCTTCCGATGTTAACCCTGCCTCCGTTGTCTCCAGGTTCCTTTGAATAGTCAGAGGACGGATAACCGGCATCAATGCAGGGGGAGCTTATAAGGTCCTTTACCCATGTTTTCCCGTTCCACCTTCCACCTGTTGATTTCAGGTGGTAATCATGGTTTTTCTGGTCTGCAAAGAGAGGGTCTGCGTGGATATCTGTTGTTGACCCGGCATTTCTGTAATCTCCTGCTTTATTATTGTAAAGGCAGTTATTTTCCAGCACAAATGTATGTGTTCCAGTGAGGTAATTGATAACTCCATACCCTGTCCCATTCTGATCTTTCGCACGCTGCTGAGTATTTATGATTATGTTATTGCGGACAATTGTTGTGTATCCCATATCTTTGGGTGAAAGGTCTGTGTAATAACCTGTAGGATACATATGGATAACGGCAGCATGGTATGTACCGTCAAATACATTATCCTCAACGAGGGTATTGTAAAATCCACTTGTCACTATACCTCCTACCCAGTCGATACCCGGGTTCGTACCGGTACTGTAGAAGATATTGTGGTGAATATATACGTTATGTGCCTCTTCCCTGGGGTAAGAATCACCATAGCCTAACAGCCAGATTCCAGGTCCATAGGTGTTATGGATTGTATTATTATACACCTCTATGTCGTTCATCACACCTGTTGATTTCTGGATTTGAATGCCCGGCCCGCCTGCACTCCAGTGGTAGAAAGAGTCTATTATGTTATCATGGAATTTTACGTGGTTTGAGTTCCATATTCTAAGAGCGCTGTTAGTCCTGCATGTTATTTTGTTGTTCCAGGCCTCTATGTTCTGACAATCAATAGCATAAAAGCCATCATGCCCCAGTTTATACACTTTGTTATTATAAAACTGAATATTAGAGCTTCTCTCTATTTTCAGCCCGTCTCCATGCCCATCGTGCATGTACATAGAGTGGACCTGTATGTTCCTGGAATTAGAGAAATAAATCTGATTGTAATATCCCTCTCCTCTCTTTTTTTCATCGTTCTTGTTATGGTTTCCGTCAATTTCAAATCCTTTTATAGTGATATTATGGTTTCCGGCACTGTCCGTTTGCGTGATCAGAGGCTTATCCCTTGGCCAGTTCGCTCCGTTTTTAAGTTTAATTACGGCTGTGGGATCTCCTTCCAGAACTGTGTCGCTTCCAATTAAAATACTGTCCGAAATGACGTATGTATTGGGACCCTTTAGATGAACGGTTGTGAACTGAGGGTTTTCTGCAACATCTGCAAGAGCTTTGTTTATCTCTACCTGGTCATCACTTCCATCGCAGTTGAAATTTCCCCTCCCATCGGCAGCAACATACACAGTTGTGCTGGGTGATGTAGTAGAAAGGGCGGTTGTTCCCAATGCAACCAAAAAAATTAAAATTGCAAGGTAAACTCCTGTTTTTTTCCAGTTTTGCCATCTGTATCTCAGATCTTTTCCGTTCATTTTTTATCCCTGTACTTTTAATTATAAATCTCCAAGCGTGAAAAAAGTTATCTGCAGGGAGTATTGCCAGTTGAATTTGGGGACAGATTAGCATTTCTTTTTAATTTCGTCGATTTCACGGTTGCCTTACTGAAATAGCCTTTTACTGGTTTCCATTCCCTTAGAGCGTCTGGAAAAAATAAGGACAAAATAAAGACAACACTCATTGATTGCGGCAGTGTACAAAAAGCTTATGTGCTTAAAATTTCTTTAATTGAGTTGAGGGACACTGAAAAAGTTAGAACTGTTGAGGCTAATTACATCCTTTGATTTTCTATGTTATAATTTCTTAATCTGATATGAAATTATGAGTTACTAGTCGTGGCAATTTAATTATTTCATATAATACTTTGACATTTTCTCATCCGCATTCTTCCTCGTAAATTTCCATTCTATTTTCTTTTGGTGTTCATTCCTTCTCTTTGTCCATGCACCCACTTCATGGGTAAGTGTCTCCGTGTCACCGATCCTTCTGTCTGTACATTCAATATCCATCACATTGATCTCTATTTCTGCGGCATTGAGCCAACTTGCATGTTTTGGCGTATAATGAAATTCTATCTTGTCCAGAATCTGTTTTGCTTCATCTTCGCTGAATGTTTCGTAGAATGACTTTTTCTTTGTGGATATTGAGATTATCCGTAACCAGTCGGAGGACTTCAGTTTCAGAATATTTTTCGGTAACGAGAATTTTCACGAATTGTGCAAAATCCTTCCTGGTTCTTCTTTTGGTTACCTGAATCACCCTTTTTCCTGCTTTGAACTCTACCGTCATGAATATGTTTGCTGTTCCATTCCTGACATATTCATAATCATACTTTTCTGAGTTTCCAGGCTTCATGGGAATGGTCATTCTCTTATCCCTAAGCAGTTGCTTTGGTTTCTCGTCAAGACAGATGATAGGTTTTTTAGGGTCGTAATCCTCTTCGTAAAGATTAAGAATGTCGTACATCCTGTCTCTGTATTCGGAATCAATCGTCTGAATGCACCACATCCGTCTCAACCAGGGTTTAGTTTTGCTTTTTTTAGAATAAGCCTGATGCTCTCTTTGTTTATTGTTTCAAATCCTTCTTTTTTCTTCAGTTCTTCAGTAAGCAGTGTAAGCAACCACCTCTTGCTTCCATCGGGAGAACTGGTAAATGCTAGCGCAATATTTCTGCAACATGTTTTTCGGTGTATTTTTTAGGTTGACAGGGTCGTGGTTTGTCCAAAAGAGCACTTGGAAGACCTTCTTCAACGTATCTTTTCCTTATATTAAAAGTAGTATTCCTAGAAACACCTAATGTTCTCGCTATCTCTGTACCCATTTTTTGTTGGTTTGCCAGGAGTAGGATACGTGCTCTGGTTAGCTCTCTCGGCACTTTTATGCCCTTTTCTCACAAAATCCATAAGGAAATTTACCTCGTGATCTTCAAGGTTAATCGTTAGCATGAAGATGTAAAGGGATTCGGAGCTTATTAAGTCAACAAATAATTAAATTTTCGCGACACTCGTTTTTAGTAACTGAAAATTCAATAATAATTCCAGAACCCTCAGTCACGAGTTCAGAATCCAGATATAATAGTTAAGCAGCATAGCGAAGCTGACCCAGAGGATGTAAGGGAGTAGCAGATAAGAAGCTATTTTTGAAATCTTCCTAAACTTCAATATTGTCAGAAAGACTGCAAGCCAGAGCAAAATGATCTCAACAAAAGCGTAGTAAGGAGATTTTAGCCCAAAAAAAAGAAAAGACCACAGAGCATTAAGGCCTAATTGAATGCCGAAAATAAGCAGTCCCACTTTTATATCCTGTTGTTGCAACCCTTTTTCCCAAAAGAGATAAAGGGAGATTCCCATAAGCGTATAAAGCGTAATCCATACCGGAAAAAAGATCCAGGACGGAGGGTTGAAAGCCGGCTTTTCAAGCAAAAGATACCAGTTCTCAAGAGATGAAAAGGTAAATACTGAACCAATCGCCCCTGCAAGCTGGCAGAGCAGCACAGATGCCAGAAACTTGAAAAGATTTACTCTGTGAAACATATCAGACCTGGAAATTATTCTGTACTCTAATCTTTATTAATATTCGGATTGAAAAAAAGCTTTAACCTCCTGCCCCTGCCTTTTACAGCTTTTTTGCAAATGCGCCCGATCAAAGGGCTAAAATTCAAATCGTATGAAAAATCTATCCCTTAAAGAATGAGCTTTATATACATGAGATTAGAAATATATTCAATGAAGTGGGGATAAAGCATACAGATATTTTTAAAGGTAATGCAATCTATCGGGACTTCAATAACATCTTATTTAAGAATTGCCTTGGAAAAATATATATAGTATTAAGTCGGTAGTAGGTTACCGAATGCCTAGTGAGAGTGGAATCAAATGGTACAGATGAAAAAGTGTACAACCAAAGAAGATGTGATAGAGTCTGTAAATGAGAGAGACGTGAAGTTTATCCGGACCCAGTTTACGGATACACTCGGCATCATCAAAAGCTGGGCAATTCCTGTAGAACAACTGGAAGAAGCTTTTGAAAGCGGTGTAATGTTTGACGGGTCTTCGATTCAGGGCTTTACAGGAATTGAAGAGTCTGACATGAAACTCGTGCTTGACCCGTCTACTTTTAGAATTCTTCCCTGGAGACCTGCAACCGGTGCAGTAGCCAGAATTCTCGGAGATGTATATCTTCCCGACGGAGAGCCCTTCCAGGGAGACCCCAGGTATGTTCTTAAGAGCGCAATCAAAGAAGCCGAAAAAATGGGGTTCTCGATGAATGTAGGACCGGAACTGGAATTTTTTATCTTCAAACTTGACGCAAACGGAAACCCTACTACAGAACTTACTGACCATGGTGGATACTTCGATTTCGCGCCCCTTGACAGAGCCCAGGACGTTCGCAGGGACATTGACTATGCCCTTGAAAATATGGGGTTCCACATCGAGGCTTCACATCACGAAGTCGCACCCTCCCAGCATGAAATAGATTTCAGGTTCGGTGATGTACTTAGCACGGCAGACAATGTTATAACCTTCAAATATGTTGTCAAGTCCATTGCTTACCACAAAGGATACTATGCCTCATTTATGCCAAAACCCCTCTTCGGCGTAAACGGCTCGGGAATGCACAGCAACCAGTCTCTCTTCAAGGACGGGAAGAATGCGTTCTATGACCCGAACACTCCAACCCAGCTTTCACAGGACGCAATGTACTATATTGGCGGGCTGTTAAAGCATATTAGAGAATTTGCAGCTGTTACAAACCCAGTTGTTAACTCCTATAAGAGAATTGTGCCCGGATATGAAGCTCCAGTTTATATCACATGGTCTGCAAAGAACAGGAGTTCTTTGATCAGGATTCCTGCCACCCGTGGCAACGGAACAAGGGTTGAACTCAGGTGCCCGGATCCGGCCTGTAACCCCTATCTGGCCTTCGCCCTCATGCTAAGATCTGGACTTGATGGGATAAAGAATAAGATAGAACCAGGGGAACCTACCAACCTGAACATTTTCCATCTTACTGAAAAAGAGCGCGAGGAAAGAGGCATTCGCTCCCTACCTGCAGACCTCAAGGAAGCAATTGATGAGATGAGAGGCAGCACATTCGTAAAGGAAGTGCTTGGGGACCATGTTTTCAGTCACTACCTCTGTGCGAAAGACATGGAATGGAATGAATACAAGGCAATGGTTCACCCCTGGGAACTTTCTACCTACCTCCATATGCTGTAAGCATAAGGAAATTTCCTGAAACCGGATACGCCGGAAAATCTGTTGCAGCAGATTTTAACAGGAAATTTATTTCCGGATGCGTATATTTTCAGGCAAGTGTGTCACATCCTTCAAAAAAGTACCAATTGAATAAAGAGGAAATATCCTTACAGGCAATAAATTTCTATTAAAAATTTTTTTATTTTCGTCTGGAAAAATAAAGCCTGAAAAGAATATTGATATAAAAATGCTTTCCTATGAAACCTGCAGTTTTAATATTGTTACTTTTTATATATAAGGAAACAGCTTGAACGCATTCCACAGGAAAATGATACTGCCGCTCTGAAGATGATAGCAGGATAAAGTATTGAAAACTCCAGTTCGGGAAAAAATCCCAGAGAAAAAAGAAAAATTAAAGGATTAAAACGCCGTGCTTCGCAACATTACTTCAAGAACTTCTAATCAGAAAAAAAGAAACATATATATATTGTCAAATAGGTACTAAATTACTTACTTCCCTTAGTGGTGACCCTCTCAATCTATACATAAGGAATAAAACCATATGTGAGAGCGTTGCTACTTACTTACATTAATTAGATAATTTAGATGAGACAAATATAGTTAAATATCCTTTAAATTATGAAAATTCATAAAAGATTACCCCTGAAACCCAGTTTCTCAGCTGGCAAGTTTTTTGAACTATTTCTCAAAAATGAGCCGCAGAAATTACCCGAAAATTATTAACGAACATACTTTGCGTTAGGTTCATTTCTATTTATTTCTAGAGTGATCAAAATGTGTGGAATAATAGGCTTTATAGACCGAACTAAGTCCAGAATGGACGGGTCGAGCATAAAAGCCGCCCTCAGTCTCATGAACGAAAGAGGCAGTGGAGACGGGGCAGGTTATGCTGCATATGGGATATATCCCGACTATGCAGATTATTATGCTCTTCATGTTTTCTTTGACAACATGACAGAATCAAAAACGAAGGTTGATGAACTTCTCCAGCAGTGGGGAAAGATCGTTCATCAAGAAGAGATCCCGACTACTCCACAGCCCGGTATAAAAAAGGTACACACCCCCTGGAGATACTTTTTCAAGCCCTCAGAGGATCTGATGGCAGGAAGAATGGCCTCTGAAAATGATGTTGTTACTTATATAGTCATGGAAGTAAACGCCAATGTAAAAGGAGCTACTATCTTTTCCTCCGGAAAGAACATGGGAGTTTTCAAAGCTTCCGGCTGGCCCGAAGATGTGGCAAACTTCTACATGATTGAAAATTACAAGGGATACATCTGGCTCGCCCACAACCGCTATCCTACAAATTCTCCGGGCTGGTGGGGAGGAGCTCATCCCTTCAACCTGCTTAACTGGTCAGTAGTACATAACGGAGAAATTACCTCATATGGTACAAACCAGCGCTATGTCGAAGGATATGGATACAAATGCACCCTGTTTACTGACACCGAAGTTGTAGCCTATCTATTTGACCTGCTCGGAAGGCAGCATGAACTTCCGCATGAAATGGTTGTCCGGGCTCTTGCTCCGCCTTTCTGGGATGACATAGACCGGATGCCTGCAAAAGAAGCAGAACTAAACAAGGCAATCCGTCTGACCTACGGGTCTGCCCTCATGAACGGGCCCTTTGCAATCGTAGTCGGAACGGATGATGGAATTGTCGGCTTTACTGACAGGATTAAACTGCGTCCCCTCGTAGTTGGTGAGAACGGGAACCGGCTCTATATCTCCAGCGAAGAAGCTGCAATAAGGACCCTTGACCCCGAAGTTAAGAATATATACACTCCCAGGGCAGGAGAACCAATTGTAGGGAGGTTTATCGAATGACGCTCGGAAGTGTACCCCCAAAATTTAAGGTCAGCATTGACCGCAACGAGTGCATGGACTGCGGACGCTGTATTGAAAACTGTTCCTACGGCGTATTCCGGAAAGAAGGCGATAAAATCCTAATAGAATCCAGAAAATGCACAGCCTGCCTCCGCTGTGTCGCCATGTGCCCAAGGGACGCAATCACACTTACTGAGAAACCTGTGGACTACCGTTCCCATCCCGTCTGGACCAGGGAAGTTAGGGAAGACATTATCAACCAGGCTCGCAGTGGAAAAATCATCCTCTCAGGAATGGGAAATGCCAGGGATTTGCCGATTATCTATGACCGCCTTCTCCTTGACGCCTGCCAGGTTACAAACCCGAGCATTGACCCCCTGAGAGAACCCATGGAACTCAGGACTTACCTAGGGAAAAAGCCATCCAAACTCAAATTCAGAAAGACCGAAAGTGGAGACGTAGAACTGGAAACAAAGTTGGCTCCCAACCTCAAGCTTGATACTCCCATTATGATAGGACACATGAGTTTCGGAGCCATCAGCCTGAACTCCCAGCTCAGCATGGCAAAAGCCGCAGCTGAAAGAGGAACTTACATGGGGACCGGAGAAGGCGGACTGCACAAAGCGCTCTACCCCTACCAGGATCACATGATAGTTCAGGTCGCTTCAGGCCGTTTCGGTGTGAACATCGACTATCTGGAAAGGGGTGCTGCAATTGAGATCAAGATAGGGCAGGGAGCAAAGCCGGGTATCGGAGGGCACCTTCCCGGAGAAAAAGTAAACGAGGAAGTATCCAGAACCCGTATGATTCCTCTCGGTAGCGATGCGATAAGCCCGGCTCCTCACCATGACATATATAGCATTGAAGATCTTGTCCAGCTTATCAGGAGCCTGAAAGAAGCAACCGAATGGAGAAAACCGGTATTTGTGAAGATTGCAGCCGTGCACAACGTTGCCCCCATTGCCGCAGGCATTGCCCGCTCCTCCGCAGATGCAGTGGTCATAGATGGGTTCCGTGGTGGAACCGGAGCAGCCCCGAAGGTCTTCCGGGATCATGTGGGAATCCCCATCGAAGCCGCAATCGCCAGCGTTGATCAGAAACTCAGGGACCAGGGTGTCAGGAACGAGATCTCCATCATCGCAAGTGGTGGGATAAGGAGTAGCGCCGACCTTGCAAAGTCCATTGCACTGGGGGCGGATGCAGTCTACATAGGAACTGCAGCTCTAGTCTCTCTGGGCTGCAGGGTCTGCGGCAACTGTTACCGAAACCTTTGCCCCTGGGGCATTGCCACCCAGCGCCCTGACCTTGTGAATAGGCTTGACCCCGAACAGGGAGCAGTTCAGGTTTCAAACCTGATTAAGGGCTGGACTCTGGAACTTAGCGAGCTTATGGGTGCTGCAGGGATCAACAGTATAGAAAGCCTGCGCGGCAACAGGGACCGCTTGCGTGGATATATGCTGGATGAAGGGATGCTTAAAATCCTGGACGTATTGCCAGCGGGGGCCTGATGGAGATGAAGACAGTACAAATTGATGCAAGAGGTATGCACTATACTCCCCTGAACCAGAAAATCAGGGCTGCGGTTGCGGACGGGGCAGAGGAAATCATACTCGACAACGTGCTCGGACAGCGCTTTATAGGAGATGGGTTGAGAGGCAATGTCCGCATAATAATCAATGGGGTTCCCGGAGGAGATCTGGGGATGTTCATGAGCGGGCCAACCTGCATTATACATGGGAATGCCGAACACGCTCCTGGCAATACAATGGACAGCGGCATGCTTGTGATTCATGGAAGCGCAGGAGATGCAGTTGCCCACAGTATGCGGGGAGGAAAAGTCTTTGTAAAGAATAACATTGGCTACCGGGGTGGCATCCACATGAAACAGTATGAAGTGGAAGCCAGGCCAATACTTGTTGTGGGAGGCACAGCCCATTCCTTCCTTGGTGAGTATATGGCAGGTGGCCTTGTGCTTGTGCTGGGTATAGGCAAGGAAAAAGCCATGACAGACAGGGGCATAGGAAGTGGAATCCATGGTGGAGAAATCATCATCCGCGGAGAAGTGGATGACTATCTCCTTGGAGTCGGAGCCAAGAAATTCAAGTTTACTGAGAGCGACCTCGAACGCATAGCTCCGATTATAAAGAGCTTCTGCGAGCAGTTCGGGTATGACCCTGCAGAATTTCTGGACACTAAATACACGAGGATTGGACCTGCAAGCAGCCGGCCTTTCGCAAGCAAGTACGTCTGGGAGTGATCAGACATGGCAGAACAGAAACCAATAAGTAAGAATTACCTTGACCTCAAATCAAAAGTCTGGGACGAAGGCCTTTGCTCAGGCTGCGGGGCCTGCATTGCAGTCTGCCCTGCTGATGCCCTGTACTTTGAAACGGGCGGCGATTCCACATACCCGAAGAGCAATAGCTACTGTAAAGACGCTGTTGACGGCGTTCCCTGCGGAGCCTGTTACGAGGTTTGCCCGAGACTCGACGAACAGCCCTCAAGCCTGCTCGGAGATTACCTGGAAATCACTGCCGGAAAAGCCGAGTTTGATATCCCGAGAAAACAGAGTGGAGGAGCAGTCACGGCAATTCTTGCAAATGCTCTGGATACCGGCCTTGTGGATGCTGTTGTTACGGTTACGGAAGATCCCTGGACCCTCAAGCCGCACTCCATGGTAATAACCAGAAGTGAGGCCCTTGTCGCCCATGCCGGAAGCCGTTACAACTGGTGGGTCCCTCTTGTATCTTCCCTCAAGGAAGCGGTTGTAAACAAGAAGTACAGGAACATTGCAGTTGTCGGAGTCCCCTGTGTAGTCCAGGCAGTCCGCAAGATGCTTGAGACCGACCACCAGCTTGTCCGCCCGTACAAAAACGCAATCCGCTTCGTCTTCGGGCTCTTCTGTACCGAAAGCTTCGACTACGAGAAACTTATCGCAGGCAAACTGAAAAGCGAGTACGCACTTGAACCAATGAAAGTTTGCCGCATTGATGTTAAGGGTAAACTCGAAATCACCCTCAATGATGGGGTTCAGTACGTAATTCCCCTTGCCGAACTCGAAGACACCGTCCGCCCAGGCTGCGGCGTCTGCACTGACTTTACCGCCCTGAAGGCTGACATCTCAGCCGGCTCTGTCGGAAGCCCGGATGGCTACACCACTCTTGTCGTCCGTACTCTAGTAGGACAGCACCTCCTTGACAGTGCAGTTGCTAACAAGAAATTGAGCGTTGGCGGGGAAGTCAACCTTGGGATCATCGAAAAGCTTGCAAAGAAAAAGCTTGCAAGAAAACCAGAATAAACGTAAATTTAAAGGAGTTTTAGATGGAGCCGCAGACTCCATCTTTTTTACTTTCTTATTTTATAGTTTTGATTTCCAAATCAAAATACAGGAATCAAGCCCGGATTATCCCCCGTAATACACTCTCCGCCGTCAGCAGTTACTATGAAGGTATTTTCGATTCCCACCATTCCGATGTTTTCAATTCCCTTTTTGGGTTCAAGGGCAAATACCATTCCTTCCTGTAGGGGTTCATCAAATCCTTCTGCAATTACAGGCAGTTCATCGATTAACAAGCCAACCCCATGACCGAGGAATTTCACTTTACGGTTACCGAAACCCATGAAGTTTTGCAGGAATTCCGAATCAAGCTTACTCATTATGATGTTATAGATTTCTGAGGGAATGGCGCCGGGTTTTAACATTGATGCAGTTTCATTCTGGATATCTACGCATTTATTATGGATATCTATGGCAAACTTGGGAAGGGAAGAACCAAACATATATGTTGTTGTTTTATCCGTATTGTAACCTTCAACTCCGCACCCGACGTCGACGAATACCAGATCGCCTTTCCTCAGTTTCCTGTCACGGCTTCCAATCAGGGGAACTGCAGGGCTCATCCCATAATTTCCGCCAGGCCCGTTGAAGTAAGATGGATAAATGGAGCTCTCACCAAAACAGACATTTCCCAGGAACATCTCCGTATCAAACATGCCAAAACGACATAATCCGTCGTGCCCTTCCTTGACCATAACTGAAAATAACTCGGTTGCCAGGTCTGTTTCACTCATCCCTTCCCGCAGCATATCCGGAACAAGGTCTTCCAGCACATGCTGATGAATCCTGCCAGCTTCTCTTGTCAGTGACAGCTCATATTCGCTTTTTACGGCTCTAACTGCAGAAATTTGAGTATCAACAGATTTAACGTTCTTAAAAGGGAAGTATTTTTGAAACCTCTGATATAAAGCCAGTGGGACAACTTCAGTTTCCAGATATACCGTATCCGGAAGCCCGCTTATACCTCTTGCAGCATCACGGAAACTGTTCATAGGTTCTATATTGGAAAATAAGGATTCGTCCAGAGCCCTTTCATAGCTGCGGCGTACCCGGAATATTGCGTCTCCGTGCTTAGGGATAATTAACATTCCATCCTGCATAGTGCCAGTAAAATAATAAAGGTTTATTTTGCTGAAGATGACCGCTATCTCCCATTCGGGACTTGAGCTATCCATCCGTTTTCTAAAACATCCCATGCGGTTTTTCAGTTCAGTTAAAGGTACTTTCTTAGTCATGACGGATCCCTTTACTAATTTATCTGCTATCAATTATAGAAGTGTAACTCACAGTAGTGAATATAGTAAGAACTTATTAGTAAGAACTTATGAGCAGATGTACATAATAGATGTACATAATAGATGTACATAATAACTGTTATTTTTCACAACGATCTCGTAAAAAGATAAAAAATAACTGTCGGCGTAGTGTACACCTCAGTTCTTTTTCCAAAACGGAAAGAATAATTAGAAAGGAGACAAATTAAAGGAAAACAAAAAGTAAAACAAGAAGGGCTTTTTGAAAGGGGTTATCATGCTTGGGAAATTCGAGGATCTTGTTGAAAAGGCTTCAGAGATGGGGCTTAAGACTTATTTTATGAGCGCAGAAGACATTCCGGTTGAAAACCGGATTGCTCTGAAATGCGCTTACGGCTGCAGGAGCTACGGAAAAAGGTTGAGCTGTCCGCCTCATATCATGTCAGTTGAGGAGTTTAGAAAAGTTATAGGGGAATACAGCAGTGCGCTTCTCCTTGTAGATGAACGCGATACTTCAAGAGTACCGGATGTCCTTGAAGCCTGGGCAGAAATCAGGAAGGACTCTTTCCATAAAATGTACGAGCTTGAGCAGGAAGCTTTCAGGGAAGGCTTTACTTTTGCACATCTCCTGAGGCCCGGTTCCTGCAACGAATGCGAGATATGTAACCTTGAAAAGTGCGTAAAGCCGGAAATGAGGCGTTTTGCACCTGAAGCTGTGGGAATAAACCTCGAAAAGGCAATGGAAGATGCAGGGCTTGTGCTTGAATTCTGCAAGCCGGAGAAAACCGTATGTGTCGGCATTTTGTTGCTGGAGTGAAGGTTTGGGTAAAAACTTTATAAGCGATTATTTAACGTATTCCAGAGAGTTGAGAGAAAATAAGGAAGAAGAACGGGATTAATTAAAAAGTTTGGCTTTCTGATTCAGGAGATCTGTAAAAAGTAATTATAAAAATATTAGTTACTATACGCAATATTATAATTTAATTCGTGAAGACAGAAGTTATATTAACTCCCCGATATATGTTATGGAAGACATAGCAAACTGGAGGTTTTGTTCAAATTGAATTCTGAAAAGTTAAAAATAGCTGTCCTGGGAGGAACCGGCAATATAGGGAAGGGCATGGTGCTCAGGCTAGCCCTTCAAAATCTTATGACTGAAGGGGTAAAAAATGAGATAATTATAGGTTCCAGGTCCAGGGAAACTGCAGATGAAGCCGCAAAACAAGCCTTATCAGAGCTTGAGAATTGCGGGTTCGATACTTCCGAAATAACCATTACAGGAAGCACTAACCTTGAAGCTGCACAGGCAGCCGAAATGATAATCCTTACAATTCGCTTTGACTATGTTTTGCCTCTGCTGGATGAAATCCATGAAGCTCTTGAAAACAAGATTCTTATCACCCCTGTGGTTCCTATGGTAAAGGAAGGGAACCTCTTTATATACAAACCTCCGGAAGAAGGCTCAGCCGCACTTGCAATTCAGAAAAGAGTTCCAGTTTCTACAAAAGTTGTTGCAGCCTTCCACAATATCCCGGCAGGGAAATTGAAGGATGTTGTCGAGTGCAAGGCTGTACACCATGCACTGGTATGCAGCGATGATGCGGAAGCAAAGAAAATGGTCATGGAACTTACACAACATATGGGATGCCTGAAACCTCTGGATGGAGGCCCTCTTAATCAGGCAGGCACTATAGAGTCTCTTACACCACTGCTGGTCACTCTGGCAAAACTAAACGGACTTAAAGATCTCGGAATGAACTTTTCCTGAAAAAACTGGTTAAGAAAATAATTGAAAAGCATACGGGAAAAAGATCGACCAGGAAAAGGATCTGATCTGAATCTGGGAAAATTGATGTCTTTTTGGAAAACTTATTTTTATATAATAGTAGGTATAATATATCTAAAGGCACAGATCTTATAAGATGTCAGAAGCAAGAGCCCCCGCCTGAGTGTATAAAACAAATCCGATAAAAGTAAATCAGTAATAACAAATCCGTAATAATCCATAACAATACTCTTAACAATCATACTCTTAACAATCATACTCTTAATAATCATACTCTTAATAATCATACTCTTAATAATCATACTCTTAATTATTTCAGCTGACCTTTGCTTTTCTAAAACGGAAGAATAGATATTAAAATCCGACAGTGAACCTGTATGAGTGAAGAACTGCTAAAAGTGTTAAAGGCTGCAGGGCTTGATGTACTTTCCTGCATGCAATGTGGGACATGCACAGGAAGCTGTCCTTCGGGACGGCATACCGCGCTTAATACCCGAAGAATTTTGCGGGATGCACGCAAGAATAGGGCAACAGTCCTCTCAGATAAAGCCCTCTGGCTCTGCACTACCTGCTATACCTGCCAGGAGCGCTGCCCACGCGGGATACCAATTACGGATGCTCTCCTTGAGCTCAGGAGACTTGCGGTTAAAGAAGGTTTCATGCTTCCTGAACACAGGCTGATATCGGAAATGGTGCTGGAGTGCGGACACGCCGTCCCTCTGGATGAAGAAACGAAGAGAAAGAGGGAAGAACTCGGACTTGACCCCATACCTGAGACTGTACAGAAGTATCCTGAAGCCCTTCAAGAACTGAAGAATCTTCTTAAAGCATGCAAATTTGACGAACTGGTGGCTGAAAGATAAGGAGGCAGAGATATGACAAAACTATCATTATTTCTTGGCTGTATCGTACCCAACCGCTACCCGGGAATTGAGAAAGCAACCAAACTCTGCCTGCAGAAGCTTGAGATAGATGCATCCGACCTGCCAGGAGCTTCCTGCTGCCCTGCTCCCGGTGTGTTCAAGTCCTTTGATAAAGCAACCTGGCTTGCCCTTGCCAGCCGGAATATAGTTCTTTCGGAAAGGATGGAAAGGGATATCCTGACAGTCTGTAACGGCTGTTACGGCTCGCTGGCAGATGCTAATTTAGAGCTGAAAAAAGACTCTGAGATGAGGGCGTGCACAAACAGCTGCCTTAAAGAAATCGGCATGGAATTTAAAGGAACTGCAGAAGTAAGGCACATAATCGAATTTCTCCATAAGGAGTTTGGGCCTGAAAAACTTAAGAATTATGTCACAACTCCCCTTGACCTCAAAGTGGCGCTGCACTATGGATGCCACCTTATCAAGCCTTCAAAAGACCGGAAACTTGGAGAAACGGAAGCTCCGACCTTTTTTGACGAACTTGTTGAAGCCACAGGCGCAAAAAGTGTGGATTATACAGACAAAATGATGTGCTGCGGAGCAGGGGGTGGGGTCCGTTCAGGGCACGTTGCCGAATCTCTGGAAATGCTTGAACACAAACTCGCCTGCATTCGGCGAGCAGGAGTAGACTGTATTGTCAATGCATGTCCTTTCTGCCACCTTCAGTTTGACAGAGGACAGCTTGCAGTCAATGAGAAATTCGGAACGGATTATTCGATCCCTGTCCTTCATTATTCCCAGCTCCTTGGCCTTGCTCTTGGCTTTTCCCCGTACGAACTGGGAATAGAACAGAATGCAGTCCAGAACATTGAATTTCTTGCAAAAATCTATGAAATCAGTGCAGGTTTAAGGTAAAAAGTCAAAGAGTAAAAGGCTGAAGAGCAAAAAATAGGTAATAAAGATACTTTTCATTTTTTCCTTAAACCCGAAATTACAGATTTTATCTTTCAGTTTGCATGTACCAGAGACACTTCTGTCTCCACTTGCATGTTCCACAGATATCTTCGATATCGGATGCAGTATTCAGTTTTGAATTTATTAACCTGAAAGCTTTGTCTGCCTCTATTAAAGTCCCTTCTTCTATCTTTAATTTCTCCATGACAACAAGATCCATATTCCTGATCCTGCGAGAGAGGACAGATTTCTGAATAGTGCATTCCCTTTTGCTGGGGCAGGAAATACAGATCACATCACATTCCGATACAAGTTCCAGAGGCCTTGAAGGAAAAGCCTTAATATCCGAAATTACGGCCCGCATATTGGCTACAAAACCCAGGCTGTATCCATAGCCCTGAAAACCCTGGATACAACAAAGATGATGAGCTCTGATCTTCAGGCATTCAGATCCGGTTTTAGAATCAGATCCAGATGTGTTAGATTTTTCGAGCATGTATTTCTCCGGGACTTGAATTCACAAACTCAAAGGATTAATTCTATAAAATTCATTCTATAATATCGATTTCAGAATTATCTAGGTGGGGTAATTCCTGAACGGGCAGTGTTATCGAAGGAGCTTCAGAGTATTCTGCAAAGAGAATGTCATAGCCTGTTTTAAGTCCCAGCATGATATTCAGACTGGTAAGGTCGTTATTCAAGAGCAGCGCCTGACCTATAGGGTTGCAGGCTGCTTCAAACTCAAGGGCATCAGATTTTTTGATTCCGAGGCTGGCTTTTTCGAAGCTACAGACCTTACAACAAACAGAAAATACCTCAAAATATCTTGAGAGAATATCATAGACCAGCCTGGCTTCTCTTTCATACTCAATACAGAAAGCAATTCCTATTTTCCTGTACCCCAGCCTTTTTGCGTAAATCGTAATTTCTTCTAGTTTTGTCCGTTTTACATAATCGGATTCAAGCCAGGCGGAAATCTGAACTGATTTCAGATCATTGCCGCTATATTCAAGCCCAGATTTAATAACAGAACAATTTTTGCCTTTCAGGCATTCTTTATTTCTGCACAACGCACACTGCACATTTTTTCTCCCGGGTTTTTAACAAGAATCGGTGAGTATAATCATAAAGAAGCTGTGAAGGTATAAATATTTCTATAGGACCCATAGGAGATTCCGGGCCAGCAAGTAAAAGAAAAATTTAAAAGAATTCAGTGAAAAAGAGAAAAAAGCCAGCAAAACTGAATAAAAGCATAAATCAAAAAGATTATTTCGGTCTTTCTTTCGGCAACTGGCCGTCTTAGAATTTTTCAAGGATATTGACAGTTTCTTCGAGTTTGTTGAAAGGAATTCCGATGAGCATTTCGTCATTCTCAATATCAGTAGCTCCCCTGCACCCAAAGCAGCCTAAAGAAACGTTTATTTCTCCGGTAAGAACCGACAGAATTGCAGTGTAGGCACACGTTGCCCGAAAAGCTGCACTGTTAAAGTGTACCCTTCCGCTTTTTACATTAAGTGATTACCGGAATGATCCAGTAAACGGTTTCAGGCCTGCCCACAAGAATTTCCACGTCAGGGTCAACCTTTGCGTCCTTTAAAGGCCCTCCAATTGTTGTAATGCGGTTTTCAGGCTCAAAAGCAGGGCGTTTTGAAAACCATTTCTGCTGCAGCTCCCGCATTGTCAAAAATTCAGAGGTTTTAATGGAATTCTCCTGAAGCCACCTTTCCAGGAGTGGAAATATCTAGAATCTAACTTCCGAAACTATTTAATCCAAACAGAAGAACTCGCTGGTAGATGGAAAAAACAGATTCTAGTAACTGTCGCCGTAGTAAATTCCTTATAGGAAATTTGTCTTTCATAAAAAGCGGTAGATTACTTTACTAGAAGACGCTGGCAGGAATTTACGGAGCCGCAAGAACTTTACTAAAATAGACCAATTCACTCGCCTGTACATAAATGTGTATAGCTTTCGATTTAAAAATAGAAATTGTTATATATATATCATACACTGTGAATAAGAAACCTATGAAAAAATGTAGAGGAAGACCAAAACGTCCGAGACGTGTTGAACAAATGCCTGATACCATGTACTTCAAGCCCGGAGGTTTCACGCTATCGGACCTGAAGTGTATCCCTTGCAGTAGAAGAGCTTGAAGCCCTGAAGCTTGTAGACGTTGAAGGTTTGAGACAGGAAGACGCAGCCCCAGAGCAGGGATATCAAGAAGGGTTTTCGGGGAAGATCTTAAGCTGCCAGGATGAAAGTATCTCTTGCCCTTACACAGGAAAAAAGATAGAGATAAAGGGCGGTAACTATATCAGGGCTGAGGGCTCTGACATTATTGAAGATACGGCACGTAAAAGAGAGATCTGAAGACCGGAAAAAATTGAAGAATTCGGAAATTTACACAGGCGATAAAAAATGACAGATAAGGTTCAACCACTGGAAAGCTTGTCAAAAAAGCCAGAGGAGCCAAAAATAGTAGTTAACCTCAGGCGCATCAAACGCAAGATAATGATAATGAGTGGGAAAGGCGGAGTAGGAAAAAGCACAGTTGCCGCAAACCTCGCTGCCGGGCTGGCCCTGCGCGGATATAGGGTGGGGCTTCTTGACTGCGATATCCACGGCCCGACTATTCCTACAATCTTTGGGCTGGAATCTGCAAAACTTGAAGTCAATGAAGAAGGAATTCTCCCTATTCAGGTACTTTCCAACCTTTCGGTGATGTCTATCGGTTTTCTCCTCGAGAATAAAGATTCCCCTATAATCTGGAGAGGGCCTGCCAAAATGGGAGCAATCAAGCAGTTCCTGGAAGAAGTTAGCTGGGGGGAACTCGATTTCCTTATTATAGACCTGCCCCCGGGAACAGGAGACGAACCCCTGAGCGTGGCCCAGCTGATCCCCAATTGTGACGGCTCAGTGCTTGTTACGACCCCCCAGGACGTAGCCCTCATTAGCGTCCGAAAATCAATCAGATTTTCTGAAAAACTCAATGTGCCCATTATAGGGCTTGTTGACAATATGCATGAGCTTATCTGCCCCCACTGCGGCAAGCCAATAGAAGTATTCGGAACTGGAGGCGTGGAAAAAGCCTCAAAAGACTTCAATATCCCCATTCTTGCCAGGCTTCCGATTGAGCCCAAAGTCGCAGAAATGGAAGATAAGGGAACTGTCGTTCAGGGACTTCTTGAACAAAGTACTGAATGGCAAAAAAACTTTGAGGATGTTATAAGCGCTGTAGAAAAAACCCTGAAGGAGAAGTAAGGCAGGATAAAAAGAGGGAAAGATTTACATATTTCCCTAATTACCTAATTTTTTCTCAATCAGCTAGCATTTCCTTAATAAATTAGATTTTTCTCAATATCTCTCCTGCAGTTGAGACGCATATGAAAACTCATGAGTTGAACTGGGATGAGCTTATAGATTTCACTCTATATCTGATGCCGCAGTCCATTGAAAATAAAGTAAGGTGATAATGTGGTAGCAGAAGATATTTGGTCACACTTCGGAATGTGGTGGGCAGTTGCTCTGTGGATAATCATCTACGGAGTGTTCCTCCTATTTGTGCCGTTCTATAAAAAAAGTCAGATGAAACCTTCTGGAGTTTACGTGGCATTTATTGTCGCATTTGCACTTGAAATGTTCGGTATACCGTTTAGCATGTTCGCTATTGGATGGCTCTTTGGCTTTACTCTGCCCGAAGGTATATTGTGGGGCCATACACTCGTGCAATATATCGGCTTCTGGGGAATGTATGTCGGAATTCTCATATCGCTGACTGGAGTTGCACTGGTTATATCAGGCTGGAACCGTATCCATAAGGATTACTGGAGTAAGGATGAAGGTCAGGGGAAACTCGTTACAAGCGGTATTTACAAATATATTCGCCATCCGCAGTACACAGGCTTTTTCATGATAACCCTGGGAATGATGTTAGAGTGGGCTACGCTGCCTCTTATAATATTGTACTCTTTGCTTCTTGTCCTGTATTACAGGCTGGCAAAAAAAGAGGAAAAAGACATAGAACAGGAGTTTGGCAACGAATATATTGAATATAAACAGAAAACAAAGATGTTCATCCCATACATTATCTAAGGCTACCCTGGCAAAAACTCTATTTCTTTTTTATCATGCACGCTGACATAAGTCGTTTCTCTACTTTTTATTACTTTTTTATCTGTATTATATTTACACTTCAATTTTCAACTTATCCTGCTTCTTTAGTTCTCCGGACCTAAACTTTTTTAAATAAACCACTGATAATGGTTCTGGCGGATCATCCAGAGCCCGACCAGGATGAGCACTATTCCCGCTCCTTTTTTGAAAACCACATCCCACTTTGATATAAACCGAATTTTTGAGGATGAATAGTGGGCTGAGTATGCTAAAAAGAGCATTGGCATCGCAAATCCAAGCGAATAAATTGAGAGAGTAAGTGCTCCCGTAGTAGCATTTCCTTCCAGAGCTACCATGGTCAGGATCGAGCCTAGAATTGGTCCTACACAAGGGATCCAGAGAACACCGAGGGAAAGGCCAAGCAAGAAGCCTGAAACAGGTCCTTCGTCATTCATTTTTCCCAGAAGGGGAAACTTCGAAAATGAATTGAAAAGGCTTATATCAAAGAGTAGTGCGAAGCCCAGTATGAGAATCAAGATTTCTGCCAGAATCTTCAGCTGACCTGTGTACGTATGGAAAACTGCCCCAAAGGCAGAGGTTACCACTCCCATTACAGTGAAGGATATCGAGACTCCAAGCACTATCGCAAGAGGTCTAAACTTGCTTTTTCCTGCGGATGTTGCCAGGACAGCAGGCAGAAGAGGAAGGATGCAGGGGGACAGGACACTGAGAATTCCTGCTCCAAATGCAGCCACCGGGGAAATAGCTTCATAATACATGGTTCTTCGGATTTGTTGTTTTTAAGTTTGTTTTTATACAGTGCGGTTTTTACCGGATCTTTGTTTCTACAGTTGCCGGAAACCTTGACTTTAAGTGTATATGGGTTCTGAAGATAAGTCTGGTCACAGGCTTCTTTTCATTAAGATTTGTCTTTCTCCGCCTGGAGAAGGGCGAGATTCAGAACATCTTCAAATACGCCTTTTTCCGTGAGGCCGGTAATCCTTGCCTTGAACCTATCTGTGGTAACGTTTCCGTCCGGCTTCATGTAGACATATTCTCCGTCTGTAACATTCATAATTACAGTTGAATCAGGGATATAGCCTATTCCGAAATAAACTGCAAGCTGGGGACTCCTGTCTATGTCTACGGAGATAACCTTGGCTCTCCCTCCGTATTCTGTTGCCAGTTCTTGAAGCATGGGCTTCATATCCTTGCATGGTCCGCAGTTTTCAGACCCAATTTTCATAAGAACCGGCCCCTGCTGGAGGGATGCGTTTATCTGTTCAAGGTTGGTCACTTCAACAACACTACTTCCTTCCTGAATTGCCTGGGCATTTGTGGGATTTTCCTGACTTTTTTCAGTACAGCCCGCAGCAAAGACTACAGCTGCGAGGAGGATCAATAGTATAACTAATTTCTTCATGTTCTCAACATTAATTTTTTATTTTGTAATTCTTTGCACATTATATGTTAATAATTCTCTCTTCTCACAAATAATTTTACTTTATGTTGATTCTGAAATCTTAATTCTGATGTAGAATTATCGATAAACCTCAAATAATTAACCGTAAAAAAGATAGATACATGTAAGTTTAAGAAATTCGACTTCGTATGAAAAAATATATTAAAAAAACTTTAAGCGACAGAATTATAAACAAAAATGTAAGAGAAAATATTAAAAAGTAGGGGAAAGAGAGTAGTATCTAATTAGTTCTAATAGCCGAGGTTGGCTAATTGAGGGAAAGTTAACAGATTGAGAATACTCTGGATAGAAGAAGCCATCAAAATAGTGGATTTTACAGGATCAAAATCATCTTTTACTGTCCCATCCGTTATTCCTTCACGAATAGCTTCTACCACCATACAGAAACTATCTGTTCTGATAGCTTTTAACTCAATCCCCTTCTCAGGAAAATCCATATCGCCCTGATATCTGGGAGTACGGGCTCGCCATGTAATGACAAAGATACTTTTTATAGAATTCATAAAAAGCTAAAGTAAGCGATTTAAGTTTCTCGATCCCTGTCTTTTTTTCTGAGGAATATTCTTTCAGTATCGGATTGAATATTCTTGAGCTGCGAATAGCGATGGCAAGGTGTATGTTATCTTTAGTCTTGGAGTACAGATATAGTGTCGCTTTTGCCAGTTCTGCCTCCCTCGCTATATCCTCCATAGTGACATTTTCAGAGCCTCTGGAGAAGAAAAGTTTCTCGGCGGCGTCAATAATATCGTTGCGCCTTCTCTCCTTTTATCTCTCTTTTTTATCAGTGTTTGACATATATCGCTTTTTTGTGATGATGCTAGAATAAATTGAAATGTTAATTGATAACACAACGCCATTTCACTGACATAACGTCAGTTATTATTTAATATATTTCACTTTATTCGAAAAAAAATTATGCAACTATCGGTAAATTGCATCAATATATGCATAAGATTCCTAAAAAGAAAATAGCTTGAATCATTAACTGCCTGAAAGAGAAAAAAGAAAAGGACTAAAAAGGTTTGTCAAGCCCTTAGTCTTAATCTGTTGGGTATAAAATTCAATACACAAAAGGCCAGATTTTCGGATTACTAAATCCTTTAAAAGCAATTATAATGCGCTTATTTTTCCATACTCATAGACGCATACTTGAAGTTAGACAGACTGGAATAGGAACTAATTCCAAGATCCAAGCCGTTTATATTCCCTGTGGATGTGGCCTCCCTAGAACTCGAACTGTCACTGCTCCTCCACGTGTAGTCGCCACCTTTTGAGCTAGAGGAATAGGAGCCTTTTGTAATATCTCCCGTACCAGTCCAGTCGGCCTCGACGGTCACAGTTTCCATTTCACCTGTATTCCAGTCATTGACATTAATCTCAACCTCAGACAGGCTTGCAGAATTGAGCTTTTTATCTATGCTGAAAACATCATCCTCTGTAAACATGTATCCCCACTTCTCTGACCAATAATCTGGTCCATAGGTATAGGTATCCAGGTAAATATCAGTCCCATCATTAGTCTCAGTTACAGATAGGTATGTAGTGGTAGTTATATCGCCGTTCGTGTCAGTCCAGTCTGTAGATGCAGATGCACCGTTGTGCCGCTCCATTGTTTTAGATTCAAGCGCTTGTGCACCCATAGCCATTGAAAGCAAGACTGCAAGAGCAAATATTATTGCAAATGATTTTCTCATTGTATATCTCCTTGAAATAATAATATTTTAATTAATATATGCAGGCATAATTTCCTTAAAATAAAAGTTGCATATATTGGGGGTTGTTGGCTGCTAGAAGCCCAATCTAAATTGGTATAAAAGTATAAAAAGACTATGTAAATATATTTCAACTGTAAAATAAAAATCATTCTAAAAAACTTTAAATAAAAAATTAAAATAATAAAATAGTTGTCAGCAAAAGTAGGGTTGGAAAACGACTTTATAAAAAATCCTCTTTAGATGACATTCTACTTGAACTGAAATCACACTCCTGAGTTTGGGATTCAAGTAGATACCTTGGATAAGTTTGAGATTTCTACAAAGCCGAAGACTTAGCATTTAAAAAACCTTATTCATTTATTTTCCATATTTGAATAAATAGATTGCGAAGAAGACATCAGGCATACGAACTTATTCCAAGATCGGAGTTGTTTATACTCCTGTGGCTGAAGCCTGTTTGTGACTGAATGCTACTCTTCGAGACATAATCACCATGTGTTGAACTGGATTTAAATGACCCGTTGAGACATCGCCCTCACCCGTACAGTCAGCTTTGACAGTCACGATCTCTGTTTCACGCATATAGTATTGACATCAATCTCGACCTCAGAAAGGCTTGCAGAATTGAGCTTTTTATCTACCTTAAAAACACTATCCTTGTGAACGTAGCTGACTTCGAGTAAATATTTTAGCAGAAGTTCTGAGAGTTTCATACGTAATGTCGAAAGACTTTAGTCCATCATCGGTTTCAGTTACAGATAGATAGTTATTGTTTATTTTTCCAGCTTGAATAAGTAGATTCAGAAGAAGACACCGAGGCATACGAACTTATTCCAAAAAATCAGAATAAAGCTGAAAATACAAACTGAGGCCAGGGTAAAGAAAGGAAAATTGGAGAAAGTATTATTCTTCACTTTCTCTTGCGATTGCAACAAGCTCATTTACGCATGCAACTGCCATCGGGGTTCCGCCTCTTGTCCCGACACAGCTAATAGAGGGTACAGGAATTTTCAGGTTTCTGACCATTTCCCTGGATTCGGCTGCATTTACGAAACCTACAGGAAGCCCGATAATAAGGGCTGGCCTTACACCTTTTTCAATCAGTTTGCAGACCATGATGAGAGCAGAAGGTGCATTCCCGATTGCAATAATGCTCCCATCGAGCTGATCACGGGCAGCCAGGAAACCTGCTGATGTGCGGGTAATTCCGTATTCGCCGGCGATTTCGGCATTCGGGTCTTCATCGAGCACGCAAATAATTTCGGATTTGTGCCCTGCCTTTGTAATCCCGGCTTTTACCATGTTGATATCCACGAAGATAGGTGCGCCTTTTTTAATCGCTTCCACGCCTGCTGGAATGGGATCATGCAGAAAACGCATGATATCTGCCACGGAAAGGTCTCCGGTAGCAATAACGCAGCGCTGGCGGAAGCGGTCTTCAGGCGTTTTGTTCCCGATAAGCTCCTGGATCATTGTCCGGCTTTTCATGTAGATAGCTTTGGCTTCTTCGGTCCTTGCCCCGGAATCCTTGCAGATTTTTACAAGTTCGGGATCAACGTCCACAGTCAGCTCGGTAAATTCCTCAAGGTTCTCAAGGTTTCCGGCCTTCTCATTAGCGCTCTTTTCAGTAGTCATACTTCCTGTGATACCCCCTGGGAGTGATTATAAAATCCTTCTTTTGAGAATTCCAGATTCTGGAATCTCCATTTCCAACAAGAATCGTGGTGCTCATATCCACCCAGTCTTCGTATTCCATGACCTTTCCAAGAGTTGTTACAATCCTGCCCTCGCCTTCTCCCCTGAGAGCGTTCTTCACAAGCCCTACGGGCACGGATTCAGCCTTGTACTGGCGAATGATTTCGATAGCTCTTGAAAAGTTAGACTGTCTCTTGCGGCTCTTCGGATTGTAGAGAGCCATCACGAAATCGGCTTCTGCAGCAAGATTAAGCCGTTTTTCAATGACTTCCCATGGAGTCAGGAGGTCACTGAGGCTGATCACTGCAAAATCCGTTACAACAGGTGCGCCGAGCATACTTGCGCCGGCTAGAATTGCCGTGACACCGGGAAGAATCTCTATATCAACTTCAAGGCTTTCGTGTTCAGCAACCTCGAGTACAATACCTGCCATGCCGTAGACATTGGTATCACCGCCGCTGACCATGACAACATTTGCGACTTTTGCAAGTTCCACAGCCTTCCTGGCCCTGTCCACCTCCTTACCCATGTAGCTGCGGATTACTTCCTGAGTTCCGAGGAGACTCTCTATCTGGTCCAGGTAAGTACCGTTCCCGAGCACGTAATCGGCATTAAGGATTACATCCCTGGCTTTAACCGTCATCTGTTCCACAGACCCCGGCCCTATCCCTACGATGTAGAGTTTTCCTCCGGTTGCCTTATCTTGCGATTGCGATTGTGACTCTGCCATAGACTTTCTTCCTGCAAATCAATTGTTTTTCTTCAGAGAGGGCAAGAGCTGCCGGTTCTGCAACTCCTTTTAGTCCGAAGCGGGAAGCCTGGGATGATGAAGGGGGATTGTAACTGTTTATCAGCTCATCCGGCAAAAAGTCTACCGGAATGCCAAGCATCTCTCCCGCTTCCAGAAGCCCCAGTTCATTTTCCTTAAGTTTCGCAGACGCAAAAGCCGTAACCTCTTCCAGGTTCAGGCCGCACTCATCGAGAGCCTGTTTCACGGCTTCGATGACCTCTTCTTTTGTAATGCCCCTGCGAGTTCCGATTCCAATGATCATCTGTTATCGTCTGTCCGCTGATTTTTCATGCAGTTACTGACCGGTTAATTCGCGTAATGCAGATCAGTTAATTATTGGCTTATTACCGGTTAGCTGTGCTGCTGTCTTTCACTTCTGCTGTTTCCTGCCGCTTTCTTACCAGCACGGATACATCTTCATCCACAACAACGATCCTGGGCCCCTTAACCTCAAGAACCTCTATTTCCTGGTCAAGGAGTGCACAGTTTACAGCTACAGTGGATTCTTTGTTGAAAATCTCGCAGCCTAACCTGTCGGCAATGCCCTCGACTGAGGGTTTACCATGAACTTCAGTCGCTGTCGTAAGCACGGGAACTGCTCCGAGTTCTGAAACCTTTCGAGCAACTTCATTTGCGCCGTGATGCCCCCCAAGGAGAGGGATTGCGAAGTTCAGGTTTGAATCCACCACGACCACCGCAGGGTCAGACCACTTATTATCGAGAAGAGGGGCAATGTCCCTGACCACAATGCCTGTGGCGAAGACAGCAACTATTGCCCCATAATTTTTAAAAGCTTTTTCGAATACTCCCTTTTCATAGAGAAGCAGGTCGGCGTTCAGGTGTTCTGCGATTCTTGCCGCGATTTCCCGATTCCTTTCAAAGGTAATTACAACGGTTCCTGGGCCACTCCGTATAAGTAGGACCTCCTGTAGTTTTTAGGGTCAACGACTCCACCGATAATTATCATTGCCGAGCGCGTAATTCCTGCATCCTTCACCTTGTCTGCGATATCTTCCACTGTCCCGGTGATGACTTCCTCATCTTCCCAGGAAGCGTGAAACACTACTGCAACAGGCGTATCTTTCGGGCAGCGGACTTTTTCCATAATTTCCCTGATTTTCTGGGTCCCAAGGAAAATTGCCATCGTAGTATTGTAGGCAGAAAGCTCGGGAATAAGGTCTTTTTCCAGGGTTTTTCCAGCAGGGCGGGTAATTATGAGAGTATCGGAAACGCCGTTGAGTGTGAGCTGGGTACCAAGAGCTGCTGCGCTTGCAAAAACCGATGAAACACCTGCTACTCTTTCAACTTCGATATCGTAATTCTTAAGTTCTTCCATCTGCTCTATGACGGAACCGTAGAGAGACGGGTCTCCGCTGTGGAGGCGAACAACGAACTTTCCTGCGTCTACAGCATCCGCAATTATTTTAGTGGTCTCTTCGAGAGTCAACCCATAGCTGTCTACTGTCTCTCCCTGCGTGTAATTAAGGACCTCGGGATTTACCAGAGAGCCTGCATACATTACAAGGTCGGCTTTTTCAAGCATCTCACGCCCGAGCACGGTGATGAGTTTGGGGTTTCCCGGGCCTGCCCCTACAAAATATACTTTTCGTTCCATCTGAACATTCCCTTTGCCTGTATTTATTCCAAAATTATGTACTGATTCCCGCAGAATATTATTTGGAATGATTTCATTTCTTTCCGTAGATAATACTGAAATAGTTCCCTTTTTCCGGGATCTCTTCTTTCTTGCGGATTATAATTTCGTTGTCCGAAAAGAGTCTTTCTGCAAAGATGAATTCCCTGTATCCTTCAGCTTCAAGCTGTTTAACTATCGTTTTCGGGTGCGTAGCCTTCAGGTGAATCTTGTAGCCGACCTCGGAACCGTCACTGACCTCAAAAGAACTCTCAACTGCAACGTCGGTCCTGGCAGCAAAGGAGGTAATCGAACTTATTCCAGGCACAGTTGCGAGCTCAACATCCGGATAGTGCTTGCGCATTACTTTTTTGAGATGGGAGAAAGTAGAGAAAAAGTTTGGGTCACCTATAAGCCCGAATGCTACAGTTCCCTTTCTCGCTTCTTCTGCTATCCTGTCAGCGTTTTCTTTCCAGAGAGCATTGAGAACTTCAATATCTCTTATCATGGGAAACTCGAGGATTTCAGCGTCTGCGTAAGGAGCCACAAGATCTTTTGCCAGGCGGCCCGGCACATACACCTTATCACTGTTTTTCAAAACATCTACCGCTTTCAGGGTCAGAAGTTCAGGGTCTCCGGGACCAAGTCCTACTCCTATTAACATGCTATCGCTCCGTAAGTTTATAAAAATAAATGTAAAGCAAAATTTCAATTATAAGATAATATTCAGTTTTGCGTTTTTCCGACAACGATGTACACCGGGTTTTCGGGCTTGAACATAGTTTCTCCAGCAATTGGTGCACTTCTCGAAACCGAAATATGGACTACTTCATCAAAAATCCCGAGTCTTTTCATCGATTCAATTGTCCTGACAACTGTTTCGATACGGACGGCATTTACCACAATGCTCCGAGCTTTTTTCTTCACAAGCAGCTCAAGCACTGAACCGATATTTTTTGTCCCGCCGACAAAAGCACAGTCAATAAAATCGACAAAATCTCCAGAACCCAGGATATCCGAGGCCTCGCCAGCTAAAACCCGGGCATTTTCGATATTGAAATTTTTAAAGTTCGTCTCAGTGGCTCTCAGGGCTTCCTTGCGGGCATCTATTGCATAGATCGTCAGGTTTCGGGCAATCCTGGATGCTTCGATAGATACCGATCCTGTACCGCAGCCTACGTCTGCAAACCGATCCCCATCTCGCAGCCCGAGTTTGGAAAGGGACACAGCAATGATTTCAGGTTTTGTAGGACCGCCGCTAACACTTACTATTTCGGACATGTTTTACCTCGGATAAAGTAAAGCAAATATATGAAATGTAAATTAAATATATGGCGATATAATTTTCAATTTTATTAAACCGGCAATATAGCAAGTAGAGCCGAAATTACGATATATTCAGGTGTAATTATATAAGGTATATACAAAGATAATTGAAATTATATTTTTTGAATCAGCCCGATTATAAATATAACTTGTTATAGATATACCTTATTATCAGCAAGAAGGGCAGGATAGGAAAGTAAACTTTCATGCGAATAAAGAGGAAATAGGGGAAATATCTACAAGAAAAGTTTGTACTGACTTTATACATCAACTTTCAGTAGGTCATTTTTTAAGAGGTATCCGAGAATTATTCCTGGAAGAAAAGGGAAGTGACGCCTCCTTTCAACCTTAATCCCCTAAAGAGAATAAATATATAAATGTAAAAATACATTTTGTATTTTGAAAGAAAGAGATTTTAACTATAAGAACATATCATAACTTTATCATAGGCATATAAGGTAAAATGCCGTTTTAGAACATATCATAACTTGATCATAGGCATAATAAGGTAAAATGCCTTTTTGAAGAAAAGCGATAAGTGCTCCCCCAAGAAGAGTGTTTTTTAAACAAGAAACCGAAGTTCTTCGGTTAAATACAACTGATTTTCTGACCTGTATACCTGAAAAATATATTTTTCACAGGAAAGCCCCCGCAGTGCAAGCCCGCTCTCTCTATGCAGGGCCCTGCCGCCTGAAAAAAAGGAGGAAAAGCGATGAAAATTTACGAATCATACGACGATCTGCCCAAACTAAAGCTGCCTTATGGAAACGACGTGTACATAAGTGACAGCACCATCCGCGACGGCTCCCAGATGCCGGGGATAGTCCTGAGCAGAGAACACAAGCTTCAAATCTATGAGTACCTGCACGAGATAGGAATTGAAAAACTCGAGGCCTTTGTATTCAACAAAAGGGATAGAGATGCTGTAGACCTCATGTTTGATATAGGGTACGAGTCTCCAGAGATCACAGGCTGGGCAAGAGCCTCAAGGGCTGATATAGATAAGATTCTGGAGGTTGACGGGATTAAAGAAACAGGAATCCTGATGTCTGTCTCGGATACACATATTTTTTCCAAGATGAGGCTCTCAGGCAGGGAAGAAGCCGAAGAGAAATACCTTGATGCCCTGCAGTATGCAGTGGATCACGGGCTTCGCGCACGGGCCCACCTTGAAGATATGACAAGAGCAGACAATTACGGTTTTGTTTTCCCGTTAGTTGAAAAAATTATGGAAATCGACCCTGACTGCATTATCAGAGTCTGCGATACTGTCGGATACGGGATGCCCTTCATGAATATCGACGAGCCGTATGGAATCCCGAAAATCGTGCAGCACCTCAAGAAGGAAATAGGGGTTAAAAATATAGAAACCCATATTCATGACGATTACGGATTCGGGTCAGCAAGTTCCATTGCAGGTTTCTGGCATGGGGCTAACTGGACAAGCGTAACTTTCCTGGGCATAGGAGAACGTGCAGGAAATAGTGAGATGGAAAAAATTCTGCTTTTCCTGGCAGATAGGGTAGAAGGTTTTGAAAGATACAACCTTGAACCGGTCACCCGCTTTGCAAGATTCATGGAAAAGGAGCTTGGGCTGAGGGTTCCGAGAAACAAGGCGGTTGTCGGGAAAAACATTTTTGCCCACGAATCCGGGATACATGCCGCAGGCGTCCTCAAAAATCCCTTCAATTACGAACCCTACCCTCCAGAAATGGTAGGGGGAAAGCGGATCCTGCTTGTAGGAGACTCTTCAGGGCTGGAAGTTATCCGCTATAAGGTTCAGGAGACCTTAAATGACTTTCTTGACGTTGAAACCATAGTAGAAAAAGATGACAGCCGGCTTTTGAAAATCCAGAACGAAATCCAGAAGCTCTATGATAAGGAAGAAAGGGTTTCCTGTATTTCGGATGAAGAACTCCTTGCTTATGTGGAAAAATACTTCCTTTACCAGCCTATTTGCAATCCTACACATGCGGGTAGAGGAAAACTGAAAATCAAGGGAAAGATAACTGAGTCTGAAGAAGGAAGAGTGAAGGAATAAAGAAAAGAGATTTCCTTCAGTACTTTTTTTTATTTGAGAATTTCTGCCGTATACTTCGCAATCTCGCCAGCCATCTGACTAAGTTTTGCACTGCCTCCGAGATCGTAAGTTACATACTTACCTTCGGAAATTACGCGCTCAGTAGCTTTGAATATGGCTTCGGACTTCTCCTTTTCGCCAAGGTAATCAAGCATCCAGGCTCCTGCAAGTACGGTTGCGACAGGGTTTACCTTATCCTGGCCTGCATACTTTGGAGCCGAACCGTGAGCAGGTTCGAACATTGCGAAAGAATCCCCGATATTGGCAGAGTAGATAAGGCCGATACTGCCAACCAGTGCCGAGCACTCCTCACTGATTACATCCATAAAGAGGTTTGTGGAGAGGAGAACCTTTTTATTGAAAATCTGAGGGTTCTTGATCAGCTGCTGGGCAATATTGTCTATGTGATAGGGCCATATCTCTATATCTGGATAATTCCATCCAGCCTTTTCTACTTCCTCTAAGAAGGAGCCACAGGTAATTTTCAGGATATTGCTCTTATGAATGGGCACAACAGCGTCATAGCCTCTTCTCTTAGCTTCCTCGAAGGCATACCTGGCAATCTTGCTGGATGCACTGCGGGTGATCTTCCGGATTGCAATTGAGACATCATCCGTGAGCTGGATTTCCTCGCCAATATAGAGCCCTTCAGTGCCCTCGCGCACACAGACCATTTCCACATCTCCCAGAGGTGCACTTGAATTGGGGAAAGTCTTGATTGGCCTGACATTCGCATAGAGATCATACTTTCTCCTTATAGACACAGCCACACTTCTCGGGGAACCGATTCCTCCGGGGGTAGTTGTCGGACCTTTAAAACAGGCATCTGAGCTGTCAAGGATATCCCATGTCTCATTCGGGATAAGGGAGTTGCCTCCGTTCTTTTCCCACCAGCCGGCTCCTGCCTCACACATAACAAATTCGATGTCTGTGCCAGCGGCTTCTGCAACTTTAAGCATCGCGTCTACAAGTTCGGGGCCTACCCCGTCACCTTTGATTACTGCTGCGGTTTTATTCATATTATCACCAGATCTTAAGGTTCGTGTTCAAAGAACCGTAGCGATTGAAAAACTAAAAAAGCGGAACTTTTCGAGAAATTTGGCAAGAATAATTGGATCTTCCCGCGTAACTCAACGTAAGGCTATATATTTCAAGTTTTGGGTAATTCAATATTATGCTGAATACAATACTATGCTGAACGATCTCTCACTTGAAGTCCGATCTGAGATATAAATGCCTGCGCACATTTCTAAAAAATCAAATCCAGATATTTTCTTCCGGAAGTATCCGATCCATAACCCGACCCGGAACTTTCGATAAACCGAATCCGAACCTTAATCAAACCCAGAAACCTCATACTCGCGAGGAGTAAGAATGCCTGCAAAAATTCCGATTACCGATAACCACATGCATATCGACCCTAGAGCAAGGGGGCTTGAAGCAGTGAAGGAATTCAAGAATTCCGGAGGAACCCACATAATTCTGGTCACCAAACCCAGCTGGTCCCTTGGAGTAATGGTCAAAAAGCCTGAGGATTACCTCAAGGTCTTTGACGAAACCGTGGAAATCGCATCAAAGATCAGGGAGATGGGGGTTGGAGCCTTTCCCGTGCTTGGAGTTCATCCGGCAGAGATCTCAAAGCTTACTGAGTATATGGAACTGCCAGAAGCCACGGAGATGATGAAGAAAGGTCTAGAGATTGCTTCGGGATATGTGGAAAAGGGCCTTGCTGTAGGGATTAAGTCCGGGCGCCCTCATTACCCTGTGGCTGCGGAAGTTTGGGCAGCTTCGAATGAGATTATGGAGTACGCTTTTTCCCTGGGAAAAGAACAGGACTGCGCTGTTCAGCTTCATACCGAAAGCGTGGGAGAGCCTGAACTCCAGGACATAGCAGAAAGGGCAAGAAAAGCAGGAATCAAAATGTACAGAGTTGTCAAACACTACTCTCCCCCTCTGGTAAAAACCTGCGAAGAGCTTGGACTCTTTCCGGGGGTGATCTCGATCAAAGGGGCAATCGAACAGGCACTTGAAGAAGGAACACGGTTCATGATGGAAACGGATTACATTGACGACCCTGACAGGCCAGGTGCAGTGCTTGGCCCTAAAACAATTCCTAAAAGGACCATAAAGCTGATGGAAACATATGGTGAAGAGCCTTTCTGGATTATCCATAAGGAAAACCCCGAAAAGGTATATGACATAGAAATCGAGCTTTAAAGGTTTATCGCGAAAGAAAATCAGACGAAAGAGTCAAAGAATGTAGTTTGAGAATATTAACGGTTAAAAGAAGAGAGTTGAGTCAGTAAAAGATAAAAAAGCACATAAAAACAGAGGGTGAAGGAAATCAAAGGAAAATCCATCCGGATTGAACCCTCTGTTATTCCGGAAGGAAAAACCTGCCGGAAACTAAGTATTGCTGCCGGAACAAAACCTGCAGTTAAGATTTACTTTTTCTTTATTTTTACTATGTCCCCCAGAGTAGTATCTTTCATTAAGTGAGAGACTTCCTGCCCTGCGGCGTCAACACGTTCCGTAAGTTTGATGTTAAGGGTGTGTTCAAGTTTCTTTCGAACGGGCTCTTCTGGCACGATTTCACTGCGTTCTATCTTTTTGATCAGAGATGCTTTTTCTTTGATATTTACGGCCAGGTCTTCCTGAGACCAGCCTTTGGCTTCTCTAGCGTCCCGGATAATCTGATCATAGTCATCCAGGAGTTCGTCTTTCAAAATGTCGAAAAAATCCTTTTTTGGCCTCTTTTCAGTTCGTGTTACCGTACGAACCACCGGAGAGACTTTCCTTGATACGGGAGTCCGCTTATCAACGGGTTTACCGTAAGGAGCACATTTTTGGCAGACCTGGAGTTCGCTGTTATCAATTGTAATGCACATAGACGTTCCGCGGATCTCTGCACCACATATTTCGCACTGCATATTGATCACTTCGAAAGCGCTATATACGGTACGAACTTAAATATTATTCGGAGCTCCATGACGGAAAGTACCAAAAGTAAGGATGAAAGCATGCGCAGTCACCTTGGTAAGTCCGGCCCTGTGTATGACGGAATCGAGCCTGGAGAGCTGGGGGAAGTAACTGAAAGCGTCCAGGACCGAGTGAGGCAACTTGAAAGCCGCAACAGTTTTTTGGAAGAGCAGTGCAGCCAGATTGAGTCCGAAAAACGTTATTTGGAAAATCAAAAGATCAAATATGAAAGGGAAATAAGAAAGTTGCAGTCTGAGCTCGATCGGATGAAGACCTCTCCGCTCATCATTGGTACGGTCATTGATGTGATTAAGAACGACAGGATAATTGTCCGGAGCAGCAACGGACCTCAGTTTTTGGTTAATGTCTCACAATATATAGATGAGAAAAAACTGCTGCCAGGGGCAAAGGTTGCCCTAAACCAGCATACACTTGCCATTGCTGAGGTTATTCCTTCGACGGAAGAGCCTTTTGTTGCCGCAATGGAAGTCCTCGAAAGCGTAGAAGTGGATTATGGCCAGATAGGCGGTCTCGACGAGCAAATCCAGGAACTTCAGGAAGCAGTCGAACTTCCTCTTATCGACCCGGAGCGCTTTGCCCGGATAGGCATTGAGCCTCCTAAAGGAGTTCTTCTCTACGGACTTCCTGGAACAGGTAAAACCCTGCTTGCAAAAGCCGTGGCTCACAGGACCAATGCGACCTTTATCAGGGTTGTAGGTTCTGAACTCGTGCAGAAATACATCGGGGACGGGTCCAAACTTGTAAGGGAAATCTTCGAGATGGCCCGGAAAAAAGCCCCGAGTATTATCTTTATCGATGAGCTGGACTCGATTGCTGCAAGGCGCCTGAATGAGACCACGGGGGCAGACCGTGAGGTTCAGAGGACACTCATGCAGCTTCTTGCAGAGATGGATGGATTTGACAAAAGGAAAAACATCAGGATTATTGCAGCAACAAACCGTCCGGATGTCCTTGACCCGGCAATTCTCAGGCCAGGCCGTTTTGACAGGCTTGTCCATGTTCCCATGCCCGGAGTCGAAGCCAGAGGAAAAATTCTCGAAATTCACTGCGAAAGAATGACTCTTGCAGGAGATATCGACTTTAAGAGGCTTGCAAAAGCTACCGAAGGGATGAGCGGAGCAGACCTGAAGGCAATTGCCACCGAGGCAGGCATGTTTGCGGTCAGGAAAGACAAGGAACTGGTTGAGATGGTGGACTTCCTCGAAGCAGTGGATAAGGTATCTGTGGCTGCAGATACGCAGAAGATGATGCCCTCAAGTCCCCCTGAAACAACTATGTTCGTGTGAAAAAGCTGCGGCAAACCGGATGAAAAGCCCCTTTTGGGGCTCATTTTTTACATTTGACATGAGAAAAGTGAAGGTTTATACAGGAAAATTGAGGGTTTCCTTAAACCGGCAAACTATTTTTGTAATCCAGACATAAAAACACATGTGGATTCAGATTTTCATATCAAACCCGAAATCCGAGTTCTGGGTATAGATGACTCTGCGCTCCTTAACAGAAGTGTAATGATAGTGGGAGCTGTTTTCAGGGGGGGAGACTGGATAGACGGAGTCCTTCGTTCAGAGATCACAAAGGACGGGCTTGATGCTACCGACATTATCTGCGATATGATAAAGAAGAGCAAACATTACGGCCAGATAAGGGTGGTAATGCTCGATGGAATCACTTACGGAGGCTTTAATGTTGTTGATATAGAGGAGCTTCACAGGGAAACAGGGATACCTGTAATTGTAATTATGCGTTCATACCCGGATTTTGAGAAAATCAAATCTGCCCTCAAGTATTTCCCGGACGGGGAAGAACGCTGGACAATAATAAAGAGAGCCGGAAAAATAGAAAAAATCGCTGGTGGAAAAGAAAGGAATCCTATTTATATCCAGAAAGCAGGTATAGGCCTGGAGAGTGTGAAAAAGATCATTAGGCTTACGTCAATAAGAAGCAATATTCCTGAGCCTCTTAGAGTTGCCCATCTAATCGCAACAGGCATTATCTTAGGAGAGTCCAGAGGAAAAGCATAATTGTTTACATTTAATTCTCCAGGAAAGATGTGGACAGGATATGGAAGCGGGGCATCAGGTCTGGAGAATGTGGATATATAAACTCAGAAAAAAGGGAAAGGTAAAAATACAGGAACCGGCTTCAAAAAAATATAGAAAATAAAAAAATAAAGATTTTACGTAAAGAAATTAGAAAAGATTGAGGGTAAAGGATAAAGAAAATAGGGAATAAAGAAAAAGCCGGATCATAAAAGCAGTGAAGAGCAGAACCTGAGGCAAACAGGAAAGTAGAGGAGTTTAATAAAATTATTAAACAAATACAGTATAGATTTAAAGACTGGAAAAGGAAAACTATTAAATTGGAAACTGTATATGTGATGGTTAAAATAGATATATTCCCCTTAAAATACATTTGTTCTTTAATACTATCCGTAAAATATTATCCCATAGAATGGAGGAAAACAGTAGCATGAGATCCATTGTGGAAGAAGCCCTTGCTCGATCTGCCCTGGAAGGACGTGCCGGGCAGGGAGAGTACTCAAACTCAGATTACTCTAACGAAGACTCAGATGTGGATGCCGAACTTGAAGAGATCCTCAGAAGCCTTAAAACAACCATCAAGGTCGTAGGTTGCGGAGGCGGCGGCTCAAACAGCATCCAGCGTATGATGGGCGAAGGGATCCAGGGAGCGGATCTCGTTGCCGTGAATACCGATGCCCAGCACCTTCTTCATATACGCTCCGGCAAAAAGATCCTTATCGGGAAAAAGAAAACCCGCGGACTTGGGGCCGGCAGCCTCCCCCAGATAGGAGAAGATGCTGCAATCGAGAGTATTGATGAGATTAACAAGATTGTCGAAGGCTCTGATATGGTCTTTATCACTGCGGGCCTTGGAGGAGGAACAGGGACAGGGTCGGCGCCTATAGTAGCTGAGGCCGCCAGGGATGCAGGAGCCCTTACGATCGCTGTCGTCACCCTGCCGTTCAGTGTGGAAGGGCATGTCCGCAGGACCAATGCAGAGGCCGGCCTGGAACGCCTGAGGGATGTTGCAGACACGGTGATAGTGGTGCCCAACGATAAGCTGATCGAAGTAGTTCCGAGACTCCCGCTTCAGGCTGCCTTCAAAGTCTCAGACGAAGTTCTTATGAGAGCCGTAAAGGGCATAACCGAACTGATCACAAAACCCGGGCTTGTAAACCTCGATTTTGCGGATATCAGAACTGTTATGCAGAACGGAGGCGTTGCAATGATAGGGCTCGGAGAAGCGGACGGCGATAACAAAGCTGTCGAGTCCGTACAGAAAGCTCTGCGCAGCCCACTCCTTGACGTAGATATATCAGGTGCGACCTCTGCCCTTGTTAACGTGGTTGGAGGGCCTGACATGACAATTTCGGAAGCTGAGTCTGTGGTTCAGGAAGTTTACAGCCGGATTGACAGCAATGCCCGCCTGATCTGGGGTGCCCAGATTGACCCTGACCTCGAGCAGACCGTACGTACCATGATCGTGGTCACGGGAGTAACATCAGCTCAGATTTATGGCCATGGAAATGACAAGAATGTTACCTTTAAATATGGAATTGATTTCGTAGAGTGATCAAACCAGAGACTAAAGGGATTAAAATATTCGGTTGGAGAAAAAATACTGTTTTCCTCTCTTTAAAATAAAATAAGGAATCGGAATAGAAATCCAATCGAAAACTATTTTTATGGTAAATGCCGTATGCTGTCGATACTATTCGGCATCAAAAAAAGAAATATTTATACTGACGCGATTAAAGATCTAAAGTAAATATAATCCTGCATCGAAAATCTTCTGATGTTTTAAAAGCCGTGCCAGTGATATCTTCATATAATAGGAATTAATAATATAATCCGCCCGTTCCTTCCTTAAGATAAATCCGAAAATTCTGCGTGTAAAAAAGCGAATTTTAGAAATGGAAAGCACATAGGAAGAACCGTAAGCGGAAAGTTCAAGACAGATAAACAAAATAAATAAAACCTGGATGTGAATTGATTGGTAGAACTCCCATTTGAAATGAATGTAACTAAAGAAAGCATTGGTCAGGCAATCCGGGCACACCTGAGAGTCCTGAAGCTTACGAAAAAACCGTCCAGGGAAGAGTTCTTGACCATTGCCAAGGTTGCAGGTATTGGCATTCTGGCTGTGGGAGCAATAGGATTTATAGTATATGTACTGTTGACAATGTTGCCCCAGTGGGTGGCCAAATGAGTGAGGATTCTCAGATATTTGTAATCAAAACCACGGCAAATCAGGAAAGATCGGTTGCAACCGCCCTTGCCAGGATTGCAAAAAAGGAGAAACTTGACATCAGGGCAATTCTGGCTCCTGATGAGCTAAAAGGATACGTCCTTGTCGAGGCCCCTAAATCCGGAATCGTAGAACTGGCAATCCAGACTATTCCCCATGCAAGGGCTCTTGTGAAAGGGAGCTCTACAATTGCTGAAATTGAGCATTTCCTTAAACCCAAACCAATAGTAACAGGAATCAAAGAAGGGGCTATAATTGAGGTCACTTCGGGACCCTTCAAGGGGGAGAAAGCCCGGGTTAAAAGGGTTGATGAAGGGCATGAGGAAATTACTGTGGAACTGTTCGATGCTGTGGTTCCGATTCCCATCACGATTCGCGGCGATACTGTAAGAGTATTGAGAAAAGAGAAAGAATGAAGCCGCAGAGAGATGGAAAAAATACCGAAAATTCCAGCTTACTAATAAATAAAATTACCAGTATTTCGAGTGGATTGAAAGAGATCTGCAAAGTTTATATTTATTAAAACCGGTGAAACTCAGATGACAAGTATTGTTGAAGCACTCGTCCCTGGAGGAAAAGCGAATCCTGGACCACCTTTGGGTCCAGCGCTTGGTCCGCTCGGGGTCAATATAAAAGAAGTGGTCGAAAAGATCAATGAAAAAACACGGGACTATAATGGAATGCAGGTCCCTGTGAAAATAATTGTCGACGACAAAAAAAATGTCGAGATCGAAGTCGGTACCCCCCCTACAGCGTCCCTGATAATGAAAGAGCTAGGGATTCAGAAGGGATCAGGAAACGCGGGAAGCGAAGTTGTTGGAAACCTCAGTATCCCACAGGTCGTAAAGATCGCCCGCATGAAGAAGGAAGATGTACTTTCCTACGATCTCAAAGCAACAATGAAAGAAGTAATGGGCACCTGTGTACCTATGGGTGTGAACGTAGAGGGAGTCAAGGCCAAAGACTGCCAGAAGGCACTCGATGAAGGCAAGTTCGATGATTTGCTTGCTGGCGAAGAGTGGTAAGCCTTCCCATCCCTTTACTATTCAATCCGGAATTTCATGATACACCAATAGTTTTAAATTGGATACCACTAATAGCTCAGGAACCTTGAATACCGTTCTACTGTAATAAAATAAAAACTGAGAGTTATTAGCGGCTTACTGTTTAAGAGTGAAAGAACCGGATTCACGGGAAGCCCTAAAACCAACCGTAGTAAGCCGAAAAGGCTGCTTGGACGAGAACGTTCAAACACTACGGGGAGGAACAAGATGGCAGAAAAAAATATACTGGAAGCTGTCAAGAAAGTACTTGAAGAATCGCCAGAGCGAAAATTCTCTGAAAGCGTAGACCTGGCGATTAACTTAAAGAATCTTGACATGAATCAACCGAAGAACAGAGTCGATGAAGAAGTAATTCTTCCGCACGGGCTCGGAAAAGAACTGAAGATCGGCGTTTTTGCAAAAGGTGATGTGGGCCTGAAGGCAAAGGCTGCCGGTGCTGCGTATGTTATTTCTGATGTTGAGCTCGAAGAACTGGCGGCTGACAAGAATAGAGCCAGGACTCTTGCAAACGAATATGACCTTTTTATCGCAGAAACTCAGTTCATGCCGATAATCGGTAAGAAACTTGGTATTGTTCTTGGACCCAGAGGAAAAATGCCTATTCCGCTATTACCTAACAAGGATGTAGGCGAACTGATCCAGAGCAAGCAGAATGCGGTAAAACTCAGGTCAAAAGACAGGCTTACCTTCCATGTGGCTGTCGGCAGAAGAGATATGAATCCTGATTATCTTGCCGAGAACATTGAGACTGTTGTAGCAAGGCTGGAGCGTGTCCTGGATAAGGGCAAGCATAACCTGAGAACGGTATATGTCACGACAACCATGGGAAAATCAGAGAGGGTGGTGTAAATGGCAGAAGAAAGGCATCACACCGAGCATATCCCGCAGTGGAAAAAGGATGAGATCGAAAATATAAAGGAACTCATCCAGTCCCATAAGGTCTTCGGGATGGTGGGGATCGAAGGCATTCTCGCAACCAAGATCCAGAAGATTCGCCGGGACCTTAAAGACGTTGCGGTGCTCAAAGTCTCCAGGAACACCCTCACAGAGCGGGCTTTAAATCAACTCGGTGAAAGCATTCCCGAGATGAATAAATACCTTGACAAGCAGACTGCCCTGGTATTTACTAATGAAAGTCCATTCACGCTTTACAAAGTACTCGAACAGACAAAAACTCCGTCTCCTATAAAAGGAGGCGCAATAGCTCCTCAAGACATTATTGTTAAGAAGGGGCCAACCAGTTTTCCTCCTGGTCCAATTCTCGGAGAATTCCAGAGCGCAGGAATTCCCGCCTCAATCGAAGCAGGGAAAGTCGCAGTAAAGGAAACGAAGGTTGTCTGTAAAGCAGGTGAGGTAGTCCCGCAGAAGCTCGCAACCATGCTCTCAAAGCTGGAGATATACCCTCTTATTATAGGGCTGGACTTAAGGGCCGCCTATGATGAAGGGACGATTTACGAGCCGGAACTCCTTGCAATTGATGAAAGTCAATATTTCTCTGATATTATCAGAGCAATTCAGAACGCTTTCAATCTCTCTGTCAATACCGCATACCCGACAAGCGCAACAATCGGCACACTGCTGGCAAAAGCCTCAGTAGGAGCAAAGAACCTTGGTGTCAATGCTGTTGTGTTTGATTCAGGAGTTATGGATGCACTGCTGGCAAAAGCCCATATCCAGATGACATCCGTTGCATCCAAAGCCGCAGATAAGGATGCAAACGCAGTTGATGACGACCTGAGGGAAGCTCTCGGGGCAGCAGCAAGCGCAGCAGCAGCAAGCGCAGCAGCCACACCATCCGAGAAAAAGGAAGAAGTAAAAGAGGAAGAAGCAGAAGAGGAAGAAGACACCTCTGAAGAAGACGGAATGGCCGGTCTCGGTGCCCTTTTCGGATAAACAAATTTACGATAATTGAAAGTAAGGTGATTATGATGGAATACATATACGCAGCTCTCTTATTGCACAATGCTGGTAAAGCAATTACTGAAGAAACAATCACTGCTGTTCTCAAAGCAGCAGGTATCGAAGTGAACGAATCCAGAGCAAAAGCCCTTGTCGCAGCCCTTGAAGGCGTAGACATCGAAGAAGCAATTTCAAAGGCCGCATTTGCAGCCCCTGCAGCAGCAGCCCCTGCAGCAGCCCCTGCAGCAGCAGAAGCTCCTGCTGAAGAAGTAGTAGAAGAGGAAGAAGACACCTCTGAAGAAGACGGAATGGCCGGTCTCGGTGCCCTCTTCGGATAAACTCAAGTAAAACTTTAATTACAGCTCGCCTCACGGCGAGCCATTCTTTTTTATATTTCATTTTACGTGTTAGTTAGAAGTTTTGGGAATTCAGACTAACCGGCTTTTCGTTAAAAATTCCCCTGATATAATTTTAGAATTTGTTTTTCAAAACTTGTAGAGTTACATCTGTCATTCAACTTTCGAGTGCAAGAATATTATGATAAAAAAACTCATAAATAGAATGCATTTATTTATAATGTAAAGGTTCTTTATTAAAACAGATAAACGATCTCCATGTCCCGACTTGACCCCATCTTAGCTTCCAGAGCCCTCTGGCAGATCAGAGTCAGAAAGCGTCCTTTTGTCCTTTCTCACGCTGTAAATGCCCGCTGCAACATGCGCTGCACTTTTTGCGAGTACTGGAAGAAAACTGGAGAAGAACCGGCAAAAGAAGATGTTTTTAAGCTGTTAGACGATGCAAAAGAATTCGGGATTGGAGTATACAATGCGTGGACTGTGGAACCCCTTCTCAGAAAGGACCTGCCTCAGATCATGGCTCACGCCAAAAAACTCGGGATGATAACTTCAATGGTCACAAACGGAAAGCTTCTTTACGAAAGAGCTGAAGAGCTTGGAGATGTTGATTATCTTTCGGTTTCCGTTGACGGAATAAAGAGTTATAAAGAAATCCGGCGGATGGATTTTGAAACCTTGCTGAAAGGCTTGAAAAAAGCTATTGAGGTCAGAAAAATCCAGAACAAGAAAAACCCTATCCTCATGAACTGCGTACTCACAGGGAAAAACCTGGACGATATCGAGACCCTTATTTTGCTTGCAAAAAAGCTGGGAGTAAAAGTTTCCTTCGAGCCTGTCCACGAGTTTCCAGGAATCAGTGAGGAGGTCTGGAACGAGATTGGAATCCGTGATACGGAAAAATTCCGCAGTACAGTTGACCGCATAATCGAGCTTAAAAAACAGGGGCATCCGATTATTAATTCCAAAACCTACCTCAGGATGGTCAGAGACGGGGAAATGGACTACAGGTGCAGAGCCAGCGGGATTATTATGAATGTAACGCATGACGGCACTGTGGAAACATGCCGCGCGCAGAACGAGCCTCTCGGAAACGTGATATGGGATGGCTTTGAGAGTGTCTGGGAAAACTCGGAAGAGCACAGAAAAGAAATTGTACATAACTGTAAAGGCTGCCTCTTTTTCGGGTATACGGAAAACAGCTTGATGCAGAGTTTTAACCCCGAAGTTTTGATGAATTACGAGTGGATGTAAGACCGACTTGCAATTCCCTACTTGCACATCCCGAATTGCGCCTCGGGAGTACGCGGTCGTTTCGTTCGCTTCGCTCGCTCAAGCGGACTAACTTATGGGAAGTAATTTATGTGAAGTAATGTTGTTTTTCACTCGAGGGGACTAATTTAAAGATTACTGCTTTTCTACCTGATTACTCATTGGGATTCCAGAAGGATTCTTTAACTGGGGTTCCGCTTAACCAGCATTCTTAAGGCTTCGGCTGTAGCCCACCGGACTTCAAGGTCAGGGTCGTTTAAGTTTTTGACAAGAGGAGCTGTTGCTTTTTGATCTCCGATTTTCCCGAGTGCGTCTGCGGCATACCGCCTGACCCAGGGGTTGCTGTCGTCCAGAATTCCAAGAAGAGGCTCGACCACCCTTAGACTGCCTATACTGCCAAGGGCATAAACTACAGTGATCCGAAGTTCAGAATCTTCTTCTGCCAGCATTCCTGCAAGAGCATCTACTGCTTTATCAGTTCTGAGAATTCCCAGTGAATATGCAGCAGCATTTCTTACTTCGGGATTTTTGTCTTCCAGGTATCTGAGAAGAGGGTCTACTGACCGTAAATCCCCCAGTTTTCCAAGGGATTCGGCGGCGCACTTTCGAATTTCGGGGTCCTTATTTTCCAGTTTGCGGATAAGAGCCTCAACTGCTTTTTTGCCTCCGATTTTCCCGATAGCTAATCATCTGCTTCTGAAGTTCCTGGGTGCTCTTATCCAGTTTTACAATAAGTACTTCTTCAGCCCTTTCATCACCCAGGATTCCCAGTGAACGGGCTGCGGCTATTCTGGCCTCAGGGACTTTATCTTCAAGGCTTTAAATAAGAGGTTCAATTGCCCGCTTATCTTTGAGGTTTCCAAGAATCTCTATAGCACAGGTCCTGAATGCAGGGTCTTTGTCTTCTGCCAGCCATTTAATTAGCGGTTTTACTGTACATTCGGCTCCTATCTTTCCGAGGGCTCTGACTGCAGTGATTCTTACACCTGAATTGTGATCCTCAAGTAGCCCGATAAGCGCGTCCCCTGCTTTCAGGTCCCTCATCTGTCCCAGGGCTTCGGCTGCAATTGCCCTGACTTCAGGATTTTCGTCATCCAGGACCTTAATGCAGAATCCGTATCTTTTCCGTTTTGGCTCATTGGGCTTGCAGGATTCCCTTCCTGCCCTCTAAGAAGATTTGAAATCTCGGAATACTTTTCCGATGAGGTCTTTAAACCCGAAACATCGCTTAACAGGTTCATAGAAGAATAAACAATGGCTAAAAGGGATAGAACCATTGAAACGAGAGAAGAAAATAACATAAATTTCATTTTAGTTTCGGAAAAAGCGCCCAGGCTAAAAACAATCAATATCAGTCCATTAAAATAGATCGTGCCTGCTGCCGTATAGGACACGATTTTCAGGGGGGACTTTATCCGGTTTGCAATTGAGTTGATGCTGTCCCTGTTGTTCTGCAGAGATAACACGAAAATGGCAATAAATACGGCATATAATGCGGCTACTGATTGCATTACTGCAGAGGGAAGCCAGAAAGTGCCCGCAGCACTCGCAGCGGAATTGCCTGTACTTTCATTCCCTAAAAGGGTAAAAAAACTCAAAAATAGCCAGAGCAAAGAAAAAGAAAACTTCCAGCTTATAAGTTTTCAGGTCAGTAGGTTTCATTTTTAACAGGTTGCTTGTACTCAGAGAATTATATAAAAATTCCGCTGAACCAAACCCTGGCTGACTTCTGGGAAATAACGGTAATTAACCTCTGCTAAAAGTAAAGCCGGAAAGTGACGGTAGAACAGGTATCAATCCCGCTTAATAGATATTTCAAGTCTGATGCACGGCTTTTTACATAATTTTTATTGCCACCTGATCCCCGTTTTTAAGCCCGAACTGAAGCGCAGCATCTCCTTTGTTTACCGCAATCTCCAGAAAACCGTGACTGCCTATAAGGGCAAGAGGTTCTTCCTGCCCGACAAAACCGTAAGTTTGAACAAAGGAAACTCTTCTGCCGTTTACTTCCACATGCGAGCCAAAGGTAGAGAATTTCAAAATCACATCTTCCGGGATATTGGTGATTACGTTTCCGAAGCTGTCTGCAAAGATAACCTCCCCCATAAGAAAAGGCCCGTCAATTCCGAAATTTCCGAAGTCAAGGTCACCGAAATCCGAGACTTTCTGCCCGACAGCCTCGATAGATGTGCCCTTTGAGAGGTGGGCCCCTACAGGTGCAAAGATGTCCCTGCCGTGGAAGGTTGCAGAAATTCCTGATTTAAGCATAAGGTCCGGGTTTGTGATTTCATATACTTCCATTTCCCCAAGGCGGCGGGCGGCAGGAATCAGGAGCCCGTTGTCAGGACCTACGAAAAACTGCTCCTTCCCCGCACTGCCTGCTATTACGGCAAGAGCGCGGCGGGAAGTTCCGACTCCAGGATCTACAACTCCAACATGCACAGTTCCCTGAGGAAAATAAGGGACAAGGGAATAGAGAGCAAAAGCCCCTTCCCGGACTCCTGCCCGCTGCACAGAATGGGTTACATCGATAATCTGCACACCCGGATTAATTGCCAGAATCACGGCTTTCATGACTGCGGGATAAAGGTCTCCGAAATCGGTAGTCAGGGAAATGAAGGGCATAAATATCACTCGGTTTTTGTTCTATTTTATAGTATGCAGGTCTGGAAAATTATATTAAGATGTGAGTAAGTACATGCCGACATTAGAAATGTAGAAAAAAATTAAAGAAGCATCGAGAAAATGAAACATACAAAAATATTATTTATACTGATTCTCATAAGCCTGGCTCTTCTTGCATCGGGCTGCGAGGAAAAAATGAGTGCAGAAGAGATTGCAGCGAAAATGCAGGAAAAAGAAGCCAGCCTTGAAGATTACTCTGGCACAATACATACGACAACATACCTCAACGGGGAAAAAGATCTGGAAGAGGAAATCCAGATAACATATAAAAAACCTAACCTGATGAAGACGCTTGGTGTGGAGGAAGGAAAAGAAGTCGAATCTGTCTCGGACGGAGAGTTCGTATGGAGCTACGAAGCTGGAACAAATACGGTCACGAAAATAAAATTGCCCGAGGAACCGCTCTTAACAGAAAAAGATTTTGTCAGTATTATAGGTAATTTACTGAATGGAAGCGAGGTTTCCATGCTCGGAGTTGAAGAGGTGGACGGAAGAAGCGCATATGTCCTTGAAGCCAGACCAAAAGCCAAAGGGAACGGCTGGTCAGAGCTAGCTTCCCGAACAAAAGTATGGATTGACAAAGAGACATGGATGGTACTCAAGTCCAGTATGTATGACAATAAGGGAAACCTGACAGTGGACGTGGAAATACGCGACCTGAAAGCAAATACCGGAATTCCGGATTCGGAGTTCAAATTTGAGATTCCTGAAGGCGCAGAGGTAAAAACCGTGGATCTGGATGAAGAACTCAAAATTCCCGAAAGCCTGAGCCTTGAAGAGGCCAGACAGCAAGCCAGTTTTGAGATCCTTACCCCGGAATATATACCGGACGGCTATGTGCTTAACTCCACAACAATATACAAAGACAATGATACAGCCTCTGAAGGTCAGGACTCCGAAACTGTATTTCTTAGCTACCAGAAAGGAACTGAAAACTTCGAGATAATGGAAACCGTTTATGAAAACGAGCCTGAAGAGGATACGTCCATGCTGGAAGGCGAAGAAGTCAGCATTAACGGAAAGGAGGCATACCTTAATGAATTCGGAGACGTCAAGATGTTGCAGTGGAAACTTGGAGGAGTGGAAATAGGGCTTATAGGCTCTCTTGAAAAAGCCGAGATGCTGAAAATTGCAGAATCCTTACAGGAACCCTTTACCGAATTCTATATCCTGGGACGTGAAGGTACGGCTGAGAACTATCCGACCGACTATGTACTCGGGGAGGACGGGACCGTAATAGTGGGGATTATAAACCATGAGCAGAAGCCCGTAAACTATACAATGGAAGTCAGGCTTGAAAATACGCCTCTGCCTTTACCGGCTGACTGGAAAAATATATGCATCGAAAACAACGAGACCCTGGAAAAAGCCGTTACCATAACTCCTCCCTTTGAGGGAACGGACATGATGCTTGGATTTTCTCTCTATAATGAAGACGAGAAGAACGTACTTGAAGGGGGCATCTGCGTGCCTTATAGAGACCTTCATCTACGGATAAATGTATCTAAGAACATCTCTGAGAACGTTTCAACTCCGTTAACTGCAATATAAGCAACTGAGCTGAGATTCAGCACTGGACCCTGCCTTTCTCAAAAAAGCTGAAATAATTAAAATCGCGAAATCGATATCCGGGAAATGGGAAAGTTCCCCTGTTTCAGCGAGACCTGAGAGCACAGGGTCCTGTTGCACATTTACCGCAGGCAAGCTGATTGATTTCGGGAAAAGCTTTTGCATTATCCTGAAGCAGCCTGAAACATTTTTCCTTATCAACTCCTTTTGCATTAAGAGCACCAGCCGGGCACCTGTCCACACAGACAAGGCATTTCTCTCCTTTTTTGTAGCGGCAGAATTCTTCGGTCGGACGCGGGGTGGGAGAAATTGCTGCGGAAATAAGTATTGTCCCAAAACGACCTGCACATCCGGCTTTCGTGATCAGCATTTGGTGGACTCCGAAAGTGCCAAGCCCGGCAGCATAAGCTGCACTTCTCTGGGACCATGAAACGTCAAAACCCTTACTCTTGTAATCGAAAACAATCTCAGGCACAACTGTCGAGATCCCTTCTTTTGCAAGCTCGGCTTTGAGCGTTTCATTGATTTTCGTGATCAATCGATCTGTTTCACCCTTAGCCTGAATCCATTCTTTTACCGGATCCGGGGATTTCCAGTTTAGTTTCACAAGTTCTTTTTCAAAAGGCAGGAAGAAGGAAACAACAGTTTTTACTTCGGAAAAGATCTCTTTCGGGTGCAGGTGATAAGGGCCAATGATTCTCTTCATTTCATCAAAAATGGGGTCGCTGGCTGAGGCATAGCCTACGAGAGGTTCACGATATCGAGTCTCAGTGCCGGGATTTGCGGCGGCTTCTTTGATAATACTCTCGATTTTATTTTTAAGCTCCATACTGGTTCTCCCGAAAACCTGTTGTTGAGGATACAGCATTAAATAGATTCAAAACTTTTAAAATAAGAGGATTTTGAAATGATGATAGGTTCCACCGAAGTAATATTCATTCTTTCTATAATATTTTATCTTGTAGTGGCGTACTATTTTTTGAAAATAGTTTATAGATTAAAGAAATAGTGACTGTACGCAGATGAAAATAATATCATCGAGATCTCAGGATATAGTGTATTATTAAGCCGCATACGGCTCATTTTTCTTCAAGATTTAATAAGAATGCCTTTACATCCAGACCCGAAGCATAGCCGGTAAGTTTCCCATTTGCCCCGATAACCCTGTGGCAGGGAACAATTATCGCAATTGGATTCCGGTTATTCGCAAGCCCCACCGCCCTATAAGCCTTTGGTTTCCCGATAGATACGGCTATATCTTTATAAGTTCGGGTTTCCCCGTAAGGTATTTCGCACAAAGCTTTCCAGACGGATTTCTGGAAAATCGTTCCCTCGGGAGCCAGTTTGAGATCGAAGGATTCAAGTTCCCCGGAAAAATAAGCTTCAAGCTGCCTGGCCGCTTCCCTGAAAAAATCTTTGTCTTCTACCCAGCCATCTGGGACTTCTACTTTCTTCTCGCCTTTCAGGAAGATAAGACGCTTCAGCCCTTCTTCATTCCCTGCCAGAAGAATGGGACAGATTGGGGATTCGATTATATCATAATACACTTTTTTTGTCTCCTGTAGCAGTTGCAAATAGTTGTATCGCTTCTGGTAGAAATGTTTATTCAATGATGCAGCAAAGGACGCTGGTTGAACTTAAGGCCTGGTTTGAGAAGTGGAAAAAAGCCTGCTCCGGGTAAAAAGAAAAGAAATTGAAGGCTGAGGGCACTTAAGGCCCGCAAGCAGCCTCAAACGTTTCAGCTAAAACATTTAAATTCATTTGATTTTACATTCACTGTTCCAGAAAGGTCCCGAATAAATATTCAGGCTTCCCACGGCAGAATCAAACGCATGCCCATTCTTGTCTTTTTCAAGTTCATTCAATTCCTGAATCCTCAACTCCACGACGTCCATTGCATCTTCAAAGAGCTGCCTGTTGATTTCGATTCCGAAATACTTTTTGAGTTTTTCTTCAGGCGGCATTGTCGAACCTGCCGATAGGTAGGCGACGTAGTTTTCGTTGAAGGTGTCAGGATCTTCCCTGTACTGTTTGAAAAGGGAGAGAGTTATTGCCTTTGAAACCGCGTAGTTGAAGGTATAGTAGTTGTTTGTGAGGTAAATATGGTTAATGTAGGTCCATTCAGCGGAGTCGTCGGGATAATATTCAACAGAGTCACTCCTGTATTCATTTGAGAGGTCTGTCCAGAGAGCATTGAGTTCGGCTCCGCTTGCAGTCCCGTTTTCAGCGCATAGCTGGTGTGCTTTGTACTCGAATTCCGTAATCAGGGGCTGGAAGCCGAAGTAGTTCTGGTATTCCCCTATATGCTGGGAAAGTACCGCAACTGCGGTTTCCTTATCGGAGTTTTCGACCACATAATCAACAAAGAGTTCTTCATTGAAAGTTGAAGGAATCTCCATTTCGTATATCGGACCGGAGCAGTAGAAGTAATCCACTGAGTTGCCCATCAGGTAGAAATGGGCGCCATGCCCCAGTTCATGAGTAAGGGCCTTCTGGTCGCTGATAATCCCATTGTAGTTCATAAAGACAAGGGATGGAGCCTTCAGAGCACAGAGCCCGTAACAATAACCCCCGGGCTGTTTCCCGTTTTCAGGGTCAGGATATACGTCTATGAAATTGCCATTTACCATCTTTAAAAAGATTTCATTGAAACTGGAGTTCATCCCGGAGTAGGATTTCTGGATATCCTGCAAAGCATCCACATAAGTATACTCTTTTCCAGGTTGATCCGTCAACTGCAGCAGGAGGTCGTATGGCTTGAGAGTTTCGAGCCCTAGCTTTTCTCTCCGGAACTCATTATAGTCTTCAAATACGGATTTTTTTTCCTTGAAAACCGTATTCATATCATCAATCTGGGTTCTGTTGAGATAAAGTCCGTAGAGGCAGGAGTCATAAGAATCCGTGTAGTTCAACTGCCTGGCAGCAAGGTCGTCAAGCCGGGCTTTTTCGGAATAGAGGGAGGCCATCGAATCAGACTCGTTGATCAGGTGGTCAAATCTCTGATCATAACATCTTTTCCTGTTTTCCCGGCTCTGGCCTGTTGAAAGCAAAGTGTAGTAGGACTGGGAATTGACTGAAAATTCCTCCCCGTTCTCAAGCGTTATGTTTCCTGCCATCGTGACGTTGTTCGTAATCTCCGAAAACGCCTCAGTCTCCAGTTTCATGCGCTGATTTTCAATATCTGCAAGATATACAGCCTGGGACTCATTCATTGGCCTGTGATCTGCAAACCTCATATAGGTAGCTTCAAAATAGGGTATATATACCTCCAGTTTGGGCTCTTCAGAAAAGAGCCTTTCCCACTCCCCCTTATTGAGCGAGGTCAACTTTACGGTTGCAAATGCGGTGGCTTTCCCATGTTCAGTAACCAGATCTTGAGAGTCAGCAAGAAGAGAAGCGAGGAACTGATCATTCACATTTTTACTTAGCTGAGTATATGCGTAAATGTACAGAATCTCAAAAGATCTTGAAAATTCCTTTTGAGCTTCCATATAATCCAGTAAAACAGGCCCGGACAGGTTCTCAAATTCCGGACGGAAAGTTGCGTTCATTTCTTCGGATCTATTTTTTAATACCTTAAGCTCTTCTGAGGCATCTTCCCTGCTGCTGAAGAGATACAAATCATTCCATTCAGTAGTAACCTCATCGGGATTAAGCTTTTCAAATGTGTATTCTTCGTTTATGATTTCAGAAGGGCCACCTGACGCCGCAGATGCCCCACATTCTGAAAAAACCGAAAAGAACATAAATACCCCGAGAGTGATAAGTCCTTTAACTATTCCGAGAGCAACAAGCCCTTTAACTGATTTTAGTCTCATAAAACCGCTACCCCTGACAGGCTATCAAAAATATCATCCAGCTTATGTAAGAAGACTTCCAGACATTTCAATAAACTAATAAGAATAACTTTGGATATTTTTAAGGTAATGATGTAAAAAGCTATCGATTTTAAACTGCCGGAGAATGTTTCAAGAAATGTGCGAATTTTTAAGGTTTTACCTTAAGTTGAAAATGAGAGCTTCCCGCCTGATTTGAGGAGAAAATGATTTCTTTTGCTATTGGAAATTTTTCAGATTTTAAATGGATATAATCTCAGTATTTACTGGTATATTGGATTTAATCATCTTTTTTCTGCTACTTTTTCAATATTATCGATATTGATCTCTCAAGAGGGGAAAAGTATAACAAAGATCAGATTCTTGCGGCTGTGGGCATCTCCTTACGAAAACACTCTCCGGCAAAGCTGGGCAGAAATTGCAACTTCATTTCGGACTCACAGCCACGAATTCAAAAGCAACAGTTTCTGCAGCAGGAGTTCTGTGGCAGTTCTGGCTCGCAACTGAGAACCTGTCCACAATATGGGCACACTACCAAAAATTATCAAGCTGCTTAATTTTAATCAATGATCTTTATAAAGTTGATCTAAGTGTTAATTGTTAGATACTTTGGTCATACAAATTATATGGATGTTTATAAGTTCTAATGATTGGAATTCAATCGGGTATGAAATACGCGATTGGAATCGAAAATCCAGAACATAGTAAAAAGTCAGTTAGGACTTATGAAGGATTTACGCATACGAACTGAAAAAAAAGGTAGCATTAAACCGTCAACGTCCAAAATTAATTTCGTGATGTTTAACTTATTTGATTTCGTACATAGAATGGTAAGTCCTATAGGATATAGTACTATCGTATAAGGTAATATATGCTGAATTTCGGAAAAATTCCCTACCCGAATATAAAGTTAAGATTACCCATTATACAGTTGTATAGATGTTTGAGTGTCAAGACCGCCTCCGAATATATTCAACGCCATGCCCTAAAAAAGACTAATATGTTCTGTATTTTAAATGAAGTCGATGAGCAAAAAATCAGTGCAAAGCTAGTACAAGACCAGATCTCAGGATCATATGAAGGAGTGAAATAAAATGAGTAAATTAATCGCCACAGGAATAATGTTTCTGATACTCTCCGCATTCGTTTCACCGGCGCTTGCGGCAGACACAACACGCGCAGAGCCTAATTATAAAATATATACTCTGGAACAGAACGAAGATACAGCAAAATTAATTGAATTCCTGGAAGAAAAGCAAAACGTAATGGTATACGATGCAGAATCCGAAGAGGATCTGATAAAAATTGCGACAACCCTGTCTGAAGACTTTGGAGTCGATGGAAAAGAGCTAATAGAACCAATTGAGCAGCCAGCAGACAAGGCACCCGTCGACTTCCTCGAAACCCTGGAGACAGGAAATATCGATCAGCATATTTCAATAATAATTATAATAACACCCCATAGTATTAAAATAATGATAATATGGTAGTTCTAATCGATCCAATAACACTTGAGTAAAATTTATCTTAATCTAAGTTGAGCTGGCGAACCCCCTGCGAGCAACAGGGTAGAAGATAACAGAAATCAAAAACGGAAAAAAGTAAAAACAGAAAAAAGTAGGCCAACCGGCCTTACTTTTCTTTGAGAAGTACTGTACTTATTTTGCGAGGTTGTAGCTCTGGTTGACGATCTTCAGGGCGCAGTAGTTGCCGCACATTGTGCAGGCGTCTGTGTCTTCGGGTGCCCTGCTGGCCCTGACTGCTCTTGCATGTTCGGGGTCGATTGCAAGGGAGTACATCTTTTCCCAGTCAAGTTCTCTTCTTGCTCTGCCCATCGCGAGGTCCTGTTCTCTTGCTCTGTCCGGGTACTTTACCATATCCCCTACGTGAGCTGCAATCCTTGAGGTCTTGACCCCGGTGATGACATCTTCGAGGTTTGGAAGGGCAAGGTGCTCTGCAGGAGTCACGTAGCAGAGGAAGTCACAGCCATGTGATGCAGCTATGGAGGCTCCGATTGCGGTTACGATGTGGTCGTAGCCGGGTGCAATGTCAGTTACAAGCGGGCCGAGCATGTAGAAGGGCTTATGGCCGCTCATTTCCTTCATGAGTTTTACGTTGGTTTCTATCTGGTCGAGCGGGACGTGGCCAGGACCTTCGACAATGACCTGCAGACCCTGTTTGTGGGCTTTATCGGCCAGTTCGGCGTTGATTACGAGTTCCTGGATCTGGGCACGGTCAGTTGCGTCGTGAACTGCACCTGCACGCATTCCATTTCCTGTGGAGAGTACAACTTCATGTTCCTTGAGGATTTCAACAAGGTAATCGAAGTTGGCATAGAGCGGGTTTTCCTTTTCGTTGTGGAGCATCCAGGAAGTCATGAAGGCTCCGCCGCGGGAACAGAGACCGCCGTACCTGCCGTGGGCTTTGAGCCGGTCCATAGTAATATTGTTAATCCCTGTGTGGATTGCCATAAAGTTGGTCCCGAGCTTTGCCTGGTCTTCGGTCGCCTTGAAGAGTTCTTCTTCGGTCATATGCACAATTGAGCCGTACTTCCTTGCGGCTTCAATGAAAGCCTGGTAGAGAGGCACTGAACCGACTGAAAGGGAAATGCTGTCAATGACCATTTTCCTGATTGCGAGGAAGTCTCCACCAGTCCCGAGCTCCATAAGGGTGTCTGCGCCTGCGGCTTCCGCTGCCTTGGCTTTCTCGACTTCCATATTTGGATCAACAATGTCTGAGGATACACCGATGGACGCGTTGACCTTGGTCCTGAGCCCTTCTCCGATACCGCAGAGCTTTACCTGCCTGTAGGGGGAAGTTGGAATAACGATTCTTCCGGCTGCAATACCACGGCGGATAAATTCAGGGTCAAGTCCTTCATTCTTTGCAACGACCTTCATCTCTTCGGTGATTATTCCTTTTTGAGCATCTTCCACAATTGTCATATTATTAACCTCAAGCTTTCTATCATCTGTAACAGGTGTCTGTAAGATTAATCTGTAAGATTAGTCTGTAACTAAGGTAAAAGTGAGCTAGACCAGAAAATGCGCGTAATTATATATAACACTATTTAAAAAACTAACTTTAACCTTAATCAACTTTACTTTACTTCAATGCCCATTGATATTGAAAAATATAAGGGATATGATTAAAATAAATATTTTATAAAGAAATTGTAAAGTTGTTTTGAGGAAAGAACAAGTAAAGTTGTTTTATTGGAATCTGAGGAAAGTTGAATGATCAAAGATAGTCAAAAAAATAATAACCTAAAATTCCCGGACTTTCCCCCGGCAAATTGAAGGATATCTTAAAACCGTTTTTAAGAGATCTCCTTACTTCCCGTGTTTATTTAATTCCTGAATTAAATGGATTGTTTGCCTGTGGAGGGTTAATATAAAATCACTCAAAATTCCGAAGATGAACATCTGAAAGCCGAATATAATTAGCAGGGTTGTAAGAATGGAAAGCGGAATACGTGTGATTCCCTGAAGCCACTGGACTACCACAAAGGTTCCTGTAAACAGGCCTGCCAGGATTAAGACAGAGCCTATGATTCCAAAGTAAAACATGGGATTATGCATTTTTGCAAGCCTGTAGATAGTAGACCCGATTCTGAACCCGTCTTTTACCGGATTTAGCTTGGTTGCGCCTTTTTCGCTTCTGGGGAGGTAAGTAATCGGGACTTCTTCAACCCTCTGCTTTTTAAGAATGCATTCCACAGAGATTTCGGTCTCGATTTCAAAGCCTGTCTTGTTAAGTTCAAGTTCCCTCATACTCTCAAGCGTAAACGCACGGTAACCTGAGAGAATGTCTTTTAAATTCACTCCATACGCAACGTCAAAAAACATGTTTATTAGACGGTTGCCCACGAGGTTAAGCTTTGTAAAAGCTCCAGGAGAGTAATTTCCCAGCCGGTTGCCTATAACATGGTCGGCTCTGCCTTCCAGAACAGGCTTGAGGACAGAACGAGCCTCCCGGGCAAGATACGTTCCGTCGCCATCAATCATTACCACGTAAGGGCTCTCTATAAGCTCGAAAGCCTGGATCATTGCCTGCCCTTTACCTTTTCCGGTCTGCATGACAACTCTTGCGCCTTCAGCCTCTGCAATTTGCCCTGTGCCGTCCCTGCTGTTTCCGTCGATCACCAGGATGTTGGAAAAGCCTTCTTTCCTGAAGTCCTTGATAAGCTGCCCTATTGTTGCAGCTTCGTTCAGGGTGGGAACAAGAATGCAAACATCTGCGCTGTTCACGTTTCACACATATCCTTTGCGGAACCTCTACACGTGCCGCAGAATCCGTTTTATTGTAAAATATATCAGTTTTCCTATTTCCATAGAAAGGAGCCCGAAAAGGGGTATATTGTAATAGATTGAAGGCTCTTATAAGAGCCCCATGTTGTCGAGCTGCTGGCGGACGACTTCGACACCCTCCTCACAATTCTCAGGGGTTTTGCCGCCTGTAACAACCAGTTTTCCGGAGCTGAAGATAAGCACAACTACCTTGGGCACATCGATTCTGTACACAAGGCCAGGGAACTGTTCGGGCTCATATTCGATGTTTTCAAGCCCAAGCCCTATTGCAATTGCATTGAGGTTCAAAATAGTGTGCAGGTCTGCGGAAGCAACAATATTCTGGACAGTAATCTGGGGGTTCTCCAAGGTCTTGATCCCGATGCCGTTCAGCTTTTTCGCCATGTTGCCTATAACTGTGTGCACGTCGGCAACGTTTTTTGCCCCTGTACAGACAACCTTGCCGGAAGTAAAGACCAGGAATGCAGCTTTAGGGTCCGTAACCCTGTAGACGAGTCCGGGAAACTTCTGCTTGTTGTACTCAGCTCCTTCGAACTCGGATTCGATAACAAGTAAATCGAATTCTTCAGCGAGTTTGGTGGATGCGACCACGTTTTCGATCTTGATGCTAGATTCGCTCATTAGTCAACCCTCAGTATATAAAGCAAAGGTAATATTCTCTACCCAGTATATAAAGCTATAGTCAAATACTCTGCTTACTATATAAAGCATTTATATATAGGATATAATGAGACAGAAAAACTTAAATTTTGGGCGCCCGTAATTTCAAAGAAATTGGGCAAGAAGGGGTAGCCATACTGTATTTCAGGCGTCTCAGTCCTCAAGTTTTTTCAGACCTTGAAGAATAGCATCATATTTTGTGCAGACTCTCTTGAAAAGGTCGCCTTCCACGCTGCGGTGAGTGGGTATAAGGATTTGAGCCCCTGTCTCTATTTTTACCCCGCTCCTTGAAGTCCCATAGTCGGGAGCAACGAGGACACCGTCTGCGGAAATTCCGAGGGAGAGGTCGTTTATGACCTTTGAGACCATCTCAGTTGCCGGTTTTACCTTCATCTCAATAAACACAGCGGAAGAGACATACCTTTCCCTGGTCTCCCGAATCTTCTTAATAGTATCTTCCACGGTTTTAGGGTCCACTTCATCGGGAAGTTCTTCAGCAAGTAAAGAAATCGCTTCTATGAGATCTTCAAAAGTTGTTGAATGCATTTCAAGGATTTCTCCGTCGCAGTACTGCCGTACGGTATCAGAGTAACCGGCCGAGACAACCAGCACTTCCGCCTCAAGCAAGCGGGAGATCTCCTCCTTCGAAGGTGAATAGGCATTGGCCACAAAGTATTCCTTGATCCCGCACATGCTCATGAGAGATTCATACATCGGAGTCACGGCAATAGTCTTTTTTCCGATCCACAGGTTGATCTCACTCTGCCCGCCCTGGGACCTCAAAAGTTCAAGGATTTTCTCCTTTATGGCTTTCGGGTCGTTTCTCTTAAGCCCGAAATAATCTGCAAAAAGAGAAGTTGTGGAAAGCTGCCTGCTCCTTCCGCAGGGCACGGACTCTACAAACCCCCGCTCTATAAGGTCCTTTATATGATCATAGGCTCCGCTTCCCCTCATATCAATAAGGTCTGACTGGAGCAGAGGCTGGTGATAGGCAATCATGGAAAGAGTGCGAAGTTTCGGGGCTGAAAGCTCTTTTGGGGCAACTTCCCGCATAAGTTCAGAATATTCGGGCTTGACCTGCATGACGTAACGATCCCCAAGGTCAAGGATCTCAATGCCCGAGCCCCTGGAAGAGTAAGCCTCCGTCAGTTCCTGTACTGCCGAAAGGACGGCTTTTTTGGGCTTTCCTGTAATTTTCGCAAGCTTCTCGAGGCTTACTGCCCTGCCGGCAGCAAAAAGTGCTGCTTCGATAATCTCAAGCATCTCAAGCTCACTCATAAATTTCACTTCCAGAAAAAGAATAAAAACATTCTTCAATCAGGTTAACTGTTAGTCAGGCGGATTTCAATCAAACGGATTTGCTTTTACAGGTTTCGATCAGGGTTAATATCTCAAAGTGAGGTTTTCTGAGGTTCTTCGCCCGGGTTCTCATGCAAAGGCACCTCACCTGTAAAACCTGTTTCCGAGGAGCCCTTGATTTGAGGCCCTGATATTTCAGCTTTTGATTCTAACTTTATCTCATGGAAAAGAGATGGGTTGCCCTCAGTGGAAAATCCGGATTCCTCTCCCGGATATATATATAGTTCCTCGAAAAGTTCATTCTGGAAAAGCCAGATCTTCCTGTTTGAAGCAAGAAAGAGAAGAGAGAGATAATCCATAATCCTATCTTCACTTGTTTCCAGGAAGCTGGAAAAAACTACTACAGGCTGCGCCATAAACAGTTCAGCAAGCCTGGCCCAGATAAGTGCCAGCCGCAAGCTTATGGTTTCTTCATGCGCAATACCCAGGACGTCTCCTGTAGTAAGTTGAGGGCCATGATGAGGTTTTTCTGCAATCTGGAGGGCTTTCTTTTCATTTCTTCTGGAGAGGCTTTTTTCTGCTTTCTTGAGTTCAAAAATCAGTTCGTTGAGTGTAACAGGTCTTGTGGAAACGCGGCGGACAGGAAGCTTCGGGATAGGAAACTCCCCGGGCTCAGGAAAATCCTGATCATCGAGAAAATCAGAATCAAACTCATCGGCTTCTTCCTTCTCTACCTCGAGGATTCCCGAGGATTTCATGCGAAGAAGGATAGCAGAATAAAGAAGTGTTCTTGAGGAAATTCTGAGGTCCATTTTCTCGAGCTTTTCCACCCTTCCCAGAAAACTGTCAGTCAGCTGTACAATATCTATATCCCAGGGGTCGATCTTCCCATCCTGAGCAAGCTCAACCAGTATGCCCAGGGGTTCATAGGTCTCAAACTCCGAAATATCAAGCAGGTTCCAATCAATTCCAAGACATGAAAGAGTAGTTGGAAGCCCGTACGTTTCGGGGTCCTCAAAAAGAGAGTTGTTTTCCCTGGATTCACGAACAGTGAGAGCCTGAAGTCGGGGGACTTCCAGCGCTGCTCCCACATTATCCATAAGTTCAGCCATTAAGCTTCACTCCGGTAATGCTCGTGATATTATTTTCCTGCATTGTAACCCCTATTGTCCTGTTTGCGGCCTGGATCATGGGTTTTCTCAAGGAAACAACAATGAACTGGACTTTTGACCCTGAGGTTTTAACACGCCTTGAAACCCTTTCCACGTTCTGGCCATCAAGGAACATATCAATCTCATCAAAAGCATAGAAAGGAGCAGGACGGTATTGCTGGATCGCAAAGATGAAAGCAAGAGCTGTAAGGCTTTTTTCTCCTCCGGACATGGCTTCGATCCGCTGGAGAGTTTTTTCTTTGGGCTGGGCCCGGAGGGTCATCCCTCCTGTAAAAGGGTCGTCAGGATCTTCAAGCAAGAGTTCACCCATGCCGTCGGAAAGCTCATGGAAAATGTCCCTGAAATTGGCATTAATGCTTGTATAGGCTTCCATAAAGGCATCCCGCTTTAGCTGCTCATACTGGCCGATACGCTCAAGGAGTTGCTCTCTCTCGGAAAAAAGAGTATCCCGCTTTCCCTGCAGGTCTGAAAGCCTGAGTTCGACCTCATTGTACTCGTCAATTGCCCTCATATTTACGGGCTCAAGCCGTCGGAGGGCCTCTTCGATTGCCTGAATCCGCATGTAAACGGTTTCGTAGTTCGGAACCTCATCGGTCTCCTCTATGCCTCTTCTCAGGACTTCTTCCATGAACTGCTTTTCCTGGTCAAGAAGAGCGTTTCTTGTAGCTGTAAGCGTAAGCACCTGTTGTTTTGCCTTTTCAAGCGTAGTTGCGGCAATATTCACCCTGCGCTTCACAGCACTGTGTTCGGCCTGGACACTCTCTCTTTCTTTCTGCAGCCCTCGAAGTTCATCGGAAAGTTCAAGCTCCCTTGTCTTCTTTTCTTCGAGCTTTTCCTCAAGTTCCCTGATTTTTGTTTTGAGGGAGGTTACTTTTTCCAGCCTTGAGGCTTTCTTTTCATCAAGGTCCCTGATTAGTTCCTTTGCTTCTGCAATTTTCTGTTCGGCATACTCTTTTTCAAGCTGAAGAGCATTCAGGCTGGCTTCAGTATCCCGGATTCGACCGTCGAGCCGCCGGAGTTCCTCGTCAACGAATTCGATTTTTTTATTGATCTCAGGCAGAGGAGAGTCAGCAAGTTTTGCTTCAAGTCCGGAAATCTGCACTTCAAGTTTAGATGCAGCCCCTTCTTTATCGGCTTTTTCCGCAATTACCCTGTCCATTTCAACCCTGAGTTCGGTTCTGGACTCCTCGATTGCTTTGAGGTCTGCCTGTTTAGCTTCGAGAAGTTCTGCAAGTTTGGCTTCCCTGCCTGCAATTTCCTCAAGCTGGAGTTCCTTTCGCGAAATCGTAGCCTCACAGTCCCGGATTTTCCGGCTCAACTCGAAAAGGTGGCTTTCAATACTGTCCTGTTTGCCTATGGCTGCATTCCGGCTTGCATCCAGGGACTTGATCTCGTCTGCAAGTTCAAGAAGTTTGTCCCTTTCTGCGGCTGCAAAAGAAATTCCCGACTTAGAAGAGATGGACCCTCCAACCATTGCCCCGCTCTTCTCAAGGAGTTCGCCTTCAAGGGTGACCATTCTTGCCTTTCCCATAAGGCGGCGTGCACTTGCAAGGTCTTCCATGACAAGGGTATCCTGAAAGACATACCAGAAAGCAGGTTCAAAACCTGAATCAAATTCGATAAGGTCAATTGCGTACCCTATTACTCCGTTTTCATAACTTAGATTTTCAAGCCGCCTGGATTCTCTCATTTTGTTGAGGGGAAGGAAAGTAGCTCGCCCTCCTTTTCTATGTTTCAGGTACTCAATTGCTTTGGCAGCATCGGCATCGGTATCTACAACAATTGCCTGCATCCGGTTTCCTGCGGCAATCTCCAGAGCTGTTGAATATCGCCGGTCTACTTTTCCCAGCTGGGCAATGGTGCCGTGAATTCCGAAGAGGTCTTCCTGCCGCGCAGCCCCGATTACCATCTCCACGGCTCTGGAATAGCTTCCTCCCTGCTCAGAAGCCCGGACTCTCGCCTCGGTGATGGCATATTCCTGCTGGAGGCCGTGAAGCTTGCTTTCAAGTTTCCTTATATCATCCTTGATCCTGAAGTGGCTGCTTTCGATATCGTCACGGTCTCGAATAAGGGACTCCAGGTTTTCGGAGAGCTTTTCAATCTCATACCTCACAGAAAGCGTGTCACTGTCAGAAGTTGTAACCGCTGCTTCCGCATCCCCAATCTGGTTTTCGATATCCCTGAGTTCCGAGGATTTTCTCCTGAGGGTATCGAGAAGCCGGTCCTCGGCCCGGATGAGCTCGTTCTTCTCGTTCTTGATATCCTCAAGTTTCTTCCTGGCAGCCATGAGCTCATCCCTTGTCGCGGCAAACTTTGCATCCACATCTGCAATCCTGCTCTGGAGCAGCATGCGCTCTGTTTTGCGCTCGGAAAGCTCTGACGAGATGCTGTCCTTTCTCAGGTTTTCGGCTTCGATCTTCTCTTCAAGTCCCCTGACTTTGCCCTTGGTAGAATCGATCTCTATAAACGCTTTCCTGCGCCGCGAATCAGCTTCCTCAAGTTCGGATTCAGAAAGCTCGATGCTGTCCACACAGCGCGAAATTTCTCCCCTGGTCTCTTCTATCTCCCTTTTGACCTGAAGCTGTTCATCCTCTCCTTTTTTCCGGATTTCAAGGGAAAGCTTTTCCAGAGCATCTTCAAGAGCCTGGAGTTCCTGCACCCTCTCGTTTAGCAAAGCCTGAACTTTCTCAAGGTGCTCTTCCTTTCCGACAAGCTCCTTATCCACATTCTGCAGTTCGGTCCTCGCATCCTTGAGTTTAGAAAGCAGGACATAACCTTCAAATTTTGCTTTTTCAGCCTTAAGTGCCTGGTATTTTAAGGCCTGGTCGCGTTCCCCGGCCAGTTTTCCTAGCTGGATTCTTACTTCCTCAAGAATGATATCCACACGTTCGATCTGCTGCCTGACGATTTCAAGTTCTCCAAGTGCCTTTTGCTTGCGCTCGTCAAATTCTGCGACCCCTGCGATTTCGTCGATAATCTTTCGCCGTTCTACAGAGGTCATGGAGATGATCTGGGTAACGTCTCCCTGCATGACCACATTATAACCTTCAGGCGTCACCCCGGCTTTTGCAAGCTGAAAATGTATTTCTCCAAGGTTTACGGCTTTTCCGTTGAAATAAAAATAGCTATAGTACCCGCTTTTTGTTCGGCGGATTTTTCTTGAGACCTCGACCTCATCAAGATCTATAGGCAACTTGCGGTCGGAATTGTCAAAACGGATCGTAACCTGGGCAAAATCAGGCTTTTTTGCCTCGTCGCCGTTGTAAATCAGGTCAGTAAGTTTCTCAGCCCGGAGAGTCCTGGAACTTGTAAGCCCGAGTGCAAAGAGAATCCCGTCTATGATGTTTGACTTTCCACTCCCATTTGGGCCGGAAATGGTGGTAAAGTCGTTGTAAAAGGAAACCTTTACTTTTTTTCCGAAGGATTTGAAATTGACGAATTCGATCTCTTTTATATACACAGGATGCCTCTGTAATTTCGCGTTTTTGAGGAAGTTTCTGTTTTTAAGCCTCGTTACGCCCGGGAATTTTTCCGGCTGCACGTGATGATTTCTGCATCTTCATTTTCCCGCATGTCCACGGACTCTTCTATGAAATGCTTTTTAGAGGTCTTTTCAGCGATTATATATTCACACTTATAATCATCCGCAGGCCGGGCTCTCGAAGGGTCCATTCTGACAGGGGCAGGCGGTCTCACAGGGGATGACTGCCTTGGGGGCTGCTGCCTGGCAGGTTCGGTTCTGGCAGGTTCGGTTCTGGCAGGTTCGGTTCTGGCCGACGGCTGTTGCCTCACATTGCCTTTAAGCCGTCTTCTATCCCCGCTCTCTGCAATAATGTACTCACACTTTGTCTCAACTTCCTCTTTATCAAGTTCGGCTGGCTCGACTTCTCTGAGCTTCAGCTGGACTTTTGCACTTGTACCTGGCAGGGGAGCAGGCGCTTCCCTGAATTCAATCAGTCTGCGTGCTGCAGGGTTTTCTTTTCGGGGGTCAGGGTTTTGTTTCGGCTTTCTGGAAAGAGGAGGAAGGTCCAGAGGATCTTCAGGAAGGGTAAGAGTAATAGAAGGAGAAGCAACCGTAGCGGCCTTTTTCACATCCTCCAGCCGCTTAGTGAGATTTCCTATCTCAGTTTCCAGTTTCTTTATAAGCATTTTCTGATCAAGCAATTCGCGGACAAGGCCATCCTGAATGCCTGCAAATTCCCTCAGTTTCCGGTCAGCCACTCCCGAATCATGTCCCTCGGATGTTTTCAATTCCATTCTCAATTCATTGAGGATTGAAGCCTTGAGTAAGGCAGGATTAGGGATTCCCATCAGCTCTGTCCTGATTTCGGAAAGAACCAGGTCCTTGATGGAGTCCCGATCTGAAACGTTTTCCGTTTCGGCCCGCAGTTCGTTGAGAACCGAAACCTTAATCGATTTCGTGAGAGTCTCGAGCTCCTCATAGGTTATTGACAGTCGCCTCTTAAGCGGTGTATTGTGCACGTCCCTCTGTCCAGTTCTCATTAAAATACCTCTTATAAGAAATTCGGGTTCCGGTTTCCTGATTGCCTGCAGCTTTTTACCGGCAAGGCAGATCACCACAATTATAAATAAATTGATTCGCTCATGATAATTCAAACAATATGTATAAAGTACATGTAATCTTGCTTTAAATATATATGGTAATCGATAGTATTTTCCGGCATGATATAACTTTCAATTAAATAATAATAAGAACCGCTTTATTAACCGTTCTGAAAATATATTATAGAAATCGGCTGAGAGGACAGGAAAAAGGATAAAAAAGAGAAGTTTCCAAAAACTAAAGGTGTGAATATGCGGAATGGTTAAAAACATATGGTGGAAACCTGGAATCGCCTGGAAAAAAGAACTGCTTTTCACACCACTGTCTGGAAAAATATTAACTAAGTAAGGAGACTTTTTACTTAAAAATGGACAATGTGAACTACCCCTGAACTAAAGACTTCGGGGTTTTACGCTTCGTCCTATAAAAAAGAATAAATCGGAGAGCCTGTGGCACATCTCGTTTCCGGAACAGGCCGGATAGAGGGTATTCCGCAAATATGAGATAGAATTCAGAGAAAAAGATCCATAGTACTGCAAAATAGGAGAATGAAACCCAAATATAACCCTAAAATAGAATGAGTTAAAGGGTTGGATTTCAGTCAGGGGATAAAATTTTGTTGGGGAGAGGTGTTAGTTGATGGATGTGAGGGAATCATCGAAATCGACCAGTACACTCTCTCTTGATTGAATTTTAGAGGAGGTACATTCCATTTCCACAGCGTTTTCGTTAACAATGGAGCCATGAGTTCCGGTGCGTTCAAGGAAAAATTGAACCTCATCAAGTTCAGGCTCTCGGAAATGATCCATTTCGAGAATATCCATAATAACACTCAACACGTTTTTGTGTAAGTGATTAGTGATTCGGGTCATCGGGAATAAACACTATGTACCAAGTATTAATAATTTGCGGCAAACGCAAAGCATTTTGAAAAGAAACAAACACGCTTATTAATATATAAATGTTGTGCCAGAGATACAGGAGCTTACCTCCCACAAAATGTTATCGAAGATAGATAAAAAATATAGTTGTTTTTGAAACCGGACCTCCTTTCGTAAATTAATAAGCTATTCCTTAATTTATTTCTCTTAAGCCATCCCTTAATTTATTTCTCTTAAGCCATTCCTTAATTTATTTCTCTTATCCTTACCTCAATCTGTGTTTTCATGATCATTTCTTCTACTCAGAAAGGAGAAAGAAAAGAAGTAAAAAAGACAAAAGAGATCTGAGAAAAAAAATAAAAAAGACAAAAAAGACCTGGAAAAGATAAAAAAGGAAAGGAGAAGTCAAAGGAAAGAAGGCCCGAAAACCCGGATCAAAACGCCCACTCCAAGCGCCAGAAATATGGTGAAAAGAACTATCGAAACCGTATCTTTTACTCCGAGCTCGTGTTTAAGTACCGCAATCGTTGCCACACACGGGATATAAATAGTCGTAATTACAGCAAACTCGTACATCTGAACAGGTGTCATTACAGCTGCAAAGTTGGCTGTGCCTGCCAATACGGCCAGGATCTGAAGCGCCATTTCCTTTCGAAGAATTCCAAAAACCAGAGCTGTTGCAGCGAATGCCGGAAGGCCAAGCAAGCCCACGGATACAGGCTCTACAAAATCCTGGAAGATCGAAAGAAGGCCCAGGGCATCGGCAACTCCGAGAAACGCACTTCCAACAAGCAGAAGCGGGAAAGCAATATAGAGAAACTCCCGGCTTTTCATCCAGGTTTTCCTGAGGGTAGATTTCAGCTCCGGCTTTCGGAGGGGAGTCATTTCCATGATAAAGCCGCTTCTCTGACCTGGCAGAGCCCTTCCGAGAATCCAGCCCATGCCGGCAATAATAAGGATATCCAGAACATATATCGAAACCGCCGGCCAAAAGCCTACGAAAGTTCCCACAAGCCCCAGGATTATAACTGTCCTGGCAGAGCAGGGAATCAGAGATATAAGGAGGGCAGCTATCCTCTTTTCCCGCCGCGTGCCAAGGGCATGCACTGCCATAATCGCAGGGACGTTGCAGCCAAAGCCAAGAACCAGCGGGATCACAGCTCTCCCGTGAAGCCCGAGCTTATGAGTGAGATTATCCAGCAGAAAAGCTGCCCTGGTGAGATAGCCCGAATCCTCGAATATGGAAAGAATAGCGTAAAAGACTGCAATATAAGGAATTGCAATTGCAAATCCTGCCTCTACTCCCCGAAGAGAATAGAGGATCAGGTTTCTCAGGATAGGCGGCATGCCTGAAGTCGCGGTCTCGACCGGCAGGATCACATGGGGCTCGAAGACTTCAGTCACAATCCAGGTCTCAAGGAACCCTCCTACCCGAAAGACAAGAAGGAAAGTAAGGAGCAGGGCGGATATGAGCACCAGAATCCCGAAGTTCGGGGAAGTGAGGATCGCATCTATTCTTTCCCTCAAGCTTTTTTTGGGCTCGAACCTTGAGACCACGCTGTCTACTATGTATCCGGCTTCCCCATAGAGGTCTCTTGCAACTGTATCAGGTACCGAGATCCTGTGTTCCATTTCCAGGTTCTGCCTTAACCGCCTGGCAGAAGAGAGCAGGGCATTAGCCTCAGGCGGCATACAGCAGAGTTCCACAAACTCGGCATCGTTCAGGAGGGCTGCAATCTTTACGCTCGGAGATGCATTGGGAAAGGAATAGTCCAGGTTGGAAAGAGCCTGCCGGATCCAGGGGCTGTACCCTACTCTGTGATGTTTCTGAACTTTCCCCTGTTCTGCAAGGGCCACAAGCATTACTTCATCAAGCCCTACCCCCCAGGTCGCAACCGTTGGCACTACAGGCAGTCCAAGCATTTCGGAGAGCCCGTCCGCATCAATAAGGACCCCGAGATTTGCAGCCATATCTACCTGATTTAACGCAAGAACCATAGGGATATCGAGTTCCAGAAGCTGCAGGGTCAGGTATAGATTTCTCTCAAGCCTGCTCGCATCAAGGACATTGATAATGATATCCGGCTGGTCCTCGATGAGGAATCTCTTGGTTACCTTCTCGTCTTCGTTTGTAGCTCCAAGGGAATAAATTCCAGGCAGGTCAATTACTTCAATAGTCTTTCCCCGGGCCTTTACAATTCCCCTTTTAAGTGCAACTGTCGTGCCAGGGTAATTTGAGACCTCGACACCTACCCCTGTAAGCCTGCTGAAGAAAACGCTTTTTCCAACGCTTGGGTTGCCTATGAAGGCAATTGTCATATCATATGGGGTTTTGCTCTTACTTCCGCTTCCGGAGGTACAGCATGAGCTGGAAATTCCTATCACGTCTCCAGTAATTTTACTCCGTGCCAGTTATATTCCTTCTCTGCCCCTTTACAGGCTTTTGCTTTTCGGAGTTATGAAGATTTTCTTTGCAATATCCCTTCCGAGAGCAATTTCCGACCCTACTGCTATAACCGATATGCAACCCTGTTTTTGCTTGCGCCTGACTTCAATATCTTCTCCAGTAAGGATACCGAGGGAGGTCAGGCGCTCCTTTGTCTCCCTGGGAAGGGTTACCCGAGCAACTTTGCCGGAACTTCCTTCTTCCATTTCATCAAGGGGAATGAATTTTTCCTCTCGCCTGATATTATTTTTATCGATATTGATAGGGTTCCCGTCAGGGCAGTATTCGGGACTCCCCAGAAATTCGTAGAGCCTTTCAAGTACGGCATCAGATACTGCGTGTTCAAGTTCGCAGGCTTCTTTGTGAGCTTCTTTCCTATCGAAGTCAAGGACATCAGCCAGGAAAGTTTCAAGCACCTGGTGTTTCCTTTTAATCCTGACAGCCTGGTCAGTTCCTTTTTCTGTCAATTCGACACCCTGATAAGGTGTGTACTCTACAAGTCCCGAAGAATATAATTTTTTTATCATTTCCGTCACGCTCGGCGGAGATACATTGAGTTCTTCCGAGATTTGTTTGGTCTTTGCAGGACCCTGGTTCTTTCTAATAAGGTAAAGAATAGTTTCAAGATATTCATCAAATCGATCCGTATGCATTAACACCATCCCGCCAATAAAGGCCTGACTTCAGACCAGATAATTAGGACAACCTAAAAAACATAACTGCCTGAATAAATAACTTTTGGTTTTTGACTATTTACATTTATTCTAAGGATTAAGAAACAAAAATGCCGTGGATTCAACTTAAATTGCTGAAGTCGGAAAAAAATAGAAAGGAAGGATTTTGGAAGCAATTCAGGAATTAATCGATTTAAGGACAGCGATTTCATTACAATCCGGAAACTTGGGGCATCTTAGACAGCCGGACCAGATTTTCCGGGGAAGGCTGTTTTTGTCCACAACCTTAAAGCCCAGGGTTTCAAAAAAACCAGGCACATAAGTAAGTGCAAAGACTTCCTTCATGCCAAGGTTTTCAGCATCCTCAAGGCAGGCCGAGACAAGCTTTGCACCTATTCCTTTTCTTGCACATTTGGGGTTCACGGCAAGGGCAAGTATCTCTGCAAGGTCTTCCCATACTACATGCAGGGCACAGCAGCCCACAACTTCTCCATCAATCTCGCAGACGTAATAATCCCTGATGCTCTCGTATATCTCACTCAGAGAACGGGCAAGCATCAGCTCATCCTTCGAATAAGTATTGATAATCTGCTTCATTACAACGACGTCATCTACCCTGGCTTTCCGGATCAATTCCTGTTTCCTCTGAAGTGGCATTTTATTTTCTAATATAATAGGCTGTTATAGAACAGACTGTTAGGGCTTATGATTTTAAAACTGTACTGTGTACCAGCTATGGAATTACTTGCTTTCCAGATAAGAGATTTTCCATAGTCTATAAATATATCCTATAATTCAAGAAGATCCGGGTCTCCTTCTGAGTCGGCAGAGCATCCAGAAAGCATTAGAGTCCTAAAATAAACCTTTATTTCTGGATAAAACTGACAAAAGTAGGTTAAAGAAAATTAGCGGGCGCGAAGGGATTTGAACCCCCGATTTACAGCTTAGGAGGCTGCCGCCATATCCGGGCTAGGCCACACGCCCACGAAACGCTTCCTGAGAATACAGCCTTGCAACTGCCTGCTTAATCTGCATTTCAGGTGAAGTAACCATAATACCGGTATAAGATGTATATCTAATTATCGCTCCGAAAAGGAAAAATGCACGCCTGAGAAAACAAGAGTTGAATTTTCCGGAAAGTTTTAAATCCAATGTAAACCATTGATCCTAGAGAGGTTAACAATACCTTATGTTTACAATGGGCTCTCTATCCATCAGGGGTTGGAGATTAACATTTATAGAGTTGCTGCTGTGGGGCTGACGAGGTACAGTCAGTTTCAGTCCGTATCGATTAGTTTCAGTCTATATCAGTCAGTTTCAGTCACTACTACACCTTTACTTTCCACCGGATTGTGTTTACCTGCCAATTTAGGTTTAAGAATCCTTGACAAGCCTGAAAAAGGCGAAAAAATGAGAAGAGCAGAGTAAAAGTAAAAATCGATAAGAGGAAAAAGTGTGCATATAAAAAACAATCGTTCCTATTCTTCCCATACTTCTGAACTCAGGATGATGGTCTTTGCATCCCTTTTTGCAGCCCTGACTGCCGCAGGAGCTTACATACAGATCCCTATGCCTTTCTCCCCTGTCCCCATCACACTACAGGTCTTCTTTGTTCTGCTTGCCGGGAGCATGTTGAAAAGCAAATGGGGAGGCCTGAGCATGATAGTGTATACCCTGCTTGGCATTGCCGGGCTTCCTGTTTTTGCAGGAGGCAGTTCCGGAGTGGGAGTGCTCCTTGGGCCGACAGGCGGGTACATAGTCGGTTTCATTCTTGCTGCTTATATTATAGGAAAGCTTTCCGAGAAGGCTGAAAATGCTGCCAGCCCCGGTCTACTCATTAATGCCCTTAACATGAGCATAGGAGTCCTCGTTATCTACGCCTGCGGGATTTCTCAATTGATGCTGGTGGCTGAGATAGGACCCGGAACAGCCCTTGCCCTTGGGGTCATTCCTTTTCTGCCTGGAGAAATCGTAAAAACTGCAATTGCCGCGTACATTGCTTCAACTCATGAACTTTAAAGCCCCCTGGCTTCTAATTTTTTCTGTAAAAAAGAAACCGGAGTTTTTCGGAGAATTTAAAACAAGGAAATGAAAGTTTGATTAAGTATGATCAGGCTCGAAAAAGTAAGTTATAATTATCCTGATGGGACCCCTGCGCTTGAAAACATAAATCTGGCGATAAGAAAAGGGGAATTCATAGGGATAATAGGCAAAAACGGTAGCGGAAAGTCCACACTTGCCCTCCAGCTTAACGGGCTCCTGAAACCCCAGAAAGGCAGAGTAATGATAAGGGAAATGGATACCCGTGACCCTTCAAAGCTCCCAGGAATCAGGAAGCTCGTAGGTGTCGTATTCCAGAATCCTGAAACTCAATTTGTGGGCAGGACAGTCGAAGAAGATCTTGCTTTCGGCCCCGAGAATCTTTGCCTTCCTCCTGTGGAAATCAGGAAATGCGTGGATATGGCCCTTGCCGAAACAGGGCTTGAGAAATACAGGCATCGTTCCCCAAAAAATCTGAGTGGAGGGCAGGGACAGTGTGTAGCCCTGGCAGGAATCCTTGCAATGAGGCCTGAATGCCTTATTTTTGATGAGGTAACTTCCATGCTTGACCCGGATTCCGGAACTGCTGTCCTCGAAAGCATAAAAAAACTGCACCGAAAAGGCAAAACCATTGTATATATTACCCACAATCTCGAAGAGCTTCATGCTGCAGACAGAATTATTGTCATGGAAAAAGGGAGAATAATGCTTGAAGGGGATCCTGAGAGCGTTTTTTCGAACGATTCCCTTCAAACCCTTGGGCTAGCCCTGCCTTCCCTGATTGAGCTGGCAGAGCACCTAAAAACTAACGGGGTCGAAATCCCCTGGGAAAAAACCTCTTCCCCCCACAGCTTTGCAGAGGAAATATGCCGATTATTCTTGAAAACGTGAGTTTCTCCTATTCCAGTAAGACCCCTCTCGAAACTCCTGCTTTAAGAGACATCAACTTGCGGATAGAAAAAGGAGAATTCGTGGGGATACTGGGAGAAAAAGGTGCAGGAAAGTCAACTCTCATAAAAATATTTAACGGACTTTTGAAGCCGGAAACCGGAACCGTGCGCGTTGACGGGCTCGACCCTTCCTCAAGAGAGGCAAAACGCAGGATAGGAATGGTTTTTCAACAGGCTGCAGACCAGCTCTTTTGCAGGACCATATATGAGGAAATAGCTTTCGGACCTCTAAACTTCGGGCATTCGGAAAAAGAAACAGAGGAAAGGGTTTATGAAGCGCTTGAAGCTGTTTCTCTTGACCGGGCCGTGCTTTCTCGGGACCCTTTCAGCCTTAGTGGAGGAGAAATGCAAAGGATCGCCCTTGCAAGCGCCCTTGCACTCAGGCCGGATTACCTGGTACTGGACGAACCCATAACAGGGCTTGATCCTGTTGGGAAAAAGGAAATCCTCGAGGCTCTTAAAAAAATAAAAGACCGGGGAACTACGGTTATAACAGTAACCCATAACCTTAAAGGGTTTTTTCCGCTGCTTGAAAGAATCGTGCTCATCAGGGAAGGAAGGATAGCTTTCCAGGGCAGCAGGGAAAAATACCTTGAAACCGGCTGCTCACCTCTTCCGCCTATCGCATCCCTGATGAAGGAACTCAGAGCAAGAGGTATGCCCGTAAACCCTGCAGTATTCACGGTTGAAGATGCTCTTGAAGAGATATTGAGAGTGAAATCCGCAATTGAAAAAGAAAATTATGAGAACAGTCCGGGTAAGAGAATATAACCTGGTAAGAAACTGCTGTCCGAATACGAAATTGTTGAAGAGTAATGTGATCGACAAAGTGCTACATGTGTTTTAAACGGAAAGCACCGGAAAAAGAATTCCTGAAAAATACTTTAAAAAGGACAAACACGAGAAAACATGCAGGAGCCTTTCTTCAGTTATGTGCCTGGGACTTCCCTTCTCCACAGGCTTGACCCCAGAACAAAAATTGCAGCAGTAATGCTACTTGGAATTCTGGCGTTCAGGATTGAGAATTTTGCAGGAATAGGGGCTCTTTTCGTGCTTTTCTCTGCCCTCGCTTCGCTTTCAGGGTTGCCAATGAAGATATTTTTAAGGGCAGTCAGGCCTATGGCGCTGTTTATGATTTTCATATTTCTTGCGCAGCTATTCTTCACCGATGGAAGAGCTTTTGCTTCATTTGGGGTTCTGCAGCCGAGCCTGGAAGGGCTGGAAAAGGGGCTCAGGCTTGTTGCCCGATTTATACTTCTTCTGCTTTTTGCAGCCCTTCTGACAGCCAGTACAGATCCGTCTGCAATCACCTGCGGTATAGAAAGAATGCTCAGACCTCTACCTCTGCGCTGGCTGGGAATCAGCTCCTTTGAGCTTGCTACAATGATGAATATCTCTATAGCGTTTCTCCCCCTTCTTTTCGAGAGAGTGGAGCGGACAAAAGCGGCACAGGCTGCAAGGGGAATGGATTTTGTAAAGAATCCTTTCCATTCGGTTCCTGCCCTTGCCATTCCCCTGCTGAGAGGCGTAATCAGGGACGCGGAAGAACTGGCCCTCGCGATGGAGAGCAGGGGTTATCAGGGAATGCGCAGAACCTCAATGCATGAGCTTTCCATGCAGAAAAGAGACTGGAAAGCCCTTTTTATCCTTGTACTTATTGCCGTCCTGATCCTGAGCCTCTGAAAACAGGTAATGAAAAGGTTTTAAGAAAAATAACGACTTTTACAGTCTCTCCAATTGTCGCAGTCATCAAAAAGACATTAATATATGAACAGTTGTTCATATATTCATGCAAGATAAATGTGAAAGAGTGAACGCAAAGCAGATAGGAAACCTGCTGCAAAAGGTTCCCGATGCAGAAAGTATCACGCGGATGGCTGCGGTTTTTCAGGCGCTCCAGTCCGATACTCGCCTGAAGATCCTTTTTTTGCTAAGGCAAAAAGAGATGTGTGTTTGCGAACTCGAGCAGGCCCTCGATGTCACTCAGTCCGCAGTCTCGCATGGCCTCCGCACCCTCAGGCAGCTTGACCTCGTGCGGGTCAGGAGGGAAGGAAAATTCACGGTTTATTACATCGCAGACGAGCATATCCGCACACTGATTGAGATGTGCCGCGAACATGTGGAGGAAAAAACATGAGCTTTGAACTCCTGAGTGCCATTCTGACCCTTTTCTCAGGCATCCTCCTCGCATCCTGGGAAATCTTTGTAGAGGCGGCTCCCTATCTTATTTTCGGCCTGGGGATTGCAGGCCTTCTCAATGCCCTGGTTCCTGATCAGAAAATCGTGGATTACCTTGGAGCATCGGCAGGAAGAGTCCGTTCTGTTGTCAATGCTGCTCTGGTAGGGCTTCCCCTGCCACTGTGCTCCTGCGGAGTGATACCTGCCGCTATGTCGATAAGAAAAAGGGGAGCAAATAGAGGCGCAACTATTTCTTTCCTTATCTCGACTCCCGAGACAGGAGTGGACTCGATAGCAATTACCTATGCTCTCCTTGACCCTCTGATGACAGTCTTCCGACCGCTTGCTGCCTTTATGACTGCCATCCTTGCAGGGCTTGCGGACAACTTTTTGATAGGGGAAGAGCCTGAAAAAAAGCACCTGAAAAAACCGGAAAACTCCGGGAAAAAAGCAGGAGTTCTCGCAGTCTCAACTTTGGCTGGAGCTTCCATACAGGGAAACTCGTGCAACCTTCCTGCCTGCAGCTGCAACAGGCCTGTGGACTCAGGCGATGAAAAAGCTGAAGACACTGTAGTAAAAGCCATAGAAGTAAAAACTGCAGGAGCAAGGCCTCTGGAAATCAGCTATAAATCTGTTGAAGGTATCCGGAATCTTGCCCTGTCCAGTCCATCCCTCCCAAAAAATGCTTCATCATGCGGCTGCGGAAGCTGTGGGTGTGGAGAAAAAGAATCCGGAACAGGCGGAAAAAATAAAGAGTCCGTAAAAGACCAGTTCGTCAAAGGGATAAAGTATGCGTATATTGAGCTGCCAGGAGAGATTTCAAAATGGATGCTGGTCGGAATCCTGTTTGCTGGAGTTATTTCTTACGCAATCCCCGAAGACCTTATCCAGAATTACCTGGGAGGCGGCCTTGGGTCAATGCTGATCATGCTTTTAGTGGGAATCCCCCTTTACATCTGCGCTACAGCTTCTACCCCTCTTGCCGCAAGTCTCGTAGCCAAGGGAATGAGTCCGGGCACAGCCCTTGTTTTTCTCCTGGCAGGTCCGGCAACCAATGCAGCAACTATAACGATGGTTGCCCGCTTCCTGGGAAAACGTTCGGCAGCCCTTTATCTGGGAGTGATTTCACTCTGTGCCCTCGGGGCAGGAATCCTGCTGGACTGGTTTTACTTGAAACTCGGGGTCAGCGCAACTGCAACCGTGGGAACTGCAAAAGAATTACTTCCCGAAGACCTGAAGGTATTTTTTGCGGTTTTACTGCTTCCTCTTATGTTATACGGAACTTTCCGCAGGGAAAAAGGGTGTAGTTGCTCCGATTGTCACTAAAATAAAAGGATAGATGAGAATAATAAGGAAGATAAGAAAAGTACCAGAATAATATAAATCCTCAAAAATAGAATATCCAATATGCAGGAAAATCCAGAATCTCAAGAAAAAAAGGTAACTAAAGGAAACTTTATTGAAGTGCCGGGGGTACCTAAAGCCGAATCTAAAGAGGAAACAGGTGCGAGCCCTGAGGGAAAAACCGAAGAGGAAGTCAGTGGAAGTACTACATCTCTGGAAAGAGAGGAGCCGAAAGGAAGCGAATTTAAGGCTCCAGGAGAACTAGAAACTGGCTATACAGAGGAGTCGTGGGCAAAGCCTCAGAGAGACATGGAAGAAAAAGAAGCCATAGAAAGCCCCTCACTCGAAGAGAGAAAAGTCCCTGAAGGAAGCGAATTCAAGGCTCCGGGAGAACTTGAAACTGGCTATACCGAGGAATCATGGGCAAAGCCTCAGAGAGATATGGAAGAAAAATCCACTGTAAAACCCGGGGAGAAAAGAGAAGAGAAAACCAGAGAAGAAGCCGGGGAGAAAAGAGAAGAGAAAACCAGAGAAGAAGCCGAGGAAGAAAAACGCACCACCTACACCATGAAGAAGCGCCTGACTAAAAGCAAGAAAGAACGTATGCTCTTTGGAGTCTGCGGCGGGTTAGGAGAGTACTTTGATATTGATCCGACCTTCATAAGGCTTGCTTTTGCAGTCCTTGCTCTGCAAGGAATCGGCATTGTCGTATATATTATCCTGGCAATAATCATGCCCTCGGAAGAGAGCTTTGAGATGGTTCCCCGCACCCGGGGCAGCAATCTCCAGAGATGAGATTTAACCAGGCTGGAGAAAACGCCTGGACAAGCTGGCTGCAGCCGATTCCCCGGTGCATCCTTTATAGCCCGGACACAATCTTTCATAGCTGATATCTGTCTCCTGTTCAGGCAGAGGAAATGATAAAATCGTGGATTACGGACGAAATTTTCATTTTTTTTCGGGGAATTATTTTTCGCAGTTTTCTATTTTTTCAGCGTTTAAATTTTAGTTTAGAGCTTCTACTGTTGTGGAATCAGAAACAGCGTACCTTCTGGTAAAAGCCTGAAGTTATGCTAAAGAACCATTGCTGCAAGAAGGCCGAATAAAAATAAAAAGCATTGCTGAAAAACATGGAATTCTACAGAAAAGGGACAAGCTTGCCAGAAAGAGAGTAAGAACAATTTGTTGAGGCTAATTAGAAGTAAGCAAAAGGATTAAGCGGGCTCGAAGGGATTTGAACCCTCGACGTCTGGGTTAGAAGCCCAGCGCTATATCCTGGCTAAGCCACGAGCCCAATTTGCTTTTCCTATTGCGGAATACGAAATGCGCGTTTTAAGATAAAAACTTTTTGTATGGATATGTTAATTGGAATTGTGAAAAATCTTAAAATATTTATATAGAAGCGGAATTGTAATATATATTCAGTATCTACCCGCTTATTCAACATTTTACTTAAAAATTTGCCAGTATGGAAACTTCCCCTGAGGCTTTGAATTTTTAAAACCCTGCGCAGAGCTTACATACTGTCAATGAATGAAAAAGTAAATGGCCTATTGAAATTTGCATATTAAAAATTATATTTGATTGAAATTATCAAGAAAAAAGGTAAACTCTACAGGTAATAAGATTTCAGAGGATTGTTCGCAAATGAGTGAGTTACTGATTTACTTGGATGGGAAATTTGTTCCCAAATCCGAAGCCAGGGTTTCGGTCTATGACCACGGTTTCCTCTATGGTGACGGTGTGTTTGAAGGTATAAGGGCCTACAACGGGCGTGTCTTTAAGTTAAAAGAGCATGTTGACAGGCTTTATGACTCGGCAAAAGCAATTGCAATGGATATCCCTTTTACAAAAGAAGAGATGAGTGAGATAATCCTTGAAACCCTCAGGAAAAACAATCTCAAAGACGCTTACATCCGCCCAATCGTTTCAAGAGGAGTTGGAGATCTCGGGCTTGACCCTCGGCACTGCGAAAAGCCCACCGTGGTTGTTATAGCTCAGGGCTGGGGAGCCATGTACGGCGACCTCTACGAAGTTGGGTTGAAAGGAGTCAGCGTTTGTATCCGGAGAAACGCGCCTGATGCCCTATCTCCGAATATCAAATCTCTGAACTATCTGAATAATATCCTGGCAAAGATTGAAGCAAACGAGAAAGGAGGAGACGAAGCCATTTTCCTGGACCAGAACGGTTTTGTTTGTGAGGGCTCCGGAGACAATATCTTCATAGTCAAGAACAATCAGGTCTTTACTCCCTTTACGATCAGCAATTTGAAAGGGATTACAAGAGCCACAGCCATCGAACTCCTGGATGAGATGGGATATAAGGTAATCGAAGCAAATCTCGGCCTATTTGACCTTTACACAGCAGATGAAATCTTTGTCACAGGTACCGCAGCCGAATCTGCCCCTCTGACCAAACTTGACGGAAGGCTCATAGGCACAGGCAAACCCGGGCCCCTGACAATGAAGATGGTTGAAGCCTTTGACAAAATAACCCAGAGCACGGGCACACCCATTTATAAATAAAAGGGCAGCCCTGAAGAATGAAAGGAAAAAGCACGCAATAAAATCACGCGGGACTTTTCCCGCCCCGGTTCTTTTTTTGACCAGTGTTTTGGAGCAGCTCCTCTTTCAGCTTCCTTTTGAGCTTTTCCTTTAGCTTCTATTTGAGTTTCTACTAGCAGATTTCCTTCCTGCGGTCCGAGCAAAGCTGTTCCCATCAGGTTTGTTTCTCTTTGACAGCTTTTCTCGAATAGAGCCTGCTTTATGCTAACTGCCTACAGTATCTCCCCTCAAAGGAAAAAGTAAGTATAACACAGGCCGGGAAATGCTATTAAACTAAAAAATCCATCTGAAGGCCGGTAGAATTAGGGTTAGATTTCTATGAAGCGCAAAGAGTTTCGGAAACTTGTCTCTGTGGAGAAAGCACAGGAAATAATAAACAGCCTGCGGGTTATTCCTGGAAAGGAAGGCTCAGCCCTTGAAAACGCACACGGAAAAATCCTTGCAGAGGATATTGTTACCGAAATTAATGTTCCTCCTTTTCCAAGAGCTGTAATGGATGGTTATGCCGTCAGGGCAGAAGATACGTATACCTGCAGCGAAACCGAGCCTGTAAGGTTAAGGATGCTGGGGAATATCCCCGCAGGCTCGGATGCAAAATTCACGGTTTCTGCAGGGGAAGCCGTGGAAATAGCTACTGGAGCACCCATCCCCGAAGGCGCCGATTCTGTGGTCATGGTCGAATACAGCTCTGAAGAAGACGGAACCGTGTCGATTTACAGACCTGTAGCTATGGGAGAAAACATCATGAAAGCTGGTTCGGACATCCTGAAAGGAGAACGTGTACTCAGGGCAGGACGGAAACTCGGAACCAGGGAAATCGGGGTGCTTGCTTCTGTCGGAAAAAACGAGGTCCCTATCCTTAAATTGCAGGTCGGGATAATCTCAACAGGAGACGAACTTATGCGTCCCGGAGAAAAACTTGTTTCCGGGAAGGTATACGATGCCAATTCCTATACATTATACGCCGGGGTACAGGAGTGCGGAGCCTTCCCCCTGCTTTACGGGATTATAAAGGACAATGAGACGATCATGAAAAAGGCACTTGAAACTGCGGTTTCGGAATGTGCCCTGGTCCTGACTTCTGGCAGCACATCATCCGGAGCCGGGGATGTGGTGTACAGGCTGATAGATGAAATAGGAGAAACCCTTGTCCACGGTATTAATATAAAACCCGGAAAACCTGTGGTTATTGGCGTAATAAAAGGCGTCCCCATTATAGGGCTGCCTGGAAACCCCACATCCGCATTAATGATTTTTAACGAATTCGTAGCTCCCCTTCTCAGGAAAGCCCTTGGAGTCGAAACAGGGCTCAAAAAGGTAGAAAACGGAATTATGGGCACTGGTTTCCGTTCCGAAGGAAGACAGCAGCTCCTTCCGGTAGGCCTGATTCGGGGACGGGTGTATCCCGCAGATAGAGGTTCGGGTGCCATAACCTCCCTTTCAGGAGCAGATGGCTTTATCGAGATTCCGTCCAGTACCGAATTTATTGAGGCAGGGACCCCTGTTGAAGTGACCCTTTTCGGAGAAGTTGAAAAACCCGACCTGCTGATAGCAGGCGGCTTCTGTCCAGGCCTTGACCTGCTTGAAGACCTTAGCGGACTTCGCTTCAGGACACTTTATACTGGGTCAAGCGGGGGCTTCAGTGCAATTGCCGCAAACACAGCCGATATTGCAGGTGTGAATATGCCTTCAATATATCCCGGAGAGCAGGCTGGCATTCTGTACAATACCCCGACAATCGAGAATATGAGGCTTTCAGATGTTGTACTTGTCAAAGGATACAGGCGGGAAGTAGGGCTTCTTGTCAGGCAGGACAGCCCGATTTCAGGGCTTTCGGATCTTCCAGGCAAACGCCTGATTAACCGGAACCTCGGTTCGGGCACAAGAGCTCTTTTTGATCTGAAAATTGCAGAACTCGCAGGTAAAAAGGGAATTAGCAAAAAGGATTTCACGGATTTTATACCCGGATATGCATCTGGAGCAAAATCGGAGGTTGCGATCTGTGAAACAGTTGCCTCAGGAAAGGCCGATGCAGGAGTAGGAATAAGAAATTGTGCCGAAAAGAGCGGCCTTAAATTCATAAAATTTGCAGAGGAAGAGTATGATTTCCTTATAAGGAGAGAAGTGCTGGAAACTCCCGAAGTCCGCCAGTTCCTCAAAATTCTTAATTCCGACGAATTCGCTTCAAAGCTCCAGGCAGGGCTTCAGGTGTATGAGAGGACAGGAGAGATGATTTCCTTTGAATAAGGCTTTCTTTATGAATATTTATTAGAACCGTACCTTTCAATAAGCCTTAAATATTATTACTGTCAATATTATACTTATTAAGAGATACAAATGAACCCGAATATCCTTACCATTCAGAACCAGTAAATAAAACCATTCCATAGGTATATATATTTCATTCAACTATTCAGGATAAAATATCCAGATAACGGATCTGTTTTAGATCAAAAAGGTTTGTAGAGACCGTATGGATGCGGTTTATTTTTTCAAGTAATATGAAAATCATTTATTCAGTCCCGAAATCGGCAGGTTCCAGATGAGCAGTATACAGGAGCAAATCCAGGAAGTAGAAGACGAAATCCGAAAGACCCAGTACAACAAGGCAACTTCCCACCACATAGGCAGGCTGAAAGCCAAGATAGCCCGTATGAGGGATGAAGTAGAAAAGAAATCCTCGGCAAAAAGCGGAGGGGAAGGGTACTCGGTAAGAAAATCCGGAGATGGAACCGTAACCCTCGTGGGTTTTCCATCAGTAGGGAAATCTACACTTCTGAACAAGCTCACGGATGCCAAGTCAGAAGTAGGGGCATATGATTTCACGACTCTTACAGTTATCCCTGGAGTGCTCGACCACAAAGGAGCGACAATCCAGTTCCTTGACGTGCCAGGGCTTGTGAAAGGTGCATCTTCAGGGCGTGGGCGCGGAAAAGAAGTCATATCGGTTGTCCGGAACTCGGACATGGTTGTATTTTTGCTTGATGTCTTCCAGCCCAAACATTACGAAGTACTTATGGACGAACTTTACCAGGCAGGGATCCGAGTGGATGAAGGGGCTCCTGATGTGGTAATCAAGAAAAAAGACAGGGGTGGAATAGAGATCAACTCAACCATTGACCTTGACCTGGACGATGAAACTATCAAGGCTGTGCTGGATGAGTACAAGATCCATAATGCCAGCGTACTTATAAGGGAAAATATAACAGTTGACCAGCTTATTGACGTTGTCCTGAACAACCGCAGTTATGTCAGGTCACTTATAGCCATTAATAAGGTTGACCTTGCCTATCCGCAGCTGATCGAAGAATGCAGGAAAATATACCCGGACTCACTCTTCATTTCAGCCCACAAAGGTATCAACATTGAAACCCTCAAAGACTCTATTTACGACCGGCTGGGTTTCATTCGGGTTTACTTAAAGCCGCAGGGCCAGGCCGCAGATATGGAAGAGCCCCTGATAGTTATGAGCGGAACCAGTATAGGCCAGATCTGTGACCGTCTGCACCGGGATTTCCGCAGAAAATTCCGCTATGCCCATGTATGGGGTACATCCGCAAAACATCCCGGGCAGCGAGTTGGTCTTGAACACAGAATGCAGGATGAAGATATTCTTACAGTTATCATTCAGAAGTAAAAGAAAATCCGGGAAACGAAAAAGAAAAATCCGAACCTTTCGCATCCCGCACTTTTTTCGGATTTATGCGCTCTCAAAGGCATTTATTGTCTCAGAGGCATTTGAGAAAACACTTCTCTCACTGTCATTTTCGGAATCAATGGAGCTACTGGCTTCGACTTCCTCCTCAAACTCAGCAGCACATTCAGCCGGGCTTTTCCTGGGAGTGGTTTCAGGTATTTTCCTGGAAATCTCGATTTTTCCGGCAGCTTCGAGACCGTACCTTTCTTTTGCAGCTTCAATGATGGCTGCAAGCATTTCGGAGTAAGAAATATCAGCGTAAGCTGCCATCTTTGCCAGGTGCCCGTCCCAGCACCAGCCTGGGTTAGGGTTTACTTCAAGGAGCCTGGGTTTTCCTTCAGCGTCAAGCCTCCAGTCAAAACGAGCATAATCCCGGCAGCCCAGCCTGCTGAAAAGAGCAAGACAACATTTCACAATTTCCGTTTGGGTCTTTTCCGGGAGATCTGCAGGCACAGATTTGATCTTCCAGTAAGGAGAATCCGGAAGCCATTTGGCCTCATAGCCACAGATCTTTGGAAGTTCGTCAGGAACTGCCGAGTAATCTTCCTCCGTGATAGGCAGTACGGTATATGCAGGCGGGTTTCCGATAATGCCAACACTGATATCTTTTCCAGGAAGGAATTCTTCCAGCAGAAAAGGCTTATCTGACCCTATTTTTTCCCGGGTTTCAGCCAGAATTTCGAGAAGCTCCTCCAGGCTGTGGACGATACTTTTCTGTGTGATTCCAAAACTCGAGTCCCCTGAGTTAGGCTTTATAAGTAAGGGAAAAGAAAGCTTTGTAAGGTCAGAGTCCCCGATCACAAGCGTTCCCTTTGCGACAGGAATTCGCATCTCTCTGGCAACTCCCCTTACAATGGACTTGTCATAACAGAAAGCAAGGCATTGAGGGCCTGCTCCTGTATAAGGGATATTGAGCTGTTCAAGCAAGGCCGGAACATGAAGTTCTTTTGTGGGATCATTGTAAAAGCCCTCATCACAGAGGTTAAGTACAAGATCGATTTTTCCTGCCTTCTTCTTCAGATCATCAATCAGCGTTTCATGCCTGTCAAAGAAAGTAAATCTCATGAAAGGAATCTCTGAAAGTGCCTTTTTCATTTTCTCAAGCGTGTCGAAATCATCGTCGTCGAACACACAGGCAGGCTTGACCTGGTCTTCTTTTCTCGGATCTCCCAGCACGACTGCAATGTTCATGGGTTTTTTATTTTCAGCTGCCTGAAGAGAAGAAGACCAGGGTTTTTCAACAGAGGCAGAGAGCAGGATTCTCTGTTCCATCATGCCTGCGTCCTGAGTGCCTGCGGATACAGGACTGAAGGTTGTATGAAAAGTGGGACTGCTAAAGCCTGACGCAGTAAGCAGCTCAAAAAGGCTTTCCTTATTGTATAACCTCTCAGCATAAAACTGATCTGCAATTATCCCCCTGTCAATGCGGCTTATCACTTCCCTGCAAATTAGCCTGTCTCCATCTGCTGAAAGAGCCCTTTCCCTGCAGACAAAGTACTTTCTGTCCAGCCACTCCCATGACCTGGGCTGGAAACTCTTTTTCATATGATCTCCGTCTACGGCATCAATGAAAACTCTACCCTCGGGCTTCAGAACTCTGAAAATTTCTTCAAGAACTTTTCGATCCTGGAGAGTTGAATCAAAGTACCCAAAACTGTTGCCCATGATAGTAACTACATCAAAAGTATCAGAAGGATAGGGAAGCTTTCTTGCGTCCCCCTCTCTGAACCTGACCTGCAGGTTTTCCTTCTGTGCTCTGGTCCTGGCTTTCCTGATAAGGTACTGGGACCTATCATACCCCTCTACGTTTGAAAACCCTCTTCTTGCCAGCTCAAGTACGTGTCTTCCCTGTCCGCAACAGAGATCAAGGATTTTGTCTTCAGGAGCCACCCCCAAAATGGAAACAATGAGATCGACCTCTTTCCTGGTTACCTCCAAATCATCCAGAAGATCGGCATCGGTCTTAAGATAAAGTGAGTTAAAAAGAGTCTGCCACCAGTCGGACCGGACATGAGTTTCAAGGTCTTCAACAGGCCCGAAGGTTTTCTTCTGTACAGCACCCTTAGCGCGTTTGCGCTTGTTATTTGTATCTGTATTATTCTGGGTCATGATCTTATATCTTCCAGAAAAAAGTGTATGTGCTTTGAGTATATCAAGTTTATCAGAGGGTTGGGAGCCTTTTATATACCCTTGAAGAAAGAGAGTAAACTTATTTAGGGATAATAGAGCTTTAAATTGAGTTTTAAGCAGCAATAAGCCGCCCAAGCCAGTTCAAAGAGAATATATTACTTTTAAGAGTTAAAGAAAAATAAAATAGATAATAGCATCTAAAAACGTTATTAAAGCTCCAATTCGGAAGAATTCAGCAAAAGAAAGGGTTTCCCCCTCTTTTTCTGCGTTCTGGATAATTATAACGTTGCTTGCAGCCCCCAGGATTAACAGGTTACCCGCAATTGTACTTCCCGCAGCAAGCGCCATCAGCTGCCCCTGAGAAACTCCACTGCCCATAGCAGGCAGGTAGAGCGCAACAAATGGGACATTAGAAATAAGCTGACTGAGTCCAACGCTGAGGCCCAGGATCATTGGCACCGAGCCTAACTGCGGAGACATCCTGCCAAGCAGTTCCTGGCATGTCCCGGAAATCCACACGCTTTCCATCAGCACAAACATCGAAACGAAAAAAACCAGAGTTGCCCAGTCAATATTTCTCAGAATCTCAATGCGTTTTCTACTGAGCAAGACAGGCGATGCGGAGAAAAGAGCAAGCCAGCTCAGACTGAAGTCCCAGGCAGGCAAAAATTCCACAAGAAAGACCTTACAGGCTATAAGAATTAGCATAAGGGAGAGAGCCATTTTTGCAACCCTGGCCAGTTCAGGATCGGTAATGATTTCTTCAGAATGGATCAGGGCTGATTTTCCGAATTCCTGCCAGAAAAAGAGTCTCAGAACGGCATAAGCAATTATGAGGCATATAAAAGTTGGCAGAGCGAGTGAACGCAAAAAAGTTACAAAAGGAGCATCCAGGTTTCCATCGACTGCTATGAGAAGGTTCTGAGGGTTTCCTATAGGGCTCATAACGCTTCCGGTAGTTACGCCGAAAGCCAGCGCAAAGAGCATGAGCTTGGGGGAGATATCGTACTTTCTGGAAAAACTCAGGACTAATGGAGTGCCCATAATTGCCAGGGTATCGTTCATAAGGATTGCAGAAAGAATTCCCGTAGAAAAGAGTACGAGCAAAACAAGTTGATCCGTATTCTTCGCCCTGGAAACTATCCGGCTTCCGAGCCAGGCAAGATACCCGCTCCTGTTAAGCGCCTCTCCCACGCAAAAAGCCCCGAAAAGGAAAATGAGTACGTCAGTGTTAATTGCCCCCAGAGCTTCTTCAGGCGAAATCTCGCCGAGCAATAGTACCGATATAGCTCCTAATGTCATGACCTGCCAGATCTGCAGTCTCAAAGACCCGACCTGCCTGAGAGCGGTCAGTACAAAGACGCCCAGAAGGATAAGTACTGAAAGGTCAGGTAAAGGTACGAGAAAAGACATTATAGACTCTGTTGCCATAGAACTCATAAACCTTATAAGATAAATTTAGAATGTGATACCTGCGCAAGTATAAAATTCCTGCGCTTCAGGAGATATTTTCCAGAGAAAAGAAGCTCTGGAGAATATGGAAAGTGCGAAACCCTTAAAATGGACTGAATGATATTTTAAAGTGTGACAATATGGTTTCCTTTTTCTGCAACTATCCTTCAGGAAGGGAATTTCTATGTTTCAATCTGCCCTGAAGCTGATGTAATTTGCAAGGGAAAGACTGTTGAAGAAGCCATTGAAAACCTGAAAAGAGAGGTCGAAAAATTCCTGGGAGAAGAGCTGCCCCAGGGGTTTTCGAAAATTGTGTATTATTAGATGCCGCCAATGCAGTGGTCTGGGAAACAAAAAATTGATTAAAAGCCTCAAAACCGTTTTTTTATTGCATCCCAGAGCATTTCCATTTTTTCAAATGGTGTATTCAGAGGGATTTCACATCCTGTAGTCAGGATAAAACCTTTTTTGGAAGCTGCGTTGAGGCAGCTTTTGACCTCGTGCTCAATCTCAACCATGGAACCGACAAGAGGCGCATCCGGAATTATGTTTCCCATAAGGCAGATGCCGGCATCGGAAAATTCTTTAAATTCGTTAAAACAGTGTCGAGAGCTGCACCCGATATTTTTATGGTTGTGAAGCTTCTTGCATTCGACTCCGTATTTATTTTCGAGAGCCCGGACATTGCCAAAGGCGAAATTCAGCGCATTGGGCTTGAGTTTTAATTCCAGGTCATAGAAGGCCTGGGCTGCACAGTTGTGGGAAATTACATATCCCCCTCGGGCTTTTATGTGCTCATATAACTCCTTTGTATAGGGCAGCATGAATTCCTCTGCCATCTGCCGGCTGAAAAGGTCGCCTGTATTTTCGCCGTTTTCAACGAAAATGCCGTCAACTCCTGCCTCAAGCAAGACATCGGCAAAATAGGTGCAGCTTTCAGTAAGTTTTTCCAGCAGGGAGTGAAAATTATCTCTGTCCTTCAGCATGTCAATGCAGAGCCTGCTCCCTCCCATAACCTGGGATGCAAGCATTAGAGGAGACATAGCCGCCCCGAGGATGAAGGTTTCATCCCCTATTTCCTTTTTAAGGATTTCAACCGAGCCTGCAACACTTTTTACCCTCTCAGAACGCTCGATATCTCCGGGATTTATCTGCTCGTGCTCAGCCGCAGATTTCAAGGCATATTTTGCAACTGCAGGATATGCATTTTCCTTGATACTCACCTTTGTTCCCAGGGCTTCAGCTTCGACAAGCAGGCAGCCCCAGGGAGACATCACATTGTCGTGGTGGTACATCTCCCTGGCAAGAATCTGAGCTTTTGCAATACCTTCTGCAGAACAATAGACATCTTTGAGACTTGCGCCCATCCTTTCCAGAACTGCATGGCCGGCTCCGAACCAAAGATAACCGTAGGGGACCCGGTCAACATCCTTTTGCTCAAGCGCGTTAATGAAACGTTCCCTTGAGGTCATTTCCGCTTCCATATTAGATATCTCCATTTTTAAGCTTCCAGAGATTAATATAAAAGTAGTTGTATAAATACTGGCCAGAATAAAGGCTGAAAAAATTTCATTTTATTCTAAAAACTGCTCAAGCTAAAGTAAAATAATGTAAATAAAAAAGATGTAAGGGAAGAAAATTCTTCAACTACCCACTGTAACTCTGGAGAGGAATACTACGATCCTGCATTATCTGAATTCACCAGGCATCAGATAGCGGCTTTTGCACAAAGGCCGATACATGATAATAGGCTTGTACGGCTAAATAATGCAGGCGTGCTTGCATCAGACGAGTGAAAGTACCTCGTTAGGAATGTAGACTTTGCCTGTTATCGGAGCGTAGACAACTATGCCTTTGAGCTCATGAGTTGAGCCATCCTTGATAAAGCGTGCTAGAAGGATTAAAAAAGTAAAATACAGTAGACGCACATCAAAAGAAGAGTAAGAAAAGTCCGGAAGCTCTATGTTCCTTTTACCGTAGCCCCCGATACAGTCGCTCTGAAAATACACTCCCCCAAGCGTATTAATTCAGAAAAGGACAAAGGGCTTCCGAGCAATTCTTCACTTACTATTCATACCTTACTCACTCGCTCTGTCCACTCCAAATTACAATATAGAATTATCCCTGTAATTATTTTAAATTAATTATATCAAAAATTAGTTTCGAACGAAAAATGCTTTCGCATAAAAAGTTTTAAAACCGAAATATAATTTCATACTAAATCAATTTTTAGCGTTACGCTGGACTTATTTAGCGTTACGCTGGACTCAACGGAGCTTAAAAAAGAGCTACGGTAAAGAGGTTGATAGGGGATTAGTTTCAGCTTGCGATATGGTTGAAACTTTCAATAGGAATATATAAGGACGATTTCAGTTCTTCGAAGCCTTAACGAGACTTAGAAAAGAACTAAACAACATGACTCAAAAATAAAATTTGAAACCATAAAGCGAAAACATAACAAAAAAATAGCCTATTAGAAATCACAGCAAAAGAGTTTAGCAGGAAATAAAAAGAATAAGAAGAAGATATGCAGGAAATAAAAAGAATAAGAAGAAGATATAAAGGTTAGAAGAAATGAAGGTTACTAAAAGATGGTAAAGACAGTATGAATATACCCAGAGGCACTGTATCCTTTGACTTTATCCCCCAATAAAGCCTCTCCGAAATTATGCTCCCCCAAGCATATTGGTCCGAAGAAGGATCAGCGACCCCCAGAAAATTCTCTTATTTATTGTGGTAAATACCCCATCTAACTTCCCAACTCCAGAATATACTAATAACATAAATTATTTTAAATTAATTATACAAAATATTCTATTTAAGCAAAAAATAATTCGGCGTAAAAAATTTCAATGCCACCATAGAGTCAAATTCAGAGCCTGCGTTTTAGCTGAGAAAAAAAGATTTTATACCAGGCCCGGAGTAAAACAGAAGTTTCGTCGCAGATAAAAAGAATTCTGTGGCAGATAACAAATATGAGATAAATAGCAGAACCACGCAAATAAATCATGGAATAAGAACAGAAAAACAGTATCTTTTTTCAAAAAATCCGAAGATAATAAATAAGAATAAAAAGGAAATCATTTAAAAACATGTGAAAACTCAGTAAGAAGAAGCCCGAGAGCAGTTTAGTCCCTTTGCCGTATCCCCCAACACAGCCGCTCCAACGATATGTTCCCATCCAAATATCGTAAAGCAAGGATCAGGTAGCTCCCGGGCAATTCTGTCACAACCCGCTACTTTGCTATTCAATCATACCCTGTCTCTTCCAGCTCCAGAATATAGTAAGAGAATAAATTATTTTAAATTAATTATACAAAAAATTGCCTACAAACAAAAAATAGTTCCATGCAAAATATTTCAAAGCCAGAAAAGAACTGTAGGTAGAAATACATGCAGAAGTCAAATCTGACCGGGAAATTAAGACAAAAAGTCCCGGGCTGGCACAAAAATTAAGTACATGAATTAATCTATAAGTAAAAGCCTTAATATGCAGTCCTGTAGGGTAGTGGTCAATCCTTCGGGCCTTTGGAGCCCGGGACAGCGGTTCGAATCCGCTCAGGACTATAAAAATATTTTTAATAATTCTAAGTAATTGATGTTTTTATTACTGTTTTTCAAACTCTTTTATTTACGCCTATTCACAAAGTGTTAGCTGAAGCAAAAAAATGTTTTTGACGTAAAATTAATCCAACTTAATACCAATAATGCGCAAGATAGAGTTTGAGCCTTTTGATAGTTGGCCTATGATAGAATTACCAATTTTTTTGATTACTTCCTGGACTGGTTTATGGGAATCTCATGGCTTCATAGATTGCTTCCCTTTTGCTCCAGGTTCATGGTTTTTAACTCATTTTAAGCTCTTTCAAACTCTGGTTTCGTCGTTGAGTCATTGATTTATTATTAGATCTGTAAATGCTATTACTTTTTGGGAAGGGGTTGAAATCACTTTCGAAATGAAGTTTTTACAGTTTTTTCTCCAGGACCAGATGCAGTAACCCCTGCGGTAGCGGTAGAAAATTCAAACGTTGTCACGACCATCAAAAAGGAGGACTGGAAGGGAGAAATCGGAAGTAGAGTATAAACAGGGACAGGACTCTGCCACGACATATAGATCGGTTTTAGGAAATAAATGAGAAAGTGGGAAAATTGGAAGGTAAGATAAAGACACCTACCTCTCAACAATCATCAGCGACCCCGATCGTCACTGTCACAATTGCCCCGATCTTTCCAGTTACAACCGCCACCATCTTTACTATGTCCATCTCCACCAGATCCATCTCCACCAGATCCATCTCCACCAGGTCCATCTCCACCATCAACGACTCTTGCTGATGCAGTTGTCAGAGATACTACAAAAAAGACAACCAGTAAAATGACCAGCGTCTTTTTTATTATAGATGTTTGTTCCCCCATTTGTCTACACCCCTAACTTTTGTTAAAATTGATACAATTCAAAACTATTGTTTAATAACACTTTTCGCAGGCAGAAGCCTTTAGTAAATATTATTTAACCAATTATATTATTTAATCGATTATATTATTTCACCAATTAGTCATCCAGATTTATTTCTTGAAGAGTATATTGGTCATTCTTTCTTGATTTTATGTCTGATATATTATGTGCCTATGAAAGCGATTTCAAATTGTACCATTACGAGATTATCATTGATGGAATATAATATTAATTGGATTATGAATACGAAACCAATAAATATTAGTCTGAAATAATCGTGTCAAATTGCCGTAGATATACTTCAGTAATGATATTTACCACAATTAATTCTCATTTTTCATATAACTTTACAAAAATATCACTCAATTGCCAAGAATTGCAATAGACTCAAAGTTCATATCGACTTAGATAATATAAAGTTCAGTAAATCGGGAAATATATATTGAGCCTATCCCAAAAGCCACTTTATTCTTAATCATTGGGAATTTTCAGAATTTTTTTCATGATCTTGAGCTTGATTGATTATTCGAAATACAAGGCCCAAGAAGCAAATTTCAAGTTTTGGGATGAACTCTATACCTGTAAATTCTATTACTTTTAGGGAAGGGGTTGAGACCACTTTCGAAAAAGAGATTTCACAGTTTTTTTCTCCAGGACCGGACGCAATAACCCCTGCCCCTGAGGTAGCGGTCGAAAATTCAAACGCTGTCACAGCCATCGTAAAGGAGGACCGGAAGAGAGAAATCAGAAGTAAAGACCACACCGGGTTCAGCTACGGCCTATAGATCGATTTTATGAAAGAAATAAGTAGGAAAAAGTAGGAAATTAGTAGGAAAGCGAGAAAGTAGGATGAAGAAATCTGTGTTATGAAAGGAATAAAGTAGGAAAGTGAGAAAGTAGGATGAAGACATCCTACCTCTCAACAATTACCACCAGTCACATCTGTCCCAGCAGCCCCAATCGTTCAAGCCACAGCCACAGCCGCCATAGCCGCCCCAGTTGCCCAGGCCCCAGCCGCCATAGCCGCCCCAGTAGCCGCCCCAGCCGCCATAGCCACCACGGTGTCCTCCACCGTATCCACCACGGTGTCCTTTAAATCCTCCACCGTATCCACCGCGGTGTCTCCTCCACCGTATCCACCTTGGTGTGATCCACCGCCACCGTATCCACCGTGTGATCCACCGCCACCGTGTCCCATCTGATGTCCACCGCCACCGCCACGGCCACCGCCACGGCCACCGCCAGGAGCGGCGCTTACTGCCGCAGCTGTCACAGATACTACAAAACAGACAACTAGTAAAATAGCCAGTGTCTTTCTAAGTTTCCCCATTTGTCTACACTCCTAACTTTTGTTCAAATTGATACAATTCAAAGTGTTTTATAATCACTTTTCACAGGCAGATACATTGAGTAAAGATTATTTCACCAATTAGTCATTCAGATTTATTTTTTGAAGAATTCCTTGAAGAAAATGTTATTGATACCTTCTATCTTCACTTATGTCCGATGTATATGCCTATGAAAGCGATTTCAAATTGTATCAATATAAGATAATAATTCAAAGAATATAATATATACCGAATTATAGATAAGGAAATAATATATACTGAATTATACATCAGAACCAATAAATATGATTGTGACCCATTAGCTGGCTGAGATTTTATTTTTTGAGTGTAGGTTATTCACCTGCACCTGTTTTCTAAGCTTATTTGCTTACGAGAAATTGAAACATATAATGTGAAAGAATGAGACTCGGAAAGCAAGTAGGGGAATATACTAGGGAAAAAATAGCAACTTATTATTAATGGACCGCCAATAAATATTAAAATCTGAATAATCATGTAATCTGTTTTATGAAAGGAATAAAGTAGGAAAGCGAGAAATTAGGATGAAGAAATCTGTTTTATGAAAGGAATAAAATAGGGAAGTGAGAAAGTAGGATGAAGACATCCTACCTCTCAACAATCAACACCAGTTACAGCCCAAGTTACAGCCACAACTGCGGTCCCAGCAACCACTGCCACAGCCGCCCCAGCCGCCCCAGCCCCAGTTGCCGCCCCAGCCGCCCCAGTTGCCGCCCCAGCCGCCCCAGTTGCCGCCCCAGCCGCCACCGTGTCCGCCGTGCCGCCGCCAGCCGCCGCCGCCCCAGCCGCCACCGCCTCCATGTCCGCCGCGTGCGTCTACTGCCGTAACTGTCAATGACATTACAAACAAAACAACTAGCAAAATAGCCAGTGTCTTTTTCAGTCTACCCATATATCTACACTCCCTATTTTTGTTCAAATTGATACAATTCAAAACTATTGTTTTATAATCACTTTTCGCAGTTCACAGGCAGATGCATTGAGTAGATATAATTTCACCAATTAGTCATCCATATTTACTTATTGAAGAATTTCTTGAAGGGAACATTATTTCAAGAGAATGCTATTGGTACATTCTATCTCCACTCTATGTCCGATGTATATGCCTGTGAAAGCGATTTCAAATTGTACCACTATAGAATCATCATTTATGGAATATAATATAAACAGAATTATAAATAAGAAACCAATAAATATCAAAGTCTGAAATAATCCTGTCATTTTCCCGCAGATAGAGCTCAGTAATGAGATTTATCACAATCAATTCTCACTTTTTACATAACTCCACAAAAATACCACTTGCGTACCCAAAATTGCAAAGCTCAAAGTTCATATCGACTTAAATAGTATAAAACTGGGTAAATCGGAAAATATTTATTAATAATGTGTAGGTTTTACGAAGCCTTGACTCTTTTTCATTAAGCAGGTGATTTATCTCAATTCCATAGGACTTACGCAGTTGGACTGAAAAACCAGTAGCTTGAGACTTCAAGTGATTCAAATCATAATATAAATCAAAATATATATGACAGATCTGCTCGTGTACTATGTTACCCCTCAGGTGCGTAAGCCCTACGAATCAAAAACCTATTTCCTGAAGGCAGGATACAAAAGATCGTTTCTGACGAAGATAAAGCAATCATTGGAGCTGTAAAGAGTGTCTTCCCTGAAGTGGCTTATTCCTTTTGTGTATTTCACCAATTAAAAAACGTTAGCAAGAGGTATAGTGATGAATTCAACTCTATCACAAATATTCCAGATAATGATGAGCTTGTGTACAATGAGATGTCAATTAATACGCTCTGATACGGTCATCAGTGCTGTTGTATGTTTTCAAAAGATACGAGAATTGGATTCTAATCTGGAACTTTCAAAAGCGTCTCATAAAGCGATTTCTTATGCAAAAGAGATTTTCACGAAAAATGTAAGCTTTTTGAAAAAAGGGTTTACACCTGAGACAGATAAAATACAATGGAACAGATATTTTCTTTGATAAGTGATGTTGTAGACAAAGCAAGATCATTCAAAACTGATAGTGGTCTAACTAATTTTTGTTACAATTTGTTTACTTATTTAACAAACGGTGTTTCCACACTGGAAAATGGAGATGATTCTCACCCTTAATGAGGGTAAGATTCCAATATGGATAAAGGTAAAAGGAAAAAAGTAAACCTTCAATCTAAACTGAAATTCCTATAGCGGTAGCTAATGGAAATTTCCACAAAAAATAGGGTGCCTAGTAAAAAATTGTATAAGTTCTTGCATGATTGAATCAACTTTTCCAAAATGAGTAGATTGGTTCACTCCAAATTATGATGAAATTTCATGATTTTTTCGAAATTGAAGAAGAACCAGAAAAATAAAAAAGACTCGTAGATATGTATTATGAAATAAATAAATGGAAAAGTAAGAAAGTAGGATGAAGACACCCTACCTCTCAAAAATCACCACCATGTGCCACAACAGCCACAACGGTGGTCCCAGCAATCACAGCCGCAGCTGCGCCAGCCGCCCCAGTTGCCGCCCCAGCCCCAGTTGCCGCCCCAGTGGCCGCCCCAGCCGCCACCGTGACCCCAGCCGCCGCCGCCGTGTTCCACCGCCGCCGCCGCCGTGTTTCCAGCCGCCGCCACCATGTGGGCGGGCGTCTACTGCCGCAACTGTCAATGACATTACAAACATGACAGCTAGTAAAATAGCCAGTGTCTTTTTCAGTTTAACCATATATATCTACACTCCCAACTTTTGTTCAAATTGATACAATTCAAAGCTATTGTTTGATAATCACTTTTCGCAGGCAGATGCATTGAGTAACAGGCAGATACATTGAGTAAATATTATTTCACCAATTAGTCATCAATTAGTCGTCCAGATTTATTTCTTGAAGAGAATGTTATTGGTACATTCTGTTTTCACTTTATGCCCGATGCATTATGTGCCTATGAAAGCGATTTCAAACTGTATCACTTTGGTATCACTTTGATACACTTTGATATCATCATTCATCGAATATAATATCAACAGAATTATAAATAAGAAACTAATAAATATTGAGGTCTGAAATAATCTTGTCATTTTCCCGCAGATATAGCTCAGTAATGAGATTTATCACAATCAATTCTCACTTTTTACATAACTCCACAAAAATACCACTTGCTTACCCAAAATTGCAATGAGCTCAAAGTTCATATCGACTTGAATAGTATAAAACTGGATAAATCGGAAAATATATATTAGTAATGTGTTGTATTTAAGAAGCCCTGACTCTTTTTCATTAAGCAGGTTATTTATCTCAATTCCATAGGACTACACAGTTGGACTGAAAAACCAGTAGTTCGAGACTTCAAGTGATCCAAATCATAATATATGACAGATCTGCTCGTGTTCTGTGTTGCTCCTCAGGTGCGTAAGCCCTGCCAGGGACCTAAATCGTCAACATCCCAATTACAGCCTGAACTAATCGTTCAATCACCAATCAATAGCAGTCACAGCCGTTCCAGCCGTGCCCGAGGAAGAAACCGCTCAGGACTATAATCTAATTTTTACATAATCCAGTTGAAATTGCCTATTGGTTTAAAAAAGGAATTTATTTTTTTACTTCGACCAGATCTTTTCGCATTTTTCTTTTCAGTATCTGTTCAGAGATCCAGCCAATAGCATTGTAAACAGGATTTACCGGTACATCCACATAATATTTTGCTCCGGGACTGAGCCAGCCCTTTTCTTTCCAGTATGCGTAATCAGCAGGGGAGCTCTCGCCAAGTTCGCCAAAACTTGCCTTCTGGCCATGAAAAATTAATACATCCCGAAGCCCTGGCGGGAGGCGTTCTTTCTGGAGGGCATTGTAAAATACAAATGCAGCTTTCTCAAGTTTCCGGTCATTCTCCTGCTCTTTCTTCCTGGAAATTTGCATTGGAGGAGTTACGATGCCAACGCGGGAAGATACTTCAAAACCCCATACACCAGCCACTAATTTGAGGTAATCGAAAACTTTCTCAAGACCCAGCGCGCCTGTGGTAGAGAGGAGAAGGGCTTTTTTATCGAAAAAACGGGGACGGTGAAAGATATAAGAGAACCGGTCAATGAACGTTTTCATAAGTGCAGAAACATTCATACCATAAACAGGTGTAGCAAAGATCACCCCATCGGCAGCATGCATTTTCTGCTCGATAACAGGGGCATCGTCTTTACATGGACAATGATCCTCCCCTTTTACAAAACAGACAAAGCAGCCACGACACTGCAATAAATTCGCATCTTTGAGCATCAGGTATTCGAATTCAACATTACCCTTAGACTGCATGAACTCTTCTATTTTCTTCGCCGCTCGATAAGTATTACCTTTTCGAGGACTTCCCATGATAACCAGGATTCTCATGACCTTGAACACATTCTTTCCATTTTTTCCAAAATAGTAAGAGATATAATAGGAATTCTTGAATTCCTGCGAAAATAGGCCCAAGCTATCGTCATTGATCTAGCTGCGAACCATTGCACGAGAAATAATAATGTTAACTGGTCTTTTCCCATATATCAAAATTATCCGTAACTACTCAGAACACGCACGAAGATAAGAAAAAACCTGTCGGGCTCGAGGGAATAACCCGGATTCACAGCAGGAATGAAAACCAGTGGAGAGCCGTCTTCAGGGGACTTGAAATCTGAAAATTCGAGGAAATTTTAATTATATAAATTAAGAGTAATTATATATTCATTAAAAAAGGTATTAAAATAAGGTAAAAATAAGGCAGGGCAAAGGGTTCATTTCTTAATTTTTTTCTTGTTGAAATGTTCCCTCATTTTAGTTTAAGAATTTTCAGGATATTTCCGGGGGCGAGAGGATTTCTTCTTTTATATCTGAAGATGCAGGACCTGAGGAACTTGAGTCAATAGCAATGGCAGTACATTCCCTTGTGGGGCTTCCGACCACCATTCGCAGCCTTAAGAGAAAGGGGCTTCGCCTGGAAAATGGGAAAATCCTTGACAGGGACTATACCGGACCTGTACTCGAAGAGGTGCTCAGGACCGGCAAGACTGTACGTGGAGTTCCAAAGGAAGGCACGTACCTGGGAAGGAACGTGGCTGTTTCTCCAATCTTCTCGGAGGACGGGAAGGTTATTGCGGCACTCGGAATTGTGGATTTGCTATCTGTCCTTAAGATGCAGGAAATAATCAGGACCGTGATAAACAACAGTCCGGCAGTGGTTTTTCTGTGGAGAAATGAAGAAAAATGGCCGTCAGAATTTGTTTCTGAAAACGTGGTCCAGTTGGGGTACACAGTGGAGGACTTTATTTCTGGGAGGGTTCTGTATGGGGAAATCATCTATCCTGATGACCTGAAGAGAATTGAGGATTCAATCGAACAGCGCATCCGGAAAGGCGGAGTTGACTTCGATATAGAATACAGAATCTTTACAAAAGCCGGCGACCTGCGCTGGGTTAACGAAAGGGCCTTTATTCAGCGGAGTCCGGAAGGGGAAGTGACCCACTTACAGGGACTTGTGCTGGACATAACCGGGCAGAAGGAGAACGAAGAGATCCTCAGAAAGTCTTTTGAAACGCAGAAGTTGCTGAGAACCATAATAAACAACAGCCAGGCAGTGGCTTTTTTATGGGAAAACAAAGAAAACCTGCCTGCTGAGTACGTTTCAGAAAACGTAACTCAGTTCGGGTATACGGTAGAAGATTTCACTTCAGGGAAAGTCCCTTACGAGAACATCATTCATAGGGATGATATCGGCTCAGTTGTTGAAACCCTGAAACGTAACATCGCAGAGAAACAGGACTCTTTTGACGTAGAATACAGAATTTTCACAGGGGACGGAAAAATGCTCTGGGTGGACGAGAAAACCTTTATCCAGAGGGATATTCAAGGCAAAGCAACCCATATTCAGGGCATTGTCGTTGATATTACCGAAAGAAAAGAAGCCCAGAAAATGCTTGAAATCCAGCGGGAACTCGGAATGGACCTGAGCACTACCTGGAATCTCCAGACAATATTCAACCGGATCCTTGATGCCTGCCTGCAGATAAACGGACTCGATGCCGGAGGTATATATCTCAAGGACGAACTCCTGGACCAGATTAATCTGGTTTCATATCGAGGACTTTCTCCCGCGTTTAAAGAAAAGGTTTCCAGATATAAAGCAGATTCCCGGGAGGCAAGACAAATCTGGATCGAAAAACCCATATACTCACTGGATTTCTACTCCGAAAAAATGGCTGACGCAATAAGGAAAGAAGGAATCAGGGCTGTTGCTATAATCCCTCTGAAATACAGGGGAGAGATTGTAGGCAGCCTGAACTTTGCCTCCCATACTCTGGATAAGATTCCCTGGAATATCCGCAACTTCCTTGAAAGCATCGCCCTCCAGGCGGCAAACCATATTGCCCCAATTTGCATCCAGGCGGACCTGTCTTGAACTGTTTTCGAACTGAAAGCAGCCTCACAAAACCAGACCTGGGACGTGAGGCTTCAAGTAAACGAACCCCTGGATTTTCCTTCAGTTTACAGCTATCTTCAGAAAAACAGCACTAGCTCCGAGCCAGATATCACTGAAGTTTTTACTCCGGGCTCAAATGCAGAGGAGATTTTTTTAGAAACGAGAGTAAACTGGAATAAATAAAGTACTTCATACCCACCGCAGAGGTTGAAACTTTCGACAATGGCAATGAATACAAGCTTGAACTCAGAGCTTCAGGAGACGTAAAACTGGAAATAATTATGCCTGGAGGGAGCAGCGGCGAAAAGATACCTGAAGAGGAATATCGGGCAGTCTTTAGAGAAATGTTTGAGAATATGGGGCTTCCCCGGGAAGCTGTAGATAGATTTGAATTCTCGTATAGCACTTCCCTAGCTTGGTAAAAAGGCATACTCAAAGGTTTTAGTTATCTTTTCGTGAAGTTATCTTTCACAAATCGCTGGGAAACCAGAAGCAATAAAACTGGATTCACAACAGGAACGAAAAGCTGAGAAAAGCAGCAAAAGATGAGGAAAACAGTAAAAGATGAGAAAACAGTAGCTATGGGCTTGAGCATTGAGTAAAAAAGTGGGTCAGGTGGTTCACAAGGTTTGGCCTGTGCCAATGAAGTATATTACGGGATCAGTTTTCAAGCTGTCCTGAATTTGCTTCATTTTACAGATTACTCCCTCATGAACCAATTGATATTATGTAAGTTATAATATAAAATACAAACGATAGAACTGCGGTTTATTTAATCAGTCCCCATAAAAAACAATAGAATGCCTTTGTCTACCTACAGTGAGAGCTTTTATTACTCTGATATTCAATAAGTCATCCCATCGGAAGCAGCTTTATTAATCGGCTCCGGGGTGCAGGCCAGGTACTTCAAAATCTTTTTAATCAAATTAAAAGTCTTACATGCCAATCAAAAATGTCATCTTTTATTTTCTCTACCTGGATCCTGCTTTAATACTCTTCAGGATTTCCGTTAATCCGGGTCTTTTCCCGTACATCAGCAGGTAAGCCCTGAAAAGCCGGCTGGAAAGCAAGATCACTCCATGAACCGAAACAAACAGAATGAAGATGCTGGCAAGAACCTGGTATGCAGGCACTGCTGTTGCCCCCATCCTGGCAAGCATGGCTACGGGAGAAGTGAGAGGGAAGAGGGAAAGAAAAACTGAAAGCGAGCTGTCGGGGTTTGTCAGGATCAGTTGCATGAATATAAGGGGAGATACGGCTGCAAACGTGAAAATTCCTGCAACCTGCTGGCTTTCCTGAAGGGAGCTGGTCACTGCCCCTATTCCTGCCATCATGCTGGCAAAGAAGAGGAAGCCAAGCAGGAAATAAATAAGAGCAAGGAAAAGGAGCATGGGCTCAATTTTAATGGGAAGGGCGTACCCGCTCCCGACAGTTATTACCGCGAGCCAGAAAACAATCTGCAGAAGGCCGACTGCGCCAAGTCCCAGGATCTTGCCTGTAAGAAGTTCGGAAGGGGTTACGGAAGAAAGTAAAACCTCTATTATCCTGTTCTCTTTCTCTTCGGCAACACCGCGAAGGAGATAACCCGAAGCCGAGAAAATACTGAAGAAAAGAAGAAAAGCTGTGAGAATGGGAAGGCCAAGGTTGGCAAGGATTTCGGCAATGCCCTGCTCAGAGAGTTCTCCGCTCTCTCCTATATTATAAAGTTTTATATTAACCGGATCTTTGACCCTGTTGAGAACCGACTCATCCACTCTGTCTTTAAGGAGGGAAGTGATGACAATATCCGAGAGTTCGGCAGACAGTTCAATTCTTGGAACAGGTGACCCTTTTTCAAAGGTATAGAGTTCTATTGTTCCGGCTTCAAGAAAGTCTTCAGGAATTACGAGATAAGAAGAAATCTGTCCCGCCTGTAAGGCCTGCCTTGCGTCAGAGGCCCCCCCGTACATTATAAAAGATATGATTGAAGTTTCTGCCGCAAAAGATCCTGCAGAAAGGCCTTCACTTCTGATAGACTCTGGAAATCCGAAGGAGCCAGTCATATCAACATAGCCTATATTCTGGTCTTCGGCAGGGATCATGCCTGCAAGTATTGTCGGAAAAATAGTAATCGCCGTAAGGAAAAGAGGGAAAATGAAGGTCATAAGAAGGAATTCTTTACGCTTTATGGTTTTCAGGAACTCGTGCCTGGCAATAATAAAGATTTTTCCGGAAAAACTACTCATTTGCGGCACTCTCCACAGTTTCAATAAAAATTTCGTTCAGAGAGGGAAGTGCCTGCTCAAAACGCAGAATATTTGCCCTCCGGACAAGCTCCTCAAGAAGAATCTGTGTGCTTACGCCTTCCTCAGGAAAGATTTCAACGGATTTTTCATATTCTGTTATTTTTCTTATGCCGGAAATCTCCCGAATTGCATTCAAACCCTCTTTTTCTACGAATTCCACAATAAGAGAGTTTTTCCCATGCTCTCTCCGGATCTCATCCACAGTGCCGTAAAGTACTCTCCTGCCTTTATTCAGCATAAGAATCCTGTCGCAGAGTGTCTGGGCCTGTTCCATCATGTGCGTGGAGAGGACTACTGTCTTTCCTGAGTTTCTGAGTTCCAGAATTCTGGCCTTAACTGTTTTTGTACTTAGAGGGTCAAGGCCAGAAAAGGGTTCGTCAAGAATCACAAGTTCAGGGTCATGGATAATAGCAGAAAGGAACTGAATCTGCTGCTGCATTCCTTTGGAGAGTTCTTCCACTTTTTTACTTCTATGTTCATATAACTCCACAGATTTAAGAAGGGATTCGGCGTTTAATTGAGCCTGTTTTTCAGGCATTCCTTTAAGCTGTGCCAGATAGACCAGCATATCCAGAAGCTTTATTTTCCTGTATAATCCCCTTTCCTCAGGGAGATATCCTATCCGGTCTTTTGCAGGCGAGCTAAGAAGAGCTCCAAAAACGCGTATTTCCCCGACATCCGGCCTGATAATATCAAGAAGAAGCCTGATAAGCGTGGTCTTTCCTGCCCCGTTTGGCCCGAGGAGCCCGAAGATCTCACCCTGCCTCACTGAAAACGAAATATCTCCGATAATATCCTTTTCTGCGAAAGACTTCGATACGCTTTCAAATTCCACAGTATGCATCCAGATTAAATACATTCCAATATAGAATAAGTTTATTCGATATTTGATTGAAGCAAAAATTCATTTAATATTTTATTGAAAATGAGAAACTATTCAGCATTAAATGAGTTAATGAAAACTCATAGGGGAAATAAGGAAATTCAGGGGATAATATGCTACCAAAATTGATTATTCACAACAGTATAAGTCTAGACGGCTCGACTACAGGCTTCGAAGCAAATCTTGAAATTCACTACAAAATCCTTAGCAGCTATCTGCCCGATGCCATGATAGTCGGTTCGAACACCGCAAAAACCGGAACCCAGTTCTTCTGCGAAAAAATCCCGCCTGAAGAGGAATCGGATTTCCGGAAGCCTGAAATCCAATCCGATGACCCCAGGGCATACTGGCTGATTGCTGACTCAAGGGGAATTCTTGAAGGGTTGATGCATGTATTCAGGCGTTCCGAATACAGCAAGGATGTAATTGTCCTGGTCTCGGAAAAGACCCCGGAACCTTACATCAATTACCTCAAAGAAAGAAATTATGAATTCATCCGGACCGGAGCAGACCGTGTAAACATCAGGCATGCACTGGAAATTGCAAACGAAAAGTACGGTTTCGAACTTGTAGTTTCGGACAGCGGGGGAGTGCTGAATAGCATTTTACTCGAACAGGGGCTTATTGAAGAGATCAGCCTGATCCTTACCCCTGAGATTGCAGGGAAAAATGGGACAAATCTTTTCAGAAACTTAGAAAAAAGCGGGATTCGGCTTGAACTTTTAAGAGACGAAATTGTGGAAAAGAAATATGTGCATCTGGTATACCGGGTTTTGAAAAAGTAAAAAGAGAGCCAGAAATTAGAAATAAAGCTGTGTGACAGCATTCCGGGCGGAGCTTCTTGTTGCCTGAGTAGTTGTAGTAATCTATGCGCTCAAGTGTCGAAAGTTGTTCTTCTTTTTAGACTGGCATATTGAAAGTAGCTGAGTTTTACTGCTGAACAGGCCCAGGGATTTACCAGAGATTTATGGTAACTATTCAGCCCGGGAAAAACAACCTCAATAGCAATATTTCATAAGATCCGATAGGCAAATTTCGCTGAATTAGTTTCCGTTAATTATTGGCTATTGGCTGCGTTTTTTATTTTTTCATTGGTCAGTAATCACACTTATCTGTGATGTCAAAATCAATATCAATCAACTGATTTTTGGTAGGCCGAATAGTTACGATTTATGATTTATTTGGTTAAAGGTTAATTTTAGAATGGAGTCCTGAACTGGAACTAAATTATATCGAAAGCTAAGGTTATGTTTATATAAGATCATTATAGTCCAATAGAATATATATTTACAGTAACGCAGTTAAAATACAAATTTTTCCTCTTGAAAAAGGAAAAACTTATTTATTTAATTTCTGAAACCCGTGACTGTTTTCTATTTTTAGATGATAGGCATAATGAATAATTATTATAAATTTGTACAAAAAAGTTTATAATGTAAACATATATAATGTTAGAAAGTATTAGGCAAAAAGTTTCCGGGAAAAAAGAATCCTCGAAATAGAAGTTTACGGTGGAATGTAAATACGAACTACAGAATTATTCCAATTATTACTTATAGAAAGGACAGTTTCAAAAATCTCGCTTTAAGCGGGATAGGAGCCGGAGAGCCTGTGATCTCTGCTCCGACTGAAACACAATTTTCAGATTTTGATTTAACCGCCAGACCCCGGCTTAAGGAGTGAATGTTTTTGCTCGAAGCCTTCGTTTACAGCGCAAACCTTTTGAAAAAAGGTTTGATCGAAAATAGGAGTGAATGAATTTGCTCGAAGCCTTCGTTTACGGCGCTGTTATAGCCCTTATATCCGGAACTGCCCTGCCTTTCCTGTATCGCAATAAAAACGCAAGAAAGGCTTCCTTCGGCCTCTCTTTGATTTCTTCAATCCTGCTCCTGGTATTTGCAGGCACACTCCTCTACACAGGAAACGAGCCTGCTTTTCCAGCCTTCCGATTTCTTCCCGGACTGGACTTCACCCTGGCCGCAGACCGTCTCTCGGCAGTCTTTATTCTGCTGATCGGGGCAGTTGTGCCAGGCGTTTCAATATATTCCATTGAATATGTGGAACATGCTAAAAGTGAAGCCAGAAAAGACCTGCAGACAGCCCTTACAAATCTCTTTGTCCTTGCCATGCTGATGGTCGTACTTGCAGGAAATATGGTAGGCTTCCTGGTTTTCTGGGAAATAATGTCTCTGTCTTCCCTATTGCTCGTGCTCCATGATTATTCCTCGGAAGAGAACAAAAAAGCAGGTTTCTTTTATTTTGTAATGACAAGTCTGAGTACAGCCTTTCTTTTCCTGGGTTTTATAAGTCTGTTCAGGCTGACCGGCTCTGCCGAATTCGGACAACTTGACTACCCGGCAAACGTCCTGACTTTGCCTTTCCTCTGCCTTTTTATAGGTTTCGGAATCAAAGCGGGAATTGTCCCCTTCCACAAATGGCTGCCCTACGCTCATCCTGCAGCCCCTTCAAGCATTTCGGCTCTGATGTCAGGAGTCATGCTGAAGGTTGCAATCTACGGCTTCCTGCGTTTTTTACTCTCTGTTTCCACCCCCGAACTCTGGTGGGGGATGCTCGTTCTTATAGGAGGCAGTCTCTCGGCCGTGTTAGGGGTAATTTACGCACTCAAGGAAAGCGATATAAAAAGGCTGCTTGCCTACAGTAGCATTGAAAATATCGGTATCATTTTAATAGGGATTGGCCTGTATTTAATATTCAAAGTCGAGGGACTGGAAGCCCTTTCTATGTTGAGCCTTGTAGGGGCCTGTTTCCACGCTTTTAACCACGCCCTTTTCAAAAGCCTGCTCTTTCTCTGTTCAGGCTCGGTGGTCCATGCTACTGGCACACGGAACATCGAAGCCTTCGGAGGCCTTGTAAAACGTATGCCTCATACCGCCGCTCTCTTCCTGATAGGCTCGGTTTCGATTGCAGCCCTGCCTCCGACAAACGGCTTTGTAAGTGAGCTGATTCTTTTTCAGGCTTATTTCTATTCTTCAGCTCTTCCCGACCCTCTTCTAAAGGTGCTACTTATTATTACCCTCTCGGTCTTTGCCCTCACCAGTGCGCTTGCAGCAGCCCTCTTTGTAAAGCTTTTTGGAATTACCTTCCTTGCCCTTCCGCGGACGAAGTGCGCAAAGGAAGCCACCGAAGTCTCAAAACTCATGCTACTCGGAGCAGCTGTACCTGCGGCTCTCTGCATCCTTTCAGGGCTGTTTTCATCCAGGATTCTGGCCCTGTTCGGCTTTGACCTTGGGATTCCGGACATGTTGCCTCTCGGGCTGATTCTCGTTGGAACCTGCGGGCTGGTGTGGCTTGCAGTTAGTAATTCCGGCACTTCAAAAAGCCCAAGGATAAGTAAAGAAACCTGGGGTTGCGGAATCCTGGCCCAGCACCCCACAATGGAATACACCTCGGCAGGCTTTTCGGAGCCTCTTGTGGTCATCTTCAAAAAGATCTACAGGACTGAGATCTCCAGTACCAGGGTATATGCGGATACAAAGGAAAGCATCTTTAAGAGCGGGACTGCCAGGATCCACCTAATTAAGTTCTTTGAAGAGCATCTTTATCTCCCTGCGGCCTGTGCAGTCAGCTGGGTCTCTTCCCAGGTCTCCAAAATGCAGAATGGGAAGCTGGACACCTATGTACTCTATGTTTTCATTGCGGTACTCACACTGATGACATTTACGAGGTATTTCGCATGAATGCTTCATTTCTCTTATTTGCCCTTCTAAATACGGGCTTCGTCCTGCTGATCTCACCGTTCTTTATGAGCCTGATCAAAAAGGTCAAGGCATATTCACAGGGAAGAAAAGGCCCACGGTTCCTGCAGAGCTATTTTGATTTGCGCAAGCTCATGCAAAAGGAGGTTGTGTACTCCCCTAATTCCTCCTGGATTATGAGAATCACTCCCTACCTCAACCTGGCAGTCATTCTCCTGGCCACACTCTTTGTCCCGATCGTCTTTATCCCGGAAGCATCCGGAGGAGTCGGAAACGTAATAGTTTTCCTTTACCTGCTTGCAATAGAGCGTTTTTTTACGGCACTGTGCGGACTTGATGCGGGAAGCACTTTCGGGGGCATGGGCAGTTCCCGCTTAATGAGCCTCTCGGCTGTGATTGAACCTACAATGATCATAGCCTTTGCTGCGCTTGCATATGTATTAAAAACCGTAAATTTTCACGAAATGTTTGCAATAACTGCCGGGTCCACAATCCCGGAAAGCCCGACTCTGACCCTTATTTCCATTTCCCTCTTTATTATCATCATAGTGGAAACCGGAAGGATCCCTGTGGATAACCCGGCAACACATCTTGAGCTTACTATGATCAACGAAGCCATGATCCTGGAACAGTCCGGGAAAAACCTGGCTTTAATAGAGCTTACCCATGCGATTAAACAGACAATCCTGATGGCAGTCCTGATAAACATTCTGGCTCCCTGGGGACTTGCAACCGAGTTTACCTTCACGGGGCTTGTGGTCTCATGCCTCTACTTCCTTGTAAAAGCCAGTCTGCTTGCAGGATTAATAGGACTGTTTGAGTCCTCCATTGCAAAAATGCGGCTTTTCAGGCTGCCCGGATTCTATATGATGGCCTTTTTCTTTTCCGCACTTACCATCCTTATGGAGGTGTTTACATGATATCCTCCTTCCTGACAGACCCAGCATTCCTCGAAGACATAGTACGGATCCTCTTTGTCTTTGTGCTGATCACTGCAGCCTTTACTCTCTCCACGAGGAATATTGCTTCACTGCTGACCGTATATACTGTTCAGTCCCTGCTGCTGGTCTTGATCGCCGTGTCTCTTTACCTGATCCAGGGCAGCCAAACGCTGCTTGCGATAGCAGCCCTGACGCTTGTGAGCAAGGTGCTGATAATTCCCCTCTTTATAAACTTGATCGGGGAAAAAATCAAAATCAGCCGGGATATGAAGTTTGACTATCTGGAACCGACAGCTTCCCTCCTTGTAAGCATGGGCCTGATCCTGCTTTCCTATATCTTCCTCTCCGGCTTTTTCAATGAGTTTGTCCTGGGAAAGTTGTTTTTCATGGGGGCGGTTATAGGCTTATCCCTGACTCTAATGGGAATGCTTGTGATATTTAGCCGGACAAAAGTGATTACAAAAGTTATAGGGTACCTGACCATGGAAAACGGGGTGTTGCTCTTCGGAATCTTTGTTGCGGATCTCCCCTTCATTATAGAAATCCTGATTGTGATAGACCTTATGATTCTCGTACTCTTAACAACCATCCTGGCTATAGGTATCGATTCCACGATTGAGGAATACCACCAGCGTTTCAAGAGACTCAATATCTGGTCAGGGAGGAAATATTAATGCTCATATTCGGTTATCTGGCAGTGGGAGCTATAGCCCTTGCCCTTATTCTGATTTCAAAGTCTCACAAGGCAATGAATGCTTTTTCCGTGATACATACACTTGTGTTTCTCGCAATCGGCCTTTATGTACTGCTAACTACCGCAGTCCCGACTTTTGAGACCGGAAGCAGGTACTTTTATGTGGACCATCTCAGCATCTACGAAGTTCTGATTGCAGCTTTGCTGTTCTTCCTGGCTTCTGTCTATGCAAACGGTTATGTAGAAAGCCTGATGCAGGCCCAGGAAATGCACAGGAATAACCTGAAAATATTTTATATGGCTTTTAGCCTCCTACTTACTACAACGACCCTGGCTTTCTTTTCCGATAACCTTGCTCTATTCTGGATCTTTGCCGAGCTGACGACGGTCTTTTCAGCCGCACTTGTAGCAATCCTGTCTGCCAAAGAAAATATTGACGCTGCCCTTAAATACATCTTTATAGCTTCCGGAGCCATGCTTTTTTCATTTATAGGGCTGATCTTTCTGTATACACTCTCTGGAGAAGTTCTGGGCAGCGGGACCCTGAACTGGACCATGTTGATGGAAAATGCAGCCCTTCTGTCCCCCAAAATGCTGACTGCAAGTTTTGTATTTTTGTTTATCGGCTTTGCAGCAAAATCCGGGATTTTCCCCTTCCATACCTGGCTTCCGGATGCCCACTCAAAAGCCCCTTCAGCAGTAAGCGCCATCTTATCAGGAGTCCTGTTAAACGTAGGCATGTATGGAATTCTCCGGATGTACGCAGTTGTCCGGCAAACGCAAGCTGAACATCTGGTATCCCAGTTCCTGATGTGCTTTGGACTGCTTACGGTAGCAGTTGCGGTCCTGAATATGCTTTTGCAGAGAAACCAGAAGATGCTGATTGCCTTTTCAAGTATGGAACATATGGGCATTCTCCTCATCGGGATAGGGGTTGGAACACCTCTTTCTCTCTTCTGGACGCTTTTTTATGTCCTGGCTCACTCGCTGACCAAAGCCTCGCTCTTCTTTTCGGCAGGCATCCTGCACCGGCAATACGAAAGTAACATGATCCAGGACATGAGAGACGTCCTTTCGCTCCAGCCCATTGCAGGCTGGGGATTTATCATTGGGAGCTTTGCAATCATCGGCATGCCTCCTTTCCCGATCTTTTCGGCCAAACTCTTCATCCTGTTAGAAGCTTTCAGATTTTCGAAACCGCTTGTCTTTGCAATTCTACTCCTGCTGGTCATCGCATCAGCGGCATTTGCAAGGTTTTTAATCGAGGCCTTTAGCCGGAGTTCGAAAGACGCTGGAACTGGGGAGCCGGAAACTCCACTTGTTCCGTATATAGTCAGGAATGGGATGAAATTTCCGATCCTTGCAATAATTTTCATTACCCTGTCACTCGGAGTTTTCTTTCCGGAATCTCTGGAAAACCTGTTGAACGAAGTCGTGTATGAGCTTGGATACATTTGAGTAGGAGGCAAAGAGAAGATGAATTCAAATCAAAACACACCGGGTCCCCTGGTCATGGCAGATCCGAAATTAATAGATGATTGCCAGCTTCCAATGAATCCTGCAATTCCGGCGACCCAGTACATTACGAATTTATTAAATGATGTTTCAGGCAAACAGCCACTAATCAGGAAGGGAAAGAGTAATGAATTATACATTCCTCTCGGAGAAGAAGAGTTTTTGAAGACCGTACCTGTTCTTTCCCAAAAGGGCTTTATCTTGATAAGCCTGTTTTGCGTCCAGGGTTTTGAGGGAAGCCCTGGGTTTACTCTCTTTTATGTTTTCAGGAGGAGTGGTTTTACTGACGTATTTGCATTTATGCGGCATGTAAGAGCCGGAACGACCTCCATTGCCACGATTTTTCCTTCTGCCTGCTGGTATGAACGAGAAATCCGGGACGGATTTGGGGTAGAATTCAAGGATGCCTTTGACAAGAGGAGGCTCTTTTTGCATGAAGCATACCCTGAAGGCTTTCACCCTCTCCTGAAATCTGTTAAAAATGGAAAAATCCAGGCGGTCGAAAACCCCAGGGAAGCGTATCCTTTCAAGCAGGTGGATGGCGAAGGCGTGTACCAGATTCCGGTAGGGCCAGTCCATGCTGGAATCATTGAGCCAGGCCATTTCAGGTTCAGCGTAATTGGAGAGCACATTTTCAACCTCGAAATTCGGCTCTTTTACAAACACCGGGGAATCGAAAAACTTGCCGAGGGAAAAACGCCCTCTGCCTGTGTCCCGATTGCCGAAGCCATAAGCGGGGACGAAACGGTTGCCAATGCTGTTGCCTTCTGCATGGCCGTAGAAAAGATCGCGGGAATCGAAGTTAAAGCCAGAGCCAACCACTTGAGGGCTATTCTTCTGGAAATGGAGCGCATCTACTCGCATATGGGCGACCTCTCAGGCATGATTACTGATATAGGATTCCCACGGATGACCACACCTTTCCTCATCCTGCGTGAAAATATTTTCAGGCAAAACGAGCTTCTCACAGGCTCCCGGTTTATGAGAAACACTGTAGATATCGGAGGCGTGAAAACGGATATTTCAGGAGAGACCCTTTCAAAGCTCTCCCACTATTTGGAAACGTTTGCACCGAAGTTTGAATCCGCTGTTGCATCTGTCAGAGCTTCTTCGTCCCTTATTGACAGGTTTTCAACAACCGGGGTCCTAAAAAAGAGACTCATTGCTCCGCTTAACCTTACGGGCCCCATTGCCCGAGCGTCTGGGGCTTCTTATGATGTCCGGCTTGACCATCCCTACGGGATCTATGGATACAAGTCTCCGGAAAGAAAGATAAGGGCTACAGGAGATGTCCTTTCCCGCTTTAAAGTTAAGGCCGCAGAAGTTCAGGATTCAGTCTCCCTTATACGAAAACTCATAGCCTCAGCTTCGGACTACCCGGCAACTTCCGGAGTAGCAGTTTCAAAGATTCCTGACGGGTATGCTCTTTCGATGGTGGAAGCCCCAAGGGGCCAGAACCTTCACTGGGTTTATGTGAAAGGCGGGCTAATCGACCGCTACAAAATACGGACCGCATCTTTCTGCAACTGGCGAGCAATCGAACACGCAGTCCTCGGCAACATTGTCCCTGACTTTCCACTGATAAACAAGAGCCTGAACCTCTCATATGCAGGTACCGATCTCTGAGGTGAAACGAATGGTAAACCCACTTACGTATGTCTTCCGCCGAAAAGTGACGGAAAAATTCGACTTTTCAGACGCTGAACTCGAAGCTCTAGGCTCCGAACTGAAAGCAGAAGTTAACCAGGTTTTCGGGAACAGCCTTGCAATCCGCGAACTGGATTCAGGCAGCGATAACTCGACAGAGATTGAGATTTCAAACCTCGGAACTCCACACTATGATGTTGAAAGGTTCGGGATCTCTTTTGTGGCTTCCCCAAGACATGCTGATGTCCTGCTGGTGACAGGCGCAGTCACCTTAAACATGGCTGAAGCCGTTATGAAAACCTATGAAGCCATGCCCTCCCCGAAGTTCGTGGTAGCAGTCGGAAATGACGCCTGCGACGGCGGGATCTATAAAGGTTCCTATGCCGTACTTGGCGGAGTTGACAAAATCCTGCCAGTGGATATAAAAATCCCTGGAAACCCCCCTTCCCCGAAAGAAATCCTGCGTGGAATTTTTGCCCTGGTAAAAAAAGCTTCGAAATAACAGTGAAAACAGTTTATTTTTTTTAAACTTTTTTTGTACCCATAGTAATTTTATCAATTGTTCAATTTACACGATCGCTTTTTGATTAATTTTCCATATCATCGCTACATTCTTGATTTGTTATAGGGAAGTGACGCTTAGTTTCATAGGGAAGTGACGCTTATATACAATGAAATAAAGATTTTATGGGTTTTACGCTCAAATAAGGAAATGAAAACTGACATCATTTAAAATGTTAAATTATTTCAGAAACCGGCAGATTGAATATGCAAGCCGAGAGAGATATTACCCCCAGAGAACCAAAACTTTCAGTTAAAGAAGCCGAAGCTCTGGGCTATTACGATTTTATGAGTTATCTGGGAGTACCCTATTATCATGTAGGCGGCCTTACCTCTACCAAAAAACTTGCTGAGTTATGCAGGATTGACTCTACGAAAAAAGTCCTGATGGTTGGATGTGGGACCGGTTTTTCTGCCTGTTACCTTGCCAGAAAAATCGGCTGTGAGGTTGTAGGAATTGATATTGCGGAACTTTCGATTGAGGAAGCAAAAGAAAGGGCAAAAAGACAGGGAGTTTCAGATAAAGCGAAATTCAGAGTAGGGGATGCTTACGCCCTGCCCTTTGAAGCAGGGACTTTCGATGCCGTGATAACAGAGTTTGTGTCCCAGTTTTTAGACAGGAAAAGAGCCTTCAAAGAATTCGCAAGGGTCCTGAAGCCGGGGGCTTATGTGGGGATAAACGAAATGTATAGAGAAAAAGAGATTCCTGCTAAAGCCGCCGAAGAAATCGCTCAAGCCGAACAAAAAATTGGAGAAATAACAGGGCTTCCGTTTTCCCTGTCGTCACCTGAAGAATGGAAAGAAGAACTTGAAAGAGCAGGCCTGAAAGATGTTAATGTAAGAATGTACAAACATATCCAGTACCTTCAAGAAACAAAATACATGGCAGAAGCGATGGGAGGAACCTGGAGCTTTATAAAGTTCCTTATCGATCCGCTCTTGAAAATGGTGAAGTACTCCCTCTTAAGCAGAAAGATTCGATACCGGTTCAAAAGGCTGGGAGAAAGTAAAAAAATCCTCATCCGAAAAAAATCAACCGCAAAATATGTGGGTTATGTACTGGCTACAGGAAGAAAAGATTTGTAAAAGGACAGAAAATTGCCTGACCAGGCAAAAAAAGAATGCCAAAGCTGTTTAATAGAAAAATAATTGATAAAAGAAATGTTTGATAAAAATCCTCTAAAAAGAGAAAAAATCGAAAAAAGTATTTTAACTTAAGGAAAATAAATGTTTTTTGGAAAAAAATATAAAGGATCAACTGAAAAGTAGCGCAGTAGTATTGCAAGAAGTTCCTTCAGGGTTTTTCTGGTGAGGAAGTTTATGGTGAGGAAGAAAGAACTTTTGCCAATACAGGTTGCTTTCTGAAAAGAAATAAAGGAGAAATGTCTCTTCTATATTTAGAAGCTTCTCGGGGAGATGGAACAAAATGAAAATATCGCTTATTGATCTGGCATTTCTTTCAGAAAAGAGAAAGGATGTATTACTCCTGCTAGAAGAAGGGCCTAAAACTGGGGACGAAATAAAAACGGCCCTCAACGTCAACTCAACCTCTATTATGCCCCAGATCAAAAAACTAAAAGAGGGGCGCCTGATAGTACAGGATGATAGAAATACATACAGGCTCTCTGAAATGGGAGAGATAGTAGTCGAAAAGATGGAGCCTCTGCTGGATACCGTGAGGGTTTTCGAGGAAAATTACGATTACTGGACAAGCCATGACTTTACTGCAATCCCCGAGAATCTCCTTAACAGAATTGATGAACTGGGGAACTATTTCATGCTTGAGGCCGACCTTAACCGGCTTTTTGAACTACCAGAGGATTTTAAGAATAACCTCCTGGAATCAAAGCACGTAAAAATGTTCCTTTCATATTTCAACCCTCTTCACGTTGAGATTTACTCTGAACTTGCGAAAAAAGGATCTGAAATGTGTCTTATCCTGACAGAACCGGTATTTGACAGGATGAAAAAGGACTACTACGAGGACCTGAAGTCTCTTATGGAATCAAAAAACATTGAGATTTACATCTGTGACAAAAACGTAACCCTCAAAGATGTGGTAACAGAGCGGTTCTGCTCGCTTGTGCTTTTCGACAAAAAGGGAAAGTTCGACCATCAACGCCTTATGAGTTTTGACGAGAGCGCACTTAAATGGTGCGAAGAACTCTTTTTGTATTATAAAGAGATGTCAACACATCTGGAGGAATTATAATCGTTTTTCTGAAGTTAAGATTAATAGTTAAGATTAATATTCTCCGAGATATTTATCGATCAGAGTCCTGAATCTGTGGATATCGATGGGTTTGGAAACGTAGTCTACACAGCCCATTTCTATGAAATGCTCTTCGCTGCCTTTCATAGCATGAGCGGTAACCGCTATCACAGGGATATCTGCAGTCGCAGGATTCCTCTTAATTCGCTCGAGAACCTCAAGGCCGTCCATCTTCGGAAGCTGCATATCCAGTAGAATGATATCGAATTTTTTCTCCGCAAGGCGTTCAAGCGCCTTTATCCCATCCTCGGCCTCAGTTACGTTATGCCCGTAGAATTCCAGAAGGTCCAGAATCAGTTCCATGTTCAGAGGATTATCTTCAACAATCAGAATTTTTTTCATCATTACGCCTCTTCAGCATAGCTAATTGTTTTATCCTATTAATTAACTCTTTTCTTCCGAAAGTGCCCTTTTTCATGATGAAAATAAAATTCCCTTTCAGGTCACTGTTCAGTTCTTCGAGATTCTTCTCAGTGAGTTCTCCAGAGGTGCACACGATAAGAGGAATGTCTTTTGTGCGTACATTTGCCCTCATGCTGGATATAATATCAAACCCGTTGATTTCCGGCATTATGAGATCAAGAATCAGGATATCGGGCTGCTGTTCTGAAAATAGCTTTTGCAGCCCTTCTCTCCCACTGTAAGCTTTGATCACCTCAAAGCCATCGGACTCGATCATTGAGTTCAACAGTTCTACAGTATTCTCATCATCATCTACGATAAGAACTCTTGGATTTTCGAACCGGAACTTGCTGGTGATTTCTTTGAGGGAAGACACCAGCTCAGCTCTTCTTATTGGCTTTGTAAAGGAATATGTTGCGCCGAGGGCAATTCCAAGCTCGTTATTATTGGTCATGGAAATAATAAGTACCGGGATAGAGGCAGTGTGAGGGTCATTTTTGAGCTGCCTCAAGACCAGCCAGCCGTTGGTGTCCGGTAGGAAGACATCAAGGGTGATAATTTGGGGTTTGAGTGTCTTTGCAACCTTTAAAACGTCTTTTCCAGTATAAAGGGATGCCACACTGTACCCGGCTTCTCTGAGGACAATCGAAATAAGTTCATTTGAATTCTTGTCGTCATCAACTACCAGAACGAGCTCCTGTTTCGTACCTTCCTTCTCAGAGGGATAAACTTTAGGAAATTCTATTTCTTCCTGTAAATCTTCGATATTTCCCTTTACCGAAAGTGCTGCTGCTTTGTTTATTTCGAACTCTATGGTTATATCTTTGAGTTCTACTTCGTCAGCTCTCCTGAGTTCGAACGGTTTTCTGAGGGGAACTGCAAATGTAAAGGTACTGCCTTTACCAGGATCGCTTTCAACCCAGATATCTCCCTGATGCATATTTACAAGTTTCTTTACAAGAGCCAGCCCGAGTCCTGTCCCACAATACTGTCGGGTTGCTGAAGCATCAATCTGAGTAAAAGGCTGGAAAAGTTTCCTCTGATCTTCAGCAGAAATGCCTATGCCAGAATCTATAACTGAAATAAGCGCCCGACTTCCACTTTTTTTGCAATAAACAGAGACTTTTCCGCCGTTGGGGGTGAATTTGATTGCATTGCTTGTAAGGTTATAAAGGATCTGGATCAGGCGACCTCTGTCGGCTTCAAGCGTTGTAAAGTCGGATTCTACGTTAAAAGTTGCTTCAAGGGATTTTGACTGGGCAAGAGGAGAAAGAACTGCTCTAACCTCTTCAAAAACAGAATTAATAGAAAACTCACTGTAGTGAAGTTCCATTTTCCCGGCTTCTACTTTTGAGAGATCAAGGATATCATTTATAAGTTCCAGCAAATGCCCTCCACTGGTAGAGATATTGCTTACATATCTCAATTGCTTTTCATTGAGTTCCCCAAAAACCCTCTCAAGGAGAATATCCGAAAATCCTATAATAGAATTCAGAGGTGTTCGTAACTCATGGCTCATATTTGCAAGAAATTCACTCTTGGTCCGGTTGGCTGCCTCAGCTTCCAGTTTTGCCTGAAGCAGCTTTTCTTCCGAACGTTTATGTGCGGTAATGTCGAGACCTGTTTTCAGGACACCGGTAATCCTGCCGTCTTTATCCTTTATAAGACTTGCATGAACCATCCAGACCTTTCCGTCCGGTGTAACTACTTCCCCGAACTCTTCGTTTCCGGATTCCAGTACTTTCAGTGCAGGAGATTTGCCTGAATTATTTTTATATAAAATATAGACGTCTTCATAATGGCGCCCGATAACATCCTCAAGTTTCATGCCCATATGATTAAGAGCCGCTTCGTTTACCCAGATTATTTTCAATTCGGGATCCATAAAAACTACGAGTTCACTGAGAGAATCGAGGATTACTTTTTTTTCCTGTTCCTGGATTTTAAAATTATCAGAGGTAGTTCTCAGCCGGTTAAGCATCTGGTTTATCCCCTCTGACAGCCTTGAGAGTTCATCATCCCCGTCCATAGAAAATTGTTCGGAAAAATTCTCATCCTTTCCGACCTTTTCTACAAAGCTATCAATTGCAACTATTCGGGACACTACTTCCCTATCAAGAAGGAACTTACAACCTGCCCCAATCGTGAGGCCTGCAAACAAAAGGAAAAACACAATGTAGCGGAGGGATTTCTGGCCCTCGGCATAGATATCGCTGTATGCGTCAGTCCGGACTACAATAGTTGGGCTTCCGGAAATATCTTTAAGAACAGAATAGCCTGTAACTCTTTCTCCGGCTGTTGTATACATAAAATTCGGATTTTTACTTTCAAAAAAAGCCTGCTGGAAATCAGGGGGCACACTGTTGAAACTGTAGAGCGCAATTGTGTACCCTGTACTTTCCTGGACGGATTCGATGAAACCCTCATCCAGGCTTTTTCCAAGAATGATTGTACCTGAGATTTCTTTATTCTCGGGTGTAGCAAGCACAGGCTGGCTGGAGATAACTGCAGGACCGTTTTCCAGTAGGATTAAGCCTTTTAATGGAGTTTCAGCCTCTTTAAAGAGGAAACTGCCGTCATTTATTCTCTGGCGGATTTCGGGAAGGTTAGAAGCGTTAATAGAGCTATTAAAACCCGAAACTTCGGAATACACGACATACCCTGAATTATTTACCAGAAAAATAAAATCACATTCACTGATGGAAAAAATGTCAGTAAATACAATTTCACTGAAATTATGAGAGCCCTGACCGAGCACTAAATCCCTGATATCCTCCCTTGAAGAAAGAGCAGCGTTGGTCTTATCCAGATCCAGAATTTGAAAATTAATTATGTTTTCAACCTTTTCTACGTTGTCAGTTGCCTCTTCTTCCTGCAAATCGGAAAAACTGGAATAGAGAATGCTCTGGGATGCAAAAATAACAACTGAAGTAAGAAGAGCAAAAATAACATAGATAATAACGAGGATCTTTCTACTGACATTCATACTTTAAACTCGGAGCCTAGGGTTTTGGGTTGAAGTATGCAGGGAAGTTTATAACATATTAGTGACAGATAAACTTAAATTAGAATCTATATAAAAGTTTTCTATAAGCTATCATGATAAAAAAAATTTCTCTTAATTCAAAGAGCATGAAGAGAATAGTTCCTTTTTTTCATAGAAAAAGATTTTAAAGTCGCTTATGTGAGAAAAAAATGTTTAAATGAGGAGTAAAAATCAAAAATGAATTTAATCTTGCGGAAGTAAAAAACAAAGTTAGTGGCTTGGAACTTCCAGAAGTAGAAGGATATGTGAACTACTGTTTAAACCGTCGATTAAATGTCCGTTATCCAGTGTTTAATCCTTATTTAATTCATCGCACCCATTTTATAAGTTATTCAGCTCATCCATAGCCGCTGTTCGAGTTACCATTTAAAGAATCTGGCTGCCCAGCTTACATTTCTTCTCAGTAGAAATTTCCTTAACTCGTCGATTCCAAGCAAAAAAATTGCAAACGGAACGGCAAACAGCAGATATCTCAGGTCAAGGGGAGCAGTGTTGAAAATCAGATTTGCAAACGGATTCCAGATAAAAATGGCAAGAATCAGGAGTTCACTTGCAATCCCTACCAGAACCAGATGGTTGCTGAATAAGCCCATTGAGAAGACCGACTGGCACCGGGTCCGGGAAGCAAAAACATTAGCTATCTGGCATATAATCACCGCTGAAAAAAAAGCAGTTATTGACTGCATATAAAGGGGATTGTTGTTTGCAAGCTGCTCGCCAAAACTCCAGCCTCCTTCAAGGAGTACGGCAAAATAACAGACGAAGCCTGCAACAGCTTCTACAGGCCCTTTTACTCCATAAGCCGTAAAAAGCACCTGAGGAGTTAACAACTTTTCATCCCTGCGTCTGGGAGGCCTTTTCATAATATCTCCTTCGCCTTTTTCCACCCCAAGAGCAATGGCAGGTATCATATCCGTACCCAGATCAATTGCCAGGATAAGCTGCACAGGCATGGGAAGGGGCAGGGCAAAGATGACGAAGGCTATAAAAGGCAAAATTTCAGGGATATTGCTGGCAAGGATGTACACAATGAACTTTTTTATATTATCAAAAACGGTCCTTCCCTCTTCTACAGCACTCACAATCGTGGCAAAATTGTCGTCCAGGAGCACCATATCAGCAGCTTCGCGAGCTACATCCGTGCCGCTGCCCATCGCAACTCCCATATCCGCGTTCTTGATTGCAGGAGCGTCATTGACCCCGTCTCCTGTCATGGTCACGATCTCCCCTTCAGCCTGGAAAAGCTGTACGATTTTCAGTTTTTGTACAGGAGATGTACGGGCAAAGACGATACTTGGATTTTTCAATCTTGAAGCAAGATCTGTGCGTGAGAGTAATTTCAGCTCGTCTCCGGTAATAATTTCAAGGCTTCCGGAGTTAGCAAGTCCCACGTTCTTCGCAATTGACTCTGCGGTAACCGGGTGATCACCTGTGATCATGACAACCTTAATCCCGGCTGCATGGCATTTAGCAATAGCTTCTCTGGCTTCAGGGCGCGGAGGGTCCACAATCCCGATAAATCCAAGGAAAACAAAATCCCCGGTATATTCTTTCTGCTCTTCTGCTTGCCTGTACGCAAGTGCAATTATCCGTTCTCCTTTTTCTGCTAATTTCAGATGCCGGTCAAGAAGCTCTTTTTGTTCAGTCTCGTCCAGTTTCCTGACTTTTCCGGAATCCATAACTGCCCCGCACATCTCCACAACCACTTCGGGAGCACCTTTAAGATACACTTCAAGTTTACCTTCAGGAGTGCGGCAGACAACTTCCATTCTTCTGGTCAGGGAATCAAAAGGGAACTCTTCCAGCCTCGGATACTCCCCCTTGAGCTTTATTATATCTTCCAGGCTGTTCGCAAAAACGAGAAGTGCTCCTTCGGTCGGATCGCCGGTATATCCGGGAGGCAATTCACGGAGCTTTGCATTGTTACAGAGCCCTGCGACCCTTATGAAAATCGAGGGAATTTTTTTCGGGTTCCACCCTGGATTTTGTGTAACAGAACACCTGTCGGTTCCTGAATTCGCAACGTTTCCGGCAATAACTTTGTTTGCACTTTCTTCGGTCTCCTGTCCTGCAGCCCTTTTTTCTGAGCCTGAAGGCGTTTCTGATTCGAGATTTTCAAAACCGACAATGAGAGAATTCACTGACATTCTGTTCTGGGTAAGAGTTCCGGTCTTGTCCGTACAGATAACCGTCGTCGAGCCCAGGGTTTCTACTGATTCAAGCTGTTTTATAAGGGCATTCCGCGAAGCCATTCTTCTGGAGGCAAGGCTCAGGGAAAGGGTAACTGTGGGTAAAAGCCCCTCGGGCACATTGGCAACAATAATTCCTATGGCAAAGATAAGGCTTGCAAGAAATACATCCTGAAGGAGAAACGCAAGAATGAAAAAAGTAACTCCCAGAAAAATTGCAATTGCAGATATTACCTTTATGAAATGGTTGAGTTCTTTCCGGATAGGGGTGTCCACGTTCGAAATCTGTTCGGTGAGTGTTGCAAGGTTTCCAATCTGGGTATTCTGCCCTGTTCCGAAGACAACGGCCTTTCCATTCCCGCTCTGTACCAGCGTCCCTGAAAAAACCACGTTCCTGCACTCAAGTAGATTCGCATGAGTGCATTCAAGAGAGCGCAGCTGAGGCTCTGCTTCTCCGGTGATTGCCGAGTGATCCACTTTCAGAGAATTGGTTTCAATTAAGACGCCCGTCCGCGGGAACCTTATCTCCTTCTTCAAGAAGGATGAGATCTCCTGCAACAAGTTCCGAAGCCAGAACGTCCCTGACTTTCCCTTCCCTCAAAACCTTTGCACGGGGCGGAAGAAGTTGCCGAAAACTTTCCATTGTTTTTGCAGCCTGGTACTCCTGGATGAATGTGAAAGTCCCGTTAAGGACTACGACCGCGCCAATTGCAATCCCTATATAAACATTCCCTTTGCCCGGATCAAGGTATTCTCCAAGGAAAGATAGAATCGCTCCTACAGTCAGCAGGATAGAGAAAAAATTCCGAAACTGCCGGATATACTTCTTTAATATACTCTCCTTTCCGATCTCTTCGAGAACATTGGGTCCGCATTCCTGAAGCCTCCTTGCAGCTTCTTGCTCGCCAATTCCGCTCTCGTCAACTCCTAATCTTTGAAGAAACTCGGAAAGAGGAACACTATGTTCATCCCCTTGCGGAGAACATATCTTGCTTTTGCTACCAGTCAGTTTCGTCCCCATCGAATCCCCTATGATTCAATGTAACACAAGAATAAGAAACTTAACTTAAGCTTTGAATGTAGTCTCAAAATCAGAGAGAAGAGAGCGAATTAAATTTGATGTGCATCATCAGGAGAGGGCAAAGAGAGAGAACAATCAGGTCAAAATTTATGACCGCGTTTATTAAAAATGCGGCAAAAAAAAATTCCCGACAAATAGCTTTTATAAGTTGTTAACTATAAAAAATCCGCATTCTAATGCAATCTTAAGGAGCTTGAGAATTGTTTTTACTACCACTGCTCTCATCCCTGCTTAGCGAGGTGAAAACAGAGATGCGGAAGGTATTGTCGAGTTCCTATACACGACCTATAATTTTTTAACCATGTTTCGAAACTCTGGATATTCTAGTCCGGGGTGTGAAACATTTTGGATTGAAAAGGTCTATATAATATTGTCAAGTAGACAATAAAATCGTAATAAAAATAAATATAGATCGATAATATTAAAAAAGGTATGACTATGAGCGAATTTACATTCAAAACAAGACTTTTAGCTGCCCTTGAAGGCAAGCCCGTTGACAAAATACCTGTTTGTTCCGTGACCCAGACTGGAATTGTAGAACTCATGGACGAAGTAGGAGCCCCCTGGCCCGAAGCCCACACAAACCCGGAACTCATGGCAAAGCTGGCAATCGCCAACCATGAACTCAGCGGACTCGAAGCTGTAAGGATCCCCTACTGCCTTACTGTTCTTGTTGAAGCAATGGGCTGTGAGATCAACATGGGTACCAAGAACAGGCAGCCATCTGTCACTGCTCACCCTTACCCCAAAGACCTCGAAGGCGCAGCCATCCCCGCAGACCTCCTGCAGAGAGGCAGAATTCCAGCCGTACTCGAAGCTATTAAGATCATCAGGGAAAAAGTAGGCCCTGACGTGCCAATTATCGGTGGTATGGAAGGCCCGATTACAGTTGCTTCCGACCTGATAAGTGTAAAATCCTTCATGAAATGGTCCATTAAAAAAACTGACCTCTTTGAACAGGCTCTGGATCTCGCCACAGAAGCTGCAATCATTTACGCAAACGCAATGGTTGAAGCCGGTGCAGATATCATCTCCGTTGCAGACCCTGTCGCTTCCCCTGACCTCATGAGCCCTGACTCCTTCAAGCAGTTCCTCCAGGCAAGGCTGCAGAAGTTCTCCTCCAGCGTGGACTCCGTAACTATCCTCCATATCTGTGGAAACGTGAACTCTATCCTCAGCTACATGGCAGACTGCGGTTTTGAAGGTCTCAGTGTCGAAGAAAAGATCGGCAGCCCGAAGAAGGCAAAGGAAGTCATCGGAGACAGAGCAAGATTCGTAGGAAACGTCTCCAGTCCGTTTACCCTGCTGCCTGGCCCTATTGACAAGATAAAAGCTGAAGCAAAGCTGGCCCTTGAAGAAGGCGTCGATGTGCTTGCACCTGGCTGTGGGATTGCACCCATGACCCCCCTCGAAAACATCAAAGCCATGGTCGCAGCAAGAGACGAGTTCTACGCCTGAGAAGGCACGAAATTTTCTTTATTTTTTTACGGGCACATTCCGGAACTCTAAATCTTTAGAGCTTCCGGAGATCCTCCCGTTTCGCATTTTTTTAATTTTACCAGGAGGAGCGAGCACTCCAGAGCGAGGCCCTGACAGGCTGTAAGCTGAGGAGGATCAGTCCTGACAAATGATTCAGTACAAATAGCTAAGATAGCTTATTCAGCATAATACTTATTGAAATTTATTAAATTAAAGAAATATCTGAAACGTACTGGTTGAATAAATCTTAAACTTTTTTGGAGGAGGTTAAGATATGAGAATAGGAGTCGCAATTGACCTGGGAACCAGCGGTTTTAGGGCCCAGAAAATTGACCTGGAAACCGGTGATATTAAGAAAACCGTCATAACACTGCGAAACCCCCTGCCTGGAGCAAACGTAATGGACCACCTTGACTTTGCAATCCATTACGGGCTTGACAAGGCCCACGGGCTCTCGGCAACAGCGGTAAAAAATATCCTCACTGAACTGGGAGTAAACCCCGCTGAAATGGAAAAATTTTCAATCTGCGGGAACCCTATCCAGCTTTCTATTTTTCAGGGAATCCCAATCGAAGACCTGGCATATGCCGGAGAGCGTAAAAAACAAAAATATCACATTGAGGAGCAGAACAGGGATGCCCGTATAATATCTATGGCCGGGATTGAGGGGTTCGAAGAAGCCAGCAACTGTAAACTGTTTGTGCCTCCTTCAATCAAGCACGAAGTCGGAGCCGATGCGCTTGCCCTTATTGTAAAAGCAGGGATGATCGAAAGTAATGAAATTGCGATTGCAACGGACTACGGCACAAATGCCGAAATGGCTCTCAAAGCAAACGGCATTATATATACCGGCTCGGCTGCCGCCGGCCCTGCTCTCGAAGGGCAGGAAATCGAATACGGGTCAATTGCTTCTCCTCACACAATCTGTGACGTGGAATTTGAGGGAGAAAACCTGCGCTGCTACGTACTCGACAGGGACATGAAGACCACCATGGGAGACCTTGTAAATCCTAAAACCGGAGAAGTGGTGGAAAAGGGAGAACTCACCGCAAAAGGCATCACAGGCACTGGAGTTATCGCCCTCATAGAAGCAGGCATGAGAAATAAACTGATTGTGCTGCCAAAGATTCAGACTTCGGAAGGCATTATCCACCTCCAGGACGGGATAAAGTTTACGAATAAAGACCTTATCGCAGCCGGAAGAGCTATAGGAGCGATCAGAGCCGGACATATTACTCTCTGTGCAGCCGCAGGCATAGAGATGGAAGACCTCAGGGTCGCTCACATGTCAGGAGCCGCAGGCACTTATATGGATGCTGCAAAAGCTCACCAGGTAGGGATGATTCCATATAGCGCAAGTTACGTCTCCCAGATAGGAAATACTTCCCTGATCGTTGCCCGGGAAATCCTGCTGTCCGAAGACAGGCTCTGGGAACTGCAGGCAATTGCAAAGGAAATACTGGGTACCCATGTAATGTTTGCAACCTCCGAGGCTTTTAAGGAAGCCTATTTGCTGGAACTTGCTTACTGGAATGAGGGAATGGCTTTCAAGATGCTCCAGAAGTTCCTGAAAAAGAAAAAACTCCCCATGATCGGCGAGCCTTCCCCTATTCTGAAAATTGACCGCCGGGTTGAAAGGGATATTCCTGAACTCGGAGAAGAAGGGCTTGAAGTGCTTGAGAGGGTCGGGACTTACCTTACAATGGTTATTGAAGACTGTGAAGGCTGCCATAAATGTGTAAAGGTTTGCCCGAACGGAGCCCTGAGAGTGGAAGAAAACGGGACCGTGAAAATAAGGACCGATCTATGTGACGGAGCAAACTGCCAGCGCTGCCTGCACGCCTGCCCTGATGACAGGTTTAAATGGGAAAACCTGAAAGTGGCAGGGAAATAAAAAGGTAAGGAAAGCTTATTGAAACTGAAAAACGAATAAAAGGAAAGAGCAATAAGCAAAATGGCATGAGATGGAGGAGAAAACGTGCAGGTCATTGTGGTGGGGGGCTTCCTGGGAAGTGGGAAGACCACCACTATCATTAACATGGGCAAATACCTGGCAGAAAAAGGGAAAAAAGTTGCCATTATAGTGAACGAGATCGGGGAAGTAGGGATCGACGGAGACGTGATCAAGAGGTTCGGATTCGACACCAAAGAAATCACAAGCGGATGCATCTGCTGCTCCCTGAAAGTCGGGTTAAGAACGACAGTAACCCTTCTTGCAAAAGAATACAACCCCGATATCCTCATGATCGAACCCACAGGAATTGCCTTTCCCCACTTGATAAGGAACGAAGTCGAGCTCATGAACCTTGGAGAGCAGGTAAAAATAGCTCCCCTTGTGACCCTGATTGACGGCAGCCGTTTCAAGCACCTGATGAAAGAGGTAAAAGAATTTGCTATGCGGCAGATCATAGATGCGGAAATCCTGGGGATAAACAAGGTAGACCTGATCGAACCTATCCGGCTTCCCATTCTTGAAGCATCTGTTCAGCAACTTAATCCGAAAGCTAGAGTAGTCCTTCTTTCAGGGAAGGACACGGGAGAAAGATTCGAAAAGTTCATGCGAATGGTGCTCCCGGAAATGGAAGAAACTTCTGAAAAAGCCCCGGAAGTTGCAATCGTAGAAAAACCTGAACTCTCTGCTCCGCGGGAAACCGAAAGTTCAATCGAAGCCTCGGGAGTGGGCAGTTATTCTGCAGAATTTGCGGTTGAAAACGAAAACCTGAGCACTGATGCTGCCAGGGAATTAACAACCGAATTAATTAACACAATAAAAGCGAAGGTGCTGAAGCTAAACCCTGAATTCGTAGGGCATATCAAGCTTTTCCTGGACAATGGGTCAGAAACCGTGAAACAGAGCGTTACTATATATTATGAAGAACCCCAGGAAGATATAATCAAATCGGAGGAAGGAGCTGTCCCGAAACTCAAGATCCTTTCAGCCGTCTCAAACGTTGAGAAGGGAGCAGTTAAAGATGCCGTAAACCGTTCGGTACAGGAAGTCTTTGAGAGAAAGAAAATAGAAGTAAATAAAACCGAACCGGGTCATGACCACGAACATGGGCATCACGAACATAACGGGCATAAGGATCAAGTGCACGTACAAAGGGTTTCGAATATTAAAGGCAGGAAAGATTAAGACTAAGAAATAGAGGTGAGTAAAATGGAATGTTTTCCTCACCAGCTTTTTTAATTGATCTTCGTGGAGCGGTCTATATAATACTGAGCCAGTTCATTGCCCCATTCCAGGGCAACTGGAGTAAAACTCGTGAACTTCCTGTGATCGAATTCCCCGTCTTTTTCGAAGAGTTTCAGTAGCATTAAAGTTTCCGCAACCATTGCTGGAAACTTAATAATGAAAACATCAACCTTGTACTGATAGAAGACCGGAAATTTTGGTAATCAATCAAAGCCCACCATCAAAAATGTATTTTTGTTATCCACACCCGTAAACGGTTTTATTCCTCTATGACACCCTTCAATTTCACAGGCTTTTTTGAAACTGGGGCTGTAGCCTCTATTGTAGTTGCAATCGATTTGATACGACACTAGTTGCTGGGTTTACTTTTTTTCTTCGAGTTGATTCACCAAGATCATCAATCTTAGGCTTACTGCCACCGCTAGCTGCTTTTATGCTGCTTCGAAGCCTAAGGTGAAGCCTCGCGCGAAGCCCTGGTTATAGCATATCTCGCAGGAAAGTTGACCAAGTTCCTGAATAGCTTTGTTCTTTATTTGACTTGGTTCTGAGTCTGGTTGGGAGTTTGATTTTTGTCCAGATTCTCTGTATTCTTTGCCAGCTATGTAGCCTGCCGCCTTGCCTGCCTTGAGGCCTTTTGCGTAATCATCTTCGTTTGAAGCGGCTGCTGTCGCAGCTATCACTGACACTAAAAAACAAACTGCCAGCAAAATAGCCAGTTGCTTCCTTATCTTTGAAAATGTTTGCCCTCCCATAAATCTACACCTCCCAATTTTGTCAGTTTAATGCGCTTTTATACAGTTGATTTTTTCATCAGCTTGACTGCGAATATAATCGGTCTTGTATAAGGTACCCATAATTATTTTAGACTTCATCCCCTACTACAATTACTTATAGTATTCTTATTTTATATTTCATTTTAATAAGCATTTGCTATACAATGCAAAAATTTCAAATAAAAGCAACATTGAGAACATGGGCCTGCCCGGAATAGCCTTTGCCCCGATAGTGAATCTTGTGGATGCCGGATGCCTGAGCTCTGAAGCCGGAGAGCTGCAGAACTTTATGAAAAACCAGATCGGAGATGCTGAAATTCTCGGCATCAACAAGGTTGACCTCGTAGATTCTGAAAAGCTTCTGGAAATCTGCCTGCTCCTGCGCAGATTAAATTCCAGAGCAAGAATAATCCATTTTTCGGCCCGGCAGGGAGGAGAGGATCTTGGCAAACTGCTCGGGTTGATGGAAGAAACCAGCAGGGGTGAAATAATCCAGGACGAAAAAAACTCAATCAAAATGTCCGGAGTTTCGGCTTATTCATCCGAATTTGAAATCGCTTCACAGGAGATCTCCATCGAAACAGCGGTCTGTGTTTCCGAGCAGATTCTGGAAAGTATAAGAAATAAGGCAGAAGAGCTGAATTCCGAATTCACAGGCCACATCAAGCTTTCTTTCAGGCATCAGGGAAATCTTGTAAAGGGAAGTGTAACTTCTGCGCATAAAATCCCTGAAATGGAAGTCCTTAAAAAAGAAGGAAAATCTCAATCCAGAGTAAAGGTACTTTCTGCGGTAACGTCCGTGCCCAGGGATGAACTTATTAAAGCTGTGGATGAGGCAATAAGCAGACGTCTGGAAGAAAGGCAGCTGTCCTTCAAAAAAGTGGAAAGAAGCCGTCCAGGCTATAGCCAGGCAACAATCGTTTCTTAAGCCGGGAAACTTTGGAAGGAAGAATATTTCCGGTTAAGGACAGTCATGACCGGACGTACAAAAACTTTATATACTATAAAAATGTCATCGACCCTTGCCCGAAAGAGAAGGCTCACATAAAGTGGTAGAGTGCTCTTTCAGCCGTCCGGAAAAACCTGGCTTCGGGTGGGCAGCAGAATTCCAGACAGTTATCAGGAAGCTTGCTTAGGAAGAAATTAAAAACAGAGGCATGATAACCTTCCAGGGAAACAGTTTGACTCTATTTAAAAAAAGATGGAAAAACGGCAAAAAATCGAATTTAAATGAACTCATAAATAATTAAAAGATCTGAGTTTTGGAAGCTCTCATCCTTTTCCCATGGATAAATAGAAATTCAGGAGGTCAGGGAAAAAGCTGAAGAGGATATCCACCTCACTTGTGCGCTTTCAAAAAAGTATCTCGATCACCTTATTTTGCCTGCATCAAATATCCAGAGAAAAACAAATTCACTTGATAATCTCCAGCGCTCAAAATAAAAACCTTCACACCTTCACTCTCTGCAATCAAAAATATCCCTGAAAAGAGGATAATTGCCCTATAAATTTTGACCCCATTGTTTAAATTAAGGGGAACAAAAAAACACTTCTTTTTTATAAAATCATTTGCAGAGAAAAAAGGGAAGAGAATTATAAAATTATAGCAATGCAAAAATTAGCATCGGTGAAGGTATATGCAATTAAATATAACTGTGATCTGCAAGTGCGTTCCCGAATACCAAAGGGAATATACCTATCATAAGAAACTGGAAATAAAGGTCATTTTGAGCCAGGAAACGAAGGATAAGGATTTTCTGACTCCAATAACTCAAAATCCCCCTTAAAAGAACTTGAAAAACGATAAAATTGACCGATATTCAGCCTGTTGGCTGACCAGTACACCACCAGAAGGTTATCCAGACCCCACAATGGAAGGAATTCGATCTGGAGGTTTTCGAATTCATTGACATTGTATTCAAGAAGTGTCAGTCAAAAAAAAAGCCTGAAAACTTCAGGGAGATGCAACTTGCAGGATCAACGATCTGAGCAATCCGAGATCCTTTTACTAAATGGAGGTTAAAATATGTTGGATTTGAAATTGGAAGACATCGATGGCATATTAGTACGCTACAACGTCGCCCTCGAAAAGGAAATGACCCCTGACGAAGCTGCAGAAGAGCTTTACCCCAAGGACGAACTCATCTACCCGATTGCAAAAGCAATCTACGAGGGAGAAGAAGATGACGTGGTTGACGCACTCCAGGCCGCAATCGATGCAGGCAAGAAGCCAATCGACCTTATAGATGATGCCCTGATGGTAGGGATGGGAGTTGTAACCCAGCTCTATGATGAAGGTATCATTTTCCTGCCGAACGTTATGATGTCCGCTGATGCTATGCTGAATGGTATCGAATACTGCAAGAGTAAGACAACAGATGTTCCTGAATCAAAGGGGAAAGTTGTCTGCCACGTTGCAGAAGGCGACGTCCATGACATCGGAAAGAATATTGTTGCTGCCCTCCTGAGAGCAGCAGGCTACGATGTAATTGACCTTGGAAGAGATGTTCCTGTAGACGAAGTTATCCAGGCAGTTACAAAAGAGAAGCCGATACTGCTTACAGGTACTGCTCTCATGACAACCACCATGTATGCATTCAAGGAAATTAACGACAAACTCCTTGAAAAGGGAATAAAAGTTCCATTCGCATGCGGTGGCGGCGCAGTTAACCAGGACTTCGTGTCACAGTATGACCTTGGAGTCTATGGTGAAGAAGCTGCAGACGCCCCCAAGATTGCTGATGCGATCGTTGCAGGTACTACTGATATCGCAGCATTAAGAGAGGAATTCCACAAGCATTAATGGGAGGGAGCAAAATGGTAAATAAATACACTTCAATGGCTTACGCCAATGCAGACGACATGCTTTTCGGGAACGCAAAATTCCCGGTAAAGGCAGGCCTTGGCCTTGAGATCGGTGCAGGATACACAACCCCTGAACTGAACTACGCCCCGAGACCTCAGGCCGGCAAGTCCATGGAAAAACTTGTTAAGGAATACGAAAGGATCACCACCGACTCAATGGCAAGAATGGTCCAGATCGGTGCACCTTCCATAGTGCTTGAAACCGAACACGTAGAACAGATGTCCAACAACCCCTCCTGGGGAGCAGCAGTTGCACATGCCCAGAAGACCATCATGGAAGAATACCATGACGAATACGGCATAAAGTGTGCACTCCGCCACACAATCGGTGACATCCGTGAAGACCGTGACTACCTCCAGCTTAGAGGAGACAAGTACAACACCTTCATGGAAGCTTTCGAAGAATGCGCCAAAGCCGGTGCAGACCTGCTTTCAGTAGAGAGCATGGGTGGTAAGGAAGTATTCGACTACTCCATTCTGAGAAATGACACTGCCGGTATGCTTTTCGGTATCGGTGTGCTCGGCAGCATGGACATGGAAATGATCTGGAAAGACATTGCAGCAATTGCAAAGAAGACAGGAACTGTTTGTGCAGGTGACACAGACTGTGCCCAGGCAAACACTGCAATGTTTATCGCAGGCGGTCTGCTTGACAAGAACCTTGCCCACACAACTGCAATCGTTGCAAGGGCAATCTCTGCAGCAAGGTCCCTCTGTGCATACGAAGCCGGCGCAGTTGGCCCTGGAAAAGACTGTGGATATGAAAACACCATTGTCAAATCAATCTCAGGTGTTCCAATTGCTCAGGAAGGTAAAACCTCAACCTGTGCCCACTCTGACCTGATGGGTAACCTGACCATGCAGTGCTGTGACCTCTGGTCCAACGAGTCCGTTGAATACCACGGTGAATTCGGTGGTACCACAGTTCAGTGCTGGTCCGAAACCCTTGCATACGACTGTTCCATGATGAACGTCGCCCTTCAGACCGGAAAAGGAAAGGACCTCAGAGACATTCTCATGCTCTCCGACAGGTTCAGAGATCCACAGGGATACGTGCTTGCCTACGACAACGCCTACAAGGTAGGAGAGGCAATCGCAAAGGACGGAAACAACAACTATCTCCGTGCAAAGAATGCCGCAATCGAATCCTGCAAGATTGTCGAAGAAGGTGTCAACTCCGGCAAGCTCAGACTCACAAGGTTCGAAGCCAGTGCTCTTGCAAAGGTTAAAGCCGACCTTGTAGCCCTCACCGACGATGCTGACAAGTTCATGAGCGACAACCTGACCAAATTCAAACAAGAAGTTGCAGTTTTCAGACCTGAAAACTACGGGCTCTAAACCCTAAACTTCTTTTTTTTATTTTTTTACATAACTGGCGTCAGGAGAAAAAGATCATGAGCGAAAACGTAGGAACTGCTACCGTAATAGTCGACAAGACTGCAAACGCTGCCCCTCTTGGCTTTACCGGCCTGGGCCTTGCTGCAGTCCTGTTGAGTCTGAGCTACATCGGCGTATATCCCGTTGAATCAATGATAGTCTCTATGGCAATATTCTTAGGAGGATTCGCACAGGTATTTGCAGGAATTATGTCCTGGAAAAAAGGAGACGTTTTTGCAGGGACTGCATTTTCAGCTTTCGGCCTTTTCTGGTTTTCACTGGCCGGATTGATCATCATGCCCGCGCTCGGCTGGGCTGAAGCCTCTTCCGGAATCGCGATGGCCGCATATCTCTTCACCTGGGGTGCGTACACCTTTGTGATGCTGATTGTTACTATGAAGATCGGAGTTCGTGCCCTTCAATTTGTATTTGTTACATTATTTATATTGTTTATGCTGCTAGCCGTTGTAAACGCAACCGGAAATGCAGGATTACTTGTAGTAGCTGGATACGTAGGACTTATTATGGGCCTCGGATCTCTGTATACAGCCTTAGCCATGGTAATGAATGAAATCCATGGGAAAACGATTGCTCCGCTCTGAAGATAAAGTAATGACAGCATTACCTCAGAAAACCCAGAAAACCTGAGGAAAAACCTGTACCAGCCTCGAAGATCTGTATGAAACCCGTAAAAATAGCAGGAAGAAGTAGAAAAGATAGCTCAAATTAAGTCTCAGCCCTTGAAAACACAGGTTTCAAATCTGTGTTTTCCGGCCCTCTCCGTCAATCTGTTGCTGTCTTGAGTGGCGAAAATTCTATGTTATGACCGCGTTAGGGAAAATACAGGTAATCGAGGGCCGGTTCAATTTTTATAAAGAATATCGTTTTTGTTTATTATCGGCCCGGCACAAAAGGGTCCGCTTTACGAAGAAAAATTAGAGAATTCATCAACGGTGAACTTCGAATGAAAGCGGACAAAAAATTGGATAAAACCCGGAACAGATCTTATACGAAGCTTGCTTTGAGTTTTCTGCTCACTGTTTTCAAACTGCTCGCGGGACTTTCAGGAAACAGTACATTGCTTCTCGCTGATGCAGTCCGTTCCTTCTCCGAATTTATCAACGAGTCTATAAGGCTTCTGGATCTTTTTATCGCAAACAAGCCTGAAGATAAAAACCACAATTACGGACACGGAAAAATTGCAACCCTCTGTAAGGGAGCAGGGGCCTGTATGCTTCTTTTAGCAGGTTTTCATGCCTTCTCTCTGAGTTCTGGAGAGTTGCTCATGTTTATACAGGGTAAAGAGCCAGAAGCTCCTGAAATGATTGCACTCTTTGCAGCAGCCTCAGCCTTTGTATCAAGAGATATTATCTTTGCAGAGGGTGGCGAACCGCGAGTTAAGGAGTCTCCCTCAAAGACCCGCGCTCACATTAAAGATTTATTCCTTCCTGGCTTTGTTATCCTTGGCATAGGGTGCACATTCCTGCCCGGAAAAAGTTTTGATATCGCAGATTCTTTTGCCGCTGTTTTTTTAAGCCTTTATCTTCTCTGGAATTCGTGCAGGCTTCTCTACAGGACTGCAAACGAGCTTATAGAAGCTTCCCTTGAGGAGGAAAATAACCGGAGAATCAGGGAAATAATAAACCAAACCGAAAGTGTTACGGATTGCGGGGACCTTAAAACCCGCAGGATAGGAAAAAGAATAGCAATCAATGTCTGTCTCAGTGTTAATAACTCCCTGAGTATCCGGGAAGCTGTAGAGATCACAAACCTTGTCGAAGAAAGACTGAAAGCAGCTTTTGGAGAAGATGCATACGTACTTATAAAAATCGAACCCAGCCAGGGAAAGAACCAAACTTTTAAAAACAGGAGCCGATCTTCTGAAGAAGAGAGAAGGAAAACAGGAACTTTAGTTTGACAAGATAAATATATAGAAAAAAATAAAATAATAATATGAGAATAGTGGTGTGGAAAAACCAGACTTGAAAACGGAAAGTTAGAAAGATACCAGTGCCTGGATTCGATACATATCTGAATTTTATCAGTTGCTGAAGAATATTAATTATCAGAATTTGAAAATGATCTGGAAAGCCTGGGGAAGTTAGATCCAATTCGCAAAAGAGGTTAGTAAAAAAATGCACTTCAGTCTTGGAATCGATGCGGGGGGTACTTATACTGATGCCGTGATCGTAAGGGATTCTGATGGAGAAGTAGTCGAATCCAGTAAAGCCCTGACCACCTATCCCGACCCCCTTCCTGGAATGAAAAGCGCTATTGACAGGCTGGACCCCGGGTATCTTAAAGACATTAAGCTGGTATCCGTATCTACAACCCTGTCTACAAATACTATTCTGGAAAGTACCGGCTTTCCTGTAGGGCTGATTATGGTAGGGGATTATGTAATTCCTGAGAAGCTTCCTACGTACTACTGGGTGAAGGTCTCAGGGGGGCATAACAGTGACGGTGAAGAACTGAAGACCCTTGACCTTGATTCCGTAAAGGAATTCGCCCTCAAGGTAAAAAATAAAGTGTCGGCTTTTGCGGTTTCTTCATATTTCAGCAACCGCAACCCTGAACATGAGCTTGCTGTCAAAAAAGCCGTAAAGGAACTGACAGGGCACCCTGTAGTCTGCGGGCATGAACTCTCCCAGGATCTTGGAGCCTATGAAAGGGCTATAACCGCATTTCTTAATGCCCAGCTAATTCCTATTACCCATAAGTTTATCCAGTCAATAATCGAGGAGTTCGAGATCAGAGGGATCAATGCAAACCTGTTGATGCTGAAATGCGATGGGTCTGTGGTTGGAATCGAAGAAGCCCTGGAAAAACCCATAGAGACCATATTCTCAGGGCCTGCCGCAAGCCTTGTGGGTGCGTCTCACCTGAGCAGGCTCAATACCTGTGCTATGATTGACGTGGGCGGCACGAGCACGGATGTAGCTATGATGGAGAACGGGTTCCCGCAACTCAGCAATTCGGGAGCAGTCGTTGGAGGCTGGCAGACGCGTGTAAAAGCCATCCGCATGGAGACCTCGGCAACCGGTGGGGATAGCCATGTCTGGGTAAAGGGCGACAGAATTTATGTAGGCCCCCGTCGGGTCATTCCCCTCTGCAGGGCTTCTGCCGTATACCCTGGTTTCAGGGAAAAATTGAAGCAGAACAGGGTCGCAAAAGGATATTTCTGCGAAAGTATTCAGGTAACAAAATTTTTTGTCAGGACCGGCTTCAGGCCTATCGAGTTAAAGGCAGGAGAGCGGGAAATCTACCGGCATATAGGAAAAGAGCCTGTTTCCTTCGGGGACCTGCTCGTGGCACTGAAAAAACGTCCTTCTCCCTCGATGCTGGACTCATTAATCCAGAAAAGGCTGATTCAGGCAATAGGTTTTACACCTACGGACGCTCTTCATGTGCTTGGAGAATACACCGAATGGGACGTGGAAGCTGCAAAAATAGGGGCTTCCATGCTTGGAAGAATATTGAAACAGAGCCCTGCGGCTTTCAGTGAGGAAGCAAAACATAAGGTTGCGCATAATATTGCCGAAGACCTGATTGCCTACCTCATAGAGGGAATGCCTAGAAAAGAGGTTGACAGGGTTCTTATGGGAAAAAACTTTACCCGCTTCAGAGTGGAAATTCCGGTGGTTCTTCTCGGAGGGCCTGTAAAGGCATATGTTGAGGAACTGAGAAACCTGATTAATGCTGATTTTATAGTTCCCGAGCACGCTGATGTAGGCAATGCTGTCGGCGCCCTTGTAGGAAAAGGAATAAAAAGAGTAGAGATTCTCATAAAAACAAGGGTTATCCCTAAGTCCAGCGAGGATGAAGCTGAAAACCTGGATTACGAAACTCACGAGAGCTGTATTATAGAAGGTGCCTTGCAGCATGAAAAGAAAAACGAGTTTATTGTCTTTTCTCCTTCTGGCAGGAAGAAATTTGAAATATATAGCGAATCCCTTGAATACGCAGAAAAGCTCGGAAGGCAACTTGTTATGGATTACATGGTGAGCGCAGGGCTTGAAAAAGAAAATATAAAAATAGACGTAAGTAGAAAGCATCTGGCTCCAGTCGGCTGGACGGACGTACCCCTGGAAACAAAACTTGTTTTTGTAGGAGTGGGGATCCCGAGAACCGCGGTGACGGTCTGAAAAGATAGGTAGATCGGGATGTCAGTAGCCGCAGATTATAAACAGAGATATATATCTTGAGAAATCATTTCACAAATCCGGATAAAAAGGATGTGTACCGCTAAAAAAGGACATGAATTGCGTAATATAGAGTGAAAATGGGGCTGTTTTGACATGCAATATAGTCTGGGTATTGACGCAGGCGGAACTTACACCGATGCTGTAATCTTAAGAGATTCGGACAGCCGGATTCTTGATACCAGCAAGGCGATTACCACCTATCCAAACCTTATGACCGGAATTCGGAATGCAATTGATAAGTTGAATCCGGAATACCTCAGTAAAGTAAAACTTGTATCGGTTTCCACAACTCTTTCAACTAATACTATTCTCGAAAGGACCGGATATCCTGTTGGCCTGATCCTTGTCGGGGACTATACCGTCCCGAGGGAACTTCCGGCAGACTACTGTATTACTGTGAGAGGAGGGCATGACAGTAATGGAGATGAGCTGCAACCTCTGGATCTCACTGCTGTAGAACAGTTTGCAGTGAGCCTGAAAAAGAAAGTCTCTGCGTTTGCCGTTTCTTCATATTTCAGTACAAGAAATCCGGAACATGAGCTTAAAATTAAGAAGACCATCCTTAAATTGACAGGGCATCCTGTAGTTTGCGGACATGAACTTTCTCAGGAACTGGGAGCTTACGAAAGGGCAGCCACAGCCGTCTTAAACGCCCAGCTAATTCCCATAACCTATGAATTTATTCATTCAATCATGGCCGAAGTAAGGGAAAGAAACCTTGATGCGAAGATCCTCATGCTGAAATGTGACGGCTCGGTCATTGATATAAAAGGAGCAAAACTGCGTCCCATTGAAACCATATTCTCAGGCCCTGCAGCAAGTATTATGGGAGCTTCTCACCTTTCAGGACTGGATACCTGCGCTGTGATCGATGTTGGAGGGACAAGCACGGATGTCTCCATAATAAAAAAAGGAGTTCCGGAGCTTTGTGAGAAAGGGGCAGTTGTAGGAGGCTGGCAAACCCGGGTAAAGGCAATAAAAATGGAGAGTTCCGCAAACGGGGGAGATAGCCACGTATGGTTCAAGAAATACGTCAGGATAGGCCCGAGAAGGGTGATGCCCCTCTGCTTTGCTGCGGTAAAGTACCCGAATTTTAAGGAAAAGCTGGAGAAAAACCCCATACCTCTGAGAACCATGCTCAATGAGCATATTCAGCCCACGAAATTTTTTGTAAGTACTGGAGTAACACCCATTAATCCCACCGAAAGTGAGAAAAAATTACTGGAAGTTATACGGGATGAGCCTCTTTCCATCCACGATATCTTAAATAAAATGAAGCGATTCCCCTCGCCAGCAGTCCTGGAGTCTCTGATTCAGCAGCGCTTGATCCAGGCTATAGGTTTTACGCCGACTGATGCCCTGCATGTCCTCGGGGAATATACTGAATGGGATGTAGAAACTGCCCAGATCGGAGCCAAAAAACTTTCACGTTTCACTAATATGGGAGTTCATGCCTTTTGCAAAAAAGTAAAGCAGCAGGTTGCAAGAAATATGGCTTACAGCCTGATGTCCTTTATCATGGAAGGGAGGGGAAAAGATGGGATAAAAAAAATGTTTGAGGAAGATATCCCTGTCCAGTACAAATTAAGTATCCCTATAGTCCTGCTCGGGGGGCCTGTAAAGGCTTATTATGAAGAAATGAAGGCTCTTATTGATGCTGAGATCATAGTTCCTGAACAGGCCAGGATAGGGAATGCAGTTGGAGCCCTCGTAGGAAAAGGGATTAAAAGAATTGAGATAATTATCAGGCCACAATCGATGGAAAATCCGGACCGGAACTTCCTGGTATTTACCCCTGCAGGAAGGAAAAAATTTGAGCAATACAGGACTGCAGTAGAATACTGTCATAAAACTGGCGAAGAACTTATCCTGGATTCAATGAAAGATTTTGGACTCCCGGAAGGCTCAATAAAAATAGACACAAGCGTGGAATACCTTTCTCCTCCGGGCTGGAAACAGACGCCAATGGAGACAAAAATGACCTTTGTAGGGATCTGTACCCCTGGTATTTTAATTAACTAAAAAAGACAATAATCTACTGGATTAAAAGATTGATCTAAAAAGGCAGGAGAAATGCTTAAGTTGAACATGAACAGCAAAGGAACCAGCCTGCCGGAAAGAAGGGTCGGCGGCAAATGCAAGATACTGAATAACAGGAAGTAAGGAAATATGGATTCTTCACTTATTGATCTTGTTTTCCGCTCCGATAAGAGAAAAAACCTTCTTATATTGCTGGATAACGGCTCAAAAAATATTGATGAAATCAGAGACGAACTTGATGTTACAGCCACGTCGATTCTCCCCCAGATAAAGAAACTGATAGATAATGACCTTATTGTCCAGGAAGACAGGATGTATAAACTCACAGTTCTTGGAGAGTTTATCATCAAGAAAATAAAGCCCCTGATAAGTGCCCTTGAAGTAGTGGAGAAAAATAACATTTACTGGACAGGTCACGACCTGAACTCGATTCCGCGCCATCTACTGGAACGTATATCCGAACTTGGGGACTGCATCTTTGTCGAGCCCGACCTGAACCACATCTATGAGCCCGCTCAGGAGATTATTGACAGCATGGGCAATGCAAAAAGGGTTTCGACTTTTGCTTCTTATTTCAACCCTGCATATCTCCCCCTGTATGTCGAGCTTGGCAGAAAAGATGCCGAACTTTCCCTGAATTTTACCCAGTCTGTCTGGGACCACCTTTCAAACGAACACTCAAATATGATAACGGAATTAATGGACATGGATAATGTAAGCCTTTATGTTTCTAAAGAAGGGATAAAGATTAGTGAAGTTACCGTCACTGATAGGATAATGCTTCTTGGGCTCTTTGATAAAAAAGGAAAATTCGACCAGCAATTCATCATGAGTTTTGAGCCCGGCGCCCTTCGATGGGGCCAGGAGTTATTTGAGTATTTCAAGAGGCTTTCCAGACAGGTAAATAAGATATAATAAAATAATGAGAGATCCCCTAAACCCCAGCCACCTTCAAATGTAATTACAATCCCAATAAGCCGGCAAAGGAAAACTCTCAGAGAACTGCCAGATAAGATTCCTTATGGCGACATATAAGAAAATAATGAAAGATAATTATATATTTCATAGTAGTAATCTGCTGCATAAAAATGGTAATTCTCTTTACACCCCCGAGTGTACACCCCAAAGGCCCTTTCTCCCATAAAAAGATTATAATGGCAAGGGAAGAAGGTGCGAGAAGTGCAGAGTCTTCTGGTACAGAGATATATACAATGTTAGATATAATAGGATGAAACCTAAGAGAGGGAATCAGATGGAGTCATCATTACTGGATGTTCTCTTTCTTTCAGAAAAAAGGAAAAATCTCCTTCTGCTGCTCCTGGACGGACCCAAGAACATTGAAGAGATCAAAAATACGCTTGATGTCCGCTCAAGCCCGATAATGACCCAGATAAAAATACTAATGAAGCAGGATCTTGTTGTTGAGAATAACAGGCTCTACAAACTCACCAGTATCGGAGAAATTCTGGTCCCGAAAATGAAGACAATCCTGGAAACGTTTAATGTTTTCGATAAAAACCACGATTATTGGATAAACCAGGATATGACGTCAATTCCTCCTGAATTTCTTGACAGCATTGGAAAGCTTGGAGACTATATCGAAGTAAATCCTGACCGAAACCACGTGTTTGAATATCCTAAAGAGGTTGTAAAACATCTTTCCGAATCGGAGAAGGTGATGATTTCATCCTCTTTTTTCCTGCCAATCTATCCGTCCCTTTGCATCGAACTTGCCGCAAAAGGTACGGATATAACCCTGGTTTTCACAGAATACGTTTACGATAGAATGCTCAATGATTACAAGCGAGAACTTGAACATTTCCTGAACATGAAATACACCAGACTTTACGTCTGTAATAATAATAATATGAAAATAGCCTCAAGCATAGTTACGGAAAAGTTCACGGCACTTTCTCTCTTTTGTAACAGCGGCATTTACTACAACCATAACCTTGTAAGCTTTGATGAGAGTGCACTTAGATGGGGAAAAGAACTTTTTGACCATTATAAGGGCGTGGCAAGACCTATTACAAAGGTCGGATAATTTTTTCTCCAGATATTGGTATAGTTCTCACTCTGCAGAGAACTAAAAATCTGAACTTTTCTATTGAGCCCATCCCGAAGGACAAGATTTCGGCTCTTCAGGGCTTTCTTTGGGTCAGGTCTTGGAAACATCGGCATGGTTAACTTCTCCCCAGGGCCTCAAAGACCTCTCTTCTCCTCGAAAACTTCATCAACAGCCTGTCGAACTCCTTATCTGACAGATATGGCTCCTCTACCTTTACAGGCTGCCTCAAAACTCAATCCGTTTCTACAATTCAGAGAAAATATTCTACTATAGGGTTAATTAGTATCTGAATTTCAGAATAATTGCCTATCTAAATTTAAATTCAATATTGCCCATTATCTAATTATAGAATCAAATGTAATTTTGAGACAGCCTGAGTAGTATAATAATTAAAATATTGTAATTATTCACACGCTCATTGAAGAGAAGCATATTGCCGTTGAAGAAAAGGAGCCTGAAAAGGAAAAATGAAAACAAAAATGGATCAGTTTCCGGCAACGAACCCGAATCCTGTGCTCAGTGTGGAAAAGGATGGGACGGTTCTTTATTCAAATGGAGCAGGGGAGCCCTTATTGCATGAGTGGGGCGTGGGAATCGGAGAAAAACTGCCTTCATGTATCGGAAATTTTGTGCAAAGGGTAATTTCCCGGAATGGCCCGGAAAAAGTGGAAGTCAAAGTTGGAAAAAGAGTATACCTGGTCGCGTTTCTTAAGAGAGCGCAGGGAACGGAATTCAGAATTACATTCGATGTTGCGGAAAGATCATAAGCAAGGACGTTTTATCCGAAAATAATTTCACTTCGAAACTTGTTTTATTTTATCCCAGATCTGACTTACGCAATTGAGGTACAAAACCCGGTACAACAGCTGTGGCTGAATTCATGTTTTGTACAGTAAAAAGTTTCTGCCCCCGATTTTCATTTTAATTGTGTACAGTCGTGACTATTCCCCTAAATTGAGAAGTCACACACTTATACGGCTTTCGCTGCAGGGATATAACAGCTGTTTGAAGGGGTTTATGATGTGCACTTTTAGATTCTAACTCAGTGTCCTTACAATTTCATATTTGTGGTTTAGGAAGCGTTTTTCACATAAATGAAATGAATTAAGTTCCTTTTATTTCATAATATGAATGGTTTTGTCATATTTTGTCATTACATTATTGAGACCCACATTTACAATGTGAATATCTGTAGTTAGGTTGTTATATGCCTGTATTTATATTGTCTAGTTTAGTCGTTACATTACTAATACCCGTAGTTATGTTTTTATACGCTGTCGTTATATTGTCTATTTTTGTCGTTACATTATTGATGTCCGTAGTTACGTTTTTATATGCTGTCGTTATATTGTCTATTTTTGTCGTTACATTATTAATGTCCGTAGTTACGTTATTGTACGCTGTTGTTATATTATCTATTTTTGCCGTTATATTGCTATAAGTTGTCGTTGCATTGTCATATGCCGCCGTTACATTGTCATAGGCTGCTGTTATATTATGATATGATGCTGTTGCATTGTTATACTCTGTCGTTACGTTATTGTACGCTGTTGTTCCATTATTATAGTCTTTTATTACAGTCGGTCCGTAATTTATGGCGAGGTATATTATCGCTAAAATTATTGCCAAATTTATTATATATCTGAGCTTCATTTTCATCATCCAGATCAATAAATGTGTATCTACACACAAATTATTATTAAATAATTTGAAGGGGCTCGGTGATATTTCGTCTCGAATATACGTTTACTATCGGATGCGCGCTTGCCTTCTCGGTTCCGGGCTCGTTGGTGCTGTGTATCGTGTCCGTTTGCTGTTGCGGGTTATTTGTAATTTTTGAAGCATTTCTGATAGCAACGTTTCAGGATAAAAAACGTTTTATTCAAGAGCTCATACCAAAACTCAAAATTTGCTTCTTGAATCTTGTATTTCGAATAATAGATCAAGTTTCGGATCATGAAAGCAAATCTGAAAACTCTTAACGATCAGGAATAAAATAGCTTTTGGGATGAGCTCATTAAAAAACCTGTCAGATAATAAAACATTGAAGTTGAGCATTCTGCGTCTAGATAAAAAAGAAAAAACCCGGTTTACGGGTCAGCGGGGGAAATCTCAGTTCACCCTGACCGTAGCGTTCATTTCCGGGATATTTTTAACAATAAAACGGTAGGTTCCGGTTTCATTAAAAGTGTAAGTGAAAGGCACCCTGTATGAAAGTATTTCATCCGGAAACAGCCCGTCTTCACTAACAAGCACGTAATTGCCCTGCCTTTTGTCGCTCCACCAGGAAATAGTGTCCCCTCTTGAAATATTCAGTTCAGAAGGCTTAATCATTTCATAAATCGTAAGGTGGACAATATGATCTTCTCCGGATTCTGAAGAAGCATTTTCTTCCTGCTGCACTGCCGCACCGGCTTTCGGTGTTGAAGTATTGGTGTCATCGGGTACAGGCCCCGCATCTTTCTCAGCACAGCCTGAGGCGAATAAGAACACAAACACTACAAGTAAAATCAGAATTTTCCTTTTCATAAATACCACATCTTTTGATGCTTATAATATAAGTTCAGCCTACATTCATTATCTTTTTGATATGATTTTGATAAGAGCAAAACGATAAAAAAGGCGTTCAGGGAAAAAAAGAAGCAAAGTAGAGGCAGGAATTGAAGAAAAAGAGTTGGAGCATGAAATCAGTGAGAGATAAAGAAATAGAAAATGAAACAGAGAGTAAAATCAGATAATGAAACGAGAGTAAAATGAAAATCAGATTGAGAAAAAAATCAAAATAAGGATTTACGTCCCGACTGAGACTTGAACTCAGGTCTAAGGCTCCGCAGGCCTCAAGGATATCCACTACCCTATCGGGACGCAAGCGAGCACCATTGATAAGCACATTCAAGGATATAAAGCTTATTCCTCGATAGCCGGTTCAACCCACAGTTTGCCCTTCTTGCCCTCGCGAGAGCTGAAGAAAAAATCCTGTTTCCCTAGCATCAATATCAATAAAGATTAAATGCAACAAGTTCGTTCTTATAATTTATGTCGATGACCATAGGACTTGCAGGAAAGCCCAATGCGGGGAAATCCACTTTTTTCAAAGCTGCTACCCTTGCAGATGTTGAAATTGCAAATTATCCTTTTACAACCATTAACGCCAATCACGGAGTTACCTATGTGCGGGCTGAGTGCCCCTGCAAAGATAAGGAAAAGACATGTGGAAAGTGTGTGGATGGAATCAGGCTCGTACCTATTGATATAATTGACGTTGCCGGACTTGTCCCTGATGCATATAAAGGAAGAGGACTTGGGAATACTTTTCTGGATGAGCTCAGGCAGGCTCAGGCGATTATCCATGTAGTAGACGCCTCAGGCGGGACAGATGCAGAAGGCAACCCTGTGGAAATAGGAGACAATGACCCTCTGGATGATGTGATCTTCCTGAACAGGGAAATTACCATGTGGCTCTATGGCATTCTGGAAAGAAACTGGCTCAAGCTTGCCAGAAAGACCCAGGCAGAAGGGCTTAAGCTCGAAATCGTAATTGCAGAACAGCTTGCTGGAGCAGGAATAAAAGAATCCCATGTAAACGCAGCTTTGATGGAAACAGGGCTTGCAAGGTTGGACCATATTAAATGGAGCGAGGAAGATATGATCCGGCTCTGCGACGCAATGAGGGAGATCAGCAAGCCTCTGCTTATCGCCGCAAACAAAGCAGATATTGCCCCGGGAAAAAATCTGGATAAGCTCAAGGAGCTTGACAGGATAGTGGTGCCTACAAGTGCAGCAGCCGAACTGGCACTTAAGTCCGCAGCAAAAAGTGGAATTATCAGGTACACCCCGGGAGACAGGAACTTCGATGTGCTTAGCGGAGACCTTACAAAAGCGCAGAAAAGGGGGCTCGAAACTATTCAGGGGGTAATTGAAAGGCTCGGCAGTACAGGTGTCCAGGAATGTATAAACAGGACTGTTTTTGAGCTTCTTGACCTTATTGTTGTATATCCCGTAGAAGATGAAGGGAAATGGTCCGACAAAATCGGGAATATGCTTCCTGACGCCTACCTTATGAAAAGAGGCTCTACGTGCCATGACCTTGCTTACCAGATCCATACCGAAATAGGGGATCGGTTCCTGTACGCAGTAGATGCAAGGACAAGGCTCAGGCTTGGAGAAAAGCATGAACTGAAAAACGGAGATGTAATCAAAATAGTGTCTACTGCAAAATGAAAAACCGGTAAATCTGGAAAAATCTGAGGCGTGATAAAAAACAACGGAAAAGAAGAAATACTGGATTGTTTTAGTTGTCAGGGAGGATATTTTCCAGATGGATTTACTTTCTTTTGCATATCCGTTTTATGAAAGATACCTGGCATGGCAAATAGCCAGGGCATCTTCAAATACCCCAAGGCATGTGGCAATCATAATCAAGGAAACCGACCTCCTTGAGCTTAAAGGAATGGAGAGGCTCCTATCTACACTTACCATTTTCAGAAGATTCAAGGTAGAACTTGTGAGCATCTATGTAGATATCCTGAAGGCTGACCCTTCATTGAAAGCCGAAATCGCATCAACGCTCAAAACCCGGCTGGAAAAGAGCTTTTCGGACTTTCCTGCAGGCACAGGTTATAGAATTTATGGCCTTGACGGAGAAATAAATGGCAGTCTCCCTGGAAAGGACTTTTTTGTATATGTATTACTGGGATTCGGAGGAAGAGACGAAATTACCAGGGCCGTGCTGACCATTCTTGACGAAGTAAAGGCAGGAACTGTCAGGCCTGGGGAAGTGGATGAAAAAATGCTTGAATCACACCTCCTCGTCAAGCATGAGCCGGATATAATGATCCGTTCAGGAGGACAGAAGCTTTCGGATTTCCTGGTCTGGCAGTCAGTTTATTCAGAATTGTATTTCACAGATGTCAACTGGAAAGATGTGCGGAGGCTCGACCTTTTAAGATTGATGAGAGATTTCCAGAAGAGACAGAGAAGGTATGGAAGGTGAGTGAACTGGGGTTTGGAGAAAAGCCGAAAAATTTTCGCTATGCAGTAATTGTGTGCCCTAAATGCAGACAACATGCGCAGATCACAGAAACCGGAAAAAAAACCCTGAAATGCCAGCACTGCGGCGCTCTCCTGCAAGCCCGAAAACTCAGGGTATTTCACTTTTCCGGAGAACTTGCAGACGCAGTGGCTTTTCGCACTCGCTTGCAAGCCGAAATTTCCGGAAAAGGAAGTGGAACTTTTTCGCTGAAACCTTCCCCGGAAGAGTATGAACGCCCGAACCCCGAAACTGAGAGTACAACAAAAAAATTTAAACTGTCAGAAAACAGGGCTTCTGGCAACCTGCCTCCTAAAAAAGACCAGAAATCAACTTTTCTGGAACTTCTGGAAGCCGCAGACGGAAAAATCGAAATTGAAGAGCTTCGGCAGAAAGCCCTGGAAAAAGGGATAAGTCCGGAAAAGTTCGAGTATAATTCTCAAAAAACTTCTGGAAACAGGAGAGACTCTATTCTCCCGAACCTGGAATTATAAAACTGGTATGAAATAATATAGTTTCGACATAAAATTCGCATTACCAATTCAAAATTTTATAACCACGGCGGGCACGGAAAATCCAATCCAGAAACTGTAACCACCTACAATACGAAAATCATGGAAATCACAAAAACGGTGTCCTTGCTTTATTCCAAGCTGTAGCTGCTTTAAACGGTTCTAACTAATTTTAGGCTTTTAACCACACGGAAAAAGGTATGTGCTGTAACTTTGCGAAATTAGCCCTCTTGAGCAAAGCTCGGTATCTTCATTTATAAATTAGTCCGCTTGAGCGAACAAGGTGAGCGAAACGGACAGCGCACTGCAGAGCCGCAACTCTGCCGAGACAAATTATATTAAGTACGAAAAGATTTACTATAATCTAATAAAACAGGAACTGAATCCGTCTTGAGCAGCCGAAAGGGAATAAGCCGTATTCAAAGACTATTTAAAGATTATATATTTTTTTCACGAGTATAAACAGTTCATTGATAAAGGTATAACGGTGTTAAAAATGATGGATCCGCAAATTGAGCGAAAACTCATTGAAATTATGAGGGTGATTCACGAAAGTGACAAGCCTATAGGTGCCCGGGCAATAGCTGATGAACTTAATAACCGGGGCTATGATATAGGAGAGCGGGCTGTCCGCTACCATCTGAGGATCCTGGATGAGAGAGGGTTCACACGCAAACACGGGTATGCAGGGCGTACGCTTACTGAACTGGGAGAAAGCGAGATGAGTGACGCTCTCATCGGAGACCGCTTTGGTTTCGTAATATCCCGAATAGAAGAGATGGCGTTCAGGACTACTTATAACCCCGAGACCAATGATGGGGTAGTAGTTGTAAATGTTTCTTACTTTGATAAGGACGATTTGGAAACAGTTATTGATGTGCTTTCATATACCGCACATTCAGGGTACATGATAAGCCCCAGAGTAAGGATTTTTGAAGAAGGCGAAGAATTGATTCCCCTGCCTCCTGGCAAAGTCGGAGTAGCTACGGTATGCAGTGTTACTTTTGACGGGCTCCTTCTCAAAGCAGGCATTCCTGTGGAACCTGCTTATGGCGGAATTCTCCAGATAGAAAACCGGAAGCCTGCACGCTTTTTAGATCTGATTTCTTACAGCGGAACCTCAATTGACCCTATACAGATTTTCATGAGCAGAAAGCCTACATCAGTCCTTGAAGTGCTTGAAAAGGGGGAAGGCAAAATCCTTGCCAATATGCGGCAGATCAATTCCTCAGCGTATGACAGGGCAGGGGAAGTCATCAAAATTGCAGAAAAAGCCGGGCTTGGTGGTTGTTTCCCTCCCGGTGAAATTGATGAGACTTTATTTGGGGCGCCTGTTGAGACAGGAAAATTCGGCATTGCGGTCGTAGGAGGTATTAACGGTATCTGCGCTCTTGAAGAGACCGGAATTAAAATTGAGACAAACCCTGTTTCTACTGTTATAGAATACAGAACCATGTCAGAAATCTGAGGAGAGCAGATGTTCAGGCTTACTGTCATTTATGACAACAAAGCCGGCGATGACTTCACAGGAAGCTGGGGTTTTGCAGTTCTTGTTGAGACAGGCAGCGAAACCCTTCTTTTCGATACTGGATGGGATGGAACTCTTCTGTTAAAACATATGAAGAGACTTAGCATTAATCCTGCAAGTATCAGAAAATTAATTATTTCCCACCAGCACTGGGACCATACAGGCGGCCTTCCCGAGATTCTCCAGGCAAGCCCTGGAATTGAGGTATATGTTCCTGCATCTTTTTCGGAAAACCTGAAAAAAGAGATTGAGAAAAGGGCGACTCTTATTGAAGTAAAAGAACCTGTAGAAATCTGCCCGGGTATTACGAGTACAGGAGAACTTGGGGATAAAGTAAAAGAACAGGCGCTGGTCCTGGACACCGGAGACGGATGTTATGTGCTTACAGGCTGTGCTCACCCGGGGCTTGGCGCAATTTTAGATACTGCCCGCCTTTACGGGAAAATAAAGGGAATCCTCGGGGGACTTCATGATAGCGAAGAGTTTGAAAGGCTGAGAGGGCTGGAACTCATAGCAGCAGGGCACTGCACTGCTCACAGGGATAAAATAAAAGAAATTTTTCCAAGGGAGTTCGTTGAAATCGAAGTTGGCCTGCGTCTGGATCTGAGATAAATAGATATGAAGTATAAAACCTACTTTCGGCAGGTAACTTGTATTTTTCGCAATATTTTTACTGCTAGCGTTTTTGCTGGAAAACACATATTGTCTGATACCAAACGTTATTGCAAAATTGGTTCATTGTTCATATATGTCGTGAGATTTGGGTTATACGTTAACCAGTTACAAACCCAATATATATTTGCATAATGTTTGAAAAACGCCATCAGTAAAAATTTAATATCTAATGTCGACCTGCCGAATGTAGGATAAAATGTCCTTTTTTGCAAATTTTTAGTTTAAATCCTGAATTTAATATATATTTTAAAAGAGCCCTGAATTTTAACGCCTTAGTTTTAACAAATGCGTAAAATGTAGAGGAAATGTATAATTAGAAATACAATGTCCTCTAAACAGAATGCAGGACTTAGTGCGGAATGATGGAGATCAGGCAAAGATACCAGAATTGTCCGATTTTTGCCGTTCTTCCTGCCTCATAGAACGTATTTTGAATAAACGTACTTTGAATGATTATTTTCTCGCGATACGAAAAAAGAAAAGGGGAACCGTATCAAAAATGAGATAAACGGAGAAAGTGTCGATGCTGAAAATAGAGGACCTGACTGTAGAGGTCAACGGAAAAACTTTGCTTCACGACGTGAACCTCGAAGTCAAAAAAGGGTATACTAATGTGCTTTTTGGGCCAAATGGAGCTGGAAAAACAGCTTTGATGAGAACGATCATGGGCTTTAGCGAGTACAAAGTTGTAAAAGGCCAGATTCTGTTCAATGGAGAAGACATTACCGGCCTGCCGGTGGATGAAAGAGCCCGCCGAGGACTTGGAATCATGATGCAGCGCCCGCCAGATATGTCCGGGATTAAGTTGAGAGATCTTGTAAGAGTGGCATCCAAAGGAAAGAAAAACCCTGACGATCTTGCCGAAAAGCTTGATATGAAGCGTTTCCTGGACAGGGATGTCAATGTGGGTTTTTCTGGAGGAGAAATCAAACGTTCCGAACTTCTGCAACTTGAAGCCCAGGATCCGAGCCTCTACCTTCTGGATGAGCCTGAGTCCGGGGTAGACCTTGTAAGCATAGAACATGTCGGGATGACAATAAAGGGACTGCTCGAAGAAGGGATCGACTGTCCCGGCGAAACCTGCAAGAAAGGGAAATCAGCCCTTATTATTACCCACACAGGTCAGATCCTGGATTATGTAACGGCAGATAGGGGATATATCCTTTGCAACGGGACGGTTATGTGTTCCGGAAATCCCTTGAAAATGCTGGAAGAAATAAAGAACAGAGGGTACGAGGAGTGTATAAAATGCAGACTGATGAGGTGAACCTAAAAAAGAGAGCCGAGAGCGCAGCCAGTAAAAAAGCGGCTTTCGGAGAGGATTTCGAGCTGGAAAAGTTTGAGGAAGGTTCCAAGGTTAGCAAGCCTATTGAAGACCTCCAGACCCTTGACGAGGAAAGCAAAAGAACCCTGTTCCAGGTAGGGGTAATCACGAGCGAAGAAGGGAGATCCGGAAGTCTGCTGGTACTTGATAATGCAGTCTCGCATTCGTCCCTGAAAGACAAGAGTATAGAACTTATGTCGACCCAGAAAGCCCTGAAAAAGTATGAATGGCTCAAAGACTACTCGTGGAAACTTGTAGCTGTGGATACTGATAAATACACAGCAAAAACCTATCTTGAAAATGCGGATGGATACTTTGTCCGAGTGCCTGCAGGTAAGAAATCCTCAATGCCAATCCAGACCTGCCTTATGCTGAACAGTAAAAAAGTATACCAGACCGTACATAACATCATAATCGTCGAAGAAGGCGCCAGCCTTGACATTATCACAGGCTGTACATCTAAAAAAGGAGTAGAAGAAGGAATACATATGGGAATTTCCGAGATGTACGTAAAAAAAGGCGCTACTCTGAACTTTACGATGATCCACAACTGGGCTGAGCAGATCGGAGTTCGCCCGAGGACAGTGGTTCGTGTGGAAGAAGGTGGAACTTACATAAGCAATTACATTTGCCTGAAACCCGTTCGTTCTGTCCAGATGTACCCAACTGTCAGGCTCGAAGGAGAAGGGGCAGTAACCAGGCTCAATACTATAGCAATTGCCCATCCCGGCTCTGAACTTGATCTTGGAAGCAGGGCGATTTTCAATGCCCCTGGCACGAAAGCTGAACTTGTCTCGAGGACAATCACAATCGGCGGCAGAATAATTGCAAGGGGAGAAATGATAGCCAATTCAAAGGGAGCAAAAGGGCACCTTGAATGCAAAGGGCTTGTCCTTACCGATAAAGGAAGCCAGCTCGCAATCCCCGTCCTTGAAGCAAATGTAGATGACGTCGAACTTACTCACGAAGCAGCCGTTGGAAAAATTGCCAAAGACCAGGTAGAGTACCTTATGGCTAGAGGGCTTACCGAAGAAGAAGCCGTGGGTATGATCGTGCGCGGGTTCCTTGACGTGGGAATCAGGGGTATCCCGGATGAACTGAGAAATGAAATAGAAAATACAATTACACAGACAGCTTTTGGAATGTAATTCAAAATATGAAAGGATTTAAATAGACACGGAAAGACAAAGAAAAATTCTTCCCTTATCTCTTTTTTCCGTGTTTTTCGGGGGTATAAAATCTGGGGCAGATTAAGTGTAAATATTTACGTTTGAAATAACAAGTACAGAAAAGGGTGTGTGGGTCCGGCAGGAAAAAAGGAGAAACCTGTCGGCTTTTTTGTGGAGCATTTGTGGATTTTAATAAGCTGGAAGCATGATTCTCAATAATAGGGCTTATTCTTGGAAAAGAAAGCCTTACAGCAAATGCTGCTCATTAAACTGCAATTTGCAAATCGAAAAAAGGAATTTAAATATATTAATATGCTATCGGTTTTATATAAATTTGTATGAATCGAAATTAGATTACTCACAGACGATTAAATACGAGTTTTCAAATTATTTAGGTTCTCGGAAAAGGGGGAAATGGAAGTAAAGATGAGAAAATCTGGCATTGATATTATTGGGGACATTCCCTGGGGAACACATTTCTGCCAGTTCTACCAGACAAAAGAAGATTTGATGGACATACTTGTCCCTTATTTCAAAGCAGGGCTGGAAAATAATGAATTTTGCATCTGGATCACGGCACAACCTCTGGAAGTAGAGGAGGCAAAAGAAGCCCTGAAAAGGGCTGTTCCTGATTTTGATGTTTATCTGGAGAACAGACAAATAGAAATTGTTCCCTACACCCACGGGTACATAAATGAGAGTGTTTTCGATTCTAAGAAAATCTTGAACGGCTGGGTTGAGAAAACCAGTTATGCCTTGGCCAGTGGCTACGATGGTTTGAGATTAAGTTTGAACACTTTCGGGCTGGAAAAAACAGATTGTGATTATTTTGCTGATTACGAGGGAGAAGTGGATAGCATCATCAGCAAACACAATATGATAGCACTGTGCACCTATTCCCTTGATAAGTGCAGCGCAATTGGGATTATTGACACAGTCTCCAGCCATCAATTCGTTTTGGCCAAAAAAGAAGGAAAATGGGAGCGAATAGAAAACGTTGGGAAGAAAACGGCGGAAGAGGCAACTATTCGAGCCGCAGAAGAAGACGAAATTAAGTTGGGAGAAGCATATGACAATCCAGAAAAATTATTTAGAAGAATAATGCAGCTTGAGAAGGCTTATATTTTATTGAAAGAAAGCGAAAAAGGTCTTGCTGAAGCTCAAAAAATGGCTCATATTGGAAGTTGGGATTTAGATATTGCAACTGATGAATCAAAATGGTCTGATGAAATGCATCGTATTTTTGGGCTTGATCCCCACGAATTCGGCCCAAGTGACAAAACATTTTTAAGGTATGTACATCCAGACGATCGAGAATATGTGAATAATGCCATCCAAGACGCCTTAAAAGGAAAGCCATATAGCATTGATTATCGGATTATTTTAGTTAATGGGGAAGAAAGCGCAGTACATGAACAGAGAGAAATTACTTTTGATAAAAAAGATATACCTGTTCGAATTATTGGAACAATTCAGGATATTGCTGGGCGTAAAAAGATTGAAAAAGCGTTAAAAATAGCCAGAGATTATAATCGCAGTTTGATTGATTCCAGCCTGGATCTTCTGTTTGTTACCGATCCTGATGGTAAGATAACTGATGTAAATAAAGCTGCGGTAGAGGCTATCGGCTATTTACGGGAAGAACTCATTGGGACAAACTTTACTAACTATTTTACAGATCCTGAACAAGCCAGAGAAGACTATCAAGAGGTATTTAGGGAAGGGGCAGTGCTGAATCGGGAGCTTGAAATCAAGCATAAGGATGGCCACATAACTCCTGTTTTGTATAATTTTTCAGTTCGTATGAATGAAAGTGGTGAAATCATCGGCGTCTTTGCAGCTGCACATGACATCACAGAGCGCAAGAAAGCAGACGAAATACTTAAAAAAACACACGACTGGTTAGAAGAAAAAGTTAAAGAACGTACAGCTGAACTTGAAGAAGCTTATAAGGCATTAGTGGAAAATGAAATAAGACTCAAAGAAGCTCAAAAAATGGCTCATATTGGAAATTGGGATTGGGATATTGCAACTGATAAAGCATACTGGTCTGAAGAAATGTACCGTATCTTTGGACGTGATCCTCAAGAATTAGCACCACCCTACAATGAATATTCAAGTTACATACATCCCGATGATCGAGACTACTTTGATAATGCCGCTAAGAAAGCTGTAAATGGGGAGTCCTATAGTAGTGATTATAGGATTGTCTTGGCTAATGGGAAAGAACGCACAGTCCACGTAAAATCTGAAGTTATTTTTGATGCTGAGAATATTCCTATTCGAATGAAAGGAACAGTTCAGGATATTACTGAGCGCAAGCGGATGGAGGATTCGTTGCGTCAGAGTAAAGCGCTGCTTTCCGCTGTCCTCGAGCAACTACCAGTAGGCCTTGGACTTGCCGATACTCAAGGACGCTGGTTGGTCACCAACAACATGCTCCGTCGCTTTGTAAGTGGAGGAGTTATTCCGTCGAGCGACCCTGAAAACAGCTGGCGTTGGAGGACATGGGGAGTTGACGACCGTTTACTAGAGCAACCCGAATGGCCGAACGCGAGGGCACTTCAGGGCGAGAACATAACTCAAGGGCTAGATTTTCTCTACACCTCCGACGAAGGGCGGGAGATATGGACGCGCATAAGCTCGGTTCCTTTCCGCAACGAGGCTGGGGAGATCACGGGCACTATCAGCGTCATCCAGGATATCGACGAGAAAAAGAGGACCGAAGAAGCCCTGGAAAAAATAGAAAAAACCCGCATAAAGGAAATTCACCATAGAATCAAAAACAACCTGCAGGTAATCTCTTCACTTCTCAGCCTCCAAGCGGAGAAGTTCAGTGATACAAAAATCCTTGAAGCCCTTAGAGAGAGCCAGACCCGTGTGGCTTCAATGGCTCTGATTCATGAAGAGCTATATGAAGGAGATAAGATTGATACCTTCGACTTTGCAGCTTATATCCATAAACTCACTTCACATCTTTTCAGTTCATATAATGTTAAAAATGATAATATCAGCTTGAAGCTGGATATTGGACAGGTCTATCTGAGTATGGATCCTGCAATACCTCTTGGAATTATTGTAAACGAACTGGTCTCAAATGCCTTGAAGCATGCTTTCCCTGCTGGAAGCGAAGGCGAAATCTACATAAGCCTTAGCAAAGCTGAAACTCCTGCTCCCAAGCATGATATTTCCGATTCGGGCCCGTGCTATATGGAAAAAAATAGCTTCAATTATGTACTTACAGTAGCGGATAACGGAAAAGGCATCCCGGAAGAAATAGAGTTTCAAAATGCGGATTCTCTCGGACTCCAGCTTGTAAACATTCTTGTTGAACAGATAGATGGCTGTATAGAACTTAAAAGAGATAAAGGAACAGAATTCACTATCTGGTTTAGCAATATAGATAAATGAACCACGATTCATATTTAAAAATATTCACAATAGCAGAGTGCATTCACGTAATTGCATTCCGCCTCTTGTTTTTCACGCTGTGTACTTTTTGATGTTCTGTACGCGGGTAAGCTTAGATAACAGCGTCAAAAAAGTAAAGTACTTCTTATTTTTGGCCGGAGAATACGGTACTTGCCAGCGTATATATATTACTGCGGCAATGTTACAGTACTGCAATATTTCAGAGGGATTGGAATGATAGATTTTGCCTGTAAAGAGTTCAAAATTGAAGACGTGATCAAGTGTGCCCTTAATCTCACAAAGGCAGACCTCAAGGTAATGAAATATTTTTTAAATGAAACCGAGCAGTGGGTTGACACTGATTTTCTTTCAAAAGTCCTGAAACTGGATATCTCCACAATCCAGCGCTCCGTTAAAAAACTGTATGAAAAAGAAATTCTGCAGAGGTCGCAGCAGAACCTTGACGGAGGAGGTTATGTCTTCAGATACAAAATTCATTCAAGAGCTAAAATAAAAAATATTATAATGACTGTAGTAAATTCCTGGGCCGACCGACTAGGACAGGAACTTGAAAAATGGGAAAACGGAGCTTAATTAACTTGCTTAAAATAACACCTCACCTGGGAATTTTCGTCCTTATCGTTTCCATCGGAGGACTCTGGTATCCGGCACTCGGATACTTCATGCTGCTAATTTTTGCTGCAATCTTTCTGATCAGCCCCTTCAGAGGTAGATGGTTCTGCGGAAATCTCTGCCCTAGAGGAAGCCTTGTTGATTTCTGGGTCAGCAAAATTTCAAAGAAAAGGAAGATACCTGACACTCTGAAAAGCCTATGGGTCCGCCTGCCGATTTTTATCCTGCTAATGGGCTTTATGGGGTACAGGATAACAGGCATTATCGGAAGCCTTAACACTTTCGAGAAAATCGGCATGGTATTTGTGATTATGTGTCTAGTGACAACTACAATCGCAGTCCTTCTGGGCAGTTACCTGAGCCCGAGGGCCTGGTGTTCCTTCTGTCCTATGGGAACAGCCCAGCGCCTGCTTGGTGGAAAGAGGTATCCACTGAAACTCACAAAGGAAAAATGCATTAACTGCAACAAATGCGATAAAGTCTGTCCTATGCAGCTTAAAATTCGCGAAAGCGAAACAAAACCTGACTGTATCAAATGCGGGCGTTGTGTGACTGTATGTCCGAAAGATGCCCTTAAATTTTAATTTTTTTCTTTTATAAAATCAATATATAAAAAGCTAGAGAAAGTAAAATCGCAGAAAACGAACATAGAAAAATAAGATGAATATGAAAATAATTTGGACGTTATTTATAAAAAGACTATTTTTATTTTAGAAAATATATAATATAAATTATAGGGGAGCTAGAAAAAAATTTCCAGAACCTGACTTAGCACGACCATCTGCACACACTGTAAAGTGTCCACAAATCGGCTACGACCCAAGAGGAGAAGAACATGACAACAAAAAATGTACCGGAACTTTCAGAAATCCAGAAAACAGAACTCTCCGAACTCTTCGGGGAATGCGCCAATCTTGACAAACGCGAACGCCACTATTATAACCACGATATAGGAGCCCTACCCCCGCTTGTCAAGAAAGTAATTGGGAACACTGACCCTGCAGCTGTTGTAAAAATCCGGACAGAAGAAGACGTAGTAAAGCTTCTGGAATTTGCAAACAGGTGCAGAATTCCGGTTGTCCCCCGTGCAGGGGCTTCTTCCGGGTACGGCGGGGTAATCCCTACAAAGGGAGGCATAGTTGCCGATGTCACCTTACTGAATAAGATCATAAGTATCGACCCCGAAGGGCAGAAAGCAGTTGTACAGAGCGGGATAATCTGGGAAAAGTTAGAGAGGAAACTGAAAGAAAGTGGGCTTTCGGTAAGAGCAATCCCTTCAAGTGCTCCGTCTTCGACCGTAGGGGGCTGGCTGGCCCAGAGCGGAGCCGGTTACGGAAGTTATGAGTTCGGCTGGGGGTATGAGAGTATGGAAAAAGCCAGGGTTGTCCTTCCCACGGGAGAAGTGCGGGAATTTTCAGGCCACGAACTCAAGAAACTGATAGGAACCATGGGGACTACTGGTATCATCACCGAAATCACGCTGAAGGTCCAGAGGCTTGAAGAGAGAAAAGCTGTTTCTGCCAGTTTCTCCGACGCTTCAGCCCTCAAAAAAGCGATCGAGACCATCAGAAAAAAGAACATACCTCTCTGGTCTATTTCCTTCCTGAACCCTGAATGGGCGGACATGAAGAATAAAGCGCCCAGGAAACTCCACTATGGAGAAGTTGTGGATAAAGACAGGCCGGTGCTGCCCGTAGCTTACGTCTGTACCTTCATGTACCCTGCCTCCCGGGATGTCTCTGGCCTGAAAGAAGCAATTGAAAGCGCCGACGGCACAATCCTTCCGGAAGAAATTGCAAAACACGAGACAAAAGAATGGTTCAAGTCCATGAAGGTCAAAAGGCTAGGTCCCTCCTTCATCCCTGCCGAGATCCTGGTGCCGCTTGAGAAGATGGACAGTGCTTTTGAAGAAATTGGAAAGAGGATCAAACTGCCTGTGCTCACCGAAGGCATGGTTATAAGCGACGGAAATGTCGTACTCCTTTGTTTCATGCGTCACTCCGAGCGCTCCTTACTCTTTAATACAGCCTTTGCTCTTTCCCTGAGCATTCTGAAGATTGCGGAAGAAAACGGCGGAAGGGCATATTCTTCAGGGCTTTTTTTCGCTTCCAAGAAAAAAAGTGTCTTTGGAGACAGGCTTGCTGAAATCGAAGCCCTGAGAAAAGAATTTGATCCCAACGGAATCATGAACCCTGAAACCCTGGAAGGAAAAGGGCTTCTTAACACCGCAGTATCCCTTGGATCTTCCTTCGAACCCATGGGCAGGCTTGTGGGGAACATGTCGGGAATAGGCGAAGTATCCTTCAAAGATGAAAAAGACATCCCTGCAGAGGTTGCAGAACTTGCCTATTCCTGTTCCCAGTGCGGGTACTGTGTGAGCGAATGCGATCAGTATTACGGCCGAGGGTGGGAATCCCAGTCGCCTCGTGGAAAATGGTTCTTTATCAAGGAATACCTGGGAGGCCGGGAAAAACTTGACCAGAGGCAGACGAACACCTTTCTCGCCTGCACCACCTGCCAGATGTGCGATTCCCGCTGTGAACTGGACATGCCAATCGAACATGCCTGGATGACCATGCGCGGAAAGCTGGTAGAAGAAGAGAAAAAGATGACCTTCCCGCCCTTCGAGATCATGGCTGCAAGTTTGCTGAAAGAGAGGAATATCTGGGCAAACTACAGAAAAGACAGGGACAAATGGATTCCAGATGATATCCGGGCAAAGATGAAGGATGAAGCTGAATACGCCTACTTTGCGGGCTGTACGGCGTCCTTTGTGGAAAACGACGTGGCTGTAGGGGCTGTCCGCATGCTCGATGATGCGGGAATAGAGTTTACATGCCTCTTTGATAAGGAAGCCTGCTGCGGAATCCCCATGCTTGTTGCCGGAAAATGGGACGTCTTTGAGAAGATAATGAGGATGAACGTCTCGAACATGAAAAAGAAAGGCGTAAAAACCGTAATCACTTCCTGCCCTGCCTGCTGGCTCATGTGGCATACGGTCTATCCCCAGTGGGCGGAAAAGCTCGGGATTGAATACGGGCTTGAGACAAAGCACTACTCTGAAGTCCTCGTAGAGCGACTCGATATCCTCAAGCCAAAGTTCAAGCAGCCTCTGAATAAAATTGTCGCCTGGCACGATTCCTGCCACCTGGGAAGGGCAGGAGGCAAAGTTTACGAGCCTCCGAGGGAGCTGTTGAAGTCCATCCCCGGAATCCAGTTCAGAGAACTGGAACATAACCGGGAAAGAGCCCAATGCTGCGGTTCAGTGGTGAGCCTGATTGCCGAACCCCCTGTTGCGTACATACTGGGGGACATAAGACTCCAGGAAGCTATTGACGTTAAAGCCGATATCATTGCAGCACTTTGTCCATGCTGTATCTTCCAGTTCCGCGTGGCTGCAGAGAAAAATAACCTTGACATCCAGGCCCAGGACCTCGGCGCTCTGGTGGCAAGAAGTCTTGGATACAGCATCCCTGACTCGACCTCCTATACCCTGGAATCATGGGTTCCCTTCGAAAAGATGATCTCCCTAATGCAGCCTGAAAATATGACCGACCTGATGGTTGAACTCATGCCGCAGATGATGGCAGCGATGCCGGCACCTCTTCCTGCCATGATGAAGATGGTCAAATATGTACCAGGCATGGACGCTCTGATGAAACCAATGATGCCAATTATGATGCCCAGGCTCATGCCATTGGTCATGCCGAAAGTCATGCCTGATATGCTTAAAGCTGTGGAAAGAAGAGTTCCTATGCCGGATTACATGAGAGAGCAGCTTCCTGACCTTATGCCAAAAGCTATGGAGAACCTGATGCCGAATATGCTTCCCGAGCTTATTCCTCTGCTGACTCCACGTATGATTGAGTACATAAAAACGCATTGAGTGTTCTTCGCACAAAACCTGTGCAGGAAAAGTCGAAGGGAAAATTCCAGGGTTCCTTCGACTTAATTTTTTTAAAAATCTTGGTAAACTACCCTTTTTCCTGTAAGTAAAAATATCCTCATTATCCGGGTCTTCTCATTATCCGGACCAGCGCATGATTTTACAACAGGTAATTCAGGGTTTCGGGACTGAAAGTTCTGGACTTAATGCACCTGCAAAAATAACCCGGAAATGATATTAAAAGATCCAGAAGGCTCGTTTTCCAAGATCCAGAACCTGCGCTCCAGAGGAATTCTTATATAGAAGTGCTTGCATTAAGAATAGGAAAAATTACGCACAAAGATAACGTGCTCAGAAATACCACTTATAAAAATTCATAGAAATTCATATCACTATAAAGGAGATTGAAGTTTGTCAGCACAACCGATTTTTATTTTAAGAGAGGGCAGTAAGAGAACTCATGGTTCCGATGCCCAGCACAACAATATTATGGCCGCAAAGGCGGTTGCTGAAGCAGTAAGGACCACTCTTGGGCCTAAGGGTATGGACAAGATGCTTGTAGACTCCATGGGTGATGTGGTTATCACCAACGACGGAGCAACAATCCTCAAGGAAATGGACATCGAGCACCCAGGTGCAAAGATGATCGTAGAAGTAGCCAAAACCCAGGATGCCGAAGTAGGCGACGGAACCACCACCGCAGCCGTACTTGCAGGGGAATTCCTGACAAAGGCAGAAGACCTGCTGGAAAGCGGCGTTCACCCCACTGTGATCGCAAGCGGTTACAGGCTTGCAGCAGACCAGGCTACAAAGATTCTGGAGACCATCACTATCAGTGCATCTCCAGAAGATACCGAAACTCTCGAAAAAATTGCAGCCACGGCCATAACCGGAAAGGGCGCAGAGGCTAACAAGGAACACCTTTCCAAGCTTGCAGTCAGGGCTGTTAAATCAGTTGTTGAGGTAAGTGAAGATGGGAAGATCACTGTGGACATCGAGGACATCAAGATCGAAAAGAGGCCCGGCGGAAGCATCGGAGACTCTGAGATTATCGAAGGTGTAATCGTTGATAAAGAGCGTGTCCACACCGGAATGCCGGAAATCGTAAAAGATGCAAAAGTCCTGCTCTTGAGCGTGCCCATTGAACTCAAGAAGACCGAGACAAAAGCCGAGATAAAGATAACCACCCCTGACCAGATGCAGCTCTTCTTAGACCAGGAAGAAGCCATGCTCAGGGAAATCGTGGAAAAGGTAATCAGGACAGGCGCAAACGTGGTCTTCTGCCAGAAGGGAATTGACGACCTCGCCCAGTACTACCTGACAAAGGCAGGAATCTTCGCCATGCGCAGGGTCAAGAAGAGTGACATGGACAAACTCTCCCGCGCGACAGATGCAAGGATTATCACCAGCATGGATGAAATTGAGGAGTCCGACCTCGGCTATGCCGGCCTTGTAGAAGAAAAGGACGTTACAGGTTCCAGAATGACCTTTGTCACAGGTTGCAAGGACAGCAAGACCACCTCAATTCTCCTTCGCGGCGGCACCGAGCATGTAGTTGAAGGAATTGAGAGAGCGCTCGAAGATGCCCTCAGAGTCGTGGGCGTTGCCCTCGAAGACCAGAAGATTGTTGTGGGCGGAGGCTCACCTGAAATCGAACTGGCTCTCAGGCTCAAGGAATACGCAGCAACCCTTAAAGGCAGAGAACAGCTTGCTGTAATGAAGTTCGCCGAGTCCCTCGAGATCATTCCCCAGACCCTTGCCGAAAATGCAGGGCTTGACCCCATTGATATGCTTGTGGAAATGCGCTCCCAGCACGAAAAAGGCAACAAACGGGCAGGGCTTAATGTCTACACCGGGAAGATTGAGGACATGTTCGAAAACAATGTTGTCGAACCTCTCAGGATCAAGACCCAGGCAATCAACGCAGCCACAGAAGCTGCAATTATGATCCTCAGAATCGATGATGTAATCGCCTCAGCCGGCGGTGGAAGAGCAGGTCCGGGCGCAGGTCCGGGCGGCGAAATGCCTGAAGATATGTAAAACAATTTAGAATATAAATCCAGGTTACCGGAAAAATTCCAGATTTCCGGAACCTTTTTTTCTGATTTTCAGAAAATAGCCTTTTTTTCAGGGATCTTTTCTCAAAGGATAAGTCTTTCCGTGTACGTAAGTCTATTTTTGTGTGGCAACATAAAGGCATTTCCGAACTAAAATATTGAAAAATTAAAGAAAAAGAAGTTTTGGAGCTGTTTTTGAAGCAGAAGTAATTACTAAATTGCACCGTGATTGGTAAAATAGTCATCTGGCTTCGTAGCAGGAAATTTCCCTGGCGTCTACCCTCACCGGTTTCCCGAGTTCGTTTGAAACAACATTTTTTACCCTTGCCATGCACCGGCATTCAAGCTGGATACGGGCTGACATGGCTTCTCGCTCTTCAACATAGAGATCGTTTGAACTGAGAATGGAGTGAACCGAGACCTGCTTCTGTACAACCCTTGCTATGAGACCCTGAGTCCCATCCGTAAGGTCCTGAAGGCTTGTAGAGGTCAGGAGGACGTTCTCTCCTGCACTGAGCCCGAGTACCCCTACAAAATTTTGGGGACTCCGAATCTCAAGAGTCCTGAGATTATGTTTCTTCAGGATCTCGATCAGAGAATCAGCAATTCCTGTTAGCGCGATGTACTCCATGGGATCACCCGTACATTGGGAACTCCTTCTTTACTTCTCCTTTCTGCTCGGTAGTCTGAACATCCTCAGCAAGCCTCTGGAGCTCGAATTCTATGCGTTCAGCCTGCTCTTTAAGCCGGTCTGTATTTATTGAAAGCCCATAGAGCTCGTTTAAAACCCCAATAACAGCAGAAGCAGCCCTTGGGTCAGGATTCTGAGTTCGGGTAGCACCAAGCAGGCTAAATGCAGGAATCTCACGCAGCAGACATTCAGCCATTACGCTGCCCGAAATTCCGGAGATAGTTCCCATCTGGAAAACCTCTACCTTATCCTTGATTTTATCCAGCATCTCAGACGTGGTGGCTGCCCCGAAGACTTTGTGCCCCCCATCCATAATGGCAATCCCTGCAATGGAAGCGATCTCTTTTACATTAATAGACTCGGCCCAGTCCACCAGAGCATTGCTGACATCGTAAGAGATAGTGTGGCTGATAGGAATATCGGAGATAACAATAATCAGGTTGTGCTCCACGTCTTCGTAGATCCTCACAGGCATGTTTATGAGCCCCTCATAAAGCACTGCAATAGAGGGAAAATACCTGGATTCGATAGAGCCGATATATTCCATTTTCAATTCTTCGATCATATGCTGACTTGCAATATTCCCCACAAGCCCGATTCCTGGAAAACCTTCAATCAAAACAGGGTTTTTTGACTTTACAGGTTTGGTAATAATCTTCACATCATTGTTGTCATAATCTGTAGTTGACAAGTAACCACCTCAACGAAATACAACCCCTATGGTAATATCTGACCTAATCCTAGATAAACAAGTTTCTCAGCAGCCCGGGTCTGCGTTACTTCCTGCATAGACGTTAATAAAAAATATGCAATGAACCTGGGTTTCCTGATACCCTAACCCTCTTTTTATTAAAAGAGAATCTTTTTAATATATATTTTTACTCCTGACAGAGAAAAATAATCAATGTGAAGAATATTTATAATGAGAATAAAATTTTCTCTATCCAACGGGTACTCCTTGCAGGGCTGATTATATAAAAAGAGTGGCTAATAGGAAAAAACATAATAGAGAAAGGGACTGCAAAAAAGAGCTCATAAAAAATAAAATTCGAATACAGGAGGAGAAAAATTCATGGAAAAATCTATTCTCTATCTCGATAGTGTAGGAGAGGCAAATACAGAAGCAGTTATTGAAGCGGCAGCAAAAAGGGCGGCCGAACTGGGAATATCCCATATTGTGGTAGCAAGCACCAGCGGAAAAACCGCTCTAAAGATGGCAGAGGCGGTAAAGGGCAGCGGCATAAAAATCATTGGGATAAGCCACCAGTATGGGCAGAAAGAAAAAGGCGAATGGGAAGTAGAAGAAGAATATAAAAAGAAACTTGAAGAGCTCGGGGCAGTAATTACCACTCAATCCCATATGTTTTCCGGAATTGAGCGTTCGATCACAAAGAAGTTCGGAGGCTATTCCAGAGTAGAAGTGATTTCCGATGCTCTCCGATCCCTCTTCGGGAAAGGCTTCAAAGTAGCCATTGAAGTTGCAATTATGGCAGCTGATTCGGGCCATATTCCTGTTTCCGACAACACGGAGATAATAGCGATAGGAGGCACGAGATGGGGTGCAGATGTTGCCCTTGTCCTCAGGCCAGCCCACAGCGGTGACTTCTTTTCCCTGCAGGTCCGGGAAATTATTGCCATGCCGCGAGCAAAAGAAGATTAAGGTACGAAAAAAGGGAAAACGGAATTAGAGTTTCGAACCTAAATATCACACTTTACGAACTCCAGGTATTATAACGACCGGAAACGTGGCAGGCACGAAAAAATTCACTCCAGACTTATAACCACGGAAAACACGGAAAAAAGGAAAACGAGAAAAACTGTAATTTTGTAAATAAGTTCTTTCAATTAGTCCTCTCGAGCGCAGCGAGAAGGACCGGCGAAGCGGAACTGCGAGAGCCGCAACTCTGCTGGCGCAAAGATAAATATATCTGAGAGGCATCTATAACCCCGGCATGTCAGCAATATTCGAAATTCTCGACAAGGACGCAGGCGGCAGGATAGGCAGACTCAGGACTCCCCACGGGATTGTTGAGACACCTACCGTCATGCCTGTAATAAATCCGAATATCCAGCTTATCTCCCCGAAAGAAATGCGAAGTTTCGGGGCAGAGATTCTGATTACCAATTCTTATATTATCTACCGCAAGGAAGAGCTGAGAAGTGTCGCCCTTGAGAAAGGGCTGCATGGGCTCCTGGGATTTGACGGGCCCATTATGACGGACTCGGGTTCTTTCCAGCTTTCCGTCTATGGGTCCGTGGAAGTTACGAATGAGGAAATCCTGGGGTTCCAGCAAAAGATAGGAAGCGACATTATTGTCCCGCTGGACATCCCGACGCCCCCTGATGTTCACTACAGGAGGGCTGAAGAGGAACTTGCAGTTACGGCCGAACGCCTGGAAGCTGCCCGCAGGTTTGTCCAGGGAGAGCAGCTCCTTGCAGGACCTGTCCAGGGCTCAACCTACCCCGAACTGAGGGAAAAAGCTGCTTCCCACCTGAAAGACCTCAATTTTGAAGTGTATCCCCTGGGAGCAGTTGTCCCGCTTATGGAGGCCTACCGTTACGCCGAACTTGTTGACGTGATTGCCGCATCCAAAAGGGGGCTTTCTCCAGCTTCGCCTGTCCACCTTTTCGGGGCAGGGCATCCCATGATGTTCGCCCTTGCAGTAGCCCTGGGCTGCGACCTTTTTGATTCGGCAGCCTATGCCCTTTACGCCAAGGACGGGCGCTATATTACTGTAACCGGGACCTACCATGTGGAAAAACTAAATTATCTACCCTGTTCCTGCCCGATCTGTTCGAGATATACTGCAGACGAATTGAAGAAAGCGGACAACATGGAAGAACTTCTGGGAAGGCACAACCTCTACGCTACTTTTGCTGAAATCCGGCTGATAAAACAGTGCATAAAGGACGGAAAACTGCTCGAACTTGTGGAGCAGCGCTGCCGTGCTCACCCGAAGCTTCTTGACGGGCTGAAAAGATTCTATACCCACTCCCCCTGGCTTGAGCAGCTTGACCCGGCTACAAAAGGCACTTATTTCTACTGCGGGCCAGAATCAGCTTCCCGCCCCGAAGTCCTTCGGTTTGGAAAAAGGCTGGAAAGGTTCAGCCTGGAAGGCTCGGTGCTTATTCGCACAGGCCCGGTAAAAGGAGAGGGAAGCTACGACCAGATTCTCACTTTCAAAGCGCCTTTCGGGGCATTTCCTGTCGAAATGGAAGAAGTATATCCTTTCAATGCCGAAGTCTCGAAATTTCCGGATTACGAAGCCCTCAGCACAGCTTTCTCAAACACTCTTAAGCTGATGGAGCTGAACCCACAAGCAGAATTTACTTTTGTCTGCGAAAAAGAGTTCAAGCATCCGCTAATTGAAGAGATAAGTAAAAGAGCAAAACTGGTATACAGGGAAGACTGGAAAAAAGAATGAGCTTTGAGGAGCTGATTAACGGCGCTGAACATTTTATAAGTCCTTCAGGCTTTCTCATAAACAAACCCCTGCTTCAGAAAAGATAAAAAGAAAACTTTTTTGAGGTGCAAACCTTTATAGGACTACCTGTAAAGAACCCTCTAAATCGGGAAAGAGCCGAAATACAAAATTCCTGATACAAAAACTCCCGTACAAACCGGAAAAGTATAGGTGAAACTGTTGTCCCTTACAGCAAGAATCGGGGAAATCAGCCCTTATCTGCGGCTGCTGCGACCCGAACTCTACTACATGGACCTTACCCTCCCTGCCTCGAGTGCAATCCTGGCTTCCTACCTGGCTACCGGAGGGCTTCCTCAATATTTTCCCTTCCTAATCGCCTTAATAGGCGGCTTTGCAGCCATTACCAGTTCATATGTTTTTAATGACTGCTGTGATATCGATATTGATACGATTAACCTGCCTGGCCGTCCCCTGCCCTCTTCCAGAGTTTCAAAGAGTTCGGCGCTTACTTATGCTCTCATCTTATTAGTGATCGCAGGCTCAGCAGCCGCTTACCTGAACCCTGAATCTCTCCTGATCCTTGTTATTGCGGCTGGAACTATCACTATTTACTCAATCTTTGCAAAAAGGAATACTTTCCTTAGCTTTTTGCCAGTGGGTATCTCCTACGGGCTTGTGCCTGTGGGCATCTGGCTCGCCTTTGACCCGGCAGGGCTCCTGAAAGGCAGCGACGGGGTAATTCTCCCCCTACCAGCTATCTGTTTCGGGCTCATGATGTGCGTTACGGATTGGGCCTTTACCCTTGGAGGAGTTGCCAGAGACGTTGAAGGGGACAGACTGAAGGGTGCCCCTACAATGCCCGTGACCTTTGGAATTCCCTTTACTGCCAGATTCGTGACTTTCTGGTGGATTGTCGGAGTTATTGCTTCAGTAATCATAGGCTGGTCAGCCCGGCTCGGGCCTGTGTACTTTGCAGGAGCACTTGCCTCAGGCCTCTGGATGCTTGCCCAGTGTTTTGATTTTATCAGGCACCCTACCCCGGAGAGGGGCGGCGCGCTCTTCCTTAACGGCTCAAACTACAGAGCAATTATGTTCGGATCAATGATCCTTGATGTGGTGCTGTGCATTTATGCAGGGGCTTACACCTCTATTCTCTGGTGAAAAGGTAGAGAAAAATGGACGCGGATATTATTGTAATAGGGGCATCTCCTGCAGGGCTGATGGCTGCCAGGAACGCCTGTGAAAAAGGATCTTCAGTCCTTTTGCTGGAAAAAAAAGGAGAAATAGGGCATCCCCCACATCCTGCAAATTCTTTTTTTAAGGGAATGTTAGATAAATGCGGAGAGAAGGCAGACCCTTCTTATGTGGTGCATTATCTCAAAGGTATGCAGATTATTTCCCCATCCGGGCGGACAGTGGAAGTTGAGACGCCCGGATACGCTATTGACAAGACAGAATTCGACCGGTTTTATGCGAAGAAAATAATGAAAACCGGCGTAGACCTCCGAAAAGGAGTAGAGGTACACAATATTCACAGGGAAGGAGAGAAATTTACGGTCAGCACCTCGGCAGGGGTGTTCACGTCAAGACTCGTCATCATTTCCGACGGTATAAACTCAAAAATGGCTTCCCTCCTGGGCCTGAAAACAATGAAACACCCGGAAGATATTGCCTGGGGAATTGAACTGGAAGTCAGGGCTCCTGACCTTGGAAAACCGGAAATGTTTGAATATTACGTAGGAAACCATGCCCCTGGCTGGAAGACTACATACTCTCCGAGAGGAGGCGACAATGCCGCAATCGGAGCCTATGTGCGCAGATGCGGAAAGGACGCAACGCCTTACCTTAATGCCTGGGTTGAAAATTTCAAAAAGCTTAAAGGGCTCAAAGAGCTTGAAGTTGTAAGAAAACTTTCAGGCGGAGACCCTATAGTGACACTTCCGAATGAATACATAACCGATGGAATAATGGTCGCTGGTGGGGCAGCCGGTCAGTCCGGGATAGGATATGCGATGAGGGCAGGCCAAATATGCGGAGATGTGGCTGCAGATGCCGTAAGAAAGGGAGATGTTTCAAAAAATGCCCTGTCAGAGTACCGAAAAACCTGGGAAAAGGAGTTTAAGGCAGAGCACTACCTGGGCCGAATAGGTCTTGAGACCCTCAGGAAAATGACGGACAGGGAAATTGATGAGATGGTAAGGGTCTTTGAAAAGGAGGACCTCTCATTCATTCATGGAAGTTCAGTTGAGCAGGCGATGCAGGTCTTTGCATTCATGCTAAAGAAAAAACCCTCTGCAATCTTAAAGTACAGAGCACTCTTCAGGAACAGGTGAACCTGGCATTTAAAAACAAGCAAAAAAGAGCAGAACTGACACAAACATCAGCATCAAATATCAGGTGCAGGAAAAAATATGCAGTACGATTTTTATAAAAGCCCACTTCTCAGAGTTTATACGGAAATCGAAGACGGACACATGAGGGTGAAAACCAGCGGGGCTGCGTCCATCCTTATGAAAAAAAATCTTGAGAAAAACCTCTCGATTTTTGAAGGCGAAAAGCCTGCAAAAGTGGAGGCAGACAGGCTCATCTGTTCAACCTGGATGCCCCCGGTCCCAAGCCCGGGTTTTGACCGCCTGGTAAAAAGCCAGCTTTTTTCCATTCTGGGAAAAAAGATTCCAGACCAGGTCACTATCTCCATTACTGAAGAATGCCCGAACAACTGCATACACTGTGCCCTTCCTGACACAAAAAGCCGGGCGAAACTTACACCGGAAACAGTAAAATCCACAATCGACCAGGTGCTCGAAATGGGCACAACCTTCGTGATCTTTGACGGGGGTGAGCCACTGACCTATCCGGGTTTAGAAGACCTGATCCGGTATGTGGATGCTGAAAAAGCCATTACAGGCATGTTTACCTCAGGAGTTGGGCTGACTGAAGAGCGAGCCAACCTCCTTAAAGAAGCAGGCCTTTATTCTCTCACCGTCAGCTTTGACAGCGCGCACGAAGATAAACACGATTACGTAAGGGGCAGAAAAGGAGTGTTTAAAAGTGCGGTTGAAGCAGTTAAAAACGGACTTAAGGCAGGGCTGCTTGTAAATATATATGTGGTGCTTTCCAGGGACAATGTAAACGAGCTTGAAGGACTGTATGCTCTTGCATCAGAGCTTGGAGTCCACGAACTTTCTTTCTATGAAATAGTTCCTACTGGCAGGTGGATGGACCATGCTTCAGAAATAATGACCCCGAAAGATCTGAGAAAATTCGACAATTTTGTGTCCAGGGCCAGGGAGAAAGAAGGCCCCAGAGTGTTTCCTATCCCGCAGGTTATGAAGACCACAGGCTGTATGGCAGGCAGAAAGTGGCTGCATATTACCCCGGAAGGAAATATTCTTCCCTGTGCCTGTATCCCGATCCCTTATGGGAATGTCCATAGAGACAGCATAAAGGATGTCTGGAAAAAGATCAGGGAAGATCCTGCATATAATGCAAAGTGCTGCCTTATGAGAAACCCCGAGTTCAGAGAGAAGTATCTGAAGCTTTCAGAGTAAATTCGGGATAAAAGTGTTTAATCCTGCCCCTTTATACCGTTTTCAGAATGGAAAGCTGAAGCTAGTAAAGTTAAATTGCCAGGAATAAAAGCAGTCAATGGAAATGAGAGTAGAATAATAAATAGCGTGTACCATAAATAGCGTGTACCGAATCTGTCAAATACAAGTACAAGGTCCGCCAGAAGAGAAAATGGGATGCAGGTAAAAATATACCTGCAACAAATTGATTTTTTTCGGCGATGTAAATTTTTTGTGAGATGAATTAGACTAAACCCGACCTCTGAAGAGTCATCAAGTCTTCGGTGGTGAGTTTTGCTCCGCCCTTGAACTTATCGAAGATGGACTTGGCATCCTTCTGGAGTTCGGACTTGACAACACGGGACTTCCCATCTTTGTCTTTCTTCTTGAGTTTGAAGATTTCTTTATCAAGATCCCGAATTTCCTTCTGGGCGTTGATGAAAATCTTGTGCTGTTCGTCAGCTGCTTCCTGGGCTTTTACAAAGTCCCTGTGGGCAATGTCAGATTCTGCCCTGGTTCTGTCAGCCTCTTTGAAAGCGGTAATCATCTTCTCATGGTATTCCTGAGCCTGCCTGGCATATTCTGCCAGCTCATTGTGGAATTCTGAGGCTTCATCCCTGATCTGCTGAGCTTCGTCCAGGATGTCTTTCAGTTCGAGGTTGCTTTCGAGCTGGACTTTTTTGACCTGGTACTGCTTTTGAAGCACAGTAATCTTGCTAACAAGTTCCCTTTCCTTGCTTGTGCTCAGGACTTCGGTTTGCTGGGCAAATTCAAGACGGTCGATATCTTTTCTCAGGGCCTTGATAGAAGGGCCACCCAGGTTGTTCTGCTTCCTGATCGAATCTGCTTTTGCAAACAGTTCATTTGCCCTGGAATTGGTATCATCGCGCTTGTTCTTGTATTCGCTGACCTTCTCATTAATTTCGTCCCTGAGAACTTTTAATTCCTGGGCTTCGTTGATAAGGTCTTTTGTCTTCTTGTTCAGTTCATTACGCTTTGCAGCGAGAGCGCTGGCTTCTGCATTTAAAGCGTTCCTTTTATCCTTGGATTCTTCAGAAATGTCCTTCAGATCTGATCTTTTTTTCTGCAATTCTTTTAGCATCTCTTATTGTGCCTCCCGATCCAGCAAAAAAGCTGGCATTTTGGTAGTTCTACTGTTCGATGTCGACATGCTGTGCCTGATTACAACATTGATAAGAAAGAGATTCAAGAACAGGAATAACGGCTCTAAGATCTTTTTTTGTTATGATCACGTCCGCATATTCCCTCAGGATGGGCTTGGGATTGAAAGCTATGGCAAAACCTGCCTTCTCAAAGATACAGGCGTCATTTGCGCCGTCCCCGACAACTACACACCGTTCAGGCCGGACCCCGTTAAGCCAGGTCAGTTTCTTAAAAACCTCTGCTTTTGAGTCGCTTTGTGTGATGGGGCCGACAACTTTGCCTGTAAGGCAGCCGTCTTTCACAAGCAGTTTGTTGGAAACAACAAAATCAATACCAAGCGCTTTGCCTACCGTGTCGGCAGAAATGGTAAATCCGCCGGAAATCATCGCAGTCTTATAACCCTTCTTTTTAACATAGAGGATAAGTTCTGCTGCACCCGGCATGAGATTTATCTGGTTTACCGCGTCCAGGGCAGCTTCAAGGGGAAGCCCCTTAAGAAGTCTGACCCTTTCTACAAGCGCTTGCTCGAAATCAAGGTCTCCGCACATCGCTTTATTCGTAATCTCCTCTACTTTACTTACAACCCCTGCGGCCCTGGCGAGCTCATCGATAGTCTCAGCGTCTATAAGGGTGCTATCCATATCAAAAACAATCATTTTGTTTTCAGTAGAATCATGCATAGGACAGTTCACTCAATCAAAACCTGGACCTGAATAGCTATTAGTATAGCGGGATAACTTCTCGAAAAAGGGCATGCTGCCCGGTGTACCTTTCTCAGGGGTACCCCCGCAACCTAGTATAAAATACACTTGCCCTGACATTAAAAGCCCACCAACGGATAGAGTTTTCAAATTATAATACGGGTTCTGCAAAACAAAACCACAAAACAACAGCATTGATGTCAACGTTTTTGAGTGAAATAAATCACATCCTTTTTAAGCTTTTCGGAGGGGCAAGAGAACATACCGAATAATAATTATAAATAGGAAATATATTTATAAAATATGGGTAATAAGGGATGAAGATTGCCAAAAGAATTATAAACCCTTTAGGAATTCCATTATTGAAGAAAATGGTCAACACAGGATTTTGAAAAAAATGGTCAACATAGGTTTTATAAAAATGGGCAACCTGGGAATGAGCCAGGTTATCAATCTGATCCAGGATGAAATTGCAGCAAGAGAGGGAATCACAGTACGGGTATTTGGTACAGGTGCCAAAATGGGCCCTGCCGAAGCCGCAGATACTGAAAGTTTCAAGCAGTGGAATGCAGACTTTGTGGTAATTATCAGCCCTAACGCAGCAGCTCCAGGCCCCACCGCAGCCCGTGGAGTATGGAAGGACGTGCCCTGCATTGTGGTCTCGGACGGCCCAACAAAGAAAGAAGCCAGAGAGGCTTTTGAGCAGGAAGGCTTCGGATACATCATCCTCCCGGTAGACCCTCTCATCGGAGCAAAGAGAGAGTTTCTTGATTCAGTGGAGATGTCATCCTTCAACTCAGATGCAATGAAAGTGTTATCTGTATGTGGTGTTGTTAGACTCATCCAGGAAGAACTGGATAAAGTAACCGACCAGGTTGCTTCCGGAAGATCGGGAAAAGAACTGGAACTTCCACACATTTTCGCAAAACCAGAAAAATGTGTTGAGCATGCAGGTTTTGCAAATCCTTACGCAAAGGCAAAGGCCCTTGCCGCCCTTCACATGGCTGAAAAAGTAGCACAGGTTAACTTCCCTGCATGTTTCATGTTAAAGGAAATCGACCAGGTATGCCTGACTGCCGCAGCCGGACATGAGATAATGGGAGCTGCCGCCCAGCTTGCAACTCAGGCAAGAGAAATTGAAAAATCCAATGACACAGTATTCAGGCAACCCCACGCAAAGAACGGGAACCTGTTGAGAAAAGTAAAATTATACGAAAAGCCAGAGTAAATGCCGGAAAACCATTTAAGATTTTGAAACCGGAACCTTAATTGGAGGAACATAGAAATGATGTCCCTGAAAAATAGGCAGGGACAAATCCTCCAATAACAGCTTCTTTTTGATTAATCGTATGAGTTTCGGGTCATTATTTTACTAATCATTATTTTACTAATTTTACTTCTTTGCGTCCTCGACTTCTTCCAGTACCGACGTGTATTCCTGAAAAACGGAGGGGATATCTATAGTAGCCAGCAGATCCACAATCCCAAGAGCTGCAATAACTTTACCGTTCTTTGAGCGAATGGGAGCAACAACCACATGTTTTCCGCTGTATACACCTTCTGTGGGAACCTCATGGGCAACTTTGTTTGTCTTTAATACCTCTTCGAGCACAGGCCCTGTATAGTCCCTGTCGAGGATTTTCCCTTTTTCCAGACGAAGCCCTTTTCGCTTGAGACTGCGAATGGTCGTAGGAAGTCCAATGACCGAGTGCACTGCGACTGCTATTGCCTCAAGGTCTTCGGGCCCTGAGTCTTCTGAGATAGATAGGGAAATAATGTTTTCACCCCCGTAAATTACTGGATACCGAATTGGGTAAAAGGCCAGGGCTTTTCATAAATGAAAAGCCGGGTTCCACTTTTCGGGCATATTTAGAATATGTTTTTTCAAAGAATATATAATCACTCCCTATCCTCAAGTGCTTTTATAAACGCCTGCTTATGCAGTTCCCCTGACTCATGGATTCCACCAAGATCGCCACGGGAAGCCCGGCAGGGGTAATGCTGGATCAACAGCCCGGCTCTGGGGGGCGCATCTTTTACAGGAGTTCCAACGATTTCTTTTGCCATATGCCAGGTACTCCCACATGGAGCGCCTTTTATTACCTCGACGCCGGCGATTTTTCCGTCTTTTGTCTTTACTTTCAGGATAGGAGACCCAAAGATATCCGCAAATGGCCTGTTGAAGGCATTGGGTTCAAGGCTACAGCAGAGCTCATCTACCTCGATATCCATGCCTGAAACTTCGGAGATCTTTTTGAGTTCGGGAATCGAAGCTCTGGACGGCCCACCCGGAACGATCAGGGAACGCACACCAGCCTCTGCCGCGAGCCTTGCAATTGCAGATGTCAGATCCGAATGCAGAGAGTAAGTAATTACGATTTCGGCAGAAAAAACGCTTCTGTCGAAATTAAGAGTTTCCAGGAATTCATCAGGCTCTTCAATGAATACAGGCACGAACTCAGGCAAGTCCGCAGTTACAACTGAAAAATCGCTGTGTTCCCTGACAGTCTCGATCAGGCGGTGCCCGTACTTGCCCCGCGTAATAACTCCTATTATAGTCATCACTCCAAGCTATTTTTAATATTGTATAAATAGATGCTTATTTTATTTGGAACTCCTGCCCTGACTCGCCATCCATATGGAAATCCCTATAGAATATAAATACAGATAGTGCGTTTCAATAAAAACCTTTAAAGAAAAAAAAAGACGGTTCTTATGAGAGGCAAACTGATCACACTTGAGGGTATTGACGGTTCGGGTAAAAGCACAGTTGCAAAAAAACTTCAGGAAAACCCTGAAATTAAAGCCTTTGAACCTGTTTTTACAAGGGAGCCAACGAGAGGCACTCTTACTGGAAATGCTGTGGAAAAAGCCATCCAGTCGGATACCGACCAGCTTGCCGAACTCTTTCTTTTTACAGCTGACCATGCCGAACATCTGGCAAAGCTTGTAAGGCCTGCGCTTGAGAGTGGAAAAACAGTGATTTCTGACCGCTATTCCGACAGCCGATATGCTTACCAGAGCATAACCCTGAAAACCCGCCTGGAAAATCCACTTGAATGGGTAAAGAATCTGCACGAAGGCTGGACTATTGTTCCGGACCTGACTTTTCTGTTTGATATCAGGCCCGAAATCTCAGTTGGACGCTGCGGGAAGCGAGGAGAGCAAAGCAAGTTCGAGAAAATAGAGTTTTTACGAGGAGTCAGGGAGACTTTCCTCAGGCTTGCGGCAGAAGATTCTGAACGTTTTATTGTAATCGATGCTTCCTTCTCCCCTGAAAACGTCGAAAAGGAAGTCGCCGAAAAAATTCTGGAGTTCCTGAGCAGGAACTGACCAGACAGACGGGTCAAACCGGAAAAATTAAACCCGAAAAAAGAGAAATATCCTGTTAGAGCTCGTTATCATCCGCGAATTTGATCAGGGCTTCCCCTAACATCCTGACATGGGTAGGGTTAAGGTTGAACCTGGACTTTTTTACTCCTCCCCGTTCCTTTGCGAGCTCGACATATTCCTTTTCGAAACGGTCACTGTGAGCCAGGGAGATGGTCATGTACCAGCCTCCCCCCATCTTGATCTCCACATACCCATCTCCGCTTCTCTCTTCAGTATTTTCCTCAACATTCTCTTCAGACATGTTTTCCTTTACCATACTGTAAACCTCACAATTCTTAGTGTTTAAAGTGGAATCTGCTGTTTGAATATAAAGATATTCGATAGATTGTATACCAGACATATAAGGTAGGAGTAAAAACATTCCCGATATGCATGATCACCTTTTGTTATCCGCTTTAAGCCCTGAACTCAGCACATCCGGAGAAACCAGCCCTGAGTGAACTGCAGTTGCGACCAGTGCCCCTTTTATCCCGAGTCTATCGAGAGTAAAAAGGTCTTCCATATCCTTGACTCCTCCTGCAAGCAGCACACTGTGCCTGGAGCTTTCAACCAGTTTGCGAAGGAATTCAGGATCAAAGCCTGAGGCAGTTCCGACCCTGTCAAGGTCAAGAAAAATAAGGTCTTTTAAGGGGAAATTATTTAACACTTTTACGATTTCAAAAGGAGATTCAGGAATCTCGGGATCTTCTTTCAGGACTTTTCCATGCTTCATATCAATGCTAACACTGATCCTTCCCGGGTTTCCGAAAGCTGCGTCTTTGATTGCTGAAAGCGTGCCTGTTTCTGTGCCTATCACAGCAGTCCCCGCAATGGAAAGAGCTTTGTCCACGCCTTCTGGAGATGAGATCCCGAAATCAAGCATCGTGTCTGCTCTTAAACTCACTTCCCGGATAATTCCGGCATTTGTTTCGAGAGGTCCCTTGCCCTGCAGTACATTAAGGTCGGCAATATAGACTTCCCTGGGCTGCAGGAGTTTGACCATTTCCACAGGGTCCGAGCTGCCACATACAGCACTTGAATCCGAAACCGGAAGATACTTTTCCCTGACACCGCCTTTTGCAAGAACTACTCTACGGTTAAATATATCCATCACAAAAACTACGCGGAACATACTTATTCCATAGTTGCATCATCCTATAAAAAAATATAAAATAAAGTTTATTGTATAAAAAGGATAATATTCCTCATATGATTCAAATTCCATGTTTAGTTAGAGGATTTTTATGAAACTGCTTGTAAGTCCAATCAATAGAGAGGAAGCAATTATCGCTTCCAGAGGCGGCGCAGACATTGTGGATGTCAAAAACCCGAAAGAAGGTTCCCTTGGTGCGAATTTCCCGTGGATAATAAGGGATATAAAAGAGGCTGTAGATGGTAGACAGCCGATAAGCGCAACCATAGGAGATTTTAATTACAAACCAGGGACTGCTTCCCTTGCAGCATTTGGAGCAGCAGTTGCAGGAGCGGATTACATCAAGGTGGGCCTTTACGATATTCAGACTGAAGCCCAGGCCCTTGAGCTTCTCACAAAAATAACACGAGCTGTAAAGGATTACGACTCGACAAAGAAAGTAGTTGCCTCAGGATATTCGGACTACAAACGTATCAATTCGATTTCTCCACTATTGCTTCCTTCAATTGCCGCAGAGGCTGGGGTAGATGTAGTAATGGTTGATACAGCGATCAAGGATGGAAAATCTACCTTTGAGTTCATGGATGAGAAAGAACTTAAAAAATTCACTGAACTTGCCCATGAATACGGACTTGAAAACGCGATTGCCGGTTCCCTGAAATTTGAGGATCTTCCGGTACTTGAAAGGATAGGACCAGACATTATTGGTGTCCGGGGAATGGTCTGCGGCGGAGACAGAGGAACTGCAATCCGGCAGGAACTGGTAGAAAAGCTTGTAGCTGAGTGTCAGGCCTGAGAAATCCTGTGAATTCAATATAAAACTTGAAATTTATGCCGGCAGGTCGTTCAGGCAGGCCGGCCAAAACATAAATATACGCAGATAACTATTTTTAGACTGATGTTTATTTTTGGACATATTGGGATTACTCTGGGGATCTTTTATTTCCTGAGCTGCTTATCTTCAAAAAATAGCTTCTGGGAAAAAGTTCCGTGGATTGCAATCGGGGCGCTCCTTCCGGACTTCATAGATAAGCCTCTTGGCAGAATAATCCTGGCTGAAACCATAGGAAGCGGGCGCATCTTTGCCCACACTCTACTTTTCGGCATTCTGCTGGGCCTGGCAGGCTATTACCTCTACCACACGGGGAAACCCAAACTCCTGATTATTGCAGGGGCGTCTTTTTGCCACCTTCTTGAAGACCAGATATGGAATACGCCTGAAGTATTTTTCTGGCCATTTTTAGGCTGGGAGTTTCCGGAAGATACGATTTCCGGGAACTTTATCGAGTATCTGATGATAATCTTCAATAGATCATACGATCTCGCATTTACAGGTGTTTTCATCTCAGAAATAATTGGATTGCTTATAATTGTCCTTCTTACTGGCAAATATATTCAATCGAAAATGAAAGAAAATTCTGTAGTAAAATAAATAAAGAGAAAAAGAGAGAAAATTTAACTCTAAGGTGGGAAGTCCCCTTCCTCAAGAACCCGAGCTTTCAGGCAAAGGTCCGGGGAGGGGCAGTTCATAGTTTGTGTTCATAAATTTCTATATTAAGAGAATCGTAGATCTTGTGTACAGGATAATCGTTCTGAGCCCTTGAGGTGTTTCCGGTAGAAACTGACGCTTCATCGGATTCTTGTTCATTCAGGCTCAAAGCCTCTGAAAAGGCGGTTACCACAAGATAGGAAGGTTCGTTTTCTGCTGCTTTATCTAAAGGTATAATCCCTTCAGAATCACTTTTAGAGGCATAAATAGGTCTTGCAGAGATCTCAGCAAATTCAGCCGACCGGCTAAGATTGCCGCTAAAGGTTCCTGGCAGGGTGCTGCTTCTTTCCTCACCTCCGGAGGACATAATATATGGATAAGTTTCTTTTACTCCGGATAACCACTGAATTCCTTCTACCTCATTTTGTGAAACTACTTCAGAAATTTCACCGGTATATGGAGAACTGAAGCAGGTAAAGAATCCCAGGGTCCAGAGAAGGCAAAGAACCAGGACTGCAGAGCCAAGGCCAAGGGTATATCCTTTTCTGAGGAAAATGACATAAAGAGAATACCCCAGCAGAGGGATCTGAGCAAAAATAATGAAACTCAGATTTGCAAACCTATCTGGAGGGTAAGGAATAAAGGGGTTTAAAAGGAAGGCAAGCTCCAGGAAAAAGGTTGCGATATAGAGGATCAAAAAGCGGGGATACCTGCGGACGAAATGGTGGCAAAATCTTTTACGGTTCTGCCATACGATTACGGAATTGATCAGAATAAAAATTAATGGAATATAGTACTTGCCGTAATAGAGATTTGAGAGATGCACGAACTCGAAAAAACCATTTTCTGTTCCTGGCACTCTGGAAAAGGCTGTCGCCATTAACGTCTCAGTGCGCAGGACAAGAGTTGAAAGGAAGACATCGAAAAACTGGGAAGCGTATTTTGCATAGAGCAGGAAACCTCCCGAGGCAAACGACAGGAAGATAAATACAGGGACTTTCCTTCCCTGGTGGGAACCGGAAAGGAAATTAAGACTCCAAATTTTACGGAGAGATCCGGACTTCAATATTTTGCTCGAAATGCCAAGGCTCAGGGAAAAACAAACCATGTATGCAAAAATGAAAGGATGGGCTAACGGAATCAAAGGCAACATTAAAAGAAGGCAAACAGCCATTGCCCTATTATTATCATAAAGAGCGTTTCTCAGCACAAAAAGGTAGAGAGGCACCAGGCAGAAGCACAGATAATAAGGATCTGTCGATGCCTGAAAATGCCCGAAATAAGGAATGAACGAGGAGAGAAATGCTACTGAGACTAGTTTTTCCCTGCTCATGAAGACTCGGTAAAAAAGGAACATTCCGGTAATAAACATGATTGAAAAAAAAACTGGCAAAAAATAGGAGAGTTCCCACGTCTCCAGGCCTGAAACCGAAGATAGGGATGAAACGAGCAGAGGACCCGTAGGAGAAAGGCTGGAAAAGCCTGAAGGATCGGAAAGTGCACTCTGTCCTGCAAGCCCAATGTATGAAAAGTATTCACCCCTGCCTGCTGAAACATAGCCAAGCATGTAAGGGATGATCAGTACCGTAATGTGAACGAGCAGCAGTATAAGAACTGCACTTATTTTTCTGTATGCTAGGAGCAGAACGCAGGCTGAAAGGTAACAAAGTAGCAGGGCTAGGTAAAAGTGAAAAGGAAGCTGCTCATAGATGTTGACTGTATACCCCTCGGGCGGGATTCCCCTGAGAATAAAGAGACTGTAAACCAGTAGTAACAGAGAAATCGAGGTTACAAGATTTAATATGTTATTGGTGATTTTAGACAATGTGTCCCCCATCCTTTTAGAAAGTTACAGAGTCCAGTTTCCGCACCCAGGTATGAACTATCCCTGAAACAGTGGTTTCACTCCTAAGAGTTTTGCTTTAACAGGCAGCACACAGGCCCAAAAACTTTCGTTCCCACCATGTTCGTCGTTCGTTATTCGTTTCTCCTCTTTCTCATTTTTCCTTATATCCAATCGGCCCAACAAATAATTAATGGTTGTGCCCGGAACGCAGGTTGATATACCTGCCTCAACCTAATTAATGTTTTCATGGATTAAAAATTTTCAACAATTAAAGGCTTTCGGGCATTATGCTTCACTTTACTATTTTTGCCGGAATAATTCACGGCATATAACGTTATATTTTCCTTGAATACGGATTTTGCTGCTATTAGAGTTATACCCGGTCTTAACTTCCCGGATTGAAGATTGAGCTATCCAGATTTATTTTCCTATTCCCGCCTCCGACGGGGTGATCCCGGGATATTCCCCCAAGAGAGAGAGCATTAAGATCAGAATAATGAGGTGTTTTCCTCTAAAGGCAGGACTCAGGGCAACCGCCGGGACCACATGCCGCATTCCGAAAAAAGGCAAATTCAATTCCGGATCGACTGGATTAAGGTTAATTTACGAGGAGGAATTTTCCAAAAAATTAGAAGCAGACAGCTAATCCATATAAACAATATAAAGTGACTGCACTCAACTACCATAATATGGTTTTTAAGCAGGTCGGACAATGAGTCCAATAGGAGTTCTGGTCTTTATTTACCGGCTCCGATTAGAAAATTTTGAAGACTTTGATAAAGTATCAGACTATTCTAAAGGATTATACTCCTGAGTAATTCCTCATACTCCTGAGTAATCCCTCAAGCATATTTTTTTAATCTCATTCAGGGTTCTCAGAATGTGACGGATTCTATTTTCTATAAGCTTTCCTTTTATGCTCCAGTAAAGGGGCCTGTTGTTCCCTACTGAAGGAAACCTGGCACAGGAAATGTCAAGCGGGTGGAAATAGAAGATCGTATGTCCTCTTTTCAGGCTCTGGATAAGCCCATTTAATACTAAAGGAGCTCCCAAAAAGCGTAGGATTGGGCCTCCGGATGTCGGAATTTTCAGTCCGTTCTGATAATAGGCCCAGGGAAACTCAATGAAGTTTCTATCATTACCTGCATCAAGCCTGCTTTTTACAGGATAGTAGGGAAAAGATGAAACTGTATTAAGGGACGAATCAGTTTTATTATAAAGAGAATTTACGGATACTGATGAGTCATATTTGAACCCGATCTGTTCCAGTGAATCCAGCATCCAGCCGCCTATAAGGGCATTCGGGGCCCTGTACCCTACTACCTTTTCCCCACTAATTTTTTCCAGGATTCTTTTTGCAAGCAATGTCCTCTGCTCAAATTCCTGATTACTCATTAACCGCGTCTTCGTCTCAGGATCGATTTTGCAGGCGTGGTGCAGCCCATGACATGCAAGCTCATGTCCTCTTTCCACAATTGACTCGACAAGTCCAGGATAGTGCTCTACGATGTCCGCAACTACAAAGAAAGTGGCAGTCACGTTAAACTCATCAAGAATATCCAGTACCCTGTTTGTAGGCTCGGTCAGGAAATCGTACCTACCCTCCCATTTTTCAAAGAACTCATTTACATTCCTGTAAACGGCATACGGAGAACTGCAGACTGAAGGAATGTGATACCAATCCTCAAGATCCACTGTAACCGAAAAACTTCCCCTCATAAGACCCCCCGCACTACCAACCGCACTCATAAACAAGTAATAAATGCCTGAGTTATACCGAAAGTTATACCGAAAATTATATGGGAATGGAGATATGCAGATTCCCACTTAATAAAAAACTTACTATTTAGTAAAGGATCACAAGAGTATAAAAAATTTTTGAACTGTTCAGTTAAAATAAAAAAAGTGCGATATCCGCAGAAATATTTTATCGTTAACACTGAGAATACAATTATTAAATAAACGGATATGTGTAAATATAAATACCGGATGATCCTTGCAAATCGTCCTGCTGGGATATGAATAAGGGGTTTCAGGATCTGAAGAGAGAAACAAAGCGTTACCTCAACGGATGATCCCAAATCTAAAGCAGTCACTCAAAAGAGCCTTTAAAAATGTAAAATTAATCGAATCCATCGAGTTTTCTCAGAGTGCTCAGACGAATACTATGATAATAAACCATATGGGCTATTATAGAAATATCTTCATAGAGATGTGTAATAAATATGTGGGAAGGATAACACTACTTACTTTTTTGCCTCCCTGTTGATCCCTTCCATTTAAGACAGGAAGAAATTCAACCACTGTGTAGGAGAATTACGAAAATGGTCAAAATAAATGAGGAGCAGGGCAAAAATAAATGGTTTTGGCTGCAGCCCTCTAAAGCCGTTAAAAAAGTGCAACAACTTTGAAAAGAATGATTGCACCAAAGGAAAATAGCAGTGGAATAATTCCCATATTCAAAGAAACTTTCACGGCATTTTCCCAGTGCTTCGACACCGGGAGAAAGTCCCTGAGCAAAAGCAGCAAAAGTAGAGTTGCGGTGGCCACGGATGCACCTTCAGGGATCCCTGGTACGGCCATACTTGAGAGCGCACCTGAAGAAACTGAATTAGATGAAATTAAACTTGTAAGCGTAGTTAGAACTCCTCGAGTTGATTCGCATATTTAAGAAACAAATACGCAATCTAATATAAAAATTCTCCTCATACTACTTGAATAATTTGAGGAGAAAAAGTATCGAACCAAAAGTTTGGAGGAAAAGCGGAAAACGGGCCAATAGATCCTAAAATGTTGAGAGTTTTATTAGTATGAAAATTAAAACGCTGAGGATCCGTAATTGCAAGAGCATTTGAAAGCCTGAAAAAAGGGCATACTTCCAGATTTAACCGGGGGCCCGATTTTCCCAGATAGTCTAAGCCAGAGGAAAGATTAGATTCAAACGATTGTAGAAAATTCACCTGATTTTTAGCCGAGATAAAAACATGCTTCTGGTTTGAGCAATGGAAGATTTATGTTTATTGATTTTCGGTACGAGATGTAATTATACAAGATGTAAATATAATAATATTGAAAATCAAAGACTGGAGACTGTAATGCAAAATTACGAATGAAAAAGAGAAGGCATGGATTAAAGAACTTTACCAGAAAACGTAAAACAAACGAGGGGCAGGGAAATAAACCAAATCACTTAAATAATTACAAAGTGTATTCAACTAAAAAATTAAGATAGTTACGGACGTCAATGGGAGTGTACATCGGGAAAAATAAATCGCAATCGCTATGGGGTTTACCTCGAGCGTATAGATTAGCCCTATCATTGGAAACGTGAAAAACCGAAAGCTATGTAAAGAGTGACCAGGGATTTTCATGCTCCAACAGAAAGAGCACCGGGTCAATTAAAAAAACCAGATAAACGGGGGAAACAATGAACTCGACTGAATTTAAAATCCACAATTCTTCTAAAATATACGGCACCTCTGTAATCGGGAAAGACACAGTAATACTGGAAAATGTGATTCTGGGGTATCCTGAACACAAGATTCTGATGGAAATCCTGAAACAAAATATCGAAATTGAAGATTTTGAGTTCTCAGGCTGTTCCATAGGCCCGAATTCGATTATAAGGGCCGGATCAACGATATTTTCCAACGTAAAAACCGGAAAAAACTTCAAAACCGGACATAATGTAATGATCAGAGAAAATACGGAAATCGGAAACAATGTCCTCATCGGAACCAATGTCATTATAGATGGGCATGTGAAGATCGGAAATAATGTAAGCATCCAGGGCAATGTTTACATTCCAACCAATGTTATTATCGAAGACAATGTATTTATCGGGCCCTGTGCTGTTTTGGCTAATGATAAATATCCTATTCGAAAGAAATACGAATTGAAAGGCCCCGTATTGAGAAAAGGTGCATCCATAGGTGCAAACGCCACCCTGCTTCCGGATGTGGAAATCGGGGAAGGGGCAATGGTTGCCGGGGGAGCGCTTGTGACAAAAAGCGTGCCCGCCTGGAAGCTTGCAGTCGGAGTGCCTGCCAGTATCAGAGAACTTCCAAAAGATTTAAAGGAATTGAATCAAATATAAACTTATCAAAAAACCAAAATTAAGTCGGATAAAGTTTTATTGAGATTATTAAAAAGAGGTCCGAAAATGATCCCAATTGCCAAGCCCCTGCTGGGTAAGGAAGAGATTGACGCAGTATCGGAGGTCCTGAATTCAGGCATGATTGCCCAGGGCCCGAAAGTAGAAGAATTCGAGCTAGCTTTTTCCGAGTACACAGGTTGTGAGTACGCAGCCGCTGTAAACTCTGGCACTGCGGCCCTGCACATTGCGCTTCTTGCCCATGGAATAGGAAAAGAAGACGAAGTGATTACAACTCCCTTCAGCTTCATTGCAACAGCAAATAGCATCCTTTATACCGGGGCAAAACCTGTTTTTGCAGATATCGAGCCAGATACATATAATATAGATCCTGAAAGAATTCAGGAAAAAATCACTTCAAAAACCAGAGCCATTATGCCTGTCCACCTCTACGGACACCCTGCAGACATGAAAGCCATAATGGAAATTGCAGATGATAATAAGCTTGTTTTGATCGAAGATGCCTGCCAGTCCCATGGCGCAGAATTCCTTGGACGAAGGGTAGGAAGCTTCGGAACAGGGGCTTTCAGCTTTTACCCGACAAAAAACATGACGACCAGCGAAGGCGGAATGCTCACTACAGACGAAAAAGAAATTGCAGAAAAGGCAAAAATGATCAGGGCTCACGGCTCAAAAGTCCGTTACCTGCACGAAATGCTGGGTTTCAATCTGCGCATGACTGATATTGAGGCTGCAATCGGGCTTGTCCAGCTTGGAAAACTGGATAGATTTACAGCAGCCAGGCAGGAAAACGCAGGAATACTTTCAGCAGGGTTAAAAGGCATATCCGGAATTGTGCCTGCAGAGACAAAAGCCGGCTGTACCCACGTATTCCACCAGTATACGGTCAGGGCTGAAAAGAGGGATCAACTGGCAGCTTTCCTGAAGGAAAAAGAAATAGGAACAGGAGTCCACTATCCGATACCTATTCACAAGCAACCCGTTTACAGGGAACTTGGATACAACGATTCCCTGCCTATTTCGGAAAAAGCAGCAGAAGAGGTCCTCTCCCTCCCTGTACACCCCGCATTATCCAGAACCGACTTACAGGAAATAGTCGAAGCAACCAAAGAATTTTATGCAAAGGATTGAGTAATTTTCCAGCCAATGCATTTTCAGAACCAGGAAGTGAGACTTTTGATAAGAGTAGGAGTAATAGGTACAGGTGCCATGGGACAGAACCACGTAAGGATTTACAGTGAAATGGAAGGCGTGGAACTTGTCGGGATCTCGGATGTAGACCAGAAACGCGTCGAAGCCATGGCTACGCAGTTCAAGACAAAAGCCTTTACAGATTATAATAAGATGTTTGCTGAAGGGCTTGATGCGGTAAGTGTTGTTGTGCCCACTAAGCTGCATATGCAGGTCGTACTCGATGCCCTTGATGCGGGAATACATGTCCTTGTGGAAAAACCTATTGCAGATACGACTGAAAACGCTGACCTGATGATCGCAGCCGCAAAAAACGCGGGGAAAATCCTTATGGTAGGGCATATCGAGCGTTTTAACCCCGCAGTCATAAAGCTCAAAGAAATTATAAACTCAGGCACTTTGGGAAAGATAGTTTCAATCTCGACCAAACGAGTGGGCCCTTATAACCCGAGGATCAGGGATGTGGGAGTAATCCTGGATATTGGTGTCCATGACATAGATGTGATCTCATACCTTTACGGCAAGAAAATAAATAGTGTCTATGCTATTGCAGGTGCAGATATTCATTCATTTGAAGACCATGCCTCAATAATCCTGCGTATGGACCATAACTTTGCAGGAGTTGTGGAAACAAACTGGCTGACTCCCCATAAAGTAAGGCAGTTGACAGCGATCGGAGTTAAAGGTGTTGCATATCTTGATTATATTAATCAGACAGTTCAGCTTCATGACAACGAATGGATAAGAAAAGCCAAGGTGGAACCAAGCGAACCCCTGAAAAACGAACTCGCCTATTTCATAGATTGTGCTGCAACCGGCAAAGCCCCCAACCCCTGCGGAGAAGATGGAAAACATGCCCTTGAAGTGGCAATGGCAGCCATAAAATCCTACGAAGAAGAAAGATTAATTGAAGTAGGAAAATAAGCTGGAAAAAGTTTTGAGAAAGTAGAATCCCGAAATTTTCGGAACAAAACATATCTGAAAAAAATTAAAAAGTGATAAATATGAGTAAATTGGAAAAACTTCTCAAGGAAAGAGGCCCTATAAAAAAAATTGGAGTACTTGGAATGGGCTACGTAGGTATCCCTGCGGCTGTCCTTTTTGCAGATGCCCCTTGTTTTAATAAGGTTCTCGGCTTCCAGCGCAATTCGGAAAGTTCAAGTTACAAAATCGATATGCTCAACCGCGGAGAGAGCCCTCTCAAAGGAGAAGAGCCAGGCCTCGAAGACCTTATTGGCAAAGTTGTGAAAGCCGGCAAGTTCGAGTGCACTCCCGATTTCTCAAGGATATCAGAACTTGATGCAGTCACCCTTGCAATCCAAACTCCTTTTGCAAATCCCAAAGATCTGGAGCCTGATTTTTCCGCACTCATTGAAGGCATCAGGAATGTAGGGAAATACCTCAGGCCAGGCATGCTTGTAGTACTCGAGTCCACAATCACCCCTGGCACGACCGAAGGCATGGCAAAACAAATTCTTGAAGAAGAGTCCGGCCTGAAAGCAGGAAAAGACTTTGCCCTTGCCCATGCCCCTGAAAGGGTAATGGTAGGCAGGCTTTTGAAAAACATCAGAGAACATGACAGGATAGTGGGCGGCATTAATGAGGCAAGTACCCGACGGGCTGTTGAGCTATACTCTCCTGTACTGACTGTCGGAAAAGTAATTCCTATGAGTGCAACTGCAGCCGAGGTCACGAAAACTGCAGAAAATACTTTCCGCGACCTTCAGATTGCAGCAATCAACCAGCTTGCCCTTTATTGCGAAGCCATGGGAATAAACGTGTATGATGTAAGGACAGGCGTGGACAGTTTAAAAGGAGAAGGCATTACAAGAGCTATACTCTGGCCAGGGGCAGGGGTCGGAGGACACTGTCTTACCAAGGACACATACCACCTGGAAAGAGGGGTTAAGATCGGAAGCGGGCAGCTGGATTATCCGGAAGGTGCAGATTCGATCTACGTGCTTGCACGAAAAGTCAATGATTTCATGCCTGTACACATGTATAACCTGACTGTTGCAGCCCTTGAAAGAATTGGAAAGGAGATGAAAGGCTCAAAGGTTGCGATGCTCGGCTGGGCTTTCATCCGGGACTCGGACGATGCCAGGAACACGCCTTCGGAACCTTACAGGGACCTCTGCCTGAAAGCCGGTGCGACAGTTACGGTGCACGACCCTTATGTTTTGAAATATCCAGGGGTTGAGATTTCGGATGATCTTGAAAAGGTTGTCAGGGACGCGGATGTTGTGGTGGTTCTTGCAGGGCACAGTGCGTACTTTAATGTAAGGGCCGACTGGGTAAAGGAAGTAACAGGTAAAGCAAATCCGGTTATTGTGGATGGAAGAAACGTAGTTGAACCGGATGAGTTTATTGGCAAGGGGTTTGTCTATAAGGGGATTGGGAGGGGAGATAAGAACAAACATGTAATAGTATGAATATAAACTCTCTTTTGAGAGATTAATTCAGTCTTTCAAATCTGGAAAACGGGCGAAAACCATGATTGAGAAATTAAAACAAAACGAAGAACTTTGGGATCTTTTTACCAAAAAAGAAGAATACAATTTGACCTTTTCTGACCAGTACGAAAGGTTTCCTTACTATTTAAGCAGTCAGAGGAATGTTTTTGATCCCAGAGTTTCCAGATTTCTGGTAGAAAACGGGTTACGCCCTGAGTATCCGGACGGAAAGAAATTCGCTGTTTGCCTTACTCATGATATTGATGTGGTCTATCCGGAAAAACTGTACCCGATCATTGGAACTGCCAAAGCATTTGCTAAAGGGAATTTAACAGATGCTATGAAGACTCCTTTTTCCAGAATTAACAAGAAGTGGAATCCGTGCTGGAACTTTAGAGAAATTATGGAGATGGAAGCAAAATATAATGCCAAATCCAGCTTTTATTTTTTGGCCTTGCGTCCTGGAGAAAAGGATTTCAATTACGAAATTGAGGATCTTGAAGGAGAATTAAAGTTTATATCTGCCCATGGGTGGGAAGTCGGCCTGCATGGAGGACACGAATCCTACAAGAGCTTAGAGGACATAAAGGAAAAAAAGCAGAGACTTGAAAAGGTTCTCGGCAAAAAAATTATAGGTTACAGGAATCATTATTTAAGGTTTAAAGTCCCGGATACATGGGAATTATTAAGCAAAGCAAACTTTAAGTATGATACAACATTCGGGTATGCAGACTGTGCAGGCTTTAGAAATGGGATGTGCCACCCTTTCAGGCCTTATAATATAAATACCGGAAAACAAATCGATATTCTCGAGCTTCCTCTTACTATTATGGATCGGACTTTACTAAGAGATTACATGCGGCTTGACGTTAAAAAAGCCTGGGAGCTCATAAAAAACCTTATTGATAAAGTTGAGCAGTACAATGGCGTGATTACAATTCTCTGGCACAATAATACATCTATCGAGGGAAAGAACCTTAAATATTACGAAAAATTCCTCGAATATGTTTACAGCAAAAAAGCGTGGATTACAAGTGGAGAGGAAATCTTTAACTGGTGGTCTAATAACGTCGAAAAGAGACAATGAAAATGTCCACACAATCTGAGAATATCTGACAATTATCAGAACTATTTAAATAAATCAAGTATTCGTACATAGATGAAACTGCACCAATAAGGACAATAGCGCTAAGTAGCTGTTTAATAAAATTCTTTTGGTTCTTCGCTGTTTTGTAGGGATTGAAAATAATTGCTTAGTTAGAACTGACTTTCCGCAGATGTCCGTTTAATTTTCACAATTTTTTCTGCTATCGTTTTTCTGAAAATTGCCCTGCTTATTCAAACATGTTTTTTTGAAATGTCTTACACTTTTCAATCTTGTACCTTCATTGAAAGCTTCTAACTTATTTCGGGAAGCTTCAGTTGAGATAATAATTGCAATTTTAGAGCAAATATCCAAAAACGATAGCAAGAGAGAGGTTATTTTCTTGAGGACATCTGCGGAAGGTCGGTTAGAAAGTAGCCAGGCTAAAAAGAGAAAACTCAAGCTTGAATGTGATTTCCAACAACAAATGTTTCGAAATTTTAGATATGCTACTTTAATATTTAGGAGATAAATGGAAGTTACCCACTTAAAACAGCGAAGAGCCATTCTTTTTTTTAATTGTGCAGGCTACTTAAAAGAAGTTAAGACGATTGACCTTGATTTCTGAAAATATTAATTTTTATGAAGTTAACAGTGAATAGCTGTATAATAACCTGTTCGTTACTGCAATGGCACCCGGCTCGACACCATAAAAAGAGCCCTCCAGTAGAGGGTCATTAAGAAAAACATCCTTATTTCAACTTAATTGTGCTGCAAAATGAGGGGAGCAGAGAAGTTTATTCAGAAAGGATTTATCTAGAAGGGATTTTAGAAAGGAGATAAGATAAATACACACATACCAGCTGGGGAATAAACAACTATGAGGGGTCAATTTTCTTCAAATCGACGAAGTAGTGCATACTGTTGGAGGTCCCTGAAGCCGAACTCAATGCATAATGTAAGTTAAGGTACTGGCTATGGATGACACAACAGCAGAAGCGACAGAAAACATATCTCAAAATAACAAGAAGGAAAGCTTTGCATTTGATGTACTGACACTTGCAGGCGGGACAACCTTTGCTCAAATCCTTACAATTCTATCTGCTCCTGTGTTGACCCGCCTGTATGGGCCTGAAGATTTCGGAGTGTGGGCTCTATACATTTCTATCACCAGCATTATCAGCGTTATTGCGTGTATGAGGTATGAATATTCCATAATGCTGCCCGAATCGGATGAAGATGCCGTAAATCTGTTAGGGCTGAGTTTTCTGGCAGTACTTTTCGTAAGCGGTTTAACCCTTCCAATAGTATGGTATTTTAAAGAACCCATAGTTGAGATTCTGAATTCTCAGCAGATAGGAGACTATCTCTGGCTCGTGCCTCCATTTATTTTTGCAAATGGGTTATTTCTTGCGCTGAACAACTGGAATTCAAGAACAAAACTTTTCAAAAGGCTTTCCCTTTCAAGAGTCTTCAGTTCGGTCTCGGCTACTACAACACAGATAGGTTTCGGGCTTGCAGAAAAAGTCGGTGCAGGCGGATTAATAGCTGGAAGTCTTGCCGGGCAATCTATTGCAACATTTGTGCTTGGAGGGCAGATCTGGAGAGATGATAGGAAGCTGATTGTGAGAAGCCTGCACTGGAAGAAAATCTATGAGGGGTTTAAGAAGTACCGCAAGTTTTCGCTTATAGATACCTGGGCTGCCCTTATGAACTCAGTCTCCTGGCAGCTTCCTGCCTTTCTTCTTGCGGCTTTCTTCACGCCTGCAGTAGTAGGTTTTTACTCTCTTGGCTTTCGCCTTTTACAGCTTCCAATGAGTTTCATTGGAGGTTCGATTTCACAGGTATTCTTTCAGAGGGCATCAAGAGCCTTATCCGAGGGCACCCTCCCTTCCCTTGTTGAAAACGTTTTCAGAATGCTTGTGATCATAGGCATGTTTCCGATACTGATCCTGACAATTGTCGGCAGTGACGTCTTTACAGTCGTTTTCGGAAAAGCCTGGGCAGAAGCAGGCGTTTACGCCCAGATCCTGAGTCTCTGGGCTTTTATATGGTTTATCTCGTCCCCATTGACCACGATATACGTAGTAGTCGAAAAGCCCCACTTCGGCTTTCACTACAATTTTTTCAACCTGATTACACGTCTTCTTTCACTGATTATAGGCGGCCTGCTGGGAAGCGCACGTCTGGCACTGATCCTTTTCTCGATCTCAGGAATTCTGGTATACGGTTACCTGTGCCTGAAGATGATGTCCTATTCCGGAGTAAAAGCTTCAACAGCCCTGAAAATAGTATTCTCCAATTTTATCCTCTTCGTCCCTGCAGGAATTGTGCTTGTTGCCTTCAAAACTGCAGAAATAAACCAGACTCTGCTTGTTATCTTTTCAGGCGTGATTATCGGCATTTATTACCTGTATATTTTAAAAACCGATGTACAACTAAAAAAGATAATGAGCGAATTCCGAGCCTGATGAGCTGGCTCAAAAATTCGTTCGTCAAAGAGCCCTTTCTTTCCAGCAATCGCCATCAAGTTTTTTGCTGCAGGAATTATTCGGGTAAGATTTTTTTTCAAAGGGCTTTAATGTGGCTCTGGGCATAAAGGGGCCGTGAAACTAGTAAACTGATGAATAGAGTTTTTACCAGTAGAGGTGTAGCTCGACGATGCGCGGTCTGTTTCGCTTCGCTCAAGCAGGCTTCTGTAAATACATAGAAGATAAAAACCTGAAAAATCCCGGCCGTGTATCATTCACCAGCTGATAAACAACCTTCTTGATGCCATGGACCTTTCCGAACCTTTGCCAAGCATTCAAGAGTGCAGTAAACCGCTTTTTCTTCTGCAGTTTTCAAAACAAAGAACTCATTACCACAAATAGGGCAAATTTTTCTCACATATTCCATAGATAAATCACCATACATAGATTTTTAACAAAGAAACTTGTGTTTATTTGACACACAATCACATTAAAATAAGTTAAGAAGTTTTAATATAGGACTGGCCAATAGATAAAAAATTTTTAGGACAGAATCTCCCTGAATCTTTCTACACCATATTTTCTCAACAATCACGTCCATCCTAGATCAGAGATTTTGTCAGAGTACTTTCTCAGCCGTTTCAAGCCATTCCCTGTCAGCAACGACCTCTCTTACATCGTAAAGTGTCCTTACTTCAGGAGCGTGGATGGTTTCCCCAAAAATCAACACGTTTTGCATCTTTTTTCCCTCATTACAGGTTAAAAAGGTAAATTTTTAGCATAATTCCGAAAATTTTCGATTTGTAAGTGATTTGAGAATGTAATATTTCAGAGTGAAGTTATAAAATTTTTTGTGTAACTAATACAAAAACAGGATTATAATTAAGAAAGAGAGAATTAAAAAAAGCAAGATAGGGTGGTAATAAGAATAAACCAAATAGCTTAAATAATTTAAGGTGTAATTCAATAAAAATTAAGATAGTTAAAGGAATCTTTAGGGAAAAAAACAGTAAAAAAACAGAAATTTAACCATTTTCGTTACCTTACTTGCATCAGATACAAAATTCAATCAGAAAAATAGTCACCTGAACAGAAAATTTTCGGAGAAAAAGTCATGTTTTCTCAAATTAGAGATCATTCGATTAGCCCAAAAGGCCCACAGAATGAAATGAGTACATTCATCGAGCTTACCACTCATACTAGAAACTACTCGGTTAGCCCAGAAGGAGAAGAATTTTCATTGCCTGAGCCTGAAGAATATGAAGAAGAGTTTAAAAGAATTGAAACTTTAGTAGGTAAAGCTCGCAAAGAGGGAAAAGAAATTGTTGTCGTCATGGGAGTTGGATTCGTCGGAGCTGTAATGGCTGCGATTATTGCAGATACAAAAGATAAAAATGGGAATTACAGCAAATTTGTAATTGGCTGCCAGAGACCAAGCACTCGAAGTTACTGGAAAATTCCCCTGCTCAACAGAGGACAATCTCCGGTAAAATCGGAAGATAAGGAAGTAGATGAGATAATAAAACGATGCGTCCTTAGAACAAAAACGCTGGCAGCTACCTATACAAATGAGTGCCTGAAATTAGCTGACGTTGTTGTTGTGGATATTCAGTGTGATTACATAAAGTGTGAACTCGGAAACGTCAGGGCAGGTGAAGCAGACATGGCTGCACTTGAAGCTTCCATGAAAACAATCGGAGAAAATATCTGTCCTGATTGTCTTGTCTTGATTGAGACAACAGTTGCTCCTGGAACAACCGAATTCGTCGCACTTCCGCTCCTGAAAAAAGCATTCGAGAAACGTGGGATTAAATCAACTCCTCTTCTTGCACATAGTTTTGAACGTGTAATGCCTGGAAGAGACTATGTAGCAAGCGTACGTGATTTCTGGAGAGTCTGTGCTGGTTGTACTGACGAGGCAAGAGTAAAAGTTGAAGAGTTCCTTAAAGAAGTGATAAACACTAAAGACTATCCCTTGACAGTAATGAATAGGCCGATAGAATCTGAAACCGCAAAAATTATTGAGAACTCATACCGTGCAACAATACTTGCGTTCCTTAATGAATGGAGCCTATTTTCCGAAAGAAACGGTGTGGATCTTATAAAAGTTATTGATGCTATTAAAATGCGCCCAACTCACAGTAACATTATCTTCCCTGGACCGGGAATCGGAGGTTACTGTCTTCCAAAAGACGGAGGTCTGGGTTACTGGGCTTATAAGCATATTCTGGGCTTTGAAGACGGAGATGAAGTATTCAAGATTACTCCAACAGCAATCGATGTTAATGACACAAGAGCTCTCCACGTAGCCGAACTCACAAGGGATGCTCTTAGAAACATGGGCAGATATATCGCCGGCGCAGATGTACTTATCTGCGGGTCAAGTTACAGGCAGGACGTAGGAGATACCAGATACAGTGGAAGCGAAATTGTTGTAAGGAAACTTACGGAAATGGGAGCCGAAATGAGAGTACATGACCCCTACGTAGACCACTGGTATGAAATGGAAAGCCAGGACGAATACCCTGTATCCGGCCAGTCCTGGAAGCGTTTTTTTAGAAACCAGGATGGATTGACGGAATTAAAAATTGAAAAAGATTTTGCAACCGTTATTAAAGATATAGAAGCCGTTATTTTTGCGGTCCCACATAATGAATATCTTAACATGGAACCCGAAACAATTGTAGAAATGGCTGGCGGCCCTATAGCTGTAATTGATTGTTTTGGAATGCTATCTGACGACAGGATCAGAAGATACTTTGAACTTGGCTGCGAAGTCAAAGCTCTTGGTAGAGGCCACATTCAGAGGATTAAAAAAGAAGTGCAGGCAAAAAAGTTCCAGAAAGTGTCTGCAAAATTAACTTTTGAAGGGGCTATTTGAAGAGGGATTTCTTTTGAAGAATAAACAAGTTATAGTTACTGGTGGGATGGGATTCATAGGCTCTCACCTTACTGAGAGATTACTTGAAAATAATGAAGTAACAGTAATTGATAATGAATCTACAGGTAAGATCGAAAATATCAAACATTTACTTAATCACGAGAACCTGACAGTAATAAAAGGCAGCATAGTAGACCTGAACCTGACAGAAATCTTCAAAGAAAAAGACTATATCTTCCACCTCGCAGCAATTCCCAGTGTTCCGAGAAGCGTGAAAGATCCTTTCAGTTCAAATAATTCCAATGTAACAGGGACATTAAATGTTCTAATAGCTGCGAAGGATGCAGGGATTAAGAAAGTTATATTTTCTTCCTCTTCATCAGTCTATGGCGACACTCCAACTCTTCCAAAAAGAGAAGACATGCCCATAAACCCGATGTCCCCATATGCTATTACGAAAGCAACCGGAGAGATGTACTGCAGAGTCTTTCAAGATCTCTATGGACTTCCAACAGTCAGCTTAAGGTATTTTAACGTTTTTGGTCCTCGCCAGGACCCGAACTCGCAGTATGCGGCTGTAATTCCTAAATTCATAACTGCTATATTGAATGATCGAAGTCCTACTATATATGGAGATGGGGAACAGAGTAGAGATTTTACTTTTGTAAAACATGTTGTTGATGCCAATGTTCTTTCATGTGAGTCCCAGACAAGTGGAATTTTCAATATTGCGTGCGGGAGAATGATAACCATTAATGAGTTGGTCGGTTACATCAATGAAATACTCGGCAAGAATATAAAGCCTAAATATATTGATCCAAGGTTAGGAGATATCAAACATTCTCTGGCGGATATATCGAAAGCTCGGAATTTTGAATATATTCCTAAAGACAATTTCAATGAACAACTCGCAGAAGTAGTAAAATGGTTTGACATTGGAATAAATGAATGATAGTAGTTGAATTGCTGGATAAATAAGGAACTCTGGAAAAGCTATTTGCTAAAAATATAAAATTTATAGAAAGGTAGTTTTGAGATTATGCTATTAAAAAATTTTTTTATTCGTATAATGTCTATAAGCGAAGTTAAACGGCAGAGCATTGCCTCTTTTTCTAGCACAATGGCATGCACACTTTTTGGTTTCATAAGTACAATATATTTTGCACATACTATTGGACCTAGTATATTAGGTACGTATTTTCTATTTATTGCATATTTTGGTATAACTGACATGATAAGCGATGGTGGTTTTGGCCGTGCTGCTATAAAACGTATCAGTGAAGGAGAAGAGCAGGACGAATACTATTCTGCTTTCTTCGTTCTTCGAATAATATTAACAATTTTAATAGTTGTTTCATTAATCGTAATCAAAACCTTTATCTCAGATTCCATAAATCGACAGCTTTTTTATTGGCTTATGTTAGCACAGTTTGCTGCATTGTCCTACTGCCTAGTATCCAAAGGGATTGCAGGGCGTGGTAAAATGGGAGTATACGCTGTAGGAGAATTTACAAATGATGTGTCACGCATAGTTATTCAGATTGTCGCAATATATTTGGGATACTTAATGGCTGGTCTTGTAGCAGGATTTATAGCAGGTTATGCAGTCTCAGCTATAATTCAGCTTAAATTCTTCGACTTACACTTTGCCAAGTTTAAATGGAGACATGTGAAGAGCCTGACTGTATTCTCTTTCTGGTTATTCTTAACTTCGACAGGAGTTGTTCTTTATTCATATGCAGATGTTATAATGATTGGATATTTTATTGACGATTCAAGTGTTGGTATATATAAAGTGGCTTTTCAGCTAGCAACCTTTGCAGCACTTATAACTACAGTAATAAATAAAACACTTTGGCCAAAAGTTAGTAGCTGGGGCAAAAAAGGACAGATGGATTCTACGGAAGAATCACTTGCACGTGCTTTCACCTTTTCTCTTCTTCTAGCACTACCCATACTTGTAGGTGGAATATTACTAGGCGAAAGAATCTTATATTTTTTCTATGGTAAAGAATTTACGTCCGGATACTTAACTCTTGTAATACTATTATGTGCCCAGGTAGTGAATATATTTCAACAACTCTTTACTATGTACCTTGGTGCACTGGATAAACAAAAAGATTCATTCAAGGTGACAGCAATTGGCTCAATTACTAACGTCATTCTCAATGTTTTTATGATACCACTTATTGGAATTGAAGGAGCAGCCATTGCTACTCTTGTTACTTTAGGAATTAATGCCTTTCTCGCAATGAAAATACTTTCCACAGTTATAACTATCAATATTGAAAAAACGAGTTTAATCAACATTTTAAAGGCAACCACTATTATATCAATTGTTGTTTCAATTTACAAATATTACATCAATTTGGATAATATATGGCTAACAATATTGCCCATTACATTTGGAGCTTTAATATATATATACCTCATATTAAAACTCGATTCAAAAATATATGATGAGTTTAAAGATATCGTTACAAAAATGAATTTACAATGGCCTCGTTTTTTAGAACCTTAGTTTGATATAACCGACTTTCCGTAGATTTACACAAAGATGACACCTATTTTCTCAATAAGGGCAGTAGTTTAAATGTTCATCTTATCTTTAAGGAATAAATTGGGAAAATCAGTAAATAAATTCTACAGTTCATGTCCACATACCTCCTGCAGTAACACTCAATGAAACTCCCGAGGAATTCCATATTTCCACTGGACTTCGATAGTTGAATGATGAATGCTCACGTAAATTGTATCCATTTTTCGCAATCACAAGAAAGTTCTGAAAATCATTAAACGTTGCATGGTATTGTAAATTTATGAATTCATATTGCAAAGTCTCTATTGCTCGTTCAATGAAAGCGTTTAACCACGGATGTGCCTTTGGAAGAATATAGTATATAATATTATTTTTATTACAATATTCACGCACAGTCGCATTATTAAACTCCAAACCTCCATCAGATCGAATCTCGATTACAACATCTTTTGGTACCATTTTACGTAATTGGTGAAGAGATTCTACCACATTCGCACCAGATTTTGTCTGATGGGCATCAAGAATTACAATACCACTGCTAAAAATACCAAGCACACCAAAAGCATACGCAGTCTCACCACTTCCAATTCTCCGTTGAGTATAGTCCATATTGAATGAGCTCAATGGTTCTTGAGGGCGTTGAAGATGTTTGGAATCTACAGCCGTCTTCTGTTTTCCAGTAAGCCCAGCAATAGCAAGAATATGATGAACCCATGATTTGCCAACACGAACTGAGCTTTTTTGTTTTCCTTTTTTCTATTGAATAAAGCTGTAATTCTTCGAACTCCCTTCATGGCTTTATCCATTAATCCCGTCAATAGCTGTACTTTCTCTGGCTTTAAGACATGGTCTGTTTTTTCCATTGCATCAGAAAACGCAAGTTTAGATGATTCGATTCTGTTTGTATCATCCAAACGGAGATTTATTATTTCAGCTTTATCTTCATCCGTTAGCTTTCGATACGGATTTTTGGGATTCGAAGGCCTGTCTTTTAAGTCTTCTGCTATACTTCCGTCTTTTGCTCGTTCACAAAGATCATAGAAAGTACGTTCGCTCATTTCATACATTTCCCACAGTTCTCTATCGGTATATTTTCTAGACTCTCGCAGTTCAAGGATTTTGGCTCGAATTTCTGCCACTCTTTCAGATGGAAAATATTTTCGGATATCTCCCCATTTATACACATTTATTTCAGACATTTAGTCACGCCTATAATTGCTGCAACAAATAACATTTTGTAGCTCATCTAAAGTTGCAGTATTTAGCCTCTTGACTATGGATGTTGATTTGTGTTTACAAATATGTCAGAAGATTTAAATCAAATTTACTGCGGAAGGTCTCTGGACATGAACCCTAGGTTTATTGAGGATATATGGAATCGATGCACTAGGGTTTATACACTGATTTAGAAGGACTCTAAATACTAATAAACTTGGGTTATGACATTTTCGTTCCATTATCGTAGGTCTTTGGGCTACGGCTGTTTAAATGATGAGTAGATACCATAATTAGATCATGGCTAGAATAAATTAACTGCCTACTTTCCACACTATGAACTCCCCATTAGTATAATATTTAGAGACACTTCTGTCTTGATTTAATCGTTCAAAATCCGAATTTAAATATGTAGGATATCGCTCTTTCTCAGATTTAAAGACAGAAGACTGAAGATATTTCATACTCTCGTCTGTTATTAGGTAAATCATGCTATGATCAAAATTGCTAACAAAAAGCAGATGTTCGGTATAGCCGAAGTGAGAAGGGATTTCGTCTTTCATTAAATAGGATCTTTGAAGAGGCTGAGAATTAAACTGAGAATAATACAACTCATATTTAGATAAAGATTTAATGTTTGTTAACAAAGGAATAGAGTTATTATTGTTCTCGAGGTACCAACTTAAGCCATTTGAATACATTTTAGTCATATGGGATCCTGTAGTTCCTTTCCAAGGGCTGTCATAAATACTTGCTAATCCTAGAGCGCTCGAAAGAAAAACTACACCAATTGTGAAGATGGCAATAATTTTTTTACTTTTCACCGAAGATTCTTTCTCCATGAGATAATTAAAAGATATTCCAGATAAAATAGTAGCAAAAACAGTTGGAACTGACAATACTCTTACAGGTTCATTTATTACTGAAAACAAAAAAAATTGTAAAACTGCGAAAAATAATGTTGTTACGAAGACTAAACTATAAAGAGAAAACGTTTTGCATCTGTTTTTAGAATAAGTTTTTTTAAATAAGAGAAGAAGAAAAAAGGATGCTAAAAACAAATATAGAAATAAAGATCCGTACATTTTCATGAATATTGTACATATTTCAAATAAACCCGAGTTACTAATTGCTAGATTTTCAGTTTGCTGTCCTATGATAACGTTTTCCGGAGTAAATATACTATAAACTAACCTATGAGTGGTATCCAGAAATTGAGAAAAGTTCATATACCAAACAAGTAAGGCAACAATAAGAATTAAAATTAAATTTTTAAAATTAACTTTTGATTTAATAGCAACACTCCGTTTAAAAATAAAAGAGAAATAGATATGGAAAGTGCATAAAATAATTAAAATCGTTAATAATATTAATGGATGAAAAAAAACTATTGAAACGGAAACTAAAATTAATAAAATATTAAATTCCACTGAATTTTTATTTACTGTTTTTTTATGTAATAAATACATAAATAGGGGAATCATAAAAAGTGCAAATCCATATGGCATAAATGCTTGATGAATAAAGGAAAAGATGAGAGGAAATGCGAAAAATACGAACATTAATGACCCACTAAATGTTCCTGTTATTTCTTTGCCTAAGATGATAAAAGATAGAAGATATATTAGATAAAAGTAGTAGCTTAGGAAATTAATAGACATTATCCCTAAATCTAAACCAAACAAATGAACAATTGCAGTAAGTATGTGAGTTGCTGGATATATCACATATGTTTCCAAATGGCCTGACGTTAGAATGTATTGAATCCATGCAAGATGTGCAAAAAAATCATATCCAGTATTTGCAAAAAAGAAATAACCTCTTATAGCAGGGAGAAAGAAAACAATGGCATGACTACAAAAAATTGCCATTAGACCATATATCCAAACATTGGAGTGATCATTGTATGAAAACCCAATACATATTATGCCCAACCAAGCACTTAAAATCACAAAAATCCAAAATAAAATTGAGTAAGTTGTATAAATAGAAACTTCATAACCATTAATATCTCCTTTTATGATTAATGTGTAAAGATTAAAAAGAATTAACATAAAAGATAAAAGAGCAATAAGTTTTATTTTTGTCTTCCGTTTCATGCACTGTCGCCCCTTATTATCTACTTCCCAAAAGATTAATGGCAGCTTTAAATTTCACCAAGCTTTCTTCATAACTAAATTCAGTTTCAATAAATTTCCTTGAACGATTTGCCATTAATTCCAAATCAAGATGATCTAGTGCTCTTAACACATTTTCTGCGATGCAAGCTGGAGAATTATTATCCATAATAAAGCCAGTTTTTTCATCTATTACAAGAGCTGGAATTGCACCCACAGGGGTTCCAAGAATGATTGTTCCACATGCCATTCCTTCCATAATCATATTAGGAAGTCCTTCTTTTATAGAAGGAAGAACAAGTAATTTTAAGTTATTTAGACATCTAGGAAGACGCTCATGGGATATCCATCCTTCTAATTTAATGTTAGGATGGTTCATATATTTAATTCGATTTTCTACTTCTTCTTTCTGTACACCATTGCCAGCAATAAATATTTTCAAGTTAGGTTTAGTTTCTAGAATAAAAGGAATACTTTCAACAAAATTCATAACTCCCTTTACTTCACTAAAACTGCCAATATATCCCACATCATATTGTCTTGAAGTTAAAGGAGTTTCGAACTTAAATTTATGATCTACAAAAAGATTTGCGACATGAGTTTTATTGTATTTTTCAAAATCGTTTTCTCTAATTGCATATTCACACTCAGTAAGTATAACATCAGCTAGATTGTAGTTAACTTCCTCAATTATTTTGAAAGCTTTGGTCTTAATAATTGATTTTGATTTTAAATTTTTTTCAATAATAAAAGTGGGTCTACCAGAACTACGAATAATAACTTTTTTCCCCAATGCTTTTGAGATAATTATTGGAAGTACCTGTAAATCTTGCCCCATTGTAAATAGTACAATGTCAAACTTGTGCTTAATATAATATGATATTATGTGAAGACTATCCATTATTTGTGCATAGATAAAAGTAGCAGCTTGATTACTAAATAATTTTAAAAACGAGATATTATTTGGATCTAACAAGTTTTTTTTATTGAGTATATGGATATATTTCTTATCACAAAAAGTAATATAATAGACATTGTCAAAAATAGCAGTCAGAAGTTGTAATAATTTATTTTGATTAGTAGCTACTGACTCGCTGTTAAGAGTGCCACCTGCAATAACTAGAAGGCTTTTTCGCTCTTTATTTAAATTTTTGTTAGTTTGAATCATATAGTCACCTATAACTGTACTAAATGTATTCTTATCTTGGATCATTTCTATAAATTATTCCAGCAGCTTACTAATATTTTATAGAAACTCATTGTTAAGGAGAATCTGGATCTTCAAAGATTGACATTTCAATAAGATTCCAAAATTGTCAATAGAGTTTGATCTTATTAATAAATTTTATGACCATTATGAAGAGCAAATATTATCGATTTTGAACGCAATTTTCCACACTAAGTGTCTAAAATTATATGTATTGAGCTCACATAGAAAGTACTGTAAATGCTCGGTTTATTTATGGGCCACTCTCATAACTCACTTTGTCCTTAATCATTTAGACTTGATACGCTTATAGAATAAATTTTCTCAATTTTCTTTACAGTAGATTCAAGGGATAAGTTTTCATAAACGAATTTTTTACCATTATCAACAAATTCATTACCTCTTTGTGGATTTTTAAGAATATTTCTCATTTTTTCTTTTAAAGAATTCACATCGCCATACTTGATGATATATCCGCTTCTAGACTCTTTGATTAATTCCCCACACCCACAGTTATCAGTCACAATCACTGGCGTACCACACATAATGGCTTCAAATGGAACAAGTCCAAATATCTCAAAAGAGGAGGGATAAACTAAAACATCTGCATCAAGATATGCAGCAAATTTATCTATTCCAGATATGTATCCTATGAACTTTACATTGTTTAAATTCAGTTGAGAAATTAGCAATTCCGCTTTATCTTTGAAACCGTCATCAGGACCAGCTAAAACTAATATAAGATCATCGACTTCAGAAGCTAATTCTGCATAAGATTTGATTAAAAAATCGATACCTTTTATTTTATTTAGACGTCCTAAAAACAAAACAACGTGTTTTTCAGAAATATTATATTTCTGTTTAAATGTACCTTTTTTAGGTAAAAATTTAAAAGATTCGATATCTATCCCATTTGGAATATTAACTATTTTCTCATCTGGCACCCCTATTTGCTTATATTGATTAACTTCAATATTGGAAACTGCAATTAACTTAGATGCGCCTTTTAAAATTTTGTTGCCCCATAACGTGTCAAATATCCTTTTTTGATTCTGATTTCCAATTGTAGTTGGAATCGATCCATGCGCCTGTAATATATAGGGGACATTATATTTTTTTGCGTAATAATGAGTGATTATTGCAAGCAGTGTCCGATGTTCATGAATATGAATTATATCAAAATCCTTAATTTTTTTTATAGCTATAAAAGGTAAATAATAAGGAATGGTAATATTATTTTTTGATAAATAATTGGACAAATTTCTAAAGTAATAAGTATTTATTCCATCAACATCTACAGGCTTATTTTTATTAATTTTCAACCTAGATTTAAATCCATCTGTAGTATAAACTGTTACTTCATGACCTTCGCTTACTAGATTTTTTGAAACTTCATATGCGACTCTTGCCACTCCCCCTGCTTCCCAAGAGGGTTTAAAAAAATTAGTTACCTGTAAAATTTTCAAGATAAATACCCCAAGGATTTTTCAAACTTAAGAACTAGTGAATCCCACCCATAATCTTGAGTATACTTTAATGATCTCTCACTGTATTTCCACATTAAATTAGTATTAATGAGTTCGATAGCCCTGTTCAAGGCTTCTTTAGGATCATTTATATATATAATTCCACTATTATTGCCGAATTCCTTTTTAATTCCAGGAAGGCTTGTGGCTATGACTGGTTTTCCCATAGCCATATATTCATATAGCTTAATTGGTACAATATTCATCATGATTTCATTCTTATAAGCCGGCAAAAGACATATGTCAGCAGCAGCAATATATGATGGAATCTGTTCAAAAGGCACTTTCCCGGTAAGAATTAATCTATCCTTAAGATTTTCTTCGGTACTCATTTTGTGTAAAGTATTATAGAGATCACCGTCGCCAACAATCATTAACTTTGTAGAGTTGCCTTCAAAATTAGCAAGACTTTCAGCTACTTCTCTCATACCTGAAAATTCGTAAATCCAACCCATGAAAAATAATAGTGTATCATCCTTTTTTATATCGTATTTTTTTCGGATTATTGAACCATCTATCTGTAAATTGAACTTATCAAGGTCAACTCCAGAAGGAAGAACATATACTTTATTCAGATTCCCCCCCATCTCCCCAACGTAATCTTTCAGTCCTTGATTAAGTACGAAAATTTTATCAGCACATCGAATATTACTTTTTTCAAATTGTTTTGCAATTGTCTGGGTTAATTTGCTAGGTAAAAGGCAATGGAGATGATCCAAAAGATAATATACAAATGGAATCTTGTGCTTATTAGCATAGTGTAATCCTAGATACGCATTTAGGATGCCGAAAGCGATTATTACATCAGGCTTAAATTCTTTTATTTGCCTTTTTATTTCGATTGTATGGAAATATAAGATAGAAGCCATATCTAGACCAGAAATTTTAATCATTCCAGGTCTGATGAGAGTAATATTAGAATTTTCTAACGTCTTGTAGGCATTTTCAAATACCCTTCTGTGAGTAAAAATTTTCCTTTCAGAATTTTTTTTCCAAAGGTAGTCATAGTCAATTACGCGAATTTTATGACCTCTTAAAGCCATTCGATCCATAAGATGATGCTGAGTATGAGGACCTCGTTTAATCCAATCAGTTTCCTGAATAACCAATATTTTCATAATCCTCACGTCTAACTTTAAATTTTAAAATTCGAATATTTCAACAGTTAAGTCTTATCAGTTATTCATCACAAATAATATTTTTTCTTCGGAACAATTTTATTCAACCCTACAACCAGTCTAATCACTTTGTCAGAAACGTTCTCTTCCTGATAATCCGAAGGATTTCTGAATTTAATGTTATTTTCTGCCTGTTCTCTAACAATCTCGATTGAGATTAATATTGTTTGGGGGTTTACACCAGTCAGTATAACATTACCAGTATCGAAGGCCTCAGGCCTTTCAGAGCTCTCTCTGACGACCAATGCAGGAATCCCCATTATCCCGGCGTCCTCATGAATAGTTCCACTATCAGAAAGGACACAATAAGCATTTTTTTGTAACTTCACAAAATCAAACATCCCGAATGGTTTATGGAAATTAAATAGGTCACTCATCTTAGAATTCAGTTCATCAATACGGTTTCTTGTCCTGGGATGAGTTGAAACGATTAGCGGATATCCATACTTGTTAGCTATGGATTCAAGAGCACTAAGGATCACTTTCAAATTAACGGGATTATCTACATTTTCTTCCCTGTGAATACTTACGAGGAAATATTTTCCTTTCTCAAGATTCAACTCGTCAAGAATAGAAGAGCTTTCTATTTTGTGGAAGCTCGCTTTAAGGACTTCAGCCATTGGAGAGCCGGTAACATAAATACTGTCAGGGCTCAAGCCTTCTCGTAATAAATTCCTTCGAGCATGCTCTGTGTAAGGGAGATTGATGTCAGCTGTGTGATCTACAATTCTCCGGTTTATTTCTTCAGGCACTCTGTCATCGAAACACCTATTTCCGGCTTCCATATGAAATATGGGAATTTTTAGTCTTTTAGCAACAATGCAGGAAAGAGCGCTATTCGTATCTCCAAGGATAAGTAATGCATCAGGCTTTTCCTTTAACATGACCTGTTCGGTTTGTGCCAGAATATTTCCGATTTGCCCTCCTACAGAGCTGCTTTTTACGTTCAAAACGTAATCCGGTTTTCTGAGCTGAAGCTCGTCAAAAAATATTTGATTTAATTCATAATCGTAATTCTGGTTGGTATGCACAAGGACGTGATCCACAAATTTATCGAGTTTTTTAATAGTCTCTGAAAGGCGGATAATCTCTGGCCTTGTTCCAAGGATGGTCATCACTTTTAAATTATTCATAATCTCACAAATCCTGGGGTCGGAATGTATCAGGATCCTTTTCGTCGTATTCTTCGCTTATTATGATCAGTAACTCACTGTCTTCCTCAGAACTCGAGTTAGTAATTATATGATTCTCGAAAGGATCGACTTTAATAAATTCGCTATTAGAATCATCAAGTATGATAGACTTAGAGAGTTTAGTATTGATATTTGTCAATTTTAGCTCACATTTTCCATGAAGGCAGCAAAACCATTCTTCTTTTCTTGTATGGTAATGATTCCCACGCCAGCTGCCCGGAGAAATAACCAAGTGGCTTAGTTGTCCAAATTTTACGTCATTTGCCCTTGCAAGTTCTTGAAAACTTCCTGTTTCATTTTTATGAACCGGATACATCAGCCTACCTTCCTGTAAAAATCAAAACAAGCCTTCAATTTATCATGTTCGCCAAATCGATCTGTCAGGAGAGAGTAAATTTCACCAATTGAAAGTGTTTCTCCTTCAGGATACTTGTAAGAGTTAAACTCAGGGTTTAAAAATTCCTGGATCAAATCATCGATGTAAATAAACTCCCTTAGAACAGAGGGATCATGAATAGTCACCTGCTGTCCTTTAGAAAGCTGATAACAAAATGTGGCTACAACAGAGTTATAGAACGGTTTACCGCCTGGACCATAAACATTCGGAATTCTGAAAATACACCATTTAGTAGCTTTTTTGAGAAGTTCTTCTTCCAAAATTTTTGTAAAGCCATATTCGGAGTCAGGATTCCAGATAGTCTGCTGGGATGACGCAAAGATGATTTCAGGGAATTTATTTTCTAATTTCATTGCAAGAATTATGTTGGCTGTTGAAACGAGATTGTTCTTTAAAATTTCCCCACAGTTCGCCCTATTCTTACCTGCCAGATGGTAAATCCGATCACATTCCCGGACAAATTCCCTTACCTGAGCTATATTATTAAGATCTCCCTGAAAAATAAACGGATTTTCTAAAGCGTTTTTTAAGTGTGTACCTATGAATCCATTTGCTCCAGTAATCCCAACCTTCATGCCAATACACCATCACAAAAGTTCAGCTTTTTTAATTAACTTCAGAGTTTCTTCTATATTTAGTATAGTAGTATTGGCGGAAGTGAAAGGTTCAGCGATTTTACAATCTTTTCCGTGATAGAAATAGTCTCCAATATTACCATCGAGCCTTGGAATCTTCATATACTCAATACCATTGTCAGTAAACGTTTTTGCTCGGCAAAGTTCTTCAGGTGTAAGGAGAGTTTCGTCCATCTTCTCTCCAGGACGAATTCCTATAATTTGTTTCTCAAGTGCTTTCCCATAGTTTAATTCAAGTGCATCAACAACTGTTTTAATGGTAGCTGCTGGAGGCCTTATAACAAAAAGATCACCACTTTGCCCAATTTCTAAACACTTTTTAGAAAGAGCGACAGCATGACTCAGGGGAAGCAAGAACCTTGTCATGTTTTCATTTGTTATAGTTAGGGGCAAATTATGCTGAGCCTTGTCGATGAATAGAGGAATTACAGATCCTCTTGAACCGATAACATTACCATACCTGAGGCTTACACAAGCAGTGTCTCCTCTGTGAGCACTCATTAATTTTTCAGCAAGAGCTTTACTCATTCCATAAGCATTGATGGGGTAAACGGCTTTATCAGTACTAAGGTTTACTATTTTTTCAACACCACATTCTTCAGCAGCTTCAATAACATTTTTTGTACCGAGAACGTTGGTGTTAATAACTTCTTCAGGGAACTGTTCGCCAGTAGGAACGTGCTTCAAAGCGGCAGCATGCATTACATAATCTACGTCTTTGAAATGTTTCAAAACTCTACTCTTGTCTCTGATATCACCTACAACATACTCGATATTATTATCGTTTCTTTCAACAAACATGTCATGCTGTTTTTTTTCATCTCTGCTGAAAACAACGAACTTTATATCACAATCTTTTGAGAAATCAATGAAAGCATTTCCAAAAGAGCCTGTACCGCCTGTAATTAATATTCTTTTTCCGTTTATCAGATTCATAAAATCACTTTCCAAAAATGACGGGTATTAAAATTAAGGTGGGGGTTGAAATCAGTATAAAATAATATACTTCTCTTAAGCTACCCTCGCTTCCTTCATGATTGCAGATACCGAATGCAACAGGATTCCTGTAAGAGCCATGAAGGTTCCTACAACAATGAACAGAACCATTAGCATAGTCGGTCCAAACTGTAAGCCTCCTCCCATAGTGAAGTTTTGCAAGAATACAGCACCCATGTAAAGGCCACCGACTCCAAGAGAAAGGCCAGGAACTGTGAAGTAGTAAAGGGGCTTGTTGAATTCGATATCTTTTAAGACCATAATGAAAACACCAAAACCATGTTTTATCGGGCTTATGGTTGAGCAGTCCACATCGTAACGGACGCCAATTTCGACTTCTTTTATGCGGAGGCTGGATTTGCCTGCGTCTGCAAGCATTTCGCTTTCTATTGCCATACCCTGGGCGTTGAAGCGGAAAATATCTTTTGTAGAGGCTGCAAAGGCACGAAAGCCACTCTGGGAATCTGTGATCTTGAGGCCTGAGTTTATATTGGTGAACCTGTCCAGGATTGTCTGCCCGAAGCGGCGGTAGATTGGAGTGTTTTTGTCCAGGCCGTTTAGATAGCGGCTGCCGTTGACCATATCTGCGCTGCCTTCAATGATGGGAGCGACGAGTTTCGGGATGTCGACGGGGTTGTGCTGGCCGTCTGAGTCCATGGTCACTATTATATCGGCTCCAAGGTCAGATGCGGCTGTAAAGCCGGTTTTGAGAGCTCCACCTTTTCCTTTGTTTATCTCGTGGACGATTACTTCGGCACCTGCTTTTCTGGCAACGTCGGCTGTGCGGTCTGAACTGCCATCGTCGACCACGATCACGTTGTCTGCGTAGTTTCTGGTAAGGAGGACGATGCTTCCAATAGAGACCTCTTCATTGTAGGCTGGAAGGATCACCGTGATGTTTTGGGGGGCGGTGCCTCCCCTGCACGCTTTTCCCTCATTTTTACTCATGCGCCTGGCGCTTTTGCCCATAAGCAGTTCATTGTTCATTTTGAATGACCCCATAATGATATTATGAAAATTATGAAAGAAATTGTAACTATTCAGACACCAGCGTAACAAAATTAATAGGCTGAATTTGCATGTTTTTCCCAGAGCAGGTGTCTGAATAACTGAATAACATATATTTATACAGTCTCGGTTTGCGTGGTCACCTCTGCCAGGGAATGCATCACAATTCCACTCATTGTCATATAGACCCCGGCAACAGCGAGGAAAACCATCAGGAATACCGACCAGCTATGCAGACCTTCTACTCCAAGGAGAAAGGCTTCAAGAAATTTCAAACCCATATAGAAGCCGCATGTAGCAAGGGCAAAACCTGGAACTGCATAGAAGTACAGCGGCTTATTGACCTCTATATCCTTTACTACATTCTTCAGGGCTCCAAGAATGTACTTGATCGGATCTCTGACCGGGTCTTCAAAATCATGAAAGGTCTTGATTTCGACTTCTTTTATGCGGAGGCCGGATTTGCCTGCGTCTGCAAGCATTTCACTTTCTATTGCCATGCCCTGGGCGTCGAAGTGGAAGAGATCTTTTGCGGAAACCGCGAAGGCACGAAAGCCACTCTGGGAATCTGTGATCCTGAGGCCTGAGTTTATATTGATGAACCTGTCCAGGATTGTCTGTCCGATGCGGCGGTAAACAGGAGTGTTTTTTCCCGGGCCGTTCAAATATTGGCTGCCGGTGACCATATCTGCACTTCCTTTAATAATTGGGGTAACGAGCCTGGGAATGTTGGCAGGGTTATGATGGCCTCCCGAGTCCATTGTCACAATTATATCAGCGCCAAGATCGGCTGCGGCTTTAAAGCCTGTTTCGAGAGCTGCACCTTTTCCCTTGTTAGACGTGTGTACGATCACTTCTGCCCCGGCTTTTTTTGCGATCTCGGCTGTTCGATCTGAGCTGCAGTCATCAATCACGACCACATTATCGGCATAGAGCCTGGTGAGAAGGATAATGCTTCCGATGGAGACTTCTTCATTGTAGGCAGGAAGGACCACCGTGATATTTTGAGGGACTCTGCCCTTAGCACATCTATTTTCTTTACGGGCTGTAGACTGGATGCCCTTGCCCATAAACAGTTGGTTAATCATTTTGGATGACCCCTGAATGTATTATGTAAATAATGTAAATATTTTGTTTGTGTAAATGTTTTGAAAATATTTTAGAATTAATTTATGTATAAAGACCTTAAAGGCTATTTTATCTGAATGAAATTAAGACCGTTGAATATGCCTCAAAATATTAATTTTTTAAAGTGTGATTTAGGAGAAGACTATATAAATTTATTTACCGCTGTAACACAATAAAATAATAATTAAAAAATAGAAGTAGCGAGAGAACCTTTATCAAAATAAATGTAATATTATACGATTGAGCTAACGGTCTTTGAAAATCAGTCTTGATTATAAGATCATAAGAATATAAATTTAGATCGATAAAGAAGATGAGTTTCAAAACCAACGTCATAGAAGCTCAGTACCTTCAACACTCCAGTCCCGCAGACCTGGAGACATTCTTGAGAATTTATTTCAGATATCTGAAGGTTTAAGACTGCGCTATTATTACTCACTACTTGCCACACTTTCCCAATATTGGAAAGAAGAGGAAGGAAGCAAATTCTCAGAGATAAAACGGGTTGAATGAATCTGCCTGATCCAGAGGAAAAGAGGGGCATGAAAAAGTAAAGTCGGACAAAAAAAATTCATGTAAATAAAATAGTTAAGCTGGCAGGCCAGATAAAATAATCCAGAGAATAAGTTAAGGAAAAGAGAGGTAAAGGAAAAGTAATAAAAGGAATTTATTTAACGCTGTAATTTGCCAAAGTAATCTTTGACTTGCTCTTTGCACTCATCAGTATACTTTTTCATTTCTATTAACAGTTCATTCATCTCTTTAGATTGCTGTTAAATTCTCTTCAATTCAGTAAGTTCTCTCTGAGATGAGCGTTGCAGAGAGCGTGATCACATTCATAACGTTGTAGGATTTCATCATCATGAACTGCTATTCTTTAAACGGAAGAATTCATAGCACATTGCTTCTGACTCTTTTTGGATGAGCAAAATAACAGGTGTATTTGTATTAGAAGCTACGTGAAGCTAACGGCTTCTTTCTTGATATTCAGTCTTGATTATCGCAATGGATAACAGGAGAAGCTGTAAATTTAGCTCGAATAAGATTTTCAAATTCCTCAACGTCGGATAGATGCTCGTTCTGCTTTAATTATGGTGGCAGTACAGATTTTAATCCCATAACATCGTCAAAGAACTGGAGATCATTCATAGAGAATAAACTGGTGGTTATTTCAGTATATTGCTGAAGGTAAAATATTAAGACCATATTGGACCGGATAATTCACAGATTCTTGAACAACAGCTTTATTTGATTTTGGACAGTGAGTACAGGTCTTAATCGACTTCGATGTTCAGAGACAATAAGATTTACAGGTTGAATGTCGAAAATCTGTCTGATCTCAGAAGCTTAACTTCAACATGCGCAAGAACAAGTCACAGTCTTCGCAGCAGTTCAAAGAATGTTCATTACTAATCAGGATAGTTAACCATTTCAAGAGTTGTTCTGGATGACTTCTTGACTCAGGTTTCTTACTCTTTTTACGGGACTCTTGGGATTAGGTTTTTCTTTGACAAAAAAGTCAGTCGAAGGGGGTTTACTGCTGTTTCTGCTGTTTTGATTCAAGCGAGATTCTAGAATCCAGAGACGCTTTTAGTTCAGCAATTAGAAGAGTTTGTTCTTAATGAATAGCAAGTAATGAATAAGAAAACTATGAATAAAGTGAGAAGTGTTGGGTAGGAGAATGACAAACAAGTGGTATGGGATCGAATAGAGATGGGCATAAGAATTGGAGAAAAAATTCTGAATATTCCACATCTTGGCAAAAATAGAGCGAAAGAATAAAATGCATTAGAAAAATATTTAATCTCCTGAAAGAAACTGGGTCTTGTCCGTGAGTTATTGATCAGTTCTGAAAAAATGAGTACATCCATCATGTTTGCGGAAAATGAATAGAGATTCTCATGCTTATGGGTTTCAATAACTCACCCCCACGACCAGAAACTGAAAAACATATAATTTTGATTACAAGCTGGATGACCTGCATGACCGGAAAAAAAGTTCCCTCAGACCTCTTGACCGTTATGGGGCTCGTGCTCCTTACGAACATCTTTGTGCTCACTCCCGGACTAAGTGAAACTTGCTCCGGAGCATACTTGGGCTACCTCTTGTGCTTTTCCTGCCAGGGTATGCTCTGATTGCAGCACTCTTTCCTGCAAAATCTGATCTCGACGGGATCGAGCGGACAGCTCTCTCTTTCGGGCTGAGCATTGCAGTCGTGCCCCTGATAGGTCTTGGACTTAACTATACGCCGTGGGGAATCAGGCTCTTGCCAATCCTCATAAGCCTGTCCATTTTCACCTTTGTCACGTGCGGGCTTGCATATCTGAGGCGGACAAAGCTGCCGGACGCAGAGGCTTTCAATGTCCCCTTCAGGGCAGCTGTCCTTTCGCTCAAAGCCGGGATACTGGAAAAACCAGAGTCAAAGCTTGATAAGGCCCTTACGGCCTTCCTGGTTCTTTCTATTCTCCTGTCTGTAGCGGCCCTGATTTTTGTAGTTGTGAGCCCGAAAGAAGGAGAACATTTCACAGAGTTCTATATTCTTGGATCTGAAGGAAAGGCGGATAACTATTCCACAAAGTATATTCTCGGGGAGAACGGGACCGTAACAATGGGAATTGTAAACCATGAGTATAAGCCCATAAATTACACAATGGAAATAAAACTTGAAAATGAATCGATGCCCCTCCCGGAGAATTTGCAACATATTACCCTTGCTCATAATGAGACATGGGAAGAATCAGTTTCTGTTACCCCTCCCTTCGAGGGAAAGAATATGAAGCTTGAGTTCTTGCTCTTCAACGAGACCGAGAAAAATACGCCCTACAGAGACCTTCACCTCTGGATAGATGTAAACGCAACTGAAGCAATTGAGGGATTAGGAGTTCCGGAAGTGGGAGAGATAACTGTAAAGAGCCAAAAATCTTAAATTCTCAGGTTAGCAACCTCATATGCCGGCCTCTAAGCTATATCTACCTGCAGCCCCAGGTTTTCATACTGGGGCACTCAATCATCCAGACTGAGCCATTTTCCTTTAAAAAACTCCCTGATATTACTCTTATAAAAGCTTTTCGCAGTCCATATATGAACTCATTATGAATATTCTTGCTTCCTGGCAGTGACTAACCTGCAAAAAATAGTTATATGTCAATAAGTTACGCCCGTTGTAGAGAATGGGTAGTTGTTATATCAGCGAAACAAACGCTTTTACACTGCTCGTGCGGATCTGTGAGTTCCTTTTGCTTATGATTTCCAGCAGCTGGCTAAGGGCTGAAATATGAGAGGGCATGGATGAAAACTCTATTCTTCCCAGCCTCTCAGGACTTCGTAAAAATTCCTACCTATCATAAAAGCCGCTGACTGTAAACCAAAATTTATATTGTACTTGCAATAAAGGGTTGTATACTATCAGGACTACACAATACCCCTGATAATTTATTGTAAAAAATGATAAAAAGCTTGTCAAGAAGTATACAAAATAAATCTGAACTCGCTCTATTTGAAAAGGAGCTATTCCATGCAAAAAATAATTAATTTCCACAGAAGGCGAAAAAAACTGAATTTTCTGATCATCGCATCAGTTCTTATTATGGCTCTACTGGCAATTTCTCCTGAAACCGCATCCTGTGGTAACCTGGGGTTTTCCTCTTCTCAAGAGACGGGGCCTACTACGGAGCAGATACCTGCCAGGGTCCTGGAAGAAGCAGGAAATGTCGGAGTTACTTTAACCTTATATGAAAATATGGGGCTCTTCAAAAAATTTGGAATATATATAGATAGATATATGCTTGGGGGAATGGGGGCAGCAGTTCTGGTCCTTCTCGTATATTCACGCGTGACTTGGAGAGAGACCACAGTTATAAAGAATCCTCTGAAAGCTCTATATTCGCTTAAAATCTGGAAAACAGCCAAAACTGAGGAAACAGACAAAGGAAATTCCGAGATCAAAGAACGAAGACTCTTTACTGCAATTCCGGTCCTGTGCATAGCCTTTGCCGAACTCTTGATCTTTTCGGGAAGAATGGGGGCAGCCGTCTGGGTGCATATTGGAACCCTTATTGCTCTTTCCCTTTCCAATATATTCATAAAAGACCTCGAAATCCAAAAAATCCACCAGGCACTTATGCTTCTCCCGATCCTGAGACTCATAAACCTTTCAATGCCTATCTTTATTGAGACTACACTTTATACCTTCATTTTCATCTACGGCACCCTGGCAATTCCAGTGGCGGTTATAATAATCCATCAGCGTCACTCCTTTGAGCAGATAGGAATTTCCCTGAAGAATATTGAAGCCTACATGTTCCTTTCGATTCCTCTGGGTTTTCTACTTGGGCTTGGGGAGTACCTGATCATCCAGACCGGGTATCTGATCCCTGAACTCACTTTCGGAAATCTGCTTAAACTCACGCTTATCATGGTTTTCTTCGTGGGCCTGGTTGAGGAACTTATTTTCAGAGCAATCCTCCAGACTAGGCTCGAACAGGCACTCAGTGTGAGAGAGGCCCTGTTAATCACAAGTCTCCTGTTTGGACTCATGCACTCAGGGTACGGCACCTTCTATGAAATTCTTTATACCTGCTTTGTGGGATTTGTCATGGGCCTCGCCTTCTACAAAACAAGAAGTCTGCCCTTTGTTGCTGTCCTGCACGGCTTCGTCAATGTTTTCCTTTTCGGGATTTTCCCCCACTACCTGAGCGACTGGGCAGGGTTCTGATCCTGTCTTGAAAGTTGCCTTGCAAAATAAATTTTCAGATTCATTAAAGCCTTATTTTTCGATGCACATATAACTTTTTTAAGTTTTTACATCTGAATTTATTATCATTTTACAGTTTTCGATTCCTTTTGATTCTTAATTCTCTTTGCCCGCGGAAAAGTTTGAGAAATTGTGGGCCTTAAAGAACTGAAAGCTGAACTTGAGAATGAAAGAAATTAGACAGAAAAAGATGTATGAAAAAAAATGTCTGAATAAAGAATTTGGAAAGAAAAGCTTTACAAAGAACCTATAAAATGTAAGAAAAATAAGGATCTGAAAGCAGCAATTTACAAAGGGAAAAAGGTAAAGAAAATGTTCCGGAAATCCGGAATCACATAACCTCTGCTATCTTATAAAAGACGATCAGCGCAAAGCAGAAAATCAAAGGAAAGATTGCCATATTAAGAGAACTGTTAAGAGATTTGCTCCAATGTTCAGATGCTGAAAGGACCTCCTTTAAAGAAAGAAGAGCTATGAGCCCAACAACGACTGCAACCCCATACTCAGGAAGACCAGGGCTTGTAATCATGGAAATTGCACTCGAGGAGATAGCGCTCGAGGAGATAGCACTTGATGAGATAATGCTCAATAGTATAATAATGCCCCCTTACAATATCGTAGATTTATTCGATTTATCGTAGACTTATTAGAATAAAAGGACTAAATCATATAAAAAACTTTTGGAACATGTGAAAGAAATTAGTAAATCAATTTCGATAAAAGTAGTAAAAATGCATGGAGTAACTTATACAGAAAATATCAATTGAAACATGATAAATTAATTTAACATTATATTCGATAGAAATAAAAAGATAACATCAAAAAACTGGGAATGTGTATGGAAAAAAATGAGTAAGTGAGAGAAGTATCAAAATATTATAAAAATTGTTCATTTGGATTCGGTCAAGGTTTAAAACGCCAAAAAGTGTTATTTTTTATGCTATATACCTGGGAATTATGTTGGAAAATCGCTGTACTTGGTATTTGAAGTTGTGCATAAAATTCGTTAACTGATCCCAAAAGAAAAATTATTTACATATTTCCCAAAATATCAGATTTTTAAGGATTAATACTTCTTATATTAAGAGCAAAATAGTAATTTAATGTTTCTAATAAAACTATAAGCTATGAGTAGGCTTTCTTTTGTCTAAGCTCTAAAAAAGACTTAATTTCCCTCATAGTCCAAAAATTTTTTCAAATCCTTTTCGATTACCTATGATCTTCTTTTTTCTGCCGCATAAAACACTTTAAAAAATTGAAGACTTCGAAACACCCTCTAAAGCCTAACCTGAAGACTGATACCGCGAACAAAAGCCACAAAAAAGAAAGTAAAATCTAAAACTAGCCGAAGTCAATCAGCAGTAAAAAGAGTAGAGTAAATGTTCCGGAAATCCGGAATCACATAACCTCTGCTATCTTATAAAAGACGATCAGCGCAAAGCAGAAAATCAAAGGAAAGATTGCCATATTAAGAGAACTGTTAAGAGATTTGCTCCAATGTTCAGATGCTGAAAGGACCTCCTTTAAAGAAAGAAGAGCTATGAGCCCAACAATGACTGCCGCCCCATACTCAGGAAGACCAGGGCTTGTAATCATGGAAATTGCACTCGAAGAGATAGCACTTGATGAGATAATGCTCAATAGTATAATAATGCCCCCTTACAATATCGTAGATTTATTCGATTTATCGTAGATTTATTAGAATAAAAGGAGTAAGTCATATAAAAAACTTTTGAGAGATATTAGATGATTGACATTTAGTATTAGTAGGAGAAATAGTACGAAAACTGAAATTAAAAATGATGTAAACACACAAAAATCGGCATTATCCTGAGCATTAAAGAGAATTAAGCGAGATAAATATTCCTAAACTCATTGAGGAAAAGTGAGAAAGTAATATAAACATCCGACCTTCCGCAGATGTCCTCAAGAAAATAACATTTTTCTTGCTATCGTTTTTGGATATTTGCTCTAAAATTTGCAATTATTATCTCAACTGAAGCTTCCTGAAATTAAGTTAGAAGCTTTCAATGAAGGTACAAGATTGAAAAGTGTAAGACATTTCAAAAAAACATGTTTGAATAAGCAGGGCAATTTTCAGAAAAACGATAGCAGAAAAAATTGTGAAAATTGAACGGACATCTGCGGAAAGTCAGAAACATCCAATCATTTTACTAAAACAATTATTAAAAATGTGAAGACGCACAAATAAAAAATAATTTCAGGGGCTTAAGAAAATTCAGAGATTAGCAACAGCCACAAAATAGGTCCAAATCTCAACAATATACATAAATTTACAGATATAATGCCCTAAAAGCCAGAAACTATCAATAAAAATTTATAGAATGACCATAGTAAAAGTTTACATAATATCGGGTAAACAGGATATTTCAGCGTAGTTTACTCTCTAAAAAATCTGATTGAAATAATTAAAATACGATATAAAAAATTAGATAAAATCTAATTTGAAAAGGAGCGACTCCGTGCACAAATTAATTAGTCTCCGTAAGAAAAGAAAAGAACTGGCTTTTATGGTCACCTCCCTTTCGATTCTGGTTTTACTGGCAATTTCTCCTGCAGCCGCATCTGTTAACAACTGGGAGTTTTCCCCTCAAGAACCTGTTTCTGGGGACACCCTTAGCATAAAAGGGGGTGCATCTCCGCAGGAGGAAATCGATGTGTTCGTGACCTTTGAAAAAACGGTTCCTGTCTCTGGGGGAGAGTTTGAATATATTCTTGAAGACGTAAAAATCCCTGGAGGTTTAAATAATCTCTTTAAGGTTGAGGCAAGGGGAGCCAAAAACCTCAACGTGAGGGTAAAAATGATCCTCTGGGTAACAAAAAGCTCAGAGGTTTCAGGGGATGTTGTAACCGTATCTCAGTCAAGTGTCCCTCCAGGAACCTACATAATAAAAATCGACGGGCATGCTAAAGAAGGAGCTTCAAACGTGAACCTGAAGATTACAGCTTTTCAGGGGATAGAAGCTGATTCGAACGGAGATTTCAGTTACTCCTATAATACAAAAGCTGTTCCTTCGGGAGACTTTGAAATAAAAGTGGGGAGTGTAGCAAAAAAGGTAACTATTCAGCCTGAGGAAACCTCAGACTCAACTTCAGACTCAACTTCAGCAAGTTCGTCTTCAGCAAGTTCGTCTTCAGCAAGTTCGTCTTCAGCAAAGACAGAATTTTCCCCATCAGCAGAAACTGAGACTTCTCTTTCGCCAGAGACTGCGCCTTCTCTGGAACCAACAGCTTCCGAAACTCCGAAAGAAAATAATGATTCTGAAGTATTGACTCCAGACAAAAATCTCGAAGAAAGGAACATTCAGGCACAGCCCTCCGAAAAAGACACACGAAAATCCGGATTTCTCCGGCTATTTGTAGACGAGTTCTATCTGCTGGCAGGAGTGGGAACAGCAATTCTGATTCTGATTATATATTCAAGAAGGAAGTGAAGCAAAAAATATCAATTCCGGGTGAAAAACCATGCAAGAAATATTGATATCATGAGATGGGGCTGGTTAAAAAATATCTGATAAATAGGATGGAGGTATGTATTTGAAGAAAAGTTTACTGATAATTGCATTAACTGTATTTATATTAACTTCTGCAACAGCAATTGCAGGCAACAACGAAAAAGATGTAAGCCCTATTGGTAGTATAAACTTTACCGATAGGGCTGTTTATGTTCTGGACCATACCAGCGACCCGGAAGAAGGAAATTGGATTACAATGGGATACACGTATGAAGGAAGAATGATCCAACTCCCCAAGCCGATAAAGCTCACATACTCAGGCCCTAAATTTAAAGAATATGGAGGAGCTTCCGGAACACTCTACAAAGACGAAAATGAAAGTTACACAATAACTTACCCATCAAGTTCTTTTTACCTCACCCATCCCGTCTACCTGCCTGGGGAGAAAGTGAACATGTCTTTCCATGGGGATTCCTCTCTAAAAGGAACTGTGGATATCTATCTTTTCAACATCACCTCAGACTCCGCGTACGGAATTTTTGATTCCTTCAAGGCAGGAGATGTAGGAAACTTAGACAGCCTCTTTCACAGCAACATAGACGGGAATTATAAAAAATACTCTGCTGTTCTGGGAAAGGATGGCGATTTATTAAATTACGATTTTGGACCGCTCGATGCAGGACAGTACTGTATAGTAATGATCCAGGAAAATGAAGACAACAGCCTGACAGTCCTTTCTGCAACAGCCTTTGTAGTTGAGAAATACGAACTACACGTTTCAGCTCCTGCAAGCATAGTAAAAGGGGAAGACCTGGATATAAGTATGGCACTTGAGAGTGCCCCAAATGAAAGTAACTGCACGTATGGGGCTGTGCTAATCAGGGAGAAGGCATATAAAGCGAACATAGAAATCAACTCTGATGGCACCAGGAATGGCACTTCAGTAATAGTAAACGAAGTAGACCTTATTGATGAATTTGACATCAATTCCTCAAATTACAGGTCAAAACTTACCAGAGACGAACTCCAGACAGAAATCCAGACCATAATAGGAGAAGGCAAAGGCTCCATAGCAATAGGAGAAAAAGGCCAGAAGAAGCTGTCACTTACAGCTTTTGACCTGCCTCCAGGCTCCTATTACCTCCTTGCGGGAGCATACAGCCCGGGAAAAGGGCTAGTCGGGCTTACCCAGCTTGAGGTGGAAATTAAGTCAAAGGGTGGCTCAGACGATGACTCTGGAGGAGACAACGGATCTGACGACAATGGATCTGATGAACAATGGATCTGATGAAAATGGATCTGATGAAAATGGATCTGATGAAAATGGATGTGATGACAACGGATCTGATGACAACGGATCTGATGACAACGGATCTGATGACAACGGATCTGATGACAACGGATCTGATGACAATGGATCTGATGACAATGGATCTGGATGACAATGGATCTGATGACAATGGATCTGATGACGATGACTCTAGAGAAGACGATAACTCCGGCAGCGGAGGAAACGGAGGAAACGGAGGAAGCGGAGGAGCAGGAGGATCTCCTGAACCTGCTAAAAATGTCAAGTCAAAAGAGCTCTCCCAGCAGTTCATTTCAAACGGCAAACAGATAAGTTTCAAGTTTATACAGGAAGCAACTTCTGTCGAATATGTGGGATTCAATGCCAAAAAGACTGCCGGAAAAATTACAACTATTGTCGAGGAGCTTAAAGAGAAGTCTTCACTGGCACTTTCCGAACCTGAAGGTGAAGTCTACAAATACATAAATGTCTGGATAGGAAATGGGGGCTTTGCAAACCCCAATAACTTTGAGAATGCCGTTGTAGGGTTCAGAGTAAACAAAGAGTGGATCACAGGAAATCATATTAATGCTGACTTGATAGTCCTCCAGCATTTCAACGGGAACGATTGGGATGCTCTTCCTACAAAAAAATTGAGCGAAAATGAAGAATATATTTATTTTGAGTCTGAAACTCCCAGTTTTTCTCCGTTTGCAATCACGGCCGGAAAGAATGTAATGGTGACAGAGGAGAAAACAGGAGAAAACCAGGTACCTTCTGAGGCAATGCCAAATGACGAAACCGGGACAACCACTGAGACTGGCGCTGCTTCCCAGGAAAATAAAAACACGGAGATTCTAAAAATTGCCCGTTTCTTTGTAGGGTTCCTTATAGTCCTCCTTATGGGCGCGATTATAATTAAGAAAACGGGACCTGAGCAAGAGGAACCTGAAAAAAGGGACATGAGCAATAAAAAGGGATATTCTAAAAGATAAAAACAGGAGACAGAAGGTCTTCTGTTTTAATTCTCTTTTTGCACCTATTAAACCTGGGAAAAACAACATCAATAGCCTTCCTTAGTAAGATTCAATAGGCAAATTTCAGTGAGCTGATTTTCTTTAATTGTTGATTATTGATCATGCATTTTCTTTTTCCATCAGTTAGTAAGTAAACAGCCCTTAAAGCCGTTTAAATCAGGCTTTTTAACCCGTCCTGCAGCTCAACCTTCCCTTTCCACCAGCCGGAAATTTTTGAAACATCCGCCTTTGAGTCCCGAACATCGCCTGCTCTAGACGCGGCGTGTACGATCCTGCTGGAAGAGCCAGTCAACTTAATAATATTTTCGGCAAGCTCCAGCACTGTCACGCTTTTTCCCATAGCCACGTTGAAAACCTGCCCGTCGCCGTGCTCAAGAGCTGCAACATTTGCCCTGACCACATCTTTTATATGCACGAAATCCCGGTTCTGAAGTCCGTCCCCGTAGATAACAAGGTCTTTTCCTGCCTTTGCTTTTTCAAGGAAAATGGGGATAACAGCTGCATATGGGGATTTCGGGTCCTGGCGGGGACCGTAGACATTGAAGTAGCGCAGGCAGGTGGTTCGAAGCCCGTGACTTTCATAAAACATTCTTGCCAGATATTCCCCATCGAGTTTGGAAATAGCATAAGGAGAAGTCGGTTCAGGATACATATCCTCGCGCTTTGGGAGGATCGGGTTATTTCCGTAAATAGCAGCCGAAGATGCAGTTACAAATTTATCGACCCCGGCTTTAACGCAGGCCTGCAATACATTAAGAGTCCCAAGAGTGTTAACCCGGAAAGCCTCAGCAGGCCTTTCACAGCTGAGAGGTACGGATACAAGGGCAGCTTCATGAAAGACACAATCCATGCCAGAAACCGCCTTTTCGACTGAAGGAGAGTCACAGATGTCTCCCTGAATGAACTCGATGTTTTTGTACGGCGGGACATTTCTCAGGAAACCTGTGGCAAAATTATCCAGAATCCTGACAATGTGCCCTGCTTCTGCAAAATATTCAGCTATATGGGAGCCTATGAAACCTGCTCCTCCTGTAACCAGCACTTTCATGCTTGCAGAAAAGGGAAAAGTACAAAATAAAATTTTCTATGCATACCCAGAGATTTCTGAGATTGAGCTAAAACTTTTCCGGAATATTCGGAAAATGGCTCAGGCTGTAAAAAGCTTTTCAAAAGAGGGGAAAATTTTTCATACAAAGAAGCCTTACTAATGAAGGGGAGTCAAAAAAATTGGGAAATTAAGGGTATTTCTCAGAAAACAGAGAACCTGATAAAAGAGAGTATGTCATACTCGAAATTGGAATTTTGGAACCGAGAATGGCAACATTCGACACTGATTTAAAAATGTAAAAGTGATTTCCCCTTATTTTCCTGCAACAGGACCACCTGAAAGGATAAGCCTGGCGTGGAAAAAATGCAAAAAAGCGGGTTGATGGAAGGCTTACATAAGTATAAATTCAAATAAGACAGAGTATAAAAAAATTTTATTTGTGGTAAAAATGGCCGGAAATAGACAACTTCCTCTGGACCTGTTGCTTGTTGCAGGTTTTGTTCTTCTTACTGACGTCCTTGTACTTGTGCCTGTACTTAATGGCAGTTTCCTGCGCACAGGCTTGGGCATTATTCTAGTGCTCTTCTTGCCAGGCTATGCCCTAACTGGAGCTGTCTTTCCGGCAAAAAAAGATATTAACGGAATTGAGAGAGTTGCAATCTCCTTCGGACTGAGTATTGCAGTCGTCCCGATAATGGGACTTGGCCTGAACTATACTACCTGGGGGATCAGGGAGATTCCTGTGCTAACGGTGCTTTCGGTTTTTACTCTCTTGACATGCGCAGTTGCGTACTACAGAAGAAGGCTGCTGCCTGAAGCCGAAGCTTATGGAGTTTCACTCAAAGCGTTTTTCCTGAGCATGAAGACCGAAATTCTTGAAAAGCCCGAATCAAAAACCGATAAAATTTTTGCACTCCTCCTGATTCTTTCTATCCTGGCCTCTATGGGCAGCCTTGCCTACATAATAGGAAACCCTAAAGAAGGAGAGCATTTTACCGAATTTTACATTCTTGGAGCTGACAGGACAACCGAAAACTATCCTACAGAATTTGTACAGGGAGAAAAAGGGACAGTCAGTGTAGGGATCGTAAACCATGAATATAGGCCCGTAGAGTATACAATGGAAGTAAGGCTTGAAAACAATTCTCTGCCTCTCCCGGAAAGTCAGAGACAGGTAAGCCTTGAGCATAATATGTCCTGGGAAGAGCCGATTACTTTTACGCCGTCTTTAGAAGGAAAGAATATGAAGCTAGAGTTTCTGCTATTTAATGAAACCGAAAAAACCGTGCCTTACAGAAACCTGCATCTCTGGATTAATGTTACTGAGGAGGCCTGAAGATGGCAATTCCGGATTTTCCACCTTCAGAACTGGAAGCAGGACATGTCTCTTTGCCTGAGCTTGGGAAAATGTTCAAAATGCAAACTGAAGAAAAAACCGGATTCCTGAAAAAGATATTTTATGCAGGAATCCCTGTAATTGCAATTACTTTTGCCGAAATGTTGATTTTCGGAGAAAGGTTAAAAGAAGCCTCAATAGTATATACCCTGCTTCTCCTGGTCCTTTCATTTTCAATAGCAGTTACGAAAAAACATGAGGTACGAAAAGTCTACCAGGCCCTTCTGCTTCTGACAATTTTCCGACTGGTAAACTTTTCAATGCCGATTTTTTATGAGAGAAATCTTTATTCGTTCATGTTCATCTATGCACCTCTGGCAATTCCGGCAACAATTGCTACCATTCATCAGAAAGTCATATATGAGAAAAGAAAAGATACGCTCAGGAAGATATGGATCTATCTTCCTTTCTCTGTCTTTGCAGGCCTTATCTTTGCTGAAGCAGAATATATATTGATAGGGGCCAGAGAACTTATTCCGGATCTCTCACCGGAAAACTTGCTGATACTCATAATCACAATGGTGTTTATTGTGGGACTGATAGAGGAACTTATCTTCAGGGCAATCCTCCAGACGAGAATGGAAGAGTTCTTAGGGCCAGCTGGGGGGATCTTCCTCGCAAGCCTCCTTTTCGGCGTAATGCACTCCAGCTACGGCACTCCCTACGAAATGGCATACAACTTTCTTGTAGGGGGCTATCTCGGATACCTATTTTATAGAACCCGAAGCCTTCCCCTTTTGATAATGATTCATGGCTCGATAAATGTGTTTTTGTTCGGGATAATCCCGCATGTAGGCCCGGGACTCGGGTTGATATAAAAAATTTAAAAGGGTTGTAAACAGCATAACGCATAAATTAAATAAGTCTGTCAGCTAAAGTACCGGGATTAATTAAAAATTATATTTACATTGATAGTACTGCCAGCAAATGAATCCGGAGAAATTACATTAAACATTTTGAGGCTGATTACAGGAAATACACTTAGAATCTGCGAACTCTCTTCCCAGAAGAGCAGAGCAGTAAAGTTAATTTCTTCTACTTGCTGGAATCTCAATAGGGACCGGATTTCTGCTGTCAATGCGGAGGAAAAGATAAAAGACTTGCCATTTTTCCTAGGAGAACCAGAAATTATATAATAGATCTATCTTTAAAGAAGGCTGTCGTTCTTTGTGAATGGAATTTCAGGTTTTTCCGGAGAAAAATTTATGGCCAGGCATGCAGACCGCTTCTGGGAGATTGATTGTCTGCGAGGATTTGCCGTCCTTTTGATGCTTCTTTACCATTTTCTTTATGATCTGGACTTTTTCGAGCTTGCGGACATTCAGCTCAGGTCCGGCCCCATTCTATATGCAGGCAGATTCTCAGCTTTCCTCTTCATCCTTATCTCCGGAACTGCCCTCTCAATAAGCCATTCAAGAGCCCTTGATAAAGAGTTCGATGGAAACGGAGCAGAAAATTTTTTGAAATACCTTAAAAGAGGGCTCAAACTCTATTTCATGGGGCTTTTGCTCACATGTATAACCTGGATCTTTTTACCTGAAGAGTATATTGTCTTCGGAATTCTGCATTTTTTTGGGGTTTCGGCAGTGCTTGTATATCCTTTCCTGAAATATGGGAAAGAAAACCTGTTCTTCAGCCTGTTCTTTGGCCTTTCAGGACTCTATCTCAGGCAGAAAACTTTTGGATTTTCCAGTCTGCTCTGGATAGGTTTCACTCCCGAAAATTTCAGGACCCTCGATTACTTTCCTATATTTCCCTGGTTTGGGGTACTGCTCGCAGGAATTTTCCTCGGAAATTTTCTGTATACAGGCGGAAAAAGGCAATTTGAAATTCCCTATATGGGAAAGAATCATCTCTTCAGTTTATTTTCCAGCGTGGGGCAAAATTCTCTGGTCATATATTTCATTCATCAACCGCTCTTTCTCGGGCTTCTATTCCTGAGCGGACTTATTGACCCGGGAATGTTATGAAAATACTTTAAAAAGAGGTATAAATACATTTGAGACAATTTAAGAGGAGATTTGGAAAAAGTACTGTGGGGAAGTAAGATGTTTCCGGATTCAAGACCATTTACGCTATCTGACCTCTCATTGATGATGCAGATTTTTGCCTTTGCCGTCCTTTTGTATGCAATTTACAGTAAAACAAAAAGTATAGCCAGGCATGGAAAGATTGCAGGAGTTGCCTTTTATCTGGTCTTGACTTCAGTGTTCTATATGCTGTACAGTAAAGGAAGAGGTTTTACCCTGCCCTATTACAATTCACTCCTGAGTCTGCACATGCTCCTTGGCACACTGACAATTTTCTTTGGGATCCTTTTTGTTACCAATCGGTGGAAGTGGAAAGTCAAAAAGTACATGGATCTTGAAATTCTCCTGTGGACAGGGACTTTTCTTCTCGGCATCACAGTTTATTTGCTACTTTTCGGGCTCATTTTTTCTTGAATATATTCGGCTATTGTATTCTACGCAAAAGATTTCTTTTTGCCACTCTATCTGTTTTAAGAAAAATATCCGAAGAAGCCAAACCTGCTGGTTTTATATATTATCTAACATACGTAATTTTACATATTTACCTGATTGCAATGATTTACCTGATTGCAATGATATACTGATCAAATCACTGGCATCCTGCAAAATGATCGGGACACGGGATCAAAAGAAGATCAAATTCCTACTTATCAATTCAATAAAGGAGCAGGAAGTGCGAAATCAAAAAACAGAAGATGGAGAAAAGAATGTATCTGAAAATTGCGATGTTTGCCTATTTTGTAGTCCTCTTCCTGACCCTCCGGGATATTCGGATCTTTAAAAGAACAGGCTATCGTTCCTACAGGAAAGGAGCTCTTAGGGGACTTGCAGCTTCTTCCCTGATCCTGATAGGAGCAATTACTGTTGAGGCAAAACCGGAACTTGGCCTGCTTATTGTTTTAATAGGACTCTTTATTAACCGTAAAGGAATTAGAGAGCGTGTTTTCACTGGTGCAGGAACTCTTGACCGTTTTCTAGGAAAAACCGATTATGTAAAGAAGAAATAAGAAAAATACACGAAAGGATACAGAATACATTTAAATGCAGGATATATTCAAATGTCATGCAATGAAGTTATACTCAAAATGAAATTATCAATGATGCAAAAAATATATATTTAAATGAGAATTGTCAGCCACATGGTGCACTTCACTTAAACAATTGAGAGAAAGAATGATAAGCCTCACAACTTTAGCCTGAAGTAGCGACCCCAAAACTTATAAATCTCAAGTGACCTATTAGTCGACAAAATCATAATCAATCAAATTTTTGCATCCAGTTTTCACTAAATCCATCAATCCGGGAGAAGAAAACAGACACTAAAGAACTGTTTTCGGCCTTCGGCTTCACGTTAACCAGAATTCACAGGAAAACATGATGAGATAAACTAGAAGTAAACTTGAATAACTGGACTAAAATACCGCAAAAAACATCCAAGAGGAGATACGATGGGAAATATAAGACAGACAAACATAAAAAGAATCGCATTCAGACTGATTGAACACCACGGAGATGTCTTCACAAAGGATTTTGAGACTAACAAGATTCTTGTGACAAAGTACACAACCATTGAAAGCAAGGTCATAAGGAACAGGGTTGCAGGCTACGTCACAAGAAAAGTTGCACGCATGAAAGTATACTGAACAGAGAATTTACTTCCGGGAAACAGGTGGGGATATCTGACATGTTTGAAGGAGCAATGCCTGCCCTGATAACTCCTTTTACTAAGGACGACAGGATTGACAGGGAAGGCCTACAAAGGAATATTGCATTTGTTGAAGAGGGGGGAGTTTCAGGGATCGTGCCCTGTGGTACTACCGGAGAATCGGCAACCCTTTCCGCACTCGAACACGAAGAAGTAATCGATATTGCAGTGGAATGTTCAAAGGTTCCTGTGATTGCAGGAACCGGCTCAAATAATACAGGGGAAGCTCTCCAGTTTACAAAACACGCTGCAGATGCGGGCGTTGACGGTGTACTTCTGATATCTCCCTATTATAACAAGCCAAATCCTGCAGGCCTGCTTGCGCACTTCAAGAAAATTGCAGAGGCAGTCGAAATTCCTATGATTCTCTATAATGTCCCCTCCCGTACAGGGCAGGACATGCCGGTAGATGTTATCGCCGAACTTGCAAAAGTGGAAAATATCGTGGGAATTAAGGAAGCCAGCGGAAACGTCGCCAAAGTTTCCCAGATCCTGGAAAATACTGCAGATGAAGATTTCGTGGTGATTTCAGGCGAGGACGGGTTGACACTTCCGATCATATCTATAGGAGGCAGTGGAGTCATTTCTGTTGCTGCAAATATAGTCCCTGACAGAATGTCCAGAATGGTAAATGCGGCTCTTGCTGGAGACTACGAAACCGCAAGAAAGATCCATTTTGAGATTGCCCCTCTGATTCGTGCCCTTTTCCTGGAAACGAACCCGATCCCGGCCAAGAAAGCTGCAGAACTTGCAGGGCTTGCAAGCGGGCACCTCAGGCTTCCACTTGCGCCCCTGAGCAAGACAAATACTGTAAAGCTTGCAGATGAACTCAGGAAATTAGGGGTTATGGAATGATCAACGTAGCAGTACTCGGAGCCTGCGGCAGGATGGGCTCTTTAATTGTGGAAAATATTACCTGCTCTACGGATATACAGCTTGTTGCTGCTTTTGACATCAGTAATTTTGGAAAGGATGCAGGAGAATTTGCCCATGTCGGGAACCTGGGAGTCCAGATCTCAGACGTGAAAGAGATTGAAGCTGTCCTGAAAAAAATCAAGGTTGATGTCCTTATTGACTTTACAGCAGCTGGCGCAACCGTAGTTAACGCTCCAATAGCAGCCAGGTCCGGAGTAAATCTTATTATAGGAACCACAGGCCTGACTGCTGAACAGCGAGCGGTAATTGACGACGCTATCCAGAAAAACCAGGTAAGAGCGGTTATCTCCCCGAACTATTCAGTAGGCGTTAATGTCTTTTTCAAGATCATAAGGGAAGCTGCAAAATACCTTGCAGATTACGATATCGAGATTATAGAAGCCCACCATAACCAGAAAAAAGACTCTCCGAGCGGGACCGCCCTTCGGGCAGCCGACGTTATCAGTGAAGCTCTGGGTGGAAAAGAATATATCTACGGCAGAGAAGGCATAGCCCCACGCGGAAAAGAAATCGGAATTCATGGAGTCCGTGCCGGAGATATTACAGGAGACCACACTGTCCTTTTTGCAGGCAACTCCGAAAGGATTGAAATCAAGCACATGGCTCACTCTCGCCAGATTTTTGCCAAAGGAGCAGTCAGAGCAGCAGAGTGGGTCTGCGGGCAGAAACCCGGAATTTACTCTATGGACGATGTGCTTGGCTTATAAAGCAATAGCTTAAACCGACAACCTTAAAACAAAGTTTTAAAAATAACAGGCATGGGCATCTTATCAGGCCCGCCTTCATTTTAAGCCCGGAATAACAGCTATTTACTTTTTTCCAATTTTTCTGAACTTAGCTGGAACCATACCTGTTTTGTTATAATAACAATATCATACTGACGGCTTAGAAAGATATATATAATATTAGATAGGAAATAGGATACTGCTTGCTTGCAAGTATTGCGCCCTGAAATCTCAAATATCATCATCCCACAACAATAGGGATACTTGCTTGCAAGCAATATTCCAGTAAAACATTCCAGTAAAACAGTTCCCTTCCGAAAGATTACACAGGCTCATAAAAAAGAAAAATCGAAACTGGAAAAATGGAAGCTTTCAGCGGATTTTATATTGAAGAATCAGAGGAGCTGGCAAATATTCCAAAAAGAAAAATAATAGAAAATGAGTAAAAAGAAGAAGTTTAATGTGAGATTTTAATTTCCTGAGACTGCAAATGTCCTGAGAATATAAAAAAACTTTATTTCAGATCTTTTAAAAGCTTTTGGAAGAGCTTTTCGTCTACTATCTTCTGAGTATTGAGCATCCTTTTAAGTTCGTCGGCACTCTCTTCGCCGCCCTTTCCCTCAAGCCTGTCCTTTAATTCCATTGCAGCCCGCAAAAGTCCAGTTGCTTCTTCATATAAAGCCTCGGCCTCGGCCTTTGTGAGTTCCTCTGTTTCCAGCAGTTCTTCATCTGCTTTTGCCCTTGCTTTGAGCTTTGGAATAAGAGCCTTTACTTCGGAAACTTCATCAGGATTGAGTGATTCTTTTTCCCCCAGTTCCCTGACCAGATCCTTCAGTCTGTATTCCTGTCCTTCAATCTCCACGCTTTCAGGGATTTTCTTCCCTGCCCAGGCAAAATCACTCCTGAGACTCCAGAGTAGTTTATTACGCTCTTCATAACCAATATATTCCGTATCTGCTTTTTTAGCATCTGGCTCACCTGTTAGCATGAATTTTTCCTCTGAAACCCGGATTTATTTTATAATTTTTTTTCTCTCAATCCTTATTCTTTTTGTTCCTAGCTGCAAACATTCTCCCGGAGAAAGCCTTTGTCAGAAGCCAGATACCCTCAATCCTGAACTTATTGGTTCCCTGATGGGACTTTAAGATAAAAATGAAAAATTATACTTTGACCTTATCTAAAATTCTCTTCCGGTTACAGCAAATTTTCGGCTATGTCTTCCGAAATTACGTGTTCGCAGTACAGGCAGCGGAGAGTTACTCCTACTTCTCCGGACTGGAGCACGGAAAATTTGGATTTTATGGGTTCGCTACTGTTAGAAATACAGTTTGAATTAATACAGCACACGACGCCTTCAACATAAGAAGGAAGTACAACATTATTCTTCTGGACTACTTCAAAGTCCCTTATGATATTGATGGTAGCTTTCGGAGAGATAAGGGCAATCCTGTTGAGCTCTTCGACACTGAGTTCTTTTCCCTCAATTTTCACGACGTCTTTTTTACCTCTGGCACCAGGAGCATTCATAACAAAGCTGATAGTTGCCCTAAAAGCGCTGGAAATCCCCAGTATGCGCAGAACATTTAACGCCTGGCCTGCATTTATATGATCAATCACTGTTCCGTTTTCAATTGCCTGAATCTTCAGGTCCCGTTTTTCTTTCATTCAATCACTCCCATGGCAAGAGCAAGAAGTGCCATCCTAATAGGGACCCCATAGAAAGCCTGCTGGAAGTAACATGCATGAGGCGTTGAATCCACCTCAGGGGAGATTTCATTGACCCGCGGGAGAGGGTGAAGAATCTTGAGGTTCGGATCTGCAGTTAGGAGCAGGTCGCCTGTAACCCTCAACCTGTTTTTAACTTTTTCATATTCCTCAGGATCGGGAAAACGTTCCCGTTGAACTCTTGTCATGTAGAGAACCTCGACATCTCCAATTATTTTCTCAAGGGAATCGGTTTCTTTTACCCCGATTTTATTCTTTTGAAGGTCTCTGACAATTTCCGGAGGCATCCTGAGTTCAGGAGGCGAAACGAAAGTCATTTCAGCTCCGTACAGGGATAGAGCATGGCAGAGGGAATGGACCGTTCTCCCGTACTTCAGGTCTCCTGCCATAGCAATCTTCAGTCCCTCAAGATGGCTTTCCCTGCGGATAGTATAAAGGTCAAGGAAAGTCTGCGTAGGATGGTGGACAGAGCCGTCTCCGCCGTTGATCACAGGGACACTTGCAAATTCAGCCGCCATCCGTGCCGATCCGTCAAGAGGATGACGCAACACTATAAGATCCGCATAATTGCTGATCACACGGATAGTATCGGCAAGATTTTCTCCTTTCATTACGGAACTTGCCTCCACGGAACCCAGATTCAGAATCTGCCCTCCAAGCCTCTGGGCAGCAACTTCAAAAGACAGCCTTGTCCTTGTGCTTGGTTCAAAAAAAAGAAGAGCTATAATCTTTCCATCCAGCAGGTGGGATCTCTCTTCACCTCTGGCCACAGGCTCAAGCTTTTCGGCAGTGTCCAGAACGTAGTCGATTTCTTTCCGCGAAAAGTCTTTCATTGAGATGACGTGTCGGTTCTTAAATGACATCCTGTTTTCATAAAATGGTTCCCAGAGATATAACCTTTGCTCCGGAAATTTACTAAGAGTACGGAAGTAATTAAATCTGGTTTGTATCTCAGTTTTGGCACTTCATTTGGATACTTTTTTGAGAAATTCAAGCCAGATCTTTGCGTCTTTAATCCTCTGATTACCAAACTGTTCCTGAAAGCGTGTTGTATTTTCTTTAAAGGTTCCGCTCTCTATTTCCTTCAGATCCATTACTGCGCGCAATAGGCCTGCAGTCTCATGATAGAGATTTCCGGCTTCTTCATGAGTGAGGGGCTTTTCTTCAAGCTCCTTTTCATCTTTCGTTTCCTTTGCTAAAATAATTTCGATACATTTATCTATTCTTGATATTTCTACCTCAGTGAGGTTGTCTTTCTGAATCAACTCCCATACATAGCTGTGCAGAGGATAAGTTTCTCCCTCAAATTCCATATGATCAGGAATATGCTGGCCGACCCAGAAAAGGCGGGAGTGCAGAGCGGAAAGAAGTTGCCTGCGTTCCTCGTCGGTTATATGTTCTTCTGAGCTTTTTTTCTCGCTTATTTTAAGGCTTTTTTCCATAGTATTTCCCCAGAATATATTGCTTTCATTAACCAAAAATCTTGTCTGGTGACGATCTACTGCTACACTCTTTATCTGTAAACGCGGGATATAAAACGATAACATTAACACAAAAAACAGTCGTAAATAAAAAGAAATATAGATAATGAAGAGCTCAAATACAAAAAATAAGGTAATAACAGAATCAAATAGATATAAAAACCGGAAAATTCAACAGAATAAATCCGAAGTAAAAAACCAGAAATAGAAACATACAGGGCAGCTGATAGAGAAATGTTTGAATATTTCAGCTTTTTCGGTTTCCCGCTTGAGGTGATATTATCGTTCCCATAATTCAGGTTGCACTTGATCTTCTGGAATTGGATCGCTCGGTAGAGATTGCAAGAGAAGCAATAGTAGGAGGTGCGGACTGGATCGAAATAGGCACGCCCCTGATAAAAAGTGAAGGAATGAACGCAATCCGCACCATGAGAAAAGCTTTTCCGGACCGGACGATTCTTGCAGATATGAAAACCGTGGATACAGGAGCCATGGAAGTCGAGATGGCAGCAAAAGCTGGAGCCGATATTGTTATTGTGCTAGGGAGTGCTGATGATTCTACATTACTTGATGCGCTACGTTCAGCCCACAAGTATGGAGTCAGGTTGATGGCAGACCTCATCTCGGCTCCTGACCCGGTAAAAAGGGCAGTAGAACTCGAAGCTCTGGGAGTGGACTATGTGAACGTGCACATAGGCATAGACCAGCAGATGACAGGAAAAGACCCCGTTTCCCTTCTTCGCGAGATTTCGGAAAGAGTAAGCGTGAAGCTTGCAGTCGCTGGAGGGCTTGATGCAGACAGTGCGGTCCAAGCAGTCAAGGCCGGAGCCAGGATTGTGATTGTCGGAGGAAATATAACTCGTTCTGACAACGTAACCGAAGCCGCCAGAAAAATCCGGCAGAGTGTGGACTCCCCAGACGCTGTGGAAATCCGGAATGTCGGAACTGTGGACCAGGAAATCAGGGCAATTCTTAAGGAAGTATCCACTTCAAATATTTCGGATGCTATGCACAGGAAAGGTGCAATGAAAGGCATTCACCCCCTGGTAAGAGGAAAAATAGTAGGAACTGCAGTTACTGTGCAGACTTTTCCAGGAGACTGGGCAAAGCCTGTAGAAGCAATTGATATTGCAAAAAAAGGGGATGTAATCGTAATTTACAACGAGAACAAAGATATTGCCTGCTGGGGAGGACTTGCAACCATGAGTTCCTTGAACAAGGGAATTACAGGCGTGGTAATAGAGGGTGCTGTCAGGGATATTGACGAAATCGAAACTCTGGGACTCCCGATTTATACGAGCAACACAGTACCTAACGCCGGAGACCCTAAAGGTTTTGGAGAAATCAATGCTGAGATTACCTGTGGCGGCCAGACCGTGAAGCCAGGAGATTACATCGTGGGCGATGAAAGCGGGGTTGTAGTAATTCCCGCGGAGAGGGCCTACGAACTGGCAAGAAGAGCAAAAGAAGTCAACAAAACCGAAAAGAGACTCTTCGATGAGATCCGGAGAGGCGGAACTCTGTCTGAGATTCTGGAACTCAAGAAATGGGAAAAACGTTGAATGACTATTTCTGGAAACTCAAATAAAAAGAGAGAAAAAACAGGAGAATTTGCAGGAAAGGACTTCATTCGCAGTCTTCGGACTGAGAAAAGCAGATTCGGGACAGAAGGAGAGCCTTAACAAGTTTCATTTCTCCCTCCTGACAGTTCTCACCTATCCTTGCCCGGAGCCGGGAATCCAGTTCAATTTCTAATGTTTCCAGTGCAGCTTTTATCTGCTGTTGTCTTTCCGGGGATAAAAGTCCTCCAGTGTCCCTGATCTTTCCAGAGAGAGCAAGCTGTTCAAGCTGCCTGAAAATAGTTCTGGTACTCATGCCCTGGATTTCAGCAATTTCATCGATCCCGAGCCCCTGGGAAAAGAGAGAAAAAATCCTTTGCTGAGATTCCATTTCAAGAGAGTTCGATTCAGAAAAATCTGTTTTGAGTAAATCTACGATTTCTGACTGAGTAGAACTTCCTATAGAATCTATTTCTTTAGAGCCGCCTTCAGAAGAATCCGTCTCTGACCAATCCTGAATGCTCATATCGAGATACTTTGCCCTCTTTGGAGGGAATTTGCAGACTTCTGAGCTGTTTACTTTATCAGATTCGGGAATGGACATTTTAATCCCGAACATTTCCATTTCAGTTTCGGAATTTTCATTCCTTTGAGCCATGCCTTTTGAAATTATTTCCTCTTTTTCAGCCCTTTCACAGGCAGCACCTGAATTTTCAGGCTTTTCGGCAGGTACCAAACTATAATCTCTACAGTAATTTTCAATTTCTTTGAGAAAAGCATCCCCATACTTTCTCAGTTTATGTTCTCCAACTCCTGTAATCGAATGGAACTCTTCAGAGCTGTGCGGAAATTTTGTAGCCATTTCCTTAAGGGTGGTATCAGAGAAAATAATGTAAGGAGGAAGATTTTTCTTTAACGCGATTTCCTTTCTCAGAGCTTTTAACCGCTCAAAAAGTATAGGATCAGGCTCTTTTCCGGATTTTACGGCCTTTCTGACATTCTTTGTTTTCAGGATATCGGCAGCAACTGAACATTCTTCTGTAGAGGTCTTTTCTGTAGAAAAATGCACGTCATCGGCTTCTTCATTGTTTATACCGACAGCTATCGAAGGCACGAAGCTTTCTTCAGCCTCCGGAGCAAACCCTTCAGGGCAGACAAGCTCTATTCTTTCCAGGCCTTTCAGTATTTTCCTGCTCATGGCGTTCAGTTTCAATACAGGGTACTGCGCACCACTTACGTCCAGAAGACCCGTATTTGTTATTTCGGAAGCTAATGATCTCCATTGTTCTTTTGTAAACTCCCGGCCGCTACCATGACTTTTCAACCTCTCATGGTGATTTTGCTTGATCTTTTTATTCTTTGAGCCCGTGAGGACATCAATAACATAGTTAGTGCCAAAGCGCTGGTTAAGTTCCTGAACGCAGGTCATCAGTTTTCGGGCAGTTTCAGTCCCGTCGAAGGTGCCTTTTGGCCTGAGACACGAGTCACAATTCCCGCAGTACCCCGAAAGTTCCTCGCCAAAGTATTCCATCAGTGTCTGGCGTCTGCATTTATTTCCCTCACAGTAGGCTACCATCTGCCTTAACTGCACAAGAGAAATGTCCTTCTCCTTTTCATTTGTCTTCTGCGAAATAAAGTACTCGATCTTGAAGCGGTCGCCCCTGCTGAAAAAAAGGATGCATTCGCAGGGGCTGCCATCTCTACCCCCTCTGCCTGTCTCCTGGTAGTAGCTTTCAAGGTTTCTGGGAAGGTCATAGTGTATAACAAAACGCACATTGGACTTATCGATCCCCATTCCAAAAGCTATTGTAGCTACTATAATGTCCACGTCGTCTTTTATGAACATCTCCTGGTTTCGGGCTCGCTCGGTATCTGAAAGGCCCGCATGGTAGGGAAGAGCCCTGAAACCCGCAAGGTTCAATTTCTTTGTGAGTGTTTCGACGCTGTTTCTGCTCTGGCAGTAGATAATCCCTGCTTCGCCTCTATGCCTGTGCAGGTAGTCAGTGATTTCGGAGAAAGTCTCCTTCTTTGGCCTGACCTCGTAGGAAAGGTTTTTCCGGTCAAAACTGGCAACATAAGGGCCTTTCTCCGGAGATATGTCAAGGTTCAGCTGTGATACGATATCTTTTCGAACCCTTTCTGTGGCTGTAGCCGTAAGCGCGATAATGGGTATATCAGGAAAGCCTGTCTTCGGATCTCTTAAAAGCTTCAATTTCCTGTACTCAGGCCGGAAATCGTGCCCCCATTCGGAAATGCAATGTGCTTCGTCAACCGCAAAGAGGCTGACCGTCCCTTTCTTTAAAAAGGCAAAGGTTCCGGGCATCATGAGCCTTTCTGGCGCAACGTAAAGAACTTTCAACCTGTTTTCGAGAAAAGCCGTCTTCACGTCCCGGATTTCCCTGGCACTCTGGGTGCTGTTCATGCAGGCTGCAGCAATCCCGTTTGCATCAAGCCCGTCCACCTGGTCTTTCATGAGGGAAATCAGGGGAGAAACAACGACTGTAACTCCTTCCATCAGGAGGGAAGGCAGCTGGTAGCAGATTGATTTGCCTCCGCCTGTAGGCATGAGCACAAAGACGTCTTTCCTTTCCAGAACATCCCTGATGATTTCCTCCTGCAAGGGGCGAAAAGAAGTATATCCGAAATACTGGTGCAGGGCAGAATACATTCTGGCAGACAGGGAAGGCCCCGGCTCAAGCTCGCGTTTACCTGCCCTCAAGAAATCATAATCAGTGCTCGTTTTCTAATCCTCCTGACCTGCAGAATTGGTATCACGCCAGAATATAGACCCCGGAAGGTCCAGGAAAATTAACGTATGGATATGCTCTCATGCACAGCTATATCCTTAATATTTCGATGTTTATGATAGACCAGACACTTATATAAAATACGCCTGGTCTGGAATCCTGACGCTGTGATGTTTCAAGCTTATCATATTTAAGTTACAGGTGTGCAGGGTGAAAGTATTCGGCTGTAAGCTCTCGATATGCGTCCGGGATACTTCTCGGGATAGTAGAGTTCAGAAAGAAAAAGTGAAATCGCTAAATTCGGAAAAGGGTTGATAAGTAAGAGTGAACAGAGAGAATTGCTGATCTCTGGCGTCAACGTTATTAATGTTTGATCTGAGGTAAAGATAGGAAGGTAAGGAGTGCGGCTACACCCAGGCACTTCTTGTCTTCCTCTATCAGTCATACTCTTTTTACATAATCAGTTAATTTTCGTTCCCCTGCGACCTTTTCTTTATTTCTGTTATTTTTCTTACTCCGGAATTTTATCGAGATTTTACCTCAGTAAAACCCCTGAGACAGTTTCGGCTGCGGCAGGAAAGAAGTCTGCAAACACCGCCAGAAAAGTTATTTATTACTATGGGAGCGCAGAGGGTCACGAATACCGTGACCTTTAGGTCGGGGATGAAGTGAACCCTCGCTGGCTGTTTTGTATTCGCTTAAACTGTATCAATCATCGTTTTTTTGTAAAATGAGGTTTTTTGACACCATAGCCACAGGTGGTTCCAGCTACCTATGGCTAGGATGTGATAAGCGTTGGAATTGCGCAGTTTTAGCCATGGCTATGGTCAGATTACCTACCACATCGTGTTGGTGCCTAAGTATCGATACAAGATATTCTACAATAAACGAGTTAAAAAGGATTGCGAGTCTATATTCCATAATATTTGCACAGAGAAAGGCTACAAAATCCATGCTCTGGAAGTTGTAGGTAATCATCTTCACCTGTTCCTGGAATTCCACCCAAGCACCTCTCTATCAGAGGTGGTTCAATACTTGAAAGGAGGCAGTTCTTACAGATTGTTCAAGCTTCATCCTGAACTGAGAACACGATATTGGGGTGGAAGTCTATGGTCAAGTGGTAAGTTCTATCGATCCGTTGGAAATGTAACCGCTGACACAATCA
>CAVRJG010000040.1:0-26773 GCA_963721455.1 uncultured Methanosarcinaceae archaeon
CTTTAAAGCCAGGTCGGAGTTGGTGATGATGTTGTTCCAAGTATCTCTCGGTAACCGTCATCCCTGATTCCAGCAACTACGAAGAGAGCTTTGTTTTCATAATGAAGCCCATCTCTTACCTTGAAATAAGTCGCATCAATAAACAAGTAAGGAATTTCATGTTCTATTCGTTTTGAGAGGAATTCTTCAACCTTCTCATCCAGTTCTTTAGTAATCCTGGAAACAGAAGAGGCTGAGATTTCACCTACTCCTAAAGCGATCATGATCTTTTCCACCCTACGGGTGGAAACACCCTGAAGGTAAGATTCCGCTATAGCGGTTAAGATGGCCTTTTCAACTCTCGAATATTTCTCAAAAACCTGGGTTTCAAAGGGAAACTCACGGAATTGAGGCTTTGACAATTCAAGTTTTCCATGCTTGGTCAGAAGAGTTCGGGGTTTGTAGCCATTTCTACTGGCTTTACGTGAATCAATCCGCTCATAACGTTGTGCGCCAGCTTGGAGGAGGGCTTCCTCCTCCATTATAAGGTTTAAAAACCAGGTAATTAGCTGGCGAATTCCATCTTCCTGATCGACAAGATAATCTTTTATAAGTGAGAATAAATTAACCATTGACTCTGCATCCTGTTTTTTTGTGGTGAAAAGAAAAGGATACAGAGTCAATCATATTTTACAGAACTTTCGGTACACTGCCGTTTTTTCCCTGATAGCTCAAAAGAACTATCGTGGATCTTTTAACAATGCTTGCAGCTTGATTTCTAGAGCGACTTAACTTGGTCAAATAATCTAACTCTTTTTGAGTAAATGATAATTTAGGGCGACGGCTTATACGAGGCATAAGTACATTTATAGAACAATTAATATAATTATTTTATGGATTTATATCAGAATCGATGCACTAGTTTTTGTAAGTCTTCTTTAAATATAAAATGTCTACTTGAGTTGCTTCCACCGCTATCGGCTAAGGTTAAAACGCTATTTGCTTCTGGATAATTTTGCTTACCGTAGTTTTTCCACCAGTCTTTAATGCCATCACAACAAAACTCGCTTGTATCCTTACTGGTTCCTAAAGTGATGTATCCTTCGTTACGTTTTAAGTCGTAAATGCCATGTGGAATTACAATGCCATCTGAAAATGTATTGAAATCGTGGTCATAAACCTTAACTGGCTGAGTACAATAAACTTTTCCGTCACGGTAGAAGTTGCCTATGAATTCTTTTTTTTGACATCTATACTGATAATCGGATTCTTGCTTTTTGAGTACTCTTCTTTTAACTCACGAATCCTCTCAAATTGCTCATTCCTATCTTTACAATCTTTCATTGTGACGGTTTTTTGCATCTTTCTCTTTGCAAAACCATGTTTCTTTAAGAGCTGCTTTACTACATGGGGACTTATGTTCATGCCTTTTGCTTCAAAAGCCTTTGAAATCTCCTTAAGACTCAGATTTGTCCATTTTATTTCGTTATCCATAGGGCTTCCAGCCGTATGATCTTTTAAAATCTCAAAGAAAACTTCATCAATATTCTCGACTGTATCGATGATTTTCTTTTTACCTCCACCAGGCTTTCGAATCCTGTTATCTGGTTTTTCTATACCATTAGTGATTTCACTAATTCCAGCCATAACAGTTTGAAAATGACAGCCTAGAACACTACTTATGTAGTTTTGTCCCCCATGACCTAATTTCATTGCTTCTATGGCTGCATATCTTCTTCGATCTTTCTCATTTAAAGTGTTATAAAACACTTTCATTTGTTTTTCAATTTCCTCAGAATATTTTGTGCGCAGCATTAAAGTAAATTCCTTGTCATTTCTAACAGATTTTAATCAACAATATTATATGACAATAAAAATACTTTAAATTATATATTTGTTATTCCTTAACTCAGATACTTGTTCTGCTGTTAAAAAAGACTTTACTCCTCGACCAGGTTTACATTTAAGACTAGACAAACCTTCTTTTTCAGCTCGTTTTACCCATCGGTGAACCGTTGAACGGTGGACTGAAAATTCTTCTGCAATTTTAGCCGGACTCAAACCATTTTTAACCAATAATAGGGCTTGAAGTCTAATCTGCTCATTTTTGTTGCAGGAACGACATATAGCCGTGGCAATATCAGAAGTAGTAAACATTTCCAAACTCATAACTAAATTAATATACTTATTATAAATATATAAATGTTGCATTATATGGGGAGGTGACTATATTAGTATCTCGTTTGTTATTTTATACGCAATCTTAAGAGATAAAAAACTGAGTATTCTGGGGTCAATTATTGGATTGCCATTTGCTTTCTGGATTGCATATGCTATCCCTGTTAGTGATGGAGAGGGCATTATGTGGCATCTTATGCGCATAGATATAGTGGGAATGTCGCCTTTCGCTCCTTATATAATGGCTGTTTCTTTTGGTACGCTTACAGCATTTATGGGGTTAATTGTCATCAAGATTATAGGTCACGTCTTCAAGTTACTGAGTAAGAACTCTGAAGGTTAATAATTAGGAAATGATGATAGAAAGAGGAATTCAAGTTGATCAGAGTACTATAATGAGATGGGTACATCAATATTCCCCTTAAAGAGAAAAGAAGATCAGAAGACGTTTAAGACAACAAACGATTCGTGGAGAGTTGATGAAACCTATATCAAAGTAAAAGGTAAATGGGAATATTTTTACCGAGCAGTTGACTCAAATGGAGATATAATTGATTTCATATTAAGTGCAAAACGAAACCGAAAAGCAGCGAAGAGATTCTTTAAGAAAGCTTTGAGCTCTAATCATAATCAAATTCCAAGAGTAATAACGGTTGATAAGAATCCAGCTTATCCACCTGCTATAGATGAACTGAAAAATGATAAAATAATACCTAAAAACGTAGGCATTAGACAAATCAAGTGTTTGAATAACATTATATAGCAAGATCATAGATCTATAAAGCGAATCGTTAATCCAATTAGGACTTACGCACTTGAATCACCGCAAACTTAAAATCATTTAAAATATAATTCCTTTTTTATATAATCTGAAAATGGTTGGAGTTATGCCTATAAATCCACCCAAATGTACTGTCCTTGATTACATCAATTTTCTTATTGCAGCATCTACCGTTTATTAGTTGTACCGAAGCTGCTCGCTGTTATTCATCTTTAGTCAATGCTCCTTCTCATGATTGTTTTACTCGCCTTCTTCAAAATCAATCTTCAGATACAGAATCTTTATGGACTGAAGTAAGGAAATTTGTTACTCCCAAAGAAGGTTATCTAATAGTCGACGATACAGTATTGGATAAACCTTATTCTGAAAAGATGGGCTTTGTTCGGTACCAGTGGAGTGGAAAACATCATCGTACTGTAAAAGGGATAGGCCTGGTTACCTTAGTTTGGACAGACGGTACAACCGTCATACCTCTCGATTTTCGAATTTATAACATCGATGAAGACGACAAAACGAAAAATGACCATTTCCTTGATATGCTTGACAAAGCTGAAGAACGTGGTTTTAATCCCGAATTTGTTTTGTTTGATACATGGTATGCAAGTGTGAAAAACCTTAAAGCCATAAGGAAGAAAGAATGGCATTTCCTTACGAGGTTAAAAAATAATCGTTTGGTAAATCCTAACAACAAGGGAAACGTACCACTTGAAACAGTAGATATTCCTCCAGAAGGACTTGTGGTTCATCTCAAAGCATATGGATTTGTAAAGGTGTTTCGGATTGTTTCAAAAGATGGAGACACGCAACACTGGGTTACAGATGTGCAGGATATGGATGAATCAAAACGTGAGGATTTGGCAAAGAAATCATGGAAAATTGAGGAATATCATAGAGGGATAAAGCAGTTCTGTGGTGTCGAAAAATGTCAGGCAAGAAAGGAAGAGTCACAAAGAGCACATATAATGTTCTCATTAAGAGCTTTTCTCAGACTGGAATTACAAAGAATCAAAAGTGGAATATCCTGGTTTGAAAGTGCCATGAAAATTAGAAGAGTGGCAGTGACAGCATATTTAAATAATCCACTGTACACATTAAATTAATTTGTATGGATGGGAAGTTGTGAAAAACGATATGCTAAGAGCCAACTGCGTAACTCCTACCAATGTTAGGATTTCAGTCTTTTCGATCTGCTAATAAGACTTTAAAAGGAATTGAAGCTATGAATATGATTAAAAAAAGACAAGTAAATGATCTAAATTACTCTGTTCTTAATGAAGTCAAATACATTAATCAATTGTTTGGTATAATTTTATAATGTTGGTACGTTTTCCTTGAATATTTTGATTTTTATTCATTACTTATAGATTTACATATTTTTTTTGGATTTTTTGCAACGGAACCCGATTTCACATCCCCTGTAAGCTACAGAGTATTCGACTGAAAGAAAATATAAATTAAAAGCATTAGAAAAGAAAGCAAGATCAAAAAATCTAACCGGAGAAGGGAAAAAAGAGAGGACTCAATATGGATGGCTGGACGGGAAAAACAGTATATTTAGACCTTGGCTCCGAATCAGTTGATATCATCAGGACTGATGAAAAGTTAATCCGCAGGTACCTTGGCGGCAGGGGACTTGGAGTAAAACTGCTTTCCGAGCTTGCGGCTCCTGATATTGATCCTCTTAGCCCGGTCAATCCCCTTATCTTCACTTCCGGGCCACTTTCAAGCCTTGCCCCCATGGCTTCAGGGGCAGTTCTTACATCGAAATCACCTCTAACAGGCACAATATTTAGCTGGAACACAGGTGGAGGCTTCGGGAGAGAACTGAAGAGAGCTGGGATTGATGCCCTGGTCATTACCGGAAAGGCAAACAGACCTTCTTACGTGGAAATCGGGGAAGGAAACGCTGAAATTGTGCCTGCAGAAGGACTTTGGGGAAAAAATGTTAGAGCCTGCACTGAAGCCCTGGAAAATAAAGGAAGCGTAGCCTGTATAGGCAGAGCAGGAGAAAAACAGGTTCTTATTTCTTCTTTTGTCATTGGTTCCATCCACAGTGGGAGAGGAGGCCTTGGAGCGGTTGCAGGCTCAAAAATGTTGAAAGCCGTGGTTGTGAAAGGAGAAAAAGAACTTTCACCTACAAATCCAGAGAGATTCGGAGAACTTGAGACAAAAGTATTGAAGCTTTTCGACGCAAGCCCTGTACTTTCCAAAGGACTTGCAAACTACGGCACATCTGCGCTTGTAAAGCTCCTGGACTATATGAATCTCATACCCACCAGGAACTTTACCAGAAGAGGAACATCTTTTGCAGACCAGCTCTCGGGGGAGTATATAAAAGCCAGTTTTGAGCTTGAAAAAGAAAGCTGCCCTGCCTGTCCCCTTGGCTGCAAAAAGAAAATTAAGGGGACGGGGCAGATTGTGCCTGACTACGATTCCCTCTGGGCCTTAGGGTTTAATCTTGAAAACCCTGACTTAACTTCCGTGCTCAATGCCGACAGGACATGCAAGGACTATGGGATTGACCCTATTTCCGCAGGTTCGGTTATTGGTGCGTACGCAGAACTCAAATCAAGAATAATCGAAGCTTATGAGCTGGAATCTTTGCTCTCGGAAATTGGAGAAGGCTCAGAAATTGAGGGAGGAGGCAAACCCGGAAATGGAGCCAGGAAATATCTTTCAGGCATGGGGAGAAAAGAGCTGAGCATGGATGTAAAGGGTCTCGAACTCGGAGGCTTTGACCCAAGAGGGATCCGGGGGCAGGCCCTGGCTTATGCTACATCCAGCCACGGCGGAGACTACCTGACTGCTTTCATGGTTGGGCCTGAAGTCCTTGGAAAGCCCGTTAGTCTTGACCGCCTGAGCCTTAAAGGAAAAGCAGGTATCCTCCAGGTCTTTGAAAACCTGACTGCTGCACTGGATTCTCTTGTATTCTGTCCGTTCTCGGTCTTTGCCCTCAATGAAGAACTCTGTTCAGCTCTTTTGCTTTCGGCTACAGGTATGGAAATATCGCCTGCGGAACTCATGAAAATTGGAGAAAGAATCTATAACGTTGAAAGAACTTATAACCTGAAAGCAGGTTTCACCCGGAAAGACGACACCCTTCCGGAAAGGCTGTTTGAAAATGAGGGAGAAGATGAAGGATCCGGGCTTCCCGGACAGGAGTTTGAAGCCGTAATTCAGGAATATTACCATTACCGTGGCTGGGATGAAGAAGGGATACCCACGCCAGAGAAGTTGGAGGAGCTTGGGCTCAGCGGTTAAGGAGAAAACCTAAAAGGCGATATGGACGGCACGGAAAGCGCGGAATAAAGACATGGAGCCTGCTGTTAAAGAAAAAAGCAGAAAAGAGTTCCAGGAACTTTTACTGTACCGCAAACTCCACACAGAATGTAGAAATCTTATAGAATGAAGGATTTTCTCTTTGAAATCCAATATTTCCTTTAGCTCATTGATTTTTTCTGGATATTTCAGGCATTTTTCCCTGAAATCCGGCTTGAAGACGCAAAATCTCGCATAAGCGTTATATAGTCAAGGATAATTAATCGTATTAGTTCTCGACCTGTAGATGGGTTCTGCAGGCACCCCAAGTTCAGAATATTTTCCAGTTTTTCCATACATGATAGTTATGTATGGATAAGATAGGAGACAGGCTTAAAAATTAGGAAAGCCTTCTTATACTACTTCACCGGAGCCGCGGAAAATTCCCGGTAAATCCGGAATGGCGTTTACAGCTTATTTATAAATACTTTAAAACTTATGGGAGAATCGCTATGAAACAGCAGGTAGAAGTAAAGGAGCTCAAAGAAGGAAAATACGTAATCATTGATGACGAAGCATGCGTCATAAAGAGCATTACCAAGTCCAAACCGGGGAAACACGGAGCTGCAAAGGCAAGGATAGAGGTTATCGGCCTCTTTGACGGCCAGAAGCGCTCCTACATAGGTTCAGTTGCAACTAAAATATATGTCCCGATTGTGGAAAGAAAGAGTGCGCAGATAATCTCAATCACCGGTAACATTGCCCAGCTTATGGACATGGGAGATTACTCAACCTTTGAAATCGTAATTCCTGAAGAGTATAAGGACAGGGTCAAAGAGGGTGAAGAGGTTTCATATATCACAGCCCTTGGCAAGATCAAACTCGATATACGGACATAAATTTCCGAAAATAAGGTGAAAACTCAGGTTAATAGCCTGAGTCATTCTTTTTTAAGCAAATCATTTCATATCAGGTTAGAGTATGTTTTTACCCAATTCCTTTATAGATGCTCTTGCAGACTATGAATCTGCACGTTATGTTATCTTCGGCGTGCCTTTTGACAACACCTCTTCTTACAGGGCAGGCAGCCGCTGGGCTCCGGATGCCATGCGACAGGTTTCTGCAAATTTTGAGAGTTATAACCCGACTTTCGACATCGATCTTGTGGATCTTCCCATCTATGATGCCGGAAACCTGGAGACTTCAGCCTCGGTTGACGAGACTTTGCAGAGCCTTTACGATGCTGCAAAAGACCTCCTTAACGAAGGAAAACTTCCCATTATGCTTGGAGGGGAGCATTCCCTGACCTTTGCTATGGTAAAAGCCTGTGCCGAGTTCGCAGGAGATGATTTCGGGGTCCTCGTTCTGGATGCCCATTTTGACCTCAGGGAAGAGTACAGGGGATTCAAGCATAACCATGCCTGCGTATCCCGAAATATTCTCAGTCAGGTTACAAAGAATCTGGCCTCTATAGGGATCAGAAGCGGCCCGGAAGAAGAGTGGGTTTTTGCCAGGGAAAATAACCTGAAGTATTATACAGCCGATGATGTGGAATCCATAGGCATGGTAGAGGTTCTCAAAGAAGCCCTTGAGTGGCTGGACTGCAGCCAGCTATACCTTTCCCTTGATATGGATGCCATAGACCCGGCTTACGCCCCTGGGCTCGGCACGCCGGAACCTTTCGGTCTGAGTGCGCGAGATGTAAGAACTGCAATAAGGACTCTTGCCCCTTTCTCAATGGCTTTTGATGTTGTAGAAATCGCCCCTGAATATGATTCCGGGCAAACAGCCATGCTAGGGGCAAAACTGATGAGGGAGTTTATCGCTTCCAATGCTAAAAGCTGCAGGAAAGCATAAGCTACGAGAACAGAAGAGTAATCCGATAAACAAATCAGCTACTTATAGAACGGTTTCAGCTTTTTGCGAACTCAAAAAATGCTGGAAAAGGACGAAGTATTAAAGCTTCGGAACTTTTCCATTATTCAATACACTCTTTTATTCAAGAACTGTTTATATCTATTAAGCGCGCCACAGGGCTATGATCTGATCAATTGCTATGTGCGTGTACTTTCCATTTTGCTCAAGAGTGAGCACATTGTCTGCGCAGGCTTTCACCCTTCCGTAAAAAACATCCGGGCCCCCACAGTAAACATCTATAACTTCGCCGAGATGGTGTTCCACTATAAAAGATTGCATTTCTTTACACCTCAGAATTCTCCCACGTATCGAACTCGACCCTTCTGGTTTGAATCAGCTTTCTTTCCCTGTATAAGAGCGTTTTCAGGTAAAAAGATATTGTTGCTCCGTTTTCGCCAGTTATGGCTGAAGCAATATCAGTTTTCGCACATGCCTGTAAGGTTTTTATCTATCTCTGCCTGATCCCGCTTAGTCTTACCGGAAATAAAATCCCGATCCAGCTGTCTGGAGCATCAGCCAACTTCAACCAGATTTAGAAGAAGATCCGCAAGATCTGTCCTTACTCCAGTTGTCCCCTATAATATAAGATATGATTTTGAAATATAAAATTTCGAGCTTATTGAGACCACAGGGCTATTATTTTATCGATGGCTATATGGGTAAGTTTCCCTTCGTTATTGAGCGTGAGGACATTATCGGCACAGGCTTCTATAGTTCCCTTGAAGATATCAGGCCCGCCACAGTAAACATCTATATCCTTGTTGAGATAATGTTCAACTATAAAGGATTGCATCATGTATTTTTCCTCCTGTTTATTTTCTTTGTGATTTGCTTATTCACCTATCAGCTTGCTTGCTGACATAAACTGGCTTTACATCCGCAGATGTCCTTTAATTGTAACTACCCTTTCATTTCATATAAATATATTTAGAAACTAAAGTTGATTTTCGGAATTCGACGCCTTTAATTCCTGGAAAGAAAAGTAGGCTACTCACCCGAAAGCCTGTACATTTCTCAGGTTCTCGTTTTTCTGAAAAATAAAAATATAATTATATGCCTTTTTTCTTCAGGTTTATTTGTGTGAGGGAATTCGGGAAAGCCAAGTTTAGCTGGAGAAATATTATGAAACCAGCTTTTAATAAAAAAGGGACAAAATAAATCAATTTTTCGTATCCTCTTCAAACCAGATATCAGCTTTCTCTGTCGTCATAGATGAAAATATCCTCTATTCGGGCTCCAAAAAGCCTGGCAAGCTTGAATGCAAGCTCAAGAGAGGGATCATATTTGCCCTTTTCAATCGCATTTATAGTTTGCCTTGTCACCCCTACTCTTTCAGCAAGGCTTTCCTGAGTAAAGTCATGCATTGCCCTGTGAACTTTAATATTGTTCTTCATCTCAGGCTCCGTACTTTTTGTTAAAGTAGATGTGAAATAAGGTGTACAGTAAAAAAATTCCGCAGCTTAAATAAGCCAGGTGAAAGCCGAGAGACGCATGCTGAAGATACAAATCCCGCATGAATATAAGAAAGGCCCCTGCAAAAGCAAAACACAGGATTGAAAACTTGAGGGCAGCCCCGGATGTGAGGTGGGAAATATGCTGAATGCGCTCATTCTTAGAGCCTTCTTCCTGCCTCCGTCTATTGAGATAGAGGACTGCCGTGCCCGAAAGGACAAGACCTGACATCAGGAAGTAGTTTTCTGAAGAAAATGCCCAGCTTGCTCCTCCTGCAATACTCAGCAGGATGCATGGAATTGCACATCTCTTTTTTGTCTGGAAAGCATCAGACCTATTCATTGGTAACCTCACCTTTGTATAAAACTGACTCATGGTCTGTCCATTAAACTAAAACTTTGCATTCATCCCGAAGGAAGAATCGGCTTTCTCCTCAGCCCCCATATTCTCTGTTGTAATACATATAAAAAAGGGAATGAATCACAAGCACTATACAGCTTGCATACGCCATGAAAAAACCAAGGTCAACATAGCCAGGGTAGGTTTCCCTCATTGATATCAGGGCTGCTCCTCCAAGAGCAAAGCTGAGAGCTATAAACTGGAGAGTAACCCAGGAAGCTTTTTGACCTACATGGCGTATCCTTTCGTCTTCGACAACCCCTTCCAGCCTGTGCCTGGAAAGGTACATGACAGCCATGCCTGCAAGGACAGCACCTGCGGCAAGTATTGGATTTCCAATCGAAACTGAAAAACCTACGACAGCCCCCATGACCATCACAATCAGCAAGGAAATTATTCTGAATTGCTTCCGCTTCATCTGCAGAACCTCCATAAGTACAGTATTTCAATGTAATCATTAATTAGAAGCCCGTGTATGGACTTACAAACATATTGTAAAGATATACGGACATAATGTAATGTTTGCTTTACATAAAGTAAATTGATAACTACATTATTTAAAGTTGTTGGAACCTGACTAAGAATAAAAGGGTAAAGGCTGATGCAGAAAGAGACGAAAGAAGAGTAAGAAAAGATAAAAACTAGATGAATAGAACGTCGACGGTAATTGGAAAATAGGCTAGAAAAATATAATATAAATAAATAAATAAATAAAGTCAACTGCTTTTTATTAATAAAAAATAGCGAGAGAAATGGAATATTATTCCACACTATCCTCAAGAAGCGTTCTAACCTCATCAATTTTTTCCGGCGGACTGATTATGAGCAGGAGATCGTCTGCGAAAATCTCAGTCTCAGCTTGTAGCCAGGAGATGATTTTATGATGACGTGAAATTGCAAGTGCAGACACTTCATAATTCTTTCGGAGATTGAGTTCTCCAAGGGTCATTCCTGCAGCTTTGGAGAACTTCCCGACCCTGATGCTCCGGATTTCCACATCTGCAAAATCAAGAGCCAGATCGCAGAATTTCTTCCTGGGAATGTCTGGATTTCGGAGCATTTTGTAGTGGTCGGCACGTAGCGTTGAACCCAGAGAATTGATTTCACTGCTAGGAACTAAGTATCTGTGAAGTACCCTTGTGAAGAGTTCTATTGAACTTTCAAATTCATCAGCAATTACCTCATTTGCCCCAAAAGCATAAAAATTATCCAACTCACTCAGGAAATGTGTTCTTGCAAGTATATGGATATCAGGGTTTAATCTTCGAGCAGCTTCAATTATTCTTTTGGAGCTGGCAGGATCGCCTGCGGTCACAACAATTGATTTCGCAGTTTGGATACCTGCATGTTCCAGCACAGCCTTCTGAGCAGCATCCCCGTAAAAAATAGGTTCTCCTTTCAGTTTCTCTTTCCGTACGACTTCAGGATTCATTTCAATTACTATATGTGAGATTGAAGTTGCCTTTGCAGCAGTTACGACATTTTTACCGTTTATCCCAAATCCTACTATAATTACATGGTTTTCAGGTTTCTCTTCAGATTCGTTTTCTTTAAATTTACTGTACCAGCCCTGTTTCAATATTGAAGGAAAAGGTATTAACTCAGCAGAAGTCGTGGCTCGATACCCTATACTCATCAAAAGGGGGGTGAGTATCATAGAAAGTACAGCCACATCCAGAAATTCTTGATATATGATAGAGGACATCAACCCGCTTGTAAAACCTACTTTTGCAAGGATAAGAGAAAATTCCCCGACCTGTGATAGAGAAAAACCAACCAGGATCATTGTATGCAATGGAAAACCTATAAGAAAAGTGCTCAAAAAATTTGCAAAGAGCTTCAGGAGTAGCACAATTAGGGTAGCAGCCAGGATCAGGAGGAGATGTTCCCTTAATATTTGAAGATCAAGCATCATTCCTATTGATATAAAAAAAATACTCATGAACATATCCCTGAAGGGGATCAAATTTCCAAGAGCTTGAACCGAATACTCGGACTCCGAGATGATAAGGCCAGCAAGAAAAGCCCCGAGCGCCAGAGACAGGCCAACTATTGAAGTAAGCCAGGCAACAGAAAGCCCTATTGTTACAACACTCAGTAGAAAAAGCTCATTATTCCGTGTCTTTGCCACCTGGTACATGATGAAAGGAACTACATATCTGGCGCTTAAAAGAGTAAATACAATGAGCCCGATACCCTGCAGAATAAGCTCTAAAAAGGACTTATCTGTTCCCGGGATGCCTGCGAGGACTGGAATCAAGAGAATAATTATCACAGCGGCAATATCCTGGAAAATCAGTATTCCTAAAGAAGTTCGCCCATGAAGACTATACATTTCTCCTCTTTCTTGTAACAATTTAAGGACAATTGCAGTGCTGCTTAATGCTACTAGAAGCCCAAAGAAAATCGAAGATTCTTTGGAAGTGCCAAGCCAGAGGAATATAAAAGCAACAATAACTGTAGTTATAGAAAGCTGAAATCCGCCTCCAAAAATTACTATTCTGCGAAGCTTAAAGAGGTCGCGCAGTGAGAACTCCATACCTATAGTGAAAAGCAGGAGTACGACTCCGATTTCAGCCAAAAGATCGATGTTTTCTACTTCTCGAATCAGTCCAAAGCCAAAAGGTCCGGCAAGAATACCTGAAAGCAAAAAGCCAATCAGTGGGGCTATTTTTAATTTTGAAAAAGTAAAAACTACAGGAATAGAAAGTGCGAAAATGATGAGGAGGTCAGTTAGAAGGTGCGACGCCATCAATATAAATTTAATTCTTAAATAATATAAATCTATTCTACCGCTAATTATAAAAATTATTTATCTAAAGATAAGTGTTTAGTAATAATAAAAATCTAAAAATTCAAATCTCAGGCAAAATTAAAGTACTCAACTATAACGCTAAATAATGAAGAGAATTTTATTTTTACAGAAATGCACAGATCTTATAAAGCAGATAGAGAAATTTAAAATATCGATAACATCCAGAAAAGAAGCATTTGAAAAAATTAAGCGACGAGAGGGGGACTCGAACCCCCGGGATGCGGGGCATCACGGGATTAGCAATCCCGCGCCATACCGGGCTTGGCTATCTCGTCACAAAGGACTTTAAGGAGCGCGTCCCCTTAAACGCATTTCATGTATTTAATCTTTTCCAGGGAAAGCATCTCACATAAACTGTTTTGCCCGAAGTATAACAATGGTATTACAAAATAAACTCTTTAAAGTGTTAAGTGATGAGCACGCCTCAGGTTGGTGCATCGTGGAGATTCCAGGAGACTGAAGCCTCTTCTCCACCCCGCGGCCCCGCAAGCGATAGTTGCCCACAGTAAGTCTGCTCCCTTCCGGGCCTCGACCGGTTTCCGCAGTTAGGATATGAAGACCTGCTCTCCAGCAAGCCCGCATACCTGCACCATCCAAGCAGGACGGGGCTTCTCAGTTGAGACTCTAGGCTGGAGTTTCTTTGACGCATCTTCCTCTGGCTTCGTCCCCCGCATATCGGCGATTTCGGGTTACAGGTAACGCCGGGCTACCCGGACTAGCTCATCAGCTATACAAAGACACTTGTAATTTATAAAACTATCCCTCCCGATGTGCATTTTGCAAGGGGAATTCTAAAGGTTCAGGCTGCCTGACAAAAAAGGGAAAACGGGCAGGACAAGCCTTTTTTAGTAAGTTTTTATCAGAAGGAGTACCTTAAGAAGGGGTTTTTAGAGGCTGCCGGGAGGGTCAAAAAGTGATTCAAGGAGCATTTATTTAGCTTAAATTATATATAAAGGATAATAAAGTACTATGTTTATTTATATGTTATTTTTCAAAATAATATACAAATAAAATCTCAAACGGCTTATGTAATAATAAAAATACCTGGCAAAATAAGGAGAATTGAGGGAATTTGTATGAGATGTGGAGTTGCAATTGACCTTGGGACAAGCGGGTATCGAGCTCAGAAAATTGACCTTGATACTGGAGAAATTAAAAGAACTGTAATAACTTTAAGGAACCCCCTTCCCGGTGCGAATGTGATGGACCACATGGACTTCGCAATCCACTACGGGCAGGACCTTGCACATGGGCTTTCCGTGAATGCTGTAAAGAACCTTTTCGAGACCCTGGGTGTAGAAAGAGAAGAACTGGAAAGACTTTCAATCTGTGGAAACCCCATCCAGCTGTCCATCTTTCAGGGGATTTCCATTGAAGACCTGGCTTATGCAGGGGAACGGAAGAAGGAGAAATACAATATAACGGAACAGAACAGAAATGCAAGGATTATTTCTAGCAAAGAAATTCCAGGACTTGAAGAATTTGACTGCGAAGTGAGGGTGCCCCCGGCAATAAAACACGAAGTTGGAGCCGATGCCCTTGCCCTGATAATCAAATCTGGAATGCTTGACAGCGACGAAATATCGATTGCAACGGACTACGGGACAAATGCCGAGATGGCCCTCAAAGTGAAAGATATTATCTACACGGGATCTGCAGCTGCTGGGCCTGCTCTTGAGGGGCAACAGATAAAGCAAGGAAAACTTGCATCTCCCTTCACCATCTCTGACTTTGAATTTGAGGATGGAGCTTTGAGAAACTATGTGCTCAACGAGGAGATGAAAGCAGTCCCAGGAGACCTTGTGGACCCGGCTACAGGGAAGGTGCTTGAGGAAGGGCAAATCAAAGCAAAAGGAATTACAGGGACAGGGGTTATAGCCCTGCTAGAAAAAGCCCTCGGGCATGGTCTCGCGGAACTTCCAAAGATCAAAACACCGGATGGAACAATTCACCTGCAGAATGATATCAAATTTACGGAAAAAGACATGCATGAAGCTGGAAAAGCCATAGGAGCCATCAGAGCAGGGCACATCACCCTCTGTTCAGCTGCAGGCATCCAAATGGAAGATATAGATACAGCCTACATGGCAGGAGCTGCCGGAACTTATATGGATGCGGTAAAAGCCCAGAAAATAGGGTTGATCCCCTATGCCACAGGAAGGATCTGTCAGATTGGGAATACATCTCTAATCGTAGCAAAAGAAATCTTGCTTTCCACGGAGAGGCTCTGGGAACTCCAGGATATTGCAAACAAGATCATCGGCACCCACATAATGTTTGCGACTGCTCCGGAATTCAGGGATGCATATATTATGGAACTTGCATATTGGGAAGAGGGTATGCCCTTTAAGATGTTTAAGAAATATCTCAAAAAGAAGGGACTTCCCGGGCTCGATGACCCTATAGACAACCCTGTTATAGAGAAGCGGGTAGAAAGAGATATTCCGGTTCTTGGAGAAGAAGGTCTGTTTGTGCTCGAAAGGGTCGGGACCTATATGACCATGGTTGTTGAGAATTGTCCCGAATGCCGGAAATGTATTAAAGTCTGCCCCAATGATGCCATAACAATTGACGAGGAAAATAGGGTTATGATAAGCACTGACCTCTGTGAAGGTTCCCATTGCCAGAAGTGCATAAGAGCATGCCCTCCTGACAAATTTAACTGGGAAAACCTTGAGGTTTTCAAACCACAGCAGCAGGAATGAAAAAGTACACTGAAGACCTCTTGTCAGGCGGCTCCAAAATACCGAAAACAACTATTAGTGAGCCGCCTCTGTGTTTTCTTTACAGGAGATTGTGCTATCGGGAAAAACTGATATCCGGGAGTCCAAAAGAAATATGTAAAAACAAACGAAATTTTGCGCAGCCAGAAAAAATGGAAGTAATCTTTAACAAAAAAATCGTTTTGAGCGGTTGTGCACATAACAGACACAAATTTTATAAATAACCTCATTGTAGAAATTAGTGAGGCATCTAATCCACTTCCACATCAGAAACTATCTACTACATCTCGCCCGATTACACCTTTTAAGTTACACAAAGCCGATTTTTAGATGCCTCAATCACCTAAACTGGATGAAGCGTTTGATAAGGTATTTCAAGGGAAAAGGTTTCATCTGAGATAAACATTTATATTTAATTGTATGCATAATAGAGGAAACTTTCGCAGCCCCCTGATTTCCGTACCAAACTCCTCTTATGCACAGACTTCTGCGTGATAATATTCCTGGTGAAAAAGGAAAAGGTTAGAGGCTATAAACCTCACGAAGTTTTACGACAAGTACTTCAACCTGCTCCACTGCAGTTCCTATATATTTATCTGGATTTACAAGATTCTCGATATCCATGGCAGTTAGATATCTGGCGACAGCAGGAGTTTCCAGAAGTACGTTTTTGAAATGCCGTCCTGTGTCATGAGTTGTCATTGCTGCCGTCCGGACGAGCTCATGGGCTTCCTGCCTGCCTACTCCTCTCTTTGCAAGCTCGATCATTACAGCCTCTCCCATATTCAGGCCCCTGAGCAATTCCAGATTTCTCCGGATATTTTCAGGATAGAACCTTAGGTTCTCAAGCACGCTAATCCCAAGCTTAAGGATATGGTCAGTCAGCACGCAGGCTTCCGGGAATACCACACGCTCGGAGGAGGAGTTGGTTAGATCCCTTTCGTCCCACAGAGTATTATTAAGGAGCTCAGGCTCAACCATAGCCCTTACGATCCTTGCAAGCCCACATATCTGCTCGGACTTTATAGGATTGCGCTTATGAGGCATGGTAGATGAGCCCACCTGTTTTTTCCCAAAACTCTCCTCAATCTCGGCGATTTCACTGCGCTGAAGAGTCCTGATTTCTATGCCGATCTTATCCAGAGTCGTGACCGTATTTGCCATCCACATCACAAATTCGGCGTGCCTATCCCTCTGAATGATCTGGTTGGAAACATCCACAGCCCCAATTCCCAGATGCTGCATGGTAAGTTTCTGGATAAGAATTCCGGCTTTTCCAAACGCCGCCTGGGTCCCGACCGCCCCGGTCATTTGCCCTACCGTCGCTCTCGGAGTAAGTTGACACAGGCGATCCAGATGCCTTGAAATCTCCGACGCCCAGATAGCAAAACGCAGTCCATAGGTTGTTGGAACTCCTATCTGTCCATGAGTCCTTCCGCAGCAAACCGTGTGCTTATGGGCTTCTGCCTGGTTAACCAGAACCCTGAGCAGAGTTTTGAGTTTATCTTCCAGAATATCGATTACATCCTTTATCTGGAGAGCCGTTGCCGTATCCAGAATATCATTTGAAGTGGCTCCGAAATGTACCCATTTTCCGGCATCATCTCTGCACTGCTCAGAAATAGCAACGACCACAGCCATCATATCGTGGTGGATTTCAGCTTCAATCTCGTCAACCCTCTCGGTTTTTACGGAAGCGATGCTTTCAAATATAATTTCAGCAGCTTCGGCGGGAATTAAACCCATATCTGCCTCAGCGCGGGCAAGGGCTGCCTCAGTCTGCAGGATCTTGGCAAGTCTGTTCTCCTGGCTCCACACGTGTTTCATTTCTGCTGTACCATACCGGTAGTCTATAGGATGAATCGCCACATCAATCACCATTCATGAGATAAGGATTAAATTAATTTCGGGATATACTTTGAACCCAAATGATTTTAGCTTTAAATTATTCTCAGCGTTATGTAATTTCAATGTTGACTTTATCACAGTTCAATGTCAACTTAATTATGTCTTTAGTCCTGGTTTAAGTATACAGAGCAGGGAATAAACAACATAACCAATAAATAAGCTTTGAGTCGGCAGGGCAGTAAAAGCTGTGAGTATGCCGAAGGCAAAAGAAAAAAGGCTGCGAACTCAGTAAAAGGCGGATTTTTTTGATGAAAAACGTTATATCCCTTAACATCCATTAAGCGGGCTATATACCTTATCAATATCAAAAAATAATAGCAGGTGACAAAAAAATGGCTCGTTTTCCAGAAGCAGAAGAAAGATTATTAAACAAAAAAATCTGCATGAAATGCAATGCCAGGAATGCAGTAAGAGCGACTCGCTGCAGAAAATGCGGTTACAGTGTTCTTCGCGTGAAATCCAAGGAATCCAAGGGAGCATGATCTTTTTTGCAGGTGGAAGCACACCTTCAGAAAATCATTGATCAGGAAGGAAAAGTTCATCTTACCCTTATCGACCCGGCGTCCCAAACTCCTGAACGAGCCGCTGAAATCGCCCTTGCAGCAGTTAAGGGAGGCACCGATGCCATCATGATAGGGGGCTCAACCGGAGCGTTGGGAACCCTGCTTGATGAGACCGTAATAGAGATAAAACAGAAGGTAGATGTCCCAACCATTCTTTTCCCGGGAAGTTCAGCCGGGCTCAGCAGGTATGCAGATGCCGTCTTTTTCATGAGCCTCCTGAACTCAAGGGATATAGGGTATGTGATTACAAACCAGGTGCTTGGAGCTCCGCTTGTATACAGGAGTCAGATTGAACCTATCTCCATGGCATACCTTGTGGTCGAACCTGGAGGGACTGTTGGTTGGGTAGGGGACGCAAAATTAATTCCCAGAAGGAAACCGGAAATTGCCGCGGCCTACGCCCTTGCAGGCAAATACCTGGGCATGCATTATACCTATCTTGAAGCCGGATCCGGAGCTGACACACCTGTCAATTTTGAGATGATAGGGGCTGTCAAGCAAGTGCTTGGGGAAAACAAACTTATCGTGGGCGGCGGGATCAGAGATGCAAAAGCTGCAAAACTCTGTGCTTCTGCAGGTGCGGATATGATCGTTACAGGCACAATTGTTGAAGAAGTGAAGGACGTTACTGCAAAGGTGGCTGAACTTGTATCAGCCATAAAGAGATGAACCTCCTGAAAAGGATGATTTCGGATGTGCTGCCTGCTTTTAAAAGAAGAAAAAGCTTGGTTAACTTAACAATTCTGTTAAAACATTTATTTTTTTCAAATAATTTTTCTGGAGCGCAGGCTTTCTTTAGCGCCCGATAAGTCTCAGAAAATTCCAGATATTATAAGTGATTTTTGAAATGGTTCAGGTTCAAATCACATGCAGCCGATTGTAATAAATAGTTATAAGATAATACTTGACTCCTATTTTAGTATAAATTTTAATCGCGCAAAAGGGTCCGAAAGATGCAACGGTTCAAAAAAGGCAAATTACCACACGGAATTGGCAGAACTGCAGAATGGACTCAGGATCCGGCGTTAACTTGCGATCAACACTAAGAGGTATGATTATGCTCAGAGTTTCCAACCTGGTTAAAGATTATGAGGTACGTTCCGAAAAGATTAGAGTACTGGACCATATCGACCTCACGGTGGAGGATGGAGAAATTCTCGGGATTACAGGTCGAAGCGGAAGCGGAAAATCGACATTGTTGCGCATTATCCGGGGAGTGGAGCCCTTTCAGGAAGGAACTGTGGAAGTAGATGGAGAAATTATATCTCCTTCTTCAGGGATTGAAGGGGAAAAGTTTCTGAAAAGCGTAAGCGCAATACACCTCCAGCGAAACTTCGGGCTCTGGAACGGGCCTGCGATTGAAAATATTATAAGAAAGCTAAACTACCTTCGAGTAGGGCATGAAGCCCTTCCACAGAATGAACATCTTCCGCACGATGTAACTAATGATTACGACGAACTCTTTAAAGAAGCGATGGAATATCTGAAACTTGTGGGCCTGGAACACAAAGCACTTCATTCCACCAACCTTCTGAGCGGCGGGGAAAAACAGAGAGTTGTAATGGCAAGGCAACTTGCCGCAAAACCAAAACTCCTTCTCCTCGATGAACCCGTCACAATGACCGGGCCGGACACAAAACAGGAAGTCCTTGATGTAATAAAGAGCTTGAAAGAGAAAATGAACATCCCAATCATAGTAGTTTCCCACCTGCCGGAAGTTCACGCCTATCTTGCCGACAGGCTGGTTTTCCTTGAAAATGGGAAAATTGCAGCAGACGGAGAGCCTTCCTGGGTGCTTAAAAATTTCCTTAGAGATATGAAGCCGAGGGAAGAGCTTGCAGAACCTGAGAATAAGGAAATCTGCATCAAAGTAAAGGAAATTTCAAAACGCTATTCCATCATCCGGATGGGGGAAGTCCTTAATATAAAAAACTTTTCTCTCGACGTTTACAGGGGAGAAATTCTGGCTTTTATCGGCTCATCAGGAACCGGAAAAACAACACTTATGAAGCTCATGGAAGGCCTTGTCAGGCCGAAAAGCGGGACTGTAGAGTATCTTTGCAACGGAGACTGGGTGGATGTCACCGAATACAGCAGGAAGCGAATGGAACTCCGACGAATTATGAGTGTCATGAACCAGGAATTCTCAATGTCCGTGAACTCCACGGTCAGGGACCAGATTCGATTCAGGCTAAGCATGAAAAAGAAAGGTGCAATCGAGCATGCAAGGGATCAAGCCAGGGAAATGGGTCTCTCGGATGAGACCCTCGATACCATATACCGCCTTCCAGACATGCCAGAAGAGGAGAAAGCAAACGCACTGCGGGAGCTGAACCTGAATGATACCATCTATTTCGAACTCTTCCCCACGATCCCGGCAACTGATGTCGATACCTATGCAAAGCCAGTCTTTGAAGCCCTTGACCTGCCAATGGAAATCCTTGATAAAAACCCTTGCCAGATCAGCGGAGGTGAGCATGTCCGAGCTTTTATTGCCCTGAGCCTTGCAACCTCTCCCGAGTACCTTATGCTTGATGAGCCCTTCGGAGACCTTGACCCTGTAACCCTCAGGGATGTCACAAACTCCTTAAAAAGGATCAATGAACGCTTCGGCACGACCATTGTGCTTGTGAGTCACCATATGGATTTTGTCCGGGAAGTTGCCCACAGGGCTTTATTGATAGAAAACGGAACCCTTGTGATGGAAGGAAAGCCGGCTGAAGTCTGCCAGGAACTGATCAACAGGAGCAACGCCCCTTACATGGAGCACAGCCTGGGAGACCTGGTGGAGGGGAACTGAAAAAGGCGTTTTAAAGGAGAGAAGGCAGTTAAAATTTTGCCCCTCGCAAATTTTTTTATTTTTTCTCTATCCCAGAATCTTATTTTTCCCAGTACTTAATATCAACGGTTTTCCATCTGTTGTTTCATGATCAGTTTTTTTGCTTAATTTAAAATCAATAGTCATTTTTCTGCATCACCTCATTTTAATTTTTTATAATAGCTCCTGATACAGGATTTTTGCAAAGCCAAATTTTAAGCTTGAAACTCTTTACTATTAAATATATTTTAGAGATATGTAAATACTCCAAGTTTTAATACCTGTATACGGCAACTATATATGCAAGCAAATTGCAATAAAATGTCAAGTATGATTTAAATTATTGTATTCACGGGAAAAAATCGATGAGGCAACTATAACTTCTGCTTTTTGGCAATTTGTTGTAGTCTCATTCAGGTGAGTATCTGAGCAGGAAATCAAGAGTTTGAGGGTCATTATATCCGTGGAAACGGCTTAGAGTCAACCCGTTTTTGTTTTCTGGCATTGAACTCATCCCAAAAGCTGTCATTCCTTGAAACACTAATAAACCTGATCCGAATAATTCCAGGTCTATTGTTTAGTGCAGAGGGCGCTTAATGCACCAGAAATGGAATTCTAAAACTATCCAGAGATCATTCGTCAATAGCTACTCACTTAAAGGTGATTTAGATGAGTTTTAGAAAAGCCCAGGTTACCAGACCAATTGCATATTTAACGGGTATGAAGAGAGTATTAAAAGACATTCTTGGGGGTTTTCTTTTAAAGGGATGGGAGCAGGCGCAAAAGGAGAACATTGTACCTGTAGATGATTATATCATTCCTGAGGTTATTAAAATTCAGTCTGAGAGTTTTCAGGACAAAAGTGAGAAAGATATAATCAAATATTCAAAGAGTTCTAGAAAAATATTCTATGTAGTTAAGAGTCAAGACAGAGTAGTTGGTTACTGTATTTATTATTTGAAACCTGTAATTTCTTCCAGAGGCTTTAAGAAACAATCGGTTATATATTCAATTGCAACTGACAGGAACTTTAGAGGAAAGGGCTTTGGTAAGAAGTTATTAAAAGAAAGTATAAAAGAAATGAGATTAAACAAAATATCATCGATTATTTTGTACGTAAGCGAAAATAATGCCCCAGCCCTACGATTATATGAAAAGACGGGCTTTATAACAATTGGACAAATAGAAAACGTATGCGGCCAGAGAGAAAAATGTTATAAGATGGAACTGAAGCTTGTTTGAGTTATTGCCTGAGTACACTTTAGAGAACATTTTGTTTTTATAAAGGATAATCTTATTTTATCATTCACATGTGAGCTGTTATATAAAATCGCAGCCTTTTTCAATCAACCTTATTTTTTCTCACACAGCCGATCCCATTCTTCGTTTCCGAATTTTATGTACAGGCTCGCAGGCACGATCGGTTTTTCGAGTTCTTTGATTGTCTTTTCCGAAAGCTTCTGGTTTTCGACAATCTCTTTTCCTGCGCATCTGAGAACTTTTTTGTACTTTCCCAGTAGAGGCTTCAGCATGATATTGCTTTTGCCCCTGAAAATTTCCCCTTCTCCTCTGTAGATCTCGGCAATTAGTTCGGTGTGAAAGGTTCTTGCAAGCCTCCTGAAAAAGAGGCTTTCAACTTCAAAATTAGTCTGGCCCGGCAGCCCGGCGTTTGACATCACGACGATCTTCGGAGACTTTTCATAGCGTTTTGCGTGCCTGTACTCACCCTTCTCATCTTCCTCAAAATGAGGCAAGAGGATAGGAGCAAGTCTATCTATGAAATTTTTCATGACAGCCGGAACATTATCAAAATAAATGGGACATGCAAACAACACAATATCCGAAGCCATAAATTTGGGAAGCAAATCGTCCATATCATCACGGATAGTGCATATTCCAGGCGTCTTAAGCCAGCACTCAAATTTTCCCCTGCAGTACCCAATATCCTTTTCGATAAGGATGAGATTCTCTGTCTCTGCCCCGGCTTCTTCTGCTCCTTTCAGGAATTCCTCAACCATAATTAGAGTGTTTCCTTCCCTGCCCTTATGGCTCCCGCTGAACACTGTTATTTTCACGTAATAATCCCCCTTTCCCCACAAAAAATAAAACCTGTGAGCTGAAGAGAATATTCTAAAAAGCCTTTACGATAAGAGGCCAATCTTGCACTCATGCATTTTTACTTATTTTAACTCTCTAATCACACTGCAAGAAGGTTTAGTTTCCTTCTGGTCGTCGCTTTCAGCTCTTTTTTCATTACTGCCCTCACCGAATTGTTTCCCGATAGACCAGGCTTTGCCCAGATGCTTACCTATTCCCCAGTAGTTATTATCATACATGGAAAAAACGATCGGCTCAATCTTTTCGATATCAGGAATTTCATTGCAGAGGTATCGTTCCTCTGCGTAACTCTCAACAATTTCTCCGATGAAAACCTCGTTCGCGCCTCCAAAATCCAGGACATCTACAAGCCTGCACTCAAGATTCACCGGACATTCCCGAATCATTGGAGCTTTTTCAAGTTTTCCGCAGAAAGTTTCGAAAATCTCTGATTTATCTGCTTTTTTTCCGGAGACTATACCGCAGTAGTCCGTAACTTCCACCATATGCCTGGAAGGGATGTTTACACTGAAACAATGATTTTCCCTGATTCCTTCATTTGTGTAGTGCATTTTTCCCAGGGCCACCGCGATCATGGGAGGGCTTACCTGCACGATTCCGCAAAAAGCAACTGTCAGGTAATTTGGCTTTCCGTTTACATAGGCCCCTACAAGGGTAGTAGGCATTGGATACAGAAAATTCCTGGCTCCGATTGCCTTTTTCTCTCCAGTCTTCGTCCTTTAGTCCTCCTCAAAGCTGCGCAGATTAATCTTGATTTAGGCTTAAATTATATAATACCGAAGTCCGCCGGAAAATTACACCGAAAAGTGTATTTTCAGAGTATTTTCCAGCTACATAATTAGTATTCCGGTTTTATCGATAAATAAATTAGGATATAATTATTCAGGGTATAAATGCTCTGCGTGGATCCTAACGTAAAAATTGTGATAGGAGAAAATAGCCGGATACAAGACCATTCGAAATTCAGAAGAGAAGATAAAAATAAACCTGTGGGAGGGGATCTTCGGTTTCATTCATACCTTGATGCATCCACGGGAGCCATTTTTGCCGCCTTGCTTGCGGGATAAACCCCTGCTGTAACTCCCACGATTATCGCGATCAGGAAGCTTTCCTCAAAGATGGAAGGGGATAAAGGAAGGGAAGATTCAGGATATGTGTGACGATATAAGCCCCTCCGATTCCCACTCCAACTCCCAGGAGGCCTCCGAAGAGGCTGATAATAACTGATTCTACTAAAAAGAGCAGGAGAATATCCATACTTGGAAAACCAAGAGCTTTCATTAGTCCTATTTCCCTGGTACGTTCGGTTACGGTCACAAGCATAATGTTCATTATCCCTATCGAGCCCACCAGCAAGGATATCAGAACCACGGCAACCAGGAAATTTTTCAGGGAATTCGCAAGCTGGTTAATCTGCTCAAGGACATCGGCCTGGTTGAATAAAGATGCTGACATCCCGGTCAATTCCCCCGCCTGCGAATGAGGCGTTCAGGGGTTTGGTTATGCCTTTCACCTTGAACGTTCGGGTTACCGTCCTGTTTCCTTCGAGACGCAAGGTGATATCTATTGAACTGCGGCTAGAAATTTTCCTTTTAAATTATTCATTTGCTACCTTGGACCCTATAGCTGCAGAAAAAGAATCCTGGTCTCTTATGAAACTGCCGTTTTCCATAATGATATTGGAAGTATCCTTATAGTCTTCGGTTACTCCTACAATATCAATATTTTTCTTCTGGGAGAAGGAGGTTCCCACCCCAGTTGCTGTTTTATGGGGGAAACCCCGGCAATGCCTGGAGTTTTATCGATGACTTGCAGTTCATTGCTATAGAAGAGATTCGGCTCCTGCCTGTATATAATAATAAAATTGAAGCCCTGAGCATTGATTTCTTCCGCAAAATAAACATTAAAGATCTCCCAAGAGAGACGTTTGCAACCACTGCAGCGATTCCTATGACAATGCCAAGATTTGTCAGGCCCGAGCGGAATTTTGCGCTCCATGTGATTCCAAGAGATCCCGATAGTTTGCATTACTTTTAGCATGAAAGTCCTCTAATTATCTACCCTTGACTGCAGCACTAGGTTTGAAATTTTATAGAGTGCAGAGCTTCAAGTTCTTGGATGCAGGCAGAGTAAAACTAAGGTACGTTTCATACGGTTCCCAAAAAACCCCAGTAGAGATTAATTCTCAAATATATAATAGCTGTTAAAAGAACAGTATAAATTAGCACATTTCTTATATATGCTGGTGATATACATAGGAAAAACGAAGCATATGTACAAAGTGTCATAAGCTTGGAAAGAGAATTATATTGCCCTGAATTCTTTGAATGATTTTAAAATACTTAAGTCTCCTGGAATTGCTGAATATTATATTTTATACCTTTGTAGACTCTGTCTCATACCCCATTCAAACCCGGTTGCATCCTATTGAAAATGCACTTACTGTAACTTACTATAAATACACGGAGGGGGAAAGATTTTGAGAAAAAATATTGACAAAAACCCCGGACTTTTTTCAAGCGTCCAGCAGAGCTCCCAGATCTCTGCCGTATATAAAGATATCGAAGAATTGACAGAAATACTTGTTACCTATTTTAAGCAAGGGATTGAAAGGGGAGAATATTGTTTATGGATTTCCCCGGATGAACTGGCAACAGAAAGAGCAAAGAATGAACTTGAAAAGGAAGGAGTGGATGTCGAGCACTGCCTCGTTTCCTCTCAATTGGAAATTCTGCCAGCTAATCCATTCCCGGAAAATAGGACCCGTCTCGCATCAGCAGTAAAAGAACTTGCAGAGAAGGGATATAAAAAAGCCCATTCAGGAGGCTTTTCAGGATTTAGAACGAATTTTGATCTTAAAGATGCTGGAAGTTCTCTTAAACCCTATCTTGAAACTTGCGGGAAGACCGTTGAAACGGTAATTTTCGAAAAAAACAAAAGTCCCACGTTTCTCTGTACTCTCCCTCTTGAAGAACTTTCAGGTAGCGTGCTGCTTGAACTGATGGAGGAAAACGGCGTTATTATCAAAAGAAGAGGAAAATGGAAGCACCTGGGACAGCTTGAAGGACGGAAGGAACTGGAAAACGCTATTCTCATAGCGAAAAAAGATGCCGAGGCCACTGACAGGGCCAAGAAAGGGCTCATTATGAATATGAGTCACGAACTTCGGACTCCCCTTAACTCGGTGATAGGTTTTTCCGATCTGCTGCTTGAAGGGGCTTTCGGATCCCTGAACACAAGACAATCAAAATATGTCAGCAATATTCTCATAAGCGGGAAAAATCTTCTGGAAATTATCAATAATCTGCTTGATATCTCAAGGCTTGAAGCCGGTGAAAGAAATCTTAATTATGAGGAAATAGATATTGCCAGCCTTATAGGAGAGGTGAGAATGAGTCTTATCTCGCCTGCTTCAAATAAGAAAATCAGTGTAGAGGTGAAAGTAGATACTTCCCTTGAGAATATCCGGGCTGACAGGACGAAATTGAGACAGATCCTGTACAATCTCATGAGCAACGCTATGAAATTCACTCCTGATAAGGGAAGGGTCATCGTGAGCGCGTGCAAGAAAGAAGGTGCTCTTGAGATTAAAGTTTCGGACAACGGAATCGGGTTGTCAAAAGAGGATAATGAAAAAATATTTATGCCCTTTACCCAGGCCGATTCTTCAACAGCCAGGGGATACGGCGGAGCTGGACTTGGGCTGTACATCGTTAAAAACTTCATAGACCTTCATGGAGGAAAAATCTGGGTGGACTCCGAAGTCGGGAAGGGCAGTACATTTATCTTTACTCTTCCGATAGATTAGAAAGAAAGCTCTCTCTCCAAAAAGGGAAATTTCCTTTCTTAAAAGAAATAATTTGA
>CAVRJG010000041.1:0-123664 GCA_963721455.1 uncultured Methanosarcinaceae archaeon
CGCGTGCATCCTGTACTGGTTCCTAAAGTGATGTATCCTTCGTTACGTTTTAAGTCGTAAATGCCATGTGGAGTTACAATGCCATCTGAAAATGTATCGAAATCGTGGTCATAAACCTTAACTGGCTGAGTACAATAAACTTTTCCGTCACGGTAGAAGTTGCCTATGAATTCTTTTTTTTGACATCTATACTGATAATCGGATTCTTGCTTTTTGAGTACTCTTCTTTTAACTCACGAATCCTCTCAAATTGCTCATTCCTATCTTTACAATCTTTCATTGTGACGGTTTTTTGCATCTTTCTCTTTGCAAAACCATGTTTCTTTAAGAGCTGCTTTACTACATGGGGACTTATGTTGTCATGCCTTTTGCTTCAAAAGCCTTTGAAATCTCCTTAAGACTCAGATTTGTCCATTTTATTTTCGTTATCCATAGGGCTTCCAGCCGTATGATCTTTTAAAATCTCAAAGAAAACTTCATCAATATTCTCGACTGTATCGATGATTTTCTTTTTACCTCCACCAGGCTTTCGAATCCTGTTATCTGGTTTTTCTATACCATTAGTGATTTCACTAATTCCAGCCATAACAGTTTGAAAATGACAGCCTAGAACACTACTTATGTGCTTCTCCAGGCTTCTCATTACCAAATTCCTTCATTGCTTTCTATGGCTGCATTTTTTTGATCTTTGATTTAAAGTGTTAAGAAAACACTTTCATTTGTTTTTTACTTCCTCAGAATATTTTGTGAATATTAAAAGTAGTTTCCTGCATTTACAAACAAAATTTCATTAATAATATATTATATGACAATAAAAATACTTTCAAAATTATCTGTTATCTCAAATTTATAGGTGGTTCAAGCCAAAATCAATATTGGGGATTATACACTGAAAATGGAGAGTTTTATTGGTACGATTTAGGAAGTACACAGAATACAGACTCTTATTTAAAATCATTAATCAAGTTTCAAAGAGATATAGGGACAAGGATATTTCTTCTACTGGACAGGGCTACATGGCATAGATCCTCAAAGGTAAAGGAATTTTATCAAAATAATAAACATTGGTTGCAAATACTATTTTTCCCTCCAGCTATTCCAGATAAGAACCCAACAGAATATTGTTGGAAAACGACAAGAGAAGAGTTAACATCAATAAAATCATTCAAAAATATTAAAGTATTGAAAAAAGAACTGGATGAGTTTTGGGAGAGACATATATTTACACACAAAATGTCGCATTATTTAAAATGGTGACTATAGTTGTTTTTTCATTCACGGAAGTTTTTTGAAATATTCAAGTTATGCAGGCAAGGAGAGGATGCCAAAGCTTAATTAAGGGCGGGGTCTCTAATCCAATCTGATGAAGCCTGAAAAACCGGAACTGCTTGCCCCGGCCGGCGGCATGGAAGCCCTTGTTGCAGCCGTAGAAAACGGAGCTGACGCTGTGTATCTCGGAGCCCGGGCTTTCAGTGCCAGGGGGTACGCCTCTAATTTCTCAGATAAAGAGCTTGAAGAAGCCATTGATTATGCTCACCTCAGAGGCGTGAAAGTATACGTAACCGTAAATACTCTACTTAAGGAAGGGGAAGTGGAAGACGCCCTTGAACTGCTTTCCTGCCTGAGGGTAATGGGGGCAGATGCGGTTATCGTGCAGGACCTGGGGCTTATTTCCCTTGCAGGAAAATATCTGCCTGACCTTCCGCTGCATGCGAGCACACAGATGACTCTGCATAACAGCGAAGGAGTTGAGTTAGTAAAAAAATTAGGAATCGAAAGAGTTGTACTCTCGCGTGAGTCCTCGCTTGAAGAAATAAAACGGATAAAAGAAAAAACCGGGACTGAAATAGAGGTTTTCATACATGGAGCTCTCTGCATCTCCTATTCCGGGCAGTGCCTCCTGAGCAGCCTTATAGGGGGGAGGAGTGGGAACAGAGGGTACTGCGCCCAGCCGTGCCGCAAAAAATACAGGTTGTACTGTGAAGGAAAACAGATCCGAACAAGCGGGAACTATCTTTTAAGCCCAAAAGACCTTAACACAATTTCAGGTCTGGGAGCCCTTATAGAAGCCGGGATCGAGTCTTTCAAAATAGAGGGCAGAATGAAGAGGCCGGAGTATGTTGCAGGCGTTGTCAGGATTTACCGCCGCCTGATTGACAGGTATATTGAAAATCCTTCAGGGTACTCTGTTTCCGAAGAAGAACAGGAAACGCTCACCCAGCTTTTTAATCGGGGTTTTACTCAAGGCTACTTTTTTGAAAATCCACGTTGGGAACTCATGAGCCGGGAGAATCCCCATAACCGTGGAATTCCGGCAGGCACGGTTGTAGGGTATGACAGGATTTCAAGTCGTATCCGCGTAAAACTTTCACGCTCTCTCCGCCTGGGAGACGGAATAATGGTCGAAAACGCCGAAACCAGTCCCGAGGATAAAGGAAAAATTATATCCTCAATGTATACCGGGAAGGGTCCTGTATACAGTGCAGGAAAGGGAGATATTATAGAAATCCCATTTGACTCAAAAGCACCATCAGGAAGCACTGTGTACAGAACGCATGATAAGAAGCTTATGGATTCCCTCAAAAAAGAAAGCGAATCCGGAAGCTTGAGGCCTAAAATCCCTGTATCCATCACCTCAACAGTTGCATCAGGAAAGCCTGTCAGGCTTGAAATAAAGGACAGGGATTCAAACATAGTAACAATTGAATCCGAATATCTGGTCGAGACGGCAGAAAAGCAGCCTACTTCAAAGGCTCAGATAGAAAAACAGCTCTCAAAACTCGGAAACACGCTTTTTGAGGCAGCTGAACTTCATGTGGCTACGGAAGGGGATATTTTTATTCCAATGGGGCAATTGAACGAACTGAGGACAAAAGCAATCCAGCAACTTGAAAACCTGCGGATTTCCAGGTGGAAGCGAAAACCTCTCAAAACTCCACAATTCTCCGAATCAGGAGAAAAGGCAGGACAGGATGTAGAAGAAAATGCTCCGGAAAATCTTCCGATACGTCCTATGCTCTCGGTTTCCGTGTATTCCCTTGACGGGCTTGAAGGAGCGCTTGCAGGCGGAGCAGATCGCATCTATTTCGGAGAAGGGTTTTTTAGAAGGCCGGAAACGGCAGGGCAAAAAGAAAGCTCTGCAAAAGACCTTGACATTATTTTTGAAAAAGCTGTTACGGAAGCGCGGGATGCGGGCAGGAAAATCTATTTCAGCACCCCAAAGATTGTCAAAGATTCCGAAATGAAGTCCGTGAAAAAAACTTTCTCTCGTGTCAGGAAACTGGGAGCTGACGGTATCCTTGCTTCAAACCTTGGGGTACTGGGCCTTGCAAAGGCAGAGAAAATTCCTTTTATTGCAGATAGTCCTCTGAATATCTTTAACAGCCGCACTTCTGCCTTTTTTTTGCAGGAAGGGGCCCAGATAGCTGTAGTTTCCCCGGAGCTGACGCTTGAGGAACTTAAAGGCATTGCTTCTTACGGGCCTGCGGAATGTGTTGTCCACGGCCGCCTTGAACTGATGGAATCCGAACACTGCCTTGCAGGCGGGCTGCTCGGAAAAGATAAAGGACAGTGCAGTACCCCATGCAGGTCAGGGAACTTTACACTCGTAGACGAGAAAAATTATGAGTTTCCCCTGCTCATGGACTCTCAATGCAGAATGCATCTCCTTAACTCAAGGTCTCTCTGCATGCTCGAATATGTTCCGGCACTTCTCGAAAGCGGAGTATCGAGCCTCAGGATAGAGACTCTCGGAATGGAAAATCCTGAAGTAGTAAGAAAAGTGACCGGGAAATACAGGGACGCAATTGATACCTATCTTGAGGCCGGAAAACAGGAACCGGAAAAATGTGAAAGCCTTGGGAAGGGCTTTACTAAAGGGCATTATTTCAGGGGTGTGCAGTAAAAAATCCGGGAGTACCGGAAAAAAAGGATTTGAAGGATGAAAATTATGGAAATTATGGCGAAAATGAGAGTTTCGGAACAGCGGGGCCCGAAAATATTCCTGTCTGGCTCGATCCGCGGAGGAAGGCAACTGCTTGAAACATACCGGTTTATGTTTGATACCCTGGAAGAAGCAGGAGCTGAGGTGCTCAGCTGGCACGTTGCGGACCCTGAACTGGAAAAAGTAGAAACGGAAATGACCGAAGAAGAGATTTACGCCAGGGATATGGGTTTGCTTGTGAAAAGCGACGCCTTAATCGCTGAAGTTACGATACCTTCGACAGGTGTGGGTTACGAAATCTGCAGGGCGCTTGTCAAGGGAGTTCCCGTTCTCTGCCTTCACAGCCCGGATGCGGCAGTCTCGGCAATGGTGCTGGGAAATCCGGGCTCCTTACTTGAGGTACGGGCCTATCCGGACAAAGCGTCACTTAAAAAAATTATTATTGAATTTATCAAGGCTCTCTGAGGAAAAAAGCCTCAAATTAGCCTGCATTTTGAAGGAAAAGTTGTTGAATATCCTGCTCAGGCACAGTAATATAATCTTCTTTAGGTTCACAACTGTATTATAAAACTCAATGATAATTATAAATAAGTTGAGTCCCTAACTATGATTTATGGTAGTTGGAATTATAGAAATTTTAGTACTTATTCTGGCAATTATAGTGGCCTTCGTGCTATATAAAGCACTCAAGACCGTCACCAGCCTTGCAATAAATGCAGTACTTGGGGTCTTAGTCCTGATGGTGGCAAAACTTTTGCTCGGACTTAATATCGCAATCACCTGGATAGCAGTTCTTATCTGTGCAATAGGAGGTATTTTCGGAGCACTTGTTGTAATTGTGTTGAATTATCTGAAACTGGCCTTCGTATAACAGATAAAAACCCAAAATAAAGGCAGGGATTATCTGAAGCGATGGGCTGCATATGAATTTAAAGTTATTGAATGCCTCTGGAAAGATAAATTCAAGCTTTCCGGAAGATTCCTCTTACCATATGCCTCATGTAAGCTTCTCTCCTGAACTTTTTTTCTTTTATTGAATTTTCCAGCTCTATAATTTCGAATTCCTTGAAGAGCTCTCTTACTTCTCCTTTCGTAAAATAGTGATAAATTATTCCGTTTTGCCGGGCAAAAGTCCTTTCTTCACAAGGGATCGAAGGTTCTCCCCCGCAGCGCATATCCTCACAGCCGAAAGCCTCGAAGAAGACAAATCCGCCTTTTCTGAGCACGCGGTTGAATTCTTTGACAGCGGATTTCCTTTCTTCTGAAAAAAGATGTTGAAGTACACCATAACAGAATATTCCGTCAAAAGATTGTGATTTAAAAGGCAAATCATGAACATTTGCCCCAAGGTGTTCGGCAAACCTGCCGCTCCTTGCAAGCAGCGTCCTGGAACTGTGCAGGGCAACTAAAGAAATGTCAATTCCGACTGCAGTATAGTGCCTTGCAAGCTCTCCCAGGTATCTGCCGTTTCCAGAGCCTGCATCGAGAACCCTGGATTCGGGCAGGAGATATGCCTGTGTGACCCTGACAGATGCAGGCCCTCCCCATTTAAGGTGCGCGTATTCCTTGTCCCAGGCAAGGAAATGCTCTTTTGCAGGACTTCCCAGCGAACCTGCGCGGTTATGAGTATCCGATTTATCCATACTTATCCGCGTTTTTCAGGGCTATAGGTCGAAGCCTCTCTGAATCTTTTTACCAGAAATTCCTTCTCAAAAGAAGATAGGAACCATCCGGCTTTGGGGCCTGAACTCTGCCCGAGTATTGAGGTGTATATGGCTTTGAAAAGATCCTTCTGGTCCAGCTGCGGAACAGGAGTGTTCAGCTTTTCCGCAATCCGCCTGTTCAGTTCCGAGCCCTCGTCTTTTGCGGAATAGACAAGCATATGGTATTCTTCTCCGCTGATTTCCCCTCTGGTTTCAATAATGGCAGCAAAGGCTGAAAGAAAAGCTTTCTGAAGCTCGGACAGGGTTGCTGCCTGCACGGGAACCTTCTCTTTTACGTTAAATTTTGCAAAAGGCGGGGCATAGAGTTCCAGCCATTTGGAAACATTATCTGCAAGTTCCCTTATGCATTTTTCATCTTCAGTGGAAATGCCTGAGCGTTTTACGATTTTCAGGATCCTGTCAAAATCTCCCCTTGCCACCTGATATATAGTTACCATCTGCTTGAAAGGAATCTCAGGCTGGCAGATACCCGTTGCCCTGGAAAGTTCATAGACTCTCCGTTCAAAAATCCCAAGAGAAGGGTCATTTTCCCTGAACTGTGCCCTGAGCCGTTCGTATTCGTCCACCAGGGTAAGGAGAGGCTGTCCAGGGTCGAACTGGATGTGTTTTTCAGGCTTTGTTCGGATTATCAGGTAGCGAAGAACCTCAGGAGGCACAACCCCAAGCATGTCCGAAATCGAGACAACAACCCCTGTAGACGAAGACATTGCCCCTTGCTTTCCAAGCATTATCCATTCATAGACGACAGGATATGGAGGTTCATGCCCGTAAATTTCTCTTACGATCCTCTTTCCGGTATCATAAGAGCCACCCTTTGAAGCATGGTCTTTTCCGAAAGGCTCAACTGTCACCCCAAGAACTGCCCAGCGAGCAGGCCAGTCAACGCGCCAGGTAAGCTTTCCTCCCCCGGCCATCGGCACCGTTCCGGTGTGCCCGCAGGCACAGGCATAGTCAACGGTCTCAGCCTCAAGATTAAAACCCGTAACTTTCGTGGTTGTAATTCTTCCGCATTCATCACACCTGGGATTGAAAGGACTCCAGTCAGATGCTACGGTTTTTCCTGAAACCTCTTCTAGGATTTTTGCAATGGAATCTCTTTTTACAAGGGCGGTCTTTATTGCTTCGGTGTACGTGCCTGCCCTGTACATCTCATCTGCCCTGTAGACTTTCGGAGTGATGCCCAGGCGCCTGAGGGCTTCAAGGAAAGGTTTCAGGAAATGCTCGGCATAGTTTGCGCAATCTCCGCAGGGGCAGGGAACCTCAGAGATGGGTTTTCCCACATGCTCGGCATAACTCTCGGGAAGGAAAGGGTAAACCTTGCGCAGAGGGTCATAATTGTCAGCAATATATATAAAATCGGCATCAGTTCCCTTGTCAATGAGAGCTCTGTAAACAGCATCGGCAGTCACAACTTCTCTCATATTGCCTATATGGATGTGGCCAGAAGGAGTGATGCCTGTAGCGACAAGATGTTTGCCGTTCTTTTTTAACACGTCTTCGGCTATGACGTCTGCCCAGTGTATTGTATCAGCCATAGTTCTCACCAGAATTTCCGATAAACCTGGAAGCAGGTATGAAAACAGGAAATAGAAGTCTCTTTCGTTTATCCAGATGTTGGATTCCCTGCATAATTATCGTATCAATTAATAAACCTTGGGCTGGAAGGCAAAGAACCTGAAGCTGTTTCCATTGCGAACTCTTTGACAATAAAGGAAACGGAAGAAAACAAAAAGAAAAATCAGTTATAAAAAACAAAAAAAAGAAAAAATTTAATGGAGGTTCGAAGGCAAATTGATTCGGGAGTCTGCAGATTTACGGAGATTTAAAATGGCACTTTACAGGGCAAATCAAGTAAATTTGATTTGCTAATAAATAAAAGCACGTAAAAATATATAAAGATTTCGCAAATGGTGGGGCGCGGTCAGAAAAATGAAAAATAATAGAACAAGCAATGTGAAAACAACCTGCCAGGGGAAAACAAGAATAAAAATTATCAGAAATAAATAAAGAACTGAGGAATATCAAAAAGAAAAAAATAACTGGTATAGAATAAAAAAACTGAAAAAACTGAAAATAGCAATAACCGAGAATACCGGAAGATAAGTTGAAAAACTCAACCGGAAATTTTCATCAAAAAATCTCTCAAGAATGATTCAAGAAAATGATTCAAGAAAATGATTCAATAAGAAATACTTGCTGGGAAGTTAGGTCAAAAGAATTCGTTAAAAATTAAAAAAGCAGGGAGGTCGCTATTATTTTATGGGAAGAACTTTTCGGACCTGCCTTCAGCCTCAATAACTGTTTTTAAGCTGTGTTTTTTCGGCAGGCCCGGATTTATTCAGGTCTGTTCCAGGTCTGTCCTATTTCTCCCTGCTACGGAGGACAATTCAGGCTGCTACCTGAATTTTTTTCCTTAACGGATCTGTTTTCTGAAGAGGTTGCAGGAGTTGATCTTGACATCGAGCAACTTTTCGATGTTCATCTTTGCGGCAATACCTTTTGCAGCGCCAGGAACTGAGGTGATGACACCAATATCGAGTTCCTCACGCAGTTCGCGCATTACGTGCTCGTCTGACAGGTCCATGGTGTCGACGTTGAGTTTCTTTGCCACGTACTCTTTTGCTTCTTTTATCCTCATGTTCTTTGAGAACTCCATCCTTGCGACAAGGTCGCCTGCAGCCCTTATTCCGGTCATTCCGGAAGCCATAATGTGGGAAATCGGCATACCCAGCGGGTCGCCGACCCCGATCTATATGCCGTCTACGCCTGCAATTTCAACCATTGCCTTGCTGGCCCTGGTAACGGCATCGATTGGTGGAGTCTCAAGCATCGGGATTCCGCCCACGCCCATTCCCATGTCAACGTGACAGGGGATTGAAGAAGCTTCGACAGCTGCCTTCATGAAGGTAACTGCACGGGCAAGGTTCCAGGCTGAGGTCTTGCTGGTGTTGGTGTTGCACACGGGCCCGAAGACATTTGCTCCTGCCTTTGCAACCAGGGGTGCCTGCTGGTGAGGCCAGAGCCCGGCAAGGGTCACGCCGTCATACTGAAGGTTTCCGTGCATACCGAGCACCATTTCCCCGGCCATTCCGGCTTCGATGTACATGTCAGGGAATTCCTTTCGGAGGGCTTCGATTGCATGAAGAGTACCATACATATCGGCATCTCCGGCTGCGGCAGTTGTGTCAAAGTTTACGCCGTCTGCCCCGGAGGCAAAAAGCTTCTGCATGACCCATACGGTGTCTCTGGTAAGGTGTTCTGCAGCGTGTTCCATGGATTCCCAGGCTTCCTGAATCTTAAAAGCTTTCATAAGGTCGCCTGGGTTTTCGAATGGTCCGTCAGGGGTGTAATAAAGCCCCATGTTCGGCATTGCCCCGTAAAAGAGCGGGATGATCATGTTCTGCTGGCAGACTTCCATTGCCTGGCATTCGTTTGAAACCACAGGCTTTACCGGCTTGTAGCTGTAGTCGATGTGCCCGAGCTCCATTGTGTCAGCCCCAAAAGCTCTCTCGTGCATCATGCAGCCCACTAAGCGGCTTGAGGGAATGCCAACACCGCTGTTGCCCTGGTCGCCGTCAAGCCGGATTGTACCGATGTCGTGCGTCACAGGCACTTCCATGCCCTGTTCCACACTGACTGCCTTTCCGGGCATCATCAGAATTTCTGCAAGCTTGTCGATTTCATCGGCGCTGAGGGCAGGGATCTCGCCAAGATCCGCAGCATTTGCGGTTCCGGCTTCGATCTCGCTTAAAATCTGTTCTTTGGTAAGGAAGACACGTTTACCGTCTCCCATCCTCAAAGCATATTCAGTTGCCATTTATTTTCACCCTTATATTTTTATTAATATCAGATCTGGAAAGCTATGTTTTGGGGTTCAGAATTTGGATACGAAGGTTCTGGCCTGCCAGAGGGCGATTACCGCCAGAATGAGGATCAAAACCATCCACATGCTATTTGCTGCCGGTATGAAGGAATTTGCCCAGTATGCATTGTAAGCTTCTAGAGCCACTGCTGTTTGTGTCATATATTATCCTCCAATTACACATATCTGAGGCAGGCATCAGAACCCCGGACTTTCCCAAAGTCTGTGATCACATACTTGTGCAGAAGGAAGCCTTTTTTATAGATTTCCTCTTCGTCGACTTTCTGCTCCACGTCCTTCAGCATCCCTCCTGAAGCCAGTTCGATGATGTCGAAGTTGATGCTGTCCCTGCCGTAGTTGCTGTTCATGCCGTACTCTTTCTGGATCTTTGAAACTATCTCATAGTTCCAGTATTCTTTCCCATCCAGGAGAAGTTCCAGGATCCTGAACTTGATAGGGCGGTTTCCAGTCATTTCATTCACCTCTCAGAGTTTCAAGCGCACTTGCTTCTTCCGTAAACATGACGAAACTGCCAATGACACAGAGAGTGCCTCCGACAAGGATAGTCCACTGCGGGACATCTCCGAAGAAGAGGAAAATAAAGATAATAGCAAACAGCCCGTAAAGATTTCCGATACCCTGGCCTCTTCCAACCCCAATGAGCGGGAAGGATTTGTACCAGCAGACATAACAGAAACCAAAGGTAATTCCTGCAAAGATCAGAACCAGCAGCGTAAGGGGTTCGAAGGCCTGAAGCGCAAAGGAATACATCGGGAAACCGAAGAATGCAAGCAACGGAACAATAATAATCCACCAGATAATGTTTTCTCCAAGGAAGCGAAGAGTCAAACCGGCATCAGGCTCTGAAATATCAAGACCTTTGCCTGCGATTGCACCTTCAATACCCCAGCCTGCAGCAGCCATCAAGCCTCCAAGATACCCGATCCACTGGACTTTGCCTGAAGAAAGTTCAGTCAGAAGCCCACCACCGAAGATCGTAATGCCTCCGAGAATGATGACTCCAATGCCCATCGCAGCTCTCTTTGAGATCTTTTCCCCGTACCAGTAGTAGGCAAGAACAGAACCTACCACAGGGTAGAGAAGAGCCGCAACAGCTGCAAATGCTCCGCCGATAAAGCCCATAGCAATAAAAGAACCTAGAATTGCCATCGGGCCTCCGAAGATAGATGCAAGGAAGAACCACTTGGAACACGGATGGAATTCCTTCATTGTTCGGAAAAGTTCCCCGTATTTGCCAAGTACTCCGTTCCAGATCATCAACGCAAGCATGACAGTAAGGGCGTTGAAAGCCGTGATCAGAACAGCAGTTACAATAAGAGCTGTACCGTCTCCGCCGGTTTCGGCAATAGCCCCGTACATTTCATCAAACGGGTTCAGTACCCAAACAACGGTTCCTGGAAGATACCAGATGCCCCAGAAAATAGCACAGAAAAAGGCCCACATATACCCTTTACTGATCTTTCTTTTGCTTTCCTGTTTTTTTAAAGCTTTCAAATCCACGAAAACTTCCTCCATTTTTCAGAATACTATGGAACTCCCTCAGGAAAGGGGGTTTCCCATTCCATATTCCACAGCTTGAAATCTCTCTTTTGGTGTCATATCTCCGGGAATATTTTCAACGTTCCGTTTTTAACTGTCTTTCCTGACAGTTGTTTTGTAATAGCAGTCGTTTTATAATATTCTCGTGAATGGTATGACCTGCAAGAGCTGTTAAATCTATGTCTGCAGCTATGGGTTCGCAAAAACTGCACAAAATAAAGTTGTGGCAGAAAATGTATTCCGGAGAACACGCTTTCTGCAGTTTGAACCGTTTTAAAGTAAGGCTGCCTTTACCTTGCTGACGGCATCGTTTGCGCTTTCGCCGTAGATGTCTGCGCCGATCTTGTCTGCCCAGTCCTGGGTGACGGGAGCGCCTCCGACCATAGTCTTTACCTGGCCGCGAATCCCTGCTTCTTTCAGCTGTTCCTCGATCTGGATCTGGTTGACCATGGTGGTGGTCATGAGAGCGGAGGATGCGATAACCTGGGGTTTGAGTTCCTTTGCCTTTTCGACAAAGGTTTTGATTGGAACGTCTCTTCCAAGGTCCACAACTTTGAAACCGGCAATGTTGAGCATGGAAGCTACGATGTCCTTTCCAATGGAGTGGATATCGCCTTCGATGGTCCCGATAACGACGGTTCCGAGGTTTTTGGTCTGAGAATTGCGCCTCTCCATTTCCGGCTTAATTACTTCTATACCTGCATTCATTGCCTCGGCGGCTGCAAGCACATGGGGAAGGAAAAGAACACCCTGTCCAAACTTTTCTCCTACTTCTTCCATGCCTGCGGTAAAGCCCTTCTCAATGAGTTCTACCGGATCGATACCTGCTGCGAGGGCTTCTGCTGCAACTTCTGCCGCAAGTTCGTCATCGAATTCGGTGATTGCTTCTTTTGCTTTTGCAATGATTGCTTCTTTGTTTGCCATTTTTAGATCTCCTGAATATCCTGTGAAATTACATGCCTCTGAAGGCTTTGTCAGCTCTGTCCACGACTGCCTTCATATCTTTGAGGAGGTCTGCGTCGATCGGGATTACCTGGTGGTTCTTGAGAACGTCTACGACTTTGTCGTGTGCAGCTGCTGCAAGATCCTTTGAGCCTGCTGCTGCCCAGTCTCCGAACATGCGCCTGTCAATGAGCATGGGGTCAGAGGGATAGTTCACGAGCTGCCTGGTCTGCTTCAGGGCGAGGAAGTTATTTCCGATCCCTACTTTCTGGATGGATTCAACTGAAAGAGTCTCTTCATTGACAGGTACTCCCTGCAGAGCTTTTTTGGTCATCTTGATTATGTCATTGTCGATTACCAGCTGTTCCATGGAGAAAGTCATGCCAAGCTCAAGCATCCCGGCACCGTAGAGGGTGTTTGCTCCGGCGAGGGCAGGAAGGAGGCAGGTCATGGTTTTCTCGTGTCCAGCCTGGTTGTCAGGGATCTTTGCATCAGACTAGGTGCCTGCCACGAAAGCGGGGAGGCCATAGAACTGGGCGAGCTTTGCGACAGATGCGCTGATCAAGCCGAGTTCGGGAGATCCGACAGGAGCAGTACCCTTCTTCAGGTCGAAGGTGGTGGTGGAACTTCCGTACCAGACTTTGGTTCCGGGCACTGTGAGCTGGGCGAGGGTGATACCGGAGAGGACTTCGGCGTTGTGGGTAACAAGGGTTCCTGCAAGGTAGACAGGAGAGGATCCGCCGGACATTGCCATACTCAGGACGTTTACAGGGACGCCAAGGCGGGCACCCTTAATGATTACCTGGCAGGCGTTGACACTGAGCTCAAGAGGGCTGGTCGGGCAGAGGAGCATGGAGAAAATCGGCTTCCTCCTGGCTTCTTCTCCGTCGCCGCCGTAGAAGGCCTTTGCGATATCCCAGTAGTACTCGACGTTTTCGCCTACAGGGTCAATGTGGTGGAAGTGCTTTGCAGTGCTGATAAGAGGGGTGAAGGTTTCGTGGACGTCCTGGGCACCCTGGCCTGCAATATCCCTTGCAGAGACCGGGAGAGAGAAGTAGTCGATGTTTTCAGCCCAGTCACAGAGTTTTGCGATGTCTGCAATGTCCTGTTCGACGGAGTCAACGGTTACGTACTTGCCGTCCTGGTACTTGCAGACCTTCACACCGGTACCGAAACAGGTCCAGTGAACCTTACCGCCGCATTCCTGCACAGTGTTGTATTTCTTGTCGCGGCCCCAGAGGACAAACCTGGAGGGGGCGAGCTGAAGGGCTCTTCTTACGAGATATTCAGGGATCTTTACGATCTGAGTCTTTTCGTCAACTTCACAGCCATTTTCCTTGAAGATCTTTCTTGCCTCGGGGTCAGAAACCTGAACACCGGGGTCCATAAGAACTTCCATGGTTGCGTAGTGAATAGCTTTGAGTTCGTCAGTGGTAAAAAGATTTAATTCTACGCCATTAAGTGCGTTAAATCCTGCAACTGCATTATTTTTTGCCATTTTTGTACCTCCATAAGATAAGTTATAACAGCAGTTCTTTTGCCTTTGCAACAGCTTCGCTTGCGTTTTCAGCATAGCAGTCTGCACCTATCTTGTCAGCCCAGGCCTGGGTTGCGGGTGCACCGCCTACCATGACCTTTATCCTGTCCCTGAGACCTTCTTCTTTTAGGAGTTCAATTACGTCTCTCTGGCCCTGAAGGGTTGTGGTCATTAAGGCGGAAATTCCGATCATATCAGCATTTACTTCCTTTGCCTTTTCGACAAAGTTCTTGATAGGAACATCACGGCCGATATCGTATACTTCAAAGCCGGACGACTGGAGCATGGTGGATACGATGGATTTGCCAATATCATGGACATCGCCTTCTACCGTACCGTTCACAATAACGCCAACTTTCGAGCTTGAAACCCCTTCAGGCATAAGGTCCTTAAGGGCTGCAACTCCTGCAGTCATTGCGTCGGCAGCTATCATTACATGGGGAAGGAAAAGTTTGCCTCTCTCAAAGAGAACCCCCACTTCGTTCATACCTGCTGCGAGCCCCTTTTCAATTATTTCGGAAGGTTCCAGTTCTCCTTTAGCTTTTTCAACAGCAGCGAGTACCGCGTCCTTCTTGCAGGAGATTACAGCACCTGCTAGTTCCTGAAGCAACTCTTCTTTGCTAATAATTGCATCCTCCGTTTTAGTTTTTAAACTGTAGAGACGTCTTAACCCTGATTATCACGATTATCCATGAATATCCGGGCTGCAAACTCATGACTTTCGTTTGAAGCCATGAGATGCACAAGAAGAAACTCACGATCACCATGGGTGGGAAACCATGATCACCACAAGTGAGACAATGAAATCATGAATTTTTCATGATTATCCTGAATGGGGTTCATGAGTGTTTTAGCAGAGGGAGTATTTTTAGTGCCATTTAAATCCCGTCTGTTAACTCATCTTTTCAGATGTCTCCAATGAAAGGTTCATTTTTCTCATATAAATATTTTTGTAAAAAATTTGCAACAAAATTAGGGGTTCTATAAATAGTTTTCTATATGCTGCTTTTTAGAAGTATATTTGGGAAGAAAACAAAATGAGATAACCCAAAAATATAAATAGTAGATATTTAAAAGTGATTTTTATAAAGTCACTTGAATAACATTAAAAGAAAGACCTTTATAAGAACTATGGAAAATGAATCTAACATAAATAATGGAACATCTGTTTATATTTAGTTTCTTTGGGATTAATTAAGGGGAAAGCTACTGGTTTTAACCTGATTCTGACTTATTCTGGCTTATTCTGGCTCCTACATTTCAAGAAAAGAATCTGAAGATCCTTTTTAGAGAGCTCATATTCTCTATTTGCAAAGCTTCCGTACTGCCAGACTAAACAAATCCGACAAAAAGGAAAAATTTATATAGCAATATTTCTATCGGGTCTAATTTCCCCCAGGATGTCGAAAAAAGAAAAGATATGAGGGTTATTAGGTACGCATTATGAGCTATCGGATTCTCTGTAACCTGAAATGCAGAGCCTGTAAGCCCTGTTGACGAGTTCCAGCATCTTCGTATCTTCCCGCTCTATTTTTATCCCGCAGGCGAGGGAAAGGTATTCGGCAAGGTCAAAGACTTTAATTCTCTCGTCCTTCCCGGCTTCAATAAGATTCTGCATGCAGCCCCCGCAGTTCGTGATGATTATATCACAGCCCAGTTTTTCTGCAGTTCCGTAGCGGTCAGAAGCCACCTCCAGAGATTCCGAAGGATAATTGACCCTTACCCCACCACCGAAGCCGCAACAGGCTGAATTCTCAGGGGTTTTATTGGCAAGTTCAGTGCCTGGAATGTTTTCAAGTAAATTTCTTGCTTCGCGATACACTCCCATTCCTCTGGTCAGGTGGCACGGATCGTGGTAAAAGACTCTGTGATTGAGGGCAACCTCGGGAGTAAGTTTTCCTTCTCTTATTAGAAGCTCAAGGTACTGGGAAACATGCAGAACCTGAAAATCAAGCTTTCCAAATATTCTCGGGTAAATATCCTTAAAAGCCTTGAAGCAGCCGGGACAGGCAGTTATAAGAGTTTTTGCTCCCCTTTTTCGGATTTCATCGATATTTCGCTGTCCGTTCCTACGGATAGGTCCCGGATCTCCTGCACCTGCAGATACTGCTCCGCAGCAGTATTCAATCCCGCTCAGGACAGTATAATCGACGACTGCTTTTTCCAGAAGGGCAACAGCAGCCTGTGCCATGACTTTATTGATGCAGGTTCCGGCGCAGCCAGGGAAATACACAACAGAACCTAAGCCGTCTCCGTATGTGGGAGTTTCATCCATCTCAGCAATCTTCTTGAAGAGATTGTTTTCAGCTTCAGGGTCAACCATTGTCTGCCTGTCAGTAAGGCCATTTTCATTCACCCATTTCTGTCTGGCAGGAGAAATAAGCAATTTAATTCCCAGCCCGTCGGGGCAGGCATCAGTACAGAGCCCGCAGGTAAGACAGCGGAGCAGAGGGCCGGAATCAATGCTCTGGGTTCCTTCCAGATACCCATAAAGGAGGTCAATCAAACTGAGGTCGTTGTAGCGAGGGCAGACCTCAAGGCACTGTCCGCATTTTGTACACTTTGCCCTGTGCTTTTCTACGATGTCCATTTTTCAACTCCATATCATTTTAAACTCGTCCGACTTATCTTATCCTTAAAGGGATCATTTAAATATCCTTCTTGACAGGGAATTATTTTGACAGGAAGTTTAAAACCTCTTTCTGGACACATTATCCCTGCCGGCCATTCTGTCAGAAAAGCCGCCCTTAAAGCTTTAAACGGATCTATAAACAGGCGATTAAAAGGCGTGGGGAAGGATCTTTCCAAAAAAGATAAGGCTAATATCCAACCATACTATCATATTATATAATCAGTCAGTAAAAGGAAGGGATTGAAAATATTCGACGACCTCAAAAACAGCTCAAGAAAGCTGATAATTCCGCTTGCCCGTTCAATACCTCTCTCTCCAAATACCCTTACTCTGCTGGGTTTTGCAGTAAGCGTGTTTGCAGGAGCGGAGTTTGCGCTGGGCAAACCTTTTGCGGGCGGGCTCCTGATTCTTTTCAGCGGGGTCTTTGATATCCTTGACGGAGGAGTCGCAAGAGCAAAAGGCAGGATCACTCCTTTCGGAGGCGTGCTTGATTCGGTTTGCGACCGCTATTCCGACGGCCTGATGTTCCTCGGAATCATAGCAGGCGCGGTGAACGGAAGGCTGATCCTCACTCCGATTCTGCAAATTGAAGGCTGGCTCTGGGCAGGTTTTGCCCTGATAGGCTCTTTTCTGGTAAGCTACACCCGCGCCCGCGCCGAGTCCGCAGGTTGCCGGAAGCTGTCTGTTGGAGTTGCCGAGCGCACGGAAAGAATGGTCATCCTGGCCCTTGGCGCCCTTTCAGGTTTCCTGGGCTGGGCTCTTGTACTGATAGCCGTATTTTCTCACATCACCATTATCCAGAGAGTCCTGCGGGCAAAAAGCATACTGAGTAATCCTTCAGAACCTGATTTTCAAAAACCATAATGGGTTAGATTCTACTAAAAACCAGATAACGAATTTCAGATAAAAATCTCAGAGTAAAATTAAAAAAAATAATAAAACGAAAACCCGGACTTTCTTCTACCGATACGCATTTATACTACATATTTGATTACAATAGTTGAGGATGGCAAACAAAAAAGAGAATTGCCATTGAAAAAGCACAACTTACTCTGCGGGGCCGTAGGGTAGCCTGGTCCATCCTGCAAGGCTGGGGGTCTTGCGACCTGAGTCCAAATCTCAGCGGCCCCACCAAAATCCATATTCAGATACTACTTTTCTGCACGCTTTTACCTATTGTTACATATCATTACCAGTTTTACAATTTCCTGTTTTGTTAGGCAAAATTTCCAGTATTCAGGTCCTTTTACTTTTTTGAGCACATTTTGAAGGCTGTAGTCAAGCTTTTTTATCGTTATTCGGCAATTTTTGAAGGCCTTGTCCACGTTTTTGAATTTGCTTTTCCTACTCCGCGCTCTCAACGACTGCGAAGCAGGCAGCCTTTCCAAAACAGAAAAGAAGACCTGAAAACTCAGGTCAAGGCCCTTTATGAACGCTGTACACTGAGGACGAACAGATCGAAAAGCTAAACGAGAATATGTGTAAGCAGGCGGTCCACATTCAAATGCGGATTCCGGAGAATAACAGGCTAAACATTAAGCTGCTTCCGGAGAATTTGGAAAACAAAAAGCCACGGTGGAAGTTCTGGTAGGGCCCTACAATCTTGCAAGGTCAATTGTCTGGACTCTTGCTTTGGTTAATTTATAGTTTGATATTAAGTGAGGTTCTTTGTTATTACTATGCTAAATGGAAGTTATATGTTGTATTTTAAATCGTGCATCGGTTTTTATTCACACACTGCATTTTCTACATCAAACTTTATACATGTATGCACAAGATTAATTATATTTTTAATTGTTTATCGATAATAAGTTATATATTCATATAAGACCTATGTACACTTGAAACTAAAATTTCATAGAGTAAATTTGGGGGGAGTAGGTGGAAGAAACAGTATCAAAAAAAGTTACGTTCAGCAGAATCGCTCGTTGGGTTTTAGGATACTTTTTTAACTAGCTGGTCTAGGTAACGTCACAGCTGGAAATTATCTTGCAGGGATATTTCTAATTATGGCTGTCCAGTAATTTGTCATAATCCTTATTTGTTGCAGCCTTTGAAATGAGGGCCAGGCCAGAAGTGATTAATGCACGATCAGTTGTACTCAACTGTAGCCACTTCGTATCCTTATATTGTGGTTGGTAAGTGTTTCCTGATTAGCAATAGATGCTGTTTCTGGCGGTACTATTGTTTCTTGTGCTTCAACTGCAGCGGTGCTACTGGTTGGTGTATAAGGCGTTGCTGTAGCAGAAACCCCTGGTATCATGCCAGAGGCAAACTATCTGTTGACTCGATCGTCGCACTTGATGAAAGCGAGAAATTCCAGGGATCTCCGCAATCCAAAACGCAAAACAAGAATATGAGTTGGGACTATCCGACTTCAACAAAGCGGGAGGGTATATGGTTTCAGGAGTAAAGAAAACGATGAACGGAGATTCAACTGGGGATATGTATTTTTTTACACAGCAGCAGACTATTTGACATCGGGAAGTTTCCACATGGAAAAGTCAGCTAGCCTGCTAAATGAATTCAGTAATAGCAATACGTGAACGCGTAAAACAGCAATACGTGAATGCGTAAAACACCACGTGATATAAATACAGGGTCGGAAGCGGGGGCTAGCCAACCATAGCGGACTATGCCGGCACCTCTTCAGTTCTATAAGCTTATTTTTAAGCATTTTAATTTTGGGTCGTGGGGGAGTTATTGAAAACCATAAGCACTAGAATCTCTTTTCATTTTCCGCAAATATGGGGGATATGCTCGTTTTTTCAGGATTGGTCAATAACTCACGGACAAGACCTAATGTTCTTGTCTTCAAAAAGGTGAGGATATTTCTCTTTAAGTGAGTTGAAAAGCTCTTTGTCTAATTTTGTATCTTAAAATGTTTCCACTTTCGACAGCTGTTCAATTGTTAATTGGTGAGCCCTATTTTTGCCTAAGATTCAGTTTTACAAGTGGACCCCGGGCAATTCAGGGAAACCGGAAAACGACGAACTAACCGCATCACAGACAGCAGACGCTTTTCAAAGACAATCCCAGGATTCACTTTCTGGAGAAATAAGAATCACACTCCGGAGGACACGCACCTAACAACATTTTCATCATAGAACATGTCGGCTTACTCACAGAACATTGAGCTTCCCGACTACCCGTCCCGTAAATAGGCTCATGATAATGCCTTATATAAATACAATCGCCTTTTTCAGACATAATAACACTCCGATTTTAATTAACATTATTTCCATTTTTATTTATACACTACACAATATAATAAATGGTTTCATAAATACTTATTCCCACACAAACACAGAAAAGAAAACAAAAACCAAAAAACAACCAAAAACAAAATAACCCGGCTCTTATACGGATAGGTCAGCTAACCTAAAGGCATGGTAGAAAAACGGCATACTCGCAGCGAGTGCGAGCACTCACTTATTGTGATCTATATCTGGTTTTCTGTGCTCATAGTGAAAATAGAAAGACATTGAAAAGTTCTATTTGAACAATTGGCTAGTTATCATATTAAATCATATTAACGCATTCTTCCATTTGACCGATAGTACACATTTTATTTTACTCTTTTAAAAGTAGTTCGTTTTCTCGATTATTCTGTAACATCTGGGAATACATATGGGATTATCGATTTCATTCCCATAAAACACAAAATAAGATTAAGAAACACATAGCTATGTTAAAAGATTCCTGTTTACTCGATCTCGTTTTTACTCCTTCTTCTCCAGGCAATCCGGCAGGCTATTTCCCAAAGAAATTTAAGGAAGCCTGTCTTATCACATGGGAGATTATATAATTAAAGTTCATTGGTCATCGGTTAACGACTTTTATGCACAACTTCGAATACCAGGTACAGCGATTTTCCAACATAATTCTTAGATCTATTACATAAAAAATAATACTTTTTGGCGTTTCGCACCTTAACCGAATCCACATGAATTAGAGTTATTTATCTTCCTTCTCCTTTTCTCGCTTATAATTCTCCTTGATTTTCTCGATCATTTCCTCATTAGCTTCAATAACGAAGGCTCCGACATACCCGCATTCCTTGCAGTGGTAAACCGCACCTGCATACCCGCCAACTTCATAGTATATATCTGCGTTCCCGCAGACAGGACAGACTTCAATTAGTTTTTCCCGACTCAGAGTAATTTCCTCCTTTGAGATACCTTACAGTATCGAATTGTTAATTATATATAAGAAGGATGATTTTAATAAAGATATAGTATTTATTAACCAGTATCCAGGGAATTTAAAATGCGAATAAAAGAAACACGGACACAATTCTTCCGTGCTTCCCATGTCTTCCGTGGTGTATATTTCGTGGTTATAGAACATAGAGTGAATTTTGCCATGCCCGCCGATATTTTCCGTGTGCGTGAATCCGAAGCTAATTAAACGTAGGTATTTACGTTCGAAACCGGTTTGAAATATAACTGCACACCAATTCTCAATTTCACACCAGAACAATTCAAGGCTTACAGTGAGTAAAAAATGACTGAAATGATGACCCCTGCAATGCGCCAGTACTATGAAGCCAAGCAGGCACACCCTGACGCCCTGATCTTCTTCCGTATGGGGGACTTCTACGAGTCCTTTGGGGAAGACGCAAAAACGATTGCCAAAGAGCTTGAGATTACACTGACAGCCCGGGGAAAGGACAAATCCGGGGAAAAAATGCCGCTTGCAGGAATTCCCTACCATGCTATTGACACTTACCTGCCGAGGCTCATAAACAAAGGATATAAAGTGGCTATCTGCGAACAACTCGAAGACCCGAAACAGGCAAAAGGAGTTGTAAAGCGGGGGGTTGTCAGGGTAGTCACGCCTGGCACGGCAATTGATTCTTCCATGTTTTCGGATGCCTCGAACAATTATCTCATGGCAGTCGCAGGGAGAGAAGTCGGAAAGTCCGGAAAAAATACCGAAAAGGAAATAGAAATCGAACTTGGAGTCTCCTTCCTGGACATTTCTACAGGGGAATTTCTTACAACACAGTTTCGGGACTCGGAGAGCTTTGAAAAGCTCCTGAGCGAACTTGCCCGCATGCGCCCTTCAGAATGTATTCTGCCCCCGTCCCTTTACAGAAATTCAGACTTTGTAGGCAGGTTGAAAGATCAGACCATTGTTCAGGAGTTTGCCCCTGAGATTTCTGGGGCCGGGGAAGCCGGAGAAAGGCTAAAAACCCATTTCAAGGTTGCAACCCTTGAAGGCATGGGCTGTGAGAAACTGGATTTTGCAGTGTATTCTGCCTGGGCTGCCCTGGAATATGCACAGACCACGCAGATGCGGGACCTTACTCATATCAATACGCTGCGTACGTACTCTAATTCCGAGTTTATGATCCTGGACTCGGTAACCCTGCGCAATCTCGAAATCGTGAAAAATGTGCGAGACGAGGGGGACGAAAATTCCCTTTACCGCATTCTAAACTGTACAAAAACGCCTATGGGGAGCCGTACCCTGAAAAAATGGTTTTTAAAGCCCCTGCTTTCCGTAGAAAAAATTAATCTTCGGCTCGATGCCGTAGAAGAACTGGCAGCAACCCCCCTGCTCCGCTACGATCTCCGGAACTGGCTTTCAGAGGTTAGGGATATAGAACGCCTCGTAGGCAGGGTAGTATATGGAAACTCAAGCGCAAGGGACCTCATAGCCCTGAAAAAGTCCCTGGACGCCTTACCTCCTGTCCGGGATTCCCTGATGGAAAAAATCGGATCTGAACTATTAAAAGAGATTGCCGATGGGCTTGCAGCCTTTTCCGAACTTGAAAATCTGGCTGAGATGATCGGAAAAACAATAGTCGACGAGCCTCCTGTCTCGGTCAGGGAAGGGGGCATGATAAAGCCAGGATACAGTGCAGAACTTGATGAGCTCAGAGACATTGCCAGCAACAGCAAGCGGTGGATTGCAGTTTTTCAGCAGAAAGAGAAAGAGAAAAGCGGGATAAAGTCCCTGAAGGTTGGATACAACAAGGTCTTTGGGTATTATATCGAAATAACCAATGCCAACAGCAGCCAGGTGCCTGAAGACTACATCAGAAAACAGACCCTGGCAAATGCAGAGCGCTTTTTCACGCCTGAACTCAAGGAAAAAGAAAGCCTAATCCTGACAGCCAATGACAAAGCAAAGGCTCTCGAATACGAAATCTTTATGAAAATCACGCAGACTCTTTCAGCTCATTCGAGAGAACTCCAGGAAACAGCCGAGAGGATAGGAGTTCTTGATGTCCTTACAGACCTGGCTGAGATTGCAGAAAATAACAGTTACATCCGGCCTCAGCTTACAGACGACTGCAAGATCCTTATCCGGGATGGAAGGCATCCAGTAGTTGAAAATGCTCTACCGGGAGGTTTTGTCCCCAACGACACCGAAATGGACTGCAAGGAAAACCAGTTTTTGCTGGTAACAGGCCCGAATATGGCAGGAAAGTCCACCTATATGCGTCAGACTGCCCTCATAGCTATTATGGCGCAGACAGGTGCTTTTGTCCCTGCATCCCATGCCTCCATAGGGATTATTGACCAGGTCTTTACAAGAATAGGGGCTTTCGATGACCTTGCAAGCGGACAGAGTACTTTTATGGTGGAAATGGTCGAGCTTGCAAATATCCTGAACAATGCAAGCCCCAGAAGCCTTGTCCTTCTTGACGAAATCGGCAGGGGAACCAGTACTTATGATGGGTACAGCATCGCAAAATCTGTTGTCGAGTTCCTGCATAACAGGGGGAAAGTCGGAGTAAGGGCGCTATTTGCAACCCATTACCACCAGCTCACAGCCCTTGAAGAGAAATTGAAAAGGGTCAAAAATTACCATATCGCAGTAAAAGAAGAAGGCCATGAACTTGTATTCCTGCGAAAAATCGTGCCAGGGGCAACAGACAGGAGTTACGGGATCCACGTTGCAAGGCTTGCAGGAGTCCCGGAAAAGGTTATCGAAAGGGCAAACGAAATTCTCAAGGAACTCGAAAAGGAAAACTTGCTTGAGGATGCCGAAGACAGCGAGAACGGAAAAAAAAGAAAAAGCAAAGCAACAGCACGCTATACACAGATGATGCTTTTTGACCCCGGAAGTGGCGCAGATTCTGCACAGGCAAGCAGGTCTGGTCCTGTGGAAGCAGCTCTGAGAATATTGAACGTGGAAGAAATGACGCCCATAGAAGCCCTGAATAAGCTCCACGAATTGAAAAGGCTGCTCGATTAAGGAGGTCAAGAATATTTAATGGACTTTTTAAATGGCTTTTAAATTACTTTTAAATGGCTTTTAAATGGCTTTTAAAGGGCATCTAAAGGGTATCGAAATGATTTTTTACAGGATGTTCAAATGATATTTTTCTGGTCTGGACGGAGTAAAGGAATGATGAAAGAACATATTGAAGTGAAGGGGAAAGTGCAGGGAAATAAAATCCGAATCCTTGATAAGGATACGATAAACAAAATTGCAGCAGGAGAAGTAATAGAACGCCCTGCATCCGTAGTAAAGGAGCTGATAGATAACTCAGTCGATGCAGGAGCTACCGACATCCGGATCGAGGTTGAAAAAGGCGGAAAAAACTCTATCCTTGTCCGGGACAATGGTTGCGGAATGAGCAGGGATGATGCTCTTCTTGCATACAAAAAGCACGCAACGAGCAAACTCACGCGGATCGAAGATCTGGATACTGTTTCTACAATGGGTTTCAGGGGAGAAGCTCTTTCCTCTATTACAGCCATTGCAAAGGTGGAAATCCTTACCCGGCCCCTGGAAGAAATTACAGGCACTAAGATAGTAATCCATGGGGGAAAGGTACTGGATACCTCGGATGCAGGCGTGGCTCCAGGCACTTCAGTGTACTTAAAAGACCTGTTTTATAACACTCCTGCAAGGCGGAAATACTTGAAAAGTGACCGTACGGAACTTGCTCATATTACCGATACCGTCACGCAGCTTGCCCTGGCAAATCCGGATATTTCCTTTACCCTGTTAAGTGAAGGAAAACCGGTCATCAGAAACGCGGGATCCAGCGATCCTTTTAAGAGTATTGTGAATCTCCTGGGGCCAGATACTGCTCGTTCAATGCTCCCCCTGGAATACAGTACCGAAGACTTTGAGATTCGGGGATACATCTCAAAGCCCGAAACCACCAGAGGAGAAAGTGACCAGCTTTTCCTTTTCGTAAACACCCGCCCAGTAGCTTCAAGAGCTATCAGTAAATCTATTCGCGAAGGATACTACACCAAGATCCCAAAAGGACGCTATCCTGTGGCAGTACTCTCCCTTATTCTTGATCCCGGAGAGGTGGATGTGAATGTGCACCCCCGCAAAGCCGAGGTCCGCTTCAGCCGGGAAAAAGAGCTTGGGAACGTGGTCACATTTGCGATTGAGGAGGTTCTCTCCGGACATGCTCTCGTACCCGAGATCAGGGAAAAAAGGGACCGGGTTTCTCAGAAAACCTTCGAAGTTTCAGGTTCTTCAGGCAGATTGCAGGTATCAGAATCTCCGGAAACCTTCCAAAAAAAGGTAGCTGGAAAGGAAACAGAGGTTTCGGGAAAAGCCGGGGTTCTTGAAAGCGGCAAAATCCTGAGAGAAAAGGCTGAAACCTACACCTATCCAGTAAAAGATACCGAAAGAAAGTTAAAAAAATCCGAGCGCTTCCTGGACTTTACCGGAGAGGGGGGAGCGCAGGAAATCCTGAGAGAAAAAGAGCAGGATAGTAAAAAAGAGGCGGAAAAACAGAAAGAAAAAGAGAAAGACGGAGAGGGGGAAAGGGGAAAAATAAATACAGAAGAGAGGCAAAAGCCGAAACAAAAACCAAATACGGACCCTCTCGAAGACCTGCGGATTATAGGGCAGGTCTCTAAACTGTATATCCTTGCCGAAAAAGGAGAAGACCTTGTGCTTATTGACCAGCATGCAGCTCACGAGAGAATCCTTTATGAGCAGGTTTTGAAAATGAAACAGTCCAGGGTACAGGAGCTGATAACTCCTGTAACCATAGACCTTACCCCTAAAGAAAAAGTGCTCATGGAAGAATACATTCCTTATCTGGAAGAGTGCGGCTTCGGGATCTCGGAGTTCGGGGATAATACCTACGTGGTTACCTTCGTGCCTGAGGTCTTCGGGCGGCTTGAGAATCCGGAAGTTGTCCATGACGTAGTCTCTGACCTTCTAGCTTCAGGAAAAGTTAAAAAGGATACAGGGATTTCGGAAAAAGTCTGCAAGACGCTTGCATGCAGGGCAGCAATCAAAGGGGGAGCAGCCTGTAACCCCAGGCAGATGGAAGAGCTGATAGAACAGCTCAAAAAGGCTGAAAATCCCTACTCCTGCCCTCATGGAAGGCCCACTGTGGTCACATTTACGAAAGGAGAACTGGACCGTATGTTTGCAAGGGTCCAGTAAAACTGGCTGCGGCCCGGGAAAATTAATCGGTTCGGTTTTTCTCCGTGTTTTCCGGTTATTTTAGAGTCAGATGAACATATATTCCAAAGAGGAATTTGTTTCAGAGTGGTTAGAATACGCGATTCGTAGATCGGATGTATAGAGATTAGATAGGGGGTATATAGGCAATATATTCGCGATCAATCGACATACTTCTATATTGAAAAACGGCACTGAGTTTCCTATATATTTATATAATATAACTTAAGATGTAGTGATGGATGTCAGGCGCGTACTGACATCTTAATAGGCATCATTCCACAAAGCTATTTTTCACACACCAACCCCAAACCCAAATCCCAAAAAGGAACGTATCCCCAATAGTTCCATATTCCAGGAAAAACCCCAATTTCCACAAAAACAACCCCCCCACTCCTGGAATGATGCCACCTCTTTTCTATAATTCTGCAATCTGTTTCTTTCCGGACAGCCTTCTTTTACACCTCGTGCTGTTGAGATTACATCGCAACTCCCAGAAAATCTCCGATTTCCTGTGATCCCGAAGCGAAATTCGGGCGGAAATCAATTGGGCTCTTTTCCGATTTTCACGTCAATACATTTATAATAAAAAACCTCCGAGTATTCTTCCATGATAGATCCTGTTAACAATTTCAAGATCCCTGAAGATTGGATTGTCCGTACCGGGCTGCCCAGGGAAGAGCTTGAAACAAAAGTAGCATCCGGGATGATTGTGGTTCTGAGTGACGGGTCTGTCCTCAAACGAGGGTACACTACAGGAACTACAGCCAGTGCTGCTGCAAAAGCCGCTGTCCTTTCTCTTAAGAAAACGGTCGACTGCGTATCCGTCCCGACTCCTGTGGGACTGAGGGCCCACCTCGATGTCAGCGAATCCTCTCCAGGGCGTGCAGTTGTAAAAAAGATTGGGAATGACCACGAATCCGATATTACCCGGGGGCTTGAGTTTGTGGGTGAAGCCAGGGAAGCCGAAGGAGTCCGAATTTACGGAGGAAAAGGCATAGGAATTGTTCGAAGGGACGGGCTCCAGGTTCCTCGAGACCAGCCAGCTATTAACCCAAAACCAATGGGACAGATAAAAGCCGCAGTGCAGGAAGCTGTAGAGGAACTGGGCCTGAGAGGAGCAGAGGTTACAATCTCAATTCCTGACGGGGAAAGGGTCGGAAAGGAGACTCTGAACAGCAGGATAGGGGTGGAAGGCGGGATTTCTGTTCTTGGGAGCACGGGTTTTGTTGAGCCCTGGAACGACCACCTCGGAGAGATGAAAGGAGACCTTATTCGCTGTACGGACAGAGTGGTCCTGACTACAGGCCGGATAGGGATGCGTTACTCTTACATGCTTTTTCCTGATTATACAGTCGTTATGGTCGGAAGCAGGATCTCAGAAGGGCTTGATTATGCATCGGGGGATATCATTATCTGCGGGCTTCCGGGCCTTGTCCTTAAATGGGGGAACCCGGACATGCTTGAAGGCAGCGGATACGTAACTGTCGTCGAGATGCTTGAAAAGGCGCCTGAACACGAGCGCCTGAAAGAAGCCTTCGAGATGGCAATCGAGAAAGGGAAAGGCGCAAGAATTGTTGTGATCGACAGGGACGGGTCTGTCCTGATGGACAGCAAAAGTGAGAGTTAAACGAAAAACTGAAGAATTATACTGGAAAAGCTGAAGAATTAAAATGAATAAGCTGAAAAAATTTCATAGTAAATTTTACAGTAAATTTCACAGTTAAATCCAGACCATGAAAGCGAAATTAATAAAACTTAACAGGTAAAGGGGAAGAAAATTAATGATTGTGGTAGGAGTCGGAGTCGGGCCCGGAATGCTCACGGAAGAAGGAATAAAGGCGATAAGGAAAGCATCTGTGGTTTATGGCGCAAAAAGAGCCCTTGAACTCGCACAGGAGTATATTACCTGCGAAGCAAAACCGATTAAGGACTATAAGTCGCTTCACCTCCTGCCGGTAGACGCAGTTGTCTTATCCACAGGAGACCCCATGTTTTCAGGGCTCGGGAAATTTGCAGGGGAAAAAGATACCGTGATTCCAGGGATTTCTTCAATGCAGGTGGCATGTGCGCGTACGAAAGTGAACCTGACCAACCTCTGTGCAATCACAGCCCACGGCAGGGACTTTGAGCCAGCAAAAGCCGAACTGATCCGGGAACTAAGGAACGGGAGAAATATCTTCCTGCTGCCGGAAGAAACATTCGGCTCCCTTGAGGTTGCAGAGGTACTGAAAGAGCTGGGTATAGAAGCCGAACTTTACACCTGCGAAAACCTCGGTTATCCTGAAGAAAGGATCGCAAAAGGCACGCCTGAAAATCCGCCTGTTCCCGAAACAATTCTCTACGGGTTGCTTGTAGTGCAAAAAAGGTAAACATAGTTTCAAAGTCAAAAATGATTTAGATCTGTCGAGAGGTTGAATCCAGGAAACCCCTAAACCCGATAGAACCTGTGAATCCGATAGAACCCATGAATCCGGTGGAGCGAATAGAGCCTGTGAATCCGATAGAACCCATGAATCCGGTGGAGCGAATAGAGCCTGTGCATCGGCTGGAACAGGTGAAATGATTGAAAACCGGGACCGAAAATTGTAACAGGAAAAATCAAATAACAATTTTCGGAGATAATTTGATTCTGCCTTTATTCAGCCTACCATCAGGCGCATGACAGTATAAAAAATCAAATCCCCGAAAATGACAGCAGTTATAAAGCCCGCTGTAATTGAAAGCATGAACGGCAAGCCGGGAGTAACCCAGATATCTTTTTCAATCAATCCTTTTTTCAGATACTCTTCAAGTTCTGGCCTCTGGTTTGCATCGAAGTTAAGCCCTGTCCGCGCAAACCCTCTTTTGAGACTTCCGCTTTCGTCAAGCTCAAACCTCTCAAGCAGGCCAAGGTGTTTCTTATATTTCAGAGAAGAGACCTCAGTTCTGTATCCTATGAACATGTAAAGAGGTGTTTTGACCATCTCAGGCGAGAAATGCAGGAGGTTGTAGCAGAACATTCCGAGGGGAACAAGGGTCGTCAGCAGGAGAGCATTTCCCAGGACCGTGAAAGTAAAAAGCCCTAAAGGAGGGAGCCCGAACAGGGGATATACTTTTCCTGAAAAACTAAAAACCGGGTAGGAAGGAAAAAGGATGGAAAGCACTATCAGCCCTTTTGCATCGCCGCCCCCGAAAGCTCCAAGCTGGAAGAGGATATAAACCACAGTAAAAACAACAACTCCCGAAAAAAGAAGAGGTATAAGGTGGGAAATTCCTCCGATAAAAAGTTCATAGAGTACAAAAACGGACCCTGAAGTAAGCATGTATTTCCAGACTTTATTTGAGACCCTGCGGGAATCCAGGTCCGAATAACACGAATACAGCAAAAATGGCATGCTGAAGAGGATTTTGAGGATTTCTATCATTTCTACCCTGCACTGAAATTAGTTTTATAGTTATTCACATTTATCACTTATTTACTTTATTGATCGTGTGGAAACTTCTCCGGTAAACCGGCTGAGATTTCAATCATAAAATGAAAACATTCCGGGATGTAAACCAGGGCTGAAAACCAGGGAAAAGAAAAAACATAAAAAATAATCACATAACATGTCAGGGAAGCCCCCAATATGGTTAACAAGCGATAAGCTTATACATAAGAAGTTCTATTTTATGGTTGCTTAACCCTTATTAATTTTCAAATGCAATCTATGGGCTCGTGGTCTAGACGGTTATGACGTCGCCTTCACACGGCGGAGGTCCTGAGTTCGAATCTCAGCGGGCCCACTACTTCTCTTTTTTGTCTTTGTTTTCCTTATATGGTTTCAATCATCTCTTGGTTTTTAATTGATTGCTTTTAACTGTGAGCCCATCCCAAAACCGATTTTATTTTTGGTATCGATAAGAATTTTAGAACAATTTTCGTAACCGGAAACTAGATTGACTATTGCGAATTGAATTTTGGGATGGGCTCTGTAAAAGATTAGCAAACATATACTTTTTAACATGGCTCTTAAAATGAAAACGCGGCGTATAAATAGCCACAGAAACAATGAACACTAGCATGGAAAACTTAAGGTGTCATTGCTGTGGAAATGATTTATACATTAAGGAAATGAATGAAAACGGATATATTTTATTTTGCCCTTATTGTTTGGATTTGGTTCCAATAGACAAAAGTAAATCACTGGATCTACTTAAAAATTATTCAAATAATGTAAGAAAGGTTGCTTCTGAATGTCTTAGCTCATTTTCAAAAGAAAAAATCATTAAAGATTTTATGAATTTTAGAGAAATTACTTTTAAAGATGAAGAAGCTATTAATTTTAACCTAAAACGGTGTATAATTTCAACATTAATTATTGGAGATTGTTTAAAAAATACTTCAGGAAGAAATTATACTAACTGTGTACCTTATAATTTTGAGGATTTGTATTTCTTTTACGAAAAGTTATATTTTGCTAATAATTCTATTGTTGAAATAGAAGAGGGCTTTTCTAGTATTTTTCCTTCATCAGAAAAACTAAATGAATTAATTCCCCAAATTAGAAAAATATCTTTTGAATTTGAAAGAAAGGAATATTGCTACATTCCTAAGCAAATTTGGCAATACTACAACAATACACTAGAATTCAGTACTTTATTATCTTCACACTTAAGAAAAAATCATTCTTTATTTAAGCAAATAGAGAAAAACAGGAAAACAAATGAAAAAATAACGAAACTTAATTTAAAATGCCAAAGAGCTACAAAGTGGCAGAAGAAGAAAATATATAACGAAATAGAGTTGCTTAAAAAAGAAAAAATATATTCATTATTAGAAATGATTTATAATGGTTTTCATGCTGTATATTTAGATGCGGAAATTTTTTCTTTTAAGGAACTTCAGGAAATTGACTTAGAAGGGCCAGTTTCTAAAATCATAGGAAGTTTAATCGCTTACAAAAAAGGAAACTCTATTAGGTATGAAGACAGTCCACTTTATTATGAAATAACTTTTGAGGGATTTAGAAAAATATGCGAAGGTTGTAATGTAAATGTGGATATGTGCTATGATTTATTAGTATCATCCGAAATGCATTGTAAAGAGTTCCCTCTGCTCATCGAAATAAACTCAACAATCTTTATTTGTCCAGAATTTTTAACTTTTATATGGTCCTTTATTAAATTTAAATATAACAGCAAGAGTTTTAAAGATGAAACTGGAACGTTGCTGGGAAAAAATTTTGAAACTGAAGTAGAAGAATTATTCAGATCGCAGGGATTCAGATTAGAACATCCAATTCATAAAAATAATAAGTTAACAGATAAAAAAATATCTTTTAATGATAATTCTGGGAAAAATTTAAAGTTCGAAATTGACCTAATTCCATATAACGATAAGTTCATTTTTGTTGTTGAATGTAAAAGATACAACTTAAAACCAAATTATATTTACGAAAAGGAGAGAAGACTAAGATTTTGTGGAAATAAAGGAATTAAAGACGAAATTAACAACAAACATATTCATAGAATTAATTATATTAAAGCAAATTATGGTGAATTTGGCTTTAATTCTGAAAAGGAAGTTAAAGGACTAATAGTGACATACGTTAAAGAAGAATTTAGCAACTACCACGGGGTAGATGTTGTAGCATTCTCTGAATTATCAAATTATTTGAAATCTTTTACTTTAACTTTAAAAATCTTAAATAATAAAAAATAGCAGTAAATTGGATTAAAATACTAAATTTTTTCTTAAGACTTTGATTAAAATTTTGGTAGCTTCTGTCATTCATCAGATTTTTCGAAAAGGGCCGGATACTTTTCTCTTAATAGTATGAGGATCTTTTCATCTAATTTCACTATCATAAAATGTATTCACTTTGAAAACTTGGTTAGGTGATAAACCTTTTCAACTCCTTCAAGGTTAGCTTTGATAAGCTAAGCCTCAACAAGATCAGCTTCTTGAAAGATTTGTATAATCAATTTAGGAATCGCTAAAGAATAACTTCACATTTCAAATTCGGGAATTACTTTACAATTCCATTTCCGCGAATAATCGTCGAATACGATTTTCATGGTTTCCTGAACTTTTCACTTACTGTTCTTGCCTTTGCATAAACTGTATTTTTGATAGTCGATAACATTTTTACTCCTGTTGATGTAGAAGTCTTATCAATAAGGCTTTTCTACGCCACGTGATAAATACATAGCAATAGCAACACCATCTGAGCAAGCACGGTAACATGTTTCAGCACTAAGCTCTGTGTAATATTAAATTGGTACTTGAAGATATGAGGAATACTGAGCCATTTTGAATGTTCAGATCACGAATTTCCGACAACTAAGTTTTTTGTAAAGCTTCCTTAAATATACTTCTTTCCTTGGAAATGTTTACAAGTCCGTTATCAGCTAAAGTTAAAACTCTAGAATTGGAGTGCTTATGGTGATAAATTTATGGCAAAAAGAAGATTGAAGTTTCCATCAGTTATGATGACATTCCTACGAAACTAGCTTGTAAATTTATTCGGAAAGATTCTGAATTCCTACAGGAACAAGTTATCAAACAAACAATTAATCTGTTATACACAAATGAGTTTAAAGGCCCTCTTGAAGAATTCCAAGAAGCTTTGGATCATTACATGTTGAAACAGTATGAAGATACAATTCATAAGTCAAATAAGGCATTTGAGAGCACAATGAAATCTGTTTTAACGAAACTAAACATTAGTTTCAGCCCAGATGATACTGCCGAAACGCTTTTAGAACGGCTAATAAAAAAAGAATTCATTTATAAATATACAAAGTCCTTATTTATGGGTCTACCTATGATAAGGAACAAACAAGGTGGTCATGGACAAGGAATAGACCCTAAAGAAGTTAATCAAAGTTATGCAGAGTTGACATTAAACTTAGCTGGAACATTTATTGTGTTTCTGGTAACCAGATATCAAGAATTGAAATAATTAGTTTTAGTCAATATATGACTCTGTTTCAAAATCTAGTGATTAATCATTGAGCGTGAAGCTTTTACAACTCCTGTTTTCAGGCAAGTCTAACTTTTTGGGAGCCAATTAGAGGTTTCAGTGAAATTTTAAGGACTTATGTAGCTTAATGTGCAAAATGAAGCCTTCACACGGCGGAGGTCCTGAGTTCGAATCTCAGCGGGCCCACTCTTCATTTTTGTCTTTATTTTTGGTCTTAAGAGTATATAGAACACCTTTTCTGACTTTTTGAAAAAACAAATTAGACCAGATTATAGAATCCTATCAATCACAGCTAAAACTTACTTTTTATAACCAAACTTTTTATCGTACTTTTTATGATCAATTATGTCAAGAACTAATACAATTATTTCAATACCTGAACTTCCTGCTGTAAGCGTGTAAAGCATCCTCCAGAAATTAGGGAGTTCCACTCTAAACAGATTCGTTATTTCATATTTGGTTTTGTATTCGGCAGGAATCAGTTTTTTGGCAATTGGTTGCCCATAGTGGATATTCTCCTTTAGAAGTTCCACTTTCTGAAGGAAAGCATTAAGGATTATCTCTTCCTGCTTTGATTCTGGTGCCTTACTCAGGAGAGAATTATATGCATTTGCGGCCTCCGGGGTCAGGATCACTCGAACAGATTTCATAGTTCAAGTCCCTGAACCACTGCCTTTCTCAGGTTTTCATTCCTGCTGTGAATCCAGGTTACTCCCTTAAGCCCGACAGCAATTTTATTGCTCTGCTCCAGATAGTCCAGAATAACCATCAGAGTATTATGATTTACCTGTCTTGGCAACATTTTTTTGAGTTCAGCAACTGTTACAACGCTGTTAGGGCTGTTTTTCAGAGTGTCTTCGACCATAAGAATAGTATTAAGAGTTGGGGAAGGCTTTGCTTTATCAGAACTTAGTGCTTCTGCCATTTATATTTCTCCAGTAGATTTGTAACAGTTTTAACGTTTCGCTTTTCAGAGATGATTGCGTAATAAAAAGTTATTGATTAATAACTAATTGATATTTACAGATACTTATGTTTTCCGGAGTAAGATTTTTTGGGTTATTTTAATTTTCACTTATCAGAATATAGAAAAAGTTAGAGTAAGAAAGAGACAACAAACGATTGTTAATATGGCACTTCAAATCAATTAATGAATTTTTGTTTAGTAACTAATTTTGAAACTTGTCTTTTAACCTTGATAATAAAAAGGCGGTGAAAACAAAAAATATAAGGGAGTAATACTATAGAAAGATTTATGATAAGTATTAAACCTAGTAATTTTTTTATTTCTCTACTTTTATTTATATTGTTTTCTTCAGCAAATTGTTCAGGTGCAATTATCAATGTAGGCCCAGGAACTTCCTTTCACCCTACAGGCTCAAACGACGAAACTGTTATTAACGCTGCCATACAATCAGCGAATTCAGGTGACACTGTACAGCTTGCATCAACCACATTTCACATAAGTTCACCCATAATCATGAAATCAGGGGTAACTCTTAACGGAAATGGGATTGGTGCGACAGTAATCTATTGTGACAATCCTGGCTCTAATTTTGCAACTAAAAATATTATTAACTGTGAAGGTATTTCTGATATTGAAATTTCAAATTTCTTAATTGATGGTGGTTGGGAATCATTAAGCGTAATGCATGCAGCAAGCAACAAGTATAGGGAGTATGAAAAAGGAGTTTATTTGGCTGGATGTTCAAATGTAGTTATTCACGACTTAAAAATGCAATACAGTATGGGTGACTTTATTATCTGTAAAAAAAATACCAGCAATGTTCAAGTTTATAATACAGTGTGTAAACCTGGTCATGACAGTTTTGATGCATGGTCAGCCGGTAATGGAATTTCAATATTTAATAATTGCTGGGGCACTTTTATAAATTCTTGCATTAAAATTCATAATACGAAAAACGTTCAAATTTACAAGAATACTTTCTATACCGACACTGGTTCTGGCAATGCTGGTGTAGAAGTAATGGGAGGTAATGTAACAGGCCTTAATATTTGTAATAATATATTTTCAACACTTCAATTAAATACAATTTATCAAGACCTCAGCTGATGGTGCTTGTTCAGGCAGAGGTACTGTTTCAAATAATATATTCTATAACAGTCCTGCATATAATGGAATTAGTGGTATGAATATTAAATCAACTGGCAATATAGTAACCAGCTCCTATTCATGCTCCAGGGGTACAAAAGATTATGGATATGTTGCAGACAATGGTACAAGAAATTTGCCTGTTTACAATGGTTCCGTGGTACCTTCTGTTACTTTTCCAACTAATTGCAGTACAATTTCAACTGTTAACGGATATGTAAGTATAAGCTGGACATATTTAAATGCAACCAGTTATTCTATCAATGTATATAATAGTACATCAAAATTCGATTCTTCTCACTTAATATATAGTCTTAACACTTCACAAACATCTGCAAATGTACCAATTAAGCTACAATGGATCGTTTGCTATAAGAATCGGTGCACATGATGACGTTCATAATTTGTGGGTATACAACAGTCCTGTAAGTTTGTTCACAGTAAGTGGCAAAAAATCGGCTACAGTTTATTCCGGTATATTTGGATATTTAACAGATGCAACTACAGGTCAACCTATTCAGAGTGCTGTAATAACATTATCAAATAATACGTGGAATTGTACTCAAATTACTGATGTTGATGGGCTTTACCAATTCACTTTGAACAGTGGAAAAGGCACGTATTGTTTAACTGCTTCAGCAACAGGCTATCTTAACAGTCCTGAATTACCAGTAAATATGACAGGTATAAATACAGAAATGAATTTGAAAAGGACTGAAGCACCTGATTATTGTGCACCACACTATGTACAATTATATGTTTCTACTGATTCAAATGAGAGGATTCCTGGGTGTGAGGTTCAGATTTATGCACCAAATAATGACCCACGTAATGAAAAACCGAATTTTTGTGCCTGGACAAATAAAGACGGTAGAGCAAGTTTCCATTTGACTCAAGATGTCACATATAAAATTGTAACAATTACTCTAGATGGACAAAAGTACACCAGCACATTGACACCTGATCTGGATCAATATACCATTACAATACCTTCAGGTGCCACATCTGAAATACCTGCAATGAAGACTGTGATCAGTGTAAATTGCACATATAAACAGATAAACAATACAGCAGCTTATATTAATGCAAGCTATTGTGATTCTTCATCACAGTCCAGCAACCTGACTTTTGTACTGGGTACTATGAGTGATGGAAAAACATTTGTACCTTGTGGAATCTCAGGTACTAATGACAACGTAAGTAACCCTATAGGAGTGGTAACTGATTCTTTTATAGTCACTAACTACCCTGGAAAAACATACACTGTGAGAATTACTGCGCAGTCTCAAACTTATGGTACTGTATGTGATACTGTTAATGTATCATTTCCAGGTAGTAATGTACTATATGCAGGGTCTAATATGAATTATTTCTGTGTTTTAATCTTAATTATTGCAGGACTGATATTGTCAAAAACTCGTAAGGCACATTAATCATCTGTGCCTTATTATGAATTTTTCATTTTATGGAACAGTGTTCTGGTGATTTGATTCCTCATTTAATGAGATAGAAAGGTCTACAGCATTTGGCTCGTCGATAACGGTGCAGATGTCGCATGTTCCAGCCTTCACAAGGCGGAGGTCCTGAGTTTGAATCTCAGCAGGCCCATTTTTTATTATCCTTATTTTCCGATTCTAAGTGCGTAAAGAGCTTTTTTCCAGATGTTCAACTCTTGATTCGAGGTCAGCTTTTTCTTTTGTTGATCTTTATACTCGCTTCGAATTGTGAGCACTTTTGAAGTCTCCTGTGTTGCAATGTCAAGTTTTTCTTGGAGATTCCTGCCAGCTCATCTCTGTATTAATCCCGAGAAGCATAACATTTCAGTTAATATCTCATCAGGCTGAACTTCTCGTGGATCATTAAGATATAGCTCATGTACAGGACCAGCAATTCTTTTTCCACATCGTTTTGCGTTTTTCTGTATCTTATTTGCGAATTCCAAAATAACTGAATTCATCGAGCATGAAAGTTTTGCCGTTAAATTTTCTGTAAGTTTTACGTATAATACCGCCATGAGAAACTTTTGAAGCTAAATGAAAGCTGTTAAAATCACATTATTTTGCACTCTTGCTAATATATCCTTAAATTGCCTTAACCCACGTCCTCCCATCCCATTTTTTCCAGTGCATTATTATCATAGCACGGTTTAACAGAAGTTCTTCTCCCGAGTCAATGAAATCGTTTCCATTCTTGAGCCCATGTTCGAAAGTATATCTAAGGCGTCCGGAATACCATTCTAAAAACTGTAAGAATGCTTCGAATTCCGATATCTTCAGATTCTGCATAAAGAATTCAATGCATATTTTTTGTAGCTGGTCCTGTCTCGGTAGCCAGAAATAATTAATTGAGTTATTTCCGGGATAGAGTAAAACCTCAACTTCTTCAGAAACAGGATTATAAACAAAATCTCCTGGTTGGAAAACCCATTTTCTTTGAATTTCCTTCGCTGATTCGCACATTTTGATATATTTTTCTGATGTATCCACTTAACCATCCTCAGAAACCATCACTCACACAACAGTTAAAAGGCATATCCGAGCTAACTGAAAGTATTCGATCTCAAATGGTTCTTTAATAAGTCTCGCTAAAAGAAGAACAAGCTCTATTTTCTATTCCTGCCTTCAATCATCCTTGATTCTTATTTTTAAGTTTCTCAAGCAGGCTCGATGCTCTTTCCTTAGCATCCTCAGTCTCCTGCGCATCTATGTCAATGGTAATATCCAGAATGTCCCCTTCTTTACTTTCAGAGGGCAGTAAAAAAAGAGGGATATTGATTTTAATTGTTTCTTTATCCCTCACAAGCAAGACCGCAACGCCTTCTTCGATCCTGTCTAATGTAACTTTAAAACTCTCCATAATCATCTATCCAGTTTTGAGACCAGCTTTCCACTATCATCGTAGAGAGATGCTGTGTCACCACCGTTGTTCCATATAGGATTGTCTAATTGCCAGTAAAGCTCAGTAGCTGAGTTTGTGCCCTTTCCAGTAAATACAGTTACGGTGGTTCCTGCATTCAGGGTGTAAGACAGAAACGTATAGGTATGTTTATTGCCTTCATCTTCAATTTTCCAGCCGTTCAAGGAAACTGGAGAAGACCCCGTGTTTGATATCTGAACCCATTCATCTTGAAGATTCAGGTCGCTCACATAAACAGTCGATTCCGCAGAACCTGGAGTTTTCGACTCTTTAGTTGTTGAATCTGTAGAAGTGTAAGCTCCGCTTCTACTGGAGATAGTCCCGGTTTTTTCAGTTGTTACAGTATAAGTTGATCCGTCTGTTGTAACTATGATTGTGCCACCCAGATCCGTTCTATATACTGTTGAAGCCTTCTGCAGTCTATCAAGGATCTCATCATGAGGATGCCCATAGTCATTTCCTGCTCCAACTTCGATTATACTTACTTCAGGACTTACAGCTGAAATAAAGGCTTCTCCGCTGCCGGATGTGCTTGCATGATGTCCGACCTTAAGGATATCAGAATCTACATCGTACCCAGCTTCCATTATGTTTTCCTCTGATTCCAGACCTGCATCTCCCATGAGCAAAAACGAAGTGTCGCCATACGTTACTTTGAGAACCACGGAGTTTTCATTCAGCTCGTCGGAGTATGCGCTTGCAGGATTCAGCACTTCGATATCAACAGCAGGGTCAAAATCAATTGTCTGACCAGCCCTAACTACCTCAAAAGGAATATTCTTTGTATCAATAGTGGTCAGCATATTCTCGTAAGTTTTAGAAGTATGAGGGTATCCACTGTCAACAAAATGTTCTACCTGGAAGTTGTTAAGAATATCGTTCATCCCGCCGATATGATCAGAATGCGGATGAGTTGCAACTACATAATCCAGTGTTGAAATTCCCTGGTCCTGCAAGTAAGCTGTGACAACTTTTCCCTGGTCACTTTCTCCTGAGTCAACTAACATGGATTTTCCATCAATCTCCAGGAGGATTGAGTCTCCTTGACCAACATCCAGGAAATGCACTGTAAGGTTCTGGCCTGATTGAGTGACGGTATTTTGAGTAGTTGTAGGACTCGTTTGTTCCGAAGCTGTTTCAAAAGGAGTTTCTTTTGGATCTGTACATCCGGCTGCAATGAGTACCAGGGTCAGGCAGAAGATTGTGGCAGTCAGTTGTGAGGGTTTCATTAATATATTAATGCGTCAGAGGTATTAGAAACTTGCATTGAGCTCTCTTAAAACTTATTTTGTTCTTAAAAGCTACAAAGATGAAAATTAAAACCAAAAAGGAGTGCTTTAGACTTATATTTTTAGAATTCTATTCGATCTCAAATCCTTCTATACTAATGCAAGTGGTCTACCTTTTCTTCTCTTGCATTCTATAACTACAGAGATCTTATGGATGTAAAAAAGTTACAAACTATATTGTATGGATATTGGGAAATTCATTAACTCGTGGTAGCGGATAGCGAGATTAGCCTTTAAGTCTCAAAACTATTGATTTTCTAACCTCCTATTTACAATGACAGCCAACAAATATTGAACGTTTAATTGGTCTCCCCCACCCACACGGCTTATTACGGATTATCTTCTCATTACTCGCCGACGCAGATTCGGCATAATAGTCTTCCTTTCTTCATCAGGATCTAAATATACTTTGCACAGTTGAGGTCCTGAGTTCGAATCTCAGCGGGCCCACCTACTTCTCTTTTTTGTCATTATTTCCTGATTCTAAGAAAACATATACCTCTTTTTCTAATGCTTTAATCAGTGCTTCAAGGTTAGATTTTTTTCTTCTGGTTGTGCAACTTTGTTCGCCATTAAACTCTTCATCAAGGGAAAGCGCATAAATAGGCTTTGTACTCTATATAGTTATTGTTATATCTATATAGTTATATTGAAAAATGTGGGCTTAATGCCTCTATTGACAGATTGTAAGCTTTATAGATATTATTTAGGTAAACGGGACTTTAAAAGTCCTCTTAATCAGATAGCTCTTTTTGATGTGTAAGTGAATAAATAAACGCCTGTTTTATCCCGAAATAATTTCTCTCTTTGAAATTCTTATCTTACAATTATACTCAGGTACAGACGATGAACACAAGCCCCTGATATACTATTGAAAATTTATTTATGTGTTGGAGTTTATATTATAGGATTAAAGGATTATAGGAGATAATGCGAATGGATGCAGCAACACAACATAAAATAGATGATAAACTGAAAGCCATACAGGCGAATGAGAAGAAGATAAGGGACGAGACTAAGAAAAAGGGCGAAGCTGAGAAAAAGATAAAAGAGTACAATGCAGCTAATGGTGTGCTTAGAAAAGAAATCAGTAAGTTAAAGGAAGAATCGAGCAAGAAGTGATAAACAGGCTAAGCTTCAGTTAAGTAACTCCCCAAACCGCAAACTGGCAGGCAGGCATCATAAGTAATTAATCAAACATAATAACGTATTTACATATGTAAGTCGTATCATTATTCATGAAACTTGTCGATTTTTCTAATAAGTATAATAATTTTAAAACCCGGCTTGATGTTAATGTAACTTCGCTCAGTAACCATTTCAGTGACTCCCATAATGTCGAAACACTTGGTGTTACGCTAGCTACTGTGGGTATATTATGTTATTACATTCTTCAAAAAATTCAGGAACGAAATAAAGGCTAGAAATAAAAGCTAAACCACAATCAACCCCAAGCCAGCCCTCTCTCCACAATTGAAAATTTATTTATGTGTTGGGGTTTATGCATTATACTAAGTAAAAAGTAATAAGAGGTGAAATAGTGCAAGCAGTTGCAGAAAAGCAGATAGAAGTCAAGAAAAAAGAATTAGAAGCTGTGAGGAAAGAGTTTGCTAAAAAAGAGGATGAATTAAAACGACTAGAGGCAGAGAAGAAAATTGCAGATCATAGGCAAAAAGCGGAACTTAATAAACAGGTACAAGCAATTACAAATGAGTTGAAGAATATGAGTGAAGCCCTCAAAAAGATGGATAAATCCGTCAAAAAAAGGGAGAGTAAGAAATAGGGGCTATCTTTTATTAGCGTGCCTATCCCAAAAGACGGTGAACGTCTTTGCACGTACAACCTGTCATAACGACATACAAAATACCGTTCATTAACTTTCTCATATCTGCACGTGGCCTTCCTGTGTGTGGTTTTTGTGGAGGAAGATAAGGTTCTATGGATTTCCATAGAACCTCATAGATTTCACGGAATGACATAAAAGTAAATTTATAATTCCAACATAATCTTAGTTTCGGGATAAGCTCAATTTTAGAAATTCATTATTTCATCGTTGTACATTAATATGCATTACTGCTTTGCTCACTTGACCCTCAGCGTTTTTTATTCTTAAATAAACTTTATACCTTCCTGGTTCTTTGAATGGATGTACAGGGTTCTTCAAAATTGATGTAGTTTTATCTCCAAAGCCCCAGAAGTATGTAAGTCGCCCATATTTCTTACCCCATATGTATGGAACTGGTTTCCCGATACTCGTATCTGTGAATCTTATTGTCAATGGTCTATTTGGGTCATGAGTTGCAGTAAAAGCAGCAATAAGATTTGGGGCAACGACTTCAGGGTTAGATTTAATCGTTGTTGTATCATACATTGTTGTATCATACATTGTTGTATCCGTATTTGTATCGTCATTCGCAAGTGCTGCAATTGCAGTCACAGATAATAAAATAATACTGATTAAAACTATACCTATTGTTTGCTTTAGTTTCATATGATTCCCCACCTTAAATTTTCTTTATAATCAGTACTTACTGTTCCTTTTTTACGGTCTTGCCATTTGTCAATTTTAATTTAAACAATTCTATTTTATATAAGTTATCAGCCGGATAAGAATTGTTGCACAAGTGAAGATTACAAAATACAGTAGAATAAGAGTATTTTTGCACAATCAGCAGAAAAGGTATATAAGCTGTTAGACATGTGGAGTTAGTTCTGAGGTAACATTCAATTCTGTGAATTCATGGATGAAAGGATATATAACTGCTCTCCAAGAAATTGAAAGTAAATATACTCTATACATTCTTAAAGAATAAACTGTGCAGATGATTGAGACTCTCATCTGGACAGCAATATTGATATTCTCCGCATGTAAACAGATAAAGGTTTGTTATAAATGGTTGAATACGAAATAAAGGAATTTAATCAAAATGAGTAATGGGGAAGGGACTGATCATATACTCCTTTCCCTTCATTTTGACAAAACACATACTAAATTATAATAAAATTAAACAATAAATATAGAGTTGGTACCAAAACTCATTTTCAATCCTGGTCAATGGGATTTTTAGGATTCCTTTCACGATCTGAAGCTCGATTGGTCACTTGAAATGCGGGAACCGGAGAAGTAAATTTTGAGTTTTGGGATGAGCTGATGGTCCATCTTTATCCGATTGATGTTTTAAAACACCTGAATGTCAGCAGTTCCTTTAAAGTCCATTTTGACTTCGCAATTCCTGCCTCTCTCGCAGGTGTATTTTTGCATTCAACCCCTCTTTCATCTTTGTACTTTAATCCTCCATGACCTCTACAGAAGTTAAAATGCGTGCAATAGAGCTTCATTTGGCTTTCTAACCACTCTTTCGCTTTTGAAAACCCTATTGTTTTTCTTGAAACTCTGTTGTTATCCTGCCTAAAAGTCAGGTTTTGTCTTTCAAGTAAAGTTGTTGAGATTTCGCTTTGTTCAATGTCTTCTCCAAAGATGATTTTCTTCTCTACTTTCTCAAGTACTCCATTTACTCTAGTTTTGACTACCTGTGCATACTTCAAATCATCAGAGGGAACGATTTTTGGTTTCCTTGGTCTTCCTCTTTTCCCAGTTCTTGGAAACTCTCTCAAAACTCCAAATTGTTTTAATAGAGCTTCCCTATAGAATTTCAGTCCATCTGTGACAAAAAGAGGGATTTTATCTGAAAGATGTTTATCGATTAATTCAACCAGCTTGTCTGCAACATACTGTTTTCTTGGACCTATTATAAAATCAAGTATTAGCCTACAACCTGGTACAAAAGCTACCCACATCCAGGGCCCATCGTCTTCATAATCTTTCATTCTTGGAACTATTTTTTTTGGATTATAATCCATAATTCGTCCATTTCTACCTTTGACACATCCACGTTCTTCATCAGAGTATCATTTACTTTATCGCATTGTTCAGCTGCACGAGCTAACCATCGTTTTACACTGGCAGATTCTACCTCTAAAACATCGGCAATGGCTTCGATGCTCATTCCTTTCATAGACATCTTTAAAGCTAAATCGATAGTTTGCTCATCTTTGCGAAGATCATGATAAAAAGTGCCTGTATGGTCATTGAATACTTTGCCGCAGTGGCGGCAAAGATATCTTCTTGTTTTTTCTCCACGGCTTATGTAAGTTCCATTTCCAATAACATTGCCTTGATTAGTAAGCCCATAGAGCTTACAGTCTTTATTCGGACAGGCAACGTTAATGAATTGTGGTTTTGGACCTCTTTTCCCCATAATATAAACATAGGATTCTCATATATAATATCAATCAGATACAAATTGACTATCGATGAGCTCATAATTTAAAAATCCACATGGTAGCTTAATGCACCATAAGTTAACAGTTTATTAACAGGTATGAACCGTCCAGCCTGAGCTAATAGATTAACAGTCCACGAATAATGCCCTGTTCATGGATTTCTTGCATGTGGTCAGTTCAAATCCTTCAAATTATGAAAGTTACTTTATAAAAAAGAAAATTCCATCAAATTCGTATTTCACCTAATTTCCATACATTAGCAAACAAAAGCTCATAAGCTAAATTGATTTGGATTACGTCTGAGTTATGTTAGACAATATTCTTACTCTTAATGAATCCTGTCTATTGATATCGATTTATCCATTCCGTCTGACTTGTCTACTATTTTTGCCCCTTTCTTTCATTCAGTCTTTTGATGCTTTTTTAAGATTCTCAAGAATGCTTGATACGCTCTCTTTTGCATCCTCTGTCTCTTTTGTATCTCTGGAAATGGTAATATCCAGAATGTCCCCTTCTTTGCTTTCAGCAGGCAGTAAGAAAAGAGAAATCTTGATTTTAATTGCCCCATTATATTAGTTTCGGGATAGGCTCATTAGAAAAAGTAGGGTTATATGATAATATAATTGAAATGAAAATTGTAGGATGCCCGAAAAATTATGAAGTAATAGAGACAGAGAAGAATGTGGCTGATAGTATTAAAGAAGGAATTATGTCGTTCCTTGGTATTATAATTTTTATATTGCTGATAATTTCTGTCGCATAAATGATATACTATGGTGCACCTACCGAGGATCTTTTTGAACCATAAATGATGATGGGATTTTATTCCTTAAAAACTGGGTTATATTAGAAAAATGGAATGTTGTTTCAAATTAGCTACTGGAAATAGTGGTTCAGGTTCTGGGATGATTGCAATTCCCCCAGGAGAGACCTCGATATTCACTGTTGCTGAGACAGTATCGTTTGAGGTGTCAATTACAGAAATATTGTTGCTATAATTGTTTTCATAACTGCCCTTGACTACCACGTATACCTTTTTTCCATCAGGTGTGACTGCAATTTCTTTAGGATACTTTCCTACATTCAATGTGGTTACAACTTTTCTTGTAGATGTATCAATTACAGAGACAAAGCCATCTTCGCCAGCCACATATACTTTTGTTCCTGTTGGATTGACTACAACTTCATTGAGGTCTTCTTCTTACATCCACCGTAGCTATAACGGTATTTGTAGCTGTATCAATGACAGAGACATAGTAGTAGGTTGTCACATATACCTTTGTTCCATCAGGTGTGACTGCAACTCCCCAAGGATGTTCACCTACAGGTACTGTAGCTATAACAGTATTTGTTGCAGTATCAATTACAGATGTGGTATTGCCAGGGATAGAAAAGTTGCCATAGTTAGTCACATATGCCTTTTTTCCATCTGGGGTTACTGCAATTCCCATATGGGTATTTCCTACAGGCACAGTGGCTTTAACAGTGGTTGTGTCAGTGTCAATTACAGAAACATTATTGCTGCCACTATTAGTCACATATACCTTTTTTCCATCAGGACTGATTGCAACTCTATAGGGATCAGATCCCACTTTCACAGTGTCTGTAACAGTATTTGTTGCAGTATCAATTACGGAGACATTAACGCCCCAACGGTCAGCCACATATGCTGTTTTTCCATTAGGTGTGACTGCAATTCCATAAGGCCCACGTCCTACTTTCACAGATGTTATAACTAATCCTGTGGCTGTATCAATTACAGAGAATGCACCATCATTCGTAATGTATACAAATGGCCACGTGGATGAAACCCTTTTTTCAACGCTTATGTTAGCAAGTTTGGAATTAGTATTGAGTCCATTGCTAGCTGTCAAATTAACTGTATAGTTTCCTGAAGTCTTGTACGCATATACAGGATTTTGTTTTGTGGAATCTAATACCCCATCACCATCAAAGTCCCAGTTCCACACAACTGCGTTTTTTGAAAGATCTGTAAACTTAACAACAAGAGGTGCAGTACCGTTAGTGACACTGGCTGTAAAGTTAGCAGTTGGGATAACTGAATTTTGAGACTGGACATCGATACAAGAGGTAAATAGTCAAATTTGTCCTCATAGACGTTATAAGGATCCTCATAGATTTTATAAGGCAGGTCTCCAATCCCATTTCCATCCAAATCCACGCAGATCTGGGAGAATCCAGTTCCATCTGGCTTTGCCCAGAAGTTGCCTCCGATGTAAGGGCCACCGACAATATTACTGCCTGAAGCAAGTGAACTGTTCCAGGTATTTCCCCCTTCACAAGGTCCAAACCTTACGTTTAGACTATTGTTAAAATAATTATTGTAGATTTTTTCTACGACCATTATTTTCTTTATCAAAAATCCCGCACTCTGCACAGGACGTTATTGTATTGTTGATTATACCAACATCACAACCATCTTCTAATTCAATCCCTACATTACAGTTTAATATTGTATTATTGTCAATTACTGAACTTGTTTGGGCAAGCTAATTCCATAATCGCAGTCAGTAATCCTGTTATTACGAATATCTGCCAGCCTGATCCCATTCAGTAATACCAGTGGAGCAATTTGAGATTGTATTACCTGATACTGTATTATTTATTCCACAGCAGTCAATAAATATACCTTCTTTGCCGTTAGAGATTTTGTTTTCGGCTATTAAATTACCTGATATCTCGGATCCCAGAAGTAATAGAACCATTTTCAATGGTATTACCTGTCACATTATTCATATCGCCATAAACGTTGATTGAACCGTTTTCATAACCCTTACTGGCTCCTGTTATATTTAAACCACTGATCGTTGTAGCATTAGCTGTTATCAGAAAGGTACTTTCACTTTCATTCAGCGGTTTTACCTGCACATCTCCATTGTTTGATTCTGACCTGATAGTTAGACCTTTTACATTGACAAGAACGTTTTCAGTATAAGTTCCAGACCTCACGATTATTATGTCCCCTGTTACAGAATTATTCACAGCTTCCTGAATTGACACGAAATCAGCTTCAGAATTATCATCTACCGTAATTTCCCTTGCTGATGCAGTAGCTGACATGGAAACTAAGAAAATCGAAAATCAAAAATGTTGAAGTTAATCTTATTGAGCATAGCTTCTCTTTATTCCTCATTATTCCCCCAAATGAATTTATTTAATCTTTAACAAATAAGCCTTAATATTACTCATTATTCTCTATTTGTATTAAGAAATTGGAATAAAGAAAAAAAGAAGAGAAAGTTTACTTTTCCAATGCTCTTATAGTTAAACAGGTATCTGAAAGGCAAAAAATATATCTTTCAAATCTGACAAAAACAAGGTAAATTCACCCGACGGTTAGATTTGATAATTGACTCTCTACTTGATTCTGATTTACTCTGGTTTATTTTTTCCTTAAAAATCCGAGAAACATATTCCTAAAAGCCATATTATATTCAACCTGAAAGAGGAAAAGGTAGTGGTAATTGATATGAACATATCTGTATCATGCCTGTTACTGGAAACTACCCCCCTTTTGAAAGTTCAGAATGGAAATGCGTATATCCCTGTCCTGATTATTTCGTGCAAAAAAGGTAATGCCAACCATAGGGGAATTATTAATCAAAATTAATTTTAAGTTCATCACTAGATTTTGGCATTGTGTCAAAAAAGCAAAGGATTAATATGCCTCCATGGGCTAATTGTAAGCCATATTGTCCTTTTTTTTGAAATTGGCGCTCTAAATCCCTTTTGAGATATGAAACTAAATTAAAGTAAAACTAATTTTGCCAATAATAATGTTTAAAATAGGTCTTTTTTGAGGTCGGGTCGATTGACCCGCTATTATTTCGTGTCAGCTGGGACCGGCGTTCTGCTATCGGAACTGCACCCTTTTTCTGAATCGGAGGCTAAATCGCCTTTACATGATGGAGGTCCTGAGTTCGAATCTCAGCGGGCCCACTTTTGTTTTTTCCGATTATAAGAGCTTATAGAGCTTTTTTTCCAACTGCTCAATTCTTGCTTCAAGGTCAGATTTTTCTTCGGGTTGTATAACTTTAAGTTCACAGTTAAGCTCTTCTTCAAGAGCAATTAAATAAACAGGTTTACTATTTTACTAAGAGGAAAACAACAATGACTGAAATGACTGAAAAAGAAAAAGCATCCCAGGCTTTATTATTTAATGCAATTTATGATAAAGAGCTGAATGATGAACGAGATTATTGTAAAGCACTTTGCTACGAATATAATCAGCTTCATCCCGCAAAAATTGGGGAAAGGACATCTTTAATTCAGAAACTTTTTGGCAAAACCAGGGGCTCTTTTCTTATTGAGCCGCCATTTATATGCGACTACGGTTACAACATCAAAATAGGAAGCAATTTCTTTGCAAATCACAACTGTATCATCCTTGACGGAGCAAAGGTTGTTTTTGGTGATAATGTGATGATTGCTCCACACTGTGGCTTCTATACAGATGGACATCCGCTTGATGCAGAACGTCGTAACGCAGGACTGGAGTATGCTTATCCAATTAAAGTCGGCAGCAATGTATGGATAGGCGGTAATGTTGTCGTACTGCCTGGGGTAACTATCGGAGATAATACTGTTATCGGAGCTGGAAGTGTTGTGACAAAAGATATTCCGCCTGGCGTTGTTGCCGTTGGGAATCCTTGCAGGGTTATTCGTGAGATTATCGATGAAGATAAGAAGTTTTAATCCTTATTTTTGTGAGTCTGGCTCTCGAATTTAAATGTAAATCAAAAATATGTGCATTACAGTCTCAATTCAACTACTATAACCCAAGCTATTATCAAAGAAACAAATCTAATAAACCGTTTGATTTCGCTCTGTGAATCTTTTTTTAAGCTTCTAAATTACTATTTTCTCAATTACGGATAACACTCTCCCTATTTCATACTCTGTTTCTTTTATACTTCTGACAATGGTAATATACAGAATATTTTCCTTCTCTGCTTCTATACAGCCCTTCATACGGCGGAGGTCCTGAGTTCGAATCTCAGCGGGCGCACTTCTGTTTTTACAGATTCCTTTTTTCAAATTCCGCATTATTTTTAGTAAAGTATACTTCCAGGCAGTATACTTTTTACGTCCCCCCAGCCGTAAAAACAAAATGAAAACTTTTTGATCACACTCACTGATTAAATTATTTCTTTTGCTCAATGTATCGGGATTTAGCTTCCTGAAGTATAGTGACTGCTGTTTCGAGGCCTTTCCAACCGAAAACGTTCACGTGTTTGCCCTCTAATTTCTTGTAATTTTGGAAGAAGTGAGTAATTTCCTTAAATAGATGAGGCGGAACATGGTCAACGGTCTCAATATAATTCCACATGGGATCATTCTTTGGAACGCAGAGTATTTTTTGATCTCTTCCTTTATCATCTTCCATGTCAAATAGTGCCACAAGATGTACGTCTATTACACAACCTGGAAAGGTAGGTTCCCAGGTTAAAACCATAGCATCTAAAGGGTCACCGTCAAGGGCCAGGGTATCGGGGAAAAAACCGTAATCTGAAGGATATACCATTGAAGAAGAAAGCATTCTGTCGTATTTAATCACTTTCTTTTCTTTATCATACTCGTATTTATTTCGGCTTCCTTTTGGAATCTCGATAAGTACACTTTCAACCTGTCGTTCAGTCATGCAAGAACTTCCTGCTTATTGATAGTTATTATAATACTGTTTCTTAATGATTGCAACTATTTATGCGCTCATAGATTATGTGTCCTGACAGGGTTATACTATTAAAACATGACCTCATGTGTTAATTTTCTTGACATCTGAAAGGAGAGATACAGGAAAATTGATTTGAAATATTCTTTTGGTACCTTTGATAAGAATGAGGTAAGATAATGTGCAACCTCTGCATCTGCAATCACATTGTGTTCATCGGGAAATTTTTAACAATAAGGCGGGAAGTTCCCTTCCTCGACAGCTTCCGGCGAAGACAGAAAGCGGCAGGTGGGGATAAAATCCGTTAACTTCTACAATAGTTGTTATATCATTCGTTCCTTTCTTATCCCTACAAAGCCTTCTGCATATTGTTTATCGTATTTTTGGCCTGTATAAATTACAGGTATACACACACAACAAAAATAGATAGGCACGATCAAGGTGATTTGAAGAGAATTTACAAATTAGTTACGGTATTATATTCATTTAACGGGACACAATTTATAAATTTCAATCATTCTTTTAGTTGATCTCACCCGCGAACGAGAGTGCTAAGTAGGATATTTCAGCCCCTGAAAAAAGTCTCAAATTCTAATGAACTTCCAGATCAACTGCAATTAAGGCGTTTTTAAAAAGATGAAGTTTTGACACTAAAAAGTAATGTCATTCAGGTTAATTAAAAAAAATTAAGTTATCAAATGCCTATTTTTGAGGACAATCTCAAAGATCTGAATAATTTAATCAGTTTTTTGAAGAAAATATAGCAGGAAAAATAGTAAAAATCAAAGCAAAAATAGAAATCCAATTTGTGGAAAGTGGGATCTATTTCATTTTCGGCTTTTTTCGGTTAATTTCAGGAAATTAGCAGAAGCAGAAGAGCCAGATGACTATTTAAAAAATAATGGGACTGTAAGATAAATATTTATAGTCAGTATAAGTAGTTTATATTAATTTAAAAACGTAAAAAAAATTATACAGTGGGGAAAAAACATGAAAATTAGAGTCGTTAGTTCAAGAGAAGAAATCTTCACACTTAACCCTAATGAACGTGTTGTTCATCTGGCTTTCAGACCATCGAACAAGGATGTCTTTTCACTGGTTGAAACCTGTCCGAAAATCGATGTAATTCAGTTACCTAAATCTTATATGAGTACGGTCTCAAAATCCATAGAAATGTTCCTTGAGATGCAGAAAATCCAGCTTATCGAAGGAGATGTCTGGGGCCACAGGAAAGACATTAACGAATACTACAATATTCCATCCTCAGTGATTGATAAGATAAAGGAGATGAAAACTGAAGGTAAATCCAGTGAGGATATCGAGACAAAGGTTTCAAGGGAAAGCAAACTCAATCCTGAAATGATCGCTTATATCATGAGCAAAGAAGCTCCTGCTTGAATTCGTGCAGGGACATGCCCTTAAATTCGCTCTTTACTGGAGATAGACCCTACAGAAAGATATTGCATCTTTCAAGAAAACCGCATTCGTGATCTAATCTCCAGCTTAAATTTTCCATTTATAAAGGCCCTGGAAAATTCCCTGACTTGAAATTTAGCTTATATTTTTCATCTCAGGGAGATTTTACCTTTTTATCTCAGGAAGGCTCCCTATTTTTTATCTGGAATCTTTGAAATTTTAAATCTTTTAATCTTTGCAACTATTCGGACTGCTCAAAAGCAGTTTGAGCTGGTAACTTGGGCCGGTTATATCTCTGTGTTGGACTCGCGCATTTTGATCTCCTGACCATAGGACCCGTCTCTGTCAAGGATGACAATTCTCAGGAACCCTCCTTTTTTCAGTTCCAGAGCACAAATTAAATGTCCTGCCGTTTTCAACAGGGAGACCCTCGGGATTTCTATGGCCGTGGACCTGGTATGTATTCTCATTCGTGTTTTCGTTGAAACTTGCAGCAACCGCTTTTAAAAGTGAGCTGTGTTGTCAATTCTCCCCAAAAACCTCTGGTTTGGAAAATTTGTTCAAAGGTCGATAATTTTTCCCTGTTCCTGATTTTCTGTTCCAATTCTTGTTTTAATTAACCTGCTTACACTAATAATTCCTGAGTTAATATTACTATTGATTTTTATAATGGTTAATTAGATAATTTTATGGTATCTATTTGAGAATAGACACGGGAAATCTTTGAAAATAGATACGTGGGAGAATCGTGAATAAGGGGTTGTGCGAAACGTGAGTGGAATCTGGCAATTGCCTTCTTGACGGGCACGCCCACGAGAAAAGACTCAGGCGTGCGGGAACCCCTGCAGATTTTTGTGGTGAAAGATATGGCAAACCGGAAGGAAACTGGTTATACTCTGCCTGGCAGGGCAGAATCATACTGGCTAGCAACCACCCCTGAATCAAATTATCCTGTTCTTCCAGGGGACATTCGCGTTGACGTGGCGATAATTGGGGGTGGAATAGTCGGAATCACCTCGGCTTTCCTTTTAAAGGAAGCAGGAGTATCCGTCGCAGTGATCGAGGCAGACAGGATCATAAAAGGGGTTACCGGCTATACGACTGCAAAAATCACATCCCAGCATAACCTGATCTATAACAGACTGATCTCGGAATTAGGAAGAGGACAGGCGAAACAGTACGCCGAATCTAACCAGGCGGCAATCGAGAAGATTGAGTATATAGTTCGCTCATGGGACATATCCTGCGACTTTGCTCACAAGCCAGCATATGTCTATGCAAGTTCTGAAGATTCTGCACAGAGGATTCTGGATGAAGTTCGGGCAGCCAGAAGCCTGGGGCTTCCAGCCTCGTTTGAAGGCAACCTGCCGTTACCTTTTGAAACGTACGGTTCAGTCCGCTTTAGCCACCAGGCCCAGTTTCATCCTCGAAAATACCTGTGTGCCCTTGCCAGAAAAATTCAGGATAATGGTTGCCATATCTTTGAAAAAACAAGGGCACTGGGAATAGAAGGAGGGGAGCCCGTGGTTATAAAAACTGATAGGGGAACCGTAAGAGCAGAAAATGTCATTCAGGCAACGCATTTCCCGATTGTAGATAAGCCTGGAGAGTTATTCAAAAAACTGTACCAATCAATGTCATATGTGCTTGGAATGCGTATTGAAGAGACATTCCCGGATGGGATGTTTATTAATGCCGAGGAGCCGGCACGGTCCCTGCGCTCCCAGCCTGCAGACGGAGGTGAACTGGTACTTGCAGCTGGCAGCGGGCATCCGACAGGGCATGGAAATTCAGCACATGAGCACTACAGGCATCTTGAGGATTGGGCCAGATCGATTTATAAAGTACGGTCTATCGATTACCGTTGGTCGACTGAGGACGTCATGTCTGACGATAACGTACCACTTATCGGCAAGCTTACTCCGGACAGTGAGCACTCCTATGTGGCAACCGGATTCCAGAAGTGGGGCATGACGACAGGCACTGCTGCAGCAATGATTCTCACGGATACGATTCTTGGCAGGGGTAATCCCTGGACTGAGGTATACGATCCTTCAAGATCCAAACAGGTATCCCCATTCGCTGTCCAGGAAGAGATCTCCAGAATTGAACCCGGTCAGGGCATTGTTATTGAAAAAGGAGGGGAAAAGGTGGCAGTATACCGGGACCCGCAGGGTGTACTTTATACCTTTAATCCTGCCTGCAGGCACATGGGATGCTTTGTCTCCTGGAATGATGCTGAGAAAACCTGGGACTGCCCCTGTCACGGTTCCCGCTATAATGCCAGAGGAGAAGTAATTCAAAGTCCTGCAGTTTATGGGCTTCTGGAGAAGAAGGTAAAGGAGTAAAACAGGTATCAATGAGGGTGAAGAGACTAAGGCAAGGAGAAGATAAATGAACGGAAAAAAATGGTCTTGCAATTTCAGCCCTATCTGCACATATTGATAAATGACCACCGGATTCCATGATGGTCTGTCTAAATTTTTAGTAGACTCTCTCAGAAGTTAGCTACGTATATTTATCTCAGATTAACTCTCTAAGTCGCGTAAATAATCCAATAAGCTCTTTTTGAATATTTTTCTGTATTTTTTCCGATAATTCAAGTGGACTGAATCAGGTTATTATGGAAGTAAAAATACAACCATTATCTCCAATTCAATTTTTCGTCACCACTTAATTTTGAGGGCATGCTGTACTATATTTATAATGTAATTCTTCGTAACCTTTCTCACCCCCTTATTTTGTCACTCATAACATATTCTTTTAGTAATTCCCAATCCGGAAGTTTCTTCTTACGTAAAATTTCCCCAATATCTGTACCACACACCTTCTAATTTCTACTAACTTTTGTATTCTATTCGATTCTTTATCCGCCAACCAAGCTGGTCAAGAAAAATTTTTTCTATATAGTATTTTTCAAACCGTCCATGAATACGGATATGAGGTTGTAAGTGAAAAGAATTTCGTTGTAGATTCTAAACTTCTTCTCATATAGAAAAACGTGAAGCGTAGACTGAAAAAATTTTCAATCCATAATTCGAATTCTCTCAATTCACACAATAATTGCTCAAAATCCTGTTTTTTCATACCCCCAAAAACCCGTGACAATCTAAAATAAACGTGTACTGTATAAATTTCATTATTAAAATACCAAAAATATTTTATAATAGGATCGCATAAACCTTGGATGTCAACTCAGGAATTCAATGATAGATGAATGAAAACTTCTTAAAAACAGAGTTGAACTGGCTAAAGGCCGTGATTAATTAAAACAGGAGGTATTGACCAGAGGAAATAACGTCCTGTGGTCAGTAACAGATTTTGATTGGTAGAAGCCAAAGCTTCTCATGTCCGGCCACCTCCAATGACAGTCCCTAGAGAGTGATTGGAGAGTGGAGACTCTGTGTGCAACGTGTCCGCCCCACATAAATCGCAGAGAACCGAATTGGATAGGTTCAAAAATATTACAAAGACGTAATATAGATTTTTGAATTACCGTATAGAGCCGACTAATTAGATATTCGGTATAGAGCCGACTTGATTAGATAGTTCGGAAAAAAGTATTACGAATACGTAATAAGGAATTTTGAGAATTATTTGGGGAAAAGTATACTATTACCCTATAAATTTTTAGTTTACCTAATCCCCTATAAAAACCCAACCCAAAGGTGATACGATGCTAAAAAGACAACTAGGAACCCTATTCCTGGTAACATGCCTTATTTTAACAACCGTACCGGCTGTATTAGGCGGTCAGGACACACAAACAGTAACTGTTGCCGGAGATGGAAGCGGAGACTTCAACTGTGATGGAAAAGACGATCACGTCCAGATTAATCAGGCCCTTGATTATGCAGCAAAGAATCCAGGCACAACTGTCCACCTTAAAGGCCCATTCACATATGTTATAGGCGATTCTCTTCTGATAGGCAGCAACACAATCCTTGAAGGAGATTCCGGTACAACAATTAAACTTGCCTCAGGATTATCTGTCTGGGGTGGGCGCAAGGTTAGTATTGCAAACGAAAAAGCTATGCTTATGATTAAAGGCGATTCTGCAACCGATGTTACAATAAGAAGCTTAACTGTTGATGGTAGTCAGAGCGACTATTATCCTAGTGTCAAGCTTGGAACTTCCTGTTATAATATGGCAACTTTAATAGGTTGCAATGGGTTAACAATTCGGAATGTTACATTCAAGAATGGATGTAACGATGCCATGCTCATTTCAAAATCTAGCAATGTAATGATAGATACAGTAACTGTAAACAAATGTGGGCATGATGGTGTATATGCCTATAATGTAAATGGCATTACAGTTAAGAATTGTAAATTTATTAACCGGACTAATTCATCCTGTCGATTCTATACTGTTACCGATGGAGTGTTTGCAAATAACGACTGTACTACATCTGGCGGTGGATATGCAGGCTTAGAATTAGAAGGAACTGTTAAAAACATAGAAGTTTATGGCAACAATTTCCATGATTTAGCTGGTCCTGCAATAGCACACGTGAATACAAAAGAATCTAATGTAAACATTCATGATAATGTGATCGCTTGATCCCATAAGCTAGCATTGCAAAGAAGAATGTCTATTCTTAAGCACAGTCTGGTTCAGGTTATGTGCTTAAGAATAACATAATAACCAACAAAAGAGCGGGTTCGGAGTACATAAAATGAACTTCGGGCACTCATTTTTTCTCCCTGCAGAATAACTCTACAGAAATGCAGGCGGAGACTCTAACGGCGTCCAGCCTCATCTTCGGACATAAAGGCACAGACCCGCAGGATGCTGACAGAAGCAATACCATTAAAGTCAATTTCTCAGCCATTGGCATGGGAGCCTTCTGACACATAATAACATCCATTACAAATTTTGATTTATGGAAGCTAAAGCTTCTTATATCCGGCCCCTCCAACAACCATCACTAGAACAGCGATATTGAAGAGTGGAGACTCTGCATAACGTATCCGCCCCACATAAATCGCAGAGAACCGAATTGGATAGGTTCAAAAATATTACGCAGACGTAATAAGTATTTTGAAAACCCGTATAGAGCCGACTTGATTGGAGAATTCGATATAACCCTACCTGATTAGATAGTTCGGAAAAAAGTATTACGAGTACGTAATATGGAATTTTGAGAAATATTTGGGAAAAAGTATATATTGCTTTATAATCGTAACTATTCAGCTCACGCAAAACAACCTCGATAGCCATCTTTACAAAATCCGATGGGCAAATTTCTCTGAATTGATTTTATTTAATTGTTGGCTATTGATTACGTTTTTTCATTTTTTACCAGTTAGTAATCAGACTTCTCTGTTTTTTAAAATCAATATCAACCAACTAATTTTGGTAGGCTGAATAGTTACCATATTTTTAAGATTATACTACTTCCCTGATGACACGGAAGATATTGTCATACTGTACGATGGCGAGAGAGCTACCCAGGATACACTCATGACAGAATATAAGGAACTTGCGAGCCATTACACATCAGTCGGAATATACACAGGCTATTCTTCAAATACTCCTCCAACAGCTTCTTATGAATGTATTATGGGTGCAGCTCCGAATACGGGGTATATCCTGCACGTAACAAATATCTGATAAGGAGGGTTGACAGTAGATTGATATTTTTGAAATGGCGAGTATGGGTTATTCACCAAGAGTCAGACTGCTCTGGAGTCAGGAGCAATGAGGGGCAAAAGGAGTTCTCGGAGAAGGGAGAAAAGGGGAATTGAACTCTTTACTTTCATTTCATATACCGCGGTATGCCAACTTTAAAATTTTTTATGCCAAACTATTTTTTGCTTAAAAAGAATTTTTTGTATAATTAATTTAAAATAATTTATGTTCTTATTATATTATGGAGTTGGGAAGTGAAATTAGGTATTCTACCACATAAATAAAAGAATCTCCTGGAGGCAACTGATCCTTCTTCGAATCGATGTGCTTGGCGGAGCATAATATTCGGAGAGACTGTATTGGGGGATACAGTAAACGGATGCAGTGCCTCTGGTCTATTTCTCGTATTTTTATTACTGTTCTTTTGCCCTATTTTTTTCATGCTCCTTGTTGAGTTTGCTTCAAAGCTAATATTGGCTTGAAAACATAACTTCTTCATGTTTCTTTTTATGAGATTTAAGGAAAGAGGTTTATTGAATACATAGTTCTCGATTTCTGTAGATCCACGGTATTCTCTTCTGTTCGAAATCAATAATTCTGCTTAGCAGCCGATCTATCTGAAGCTGCAGCTTCATAATTATTCTCCTTTTTTTAATCCGTTGTGCCCGGAACTCTTACTTTTTTTATTTTAAAATACATTCTGGCTGCTGTATGAGCATCCTACAATACCTTTCGTTGTTGAATCTTTAGGGAGTAAAATTTAGTTACTAGCGATAATTTTTGAGTTTATCTATCTTTTGCCGGAGCTTGTGCCTGAAATTGGGAAAAACGGATTCCTCTTCTTAATTTATTTTATATATATCCTAAATTTTATATAGTGTTCTTCCTTTATAGATTGTTAATCTTGAATTTTCTTTTATCTATAATCTGTGGGGTGTCCAGAATAGATATTAGTAAAAAGGTTTTTATAATAACCATTTTAATTTTTGCAATTCTTATTGCTGCATTTACGTTTTCCCATAATATGCAGCTTTCAAACTTTTTGGAGCTTGAACAGGCGGGCACATTGGATAATGTTGGGAGGGTACAGAATGCCGTTTCTACACAGCAGGGGTATCTTGATTATATAGTCCAGGATTGGGCCTGCTGGAATGATACCTACCAGTTCATTGACGATAGAAACCAGCAGTACATAGATGTAAACCTTCAGAACCAGACGCTTGCCGGAATCAACGTTGACATTATGCTTTTTGTAAATGATTCCGGATCTCTTATCTACGCAAAATCGATAGATGTTAATACTGCAATGGAAAGGCCGGTTCCTGAAGAGCTTCTCAAAATGGTGGAAGACGGTACTCTTCTCACAAAATCTAAAGACGGCAACATAAGCGGTTTTGTTTTGCTCGATCAGGACCCCATGTTTATTGCCTGCCATCCCATCCTGACGACAAAGTACCAGGGGCCTGTAAAGGGCACCCTGATTTTCGGGAGATACTTTGACAGCACTCTTCTCGACTCTTTCAAAGAGGTTACCCGCTCTTCCCTTGTGATGTACAGGGTCGATAGAGATATGCCTCCTGATTTTCAGGAAAAACTTCCTACATTTTCCGGGCATGCTGGAAGGCCTGTGGTCGAGCCCCTTAGCGAAGATAAAATAGCAGGTTATTTTGAATTGAATGACACTTCAGGCAAGCCTGCCCTTATTATGAGAGCGGACTTTCCGAGAGAACTCTATTTGCATGGCGAGAAAACCCTGAATAATATGTATTTCTTCCTTTTGCTAACCGGCCTTATGACCGGGGTTGGAGTTAAATTTGTGCTTGACAGGCTATTCATTTCAAGGTTGAGAGGAATTGACAATTTCGTTACACGGGTCCGGTCGGAAAAAGACCTTTCCAAAAGATTATCTCTTAAAGATAATGATGAACTTTACCGCCTTTCAAGGGAAATAAACGGGATGTTAAATGAAATCGATCTTGCAGAACAGGAATTAAAAGCACAGGAACGGGAAAAGAAAGTTCTGCTCGACTGTCTGAACGAACTTGTTTTTTTCGTAAACCCCCAGCTTAATATCATCTGGGCAAACAAGGCTGCCCTTGAATATCTGCAGATAAGCCTTGAAAAAGCAGCGGGCGTATGCCTTAAAGCTACTTCGGGAACAAGCGGCCCGTTATCCGATTACCTTCAGCTTGAGCAGATCTTTGTAACAGGCAATAAAAAGTCAGGGGAATTTACCGCAAAAGACGGCAGGACCTGGTTTGTCCAGGCAATCCCGGTAACCGAGGAGGATGGAAAGATTATAGGGGTCCTGGAAATGTTCAGGGATATTACGGAAAAGACGAAAGTCGAGCAGCTGCGGAAGAAAGAGATCAACCATAGAATTAAAAACAACCTGCAGATAGTTTCGTCTTTGCTTGATCTTCAAGCCGAAAAGTTCAGTGACCGAAAAGTCATTGAAGCTTTTAAGGAAAGTGAAAGCCGCATTTTATCGATGTCTCTTATACACCAGGAACTTTACGAATCCGGAAAACTGGACTCCCTTGATTTTTCGTCCTATCTTCGTAAACTGATAACAGATCTTCTCAAATCATACGATACTGAAAATGGCAAAATCCGGGTAAATCTCGATGTCAGCAGCGTTTTCCTTGGGGTTGATACTGCCGTTTCTCTGGGCATCCTAATAAATGAACTGTTTACAAACTCTTTCAAATATGCTTTTCCAGCAGGAGCCGGCGGAGAAATCAATATATCCCTGACCAGAGAAAAATCCGCGGAAGAAGCAAATGAAAACAAAGCCCGAGGCAAAATTCTCTCTGAAAGTCTCGCAAAAATTCGCGAGGAAAATGAAAACTACAAGCTTATTTTTGAAGATAACGGAAGAGGATTTCCAGAAGGATTCGATTTCAGGAACTCGGAAACGCTGGGTTTGCAGCTTGTAAATGCCCTTGTAGATCAGATAGATGGCAGCCTCGATCTGGAAAAGGGGAAGGGCACGAAGTTTATTATTAAATTCAAGAATGAGATTTAAATTGATGGTAAGAAGCATACCGGAGAAGTGATAACTTTACAGCTATTAGAACCTTCCAACCCTGGTTGCTTAAATTTTATTCCTTTTTTTTATTTTTAAGATCAACAGTAAATAGGAATCGTGGAAAGAGATTCATACCGGTCTAGCAGCTCTGGGAAATTAAAGTAAAAATAAAAAAGTAAAAATAAAAAAGTAAAAATTTCAGGTAAATTTATAGGCTTTTTTCTGCCAGTTTTTACTTTTCGTCCCTTATTTTAGACAATAGTAAAAAAATATTGTAAATATGAATATTTATTAGCTTGTTATCTTTCCTCCAGTAGATATCTTTTAAACCAGTCACCGGCTAAACGGGCAACTTCTTCTAACGCTCCCTGCTCTTCAAAAAGATGGGTGGCGCCCGGAACAATCTTCAATTCTTTTTCCATTATAACCATTCTGTCTAAAGCCCACCGGTTCAGGTCGATTACCTGAGTGTCTCTTCCGCCTACAATAAACAACGTCGGTGCCTTTACATACATCAATGCACTTTCAGCAAGGTCAGGCCGTCCTCCTCTGGAAACCACTGCTTTTACGGTATCAGACTGTTCTCCTGCAGCTATGAGTGCGGCTGCAGCACCTGTACTTGCCCCAAAGTAACCAAGATTAAGTTTTTTAGTATCCTGCCTATCTAAAAGCCATCTTGTTGTATCAATAAGCCGCTTTGAAAGCATGTTAATATCAAAACGGAGATCGCGTGTTATCATGTCGATTCTCTCTTCTTCTACTGTCAGGAGATCAAATAAAAGGGTTGCAAGCCCATTTCTCTGAAGTTCCTGTGCAACGTACTGGTTGCGTGGGCTATGGCGGCTGCTTCCGCTCCCGTGCACAAAAACGACAATTCCCTTTGCTTCTTCAGGAATATCCAGGTTTCCATCAAGATAAATTGAGCCACTTGGAATGCGGACTCCTGCATTCCTTTTACCCGTATCCGGTGATTCGCTCATATTAACCCCCCAAAAGACTTTATTATAAACCACAGGTCTGCAAGTGAGTAAACATCAGGTTTGCCTCTTACTTCGCCGGAAGGCTCCTTGCCTTATCCAGCAGTTCACAGACTTCTTCGTCGGCAGTTTGACTGAAATTCCCATACCAGGCTCCGACCCCATAGAACGGTTCAGGTGTAGCAACACATATTACTTCATCGACCTCTTTTTCAAAGAACCTGCATGTATCAGGTGCAGCCGTAGGAACTGCAACCACTATTTTAGCCGGGTTTTTAGTTTTAAGGGCAGCAGCCGCTGCACGCATTGTTGCGCCTGTCGCAAGCCCGTCATCTATCAAAATTACAGTCGAGCCGCTTATTTGCGGTTTGGGCCTATTCCCACGATAAGTGCGTTCCCTGCGTTCAAGTTCCCTGAGCTCATTCGCAGCTACCGTATCAATTACCCTTTCGGGTATCTGAAAAGACCTGACCACATCTTCATTCAACACCCGGATATTGTCAGAGGCAATCGCTCCCATTGCCAGCTCTTCATTTCCGGGTACTCCTAACTTCCGCACTATAAAAACATCCATTTTTACATTCAGTTCCTTTGCAACTTCAAAAGCTACCGGGACCCCACCACGCGGAAGCGCCAGTATAAGTACATCTGGACGGTTTGCATACTTTGAAAGTTCTTTTGCCAGCTTTCTTCCTGCATCGACTCTATCTTTAAAAAGTGCCATTAGCCCCTTCAACCCCCATATTGAACTGGATTAATTGATAAGATAAGCTCTGTTAATTTATAGTATATATTTTCAAAGCTTTAAATATATAGATTATAAATTTAAGTTTAAACTATTATATAATTGCGATTTTGATACAATAGAGGCCAGGTGAAAGCAAAACTTTAAAAATATTATTCTATTTTCAGGTGACTTGCCTGTTTTGTAGCGGAGAGTAATATCTTGTTAAATTCATCTTAAGTTAAAAACGAGTATGTCCCCCCGTATTTGCGGAAAATGAAAAGGGATTCTCATGATTATGGTTTTCAATAACTCACCCAACGACCGAATCCGGCCTTTTGTGTATTATTGTGTCTTTACTCAGTTTGTTTTTTTGTTCCTGCTGAGGTATATGAATTCTTTTTTGGGACTTCTTAATTGTTCTCTACTCTCATGGGCATAATTATTTAATTTCAGGTCACCAGTATAATTCAGATATATCCTGCTGAACTCTTTTTTCGCGCCCTCATTTGAATAAGTTCTCCTAAAGGTAACTATATGAAACGCAACACAAAGGAATGGAAAGAAAAAAGGGCCGAGTTTCTCAAAGGCAAAACCTGTGCGTGGTGCGGGTCTTCCGATTCCCTGTGCATCCATACTCCCAGGGCTTTTTCTCCGGCACACGTCAGCTCCGAGATTTATAGTGCTGCATATGCCAGGTTCAGGGAAGTTTATAGGGAAAAATACCAGAAATTTGATTGCATGTCAACTGGCAAGCACCGTCATAAAAGCCACCCTGCCTGGCATAAAGCCTCGACAGTGCATAAAACCGAGCCTGACCATACTGACCTTGAAGAACAGTGTATTGAAGTGCTTGTAGAAGACTCAGGAGAAGGAAACTTCAAAAAGCTTTATCATGAATGGCTTGAAGAAAGCGGAATTAAAGAGCTGATTGAAGAAGAGATTAAAAAAGCAGGGGAAGAATGCGAGTCTCTGACAAACGCAATTGCACTTTGCAAACGCTGTCATTTTGCAAGCCTCAGGGGTATGAATCTCTGCCCTGTATGCAGGAATAAATATAAGTCCTTAAACTATGAGACCTGCTTTGATTGCCTGCCAAAAGAGAAAAAGGAGGAAGTTCTGGCAAGGCAAAAAAGAGAATTTTCCGGAGAATTCAGGGCAGATTCCCTATAAATCGTTTTTCGGCATGTATAATTTCTGGAAATATCTTTTTTTCAGAGAAGAGCCCAACCACTTCCTCCACAGGCCCTGCAAGTCCCTATTTCCAGGCATCCGGCCCCATTGCAGAGAGGACATGTTATTGCAGGCTGGGCAACGAGCACATCTCCCTGCCCTCCGCAAGCTTCACAAGTTCCACTTTCAGCATGTCCGGTTCCGCTACAAAGAGAGCATTTTTCCGGAGCGTATTCGGTATCTATATACGTATGAAACATCTTACCACCTTCAAAGATCCGATTGCAAAAATATTATCTGAAAAATCCTTTTGATACCTATTTTCGGCGTTCTGGGTTAAAAGATCTTGCAAAAAGATAAAAAGGAAAAAGTTATAACTGAATTGGCGGCTTTTCTTTTCTTTCAGTATCGGTGGGCTTTTCTCATCGGTGCCCCTAAAATATTTCATTATTTTTTGCAGCAAGTACGATACAAGGAGACAAGGTCATCAATATTGCTGGAGAGCACCCTGGGAAGATTGAAGAGTTAATGATCGATCCCGAAGATGGGAGAGTCGCATATTCAGTACTCTCTTTTGGAGGATTCCCGGATATTGGAAATAAACTGTTTGCTATCCCCGGGGAAGCTCTTCCAGTGAGGCCGCATGAGTACGTTTTCGCCCTTAATATTAGCAAGGAATCCTGGAAAAGGCAGAAGGCTTTGATAAGGATCACTGGCTTACGACTGACCGTGAGTGGCTTTCTTGCATGTACAGTTACTGTGGATACCAGCCTTAATGGCAGGTAGAGGTGCCGGGGCAGACAGAGACAACGAGAGAGAAAATAGAAAGGAAACTTTAAATATACTCGGGAGACCTGCTGTCATGTCTCCCAGAGCTTAGAGTCTCTTCAGGACTTTTAATTTTTACTGGTTATGCTTTACGAAATAATTTTTCTTTTTCTGTCAAAAGAGTTGCAAGTAGCGATTTTTTAATTTCTACCGCATTATTGGGGCAGAGTTCGCGACAGCAGTAACATAAAATACACTTCTCGCGATTGATCCTGAAGCTTCCGTCTTCAAGCCGTTCCACAGCATGGGGGGAGCAGTTCAAATAGCAAGCTCCGCAGCGGGTACATTTTTTCCTGTTGATCCTGGGATAAATGTTATAATATTTGCCGAGGCTGCGGGTCAGAAAAGTAGGAGCTGTGCTGACTCCTCCGCTGGATTGTTTGAATTTCATTTTGACTTCTTTCAAAGGCGTTCCGACCACAACCGGACACTGGTTTCCGAAGCCTTTTTTGATGGCGCCTGCAGTTGTGGGTATCCTCAAGGGATCAAAGCCAATCAGTTCCGCAGCAACGATATCCAGGGAAACACAATCCGGGCTTGCCAGGATTACACCGGAATTTACAGGCTTTCCATGAGAAGGTCCATTTCCTTCCATGCCCATAACCCCATCCATGACTGCAAAGGCGGGCCTGATAGCAGAGTATACGTCTGCAACAGCTTCCCCAAAAAGGTCTCTTTTTCCAAGAAGATGCATTTCTTTGCGGCATTTCAGGGGAAGGGCCCCGAAAAAGTTCTTGACCGCGCCTGTGTAATAGGTAAGTTCATGAGTTTTCAATTTTGGAAGAGATATCACTACATCGGCTTCAAGGACAGGATTTGCAATGTATAATTTGCGGAATTGCAGGGGGTCAGGAATATCTACCAGGGTAAAGCCCGCAGTTTCGAAATTTACTACCTGGGCCCCGGCCTTTCGGGCAGATTCCTCTATGCCTGAAGTTTTCAGGGCTTTTGAGGTGGTTCCTGGCCTTGAGATTCCAGCTCCGTCTCCGACTACAGGCTTTCCTCCTGCCTGAAGCACGAACTCGCACATCGAGGCTACTATGGAGGGATGAGTGGTTGCTGCACTCTCTGGAGGGCTGGCTGCAAGAATATTTGGTTTCAGAAGTACGCGGTCTCCTGAATGGATTACGTTTTCAAGGCCTCCGAGCAGGTCCAGAGCTTCTGCTATTGCTCTTTTTGTGTCAGAATAATCAGGGCAGCGGACTATGGAGACTTTACTCACGGCTGGAAAATAAATGGGCTTATTATTAAATTCCTTTCCGGTCCGAGTTCATTTGCCTTTTTTCTCGAACTTTTTTCTTAACTTTTTCTTTTATCGGTTTTTAATCCCTATCATGGAATCTATTTCTTCAGCTATGTTTTCGAGTTCATCAAAAATCCTTTCCGAATCCTTTCGCATTTCTCCTACTGCAGCTTTCAAGCTGCCCCCCCGCAGGTATATAAGGCGTTTTTTCCTGTAAAGGAGGCCCGAATCGTTGAGGTTCCTGAGATGGTGGTTAACTCTTGATATTTTTATCTCAAGGTCTCCAGCAAGGGCTTCTGAAGAAGTTGCCTCGTCGTTTGAGAGTTTATCAAGCAGGCTAAAAATTATCCTGGTAGCTGTATTTTCGGTGTCCCTGCCCGAAGAAAAACCGAAGCTATCACAGAACCATAAAAGGTCCTCTTCCAGGTTTTTTATATGCGGTTTTTCAATGTTCCTTAAAATGATCTCCTGAACCATCTGGGTAATATTTTGGAGTTTCACATATATATATTTTCTTCAGATTTGTAGATATCATTTCCATTTTTTAGTCATCATATTCATTTATCCTGGTAATTTTTAAATAGAAGTTTTGCATTATATGCAGATAGTTGGGCGTTTCACAGCTCAATACGTTCATCAATCCTATATTGACTATAACTACCATTTAATGTTCAGCTAATGCAGGATCACTTGTGCATAGGGAGGAATAAAATAGTGATTATCAGACCTATTGGCGAACGAGTATTACTCAAACACCAGCAGAAAGAAGAAGTGACAAAAGGTGGGATCTACATCCCTGAATCTGCAAGGCAGGATAAAAAGGAAGGAATTGTAATAGCCGTGGGGACTTTTGAAGACGGGAAGGAACTGCCCCTGAAAAAAGGCGACCGTGTGATTTACGGGGGATATCAGGCCGATGAGATCGAATTAGATGACGAAAAGTATGTTTTTGTCGATTTTAAGGATATCCTGGCAACAATTGTGGACGAAAAATGTTGAATTCAGTCTGTTCTTAATAATATAATAGTGGAAGTAAACTCAGACTTAATCCAGGAAAATATCTGATATCAATCAAGGTGAATATGGATGGTTTCAAAGCAAATAATGTTTGACGAAAGTGCCAGAAAGGCGCTCTTAAATGGCGTGGATAAAGTTGCGAACACCGTCAAGATAACTCTCGGACCTAAAGGCCGTTATGTAGTGCTGGACAAAAGCACAAAACCTGTGGTCACAAATGATGGGGTAACCATTGCAAAAGAAATAGAGCTTCACGACAAGTTCGAAAATATGGGGGCTAAACTTGTCAAGGAAGTTGCATCCAAAACCCAGGATAACACCGGGGACGGGACAACTACTGCAACCCTCCTCGCTCAGAGCATGATCCGGGAAGGCCTTAAAAATATCAGTGCCGGAGCAAACCCTATTGATGTCAAGAAAGGCATCGAGATTGCAACAGAAAAGGTTGTGAGCTACCTCAAGAGTAAGAGTGTTGAGGTAAAAGGCAAAGAAAACATCGTACAGGTTGCTACCATTTCTGCAAACAACGATGAGGAAATAGGCAACCTGATCGCAGATGCTATGGAAAAAGTCGGCTACAATGGGGTAATCACTGTTGAGGATTCCAAAACAATGGAAACAAGCCTGGACGTTGTAGAAGGAATGCAGTTCGACCGCGGTTTTGTTTCTCCCTATATGGCAACTGATACCGAGAAGATGATCTGCGAGTTCGACGATCCCTATATCCTTATCACGGACAAGAAAATCAACAGTATGAAGCAGATTGTCCCAGTGCTTGAAAAAGTCGCCTCTGAAGGTCGTTCCCTCCTTATCATTGCCGAGGATGTCGATGGGGATGCTCAGGCAGCCCTGATCCTGAATATTATCCGCGGAGCCCTGAGGGTATGTGCTGTCAAAGCTCCGGGATTCGGAAATGAGAGGAAGGAGATGCTTGAAGATATTGCAGTCCTGACTGGCGGCCAGGTGATCACTGAAGAAAAGGGCATGAAGCTTGAGGAATTCGATGACTACATGCTCGGAAGTGCCAGAAAAGTCACAGTTGACAACCATAAGACCATCATTGTAGAAGGCAGGGGTGACAAAGCAAAGATCGATGAAAGGGTCCGGATCATAGAAGCCCAGGTTAACATTGCCGAGGCTGATTACAGGAAGACCGAACTCAAAAAGCGCCAGGCAAAGTTAGGAGGCGGCGTCGCAGTAATCAAAGTGGGAGCTGCAACCGAAACCGAGCTGAAGGAGAAGAAAATGAGAATTGACGATGCTCTCAATGCCACAAAAGCCGCAGTTGAAGAAGGCGTGGTTACCGGGGGCGGAGTAAGTCTTTTCCGTGCAGCTGCCGTCCTCGATTCCCTGAAGCTTGAAGGCGACAGGCAGGTAGGTTTAAAGATCGTCCAGAGGGCTATCGAGGAGCCAGTACGCCAGATCGCTACAAATGCAGGCAGGGAAGGCGCTGAAGTTGTTGCAACCATCAGGGCCGAATCAAATGAGTTCTTCGGGTACAATGCAAAGAAAGATATTTTTGAAGACCTTTTCGAAGCAGGCGTTATCGACCCTACAAAAGTAGTCAGAAGCGGCCTTCAGAACGCTGCCTCAATTGCAGGCATGGTACTTACAACTGAAGCCCTTGTCACTGACTTCGATGAAGAAAAGGACGAAAGGACAGCTTCAATCATCATCTGATTTTAATTTTTTTCCTTTTCGTTTTCTTTCTTTTTTCTTTTTTTCTCCTTTCTTTTTCTTCTTCTTTTTCCTTTCCCTTTTCCTTTCCCTTTTCCACCTTCCTTCGGTTGCTTTTTCTTATTTCTCCTGCTTTTCCACTTTTTTCATATTCTCTTCGTTTTTTCGTTTTTCTTTTTTCGTTTTTTCTCCTACTTGTTTTCTCTTTTCTCTGCATTTTTCAATTCTTACTTTCTTTTATACGTGTGATGGAAATCGAGAACTCTTTTTATTTTACTTATGCACAATATATTTCTAATATCATACTTTATCAATAGTCATAATTATTGATTCGTCGCCTTATCATATTGCTGTCTATAAGCTCGGTCTATATCTCTAAAAGCAGTTTGCGATAGAATATTTCTTACTAAAAAGGTGAAAATAAGCATGTTTGAAGTCTACTGTGACTCTTCCTACAATGAGGGCGAGGACTCTTATATCGGCTGTACTGTGCTTCGGGACGGCAAACAGATACACCAGTCTACAACAAAGGTTCCGGATGTACCTCAAAATAACCTTGACTGTGAACTTGCGGCCCTCAGTTTCGCTGTAACTCTGGCCAGGATTTTTTCCGAAGGCAACAGAGATATAATTATTTATAACGATTCTACTGAAGCCGTAAAAGCTTTCCAGAAGGAAAGGCCGGAAATCGAAAAGAAGTTTTCAGGGACCGGCATTAACTTTGAATATATTCCCCGGGAAAAGGTAAATCAGGCAATTGCAGACAGCTTATCTAAAAAATTTCCGGTATTTTTCCTGAATATTCCTACCTGTGAGGTGGAGTCTTTTTCACGGAGAGAAGATATCCTTTCCGACATCGCCCGAAATGAGCGCAGTGTTTTTTATCTTGAGAAAGTAGACGAAAAATCCACGAACAAAAAAACCTGTTACAGGCTTATGATCCGTACTCTGGAAAAAATCCTTTCAGGGGATAGGCTTTATCTCGTAAAAAAGGGAGGTCCAGGCACTCAGGTAAAAGCTGCAGAAGAGATAAGGAAAGATCTGTCCGATCCCTCAGTCATCTCCTCCCTGAAAGCAAAGGGTGTCAGGCTTGAAGACTCCTATTTCCTGCTGACGGATGAAACCTGGGGGCTTCGGGGTACGGACAATCAGACGTGTTCCATTCTGCCCGATTCCGTCCGTCACAGGATTATTTGTGACGAAGTAGACAGGTCGCCTCAAAATCTCTTCAGAAGGGTCGAACGTTTCAGGTAATTTTTCTGTCTCACGGAAATTCCTTGACTATAACAGCTTTCCCTCTGGATATGTATGAGCCTTCACTAAAAAGGTTCAAACCCTATCTACAAATTCTGTATTCAATCCATAACCCAAAATCAAATCCTGAGAACCGGTGAAACCGATAGATTACAAGCTATATATTTTACTCACGATTTTTCTCAGCTGCCTGCTCCTCGTGAATCTCCTGGGAAGTAAGCTGATTGAAATCTTCGGTATCGTAACTTCTTGTAGGGCTTCTCGGATATCCGCCTACTTTTCTTATTACGGATATAGTAGAAGAAGTTCAGGGAGAGGGGCTACCAGGATTTTTGTACATGCCGGTTTCCTTTCCCTCTGTATTTCATTTCTTTTTGTGTCTTTAAGTACAGGCCTGCCCCCTTCTTCAATTTCCGGCAGCAGAAGACAAATGGTAGGCATCTCTGGCTCAGGGAATAATCTTTCAACAATCGTTTCCCAGCTGCTCGATTCCGTTGTGTTTATGTTTCTCGCTTTCTATCGGCTGACTCCGGAGCTGGATGTTGTTGCCGTCTTGCAGATGATTATGCCGTTCTGGACTCTTAAAGTGGGGTTTGCTCTCCTTGATACTCCATTTGTGTATCTCGGAGTCAGATGGCTTGCTTGCGAAAACGAGTCAAGGGGTTCCGACTCCGGAGAAAGCCGGGAAACTGGCCTGGTCGAAGTAGAAGCAGGTTCAATGCCTGAAAAAAGTCTGGACTCAGAAATCTCAGTTCGGGGATAAGCACCCAACATTTATGGGTATTACGACCTATATACCATAGGGGTGCTAAATTACGGTAGATTATCCTGAGATTGAGATACGATCTATTGTAACAGAAATTCAACACGGTAAAGGGGTATGTAGGAATGGCTGAAGAATCAAAAAAATCAGGCGAAGATGTGCGCGTCCGGTATACTGGCGTTCCTGAAGGGGAAATCTGTAAATCCTGTTTGGAGATGCCTGAGGAGCAGCGTAAGACTATGATTCTGGAAATTCAGCAGATGGCCGAGGAGATACTTAAAGCCCACAAAGTTATTACTGAGCTCAATGATCTTTTAAAGGGCGAATGGTTCCTTAAGCTTCAAAAACCCGGGTTTGAGAAGAAACTGGTTTTTGCAAAATACGGGGAAGAGATTTTCATAGGGTTTTATACCTATTCGGATGATCTCCCTATCCCTGATCCGAATCTTGTTTTGCTCTCACAGAACGGGTTCTGGTATCCGCAGAGGATAGAGGAAAAGTTTGAAGAAACGGTTTCTTCCTTCTTCACAGGGGCTTATGGGGACTATGATTTCCTCAATATTGTCCCTGAAAACGTTGAAAAGTTCCAGGTTTTCCAGCGAGATTTTGCAAAAACACTTGAGAATCAGGGATGGGATAAACCGGATGTAGTGGTTCTCGAAAAAATCATGCCAAAAAATTAAAATTATAGTCAAGGCAGGAAATATTTACACATATCAACAGGAACAGTAACTGTAGCTGACACTTGAAATTGCAGTTAGTTGTCGAGTTGCCTGTAATCCCAAACAAAAAGATAACACACGGAAAGCACGGAAAACACGGACTAAAGGAGTTACGGGCACAGAAATTTCTGTGCTTTCCGTGGTTATAGTGTCTTGATTGGGTTCTTCGGTGCCCTTCTGTGTTTTTCGTAGTTATAAAACCTGTAGTGATTTAAGTGTAAATGTTTACTTTTCAAACTATAATTGGTTTTTATAAGTGTAATTAATTCGTGAGTTTGCTATACTTCATAAAACTGGTTTCATCCCAGGAATCAGTTTTTTCTTTTTGTCCTATCAATTCTGGTTCTGTTTTTTCCCACAGAATATTTAAATATTGAAAGCGTACGCAGTTTCAGTATAGATTCAGCGATGTTACTTGCTTTTACCTCATCCCGTTTCACAATAATTGATTTTCAGAAGGTCTTTTATGTTTTCGATAAACTCCGAATGCATCCTCTCAAAAAAATCTGAAGATATCCCTCCTTTCTATGTGATGGAAGTGCTGGAAAGTGCCCTGGCTCTGGAAGCTGAGGGGAGACACATAATCCATCTCGAGGTCGGAGAGCCTGATTTTCCTACGGCTCCTCATATCTGTGAGGCCGCCTGCGCTGCTATTGGCCGGGGGTCCACAAAGTACACTCACAGCCAGGGACTTCTTTCTCTCAGAGAGACAATAGTTGAGTCTTATCACCGGAAGTTCGGAGTCGACCTGAGCCCGGATCAGGTTATTGTGACTTCCGGAACAAGCCCAGGCCTCCTGATTGTTTTTATGGCCCTGCTTGAAAAAATGGACGAAGTAATCATGTCGAACCCTCACTACGCCTGCTATCCGAATTTTGTGAAATACCTGGGCGGAACTCCTGTTTATGTCTACACGAACGAGACAAATGGGTTTGCCCTGGAACCGGAAACAGTAAGGCAGTGCCTGAGTTCCAATACAAAAGCCATCCTGATCAACAGTCCTTCAAATCCCGGCGGACATGTGATGTCTCCTGAAAGTTTGCAGGGCCTTGCCGCAATAGCGGATGAAAGAGGAATTCCTATTGTTTCGGATGAAATCTACCAGGGCCTGATCTATAGCGGAGAAGAGCATACTATCCTGGAATATACGGATAACGCTTTTGTCCTGAACGGCTTTTCCAAACTGTATGCGATGACTGGCTGGAGGCTCGGCTACATTATCTGTCCCCCGGAATGTGTCCGTGCGATCCAGAAAATCCACCAGAACTTTTTTATCTGTGCCAACTCCTTTGTCCAGGAAGCAGGAATCGCAGCTCTGAAAGGCTCCCAGGACCACGTTGCAGAGATGATCCAGATCTACAACACACGCCGCCAGTATATGCTGAAAAGGCTCCTCGGAATGGGTCTGGATGTCCGCAAAGAACCAATGGGAGCTTTCTATGTCCTTGCCGATGCCCGCAAATACGGCACTGACTCTCTTGAATTAAGCCGCCGCATCCTTAACGAGGCTGGCGTTGCAGTTACGCCAGGGATCGACTTCGGAAACGGGGCAGAAGGTTACCTGCGCTTTTCTTATGCCAACAACCTCGAAAATATAAAAGAAGGTATGGACAGGTTGGAGGCTTTTTTAGAAAAAGAACTTGAGGGAGAACTTGAGGGAGAACTTGAGGGATGAGATTTTTAGTTTCTGCCCAGTATCATCTGAAGTCCATCTATCCTTAATCTCTTTTCTTTTTCTCGCCTCAAAGTGAGAACCTCGGTTGCTATTGAGTGGCTAAGAAGAAGATTGGATCTGGAAGGTATTAACCATTGGGGGTTGTGTGAAATATTCCTGTTTAAATTCATTAACATGATAAATATTTAGTAATTATTGTTTTAAATTGTTTTCATGTTTGATTAAAGAGTCCAGATCCTCTAGAGTTACCTTCAGATTAATGCAATTTGTTCCTCCCTTAATAAGAGAATATAAGCATTAATGCTTTGCATCAGGATTTTTAAGCCTTTTTCTTTCTGAACCGTTCCTCTTCTAAATGCGAAGATTTGTACAACTCATAAATATTTTATAGTATGATGCGTATTCTAAAGATCACTTTCTAACTTTATAATAAACACCTGTGTGCCCCCTCACAAACGATTATTGTTTAGACAGTCGTGTGTTTTATGCTGCTGATTTTTCAGTTTAACGATGTAATCCCCCTGTAATACAGTAACCATGCACGTGTTCGAAAACCCTGGGCGGGTTAGTTAGAAAGGTTGTGTTCTTGATAAAAGAATGGAGCCAGAAATATGAACAAAAATAATAGATTAAAGGTAATGCCCCGGTTGTTAGGGGTGCTGCTTTGCCTGGCATTAATACAGGCGGCGTGTGCTCAAACGGAAGGGTCTGACGAAAATTTAATTTTCGGTAATGTTACTTACGAAAATGGAACTTATGAAAATGCTACCCTTGAAACAGGATCAATTTACGAAAATGTAACTGATGGCAATGTAACTGGTGAAACTGTCACAGTACATACTATAAATCCGACTTATCTTTCTATGTATCTAATGTCGGGAACTGGCGAAAAATCCGCGGTTAGTTTCAAGAATGAAGGTAATGAAACACTCGTTATAACACCGAAAGTAGTGTCTATGTATAACAGTGGGAACAACATAATTGAAAGCTGGATCACTATATCTCCAACAAACGCAACAGTAGAACCAGGCGCAGTACAGGAATTTACAGTTGAAGTAAATGTCCCCGAGGATGCAGAAAGCGCGTACTATCAAACAGCTATAGCCTTCACAGATGATCTTCTGCCAGACTCCACAGAATCTGTCAATTCAATGAGGCTTGATATCTCAGTCCAGGCTAGTCCGAAAATCGAGCTTCAGACAGGTTATCTCTCTGATACCGTTGAGGCAGGACAGGAATATGAGTACAAGATAAAAATCAAAAATGTGGCAGACAAAGACGTCACCATTGATCCTAAAGTGGCCAGATACATGTATGATGGTTCATCTAATACACTTGCTCTCAGTGATGATGCAATAGTGATCTCTGCCCCTTCAGTTATAAAAGCAGGTGAAATCATTAGCATGACCATTAAGGTGCCTGTTCCGGAAAATGCGACAGGATCGTACAGCGGGAACATCGGAATGAATGTTGATGGAAAAGCTAATGATGGATACACCCCGCAAATAGGTATGAACTTCAGGGCTATACAACAGCCTGCAGTTCCGTACGTGAAAATCTTCAACACTACGAGTACTGCCCCGATAACCATTGAAGTTTCGGCTGATACTTACGACCCGGCTATGGGATTGCGTATTTCTCCTAAAAGTGAAGAACCGTCTTTTAAACTAAAACTGAAATATAATTCCCATTCTGTCCGCATATCCCCTACAAAAATAACCCAAAGCAACAATGTAAACATTGGGGGATACTATTTCCCGGCATGGGCGCTGGATAACAACACAATCTATCAGAACACATACAATCATTATGTAGAAACATATACAGTTCCAGGGGCAATAGGAAAGTGGGAACTTTCTATTATGCCGAAAAACACGGAATCTTTTGGATATTCGATCACGTCGGAAAATCAAGATAAAAAACAGCACAAATTGAAGTGAAAAATTATGGTAGGTTAGCAGGATTTGACTCTATATATTCTGAATCCTGCTGCCTATATTCCTTACCCGAGTTCCGCTTCCCGAGTTCCGCTTCGGGAGCACGGGGTCCTTCTCGCTGCGCTCGAGAGGACTAATTCATAAAGATAAAACTAATAGGACTTACGCACTTGAAGTACAAAATCAAGCATAATCGGCGTTGTGACTGGGGTGGTATTTTATTCAGTTAGAGGTTTAATGCTATTGATTTCTCAGTTCAACCGCGTAAGTCCTATATAAGGATAAAAATAAGTTACACTCAAGAGGACTAATTTAGAAAGATTACTTTCAAAACTATAAATTAAAAAAGGTGGGGCTGGTGAGATTCGAACTCACGATCGACGGGTATCTCCGAACAACTGCTTTCACAGTTTTAGTTCTGGTGAGCATCTATCAGTGCTCCAACGGTTCCTCATTATCCTGCCCCGTCGGGCAAAACTCAGTATACCCGTTGTTCATCATTTATCCGCTGGAGCCCATCGCCATGCCGGGCTAGGCCACAGCCCCTTAACAATGATACTTCACAAGGATATTGAAATGTCCTTTCTCTTTTAAATAGTTAACGGCAGGAAACAGGTTTCACATACCGAAATGTAAAGAGAAGCGCCCAGGGCAGGATTTGAACCTGCGCTCTCCCAAAGAAGAAACGGTTTTCGAGACCGTCGCCTTACCACTAGACTACCTGGGCATTTTGCTTTAATGTAGATCAAACTTTCCGGGCATTGCCCGACGTTCCTGATGCAGGATTAGTGAATATGCTTTCTCTCTTATATATCTTATTATTAGCGGGTTCTATTCCTTAAAAATCAAAAAGTGAACTCTGGCCTGCATTATTATCCGATTCTTCTTTTTCTATTTCGTCTGTCTCTTTTCGAGGCTTTTCATTACTTTTTTTCTCGGGTTTACTTTTTTTCCCGGGTTTTATCTTTTCAAGGTCTGCAAATGAAATCTGTCCATTGTGCCGGGGGTTTCCCGCTTTCAGGTTTTCAGGCAGCTCAAGCCAGCCATACTGTCCCCCCCCGCCAGGGTGGATTATAACATCGCCTTTCCTGAAGGCCAGGATCGCGTTTACTATCCGGTCATCGTCCACTATTTTCAGGGCGTCAGGTTCTGCATAGATAAGAGCTTCAACCTCGTTTCCGAAGCGTTCTACAAGCTTATTCCAGGCAGTTTGCACACCTTTTGTCTGGACGCCTGCATGGCCGAGAGCCATCTGGATTATCTCTGCAAGAGGAATCAGGTGAAGATAAGGGGGGCGGTGGTCAGGGTGCCTGGGCTCTTTAAAATCTGCAAGTTCGTTGATGCGGTCCAAAACCCCTTTCTTTATTATGCCTCCGCATATCGGGCAGCGCCATTTATTCTCAACTGCTTCAGGCAGAGCATACTGAGTAAAACACTTAATGCAGGCTGACCGGTTGTATTTGCCTTCTTCAGGAAAAAACCCCACATTCAGAGTAGCCCTGTATCCCTGTTCCCTGAGGATAGCTTTTTTCAAGCCGTCAAAGGTAATCTCAGGAACCTCAAACTGCGTGAACTCCCTTGCCAGTTTATTTGTCGAAGGGGAATGGGCATCGGAATTTGAAAGAAAAGTCAGGCGGTGCAGCTCTCTGATCCGATCTGCATAATCGCTGTCCGCACTCAGGCCAAGCTCCAGGAAAGAAATGTAATCTGTCATATCCCCATAGCAGCTTTTCAGGTTGTCGTGATAACCGTAAAGTGCTGTCCAGGGGGTAAAGGCATGGCAGGGTCCGATAAGTGCTCCAAGGTCTTTTGCAATTTCTGCAATTTCACTGCCGTCCAGCCTGATACTGGGACGGCCGTCGGCTTCAAGGTTGCCGAAAGGAGCAATGCGTTCTGCCAGTTCTTCAGCCTTTGAAATTGAGGGTAAAATGAGAAGGTGATGTACGCGTTTGTTGTCTTCTATCTCGGTAGTAGGGATAAAATAAATGTCTTCGATGCGGATTTCTTCATCCGAAACGGCTGCTTTCTTGATTTCCTCGAGCCACTTCGGATGAGTGCAGTCTGCAGTGCCTAACAGTTCCATCCCCTTTTTTGAAGCCTCCCTGGCAATTGTCGGCAATTCCATCTTTCTGGAAGATGCCATGGAGTACTTTGAATGGAGATGGAGGTCTGTATTGACTTTCATTTCCTTCCCTTTTACCAGAGGCTCTAATCTTTAGTTCCTGATTTTTTTCAGTTATATAATCCCGTCTCAGCCTATGTAGCGCAGGTCTTCTTCAGTAGGTTTGACTTCCGGGTAGGTCTGCTGCTCTTCTTTTTCCTTTAGCTTGTCCAGGATGTTTTCCATTTCCTCTGCTTTTTTCTTAAGGGAGTCGGTGTTTACTTCGATCCCGAACATTTTACAGAGTACCTTTAAAAGAAATTGGGCACTCTTAGGATCCATAAGATATCCGGGTGTCATACCCATAAGACAGGCAGCGTCAATGCCTCGCATCCTGCTGAATGCTACAAGCAGGCCCGATGCCCCTACGATCCCTCCGCTGGGTTCGGATTCCCTGAATTCTACCCCATACTTCTTGATCTCTTCGATCAATTCCGTATTATTGGCAACTCCGAGGACTGTTTCTTCGTAGGTCAGTTTGCCGGTGGGATAACCTCCGAGCGTGTAGATTCTGGGTACTCCGAACTCCTGTGCAATGTCAAGGTAAAGAGAGCAGAGTTCGTAGTGCCCCTGCGAGGTAGTGCTCTGATGGTCTCCCACAAGGAAAAGGATATCATTCCCGTTTGCTTTCCCGTGGTATATTATGTTGCTTACCGGGCGGACCGTACAGTCTTTATTGACCAGGACCTGAGGTGGAAAATGCGGGGAATAAACCTCCATAATTTTTTCCGCTTCAAGTTCATCTACCAGGTGCTCTGCCACCAGCTTGCCTACGAGCCCTACCCCTGGAAGTCCGACTACCAGTATGGGTTTATTGAGCTCTAATCCTTCTTTCAGGCGGACAAGTGTACTTTGCTGCATAATAATCCCTTATCCTTTCTTTGCCAGTCTGCGGTACTTACCGTAAGGGTCCTTAGGAGAAAAGCGGGCCGGATGTGCGGAGAAAGCTTCTCCCCCACAGACCGGACAAATTTCCCTTAAAGTGTACCTGCCGCAATTTTTGCATTTGCGGATCTTTTGTCCCAAAGGGTATCACGCCTTTGTTGATTCGATGTGCCGCTTGAAAATCCCATGTCCGCCAAGCTTCGAAATGGTATCGACTGCTATCTGGGCAGATTTTTTAAGGACCGATTCGGCTTTCTTGTAATCCGGGGCTATTACTTTGATCCTGTATCTAGGAGCCCCTGTGTAACTTACTTCGAGCCTGATATCTTTTCCATCCACATCACTGATAGAGTTTGCAGCACTGAGCGCTTGCTTTATGACCTCTATGCCGTTTGGAAGTTCGCAGGTCAGGTCCACATATCCTGCTATGTCTACGAAGGGCAGTTTGATATTTTCCCCTGCTATTTTTATTATGCTCTTTAAGTCTTTCTTATTGATTTTGATCCCTTTGAAGGCTTTTTCCCCTTCGATAGCAGCTTCTTCAAAGGCGGCGTATGCACTTCCGAACTCTTCTACGAGCCTTTCATGCAGAGTTTGAATTTCACTTTCATCGGTCTTGGTCTCTTCAGCCACGAACTGGAGCCACTTGGCGGCTTTTTGCTCGTTCTTCCATTCCTGGATTTTAGCCCGCCGCTGGTGCTCGTTCACGTCTTTCAATGAAAGGTCGATGTGGCCGCGGGAAGGGTCCACGTTCAGAACCTTGCAGACGATCTTCTGCCCTTCCCTTACGTAGTCCCTGACGTACTTGACCCAGCCTGCTTTTATTTCGGAGATATGGATGAAACCTTCCCTTGCTCCGAATTCCTCAAGCTCGACATAGGCTCCGAAATCCGTTACATTCTTTACAGTACATACAACAAATTCTCCGACTTCGGGCCAGTTATCGTTTCCCATTCGCACCACTTCTCAAATTTTGTCTTTTATTAATTTTTACTCTAAGTCTGTAACGTGCTTTTACCGGTCCGGTTATTCAAGCACTTCCAGAATGTGAGTTGTAATTGTCGATTTTCCACCGGTAGGTTCGGCAAGGGTCCTTCCACAGACAACGCAGGTGATTTTACGGCTAGCGCTTCCGAATATAATCTGTTCGTTTTCGCAGTCGTTGCACTTTACGCGCAGGAACCTGCTTTTTGGCCTCTGGGTATAGTCTACCATTTTATCTTACTCCTTGAACTCGAACTTCTTTGCCCTGAAACAGGGTCTCTGGTGAGCTTTCTTACATACTGTACAGCGGTATCTGAGCGATATGCGCTTTGTGGGTTTGTCCCCACCAGGCACCTTGGAGAACTTTCCGCTGTTTCCTATACCTTGCTGTCTCTTCTTCTGCCTTGCAATGTGGGTCATGGATGAAGCCTGACCCTTCTTGACCCTTTCTACTACGTGTTCGCTGTGGGTCTTGCAGAACGGGCAGTAAGTTCTGAACCGCTTTGGAATTTTCATTCTTTACACCTTTTTAATGATTATTGGTATTGTAGCTAGCCTTCTCCGGCTTTCGCGGAAAGGCATTGTAATATACAGTTATTCAACAATAGAGTTATTCAATATATGTACGGCGTTTACGTATGACGTTTTGATCCTGGGAAGATCTTATTTTGGAAGCCTTTGATTAGATGAACTTGAAAATTTTCCAACCTCTTTTTGTCTCGATATCACGATTGGCAGTCTTTTATCGATGACGAGGTCAGAGCATGCTAACAAGGTTAAGCTACACAGATATAGCTACACATATAAATACTCATACTATTGCCTGATAGGCTTTCCTGCCTGAACTTAACATTTTCAAGGTTTTCAAACTGGCTGCCTTCCTTTTTTCAAGCTAAATAAGCTGTAAATCTCAGGAAATTAATCTTTTCCGGAATTTTCCTGCCCGGCAATCATTTTAGCTGCATTGCGCTTTATCAACCCTGTTGCGTTGAGTTGCGGCAAAACAACGACTTCTTCGGCACTGACCGTATAATTCCGGCCGTCTGCACCTGTGAAAGTAGGCAGATCCTTCAGCATTCGAACAACAACGTATTCTTCATTTATATTATTTTTGTCTGGCCCTGTCCCGGTTTCATTTCCGGCTGCCGTTCCGGAGATTCCCTTTCCTGCCCCCGTTTCTCCCTTGACGCTGGCAGAAATCGGTCTCCCACCTCCCAGTTCGGGCCAGGCTGCAATCTTTTCGGAATCAGGGTACAGAATAGGGCCTAGAAGCTCTATTTTTGCGGCATCAACCCCCTGCAATACAAGGTCATAAAGCCTTTTTTCCGCAGGAAGCAGCTTTTCAATATCCTTTGAAATAGGTTTGTCTGCATGGGACTGGATCGTTGCCATGGTAATAACCTTTCCTATCCTTTTCATGAAGATAGTTTCAAGGGCAGAAAGCGCTCCTTCATGCTCGTCGTGGAGCATCTTGGACTCAGTAGAACGGGAATTATTTACTTTCTTGATATCTTCATCAAGCTCCCGGATATATTTCTCAGCTTCCAGGTAAAAATCAGCCTTAATTGCCTTCAATTTCTGGTTCTGTTCCTTACGCAGGGTTTGGCTGATTTCTTCTATATCCATACTCTGCAACACCTCTACAAATCAGATACACTGCCGCATACTCCGGAACTTCCTGTATGCCCTCTTCTATTCTTAAATCCTTGCCCTTCATCTGTACCGAAAAAGGCTTTGAAACTGTTATTTTTACCGGCCTCTCGCCAAAGACAATAGCATCATTAAGCGGATCAAATTTCTCTAACTCGGATAAAGCAAGTTTCTTCACCAGCATCCCGGACCCGCCATGAAGGGAACCCGGCACCCGGATCAAACGTTTGATGTCCGCAGTCACAGGCTCGTCAACATTGGCTCCGAATCTGTGCAGAAAATCCTCAACTGATTCACGCATAAAATAGGCCGCAATATCCTTAAAGTTTCTGACATCAAAGTCCAGCCTTCCTCTCTCCAGGATGTCCTTTAAGCCATTTTCGCTATTCGTAATATTGATCAGTTTTTTTACTGTAGTATCCCCGACCTTCTCATGCCTGCGAAGCTCAGGGAACATGTCCTTCTTGTATCTCTTTCCGCATTCGGCTTTCATATAATCCGTAAGATAGAGCGCAATCCTTTTTCCCCACCCTGAATCATATCCCAAAAGCGTACACTTCATTGGCACATTCTTTATCCCTTTGAAAGCTTTTGACCCTGTCCCGAACTCTCCATCCATCGCAACTTCCTTAAAAAAATATTTGAACTCTAGATCCTTGCCGCTTATATAATTCACTATTTCCCTTCTCTCGGCACTCCCAAGCGTCAGGACTTTCGGGCTCGTAACGTGGAAATGGTATCCCCTCCCCCCGGAAAACACCAGCTCAATTTCCTGTTCTGAAAACCCGAAATCGTCTAAAAGAAAATCCATGAGCTTGAAAGTTTCCTTCTTCACAAGCTCAAGCATATCCGCATAATTTCTCGGAGCATTTGGCAGGTGGTCCGCATCAAGGTCGAAAATCAGTTCCGCCCCAAGCCAGTTCTTTTCATTCATCTTCTTTGCGTCAGGATATTCATAATACGCAGTCGAATTGTAAACGTGCGCGGGAGCCATGCCGTAAAGATAATCAAGAGCTTCTCCGGGCGAGCCGAAGGACTTGTGCCTGTGCATCATCTTTTCAGGCATATCGTCATAGAAAATAAAAGCCCATTCTCTGTTAGGCAGGTGGTCAGGGAGACCTATTTCGGCATTTTTGTAATATTTCTGAAAGCGAGACTTCAAAAAACGGGCGGTTCGACTGTCCATGGTTTCCTGGTTACTTGGGTTTTGAATCTTATTCAGGGATTTAATCAGGGATTTAGTTTAGGGTTTTGGTTGGGTTTTCCTAAGATAGATCAATCTCATATTTTACTTTTGGTTATATGAGTTTTTTTAAAATAGTTTAATAGCCCCTTCGGGTTTAGGTAAATTCTTCCTTTGTATGATCTTACTTGCACCGGTTTTTTAGTCAAGGGTATTCCGTGGCAGTAAGGTTTAATTTTTAACATGCACAACAATAAATTGCTAGGAATCATAGAAACCGGCAAATCGAAACTGGCAAATAAAAGCTGACAAATTAACGAAAAACTTCATGGAGTGGGTCTTGTGGGAAGCAAATCAAGTATTAAAAATTATATTAATACAGTTCGATACTACCTGAAAAAAGAGAAGATTAAAGAGAAAAGAGACGAAATTGAAGAGCTATCTATCCTGGCAACGTCCGAAAACCCGAAAAATATTGAAGTATTTACCAGCCCTTCTACAGGTATGGAATTTGTACTGATTCCAGCCGGTGAATTTGATATGGGTTCACCTTCCGAAGAGAAAGACAGGTCAGATTATGAATCTCCTGCCCATAAAGTAACAATTAAAAACTCTTTTTACCTTGGTAAATCCTCTGTCACGCAAAAACAATGGAAAAAAGTAATGGGGAATAATCCTTCCCACTTTAAGGGCGAAGCCCGGCCTGTTGAGATGGTTTCCTGGGAAGACGTTCAGGAGTTTGTCGCAAAACTGAATGAAAAGGAAGGAACTGATAAGTACCGCTTACCCTCAGAAGCCGAATGGGAGTATGCCTGCAGGGCTGGCACACAAACAAGCTTTTCTTTTGGTGACGATGAATCAAAACTTAATGAATATGCATGGTATGCCGAGAACTCAGGTAGTAAGACTCACTCAATTAGCCAGAAGAAACCAAACTCCTGGGGACTTTATGATGTGCATGGGAATGTCTGGGAATGGGTACAGGACGAATGGCATGAAGATTACAATGGAGCTCCTTCAGATGGAACCGTCTGGGAAGATGGAGACAGCTCAGATCGGGTTTCTCGTGGGGGAAGCTGGTACTGCAATACAGAATTCTGCCGTTCGGCTGGCCGCTTCAGGCGCGAACCTGAAAGCCGTTTCGGCAACCTTGGCTTTCGCCTCTTGAGGAAATTGTAACCTCCTTTCCTACTTTACAACTCATACTGCCGCAAACGATCCCAACTTTATTCGTAAAGCGAAGCTCGAAGGCTCGAAGCGTGCGAAGCCGCCGGGCTTGAGGTGCTGAGCCACCCATCTTTAAAAATATATTTAGGTTTAATCTGACAGTGCTGCTCTTTTTGGAGTTTTTGGGGACGAAAAGGCCGTTTGCTACGCAAACGTGACAAGAAACGTTTAATGAAGTATTCCGGTTGCCCTGTTTTTTTTTCGAAAACCTTAACCTACAAGGTGTTAAGTCCTCTTGAGCGAGCGAAGCGAGGAAACGGACCGCGTACTCCCGAGGCGCAATTCGGGTGGCGCAACTAGGGAAGCTCTAATCGGCCTGGACAATAGACTTATACATGAATCCTCTCTTATATCCACTTCATGAAACAGGATATGTCAAGTGCCGACGTTGCTGCAGTCGTTGCCGAACTGTCAGCGGGTCCGAAGTCCCTTATTGATGCGAAGATCGGGAAGATCTACCAGCCTGGAAGTGGGGAGATCCGCATCAACCTTTACGTTTATCACCATGGCAGGGACAACCTGGTTATTGAGGCTGGGAAGCGCATCCATTTAAGTAAACACTTCAGGGTAAGCCCCACGCTTCCCCAGGCTTTTCCAATGCTGCTTAGAAAATACCTGTCCGGGGGCAGGATCGTATCTTTTGAGCAGCATGATTTTGACAGGGTCGTGAAAATCGGGATCGAGAGGGCGGGAGTCCGAAATACTCTTATTGTGGAGCTTTTTGCTCGGGGGAACGTGCTTATCGTTGATTCGGAAAACAAGATTATCCTGCCCATGAATCCTGTGACCCTGAAGGACAGGCGGCTTCGGAGCGGAGAAATTTACGAGCTGCCTGAGGCACAGATGAGCCCAGTAGAGGCTAAGGTTTCTGACCTTATGGATGCTTTTTCCAGATCTACGGCTGATATTGTCCGGACGATTGCCACAAGGTTCAATCTGGGAGGAGTTCTGGCAGAAGAAGTCTGTGAAAGGGCAGGAATTGATAAATCAAAGTCTGCAAAGGAAGCAACTGAAGAAGACGCTTCCAGGCTCTGCAGTGCTATGCAGGATCTCTTTTCTCCGCTCTTCAGCGGGAGGGCGGCAGGCAAGAGAGGGGAACCAGAACCCGGAGTTGAAACTGGGGCTGAAATTGAAACTGGGGCTGAAATTGAGGCTGAGGCTGAAATTGAACCACATGCTGGAATTGAACCCGAAATTGGAGTTGAAGTCGAAGCTTCTAAACTCAGACCCCAGCATGTTAAAAAAGAAATTAACGGAAAGATAGAAACCTTCGATGTGCTGCCTTTTGACCTTATTCGCTATTCAGGATTTGAAAAAGAATATTTCGACTCATTTAATACTGCACTTGACGAGTTTTTCGGGAAAAAGGCTCTGGAACAGGTCGCAGAGGTAAAAGAAGCTGAGAAAAAGGAGAAAAACCTTGGAGTCTTCGAACGGCGGCTTCTCCAGCAGGAAGATAGCCTTGCGAAGTTCGGAAAAGAAATTGAGAAGAACAATACAATTGCAGAAATTGTTTATGCCAATTACCAGCTTATCGAAGAGCTTTTTTCCGTACTCAACGGCGCAAGGGCAAAAGGTTACTCCTGGGACGAAATCCGCTCTATCCTGAAACAGGCCAAAAAGACTGTGCCTGCTGCGCAAAATATTACAAATATTGACCAGAAAACCGGGACTGTAACTGTGGAGCTTGACGGGAAAAGCGTCAACCTTGACATCCGGAAGACAGTGCCTCAGAACGCTCAGGAATATTATGAAAAGGTCAAAAAATTCAGCAAAAAGAAGGAAGGCGCTCTCAAAGCTATCGAAGATACCAGGAAGGCTATGGCGAAAAAGGCTGCATCAAAGGCTGCAAAGGCAGGGAGGAAACTGCAGGCTTCCCGGAAAAAGCACTGGTACGACAGGTTCAGATGGTTTGTGTCCTCTGACGGTTTCCTGGTTGTGGGCGGCAGGGATGTAGATACCAACGAGGAAGTTTTCAAAAAATACATGGAAAAGAGGGATATCGTCTTCCACACCCAGACGCCTGGTGCTCCCCTCACAGTTATCAAGACCGGCGGAGAAGAGGTTCCCGAATCTACTCTGCAGGAGGCCGCACAGTTTGCAGTTTCTTATTCCAGCCTCTGGAAAGCCGGGCATTTCAGCGGGGACTGCTACTGGGTCAAAGCCGAGCAGGTCACCAAAACCCCGGAATCCGGAGAGTATGTGAAGAAAGGGGCTTTTATCATTCGTGGGGAACGCAATTACTTCAAGGACGTGCCTCTTGGCATTGCAGTCGGGCTTGAACTCAAAGGCGAGACAAGGGTAATAGGTGGGCCCGCGTCTGCTGTCCGGAAGCATGGGAATTATATTCTGGAAGTGGTCCCAGGTACTTTTAACCAGAATGACATTTCAAAAAAGATCTACAGGATTTATGCGGACGAACTCAATGACCCCCGTTTCGTAAAGCAGATCGCATCCCCTGACCTGGTTGCCATGATGATCCCTGCCGGAGAATCGGACTTAAAACGACAGAAACCGGAAAGGAAGGGACAGAGAACCGAGCCTGAAGGAGAAGAATACGGAACTCCTGAAGTAGAAGGCGAACCTGAAGATATCGGGGAGGAAATTGAAGAGGAATTCGGAGAAGACTTTGGAGAGGAAGCCGGAGAAAAAACCGGAGAAGATATTAAAGGGGGATTTGAAGAGGAATTTGAAAAGGAAGCCGGAGAAGGAAGTGAAGAGGGTATCGAAACGCGTGGAGTGAAAAAGGCATGAGAGTTACAAAGCGTTCCCTTAAGGGGAGGGAAGGGGAAATTGCAGTAACAGCCGAAACCCTCGATGACCTCTGGCATCTGAAATATATAATTGAAAAAGGGGACCTTGTTTTTGCGGTTACCAAACGAAAGGCTGACGCAGCAAGTGACAAAATTCGCCCTGAAAAGGTTGAGAAAGTAAAGGTCAGGCTCGGGATCAGGGTTGATGAAATGGAGTTTCACAAGTTTGCAAACAGGCTGAGGATACACGGGATGATCGAGCAAGGAATGGACGTGAGCTCCTATCACACCCTCAATGTCGAGATCGGAACCAATCTTTCCATTATCAAAGAGCACTGGAAGAATGACCAGCTCCAGCGGATTCTGGATGCCGAAGAGGCTTCGAAGCGCCCGAAGGTCGTTATGGTTGCAGTGGAAGAGGGGGATGCAGATATCGGCTTTGTTCACCACTATGGGATAGAGATTTATTCCCATATCCGGCAGTCTTCAGGAAAACGGGAAACGGGCTTAAGAAACGAGTTTTTCAGGGAAATTGTTGAACAGCTCAGGCACGCGGTTCCTGAGGACGCATCTATAGTTATTGCAGGTCCCGGATTTACCAAAGACGATTTCTTGAAGTATTTCCGTGATGTCGAGCCTGCCATGGCTTCAAAAGCCCTGACAGAAGATACATCCATGATTGGAATGTCCGGTTTTCAGGAAGTTCTTCGCAGAGGGGCAGTCGACAGGATCATGCAGGAATCCCGCATAGCCCGCGAATCAGCCCTTATGGAAGACCTTATCCGGGAAATCTCAATGGACGGCAAAGCTGCCTATGGTTTTGCAGATGTTAAAAATGCTCTTGGTTACGGGGCTGTCGAAACCCTGCTTATTGCTGACGAAACCCTGAGGGAAGGGCGGGAAATAGGGGAGGATATCAACAAATTTCTCATGGAGGTCGAACAGGCTCAGGGAAAAGTTGTTGTTTTCAGTACTGTTTTTGAGCCCGGAGAAAAGCTTCATAAATTGGGTGGAATTGCGGCTCTCCTCCGTTTCAAGGTGAAGGGTTGAGCTATTTCTTTCAGGTTTGCAATCCTTATCCCGGATTTGTTAAATCAGGAGAAGGGCGATAAACCCACTTAAGAATATTCCGTCAAACGTTCCTGCTCCCCCTATGCTTGCGATCGGAGCTCCAAGGTTCCTGATTTTTCCCAGGTTAAGGAGGTCGGCTCCTATTAGTGTTCCGAGCACTCCTCCTACATAGGCAGTGACAACACGGCACTGGCCAATCGGGCAGTCAGAAATCTGAAAAACCGAAGTCAGCAGGATCGCAGCAAGGGCAGCTGTAAGCGGTGGAATTAATGCAGGAGTTGCAATTCCTATCCCGCTAATCGGCCTTGCTACGGAATAGGTTATGATTGTAACTATTAAGACCCCCGCCCCTGCAAGAAGGAGAGACGAAGGGAATTTTGTAAGGAGATAGGCTGAAATCAGGACAGGGATGATTGCTCCTCCTACATTGACGGCAATTGTTGTTTCGTTTCTTGTCATGCGCCGGATTGGGACTCTGTAAGAAACGCCAAAGACACGGACATACCTATCTCTAACCACCGGAATTTCGGACCTCAGGGTTGCCAGAGGAATATTGATGCCGCTTCCGACAAGGGACAGTACCAGGATAAGGAATGCGTCCCCTGTAGAGAAGCCAATTTTCATAAAGGTGGAAATAATAACTCCAAAAAAGAGAAAACCAAGTCCGAAGATTAGAATAAGGATTAAAAGAAGAAGGAATGTAAGGCTAAAAGGAATGTAAAAAAGTTGCCTTCTCATGAACTCACCCTACTTTCTTCATTTCCCTGCACATCGAGAAATATATTTTCTTTATTTATGTGTCTCTTTATTGCTTTTATCTCTCTACTTTATTGAAAGTATCCGGTCTTTAATAGTCTGCGATCAAACATTTCTGCAGCGCGATTAAAAATTTCTGATTATCATGTTCAGATGTATCTTATTGCAGGCCTCATGCATTCCATACAGATTGTTTCTTTTGCATCTTTGTATATCCTGAGGACTCCACCTGACTCTGATATCGTAACTGCGATTGCAACCGTATCTCTGGTGATTGCGGCTGCTGAAACATGCCTGCCCCCCAGTCCCTTTTCGATATCTATATTTTTCGCATCAACATCAAGGTAGCGCCCTGCGGCATGGATAATGCCTGCTTCATCCACCACAAAAACTCCATCAAGCTGGGAAAATTCTTTTATGGACTCCCAGTTTCTCTTGTCAAGGACATTCCGATAAATTTCTTCATGACCTGCATAAGGATTAAGGATTATCTGGTGAGAGCGTTTCAAGACCTCTTCGGAATCACCTACAATAAAGGCTGCTCCTATTTTCTTTCCTTCCCTCCCCGCCAGGGCAATGTCAAAAGAAATTTTCATAATTGCACTCATTACGTCCGGTTTTATCCTCTCCTGACATTCCTTCATGGCTTTTATGATGGGGTTTTCGTCGAGGTTATGTACGATAATCGAACTGGAGCCGCGGGTTTCAACCACGCCTACGATAATCCCGGTTTTCTGTTCTCCAAGCACGTACTCTATGGCCGCAGCCTGCTGCAGGTGATCAGCGTTGCCTGAGGCTTCCCGGTTTATCTGGTCGCTGAGCTCCTTTAGAGGATTTTTTCCATCTTTTCCTGTGGAGACCAGATGGTCTATTATGCTTTTCGGGCGCATGGAAATGTAGTAGACCGGAATTCCCCCAGTTTCGATCCCTTCAAAATTCAGCTCCCCGGAAACCATAATTGCGGCAGCATCAAGTTCCATGGAAATCCGGGCTGCCGTTTCTGCAATTATACGTGCTCTATCCATATGATCCACCGCTTTTCTATTTTTGTGGCAATCTATTTGCGGTTCTGCGTTTTGTTTTTGAAGTTAATATTATTTCTTTGAACTAACATTATTTTTCTTAAATTAATGTTATTATTTTTTTTAACTTAGCGTTTTTTCTCAGGTTAACATTATTTTTTTCAGGTTAACATTAAAGGCAACTATATAAATACTTAAGCTTATTTACCCCCTATGTACTGTGATATCTTATATATTATAATTGCCCTGTAATTGCTTTGATCTCTTCTTCTTTTTTCCTTCCCACTTTTTTGCACTTCTTTCTCCTCACTTCTTTTTTCTAATAGCATCTTCAGGCAGGTTTACAATTCCTCAGAAAACGATATCAGAACTCAACTTTTCCGAGAGGAAGTTTATAGGAAGATTTTTCTGGTTATTTTTTCAATTAATATATTGGTGAAAGCTTTGATCAGGACTTTTATAGCATTGGAGTTAGACCCCGGTTTTACGGAGAAAATCCGGGAGCTTCAGGACAGATTCTCTGATTTTGATTTGAAATTTGTTGACCCTGGACTCGTTCACATAACTTTGAAGTTTCTGGGGGATGTGGACGAATCAATGATTCCATCGCTTTCCTCAGCTCTCGATTCCATTACATGCGAGCCTTTCGAAGCGAGAGTCGGGGGGCTTGGAGTTTTTCCCAAGCCTGCAAACCCTAAAGTCCTCTGGCTGGGCGCAGCCGGAAATTTCAGGGCGTTACATGACGATGTGGAGAATTTACTGAAACCTTTCAAGTTCGAAAAAGATAACAGGGAATTTACAGCCCACGCTACTCTTGCCAGGGTAAAATTCCTCAACAAGGATAAGAAAAACGCTTTCATAAATACTGTGGGAGAGTTCAAAGATGTAGAAATCGGTAGTATGTGGGTAAATAGAGTGCTTTTAAAGAAAAGCACGCTGACCCCAGAAGGTCCCATCTATGAAACCCTGCATACGGTGTACATGGATTAAGCCTTTTATTTTTGGTTTCTTTATTTTTAGACTTATTTCCTGTTTTCAAATTAATTCTCCATGTTTCCAGACCGGTTATTCCTCTGGAACCGGTTCATACAGTCTTCTCCTTTCCGGGGGCATGGATTTAAGGAACTCTTTTGCTTCTTCAGGAGATACGGCCCTGAGGGTTCCGTCGGGTTCCTGTATGACCACGCCGCTTTCTTTGAGTATCCTGTATCGGGCTTTTCGGACTTCTTTGTCAGGGTGGCAGACGAAGTGGCAGTTGGAACATGTATACTCCATTCTGGATCCGGGAATCAGGCATATAAAAAATCCGCCTTTGAACTTAGGTCTTCCGAGGTATGCCTGTATGGCAGCAGGGGTCGCAGCGAGGAAATCTTCGTCTTTTTCGGGAATTTTAAAGCGCCCCGGAGACCAGGTGGACCACTTTCCGGAGGAGTTCAGGCCTGTAAGTCCGCCGCAGACAAGGAAGCAGCGGCTATTGCTTCTTCGCTTCCCGTAGCTAAACTCTTTTCCTCCAAGGGTTACAGTGACCTTCTCAACGGGGTCCACGTACCCGGAGGAACAGACTGAGAGGCAGATCTTACATTCGTCACAGTAGTTTTCTTCTTCCGGCAGCGGGTCTGTTGGAGTCAGTTCCGCGTCCGTAACGACTGAGGCCAGGACGATCGCGGATCCGTATTCCTTTGTAATAATGTTTCCTGAGTATCCTAAATGCCCTATCCCTGAGCGGACCGCAAGGTACCTGTGGGAAATAGGGGGGTGCATATCCAGCTGCCAGTTTTCCGTATCCATCCGGTACACGAAATTTGCAGACTGAGGGACAGCTTTGTATCCATACTGCTGCAAGAACCCTGCCATTTCAAGAGCGATCCCGTTGGCAAGGGTGGTTGTCCGAACCTTATTCTTTTCGAGGGATTCATGGTCCTCTTTTTTAAAATACGGGTCGATAAGTTTCTGGTCAAAGGCAAGGGCAAAGCAGATAGCAGATTTTGCTTCTGGTAGCACATATGTCAGATCGGCAGAAGGAGGGCCACCTGCAAGGGTTTCAGTTGTTGCAATTCCCACTTTGAAAGCTCCGAGAGTCAGAGCCATCTCTTTGAGTTCTTCTGTTAATTTGTCCATCTTCTATTTCCTCAAACACACTATGTAGAGTAATTAATATATACTTAATGGGCATTCAAATATACTAATTCGCTGAAGGTATAGTCGGATAACCTTTCATGTATCAATTTCCATACGGTTTTCTAATTAGAAGTGCGGGAGCAGAAAGGTGTGAAAATGGATCAGAAAGGTGTAGAAATAATAGTAAGAAGAGTAGGACGAGTAAAGTAAATCCGCTTGAGTGAGCAAAGTAAGTGGACGACGATCACGATTATTTGCCGGCTTTTAAATCATAATATCTATAATTTTTAAGCTATGTTATTTTTTTATGCTTTGCTTTCTATTTACGTCCAGATAAAGGCTGTAATTTCTCAGAATCCCTGTTCTTCGGAATGAGGTCGACATGCAGCAAAAATCGCAAACATTCGAAAGTTTAAATATTATCTTCTCTAATTAGGGTGCAAGCATTAATGGAGGACTATACGATTAAAGAAGAGATCTGGATCGAAAAATACAGGCCTGTCCGGCTGGCTCAGGTAGCAGGGCAGGATGAAGTCATCGAACGCCTGAAGTCCTACGTTGCAACGAAAAACCTCCCCCATCTCCTTTTTTCCGGGCCTCCGGGTGTCGGGAAAACGGCCTCTGCAGTTTCGATTGCAAGGGAGATTTTCGGGGAAGACCTCTGGCGTGAAAATTTTACCGAACTCAATGCATCGGATGAGAGAGGTATCGATATTGTCCGGACAAAAATTAAAAACTTCGCAAAAACTGCCCCTCTAGGAGGAGCCGGATTCAAGATTATTTTCCTGGATGAAGCCGATGCACTGACCCCGGATGCTCAATCCGCACTCAGGCGGACTATGGAACGCTTCAGCAGCAACTGCCGTTTTATTCTGTCCTGCAATTATTCTTCCAAGATTATCGAGCCAATCCAGTCCCGCTGTGCGGTCTACAGGTTCAGGCGCCTTTCCGATGAGTCTATCAAAAAACGCCTTGAATACATAGCTAAAGATCAGGTTTTATCCATCACTGAAGATGGGTATGAAGCTCTTATTTACGTAGCCCAGGGAGATATGAGGAAAGCCGTGAATTCTCTTCAGGCTGCTGCTTTCATAGACCCGGAAAAACCTATATCCAGGGAAACCATTTACAGGACTACTTCAACTGCAAACCCTGATGACATCATAAACCTGGTAGAAACTGCCCTGCTTGGAAACTTCAGGGCTGCCAGAAAGGAACTTAACAGGCTGCTCTATGAAGAGGGGCTCTCCGGCGAGGATATAATCGGTCAGATTTACAGGGTGATATCCAATATGGACAACCGAATGGTTCTGGACCTCGGGCTTTCTGAAAAGCGCATCGTCGAACTCGTAGATATAATCGGGGAGATCGATTTCAGGCTTACTGAAGGAGCCAGTGAAAAGATTCAGCTCGAAGCCTTACTCGCGCATTTTGCACTTTCTAACGCAGATTAAGTTCGAGTGAATCTTAAGGTTCAAATGAATCCAGAATGAATCTCTACACGCCAGGTCTCTGAAGAAAGGTTGAAAGGGCTTGAACTGGCCTCTTTCTTAAAACAAGAATATCTTAAGACAAGAGTACCTTAAGACAAGAGTATCTTAACAAGAATATCTTTAAACAATAATATACGGAATTAATAAATCCTGATTACCATGTCTGTTGAAACAGCACTAGTAGAAATGTTGGGGTCTGTTCCCCAGTGGTTTGCAGTCCTTATTCTGGGGGCCCTTCCCGTCTCCGAACTGAGAGGGGCAATCCCTGTTGCCATGGGCATCTATGGAATGGGGCCTTTCGAGGCCTTTTTCCTCTCAGTGCTTGGAAACCTTCTCCCTGTGATTCCCCTTCTGCTCTTCCTTGAACCGGTCTCGGATTATCTCAGACGCTACCGGATCTTTGATACCTTTTTCACCTGGCTCTTTTCAAGGACCCGCCAAAACAATACCGAAAGTTTTGAAAAATATGGACTTCTTGCTCTGGCGATCTTCGTAGCTATACCCCTGCCGGCTACAGGGGCCTGGTCAGGTTGCGCAGCGGCATTTGTGTTCGGGGTAAAGTTCAAGCACTCGTTTCCTGCGATTGTTGCAGGCGTTATGCTGGCAGGAATTATAGTAACTGTCCTTACTGTTACAGGTATAGGTCTCGCTGATCTGATTTTCGGAGTTTAACTTCCATGTGAGGTTCTTCGAAATCTTCATATATTTTAAAAATATCAAATATATCATTGACAGAACAAATATAAATTTATTATAAATTTATTATTATACTTTCAGCCAGCTCCTGCTTTTACAGCTTCTTGCGGTTTATTCCCGTTGTCTGGCAGTTCTCTGGAATTTTTGAGGTGACTTTTAATGGCAAAGGCAGATAAGAAAAACAAAAAAATAGTCCAGTCCAAAAAATGTGTCGGGTGCGGAATCTGTTATTCCGTTTGCCCGGTGAATGCAAAACTGATGAAGAGTGATGATTTTGATCCCGGTACCGCTGAACTGGCAATTCGGGTCGTAGACGGAGCGGCAATTATCAGTGACGAAGCCTGCATCCGCTGCGGAGCCTGCTCAAAGATTTGCCCTGTGGAATCCCTCACCGTAGTGGAGCTGGAATCCGCAACTGCATAACCAAATATTAAAGTAAAAATAGGAAAATGCTGTTTCTCAGCATTTTATTTTTATTCTATCCCTTAAAGCAGATATCACTGGCAAATAGCTTTTCAGGGGTGTCCTGTCTTAAATTACAGCATCTCTTTTGCTAATTTTATATCTTCAGCTTTTACGGTTTTTCTACCTGCGTGCTCTGCAAGTTTTATTGCTTCTCTTGAAATCTCAAGTCCGTATTCTTCCAGAATTTCCGTAAGGGCCATTCCTGCACTTTCGCTTACTCTATGAGCACCTGCGGTTCTTATTAAACGCTCAATTGGTGCGAATGGTATCACTTTTGCCATATTATCCTCCAATCTTCTTTTGTTGTTAATATGTATTCCTTCTAATCCCTGATTTTGTAATTAGATTCTATAAATACCTTTGCTTATATTGGGGCCTTTTACTTCTTATTCAGCTTTTAATGCCTTTTTGCTCCTCTATTTACTTCCCGAATTGCGGCTCTGCGGTACGCTGTCCTTCCCGAGTTTCGCTTCGGGATCACGAATGTCGTTTCCGGAGTTGCGCTTCACAGCACGATGTCCTTTTCGCTTCGCTCAAGAGGACTGATTTATTATGTTCAGTTTTTCCTCCCGATTTTCGCTTCGCTCAAGATGACTAATTTTTCAAGGTTACAATCTTACAAAATTACAATTCTTTTCCTGTTTTCCGTATTTTCCTTATTTTTCGGTGGTTATGGAGTTTTGAGTGAGTTTTTCCGGCTGGTTCTTGCTTTCCAAGGTTACGGAATCTGGGATGAGCTAAGTGTAAATCTCTTTTTCGAAATCTTGATATTAGATTATCCGGATCTAAACAAATATGCTTTTACAGGAACTCCTTGGCATCGATGAAGAGGTCTATTTTGTGGAAGAGAGTTATCTCTCCCAGAGAACCATTGAGCGTACGCTTCAGTATCTCAATGGAATCCGGAACTTTGCGGAGGAACGGCGGATGAGGCTCGTGAGGGTTCGGGAAGGGGGGCACACTCTCGGGCTGCTGCTCTTTAATCCGGCAGATGAGGACGTCCCTGTTGATTTCTGGTCGGTTTTTACGGGGTCACTTGCAGTATCTCCTTTGAAAAGGGAGTTTGAAGCTCTTGCAGATTCGCTTCTTACCTCTAATCTACCTGAAAAAGATATTGAGATTTCTTCCGAAAGCTGGCGGGATGCCGTGAATGAGTATTACTCCCTAATGCTTGTAAACCGGAACCTCTGTCCTGGTTGTGCTGTCAGGCCCGAGTCTTACCGGCGCGTCTTTTCTGAAAACCGTGTTCGGAGAGTCGCAGAAATCTTTGATATTCTTCAAAAAAAGGGATTTTATCCCGAAGGCAGGCTTCTTGAAGTCTGCTGTGGGAACGGGATGTCCACGCTTGCTCTCTACAGGCTTGGACTGGACCCGCTGGCTGTAGAAATCAGCAAATGTGCAGTCTGCCAGGGCCTTGAACAGGGAGTACTGAACCCTCAAAGAGCCATGGTAATGGATGCAACTGTTCTTTCCAGGTATTTCGAGCCAGGAAGCTTTGATGCCGTAATGGGGTTTATGCTTGGGCTTGTCTATGAATTTAACAAAGAACTCTGGACAGGCATTATCAGAGAGGCGGTCTCGGTTGCCAGCGAAGGCGCTCTCTTGCTCTTCACAGTTAGCAGCAAACCCGAGATTGAAATTCTCGCCAGGGCTCTGCTCAGGGCAGGAGTAAAAGGTGAGATTGTGGACAATACGGACTCTGAGGGGACATACGATCAATGGTTCTTCGTAGGAAGAAAACAAAGCACTTAATTTGCAGGTTGTGGTGGATTTCAGGAGATCTGTTTCTTTGCCTCAAGTAAACTACCCCCAGGCTAAAGACCCATGAGCTTCCTGATTCATAGACTACTGCATCGATTCCTAAGCAGGTTCACAAAAGTTGATTTTTGAACCTATTTGCCGATCACTAATTTCCCACTAAATCAGGAATTTATTTTGGAATCGAAGCTCCAGGGGTTTTACACTTCTCCTTATAAATATATCTTTTAATTTCAATTTTTAGATGATTTTTTCTGATTTTATGCTTTAATATTTTATACTTTAAAGTCCATTTTGAATATGCTGTTTTGTTTTTCCAGAGATCAAAGAGTTCTCTTCTTACAGATTTTGACGATTTTCCAATCCGAGAACTTTTCCCTGAAAATCATGTTTATTTAATGTTAACAGCCGAAAAGTATATACTTGTTAACAATGGTATATTAAAGAATTCATGCCAACGCGATATTTATCGAGTATTGCGTTTTAGTCTGTAAAATTGATTTTCTCCTGCTTGCTTTCCGGGATTCGGTTAAATCTAACCGAAAAACCCTTTCTCCGGCAAAATCGAAGGAAATTGCATAGAAATTGCATAGAAATTGCAAGCAGTGGATTTATACACTTTACTCAAACCGGATCAAGATTTCAACCCGGATAGTTTCGGAAATATCAAAAGAAATCCACCGGGAAAAAGTTATTCCCGAAAAGTATGCTATCAGGATAAGTAAAACAAGTTATTTTGATTCGATTTCAAGAGGTTCATCCATGAGTGTAAAAATTACCGAAACCGTCCTCCGGGATGCGCACCAGTCTCTCCTGGCAACCAGAATGCGGACAAGAGACATGCTCGAAGTGGTTGAACAATTGGACCAGATCGGGTATTTCTCCCTTGAAATGTGGGGAGGCGCTACCTTTGACAGCTGTATCCGCTACCTGAATGAAGACCCCTGGCAGCGCCTGAGGGACATCAAGAAAAAGATGGATAATACCTGTGCTCAGATGCTACTAAGGGGCCAGAACCTTGTAGGGTACAGGCACTATTCGGATGACGTGGTCGAGAAATTCGTTACTAAGTCCTACCAAAACGGAATTGATGTTTTCCGGGTCTTCGATGCTGTCAACGATATACGGAACATGGAAATGTCAATTAAAGTGGCAAACAGGCTTGGTGCTCATGTACAGGGTACGGTTTGTTACACCATAAGTCCGGTGCACACAGTTGAAAAATACGTGGAACTTGCAAAACAGCTTGAAGAGCTTGAGTGCGATTCCATTTGCATCAAAGATATGGCAGGTCTTCTCTCACCTCACGAAGCCATCGAGATAATCAGTGCCATAAAGAAAGAACTCTCCATTCCGATTTCCCTGCACTGCCACTGCACCTCTGGAATGGCCCCTATGAGCTATATGGCAGCCTGTGGGGCAGGAGTGGATATTCTGGATACGGCACTTTCTCCCCTTGCCTGGGGAACTTCTCAGCCTCCGACTGAAACCGTTATAGCAGCCCTAAAAGGCACTCCTTACGACACCGGTCTGGATCTTGGAGCTTTTGAAGAGGTTGTTGCATATTTTAAGGGTTTAAAAGAGAAATACAGGGGAATTCTTGACCCTATTTCCGAACAGATCGATACTAATGTTCTTATCTACCAGATTCCTGGCGGAATGCTCTCAAACCTGGTTTCTCAGTTAAAGGAGCAGAATGCTCTTGACAAGTACGCCGCCGTTCTTAATGAAATGCCCAGGGTTAGAGAAGAACTCGGATATCCACCTCTTGTTACCCCTACGAGTCAAATAGTCGGTACTCAGGCAGTGCTTAATGTACTCATGGGCGAACGCTACAAGGTTATTCCAAAAGAAGTGAAAGACTACGTTCGCGGGCTTTACGGGCGATCACCTGCTCCTATTAGCCCGGAAATAGTAGGCAAGATAATCGGAGACGAGGAACCCATTCACTGTCGGCCTGCAGACCTCCTTAAGCCTGAATACGAGAAGAGGAAAAAAGAAGCAGAGCAAATGGGCATTGCAAAGTCCGAAGAAGACATACTTACCTACATTCTCTACCCAGCTATCGCCCCCAAGTTCCTCAAAGGAGAAATGGAAGAAGAAGCTCTCGCAGCAGTTGCTCCCTCACCTGCAGTCCAGCAGGGGTATACAGTCCCAACCCATTTCAGGGTCGAGGTGGACGATGAGGTTTATGAGGTCAAGATCGAGCCTATAGGCGGTGGAGTTTCCATATCCGAAGCTTCCCAAAGAAAGCCGAGTGTCGAGGCCGTTAAAGGAGGTGTTAGCAGCTCAATGCAGGGTATGGTTCTTTCTCTTAAGGTCAAGGTTGAAGACATAGTGGCAGAAGGAGATACAGTCGCTGTCATCGAAGCTATGAAGATGGAAAACTCTGTCCATGCTCCCCATTCAGGTATCGTAAAAGAGATTTTTGTTTCCGAAGGGGATACAGTATCTCCCGGTGACATAATACTGTCAATTGAGTAAATGTAACGAGGTGGAAGGTATCATGTTCAAAAAAGTACTCATTGCAAACCGCGGTGAGATTGCGATCAGGGTTATGCGTGCCTGCCGGGAGCTTGGGATTTCCACTGTGGCTGTCTGTTCGGAAGCCGACAAAAATGCCCTCTTTGCCAAATATGCAGACGAGGCCTACCTTATAGGCCCGGCTCCTTCCAGCCAGAGCTACCTCAATATGGAAGCTATCCTTACAGTTGCAAAAAGTACCGGGTCCGATGCAATCCATCCGGGATACGGCTTTCTTTCCGAAAACCCTGTCTTTGCAAAACGCTGTGAAGAAGAAGGGATTGTATTCATCGGCCCACCCAGCCATGTTATTGCCGAGATGGGAAGCAAGATCAGGGCCAGGAATCTTATGATGAAAGCCGGTGTACCTGTTGTGCCCGGGACGAAGGACGCAGTTGAGGATGTGGACGAAGCTCTAAAAGTAGCGGAGGAGATCGGCTATCCAGTTTTGATTAAAGCATCCGCAGGAGGCGGTGGAATCGGGATGAAAGTAGTTCATTCCAGGGGAGAACTCGCCAGCGCACTCAGTTCTACCAGGCAAATGGCTGGCTCGGCTTTTGGGGACTCTTCGGTTTTTATCGAAAAATATGTGGAAGAACCCAGGCACATAGAGATTCAGATCCTGGCCGATGGGTATGGGAACACAGTTTATCTCTCGGATAGGGAATGCTCCATCCAGAGACGACATCAGAAGCTTATTGAAGAAGCCCCTTCCCCTATCATGACCCCTGAACTCAGGGCGCAGATGGGAGACGCCGCCGTAAGAGTAGCAAAGACGATTGGCTACGTAAACGCAGGGACAGTAGAGTTTCTTTATTCAAAAGGCAATTTCTATTTCCTTGAAGTCAATACCCGTTTGCAGGTGGAACATGGGATAACTGAGATGGTCACCGGCATTGATATTGTAAGGGAGCAGCTCAGGATAGCCTGGGGAGAAAAGCTTGAGTTTGAGCAGGAAGATATCGTTATCGACGGGCATTCTATTGAGTGCAGGATCAATGCGGAAGATCCGTTAAATGATTTTGCTCCTTCCCCTGGAAAGATCCGGGGATACCGGTCTGCAGGCGGTCCGGGAGTCAGGGTGGACAGCGGAGTGCATACAGGTTATACGATTTCCCCGTATTATGACTCAATGATCTCGAAGCTCTGCGTCTGGGCAAAGACAAGAGATATAGCGATTGCCAGGATGGAAAGAGCTCTTTATGAGTATGTGGTTGTGGGAGTAAAGACCAATATACCCTTCCATAAAGCAGTTATGCGCAACCCGGCGTTTCGCAGGGGTGATCTTACAACTGCTTTTATTGAGGATCATAAAATTCTGGAATCCGTTGAAGAGGTTGTCAAAGCAGATGCCGAAAAAGGTGCTACTCTGGCTTCGGCTCTTGAAGCAAAAGACAAAAAGGTTGCGGCTATTACGGCTGCCGTGCACGCCTATGTGAGCATGGCACAGAAAACACAGCGGTGACAGGTCCACTCCTGAGAAACAGGAACAGTATATTCTGGTCAGTTTGACATGAAACAATTTGAACTAAAAAAATATATACGGTGGAACGTATACCTTTGTATGGGGTGCATGGATGGGAGATAAAAGGTCTCGAATTATCAAGGCACTTAAAGATGCACAGAGAAGCCCTGTTTCAGGAGAGGAATTGGGGCTCAAGCTAGGGATCTCCAGGACAATGGTCTGGAAGTATATCAAGTCCCTTCAGGCTGATGGTTATGAGATAGAATCATCTCCGAAGAGGGGCTATGTCCTGAAATCCGTACCTCAACTCCTGTACCCGGAAGAAATCCAGATGGGGCTCAAAACAACTCTTCTGGGGCAGAATATTCATTATTTCGAAGAAGCGAATTCTACAAATAGTGTTGCAAAAGAAATTGCGGCTGCCGAAGAAGAAGGAACGCTTGTAATCGCTGAAATTCAGAAGGGAGGCAGAGGCCGCATGGGAAGGGAATGGGTTTCCCCTCATGGCGGGATATGGATGTCTGTGATCCTGAAACCCGGAATTCCTCTCAGGCACGCATCGAGGCTTACTCTGGTTGCCGGGCTTGCGGTTGCAAACGTAATTCGCAATATGGGCCTTGACGCCCGCATTAAATGGCCAAACGATGTCCGGATCAATGGAAAAAAAGTCTGTGGAATCCTTACTGAGGCAAAAGCTGAAGTGGATAGAGTGGACTATGTTGTGCTGGGAATAGGGATCAATGTAAATATGGACTTAAAAGATATTCCCGAGTCTTTCCGTGCAGGCTCCACAACTCTGAAAGTCGAGCTTGGAAGGCACATAAAAAGGGTTTCGTTCCTGCAGGATTTTCTCCTGGAGCTTGAGCAGCAGTACATAAATTTCAAGACCCAGCCTTTCTCACACATTCTGAACGACTGGCTTGCCCTTTCGGATACCATCGGAAGAGAGGTAAAGGTCACGACGCCTTCACGAATTATAGAAGGCAAAGCCGTGGGAGTAACCCCTGACGGAGCTCTTATAATAAGAAAAGCAGACGATACCAGAGAAGAAATTATTGCAGGCAGATGCATTTATGCGCGTCCCAGATAAACACGGCAAAAAGGAGGATAAGGAGTCAAAAATTAGTCATGTATTTTCCTTTTTCCTTCTTATCTCCTTATTCTTTTCAGTTGTCTTTTACTCCATGTCACCTGCTTTAGCTGCTGACAATGAAGAAAAGCTCTCCATTGTTCTGATCGATGGAGAAGAGATTTATGTGAGGTCAGGCAATTCCAGTACTTTTTTACAGGACTATCAGCTTTATGTAAAAGGCACGGATACTGAAGGCAGAAGAGTCTGGATTGAACTTAGCAGACAAGGGGTTCTCCTTCAGGATGCCATTGTCACTGAAGGCTCTCAGTTTGTATATTCGCAGAATTCTACCGAGGTTCTTAATCTGACTGTGAATACGGTATATGCAGGAGCAGACGGAGTGCTGGTCAGGTTCTCACCTGTATATCAATATCTCAATCCCAGGCTTCCTATGCCGCAGGCGCCGGTCGAATCTCTTACCAATTCTTCGAATAATAGCTCTTCCGACTCCCCGGAACTGGAAACCCAGGCAGAGGGTTTTGATATGCCCCTTTTTCTCCTCGGCCTGGGGGCTGTGCTTCTCTTTACTGGTTTTTTTGCAGGAAAAGGGCAGAAAAAATAGATTTTCTTTAATGCTGCAACTGGTAAGGAAATTCAATGAAAAGAAGCAAGCCGGGGATTGTTTCTTTAAAATCCATTTTCGTCGCCGGCTTCTTATGAGTTTCCTGATCTCTTACTCGTTGGAGAATTTGACGTCCCCTTTTTCGATAAGGAGCTTAAGGTCTTCCAGGCTCAAACGAGCGTTTTTCTGGAGCTTTTCACGGGCATCACTGTGTTTCTGGCTTACTTTGTGCTCGTCTTTAGTAAGCTGCACGTCTTTCAACCTGTCAAGGTACAGGGAGAGTTCCTTCCGGCTGTTAGCAATGCTGGTTTTAAGGGGGTCAATTTTTTCTTTGATTGAATTTATATTTATGATTTTATCCGTAAGCTGGGCATGGTACATATTTGCTTCTTTTCGGATCTCGTCGGCTGATTTGAAATTTTCGAGCATTTCAAGATGGCAGGCCTGAGATTCATCTGAGAGTACCTGGATTTTTTCATGGAATTCGTCTCCCTCTTTGTGAATTCCCTTTGACTCTTTATAACTTTCCTGGATTTGTGAGTGCAATTCATTTGCCTTTTTTGCAGCGTCAAGGCGCTTGCTAAGGTCATTCAATTTCTGGAATATTTTAATTTCCACTGCAAAAGGCAGTTCCTTATTAAGGAAAGCGTCAAGTTCGGCTTCATAAGCCGTTGAGAGAGATTCCACGCTTCCATGGGAAAGCTTGTTGCACTCATCCCTCTGGTCCTTCAGTCCCGCAATTCCTAAAAACAGTTCTTGCGTCTTTGAATTTACGTTACTTCTTTTTCCCTTGTACTCGCCAATTTGCTTGTTAATCTCGTCCCGTTTATCTCTCAGTTCCTGTGCTTTTGCAACCCTTTCCTTAACCTGCTGGTTCAGGGAGTCTCTCTTTCCTTTCAGTTCGTCGATATCGGTCCTGTTTATTTTCAGGTCCTTAAAAATCGAAGCCAACTGTCTTTCGCTTTTCTCGATCTTGCTCCTGAGCTCGTTTACCTTGCCCTTCAGCTCCCGTTCGTTAAGGTTTGGAAGGTCGGCCGTTGCAATTTCTGTAGTTGAAACGTCGTTGTTCATGTACTACCACCCGTGTGTTTTCGAAAAAGGGTTATACTTTCAATTTCTCCCAGTAATTCAGGGCGTCTTCGTTGTTTTTTATTTTGCTGCTGAGCCATTTGTGCTGGGATTTGCTTTTAGAAATCTCTTCATTCTTGCTGCCATCATTCTCTTCAAGCTGCTTTTCAGACTGTATTATTTCGTTCAGTTCAAGATTCGAATTCCTGGCTTCCTCTAATCTGGCCTCGGTTTGCAGGAGAAAGTTCTCTCCAGATCCCGCTGCCCGAATAATCTCGCGCAGGTTTTCCATAAATGACTCTTCAAGTTTCTGCTCCTCTCCGGGTTCTATCTGGCCTTTGAGTTTTTTAATATCTTCCTTGAGTTTACTGACAGTCATCTGGTCCAGTTTCGGGAAGAGTTCTTTTTCGAGCAGTGCTTCTGCCTGATGGTAAAACTGTTGCCGCTTTTCCTTCAGGACCTCTTTTCTTTCCGCCATCCGGATTCTGGAATTCTTTGAATTATTTACGTCCTCTTCAACCTGGGTCAGCCTGCTGTCAAGTTCTTCAAATTCTTTTCGGTCTTCTTCCAGAAACCGTCTGTGTTTTTCCACAACCGCGGAGATCAGCTCCCCTTCTGTTAGTACTCTGATCCCGGCCTTTTCTATGTTTTCATTCACTGTATCACAATCTGTATTTGTATTTTATATATATGTTATTCTATCCCGGACATAACCAGCCCTGAAAGCTAAACCAGGCTGATTTCTTGCTGCATTTAGCTTCTCCAGGTGTCAATCCTGCAATATCGGATCAAATCCTGAAGATCTGGGCATGTGGCACACCATCGATCATTATCACGGAATCCGGATCAATAAACCCGCACTTTACGGCACATTTGATCGTTTTTTCCCCAAAGAGATTTGCAGTCGTAGCTTTTTGAAGGGCATTTTGAAGTTCTTCATCGGAGACATATTCCCCTTCATAAAAGGCTCTGTTAATTTCAACTACGGTGTTGCCTTGCTTCAGGGTTTTTCCGAGCACTTCCTTATCGCAGGCTGCAACAAGAACATTCTCCCTTTTTTTATATATTTTTAGATACATAGTCTCCCTTTTGATTAGTATTTGCCCTTTTAGTATTTACAGCTTAACCGTCTCATATAATTGAACTGTGAGTAACTTCCTGCTTTGGGGGGTCTGGAAATTGTATCTTTTTTACAGTCCTCAGAGCTTTAATCCGTCTCAAATTAATTGACAAGCCTTATATGGTTCTGATCCGGAGAAAGCAGGTCTCCTCCCTGCTTCATTTTCTTAATATACTCTTCGGCATGAGTCCTATCTATCCCGTGCCTGCTTTCAGCTTCTGTATACACTTCTTCCAACGGGGCTCCTTCTTTTCCGGGATGTCTCTCACTTACCTTTTTAATTACATCTCTCAGGTTTTTTATCTTGTTCCTCTGGCTCATGCTTGTGCCAGACGCGAGTATATCTGCGTCAAGGGCCCCTGTATCAGGGTCAATGCCCACGTTTTTCAGGCAATTCATAACGATTTTGACAGTTCGTTCTGCATCTTCAAGAGTGATTATATTGCTCAGACGGACTCTTGCGCTCGCTTCCGAAAGGCGGACCAGGGCTTCAAGCTGCCTGGCTGTTACAGGCACAGGTGTGTCTTTGCTTTCTCCCGTTTTTCGAAGATCCGTATAGAAATTTATCAGGTAAGACCTTGCATCGCTCTCCATTACCGGATAAACGTTTTTTCGGGCGTATGCAACGTATTTCCGCATGATTTCGGCTTCTATGACAGGTTCTATCACTTCCATTTCGGCTTCGATACGCTCTTCCGTAATCTGGGATCCCGGAAGTTTTTGCCGCTGCTCGAAGAGTTCTCCTGCATAATGAGACTGAATAATATGGTTTGCAATCCTGCTGTCCAGGGCGTGATTAGGAGTATCGAGCAAAACAAAGATAAGGTCAAAACGGGAAAGCAGCGCCGGAGGCATGTTTATCTGCTCTGCGAGGCCTTCATAACGGTCAAAACGTCCGTATTTTGGATTTGCAGCTCCCAGAAGGGCGCAACGGGATTTAAGAGTGGCAATAATCCCGGCTTTGGCTATACTTATGGTCTGCTGTTCCATCGCCTCGTGCAGGGCGCTTTTGTCCTCTGTCTTCATTTTGTCCATTTCGTCAACCGCAGCGATACCCATATCAGCCATGACAAGGGCGCCACCTTCGATTGTCCATCTCCCGTCGTTCAGGTCATCTTTTACGGCAGCTGCAGTCAAACCGCTTGCAGACGCACTCCGGCCTGAAGTAAACACCCCTCTAGGGGATAGTTTGACCACATAGCGCAGGAGCTGGCTTTTTGCAATTCCCGGGTCTCCTACAAGCATAACATGGATATCGCCCCTTATCCTGGAGCCATCAGGAAGGTTTTTGACCACGCCTGAGAACAATTGAAGAGCAAGGGCTTCCTTTATGTCCTCATACCCGTAAATTGAAGGCGCAATAGAGCCAACAATTTTGTCGTAGATTACAGGGTCACGGGAAAGTTCAAGGATCTGTTCTTCATCTTCAGCAGTTATTTCAAGTTCGTCATAATCCTTATCCAGGTGTTCGATGGAATTTGCTTCGATCACAAGGTCATAGAAGGTAGATTTTCCGTCTTTTAGAGTACGTTGCCTGGATTTCAGGACTCCGTTAATTATGACCCTGTCTCCCGGGGTGACATTTCCTGTCAGGTCGTCTTCAGAATCCACCTCAAGGCTCTGGGGCTGGGAACCTCCTTTGAGGTTTTCGGGAGATTCCTGAATCTGGAGTTTCTGGGCATCGATAAAGGTGGAATCCTCTATCATTACCTTAAAAGGCCCTTTCTTCCCACAGGTTTCATCTTCACAGCCTGCAAAGGGCTCCTCGAATTTGAAGCTGTTTTGCTCCACCACGGTCAGATGCCCGCACCTGAGGCACTGGAAAGCAGCTTTCGTGATCCTTGGCCTGACCTCAGTAGCTTTCCTTATCATACCTTCGATTGCAACAAACCTGGAGAGGTGTTTGCTTCTGAGCTCCCTTATAGATATTCTATTCGGGATTTTTATTATCCTTACATGAGCCTGCTCAAGGCTCTTCTCCACAGGAAGGTCGATTTCTTTCAGTGCAGCTTCAGCTGCTTGTATAAGTTCTCCCGGATGCTCAAGAAACTCTTTTGAGAGCTCCCTGTCATATTTCTCTATATCCGTAAAATCCACGCCAAGGCTTCGCCGGTCCGGATACTCATTTGCAAGCTGGAGGATTTCATTCCAGTAGTAGTCTTTAAAAAACCTTTTTAGCTTTTCATCCCACTTGCTTTCTGTCTCAGTCATATCATTCTCTGAACTATTTGGCTTTAGGTAAAATTTTCATTCTTCAAGGTATTTCCTTTTTAAAAACGATTCTAAAAAAAGCTAAAAAATGTATCATAAATTCTGACGTAAGAACAGGTTTATTCTAATATGAACTTTTCCATGCTTTCCGAATCTTCTACTTCCGGGCCTTCAGAATCTTTTAATGCACATCCTATTTTTCTCTCTGTTTTCCTTATTATGCCCCTCAAAGTCTGGACCTCCCTCGGAGTTAGTCCCGCCCTTCCGAATATTCTCCGCAGCATCAGAAAAGTTTTATCTTTTTTATGAGGTGGGTAATCTATTTCCTCCAGCAGTTCTTCCAGATGCCCGTATAGAAGCTGCAGGTCAAATCCGTCAGCAAGCGGACTGTTTCCTCCGTCCAGTTCCGACAGTTCGTAAAGCACCACTGCAACTGCGTGGGAGAGATTCATAATCGGGTATATTTCTGAAGTCGGAACCGTAATGAGCATATCAAAGCGTTTGAGTTCTTCATTCCGGAAGCCGCTGTCTTCCCGTCCTAATAGAATTGCAACTGTCCCGCTGTAATCTTTGAGTCTCTCTCTGGCTTCCTTCACAGTATAAAGAGGAAGCCGGATATGTTCTCCGCCCTTCTGGCTCGCAACGCCTGTAGTCCCTATCAGCAGGTTTGCGCCTTTTACGGCTTCATCAAGAGTTGAGGTAACCCTTGCTCCTTCAAGCACGTCTCTTGCATGGGACGACATCGCTCTTGCCTGTCCCTCGAGTTTGCAGGGATTTACAAGCACCAGGTCAGTATATCCAAAGTTCTTCATTGCTCTTGCAACAGATCCGACATTTCCCTGGTACATGGGTTCTACGAGCACTATACGAATCTCAAGTGACAAATTTCTCAATCCTTTTTAACTAGTTCTCAAGGGTGATTGCATCTTCCATACAGACAGTCACACACATTCTGCAGCCCAGGCAGTAAGACGGATCCTTCAAAATGCAGACCTTTCTTCCATTTTTTTCTTCTATTGAGTAGATCCTCGGGCCTTTCGGGCAGGCGACCTTGCATTTACCACAGCCTGTACATTTCTCCTCATCAATATATATTTTCATACCGATTATTTTTCCATTTGTTGCCTGTTGTAGCCTATATCTCTTCCCTATTTTAATTCTTGCTTTTTTGCAATTTCTTCCTCTTTATCTTTCCCAGATCTGTTAGTCTTAAGTTTCAGTCTTAAGTTTACCTGACCAGATAGAGAAGTTAAATTGCAGGGCTCAAGCTTTGAATCTGCCTGAAATGCGGCTAAAACTTAGCTCGAAGAGCAATCCATGTTTAAGTATAAATACGATTATCTTAAAGAAATACGATTATCTTAAAGAATAAATGGTGATTTCATGAGTCTTGAAAAGATTTTAAAAGACACTTTTAAAGGAGAGACCACTGAAGTTGGATGGTATCTCGCAATGTCAAAGGTTGCAGAGCGGGAAGGGCATGCGGATATTGCAGTCTACCTCCGCCAGATTGCCATGGACGAGGCATGGCATGCTACAGAAGTGGCTGAGATCCTCGGACTCGTTAAGGAAACAACCCTTGAAAACCTTGAAATGATGCTTGAAGGAGAAAGCAAAGCCGAGGTCGAAAAAGCCGAAGCTGCAGAACTGGCCAGGAAGGAAGGCAACACAAAAGCCGCCCTTTTCTTTGAGAGGGCTTCTCTGGATGAAGCCAGGCATAAAGCAGGGCTTAATGGATTTCTGGGGAGGCTGAAAAAACAGCAATAAGGAAAAGAAAACGGATCTTTGATCCATTTTTTTTCCATGTTTAAAATTTTTACAGTTGGCGGCTTTAACCGCTAATTACTCTGCTGGCTGCAATCTGGTTAATGTGTTCAAGATATACAGTCCTGCAGCAGGCTATGTTATATTAGACATGCAATTTTATATTGTCTTGAGCGAATATACTCTCTGGATCTGAAATCCTTTTCCGGATCCGAGAGATTATTCTTTTAATCCGGAAAAGTGCCGGAATATCGGGGTTTTCCGACTTCTGCATGGGGTCTAATTTCAGGGGGCTGAGGCAGAACTCATTATTGTGTGCCAGCTAATCCGTGAGTTGATCTGCTCTATGGGTTTAGCCTTTGCTTCCGATTTCCGATACTGGTTTTAGGTTAAATAATGATATTAAAACTCAAAACAAATAACAAATAAATCCTGAAACAAACATGAAATCAATCAGGTTATGAGGAGTGGATAAATATGGTAAGCCATGAGTACGTGAAAGGTGATCTTCCGGAGAAGGCTGCAATCCTGCAAAGAGACGGGGAAACTTATGCAATCGCCCCCCATATTCCCGGAGGAATCATCTACCCAAAGACCCTTCGAAAGATAGCTGATATCGCAGAGAAATATGGGGCTGCGGCCCTCAAACTCACATCTGCCCAGAGGATCGCAATTGTAGGGCTAAAAGAAGAAGACCTGGATGCGGCATGGGCAGAACTGGATCTGAAACCTGGGGCTGCCATAGGGCTCTGCGTCCGCAGCATCAAAATTTGTCCTGGAACTACTTTCTGCAAGAGGGGCAAACAGGATGCTGTCGGGCTTGGATTGAAACTTGACGAAAAGTACCACGGAATGCAGCTTCCTTCCAAGTTCAAAATGGCTGTTTCCGGCTGCCAGAATTCATGTTCCGAACCTATAATAAAAGATCTGGGACTCATGGGAACTGCAAAAGGCTATACTTTGTCTGTTGGAGGCAGTGCAGGTCCGCGTCCGAGGCTAGGAGATGTAGTGGCAAAGGACCTTTCCGAAGAGCAGGCCCTGGACCTTGTTGAAAAGATAATTAACTTTTATAAGGGATATGGTAAGCCAAGGAGGATTGGAGAAGTACTGGATGAGATCGGGATTGAGAAGTTCAAAGCAGAAGTGGGGCTGTAAAAGGTTCCTGGAGCTGTAAAACGCTCTTCTCAGGATAAAGTAACTCAATTATCCGGTTTATTTTTGCAGATTCATTTTCTCTTTTTCTGCAATTTTACTTTTCACTTTTCTTCAGCGGAACTCCTTATTTTTCTGTCCGGAAGACTTCTATAAGCAAAATTTATAATTTATATATTATAATTTCAACATTATTTTACTGGATTTCCTTTTTCTTCTTCTGTTCGATAACTTCCAAGCTCCCCATTTTCGCGGCTCTTGCGGGCTTTTCGATGTATTGTTTATTAATGATAACGTTTAAATATAATAGATACAAAGACTAACAGACTATTCAAACCTTATGCAGACTGTCTCTACGGTTATCATTCTGTCTTTACTATCATTGATGTCCTGTAATATAACAATTGTAAAAGCAGTATTAATTCCCAGTTTTTGATCCATACATAGGAGGAATAAATATCAGTAGTGAAATGGCATACTTCTCTGGGCTCACGGATGCACTGAGAATTACGTTCGTCCAGATAATGATACTCAGCGCAATAGCCGTTGTGATTTTCTTATATGGTATGATGATTAACCTCCAGAAATGGGGGGCAGGAGTCACAGGTTACGGCCTTGAACCTCAGGAAGGAAAAAAAGGAAGTGCGATCACATTCTTAAAAACCTGGTGGAAACAGGTAACAGAAGAGTCTCATCACGGACATGGAAAGCCTATCCTGGAGGTCCTCATTCTTGACATTGTGTTCCAGAGGAGAATTCTCAAAAGAAGCCCTCTTCGCTGGTTCATGCACATATGTATTGTTGGAGGCTGGATGACTCTGTTTGCCCTTTCAGGAATGATGTTTGCAGTCGAAATGACCGAAAAGATCGGAATTGAACTCCCATTCACTCCTGCCGAGTTTAGAGATCTGCTCTCTCTCCCGAACTATATCTTCGGGTATATCCTGCTTATCGGAGTCATTATCGCAATAGTGAGAAGACTGTTTGTTTCTGAAGTCAGGGAAGCTTCCATTATGTATGACTGGACTTTGATCGGAATAGTTTTCTTAGTTACAATTTCCGGTTTTGTTGCCGATGGAATCCGAACAGGAATTATCTGGAGCTTTGGGCTTGACCCGGCATCAGCCCCTCCAGCAGCTCTCTTCCATTCCGTAATTTCCCTGCTCTTCTGTATCGCATATATCCCGTACAGTAAATATATTCACATAATCGCCACACCCCTTGCAATCCTTGCAAATAAAGGAGGCGAATAAAAATATGGCAAAACGTACCCCTTCAATCGATACGAAGAATCTTACCGCAGTCCAGCTTATGGAGCTCGACTCCTGCACTCGCTGCGGTGAATGTGTAAAATGGTGTCCAACTTATGCCGCTTCCGGCCAGAAACCAGGTTTAGCCCCAAGGGACAAGATCCTGCGCTGGAAGCAGTACATGAACAAGTCCTATGGACTTAAAGCAAAACTCTTCGGCCCCGAGGAAATCCCCCAGTCAGAACTCGAGGAATTCAAAGACGATGTTCACGGCTGTACAACCTGCGGTATATGCGGAACTGTTTGTGAATCAGGCATTAATACTGTGGAACTCTGGGAAGCCATGAGGGCAAACCTTGTAAAGAAGGGTATAGGTCCTTATGGGAAGCAGAGTATGTTCCCAAAACTTATTGGGCAATACCATAATCCTTACATGAAGGACCAGAAAGACAGACTTGCCTGGGTCCCCAAAGACGTGAAAATTGCAAACAAAGCAGACATTGTATATTTCACGGGTTGTACTGCAGGGTATAATCAGCTCTCTTTAGCCTTTGCGACCTCACGTGTGCTCAACAAGTTGGGCATTCCGTTTGCCATGCTTGGGGAAGAGGAATGGTGTTGCGGCTCAGCCCTTATCAGGACAGGCCAGGCACATATCAATGAGTTGCCCCGTGAAATTGCAAAACATAACGTCGAGGCAATCAAGAAAAAAGGTGCCAAAAAAGTTGTCTTTGCATGCGCAGGCTGTTTCCGTGCCGCAAAGATAGACTGGCCAAGGGCTTTAGGTAAGGAACTGCCTTTCGAGGTAATTCATATCACCGAGTTCCTCGCAGACCTGATAAAACAGGACAAAATTAAGTGGGAGAAGTCTATTAACAAGACAATTACTTACCACGACCCCTGCCACCTGGGCCGTCATGTAGGCGTCTTTGATGCCCCCAGATATGTGCTATCCCACATTCCTGGTGTCAAGTTTGTCGAAATGGACAGGGTAAAAGAATTCCAGCGCTGCTGTGGAGCCGGCGGTGGTGTAAAGGCAGGTCTTCCTGACCTTGCCTTAGGAGTCGCAGAATCCAGAGTTAAGGATGCCCTTGAAACTAATGCAGATATACTGTCCAGCGCCTGCCCATTCTGTAAGAGAAACCTGTCGGATGGCCGAGACGCACTCAAAGTCGACCTCGTTGTCGAGGATGTTATCGAACTGGTTGCAGAGGCTCTGGGCCTGAGCACGGAAGTACCAAAAGCAGCATGAAGCTGGTATTTTCCAGCTTTCTTTATTTCTTTTTTTTCTATTATTTGTTATTTTATAGCAAAACTTAAATACCGATACTTCCCTCCCCTTGAACATGTACATCCCTTACGAATTTCTCGGAAAAATATTCATATACCTGGTGCTTTTTGCTCTTGCAGGTACCGGGATTGCTCTGCTCATAGGGGCATATTCATTTAAAAATCACAGGATTATTTTTCCGGGGTTCGTACTGTTCACGCTATATCTTTTTTATTCTCCGGCAAAATGGCTTTGCAAAGTTTTCGGGATAAGGGATACCCTTGTTGATGATATCCTTATTGATGTCCGGAATGCTGTTATGTATGATAATTTCCTGCGTGTTAAAGGCAAGAAGATTCTGCTCCTTCCTCAGTGCTTGCGTCATCCCAGTTGCAAGGCCAGGTGCGATCCGGTCCACGGGTATGAGTGCAAACGGTGCGGGCTATGTGATATTTCAAAACTCTCCGAGGCTGCTGACAGGTGCAATTTCCAGGTTTTTGTAGTGCCGGGGGGAAGCTTTGTCAAAAAAATCTTTAAGGAATACAGGCCTGAAGCCTGCCTGGGGGTCGCCTGCTACAACGAGCTTGCTGAAAATATGCAGGCTGTATCCGTTGTCCCTGTACAGGGTGTTCTCCTCCTCAGGGACGGCTGTTTTAATACTGAAGCCAATGTTGAGGAAATAATTCAAAAAATGGAGATGTTCAATGTATAACATTATTGGGAAGGCACTTTTCTTTTTCATCGTCGCATCCCTTATTCTCTCAAGCATGGCTCTGGTTGTCAGCAGACGGAGCCTTACAAAAAACGTTTATCTGGCAGGTTTTTTTGCAAGTATACTTGATTTCTTTTATTTGCCTCTAAGGCAACTTTTCCTCAAGTTTTCCGATACCCGCATTCTGGATAAATGGATGGCTTCTTTGAAAAACGTAGCCTATAAGTCTGCTTTTACAAAAACAAAGAAAAGGATAATCCTGGCTCCGCACTGCATGCGGAACCTCAACTGCCCGGCACATTCAACGCAGACAGGGATACAGTGTAAATCTTGTGGAAAATGTGTTTTTACTCAGTTAAAGAAAGACGCCGAGAAATATGGATATAAATTATTCGTTCTCACAGGTTCTTCCTATGTAAAAAACATCCTTAAAATGGAAGCTGCCGATGGTGTTCTTTTGATTGCCTGTGATTATGAAATAAACAAGGTCATGCGTGCCCTCAAAGGAAAAAAAGTTGTAAGCTACGGCATTACTATGGAAAGGGACGGTTGCTTCGGGACAGAAGTAAATTACCAGAAGGTCCTGAATGTTTTTGAAACTTTTAAGAATTAAGTGAAAGTAGTGGAAAACACAAAGTAGTGGAATTAATGATGGACAAAGAAATTAATATTTTAGGGGGAGGGATAAGCGGCCTTGCCTGTGCAATAATCCTTCGCAAAAATGAATATAAAGTTAATGTTTATGAAAAGGGCAGTTACGTTGGTAAAAGGTTCAACGAGGATTGGCAAGGGTTAGAAAACTGGTCTGAGAAAATTGATGTCCTGAAACAGATAGAATCATACGGCATCGATTTGTCTTTTGAGTATGAACCTCTTTCGGAATTAGCTGTGCATTATTCAGGGAAAATGCAAACTGCCAGAGTAAAAAATGGCTGTTACCTGGTGAGGAGGGGAAGCAAAGAAGGGTGCCTGGATAAGGCTTTACTTGAACAGGCCGAAAAATTGGGAGTAAAAATTCACTTTAATTACAGGCAGGAAAGGGAACTGCCTGTTAAAGTAAATGCAACCGGCCCCAGGAATGCAACCGCCTTTGTAAGGGGAATCAAATTCAATACTAGCTTCGAGAGCGGCTATCATATGGCTTTTGGCCAGGATATAGCCAGAGGGTTCTACTCCTATCTCTTGACCAAAAACGGGCACGGGACAATTGCAACCGTTTATGGACGCAAGAGCGCTCTTCGTTCGGAAGAGTTCCTTCAAAATACAGTTAGCTATTTTTCAGATTTTCTTGATGAAAAGGAACTTTCTGCCGGGAAAAAATTTGGTGGGTATGGACACTTTGAAATAAGGAAAAATTATTATGATGATAACGGGGCAATGTTAATTGGAGAAGCAGGTGGATTTCAGGACTATCTCTGGGGATTCGGAATGAGATACGCCTTTCAGAGCGCGAATCTTGCTGCAAGAAGCATAATACAGAACGAATCATATAACGATTTGATAAAAGAACATTTACTTAAAAAAATGAAACATTCAAACAGAAATAGACAAATTTCTGAAATGACGGGCCCTCTAGCGTATCCTATGCAATATTATATGTTTGCATTCAGTAAGAACCCCCTTAAACTTTTGAATATTCTTTGTAGATGATTCGAGATAATGATACTGGAAGATCAAGTTCATGTTGTGCTGACCACCAGATCTCCAGAATTTACCATTTTTTGGAATCAGTCTGGCTATACTTTCTATGTATTCTCTGTATCCTCTGACTTCGTGAATTCCAAAGGAGCCCATGGGCTGGTCAAAACATGTGTACGGCCTGTAGATTCCAGGGAGGAATACGGGATATGCGTAGTTGCTGAAATCCCCGCCGAAGAAAGAGAAATTGAAGAGCGCCTGGGAAAAACCCTGGAGTTGCATTTTGGGGTTGCTGGCGGTGGATAAGGCTGGATTTTCCCCCATAAAACCTATTATTCCGTTGGAGTCGGTGGGGTTGTCAAGGATTTTCCGTATCCGAAAGAGTCCATGCTTGAGTTCCTGAAGGATAGTGGTTTTACCGAGGATTACAAATTGCATGGGCATAAGATCCCCTGGGGAGGGCTTAAGTGAAAAATCATGGGTTCAAGGGTCCTTCTAAGTGGAGATGCTGCCGGATTTGTAGACGCTTTTTCCGGTGAGGGACTTGCCTATGCAATCATTTCAGGACAGTTTGCTGCTGAGGTGATTGCAGGAATTTGACTGTGTGGCGGAAATCTCAAAGAATTGAGCAGATATGAGTCTCTCTGCCGGGCCGAGTTCGGGACTCACCTTAAGTACTCACTTATATTTTCCAGGATAATGCATCATTTCCCTGACCGAACATTTAAGATCTTCACATCAAGTGATAAGATGATTGATAAATACCTTGAAGTTATGGATTTCAAGATTGATTATAAGGATTACCTGCGCTGGTCCCTCTTGAATTTCAAACTCAGGTAATAGAAGTAATCAGAACCTTTTGTCAGGTATTCTCTTCTTCTTTCCTCTATCTTTTTATCTCTCCAGCCTTAATCTAACCTTAGGGGCAGGTTATTCCTGAGGTGCCGGTATATAGCTGCCCTCAGTTCATAAACAGGTGTCTTAGCATGTATGATCTGATTATAGTAGGGGGAGGGCCTTCAGGGGCATCGGCTGGAAGGACAGCCGGAAAAAAGGGACTTTCAACCCTTCTGCTCGAGAAAGAAAATTTCCCAAGGTACAAGCCCTGCGGGGGGGTTCTTTCTTCTTATGGTTTATCTTGCCTGGATTTCAAGCTCCCGGAGTCCGTAATCGAGAGAAATATCTCAAAGGTGAGGGTTCATTTCAGAGGCCGTTTTGTAGAGGGAATGAAAGAAAGTAACTTAGCTTTACTGATTTCCAGAAAAGTCTTCGATAACTATCTGCTTGAAAAAGCAAGGGAAACTGGAATTGAGGTTCATACCGGGGAAAAGGTACTGGACTGTTTTGAAAAAGAAGACTGTGTTGAGGTCAGGACCACGGATAATACCTATCTGGGAAGGTTTGTTCTTATTTCGGAAGGTTCAGGTGGAGTTCTTAAATACAAAGTAAGGCCGAGAGACAAAAGAACAGAATATTGTCTCGGTCTTGTGTCGGAAATACCTGACGAGGATGAGGCAATAAGGAGCCGGCTTCCAGGCACTATAGATATTCACTTCGGGATTGCGCAGGGGGGATACGGCTGGATTTTTCCTCATGCAGGGTATTATTCTGCAGGGATTGTGGGGACAGCTCAGTACCTTGAGCATCCGAAAAGAGTAATGCTGGATTTTCTGCAGGAAAACGGCTTTTCAGGTAGCTTTCCTGTTCATTCCCACATTATCCCGTAGGCGGGGTAAAAAGAAAAACAGTAAATTCAAGACTTCTTCTGAGCGGGGATGCTGCAGGATTTGTAGACGCTTTTTCAGGAGAAGGTATGGCATATGCCATCCGGTCAGGACAACTTGCTGCGGAGGCAGTTGCCGATCTTGTGATGTACGACCTGAAATTAAATAGACTCAAAGTGTACGAGTCAGCCTGCAGGCAGGAATTCGGGAATTACCTTGCCAGCTCTCTTAAACTGGAAAAAATAATGCACCGTTTCCCTGAAACCTCTTTTAAACTGGCTGTTAGCAACAGGGAAATTCTCGATAAATACCTGGATGAAGTGGTAACTAATAGAAATTATAAGGACTATATCCGCTGGTTATTGCTGAATTTCTGTCTGGCTGAACCTGTCTCCATGATAAAGTCCCTGACACTGGAAGGGGCCGATAAGAACTGAAATAAAGAGAAAATGTGTAAAATGCGAAATATAAATGGAAAAAGAGACTTAAAAGGAGACTTAAAAAGAAACTTAAAAAGGGACTTAAAAGGGGACTTAAAGAGAGAATTAACAGGGGACTTAAAAAGAGAATTAAAAGGAATAAGATAAGTTTATGCGAGTGAGGCACGTAAGCTCCCTTCTGTTCCTGCAAAAACTTCCTGCCACCCACCGGTGGAGGAAATGGTCCCTGAGGACTCTTGCAGCGACGGCATTCGGCTATGCGTTTCCAAAAATAACCGGGAGATTCCGGACTCTCTTTCTTCCCGATTTCCAACTTGCACCCACGAGGATTCGCCGTTTCATCCACTCTCCCTGAGACCTCAGCGTCTGCATCATCGCATTTTCAGGGGGTGGTTATCGTTTCTGTGCCAGGGCCCGGGCTCTCGCCCGACATCCTTTACAGATGTTCGTGTATCCGGAGCGGTGGGGAGACTTTCCTCAGACCAGATGGCCCGTCAGCCGTCCAGCCTCTCTCGCATTCTACTTACTAATTGGCCCTATATATTTTCTAGTTATTTATATTTATTGGGGACCAGCATCCGCACAGGGTTGAAAGAAGGATTTCTCTGCGATCATATGTTATAGTTTCATTTTCTTCTCCGGTGCGGTTACAGGTACCCCGTTTCCTTATAGTTTATATAAATTTTGTGTGTTTGGGATATGTCCAAATATTAATATATATGCATTATTATTCGTAAGTTATGGATGGACTTTTTCCATCTTCAAGGCTTGTCCGAAAAAAGATTATCGGTACTTTAATATCTGACAATAGCTATGATTTGTCAGTTTGCAGGCTTATTTTCAAGAGGTAAAACATGAGTGATTGTCTATTCGATTTGCATATTGGATATGTCCGTTTTAAAAACCCTATTGCACTGGCGCCGATGGCAGGAATTGTCGATAGCGCTTTTGCCAACCAGTATGCAAGCAATGCCGGGCTGGTAGTTCTTGGAGCCTTCAATCTGGATCAGGCTTCAATCGCTGTTGCATCAGACCTCGTAGCCCGGGGTAGAAAAGAGTTCATTTCCGATGAACCTATGGAGCTTATACAAAAGGAAATCCGGGCGGTAACGTCCGGAAGTGTCGTTGCGGTAAATGTCAGGAGTACTACACTTGAACCCCTCATTGAAGCTGCAAAAATTGTCAAAGAAGAAGGAGCAATCCTTGAGTTAAACGCTCATTGCAGGCAGCCTGAAATGCTCGAGGCCGGGATAGGGGAAGCTCTTCTCCATGACCTTCCGCGGCTTTCTGCCTGGATCAGGGCGATAAAGGAAACAGGAGTCGTGCTTTCGGTAAAAGTGAGGGCAAACGTTGTCAATGATGTCGAACTTGCCAGGCTTATCGATAAGTCGGGTGCGGACATCATACATGTTGATGCCGTAATGGAAGGTATCGGGGCTGACCTTGATGCAATCCTTATTTACAGGGATGCTACAAGGCGGTTCCTGATCGGCAACAACTCGGTCAAGGATTTTGAGGCAGCAAAGGACATGTTTTCCCGAGGAGCCGATATGGTATCCGTTGCCAGAGGAGTCATTGAGAACCCCGGGCTTATACGGGAACTGGTGGAAAGCGTTAATTCTTACCAGCAATCCATAGGCTGGTATAATGCCCCAAAGCACGTTTGCAGTGAAGGGGACTTCAGGGCTCTTGCTTTCTGCTGCTTGCCTGTGAAACCATGTCCTGTGCACGAGAAGTTCCGAAAGCTTGGATACACGGCAGAAGAGTTCGCCAGGACAAAATTTGACTTTGCGAAAGGCACAATGCTGGAATACGGAGGAGACACCTGCTTCGGAAGCCTTGTCTGGTGTTGTAAAATCACCAAGCCCTGCTGGATCAGGGATGGGGTGTTAAATACGATCGGCCTCTCTGGTGCAGAGTACATGAAACTTAAGGAGCAACTGGCAAAATACGTACTGGATCATGCCAGAATTCCGGTAAATGAGTCCCAATAATACTGGTTTTTCCTGCCCCCCACCTGAATGGGCAGAAAACCCACGGATGTCGAATTTGATTGCCCGCTGTGCCCAGCTTGCTATGCTGCTGGAGGTCTCTGCCTCTCCCAAGCCAGGGAACGTGGATAGGGAACATAACTATCCTGATACCTGTTTTGAGCATTTTGTGGCTTCCTCGGTAAGCGTTTATCCTGTCCTTGAACTGGCTGCAAGAAGCAGGAGTGGGATAGGGGCGCTTATCAGAAGTGCAGTTTGCGAGAGTTCTACCTGGCAGAAGGGAGGAAATACACACTTTGGCGCTTTTCTGCTGCTGATTCCCCTTTCAATGGCTGCAGGAGCATTATTTGATTCACACGGAAAAGCCTATTATAAGCTTTCACCCGACGAATTCGAAGCCCTTGCTGCGCATGCCCATACTTTTGTCCGGGCAACGGACTGTGAGGACGCTGTCGAGTTCTACAGGGCTTTCGATATGGCAGAAGTCAGGGTTAACAGTGTGGATGAATTTAATCTCGGAGATCCCGAATCAACAGCCGAACTCAGGGAACAGGGAGTCACGCTTTACGAGCTTATGGACATAGCCAGGGGATATGACCTGATTGCAAATGAGTGGACCTCGGGTTTCGGACGCTGCCTCGAGGGAGCAAAAAGTATAACTGAGTTCATGCAGGCCCAAAATCCGGAAGCTGAAAACTCAGTTCTGAACTGCTCAGGCACAGGTATCAACGAAGCTATAGTATACACCTTCCTGAAATTGCTTTCCAGGCACAGGGACACTTTCATCCAGACGAAGTTCGACAAAGATACTGCAGATTACGTCTCATCCAGGGCAGGTGAAATTCTTTCGGCCTGGGAGAGGCCTTCAGGCCATATGACCCGAGATTTTGCAGCTTTGCTTCCTGCTGTACAGGAGTTTGACTCCGAACTTCTCAAAAAGAGAATCAATCCGGGTTCAACAGCAGATATCGTTATTGCAGGAATTTTCATTGCCCTTCTGGGGGGGCTGCGCTTTTGACTGAACTTTTCCCTGAGTACACAGAGTGCGGAAGCGAATTTTCCGCTGTCGATCTTTCCTTATTCGGAATCCGTGAGGGAATTTCCGAAACAATCGTTAGCACAGGCATGGAATCTCCTAACGCTGCCCCTATAGGGATAATCGTAAAAGGCGGAAAGCCTTTTGTCAGGCTTTTCAAAGGCAGCCACACCTGGGCAAATGTCTTCAAAGAAAAGTATCTGGCTGCAAACATAGTGTACGACCCCCTGCTCTTTGTGCGTTCAACTTTTTTCGACCTTGAACCATCAGAATTTGACTATGTGCCTGCTCGCGGGCTTAATTTCCCCATCCTGAAAAAAGCTTCAGCCTGGGTAATTTTCGAATGCATCAATATTAAGAATACGGATCAGGCTCTTGTAGCCGATCTTATTCCCCTGGAGGCGGGTTTCAATGAGGATTATCGAAAAGACCTGCCTGTGCCCAACAGGGGTTTCAATGCAGTGCTCGAGGCGACTGTCCATGCAACCCGCTACCAGCTTTCAGGAGACGAAAAATATCTTGAATTTATCCGGCATTATGAAACTCTGGCTTCGAAATGCGGGGGGGAAAGCGAAAAAAAAGCTATGAAACTGCTTTATGAAGTGCTTGGGCTCTGAATTCTTTTTTGACTGTTATCTGCTCCGCAACTAAATTTTACAGCTCCTCTCTTTCTTTATCCTGAACCTTTTTTAGAAAATTATATTATCCTCCTCTGGCATGACTTCTTTTCATGAGTTTTCAGAGAATCGCATGGGGTATTACAGGTGCCGGGCATTTCCTGGACCGCAGTTACCAGGTCTTTAAGGAAATTAAGCTCAAAGACCCCGAAATTTCCGTAAACACGTACATTTCCCGGGCAGCCGAGGAGGTGCTGCGCATGTACGGGCTTGAGCAGAAGCTTGTAAAAATCTCTGGAGGGGACTACCTTGAAGAAATCTTCCGGGAAAGCGAGCAGGGTTCGAGTTCTCCAAAAGTCGGGCGCTTCCTGCTTGACAGATATGATGCCCTCTTCGTTACGCCTGCAACCTCAAACACGGTTTCGAAAATTGCCTACGGGATTGCAGATTCCCTTGTAACCAATGCCGTTGCCCAGGCCGTAAAAGGGAAAGTTCCTGTTTATATCGTACCTGTGGATATCGAAGGTTCAATCGTATCGGAAATGCCCTACAATATTGACCGGAAACAGTGCAAACATTGTGAGGGCTGTCCTCCAAGAGAAAACTGCCCTCATGGGGCAATAACTGAAAAAAACGGCTTCACAGACCAGATCGACCTTCTGAAATGCAAGGGATGCGGGATCTGCAAGGAACTCTGTCCCTATAATGCCATCAAAGGCGGGCCTGTAGAAATCCTGGTCAGGGATGTGGATATGCGCAATGTTGAGATTGTGAAACAATTGCAGGGAATAACCGTGCTTGAAAGCCCTGAAAAAATTCTGGATTTTTTTTAAATTCCCCTTATTATATCTTTTTTTTCATTTTTCGGCGCTGGTTTTTCTATTTTTTGCCTTTAAGTTTCTGTTACGCTTTATTTTTGTTTTTCCATTTCGATTTGTCTTTCAATTTCCTTTACAAAGATTTTTTCCGAATGGAGGTAGAATGAAGCCGGAAGCCCTGTATTTGAGATCATATAAAGCAAGCTCATGGTTGTCCTGTTGAGTCCCGGGAAACAGCTTAATAGATCACTTCTGGAAATCCTGACCATCGCATCCAGGGATTTTATTCCCGTAAGGTAGCTTTTTATATCCCTGTTTTTCTGGCTTTTTTCAAAAATCAGATCTATCCAGATATTCATTTCATCGATCAGGAGCTCCCTTGTAAGGTCTTCGGGGACTATGTAATTTTTCCCCTTTTCTATATTCCTGAAAAACTCTTTGAAATCATCTCCTTTTGCGAGGGTGTATACCTTCCCGAGTCTCCCTGTATGGGTATCTGTTGTCGCAGCAATACCTTTTCCAAATCTCTCTGCAAGGGCAATTGTAAGTTCGTTTTTCTGCTTGAGTTCATTCATATTATACTCCAGTACAGGGAAAAGTTTTGCCAGCCTGGGTACTGCAGACGGATTCGGTTCATGATGGAACTGGAACCAGAAAGGATGGTTGTAAATAAACGGAAGCTTATGCCGTTTGAGGTATTTGATAAAGTTTTTCAGGTCATGTTCTATCCCTGCAATTTCCCTGAGCTCAAAGAACTCATCCCCGTCAAGCTCGAAAACGTTAATATGCAGCACGTGCCCTGCAAATTCCGGGTCATACACATTCATTTCAACTCCCGGGACGAGCTTTTCACGGTCCCACCCGAGAATTTCGTACGCCTCGATGGTATCGTGGTCTGTAAATGTGATGTAATCCATTCCTATCTTAAGGGCCTTCTCATAAAGGCACTCCGGATGCAGGTCTCTCACAGGAAGCACATCAAAGGAACAGGTTGTATGCACGTGCAGGTCTGCTTTTTTCCAGCCCTCTTCCATAAGCTCAGCTGCCCGTTCCGGAGTTATCAATTTTTCTTCGTAATTTCTCGGCCTTCTCCCCATAGGCACAGAATCCGGCGACTTTAATTTTTTCTTGATTATTTTTATTAAGTTTTAAATTTCTCCCTACATAGTATATCCTTTTTTTAGATTAAGGTTTTCTGAGAAACTCATGTCAGAATTTGGAAGTTTTTTGACTCCTGAAAAAACTCTTTTATGGTTCTTTTTCCTGTTTTAACACTTTATACACTTTTTTTCCAATTCAGACCACCACATTTATAACTATATTGAAACATTCCGGTATTTTCTCAAAAACAATAGGGGTATAACTATGAGTCTATTTAGAAAGCTAAAGAAGATTCTCAGCGTAATTTTTGAAAATGAGTCCGAACAAAAAGGAGACGATTTTGAGAGGTATGTGGTAGACCTCTTCGATGAAAAAAATTTCTCTATTGTGCAGTGGACCACGGATATGGCAAGAAAACATACCCGATTCGTGGAATCTGACTGCGGCCCGGACCTCGTCTTTCGTCACAGGCGCACAAATGAAATCTTCTGTGTAGAATGCAAGTTCAGGTCAAAGCTCTTCAAAGGCAAACTCCAGTGGTCAGCTTCCAGACAGCTAGGACGGTACAGGGCTTTTGCAAAGGACAATGAAATCCCTTTTTTTGTGGTCATAGGGCTCGGTGGAAAAGCAAGGAAGCCGAAAAAAATGTTCTGCATTCCGCTTGAGGAAGCAAAGTTCCCTGCACTTTCTCCTGAGCTTTTTGAGAAGTTTGAGCGAAACCCGAAAAAGAATTTCTTCTGGAAAAATGGAATGTTGAAATAAGTTACGTGATTGAGTTTTTATTCTTTATAGCTTAATTTTCTATTTTTTTCATGTCAAACACTGGAAGGCTGTGTTCTCATTTAAAACCGGCATTTTTATAATTTTTCATGTGACCATTTATATTTGACTTGCTCCAGTTTCTATAATTGCTGAGAACACTGCCGGCATGGGAATACTAAGAACAGACTATATGCCACGGGGACATGGAAAACATGGAAAAGCTTGCAGTATGTCATTTATTCCGTATTTTCTACTGTCGATGGTTCACTTTTTTGAAATCAGTTGAGGAATGTAACTGGCTGTAGTATAGAAACTCCCCGAAACATTTTAAAGTAATGAGACATATTATATTTTTATATATAGTTGGGTTTGCTATGGGATTCCTTAACAAAATTAAGAAAGCAGTTGACATATTGACAGAAGATGAGTCTGTAGAAAAAGGAAATGACTTCGAAAAATATGTTGTAAATCTTTTCGATGACAAGTATTTCTCTATTGTTCAATGGAGCACAGATATCACAAGAAAACACGACCGATCTGTAGAAGCGGATGCTGGTCCAGATCTTATTATGCGCTATATTCCAAAAGACGAACTTTTTTGCGTTGAGTGTAAATTCAGGTCAGGTCTATTTGAAGGTAAACTCCAGTGGTCCAATCCTCAGCAGTTAAAACGTTATCAGGAATTTGCCAGAGAAAGAAGGCTTCCTTTCTTTGTTGTCATTGGGTCTGGTCGAAAACCATCCTCTCCGGAAAGAATGTTCTGCATACCTCTTGAGGAAGCAAAATATCCTGCGCTTTTTCCAAGCGTATTTGACAGATTCGAAAGAAGTTTTGATAAGTCCTTTTTCTGGAAAAATGGAGTTCTGAAATAAGGGTGTTGAAATAATCTACAGAATCAATTTTTTCCACTATGTTAAAAAAGAGAATGGGTCTTGCAAATTTAATTTACTTCTTATATCCAAATTTTTTATCATATTTTTTATGATCGATTATGTCAAGAACTAATACGATAATTTCAATACCTGAACTTCCTGCTGTAAGCGTGTAAAGCATCCTCCAAAAATCAGGGAGTTCCGATCTAAATAGGTTTGCAATTCCATATTTGGTCTTGTATTCCGCAGGAATCAGTTTTTTGGCAATAGGCTGCCCATAATGAACATTATCCTTTAGCAGTTCCACTTTTTGAAGAAATGCATTAAGAATTGCCTCTTCGTGCTTTGAGTCTGATGCTTTGCTCACAAAATTATGATATACATCTGCAGCCTCTGGGGTAAGGATTACTCTGACAGACTTCATAGTTCAAGTCCATGATCCACTGCCTTTCTCAAATTTTCATTCCTGCTGTGAATCCAGGTTATTCCTTTAAGTCCAACTACAATTTTATTCCCTTGTTCTAGATAATCCAGAATGACCATCAGCGTATTGTGATTAACCTGCCTTGGTAACATTTTTTTGAGTTCTGCAACTGTTATGACGCTGTCCGGGCTGTTTTTTAGAGTATCTTCCACCATAAGAATAGTATTCAGAGTGGGAGAAGGTTTTGCTTTATCAGAACTTACTGCTTCTGCCATTTCTTTGCCTCCAGTACATTTGCAATAGACTGTGATATTTTGCTTTCTAGTTATTTTTGCATAACAAACAGTTATTGATTAATAACTAATTGATATCTGTAAATACTTATGTTTTCTAGTATAAAGTTCATAGGCTATTCTGAATTATCATAATTTACGATAGCAACATTTTGTCCTAAATGTTGCTAACCTCACTGGTTCTTTCAATGTAAAGTTTTCCACTCAATTACTTTTTTTGTGATTTTACATAACTTGTGGTACAATGCCGGAATGGCTAAGAAAAAAGTTAAGAATTCGTATGATAGTGGAGTACCTGAGGTGAATGGATAGTGGTAAAATATCGAATAGGGATTTTTAGCAAAGTACTGAATTTAGGATTTGTGTGTTGCAGATGCTATAACTACCCCAATTCCAACGAAAATTCCAGTGAGTATTCCATTCATTAAATCATGAAACAAGTATCCTAATAATGTGCATGTAATAAAGACCGTAATGAACTGTAAAAGTAAAAATCGGTTTTTCATTAGAAATCTCTCCATGTTTAATATTTCCTTATTTTGCCTTTTAAAACTTACTTAAATTTGGAAAATAGCAACGTTTTGCCCTATAACGTTGCTATTTCTCTGCTTTTCCGTCTGGTTTCTTGCAGTTTTTCATACTTATTAAAATGATTATAGCAACCTTTTATTATTTTGTTGTTATGTGAAATTGCCTGAATAATGGGTTTGTAACTGGAGACGGAACAAAAAGCCAGAATCGAATACCCAAAAACTTAGATCCAGGCACTTTATGAGCAGTTGCACCCCAAGGATGACCAGATAAGCCAGCTTAACGAAGTTACCTAAAATCCACCATCAAATTTAAAAAAGAGAATGAGATTCGGATTTCTTTTAATTGAAATATTGGATAACTTATCGAGAACGAGCTTTTAATTTCTGTTGTGAGTTTTACACTTTGATTAATAAGCATCTTTGTGATGGGCTAATTTCACTAATGTCACGGTTTGCGCTTTTTCGTCAACAGAAAAACATAGTACAAAGTTAGAATCAATGTGTACTCGCTTATATTTATTTAGAGGATAATTGAGATTTTTGTAATGCTGAGGATTGATACAAATTTCATCGGCTTTCTTGAAAATTGCCTCAAACAGTACATGATTTTTCTTGTTTAACTTTCTCAGCTCTTTTGAAAGTTTTCCTCTGATAAACAATTTGTACAAGCTTACTCATCCTCATCAGGCAAGCTTTTGATGTATGCTTTTAATTCATCGGCATTTTCGAATGGTCCAATTACTTCATCATTCTCCGAATCGAGCATTTCCTTTATGAACTCAGGACTATATCGAGGCTCAAGTATTTCCTTTTCATATTGAGCTACAACTAAGTCGAGAGCGGCACTCTTATCCTTTAGATTATATTTGGCTTTAACAATATTCAGAACTTGATTCGTTCTGTCTGATATTTTAACTCTAGCTTGTATCATATGCATCCCTTGTGCACACTATGTGCACACGCCGCATATAAAACTATCTTATCAATGAGATTATGCCAACTGTAACATATTCCATGCAGTAAGTTGTTCCTTTATATCCCTTAGGACCCCCGCGAAATAACATAGGCAACTTTTTAGACTGTACTCAACCATTTTCACAAGCAATCTCATCGATTTAATTCCAAAATAATTACGCTTTACATAGGTTATTTCGTAACGAGTCCTAAATGAAGTTACACAAAAGCAAGCTGTACGTATTTAGAGCTTGATTCAAGAAAACAGTAAATTGAATATGAAGCTATTGCCAGAAACCACTGAGAATAATAAACCATACTGGAAAATTTGGTAACTCTCCCTTGAAAAGCTGTCAGATTTTAAAGGGAGAGTTAATAAAAGGAGGTGACCTTCTAATTATTCAATAGTCCCGTCTTCTCCATATATTCCTAATAGTTCACCGTAACTTGTAAGTTTTGCGGTATAAGTGATTTTGCTTCCTTCTTTTAACTGTAATAGTTTATCTTTTTGGTCATCTCTCATTACAACAGTGACATCTGAGATCAATGAGCGGGAAGAATGTTTTACACTTACGGTATATGACCCCATACTTTCGCCTACACTTGCCACAGTTCCAGACCATGTAACATATTTTCCTTTATAATTATCATCGAAGAAACTTTCTTTCTGTAAAGCTGTGGCGGTAGAGTCCGAATAGAGAGCAAAATCCGAAAACGAAGTGCTTACTATCTCTTTCTGAGGTTCTTCGCTGCTTGAGGTCTCTTTGATAGGCTCATCATTGCTTGAGGTCGCTTTTACAGGCTTATCACTTATTGGAGTGTCTTTGGTAGGGGTAACTGCCTCCTTAACAGGTTCCACGTCAATAGTCCCGTCTTCTCCATATATCCCTAATAGTTCACCGTAACTTGTAAGTTTCGCGGTATAAGTGATTTTGCTTCCTTCTTTTAACTGTAATAGTTTGTCTTTTTGGTCATCTCTCATTACAACAGTGACATCTGAGATCAATGAGCGGGACGAATGTTTTACACTTACGGTATATGATCCCATACTCTCGCCTACACTTGCCACAGTTCCAGACCATGTGACAT
>CAVRJG010000042.1:0-70627 GCA_963721455.1 uncultured Methanosarcinaceae archaeon
AAGAGATGACTGAATTGCTCCGGCAGAGGCACCGTATAGGCCTAAACAAGGATGATGATTTTAGCTGTGAGAAACCTTACGCAGATGATGGACAGCAGCAGAACAATCAGACAAAGATCATGACTATTCTTCTCGGCGCCATCGCCTCTATATCCTTGCTCGTTGGTGGAATTGGCATCATGAATATTATGCTTGTCTCGGTGACGGAACGGACGCGGGAGATCGGCATCAGGATGGCTATAGGGGCAAAGACCTGGGATATAAGGCTTCAATTCATCATGGAAGCGGTGATATTGTCGTTGATGGGCGGTTTTGTCGGTCTCATTGTCGGTTTTACCGGTTCCAAGATCATTTCAGTCATGTCGGGATGGCCGACGGAAGTCTCGGTACTTGCGGCCTTTCTTGCCTTTGCCTTCTCAGGCATGGTGGGTATATTCTTCGGTTTTTATCCTGCTTACAAGGCATCACTGCTCAATCCGATAGATGCCCTCAGATATGAATAATAAAGGATAATAACCAAGCACCAAATTACAAATTCCAAACAAAAAGATAATAACCAAATAACCAAATTGCAATGACCAAACAACTGCCACTATTTATTTGGAATTTGGAATTTGGTTATTTGGTTATTATTTTTTATCAATATGCTGGATGGCTTTTTCGGATAATGCTTTTAACATTGAGTTTGAAGTGCCCTTGATAATTTCCTGATATATTTTTTTAGCATCCTCATTTTTCCCTCGCATATAATTAATCTTCGCGAGATAGAGCTTGGCAATATAGTATGATTGTCTCTTATTTTTCTGTGCAATCTCATTAAAGATACTCTCTGCTTTTTCAATATCTTCTTGTTTTCCGCTCGTGTTGTATTCGTTAAAGGATTGTATGCCCTGTGTTAGCTTGTATTGGATTTTATCATACTGGCTGTTCAGGTGAAGCATATAAGCGTAACCGGCCGCGATGGCAACGAGGAGGATAACAAGTCCAATGATACACTGCTTTGAATTATTCACGGATAAATTGCATAGTGGATGTGAACAATGTGAGGAGCATATCCGGTTTATGGATAATTTCTTTATCTTTCTTTTTCATCTTGATTGGTATTTCAACATATAAACGTTCGGTATGTCAATACAACAGAGAGATATTTTTTCTGTAATCTTTTGCGCGTTCAAATATATGCGGATTCTTCGCATGTTCTTTCTTTGAATAATGCGGAATATGAATGGATTTAACGTGTATTTTTCCGAGCACGCTCTGAATAGCCTCCTGGGTAAGATAGATGGCCGGTAATACGGTGCCGAATCCCAGAAGATAGCCAAGATATCTGTACGATATTTCTGGAGGAAGATTAATGTAAAACCAGTTTTGGAGCCGTATATTTATCAATTCAAAAAGACACCAGTATCCGGAAGAGATAATGATAAGAAAGGGCAGGTATCTATTGAGAACAAAAAATCGTTTGTATTTTAAGGAAAGAACAGTATCGAGAAAGATGATGTAAGACCACCAGGATGTAATATAATAATAATAAAAAAAAGGTTCTGTTTTTCGAATAAGAGTGTATAAACCGAAGAAATAGAGAGTGACGGCGAAAACAAATAGGAATAACTGCTTTTTCACATATTATTAGAGGTTTTTGTGGGCGTTGATGTTGTTTCGGACCTTTCTTCGAAGAAACCATCCTTTATCCTTGTCGCGCCGGTGAATGCATTTGTGTAATAATCAGATGAGAGGGCATCTATCTTAACGCCTATCCGTCCATGACCCGAAGATGAATGGATAAAGTTGCCGTCACCGATATAGATTCCTACATGGGTCGGATATTTCACATATCGTTTTGTTTTAAAGAATACAAGGTCACCAACGGCAAGTTCTTCTCTTCTTATTTTTGAGCCGACTTGAAACTGTTCCCGGGCGCTTCTCGGAAGCTGAATATCAAATATTTCATAAATTTTTTTCACGTAGGCGGAACAATCAAGACCTTTGACCGTGGTCCCTCCGTATTTATAGGGGGCCCCCATAAAGCTTTTGGCAACCTTGACGAGCATATACTTCTCATCACTGTTTTTCCATGGTTTGATGGGCTTGTTGGTAAGGTTGACAATTTCTTCTTCGCCCTCATCGATAATTTTGGGGATAAGGACCGTTCTTCCCGGTGACAGTCTTTTGTCTTTTGAGACTCTGAAGATTATTTGATTCAATAAGCTCTTCTCTGTCAACATTAAAGAATGTTGCGATTTTATCGATGGTATCACCTTTTTTGACCTTGTACTCGATGAATTCACCATCGTTTTCTCCGACAGGGACTTCAATCTCCTGGAGTTGTTTCTTTTTGGCAGTATTGTTTTTCTGTAGTGTATATCGTGTGGTTTTTTTCTTATTGTTTTTGATAACTATGGTCTGGCCGGGGGAGAGTTTGGTGGATTTCAGGTTGTTCTGACTTTTTAACTGGTTAACGGATAGATGATATTTTTTTGCGATACTGTGTAAACTATCGCCTTGCTTAACCTTATGTACAGTCTGTGCTGCGCCTGCAATATGTGGTGTTACGATGCATAGAAAAAAAAGCAGTGCTGAGGCAAATATTGTTTTTCTCATAACACCCCTTGAGATTACTGTAAACACTACCTTATCAGAATAAAGAAAAAACTGTCAAGAAAAAAAGCTACTAATTGTGAGCTTGAGCACAGTATTTCCTTCTCATGCCCTGTATTTATTGACGATAGAGCATATGTTGTGTTGAATAAGTGAAATTTGTCACATTTCTATTGATTTTATTGTCTTATTACAGATAAAATATGACAAAAAGCCTTGGAGGTTCGTGATGGAGGAGATCGGAAGAGAGGTTCTTTGGAATGTAGGCCGGGTGCCAGATTAATCACCTATGTACTTGCCGCGATAGCGATGTATTTTTTCATTAGTGGGAATTGTGAAAAGATACAAGATGTGGAAGATCGGAAAGCCCTCGCCAATGGATTTTAAGAAGACATTGGGGAAACGGATAGGATATTTCATATCAAATGGGATATTCCACAAATCAATTCTCAGGGAATCCTTTCCCGGTATAATGCACTTTTTCTGTTCTGGGGATTTCTGTTTCTCTTGCTTCGGTACAGCCACGATTGTTATCCAGGATGATTTTCTCGAACTCCTTTTTAAGATAAAGTATCTTGTGGGAAATTTCTATCTTATTTTCTCCTTTATCCTTGAAATTGCCGGATTGATGGCAATCGTCGGTATTCTGCTTGCCCTGTGGAGAAGATATGTTGTGAAACCGAAGAGACTCGACAGCAAACCTGAAGACGCCATTATCCTCCTCTGGATTCTCGTGGTTCTTATCACGGGTTTTCTTGTAGAGGGCGCGAGGATCGCGGCAACACGACCCGAATATGAAGTCTGGAGCTTTGTCGGATGGGCTATTGCCGGTATTTTTACGGGCTCGCAAGAGGGTCTTAAGGTGGTCCACAGGGTACTCTGGTATCTCCACATGCTCCTTTCATTTGGATTGATAGTGTATATCGTTTATTCGAAACTGCTCCACATCATTACATCTTCGTTAAATATGATGTTCAGGGGTCGTTGAAGACACACCGAGAGGCGCCATTCAACCTATCGCCGATTTTGAAACTGCTGAGGAATTCGGCGTGAACAGCATAGAGGGATTCACCAGAAGCCAGGTTTTTGATCTCGATGCCTGTACACGATGTGGTCGATGCCAGGACCTCTGCCCGGCTTACAATACCGAAAAACCGCTTTCACCGAAGCAATTCATACAGGATTTGAAAGGCGAATGGGAGAGAATAGCAAGCGGTGTTAAAAACGAAGATGGTATTATTGACAAGGTTATCCAGGAAGAAACGCTCTGGTCATGCACGGCCTGTCTCGCGTGCCAGGTCAACTGCCCCATCTCGATCCCGACCTTTGACAAGAATATTGAAATGAGAAGGTATCTCACGCTCACGTTAAGCAAGACGACCTCTGAAACAAGGCTTCTTTTCAAGAACCTCCAGCAGAAGAATGATCCCTATGGAATGGGCAAGAGACAGAGAACGGAATGGATAGCCGACCTCGGTGTCAAGAATATTGCCGAGCAGGAATCCGAATATCTCTATTGGGTGGGGTGTGTCGCGTCCCTTGACGACAGAAACAGGAAGGTCGCAAAGTCCTTTGCGTCGATCCTCAACAAGGCCGGTGTCTCCTTCGGCATTCTCGGTCAGGACGAGGCCTGCTGCGGTGATCCTGCCCGCAGATGCGGCAACGAAGAACTCTACCTCGGAATCGCACAGGGTAATGTTGAGCTTCTCAACGAAATGGGCGTCAAGAAGATCATTACAACCTGCCCCCATTGTTACCACACCTTGAAGAACGAATACCCGCAAATAGGCGGCAATTTTGAGGTTTACCATCAGTCGGAATTTATCTGGAAACTTGTAAAAGAAGGCAAACTTTCGCTCAATCCGTCAATCGAGGGTACCATTACATTCCATGATCCCTGTTATCTTGGAAGAGTCAACGGTGTTTTTGAAGACCCGCGTAATGTTGTAAATAAAGTGAGCAAAGGTCCATATCTCGAGATGGAAAGAAACCATGACAGAAGTTTCTGCTGTGGCGGTGGCGGTGGCAGGATATGGATGGAAGAGCACCATAAGAGAATAAACCACGCGAGAATCGATGAGGCCATCGCTCTTTCGGCCAATACGGTTGTCACGGCCTGTCCTTATTGCCTTATTATGATGGAAGATGCCATTAAGGATAAAGAAAAGGGCGAAACCATGAAAGTCCTTGATCTCTCTGAGATTGTAGTGAAAAGTATTTAGGAACGAAAAAACAGGCGAAGTAAATATAAAAGGATGGGGGATTAACCCATCCTTTTATATTTTATGAATTCCTGATTACCCTTCTAAAGTAATGGCCTCTACAGGGCATTCTTCTACGCAGGCGCCACATTCTGTGCAGAGCTCAGGATCAACCTTTGCCACATCATCAACGGTGATCGCGTCAGCTGGGCAAATCTCCGCGCAAGCTCCACATCCGGTACAGGCATCTTGATCAATTTTAGCAGGCATGTATATCCCTCCTTTCTTTTTATAATTTCCTAAACAAATAAATGAAGAATGTCAATAAAAAAATAAATGCGCCTAATCTTTTCCTAATTCATAGTCCGTGACAGTTTATAACAGATAAACAGGAAAAAGTCCAATGAAAACATAAAAAATGTGGAAATTTACGACCATTTGACAGTTATAACCCATATTCATTGTTTTCACGTTGATTTCCATTGACATATATATCAACATTGAATAATATTTCCCCATGCAAGAAATCTTTACATTGCAGTTTTGGCAGGATATGTTTAAAGATCTTTGGGAATACTTCCAGGATTTTTTTCTAAATATCCTTGTCATGATCGTTATCATGATTATCGGGTTCATCATCAGCTGGCTTGTAAAGATGCTTCTGAGCAAAATGTTGAAGTGGTTCCGTTTCGATAAATGGGCGCAGGAAGCGGGGATTACTAATTTTTTGGAAAAAGGTGGTGTACAAACACTGCCGTCTCTCATCCTCAGTAAGATCATATACTGGATCTTTATTGTTTTCTTTTTGTCCGTTGGTTTGAATTTGGCCGGTATTTCCCAGTTTTCCGAGTATGCCTCACGGATTTCCGCGGCGCTTCCCATTATTATTGTATCCTTTGTCATTGTCATCGTAGGTATTATCTTCAGTAATTTTATCAGCAGGGTAATCTATCTCGGTTGTGAAAACGCACGATTTCAGTATGGTGATTTCATTGCGAAAGGTGTCAGGATCCTCTTAATCGTTATCATATTCGGTATTGTTTTTGAATACATCGGTCTTGGCAATACGATTGTTACTGCCAGCTTTCTTATAGTATTCGGCGGTATTGTACTTGTTCTTTCCCTTGCCCTTGGTATCGGTTTAAGCAATGTTGTCGGGGACCTGATCAGAGAGAAATTCAAATCAATGGCTGCGCATAAAGACAATAAACACACATCAATATTTGACCATCCTAAAGATCCACAATAAAAAGATAATAACCAATAACCAAATCACCAAGGTATCAAAGAGTAGAAAATATGCTTACTTTTTATTGGTCATTGTAATTTGGTAATTGGTTATTATCTTCTTGTTTGGGATTTGAAATTTGGTTATTGGTTATTATCTTTTCAATAGGTATTTATCGAACCAATTCAGCGCAAGATGTATGACTCTCTCTCTGTGAGAAGGATCAGAAAACACATGGTCTCCCCCCTCTATGATTTCAAGTCTTTTGGGCTGTTGCAGATTTTCATAGATCTTTTTTCCTTCAATGCAGGGAACAGTTTCATCTATCTCTCCGTGTATGACCAGCGCGCAGGAGACGTTTCCTGATTCTGAAAGTATGTCATACGTTGAAAAATCAGTATATATATCATCTTTGAAGAAAATATTATCAATGCTGCCATCCCCCTCTTTTGCCAAAATATAGGGGGTTGCCCAGAGGGATACGCATTTTATCCGTTTATCCCGTGCTGACTTTATGAGGCCTGCAGTTCCACCGAAACTGCTCCCGATGATGCCGATTTTATCAGGATTGACACTGCGGTGGCGAAGAACATAATCGACAATGGTATTTAAATTGTCAAGCCGTATAGTGAGGGTTGTTTCTTCTATATTGCCGCCGCTGTCGCCGCATCCGTGATAATCGAACCTGCACGATGCTATACCCGCTCTTGGCAAATCTTTCCGAAATCGCCACATATTTGGAGCTTTCCTTTGAACTGATAAGACCGTGGGAGAGAACAACACAGGGAAATGTTCCCTTACCTTCCGGAAGCACCATTAATCCGCTTATTTTGTTAAATGTTGAGGTGATTTCAAAGGGTCTCTAATCATGATTCTATTCTTCTCTGAGACTCTCCAGTATCTCTTCGAGTCGAATGAGATTTATGACATCTTCCTTGTTGTATTCGAGCAAAAGATTAAGGGCGTCACGATTACCGTATTTTTTATAATTTTCCCATAACCACATTGCCTTGTATCCGTTCATCCCGTCTGTTTTTCGTTCAATACCGAACATCTTCTCGAGTTGTTTAAGACCGCCCTTGATGCCAAGTTTCTTTTTTTCTTTAAAAAGATCACGGGAGACGCATTGTGCTTTTAGATCGATATTGAGAGACTCCTTGATTCTTGGAAGGTCAAAGAGGTCACCGTTGAAGGTGACGATGGTCTTTATATCGCCCAGTTCCTGCTCGATATTGCTTGCTTTTATGTCCTCACCATACCACTGGAGAAAACCGTTATTTTCGATAGAGATACCGAATACGCAGATTTTGCCTGCACGATCGGTTTCTATATCAAGATATGCCCTCATGAGATTGCTCCTTTCTTAAGAACCCTGCCAGGATTTATTATTATATCGTTTCCACTTATGTCCTTAAGGTCACTATGCCGATGACCCCCGAAGAGATGAAGAGAAGATTTGAGAACCATGCGGCAAACAGAGGAGGAAAAATTTCAGAATAACCGAGTGAGAGTGAAATCGAATGGAAGACCCAGTAACAAGCACCGAGCAAAATACCGGAGAAAATGCCTATTGAAATATGTTTTGTCTTCATGTATCTGAGACCCACAGAAAAGGCAGCAAATACCATGATAAGGTTAATGAACGGAAAGGCTATTTTATCATACAGATCAACGAGGTATCTTTTAATGTCGTGCCCATCACGCTGAAGCCTTCTGATATAGCGGGAGAGTTCCTGATATCCCATGTCTTCAGGGTTTTTATCGGCGATTTTAAAGATCGACGGGGGTTCCTGAAGAAGATCTTTGAATTGTTCATATGTTTTTTTTGCCACTAACCCTTTTGCATCAAAGGTCCGTTCTGTAACGTTTGTAAAGTACCACGAATTATCTTTGAATATACCTTCTTTTGCGTCATACCTTTTTTTAACAGAGAACGTTTCTGAAAGCTCCAAAACGGTCAGTCCTTTTATTATGTCTTTTTTTGCATCAAAAAAATCTATATTGTAGATTACATTATTTCTTTTAAACCATATACTGTTGTTTTTGAAGAATACCTTCGCTTCTTCACCTTTTATCTTGACCCGGTACAGATAATCGGAAGCGCTGGAAGTGAAAGGTATTATCCACTCCGCAAGAACAAATGAGAGTACTACAAGGACCAGTGAAAAAGCAAGAAGAGGTTTCATAAGCGACGCGGTGCTGATGCCTGAAGTTCGGACAACGATCATTTCATTTCCTCTGACCATGAGGATGAGGAGTATCAGTATTGAAATAAGAAAAGCCAGGGGAAGAATGAGATGAATGTAATACGGTGTTCTGAGCAAAAGATACAGTATGCTGAGGAGAAAATTACTGAAAGACCGGGTAAAGATGTCCATATGTTCGAAGAACTCGATGGTGATGAACATGATAATCCCCCCAAGTTCTGTAATGAACAGGAGCTTTATCACGTTGGCGATGAGATATCTATTTAGTCTTTTCAAGGCAGTACGTCCAGAAGTATCTTAATTTTTGTGATATTGTTGCGTATTCTTCTTCGTTAATGTGTTTCAGAAGATAAAATCCCATTGCCACAATGATAATATCGGGAAGAAAAGCAGTGATAACAGCCGGCAAATGGATTGTTTTCCCGATATTTTCCGTGAATGCCATAAGTATATAATAAAATATGAAGACCAGAAGACTGTAAAGCGTACCGGAAAATCTGCCCTCGATTTTTCTCTTCACGCCAAGGGGTATGGTAAGGAATATAAATGCCAGAGGTGAGAGGGGGATGGTGATCTTTTTGTATATTTCGAGGAGTATATCATATCGCTCGTCATAGTTTTTGGCAGACAGCAAGGTTTTTTTTCAGTTCCTTCCTGTCCATTTCATACCACGATTTTCTCAATTCCCCACCAGAACGGATCATCGAAGAGAGGTTCATGGAAAACGTGTAGTTGTCGAAGGCAATGGTCCTGTATGTATCGTTTGCTTTTTCCCATCGATGAAGATTTCCGTTTTCGAGGGCGAAATAGAGATCAAGGGTGTCCGGATTAATGTTTATATATCCTTTTTTCGCGGATACGGTCTGTTTCACTTCCTTGTCTCTGTCGTCCGATATGACGACCCCTGAGAGAAACTTATTTTGTGTATCCACCTTATCGATATAGATGACAATACCGGGGATTGTATCGTTGAATACCCCTTCTTTATCGTCAACAGAAATCCCTTTTTTAATGACATTTATGAGTGTGTTTCTGAAAAGCCCGCCGCTTTTCGGTAAAAGCAGGTTTGTGTTTAATAGTCCGCAGAATGTTATAAACAAGCCGAGAACGATAATGGGTATAAAAAGATTTTTCAGGTCTACACCGCTTGATTTTAATACAAGGATCTCATTTTCTGAAGAAAGTCTGCCGAGGACAACAATGATTGAGAGAAGAAAGGCCATGGGTAATGTAAATGTGAGGTAAGGAGGAGTGGAATAGACGATCAAGAGAAGAATATCCGTGAATCCTACCCCTTTATTGATGACGAGGTCGGCCATTTTGCCAAGTCTGCTGAGGACAAGAATAAATGTGAGGACCCCCATGGAGACGAGGAGGGTAATGATCAGTTCTTTCAGGATGTATATATTGAACTGAGAACGCAATTTCTTCAATATTTCCATCATGTAATGTAACATTGCGAGCCGTGATATGTCAATGTGAAGCTGAATAACCAATGACCAAATTACAAGGTACAAACAAAAAAATAATGACCAATAACAAATCTCAAATTCCAAATGAGAAGATAATGACCAATTAACAAATTTCAAGTTCCATATAGAATTTGATACATTGGTCATTATCTTGATTGTACTTGGTCATTGGTGCTTGGTAATTGATTATTTTCATCACATTGACATCGCCGCGGATTTTGTATACAGTAATTTTAATCAGTATGAAAATAGGGATACTTTCCGATACTCATCTTACAAATATTACAGAAGATTTTAAGGAAACAATGAAAAGGGTCTTCGACGGTGTCGATATGATTATCCATGCGGGAGATATGACCGGAATCAGTGTTTTCAATTACCTTTCCAATTGGGAACTCAAGGCGGTGAGAGGTAACATGGATGATTTTGATTTGTACAACCTGCTTCCCGAAAAACGAATAGAAAATATCATGGGAAAGAACGTAGGAATCATTCACGGCAAGGGCCCACCCAACGGCATTGAAAATGTGGTATTAAGGGAATTTCAGAATGTTGATTTGATTATATTTGGTCATTCCCATGTTCCCCTTGAAACAAAGAAAAGGGGTGTCCTGTTGTTTAATCCGGGAAGCTATCGGAGGAGCTATTCATACCGTGGAACTGTCGGAATTATAGAGATAGCCGACAACATTACCCTCCGGCATATTGAAGTTGAGTAATAAGCAATTATCAATCACCAAACAACAATCACTAAATAAAACCGTTCCCAGGATAATGAAAAAACGCCATTTGCCGATAATATATATGAGATGATGGTGGACTTCAGGGTTATTATGTTTAAGATGTTTCAGATGTTGATATGTGTGTTTGGTTATTGTAATTTGATTATTGGACATTAGGTGTAGATATGGGACCTCTCTATATTTCATTTCTCTGGCACATGCATCAGCCGTACTACAAGAACCTTTCTTCGGGAGAGTATCTTCTTCCCTGGGTTTTGCTCCATGGGACGAAGGATTATTATGATATGGCTGCCATGCTGAAAGAGTTTGACGGCATGAAACAAAATTTCAACCTCGTCCCTTCACTGATTGTCCAGCTTCTTGATTATGAAAATCTGGAAGCAAAGGATGCCTATCTTACGATATTCAAGAAAGAGCCGAAAGATCTGTCGGATTCTGAAAAGGTCTTTATTCTCAGTAATTTTTTTAATGCCAACTGGGATAATATGATCCGGTCATATCCCCGGTATTATGAACTGCTTGCCAAACGTGGATTTTATTACCCTAAAGACGCAATGGGAAAGATAATAAACTATTTCACCAACGAAGAATTCAGGGACATTCAGATACTCTTTTTTCTTGCCTGGATAGACCCCACCTTTTTTGAGGTCTATGATGGCCTGAAATACCTTAAATCAAAGGGACGTTTATTCAGTGAAGACGACAAAAAGATCCTTGAAGACGCGCAGAAGAGCATTCTAAAAGGTATTATTCCTCTTTACCGGGAGCTTGCGGAAAAGGGTATTATTGAGCTTTCGACGTCGCCTTTCTATCATCCCATTATTCCTCTTCTTATCGATAGCAGTGTTGCCAGAGAATCCATGCCGAACGTGGCCCTTCCGGAGAGGTCTTTTGTCAGACCGGAAGACGCTTCACATCAAATAGACAGAGCGGTGAAGCTCTTTCAGGAGGTTTTTCAGAGCACTCCGCAGGGCATGTGGCCCCCTGAAGGTTCGGTCAGTGACGATGCCCTTCAACTCTATATGGAACAGGGTGTGAAATGGCTTGCCACTGATGAGGATATTCTTTTTGAAAGCCTGAAATGGGAATCACGAAGAGATGGCAGCGGTTTTTTGACTCATCCGGAGATTCTCTATAAGCCATACCGATATGAGAAAAAAGGGAAACATATCGATATGATATTCCGGGACCAATCGCTTTCGGACCTTATATCATTTCACTATTCACGTATGGACGCGAAGGATGCCGCCATGGATTGCCTGCGGCGGCTCAGGAGAATCCGGGATTCTGTGCAGGGCAAGATTAAAAAACCTCTCGTCACCATTGCTATGGACGGTGAGAACGCCTGGGAAAGTTACAAGAATGACGGAAGGGATTTTCTGAAGTATCTCTATGAAGGGATTCTCTCAGAGGGTGATATCGTCCCTGTTACAATATCGGAATATTTGAAAGATGCCGAAGAATTTGGCGGCCTTACTCATTGTTTCGCCGGTTCCTGGATCGGCCACAACTTTTCCATATGGATCGGCCATAGCGAAGACAACAACGGCTGGTCCCAGCTTTCACAGGCACGAGATATGCTGGAAACACAAGACCCGGACCATACAAACAAAGAGGCCTGGGAGTCGATTTATATAGCCGAGGGGAGTGATTGGTTCTGGTGGTATGGCGATGAACATTCTTCAGAAAATGACGAAATATTCGATTTTCTTTTCCGTGAAAATCTTGCCAATGTCTATAGATTTCTCCACAAAGAACCTCCGGAGATACTCAGTATCCCCATTATTGTAGAAGACCGTGAAACACGGCCTACGCGGGAGCCGATGAATTTTATTCATCCGAAAATAGACGGTCTGGTTACCAATTACTTTGAGTGGATAGGCGCCGGATATCTGGAAGGGAGAGGACATGGCGCGGCCATGCACGAGTCGGTCTCGCTCATCAAGGGATGCTATTACGGTTTTAATGAGGACAACCTCTTCTTGTTGAGGACGAGCATATCGTTGCAATGGGGATAAAGAAAATGTTAAAGAGTTTGGGATACACGGTTACCGGTGTAGCCTCGTCCGGAGAGGATGCCATAAGCAAGGCGGAAAGTACTTTTCCTGATGTCGTGCTTATGGATATCATGTTAAAAGGTGATATGGACGGCGTGGAAGCTGCAAGGGAGATCAGGGAACGGTTTGATGTCCCGGTTGTTTACCTGACTGCTTATTCCGATAATAATATTCTTGAGCGGGCCAAGAGAACCGAGCCTTTCGGTTACATTATAAAACCTTTTGACGAGAAGGATCTCTACAGCAGCATCGAAGTAGCCCTGCACAGGCAAAGGGCGGAAAAAGAAAAACCAAAATGATTCAGGAGAAAAAACGATGCCTCGGATCTATCCGACAGGAAGTTCATTTTTTCCGGGCTTTCCGGGAAATTCGGAAATTCTCCGGATCGCCAGAGTTTATTTCTTTTCCTTAACAGAGGCAGCAGGAATTTCTCTCTTATATATCTCTTGTCTCTTTTTTCGTAATCTGTTTTGTCCAGACATATTTGATCTTAACGAGGTCAGGGAAAATACCCTGATCAGCGTTATTAAGTTCTGTCTTTTCCCGATCGTGCAATCAAAATTTTTAAATGAATCAAAATATCTTTTAGCCCTGGATAAAGTACTTCTCTCCTGCCAGAGACAAAGCCACCTTAAATTTCTTTTCCTCCTGTAAACGCTATACGGGGTGGGTTATATACCTTTGTTTATATAGGCATCTGCAATGAGAAGTCCTTAATTGTATTTACATCTGGATTTTTACAGATGCGAATACTTCTGGCTCCGGCTTGTGACTTTCCCTGTGGATGGGTTGAAGGGAATATTGAACTTGATATGAGCAGGAAACTTGGTTCAAAATCAGTTCTCAGAAGCCGGAGTACGAAAAAAAGGTGTAGTAATAATGGTAAATGGAAGAATTCTGGTTGTTGAGGACGAACATATTGTTGCAATGGGAATGCGGGCAATGCTAAAGAGTCTGGGATATACTGTGACTGGCGTAGCCTCGTCCGGAGAGGACGCCGTAAGTAAGGCAGAAAGCACCTTGCCTGACCTCGTGCTTATGGATATTATGCTTAAAGGCAACCTGGATGGCATAGAAGCATCAAAGGAGATAATAACCCGGTTTGATATACCAATCATTTATCTTACTGCCTGCTCGGATAGTAAAGTCCTTGAGAGGGCCTGGAATACGGGGTATTTTGGATATATTGTGAAGCCCTTCGATGAAATGGACCTGAAAAGAGGTATTGATATTGCCCTTGCCAGGCGCAGGGTGGAAAAAAGGGGGTTGACAGAAATCCCGGGAAGCTTCAAAAGGATTCCGAAAAACTCCGGCTTCTTCCGGGTTCCCGGTCCAGTCCTCAAAGTTCACAGTAAACCTTCAAATTACAATCTTATATCTTCAGTTCGTTATATTTTCAGTTCTTTTTCAAGTGCTTCAGCAACGGTTTTCAGGACTTTAATCCGGGAATATCGTTTGTCGTTTGATTCCACGACAATCCACTTAGCGTTTGTCGTGTTCGTTTTCTGGAGCATCTCATCGGCTGCGTTTTTATAGTCCTCCCACCTGCTCCGATTACGCCAGTCTTCGTCTGTGATTTTCCACTTTTTTTCCGGATCATATTGCCTGCTGTTAAAGCGTTCCAGTTGAGTGTCCGTATCGATTTGAAGCCAGAACTTGAGTATAATCGCTCCTGCCTGTGCCAGAATTTCTTCAAATTCATTAATCTCCCTGTAAGCTCTTTTCCATTCTTCTTCGCTGCAGAACCCTTCAACTCTTTCTACCAGGACGCGGCCGTACCAGCTCCTGTCGAAAATAGTTATATGTCCGGCTTTAGGGAGTGCTTCGCAGAAGCGCCAGAGGTAATGGTGGGCTTTTTCTACTTCATTTGGTGAGCCCACTGGCACTACCCTGTAGAGCCTGGGGTTAAGGTTTTCGACAAGGCGGTAGATATCTCCTCCTTTGCCTGCAGCATCCCAGCCTTCAAAAACCACAATCAAAGGGCGCTTTTTTTTGAATAGCTCGTACTGGAGGGCTTCGAGCTTTTGCTGGTAAAGCTTTTTTGATTCTCTGTACTCATTTGCAGGCATTTTTTTAGAGAGATCAACTTTTTCCAGGATAGAACTGTTAAGCTCAGGGATGCCCCGGGTTTCTATATCCAGATATTTAATTGTCTGCGCTGCTGGAATTCGGGTTACCTGTTCAATACAGGTTTCAATTGCATGGGCAACTGTCACCATAATTTTAAGAGTTGCGAAGCCCCGGTCATTAGCTTCTACGATTGTCCAGGGGGCATAAGGCATATCCGTTTTCTCCAGCAGCTTTTCGACAAACGGCAGGTACTCATTATAATTAAGGACAAAATCAAGATCCTGTTTGCCTTCCTTTTCATTTTCGTCAAGGATAAAGGGGACATCGTTCTTTTTGATGTCTTTGAAACGTTCTTTGTGTTCTTTTTCGCTTATGTGGAGGAAAAATTTGAGTATAAGATACCCATCATCTGCAAGCTGGCGCTCGAAATAATTTATTTCTTCCAGACATTGTCCCATTTTTTTTTCGGATTTTTCCTTCCCCAGACACTCTATAATTGCCCTGCTGTACCAGCTCCTGTCAAAGATCGCAATTTTTCCCCTCAAAGGAATCCTGGACCAGAAGCGTACAATAAAGGGCTTGAGTAGGTCTTCGTAGCAGGGACTGACCATGGTGTGAAAGTTGTATCCTCTGGGGTCCAGAGAAAGAATAAAACGGTTGATATCTTCTGCCATCCCGGAGACGTGCCAGCCTTCGAAAACAAGGATAATAGGTATTTTTAACTCCCAGGCTTTCCGTTGCAGCTCTCCGAGCGTGGCTTTAAATACTTTCTCGCTATTTTTATATTCTGCATTTGTTATTGTCTTTGACAGATCGGTTTTTTCAAACATGCTGGAACCCTGAGCTTGTCTCTTTAAAATCAATAGCTATCCCAATATCATTTGAGTAATATTGACCTGCAGGTATAAGATTTGTCTTTAAATGAATTATAATATGTAGTATATGCGTCTAATTAGGTATTTTAATTTTTTGATAGAGTTTGCTCTGGTAAGTATTAATTGGGAACAGAAAAAGAATTATGTAAATTTTATCGGCAAGAATTCACATATATACGATTTAATAATATTTCGTTTAATACAATTTAATTTTATATCATTTGACATATAATTTTAATTATTTTTAATTTCTGAGTTTATTGGATATATAATAATTTAGCCTGACAGGCTCAAAATGAAAAGATCTCTTCTTATAATACTGAAAGTATGTGTTTTATTGGATGTTTATCCCGGAGAGTCTATACAAACCAGAGGGAAAACTATTTTATAAATATATTTGGATAATTAACCTGTATTTTTAGGGATCTGATATTTAATTTGTAGTTCTATATCTCAATTTCTCAATTTGCTGCGTATATTTGTTATATTAATTATATATAACATACTGAGTACCATTATCATGCGTTTCAGTGATTTAATGCTCCATAGGATATAATTTATATAATATATGTATTAGGTTGGTGGTTTAATAATTGTTACAGTTAAACTTTAAAACATATATTAATAATATGTTATTAATAACCTCTATAGATATATCTTTGCTATTATGGGTGTGACTTATCAAAAGTAAGTTGAGTTATATATAGTTAAAAACTTATTTTAAATTAAGTGTATTTAACTAAACACTTCAAAGCAAAAAAGGAGAAGAAGTATATGCAACATAGTGAATATATTAATGATACTCATTTATACCTGTACTTTCTGAATAACACTCTCCAAAAGCATCTTTAGAAATATATTTATTAAATAGGGTATTAAATTTATGTGGTCTAATTATATGGTCCAATTAATTTTATACTCATATATTTCCTAATAAAAATATACTTTTAAATTTATGCATTATTTATTGGTGACATCATATTCTCGATATCACTTTTTATAATTTATATTAAATTATGTGCAAAATAGTTACTATGATTAATTATTACTGATTTTATTTACTTTTTTAATCAAATTATAAAATATATACTAAATTTAACTCATTAATTTTGGTTACTCAAAAAAATGAACCTATATCCTGCAAAATCATTTTCGTTCATGACTTCAAAAGACTTCTTAAGTTATATTTCCAAGTTTTTTCAGATTTCACTCTATTTTTTGTGCAGCGTGTTTAATATATCACTATATTTATAATTCATTTTTTTGAGTACATAGGGTAGGACTTCTGTATGAAACTTTAGTGAAAACACATAGGTAAAAATTAGACTCGAACTAGTTATATAAAATAAAATTAGCCAATTAATGGCAAAGACATCACTTTTTAAATGGGTACTTGAATTTTTGAATTGGGTGAGGCAGATACTACCCATGCCTATAGTATATGGGTATAATTCCCTTCATTTTTCTGACAATCTTCCTGCAGTATTTTTTTGTGTTTCATGGGGCGGTGTTCGGCTGAAACATGCCTATTCCTATAGTCTTTGTAATGGACGAGTTTACAAAATTGGGGGTCAAATGCTATTTTGTGAAATTAGACAAAACCATACACATATCATATATGAATGGATTTTCCCGAAAATATTTTGAGCCTGGAAAACCGGCCCAAAAAAAGGGAGCATGGAGCAAAATTTAAAATATGCGTTTGAGTTATAAGTGCCGCTGTTAATTATTAATAAATTGCAGCTTTGTTCACCCGGGTTCTAATGTATGGCTCTGAAATACTCAAATTTTTAACATTTAATAAACTATAAAATAATAAAAAAATTTAATTTCGGAAAAACTTTTTCTTGTGAGTTTAATTGACAAATTTCATCAATTTTTAAGTCATCCTTTTTATATTTTGCCTTAATAAAATCGCGACTTTAAAGTTTTATGCACCTATATTTATATATTAGTTTTTGATCTGTTGAGTGTATACGTCGTAAGCAAAAAATGAGGTAAAACACATAGGGTAGAAATATGGATATTTTTGCTAAAATCAGAACTTATCTGAACTTATTAATTCAAAGCCACTAAAATATCCTCTATGATGCCTGAATATATTAATATTCTCTGACCTGGTAAGCGGCGTATTTTTTCAAAGATCATACATTTAATTAAAACATATATATTCAATAATAAAAATAAAAAACCGACTATATTGAAAATATTATATATTTGGATTTATTACAGCTTTTAATTAAATCTAATTAAATTTAAATCATAGTATTCTTTAATTAAAATATAACTTATTTTTTATGTATCTTTATAATATTACGTTAAATAAAGACTGACTTAAATTATTATATAAAGGAAAAATTATCAAAAAACGGAAAAACGTGTGTAACTAAATTATAATACAAGTTTAACATCAAATATTTCTTCAAAAAGCCCGTATTTTTTGCGGGCCCTATACAGGTACTGGCGGATAGGAGCCTCATCTTTTGCCCTGGCAATAAGGGCTTCAATTTCCCCTTTGGAAAAAACGGCTTCAAGCTTTTTCATGGGAATTGCCTCAAGTCCTTTCCAGTCATCAATTATCTGGTTGCTTATATGGATTGGGATTGGAAGCAGGGATACTCGGGCCTCATCTACCCAGTTCCACTCTGAATCGTAGATATTTGCATAGAAATCACCGCATGAAACACATTTTGTTACGACTACAGTTCTCTCCCCTGCAGAGTGGTAGCTGAGGCTCATAAGTATTGAATCGCAACTGGTGCAATTACCGATCTCATTTTCTTCCAGACTATACGCAGGTATTCGGTTTTCTTCAATGCAAAGATTATTCCCGTTAAGGTCATAGCTGTATTCCATATTATCTGCTCCTGGATGAGGCTGAGGGAATTGGCGCTGCTATTAGTTTTCAGGCTTTTTCTTTAGTTTCTTCTCTGTTCTGTCTAAAGGTTATAAACCTATTAATATTAATCGGGTATATATGTTCCCCGTTTGTGGGAGGTTTTATAAGTCTTACTAAAATAAAAACATACTCTTTTCTCTAAAAGTAATACTTATTTTTTATTAACACAAATTTTTCAAAAATAACACAAAAAAACAATAATCGCAATCGTGAAGATGTGTAATCAAAATAAGTTACTTAAAATTTACAAGAATTACTAAATTTTTACTCCAATGTAAATCTTTTCTTTTGATGGTTTCGGTGAAGATATTCAAGTCGGTATCTTTTAACATTGTTATTTTTTCTAGTTTTTGAATTATGCAAAATTGTCTTTTTTAAAAATTGCCCCAAAAATTTCTATTTATATATCTGTTTAATAAAAAATCCATGTTTTGTACACAGTTTGTTTAGATGTCGGGGGCATCAGCTAATCTCGAATAAATTATCTTTATCAAAAATGTTCTTAATTTTTATGCGATGCTTATACACAACTGCATACAAAAAATTTAAGTGACCTATATTCCTACTATTTAGTGTGATATTCAAATAAAGATTATAACTAACAGAGTGGTGTGAAGTGTGAGCAAAATATTTAGATGTACAATATGTGTAATTCTGTTTATATTTTGCGTGGGATGTATAGAAAACGAACAAAGAGCAATTAGGGGAAATAGTGAAAATAATAATTCAACAAGTGAAGTTCAAATAAATCTTGTTGAGGATTACTATAAAGAACTAGATAAAGCCGGAGAAATGGCAGATTATATAAATCATATGGAATTACTAAATTATTATAATCGACCTAGAATAGATTATGTATTTGATGAAGAAGTATTTTATATGAATGAAAGTGAATTAGCTAAAATTGAATACAAAAGAGCAATAATAACACTTAATAGACAATCAATTCATTTTGTAAATCTTAATAATATCGAAGAATTTGGGACATCGAACTATACTAATACTCATATAAATTCAATTGTGTATGCCGCATTTACGCCGATGTATAATCTTGATGATGAACAAACTAATTGTATAATATTTTCCAGAAATATTCTATTAAAACATTGTTCAACAGAAGCCGAAAAAAATACGCTAAGCGAGTATTTTAAAACGATAGATAAATGGAGTAAATTCAAGAATAGTCTTGTATATGCTAATGTACCTATGAATAATTCAGATGAAAATAGAACATTTGTAGTTGATAATGTTGAAGACATGGATGTAATAACTGATTTAGAGTGGAAACAAACTGATCTGGAACATTATTTTGAATTTTTAGATTCTTCTGGTTTTGATTCATCCGATGAGATGTTAATTTTTGCTCGCCAATTTAGAATTGCAAAACAAAATATTAATAATGAATTATCCGATAGGGAACGAGAAGAAATATCTAGCGCAAGAGAATTTGTAATAACTAATTTCCCACAAAATAGTAATGATATTAACAGATCAGATATTCAAATGTATTTTTACCAATGTGATAACAAAACATAAATGTTTTTTTAACGTTTTTAGTGCGGAGATAAGTTAACTTAAAAACGCAGCTTATGTGTAAAGATAATGCACAACTGCATTTTTTCAAAAGTTGCCTGACTAAAAAGAGTAATATTTCAGGGTAAAGGTTCTGTTCTCAGTGTATTTTCATGAGCAATATTTATCAAGAAACTTTGTAAAAAAATATAGTTTTTCCTTTCCTCTTTAATTCCCTAACCTTAAAAATTAGCTATCTCCTTAAGCCTTAACAGTATTCCCCAAAACCAAGTTTTCCCAAGCCTTAACTCTCTCCAAATACAGACAAGATAAACAAATATAAAGTATAGACTATTATATCCCTTTTACAATTCCCTTTAATATCGTTTTACTATTTTACAGGTAAAATTTACATTTTATATTTTACAAGTAAAAACATACATACTTTTGCATTTTCTTTAAATAGCAAACTAGCCCATTTACAGAACTATACACATTTTACACTCTTCTTAATACAGAAAGTTAATATCCTCTCTTCTTCCCTCTACACTATTAATATTAATCCCCTTTTTATGAAAAATTCTTTGATTCAAGGATAATGATTCAAGGATAATTCAGCTTCCTCCCGCCTTCTCTTCTCATTCTGAGATTTCAAAATATGCACAAAAGATGCCGCAAGGTCCTTCAAGAACAGGCTTTTAGAGGTAAATTTACATAACATCGAATATTTGATAAATTTGAGAACGATTTTTATGGCCAGGTTTCTATACCTAATTTCAGGGTGTTAAACAAAATCCGCAAAACGCAGTTTTCACTTTAGTACAAGTAAAAACAGGACAGTTTTAGTAGAGTAAACACAAACTTAATATATAGTCATAAGAAAATAATAATGTATTTAAGTAAATATATTATATAAGTATTCAAATTTCCCCTCTGCAGAATAAGAGTTTTTCTCATTTACAGGAGTATAAAGCTTTTATAAAAATAATAAGTTAAAGACAAAAATATAAGAGTCAGGCATTTATTATGAAAAACTCTAAAAGAGATTTGAAAGTATAGATGGCACTGATGAGCCATAAAAAGCAATATATCAGAGAAAGAATATATAGGTATACAGAAAACTGGAATTGAATTAAAGTAAAATTGTTTAATGGATATGAATTTTTATATCCATTCCCATCAGGACGAATAAATTTACAAATCTATATATAGGGTTATAACTGACATAGTTTGCTACATCAGTAAAGGTGGTAATTAATGGTATCCATCCGCGCTAAAATTAAATCCAGATTAGAGAAATTTCTTGAAGTTGATTCCAGTGGATATCGAAGGGCTATACTGTGTATCTTCATCAAGGTAAAAAAAGCGACTATTGATGAACTTCATGAAATGCTTACAAGCAGGTATAATGTATCGAGAAATACAGTTGCATCCATGGTAGGGTACATCCATTCGAAACTTGGAATTCTGAGGGCGCATAAAGAATCTTATAAAACCCCGATGGTTTACCTTCTGAGAGAAGAATACGTAGACCTGCTCATGAAGATTGTAACTTCATCCAGAACATCTACCGAATTTACGGTTTGATAAGTTTACTATTCTACCCAACTTCCTGATGGACAACAATGTCACTTGTGAAAAATGCACCCAGAACAGCAACAACTGTCGTGGTAAGGTCTGATGCCAATACCCGTATAGGCCATTCAAGAGACCCCTATTACAGTCTTATGCGGCGTATTTTTCAAGAGGATACCACTGCTGTTAGAGGCCAGAAATTTTTAACACTCATTGAAGAGCGACAAGCCGCAGGAAATGCAATGCGGACTGACGAATGGAATGCCATTCTGGAAGAACTCCAGGTAGGCCGTGCCTCATTTTACGCAATGCGCAATAAGTTGCTTGGAGCAGGGCTTATCTCGATAAAGAATAAAGAATACAGGCTTTCAGGCCAGTTCTCAAAAGATCTCCTGGACATGGCCCGCTGGTGGTGGACTGCAGTTCTCAATCAGCCAGAAGAAAACCTTTAAGGAAGTATAACTTTTTTGTTATTCTGTTTTAGAAGTCCAGAGCTCTTCAGCCGAAAGATATATATATAAAATCTTCCTTTAGAAGATACGCTTCAGGACGAAAGAAATGCATCCCACAGCGAAAAATCATCGAAGCCCGGTAGTGTAGTGGTCAATCATGCGGGACTCTGGATCCTGCAACCTCGGTTCGAATCCGTGCCGGGCTATACTCACTATGTAAGAAAACCTACTTTGTGCCCTGAAGCAGAGAATTCTTTTTTCTGCTTTTTGTGTTTTACTTTTATATCAGGCGTTGTAAACTTAAAAATATGTCAACTTTCCCTAACAAAAATATTTTAGTAGGATATTTTTGAATTTTATTGCTATGTTATTTTTGGTCATCCATAATTATATGATTGATGTTTATAATTATATGATTGATGTTTTCAAAAACCTATACGGACATGAAATTCTTCGAATAACAGGCACAAAAAAATGAAAGTGCTATTCACCTTACCTTTTTTGACTATTGATTTCCTCATTACCTTGGGCAGTAAGGTTGTCCTACATTTTGGTTTTTCAAAACCGTGCCTAAACTAATCAGTGAATTGCCATCGAAGGCTCAAATGTGACTTTGATCACGGATGCTAAATTGGCCTTTGAGGCAATTCCACTGCCCAAACAAATTGGGTGATCTAATTTGATTGAAGTCATAAACAAAGCTTGTGGTTTAGACATTCACAAACTCTTTTTCATTGCTACAATCCTCAGTAGATCCGGCGCAAAAAGCAACAACGTTTTGATCGAAACGGTGATGGAATTTTAGCCCTTAAAAAATGGGTTACATCAGAAAAATGTGATGTTGTTGCATGTGAATCAACAGGTGACTTTTGGGTTCCTATTCATGATTCCTTGATAAAGCATCTACCTGTTATAGTTGGAAATGCCGAGATATGAAGGCATTTACACAAAAAAACAGATAAGATAGATTCAGAAGTCATTGCACAACTTGCATTAATAAGATGATTCAGCCATCACGATTTTTCCAAAAGATCATAGAGATTTTCGATCATATGTTCGACTTCGGTTTACACTTGTACAAAAAAGAATAGATCTAAAAAATGAAGCTCACTCAATTCTCGCACCTGAAATGTTCAATCTCAAGGATGTGCTGACAGACATTTTTGGCAAGAATGGCAGAATGATCTTATCAGGAATCTCTTCAGGTAAAACCGTTGATCAGATTATCGCAAGCCTTTCTCCAAATGTTCGTAAAAAAAGTGATCAGATAAGAGAAATTCTGGATAGAGAAATCTCTCAAAGTGCTGCATTCAGGCTTCAGATCTGTCTGAAACTTATAAAGCATCTTGACGATGAAATTGAAGCTTTAGAAAAAGAAATTTTCAATTATGCTTATAGGAATCATAAGCGTGAAATGGAAATTTTAATGTCAGTTCCTGGCATCGGAGAACTTGGTGCAGCTACTCTAATTGCTGAAATAGGCAATTTCAAGGACTTTTCATCTGGAAATAAGCTTGCTTCGTGGCTTGGAATAGTTCCGAATGTGTATCAATCTGCAGATAAATTCTACAACGGCAGAATCACAAAGAGAGGATCAAAAGTAGCAAGGTGGATTCTGACACAGATTGCTCAAGCAGCGGCAAGAAAGAAAAATAGCAAGTTAAAAGAGTTTTTTAACAGAAAAAAGAAGTCGATTGGACATGCAAAGGCAATTATTGCCCTGGCAAGAAAAATTGCCACAATTATCTGGCATCTTATTACAAATGATGAGATGTACGAAGATGAAACAGGATATCAAAAGGGAGAAATTCAAAAGAGGAAGATTGTTGAGACCGAGATATTTTCGGTTGATGAACGGATTAAAATAATTAGTGGAATATTTGCAATTAGGGGAAAAGAGGATCGAGAGAGCACGTGAGGAGGATTTCCTCATGTACTTTCATGCTAAATGCATTTCAGGATTAACACCTCTCTTCGTCACTGATGGATTGACATTTTATGCAGAAGCTTTTTCGAAAGAATATGGGAAAACTGAGGAGTTTCCAAGAACCGGAAAGATAGGAAGATCAAAGAAACCAAAACTTGTTCCCCCGGAAGATTTGAAATATGCACAGGTAGTAAAAGAAAGGAAGGGGGAACTATTCACAAAATAGTGAAGAAGATTATATTTGGAAAAGATATTGAGCACAAGCAGATATCAACAAGCTTGCTTGAAAGACAGAGTCTGACATTTAGACAGGATAATAACAGGATTTCAAGAAAGACAATAGGATTTTCAAAGAAAGTAGAGTGCTTAATAAATCATATGAATCTATATTGCACAAATTTTAACTTCTGGAGAGAACATGGGGGATTAAAATATGAAGATAAAAGAGGAATGAAATTTAAAAATACACCTGCAAGAGAGTGTGAGATTACGGATTCAAAGTGGACATTAAGGGATATACTCACATTTAGGTGTTTCAAAACATCAATCATCTGATTAGGGACAACAAAAATTTTCGGTTCTTCAATCCAATTGCGTGTAAAAATATAAAACTTAAAATGTATTGGGTTGGAATTGTAGAGAGAATAAAAAGAGCCGGGCATAAAGTAAAAAATAAAAAGTAAAAAGTAAAGCCAGCCGATGAAGGCAAAAGAATAAAGTAAAACAGTCGATGAAGGGTAAAGTAAAACAGTAGATAAAGGCAAAGAAGTAAAGTAAAAAGGTAGGATAAAGACAGGTTTGAATCAAAACTAAAGACCGAGTTCGAATCAAATGAGATATTTAACCAGAAGGGGTTTGCAGGAGTATGAAAGCACAACTTGAACAGCGTTTAACGGAGCTAAGGGCAGAATACGAATCAGGACAGAAAATCCTGAAAGATATCGAGTTAAAGCTTACGGAACTTGAAGACCGAAAGAAAATCCTGAACGAAACCCTCCTCAGGATTAGCGGGGCAATCGACTTACTTGAAGAAGTACTGGAAGTAAACGAAGGCACGAAGGGGCCAGAAACTAGGGAAGGTCCCGGAACTACCGCAGAAAGTGTAGAGACTCCGGATGTCATAAGGCAGTCCCTTGAGAAAGCCATGAAAACTCTGGAAGAAGCGGGGCTTACGGCAGGAGAGGTCATTGAACAAAGAGGTGTTCTTCCTATAGGGGTTATGATTGGAGAAGTGCTCAGGCAGGAGCCGAAGCCAGGGACAAGATCACCAGCCGGATCGGCTGTAAAGCTTGTAGTTGCAGCAAAAGGCAAGTTTTTGCCTCCAGTTGATAGAAATTCAGTGTGCGGCTCTTTTTCCGACCGCAACTGAACAGAGGACAAAGGAGGGCTTTAAAACGGAGGCTTATTCCAGAATAAACGGTTCCCTGGGCGAACTCAGGGAACATTGCAGGGCAGCGATTTCAGCCTTTACCACGCTTGAGCGTTCAGAGAGCCAGGTATCCTTGAGGCTCTGCCTGCTAAAATTCCTCAATGAATGTGAGGGTGTTTCAAAGGTTCTATGGAATAGCAATGACAAAAAACTCAGGAAGCACCTTAGATCCGTGCTTTCAATCCCAGGCGATTTCCCTTTTTCTCCTGCGGCTTTCTCCGGACTGGAAGCAGTGGCTAAAGGAATGGAAAAGACTGGAGGAATAGAGAAAACCCTGAAAGATAAAGGCAAGGGGAATAAACCGGAAGAAAATCCCGGTCACAGGGAATCGGCAGCCTTCTTCTATGATCCGGGAACAAGGTTACTTACATTTGACGGGAAAAACTATGAAATCCTGCCTCTTTTCCTGGCTGCCAGGAAACTTTATGCTTCCCTCCCGCTCTTCGAAGAGCTTGAGGCCTGCACTGAAATGCTTGAACGGAATCCTCAGGACGCCACAGCCCTCTTCCAGAAAGCTGTGCTCCTGTATAAGGCCAGGCGGTTTGAAACTGCCCTGCAGCTTACTGCGCAGGTGCTGGGAATTGTTCCTGACGATTACAGAGTCTGGTACAACAGGGGTGTTATCTTCCTGGAAATGGGGCGGCTTGAGGAGGCGATTGCGGCTTACGACAGGGCAATTGAGCTTGAACCGGCTTTTAAAATTGCCTGGGACAACAAAGGAGTTGCTCTTTCCAGGCTTGGCAGGTTTGAAGAGGCGCTTGAAACCTACGAAAAAATCCTACTGAAATATCCCGAGTATGCTGAAGCCTGGGCAGGAAAAGGCTCGGTCCTTTCGATCCTTGGCAGGAAAGAAGAAGCTCTTGAGGCTTACAGTTCGGCCCTCAAAATCAGGCCTGATTACCCTGAAGCCCTGACGTGCACCGGAAGCCTGCTTTCCAGGCTTGGCAGGCTTAAGGAAGCTCTGGCAGCATACGATAGGGCTCTTAAGCTTTCCCAAACAGATCCAGTGCTCTGGGCAGGCAGGGGTTTTGTCCTGTTAGAATCGAATGAATACGAAAAAGCACTGCAAAGCTGCAACAGAGCCCTCGAATTGAAACCGGGTTTTGCTCCTGCGCTCGAAATAAAGGTAAGAGTCCTTTCGGGGATCAGCCGGCAAAAGGCAAGGGCTTCTCAGTAATCTTTCTTTCCCTGTACTTTTCCCTGCCCTTTTTTCCTTTTATCAGCCTTTTTCTATTTTTGATACTTTGAACGTAAAAATTGCACCTTTTTTATATTTGGTAAAATTCGAATCAGAAGAAGTATATCTCATTGAAAACAAAAGTGCAGAATACCAGTTTTAGCTCTGGTTCCATGCATAAAATGGGAAAGCGGTCAGATGGGAAAAAGGTCGTGTGGTAAAAGCCTGGAAGGTGTCCGGAATGAACTTTCACCGGAAAAGCGAGGATTCCGAAATGACAGAAGAAAGTGAAACTGCAAAAATGAACAGTGTAAAGCGAAAGGAGCTTGAACCGGCAGGAAAAACCGGAGAACCAGAGAATCCAGGGCAGCTCCTTATAAAGGCTAGCGAGACTGACAATTACGAAGACAAGCTCAGGCTGTATGATGAAGCTTTAGCTCTGGATCCTCTGTATGTCAATGCATGGATTCAGAAAGGTTTTGCATTGGACAGGATGGAAAGATCAAAAGAAGCTCTTGTCTGCTATGACAGGGTTCTTGAACTCGATCCTGAAAACCTGGGAGTCAGGTGCCTCAAGGGTCTTGCTTTCTATAACTTAAAGGAGTTTGAAAAGTCGGTAGAGTGTTATGATGAAGTCCTGAAGTTTAATCCAGATGATTTATTTTCATGGTATCGGAAAGGTTCAGCCCTGGAAAGCCTGGGAAATTACGGGAAAGCCATGGAGTGTTATGACAAAGCTCTTGAGATCGATCCGGCAGATGCTCTTATCAGGGAGAAAAAAATGGAGCTCCTGAAACTTATTTATAAGAAAGGAACTTTAGAGAACTCTCCTGACAGCGGCTTTAACTGAGCTTCAAAGGTCTGAAAAAGAATCTGTAATCAGGAACGAGATGCCGGGTAAGATCAAAAGAGAATTACAGGATATCGCTAAAAATAACCGCAGATATCACCAGAAAAGAATTGCAGGGTGTTGTTAAAAAACAATTGTAGATAACGTCAAAAAAATTGCAAACGTCGTCAAAAAAGAATTATAGGGCCAATTTCGGCCTTTACTTTTTGCTCTTTTCTCCCTCTTTTCGGATATCTTCAACGAGTTCCAGAAGTTTTTCCTTGATTTTCACGATAGCATCCACAGCTTCGCCGCCTACCTCAATCGGAGCCCGTTTTTCCAGGTCTGCCTTCATTAGCTGCGGGTCAAAAGGAATTTCTCCAAGAATCTGGATACCCAGTTCTTCCAGCCTTCCATTGACTTTTCCGGAACCGCCTTTATTAATTACGGCAGCAAGGTGTTTTATCCCTATTTCGGAGGAGAGCTTTTTTATTCTCTCAGCCGTTTCAAGCGACCTTGCCCCTGGCTCCACTACCACAATCATAAGATCCATTCCTCTGGTAGTGCCTCTTCCGAGGTGCTCGATCCCTGCTTCCATATCCAGGATCACCGCACTTTTTTCCTTAAACATGAGGTGCCTGAGAAGAGCCCTCAGGAAAGCCGAGGCAGGACACATGCACCCGCTTCCTCCGCGGTCCACGGTGCCCATGACAAGCATTCTTACTCCATCAGGCCCGATGACTCCGTATTTGTCAGCAATATCATCAACCTTCGGGTTGTAGATAAAAGCCCCGCCTTCTGCACCTGCTCTTTCCTGAATCAGGTCTTTGAAATCTGTCAGGGGCTTTGGGGGGTTTTCTATCCCAAGTGAAGATGCCAGGTTCATATCCGGGTCCGCATCTATTGCCAGGACTTCGTATCCGTCCCTTGCAAGCAGTCTGGCCAGAGTGCCTGAGAGAGTTGTCTTTCCAACGCCGCCTTTTCCGGTAATTGCTATTTTTATGAGGATTCCCCCTGAACATTGATTCAGATTAACTGCAGTGATTTTCTAAGCAGGGATATAACCATCAAAATGTTTATACTTATTCATTTATCCATGGCTTCATCCTTTATCCCTGAAAGATTATTATTTAAAACTTTTCATAAGAGATAAGTCTTCTGAAAATATCTGTGACCTTCAGGTTTTATCAGTTAAGTTTTATCAGTTAATATGAAGTCAAACCCCTGCTCTGCAGCAACCTGTTTGAGGTACTTTTCGATATGGTTTCCTTCTCTTTTTGAAAACCCTGCTTCTCGGGCAAGCTTATCGAGCACCTTTTGAACCCCCGTCCCATACTGCATTGCTTTCTTTTCCTTCCAGAGAAGCTCCGACGGAAGCACTTCTTCGGCTGCCTTTCTCAGAATATACTTTCTTGTATAGGAACCGCCTTTTTTAAGGACTTTAAGTTCAGGGCTGATTGCAAGCCCTGTTCTTATTACCTCTTTATCCAGAAAAGGCACCCTGAGTTCCACTGAATTAGCCATGGTAACCATATCGTCCCTTTCAAGGTTAATCGTTGAAATATTTCGAATGTCTGAATATATTTCTCTGTCAAGCACTTCAGGCCCCTGCTCAAGAAAACCCTCGTGCCTGCTGTAACCGCCAAAGAGTTCGTCTGCGCCCTGTCCTGTAAGAAGAACCCTTTTTCCATCTTCCCTTGCAGTTTTCGCAACAATGTAGAGAGGAAGCCCTATTGCAATTTTCATAGGGTCCGTTGATTCGGTCGCATAGATCACGTGAGGAACTGCTGCTTCGATTTCTTTGGGAGAAAGGAGGTGTATTTTGAGAGAATCCTTCATGCCGGCAGCTTCAGCCGCACTCTCAGCCTGAGAAATATCATGGGAGTCCGGGAGCCCGACTGCATAGAGAGAAATATCCGGATTAATTTTTTTTGCAAGGGCTGCTAAAAAGGCACTGTCAATGCCCCCGGAAAACGCAATTCCCGAAGCTGGTGTAAGCCTGAGTTCCACAGCTTTTCCAAGGGCTGCCTTCAAGCGGGAAGCAGCGTCATGTTCTTCGGAGATCCTTTCTTGCGGCGGCTCTATTCTAATGAATTTTTCTTCAAGCCTTCCGCTCATGATATTAAAACTCATGATGCTGCCCGGAGGGAAAGGTTTTATGCCTCTTCCCGAAGTAGTGAAAGCTTTTTTTTCGGAGGCAAAGGCAATTTCCGGCTTTTCTATACCTTCTTCCGGGGAATAAAAAAGAGGCTTGACTCCGACAGGGTCTCTGGCCAGTACAAGCTCGCTATCCAGGACATATGCTAGAGCGTAGTCTCCGTTTACTCTGGAAAGTGTGGAAAAGACAGCATTTATCGGCGTATTTCCTTCCTGAATTCTGGTTTCTATCAGGGAAAAAAGCACTTCAGTATCAGAATCGGTTTTTACCCCTGATTCAGCCGCAAGCTCCCTGAAATTGAATATTTCTCCATTGAGTACTAGAGCCCCCTTTCCTACAAGAGGCTGGGGCATATCGCCCGTGATTTTAAGCAGGGTGTTTCCTATACTTACTCCTCCGGCCTGATATGTTCCGCAAGCATCAGGCCCCCTGTGCCCCAGGGCTGCAAGCATTTTTTTCACTTTTATGCTAGTGTCAGTTATGTTAGTATCAGGAGCTCCGGCTGCCCCTGCTATTCCGCACATGTCTACTCCTTTTTTCTGTTCTGTTCGGTGTATACACGCACTCTATCTCTATTTATCATTTTGCCACTTGAGGAGAAAGCATCCGGAATCCGGATACTTCATCTTATAAGCACCCCGGAGTGTGCCCTGAAACCATATATTTGAGAGAAATGAAATTCTACATGATAATCTGAAAAATAAAATCTGGAGCCGCCGGGTTTAGAAAGTGAAATCCGGAATAATGATGCAAAAATGGTAAATTTAAAAAAGAATAGTCCGTTTTTTTCAACTTTCAGGTCCTGACCTTTGTCCCAACATCATCCGGGGATTCTTCCCGCAGTACTTCTATGGCGTATACAGGGTCTCCTTTCAAGGCAGCAAAGGGGTTCATCGCGCTTTTCTCGTCCCCTATCCAGATTGAGTTCGCGCAGTAAATACAGCAGCAGCGAGTTATATAGAGGTTGTTTGCAGGCCTGTAACCGCTGCAGCAGTTACTTCCTCGCAGGACTCCGTATTTGCAGAGGACAAGCTGCCTGGTAAGGTGCAGGTCCTATTCCAGACTGTACTGGTTGTATTTCCGGTTGTTTTGTTCATTGAAATCCAGAATTTCACCCTATTTATAATTACGTTTTATATACTTTTAAAACTTTCTAGATTTGCACATTTTTTATAATAGTAAATTTTTATAAATCACGGGTACAGGTAGCATAACAGAGAAAACAGAGAATGCAATGTGCAGCTAATTATGAAGACAGCGATGGCTGTTATTGAGGAAACTTTTTATCCGTGCTCTCCAATATACGCAACGTTTTTAAGCATCTTATAATTATTATGGTGCTGACTGATTATTATTTACTTTTAGATCTCATTTGATCCCGCATTAGGGCAACCGAAAAGCGTGGATATCCGGTTAATTTGAAAATTTAAAATTGAGGCATATAAAGATGCAGTACCAGGCAACAGTTAGAATCGAACAGAAAGCAGGTATGCTTGACCCTGAAGGCACTACCGCAAAAAGGGCTCTCGGACACCTTGGCTACCAGGTCAGCAGCGTAAAGACCGCAAAGCTGTATGAAATCGTGCTCGAAGCCGAATCTGAAGAGGTTGCAGAGCAGAAGGTTGACGAGATGTGCCAGAAACTTATCGCAAACCCAATCGTCCATAACTACACAATCGAGCTCAAAGGACTTAATTGAGCTATCCGGCGGATAAGGGATTCAAACGTTAGAAAAGCTAAAAAGCTTTGAAAATGCGAAGATTGAGGGAAAAAGATGAAAATTGCCATTATTCAGTTCGGAGGCACAAACTGCGACCTGGACGTCCTTCATGTCCTTAAAGATGTCGTGGGTGTGGACGCAGAGACTGTCTGGTACAAACAGGAAGACCTGACGGGTTTTGACGGAGTTGTTGTCCCTGGCGGCTTTTCCTACGGAGACTATCTTAGAGCAGGGGCAATTGCAGCCCGTACTCCAATCATGGATTCAGTGAAAAAACTTGCAGCCGAAGGAAAGCCTGTCCTCGGGATTTGCAACGGCTTCCAGGTCCTTACCGAAGCCCGGGTTCTTGAAGGGGCCCTGACAACCAACGAGTACCCGAAATTCAGGTGCCACTGGACCAACCTCAGGGTAGAGACAGTTGATACGCCTTTTACCTCGAAGTTCAGGAAAGGCGAGGTTATCAGGATGCCTATCGCCCATATGGAAGGGAAATTCTATGCCGAAGAGAAAACCCTGGCAGAACTCGACGAGAACGACCAGGTTGTTTTCCGTTATGTGGACGAAAACGGAAAAGTAACGGATGAAGCTAACCCTAACGGTTCTCTAGAAAATATTGCAGGAATAGTAAACACTTCAAGAAATATCTTCGGCCTCATGCCCCATCCTGAAAGAGCTTCCGAATCAATCCTCGGCTCGGATGATGGCCTGCGGGTTTTCGAGTCCATGGCGGATTATATCACTGAGAATTTCTGATTAATCCGTTTTTATTTCTTTATAGGACTTACGCAGTTGAACTGAGAAATCAATAGCATTAAACCTCCAACTGTATAAAACATTGAACCCGTCACAAAGCCGAATGTGCATGATTTTGTACATCGAGTGCGTAAGTCCTATATTTGCAAACATTTACGGTAAATTTGAAAATGTCTTGTGATAAGGCTTATCACCCATATACTTTTTCCATTCCTCTGGTGTAAGATTCCGGGTTAAATGACTGCTGGCTCCGCTTATAAGATCTTCTATATTGCCATATATCCACAACCTTGCTTTATTGTCAGCACTCGCCGTTGCCATATATTTTCCATCAGGACTGAACACAACATCATTTACCAGACCATCATGTTTCAGAACAGTAATTTGTTTACCTGTAGATACATTCCATAAACGTGCTTTGTTGCCACCACTCGCCGTTGCGATATCTCTTCCATCAGGACTGAAAACAACAGCAAGTACCGGACCATCATGGTCCATAACAAAAATTTTTTCACCTGTAGGGGCATTCCATAAACTTGCTGTGCTGTCACGACTCGCCGTTGCGACATATTTTCCATCAGGACTGAACACAACTTTATACACCCAACCATAATGTTTCAAAATAGAAATTCGTTCACCTGTAGATGCATTCCATAAACTTGCTGTGCTGTCACGACTCGCCGTTGCGATGTATTTTCCATCAGGACTGAACACAACTTTGTTCACCCAACCATAATGTTTCATATCAAAAATTTGTTTACCTGTAGATGCATTCCATAAACTTGCTGTTTTGTCAGAACTCGCCGTTGCGATATATTTTCCATCCGAACTGAAATTAATATCATTTACTGAACCATTATGATTCAGAACAAAAATTTTTCCACCTGTAGATACGTTCCATAAACTTGCTGTGCTGTCACGACTCGCCGTTGCGATATATTTTCCATCAGGACTGAAAACAACATTATTCACCCCACCAGCATGGTTCAAAACAAAAATTTGTTTACCTGTTGATGCATTCCACAAGCGTGCTGTATTGTCCCAACTCGCCGTAGCAACATATTTTCCATCAGGACTGAACACAACATTACTCACCAAACCATCATGTTTGAGAGGAGCAAAAATTTGTTCACCTGTAGATGCATTCCATACGCGTGATGTACTGTCATTGCTCGCCGTTGCGATGTATTTTCCATCAGGACTGAACACAATTTTAAACACCTTATCATCATGGTTCAGAACATCAGATTCTGTAGATGCATCCCATAAACGTGCTGTTTTGTCATTGCTCGCTGTAGCGACGTATTTTCCATCAGGACTGAACACAACATTATTTACCACACTATCATGGTTCAGAACAAAAATTTGTCTACCTGTAGATGCGTCCCATAAACTTGCTGTGTTGTCAGAACTCGCTGTAGCGACGTATTTTCCATCAGGACTGAATACAACATTATTTACCGGACCGTCATGAATCCGAACAAAAATTTGTTCACCTGTAGCTGCATCCCATACGCTTGAGGTGTTGTCAGCACTCGCCGTTGCGATGTATTTTCCATCAGGACTGAACACAACTTTAAACACCCTATCATAATGTTTCATATCAAAAATTTGTTTACCTGTAGCTGCATTCCATAAACTTGCTGTTTTGTCAGAACTCGCCGTTGCGATATATTTTCCATCCGAACTGAAATTAACATCATTTACCGAACCATTATGATTCAGAACAAAAATTTGTTTACCTGTAGCTGCATCCCATACACGTGATGTATTGTTAGCACTCGCTGTAGCGATGTATTTTCCATCAGGACTGAATACAACATTATTTACCGGACCATTATGTTTGAGATGATCAAAAATTTGTTTACCTGTAGCTGCATCCCATAAACGTGCTTTGTTGCCACTACTCGTCGTTGCGATGTATTTTCCATCAGGACTGAATACAACATTATTTACCGGACCATCCAGGTCCAAAACAAAAATTTGTTTACCTGTAGCTGCATCCCATACGCTTGATGTATTGTCAGTACTCGCCGTTGCGATGTATTTTCCATCAGGACTGAATACAACATTATTTACCTGACCATCATGGTTCAAAACAAAAATTTGTTTACCTGTAGCTGCATCCCATAAACGTGATGTATTGTCAGCACTCGCCGCAGCAATGTATTTTCCATCAGGACTGAACACAACATTTAATACCGGACCATCGTGTTTCAGAACCACAACGCTATGAGGTATGAGTAATAATCCCTGACGTATTAACTGATCAGCATCCAATGTTCTATGAATTCTAAATGATTCGATAGCAAGAAGAACACTTTTATCTAGATTCCTGGGATCTCCTTGGAGAAGGCTGGATTTTAAATTTAAATCATCCGAAGCACGGACTTGCTGTTTCTGCTGCTCAGCCTGATACCATTGATAGGCTGCAAATCCAGCTAGAATTAAAACAATAATGGAAAAGGCTTTAAGTATTTTTATATTGCGGCTTTTTCTCCGTTCTTTCTCTGCCCATTCTTTCTCTGCCCATTCTTTCTCTACCCGTTCTTTCTCTACCCGTTCTTTCTCTGCCCATTCTTTCTCTGCCCATTCTTTCTCTACCCGTTCTTTCTCTGCCCGCTCTTTCTCTGCCAGTTCATCATTAAAAACCTTGTTAGAAGATAGTATCGGTTCGATAAACCTGTCGTGTGTCAGTTCATACCAGCGCGCACCTGCCCGCCACTCTGCTCTAATAAGGCGCATGCTTTCAAGCACATCAATGGCTGTATTAGGAACACCGCCAGTTGACTCTTGAGCCCGGTACACCATCCCTCGCGTCCCCATCGCCGTTATCAACACTTCACCACACAATGTGCGCAGGCTCTTCTCATCAATGCGTGCCTTCTCTGCCGCTGCCCTTATAGCCTCTTCGTAAAATCTGAAAAGTTCCTGTTCTACATTTCCATAGGTTTTCAGGTGCTGAAATGTGATTTGCCTTTCATCTGGCGGTAACTCCCGCCAGAGGTTCTGGCATACTACCTGAAGTTGCACAGCCTCTATGAACTCTCCTGTTACCTCAGCGGTCTTGCCTGGTATTGTCTCAACTCGAATCTTCAGCAAATCATCGACAAGTTTTTCTGCCACTCCTTCTGCAAAAGAGCGACCAGTATCTCTCAACGGCCCTTTGATTGCCAGCAGTGCAGCCCCACTGCGCAGGCGCTCCATGTGAAAACGCGTCCGCAATCTTTCGGGCAGAAGATCTGTATACGGGTCTAGCTGAGCTATGAAATCCTCCCGCATGACAAAAACCACCCTTAAAAGGGGATCTGCTTCCAGAGCAGTGCTTACTTGCTCAAAGAATCCCTCTCTATCTTTCCAGCGGTCTTGATACAAAGAGAATATTTCCTCAAACTGATCGAAGATGACGACACGGGGTAAAGGCATGCCATCTTCATCCTGCATACGCTCCTGCCTATTCAAAAAATCAACAAGTTTCATTTTAGCCAGGCGCTCAACATCATATTCACCTTCAGTCCAGCTTGTGAGAGTATTAAAGACAAATATGTTCGCAATCTCGTCAGTTTTTATGTTTTTCAAAGGTGTGCCTTTAACTCGCGCCACCGGGAAAACTTCAAACTGGTTTTCCTTCAGGAGAGGAATAAGCCCGGCATTGATAAGTGAAGTCTTACCCGCCCCCGACTGGGCATAGACGAGAACCAGATTATGTGCAATGACTATGGACAGGAGATCTCGAGCTTCACGGCCCCTTCCGAAAAAAATGGCTTTATCTTTCTGTTCAAAAGGTTGAGGGCCCACGTAAGCCTGGAATTCAAGTGCCACCATTGAAAACCTCCCATCGTGTTCTCAATTCTGCGGCAAATTCGCGGCAATCCTGCCAGTATACTTTGATATCAAGTTCTTCAAAAGAGCGATCCAGATATTTCTGAGCTTTTTCTTTTTGGGCCTCAGAAATATCCCCTGGCACGAGCTGCACGGATAGGTGCTTTCTCCTAGTACTTATTTCTAAGTATCCAGCAAGAATCCGGAAAAGAACATGGAAATCCCAATCAGCTATCCTGTAGCCTAGAAAAAGAAGAGATGAGTCTGTAAATGCCTCCTGAATACGCAGCGGAAGCATGTTTTGTTCCATTGAAATGGCCGCAAGGAAGTCCAGATAGTCATACTCTGTTAGAACCAGCGACTCTGGTATTTCATAGCAGCCATGTAGGTGAAATACTAAAGGTTTTTCTGGAGTGTAAACGCAGTCTGATGACGTTAGTTTGAATCGCTTGAGGTATTTATTCCACCTACATATTTCCTGGTTTGGTGTTTTGCCATGGCTTTCAAGAGCTCGCATCATAAGGTCATCGTAATTTGTGGTAATATAAACTGGCAGTGGGAGATCGGCTAGCAATCCGTGAGGTTCATCAGGAATTTCAAAGTATTTTGTTGTGACTTCTTTTAACTGTTCTTTGATTTTTTTACACATCTCTTCCTTTGGAGTCATAGCGTCTTCGGTCACAGCCACAAACTGAGCCACCCGTATCAAGTCATATGAGTCTGCCATTGGGTAGTCGTACTTTTTTGCCCATTCACTTGCAATCTGGGAACCAACAGGAATCTTCCCGGCACTAACTCCAGCTCCAAGAAATGGAGTACACTTCCCATCCTTGATTCTCTGAAGAAGGCGTTCCCAATCCTTCTCTTCCAGCCTATTTGGCATTACTAACACCCTCCACCAGGTTGAATCCCTTTCTCAATTTTTTTCGTGTTTATCCTCCTTACTCACCTGCTGTCTTGAATCCTGCCCTTCACCTGCCTTTGTAAACACTGTCTCAGCTATATCTTGAAGTTTGAGCGCAGCCTGTACTGAGAACAGGCCTACCAGGGCAGAAAGAGCTACAAAGCCAAACGGGCTTGTTTGCTGAATCGTTGCCTGAGGAAAGAGCCCACCGCGGATTGCAATATAAAAAATAAGCCCGAGCGTTGCCCCGGTAACTGGTAAAAGAGTGTACATGGCAAGCCAGCTCAATATTAGTTCACGATTACCTACATACCAATAGAAAGATCGAAGAGCATGAACTAAACTCCCAAGAGCACCAGCTAATGCAACAATGAGGAACATTCGTCCTTCATACGAAATCGTGACTGGCCAGAGGAAGAAAGTCACTGGCAAATTCACTGGCAAATTTGAAGAGTTCACCGGTGGGCACGCTGGCTCTTGAGGTGGCCAAAATTGCACAAGACTGTAGACGATATTACAGAGAGCAGAAGAAGGTAAGTCATGGTCAAGACAATACCTGTAGGTCCTACAAATCTATCGCCTGGTCCCTCTGCTGGATTTGTTGGATATGCAATAAACTCTTTACTGTCTTTTTTATCTATATCCTTCTTTACGATTAATTCATCGGTTTTTTCGGCGATTTTAACATTCATCTTGCCTTTATCAGCTTCTAGTGCATCGATTTCAAATTAGGGGGATAAAAATGGACTTTGAAATCAACACTTGTGAAAGAGTTTCCCATAGAAAACTGCAGATGGACACGGGTAAACACGAATTGAAACCATCTGTGTTCATCTGTGTTTATCCTGGGTTTATTGAGGATATATGGAATCGATGCACTAGTATGAGGAAAACAGTGCTCTTTCCATCAGTTATTTTGATCGTTTTTGCATCAGTTTTTTCGATTTTTGCTGTTAGTGACAATTTTGGATCATAATTATGGTATCCTCTTCAAATTGTATGGGTAAAAGTAAATTTCACATATTTGCTGAAAAATTAATAATTTAACTATGTTTAAAAAACAGCATCTTGAGATGCATTCAACTTTAGAACTGTATGACAGAATTATTGCATATTTTTCTGGTTGGAAAATTCTCCCTTGAATTTGAAGAGGATACTAATTATGAATTATAAATTCTATAATTCGTTTTTTATCTTTTTCTGTAACTTCTTCCCATTTGACTTCATCCCACCTGAACAAATGTTCTTTAAGCCCTACCATCACATTTTCTCCGTTCAATATTTAATGGAATAATTAGAGGCTCTCTTAAAATTCAAACCATTTCCCCAATTGGATAATGAGCAACATTAACTTAAAATTTAGATCATAAATTCTCTGAAATTCAGGTTACATTGACCTTAAGGCATCACTTTCCCCCATAGGACTTACGCACTCGAAGTATATAATGAAGTGCAGTAAACATTAAATGCTACCGTTTTTCGGTTCAAATGCATGAGTACTATCCCAGTTGTAGGATCAAGTTTAATTTTAAGACATATATTAATTATTTGTAATGTAATGGCTTAGGCAATGAATAATTTAGTTGAAGTTAAATCAGCCATCTCACTCATGAAAGTTACTTAATACATTCTTAAATACTGCTTATGTTATTTAGCCGCAGATTTGAAGTGTATTTTGGAAATAACTTCAATCACATAATAGGGGACAACAGTCTTTTTTCAGTATTGTTTTATTTTTAGTGATATATCTCCTCCAATTTCCCGATTTACCTATCCAATTTTTATATTAATCTTTTTTTATCTATTTCCCTTTTTTTTCCCTGACATTTCTTTTTTCCTCAGGCAATTTTACGGGGCCCCATGTCTTAGATTTTTATCAAAGTATGGGATTTCCGGGCGCAGGCAGACCTATGGACGAAACAGACAAAGATAAGTTCAGGTTTATTTTTCAGAACATATATTTCAAAATCTTTTTATTATCTCAAATTATTATTCTTACGAGTTATTATAAAAACAGAAGTAGTTTTTCTATCTATATAATTTAAAATTAAGGGGAGTATTGGTTCATGAAAGGAAAATCAATTCAAAGTATTTGCACAGTTTTGCTCCTTGTGTTTGGGGTAACAGTTACTCAGGCAGGTGCTGCGGTTTTTACTGTAGGCAATAATGGAGAAGGAAATTATAGTTCCATTCAGGAAGCTGTCAATAATGCCCAGAATGGGGATACAATCTTCGTAAGCCCGGGCGTATACAAGGAAAATGTAAACGTGAATAAAGAACTCGCAATTATCTCAAGCTCCGAGCTCTCGGGTGACATGACTAATCGTACCTATATCATAGGCGCGGTTCCGTCAAATGATGTCTTCAGCATCAGCTCAAGCAACGTAACAATAAACGGTTTCCATATTGCAGGAGGCCCTTCAGGAATGGACACCCTCCGGCAGGTCGGGCTTTACCTTGAAGGAGTGCAGAACTGTTCTTTAAGTAATAATACCCTGGTACTGAATGATGTGGGCATTTCCCTCAATAATTCTCAGGGTAATCTCCTTGACAACAATCTGGTAGGTCTCGGGTCCAGCGGAATTCTTCTTTCAATGTCTAATGAAAATATGCTGTCAAACAACATGGTAGTGACAAACAATGAAGGAATCCTGCTGGAAAATTCTACTAATAACAGCCTTATGAACAACACTGCGGATGCAAATGGAATGGGGATCTTCCTGGGCACATCTAAAATGAACATGCTTGCCTATAACTTAATTTCAAGAAACAATTATGGTGTAATCCTCGCTAATATGGCGGATTCCAATGTTCTGGTTAATAATAGCATGTACATGAATGGTCATGGGATATACCTTAACCAATCAACAGGTAACACAATTTTCCAGAATCAGTTCTTCAACTTCCTGAACGCCGTGGACGAAGGAACGAATACCTGGAACAGCAGTTCAGCAGGTAATCTCTGGAACGATTATAACGGAACCGATGCTGACGGAAACGGTATAGGAGATACTCCTTATGTTGTCAACGAGACAACCGGAAGTATAGATTATCTGCCTCTTGCAAATAACCTTTCCTCAGGCGAGAACCAGGAAAATATGAGTGGCAACAACAGTACTGTAACTTCTCAATAAACAAATCTGTTAGACTTTTATTGGCAAGATCTTTTTAAGATTTTTTTCTTTTTAAGATCTTTTCTTTTTTTAAAGACAATCCCTTTCTAACATTTATATTTTCCAGCTTTTCTTTTATCTTTCCCGATTTTTCACTTACTTCCTGCCTTTTCCAGTTCTCCCCTTATATTTTCTACAGTCTTCCAGGACTGCCTGACAATATTGGGAAACTCTCCTGAGTGTTCTTTTCCCCATTTCAGCAGAAATTCTTTTGTTTTCGGGTCTGAGGGGTAGCCGCTTCCGAAATCTACGCCCCATTCTTTCTTGAGTTCTTCGATCCGTTCATCCCTGCGCACCTTTGCAATAATAGAAGCTGCCGAGACCGTGGGATAAATTGCATCGGCCTGATGCATGGAAATTATCTCTATTTTCTTTGCGTGATCAGGACTTGTTTTCGCATACTGCCTGCGGAGATTGTCTGCAAAACGCTCAGCTTTGACATCAGCAGCATCAACATATACCAGATCAGGCTTTAGCTGTTCAAACACTTTTGCAAAACAGACCACCATGATCTCGTTCATTGTCATGATCTTTCGGAGTTCGTCAATCTGAGAAGGGCCGACCTCAAGGACAAAAAAGCCGTCCGCGTGTTTTTTTATCTGGGCTGCAAGCTGCTCCCTTTTTTTCGGCGTCAGTTTCTTTGAGTCCGCAACCCCTAGCACCCTGAGGATATGGGCTTTCGACTCCTCGATTTTTACGCCTCCTATGCACATTGGCCCGATTACAGGTCCTTTTCCGGCTTCATCTATTCCTGCGATCATCATTCTCTGTCTGCCTCCTGATTTGACGAAAGAGAGATGTGGATGTTCAGGGCCAAGTGCTTTTTCTGTGATTTCCAAGGCACGGATATACAGAGGTTCGGCTTCAGAATACCTGCCCAAATCGCTATAAACTGACGCTAGATTATTAAGGCGATTACCTACATCTGGATGTTCAGGGCCCAAGTGCTTTTTTTGTAATTTCCAAGGCACGGATATAGCAGAGGTTCGGCTTCAGAATACCTGCCCAAATCGTCAATAAACTGCCGCTAGATTATTAAGGCGATTACCTACTGCATCGGATGTTCAAATTAATTGCATATTTTTTTCATATCGTAATTCCACAGGGAATCTTATCTTTTTCTTCAACTTTATATTTCCACATAAATATCACAGGTTCCTCATTGAGTAAATTTATGTATTGAGCAATCCTATCCTTCAATTCCTCTGCAGATTATACTCTTATTGCCCTTAAAAAGCTTCTAATCATTTTGCTGAAGAAACTTTCAATAATATTCAACATCTGGATGTTCAGGGCCAATGACTTTTTTGTAATTTCCAAGGCACGGTTAGAGGTTGGCTTCAGTTTCTTCTAAATGTGTACTCCGTAGTTATTAAGGCGAATACCTACGTCTGGATGTTCAGGGCCAAGTGCTTTTTCTGTGATATTCAATGCGCGGATTCGTAGTGGTTCGGCTTTTGAAGGTCGCCCTAAATCTCTATAAACTCCAGCCAAGTTATCGAGACTCTCTGCTATGGCCGGATCATCTGTAATTTAAGACAGTTTCCCGAATTTCTAATGCACGCGCATGTAGTGGTTCAGCTTCAGAGTACCTACCCAAAATCCTATAAAGTTGCGCTAACTTGTTAAGACTCTCTGCTATAGCTGGATCATCTGAATTTAATGTATTTTCTCGAATCTCTAATGCACGCAAGTATAGTGGTTCGGCTTCGGAGTACCTGCCTAAATCGCTATAAAGCTCCCCTAGATTATTGAAACTCTCAGAGATATCAAAATGTTCGGATTCCAGAACTTTCTTTCGAATCTCCAATGAACTTTTCAAGAGCGACTCACTTTCCTTAAAAAGTGCACGTTCATGCAGGTAGCTGCCAGTTGCATTTAGCAATTTTGCAGATTCTTCAGTTTCTATATCCCATAGCCCAATATATTCTGCACAGGTCTGAGCATGTGGAAGAAGCTTATCGCAAACGTTCCCAATTTTCATACTTAACTTCAGGAAATGCACAGTTTACAGCTTTAACAACACGTTCAGCCCAGAGTCTCTGTTCACTTTTTACCATTCCGTCTCTAAGAACAGCCTGTACAAGACGGTGAATGTCATAAGTATGGGAACCAGCATTCACGATTGATTAAAGAGTACTGCCATAGTGGTTTGAGAACTTCATCAAAAACGAGAGGATCTGTATCAACCTCATCAAAATGTGGCAGAAATTAATGGTCCTAACTCGTCCGCACCTTTGTAAATAATTTCTGCATGGTATCTCATGGGGATTCAGAAAAGCACTTGCAAATAAAATATCTGCGGATACTTCTGAACTTTTCTTCACCTCCTCGAAGTTCATCAACCATGTGGTAGATATCAGATTCTGGATATTCATTCTTATCAATATGAGACTTTTCCAATAACTTTAGACCACGTATTTTATAACTGGCAGAATAATCTTTAAAACTAGAATTGTTTACATAAATATAGGCTCCTGCTTGTTCTAAAGCCAATGGGAGACAACCAAGTTCATGTACCAGTTTATCAAGCGCTTCGAGTTCTGATTGATCTAGTTCTGATTGATCTAGTTTGATATCTAGTTCTGATTGGTCTAGATTAGCACGCCCTGTACGCTTCAGGAGGAAACTCTTAGCTTCATGAGGGGACATCTCCTTTATTTTAACCAATTTTATAATCTTTAATGAATGAAAAACTGGTGCTCTTGAAGTCAGGAGAATGTGTCCTTTTGGATTTGGAGGTAGAAATTTCTTTACAAAAGAAACGTCGCAAATTCCGTTTTCATTTATTAAAGCTTGCTCTTTTTCATGACAATAAGATTTTTCCAGAACACTATCAAACACTTCCTGAAACAAAAGCATTAAATCTAAAGTTGAGTATGTTTGGGATTAAGTTAGCGCAAAAGACGAGATGAATTCCCCATGCCAGTAATTACCTTGCAGTACGACGACCTCGAAAAACTCACAGGAACGGATAAGGAAACCATCATAAAAAGGGTGCCCATGATAGGAGCCGATATCGAAAGAGTTGAAGACGAATCTATCGATATCGAGTTCTTCCCGGACAGGCCTGACCTTTATAGTGTCGAAGGGGCAGCCAGGGCAATGCGGGGTTTCCTGGACCTTGAGACCGGGCTTTCCGAATATGAAGTAAAACCATATAAGGTTTCGATTTCTGTCAGCGAGGATATCCTGAAAATCAGGCCTTTCCTCGGGTGTGCGGTTGTAAGAGGCATAAAGTTCACATCCTCTTCTATAAAATCCCTTATGGACCTTCAGGAAGACCTGCACTGGGGCCTGGGAAGAAACAGGAAAAAAGTTTCTATAGGAGTGCACGACCTCTCGAACGTAAAGCAGCCTTTCCGCTATATGGCAGTTGACCCGAGTTTCGAGTTCGTGCCGCTGGATTACACTGAAAAGATGAGCATGACCGAAATCCTGGAAAAGCATCCCAAAGGCACAAGGTTTGCCCATCTCGTCAAAGACTTCGAAAAATACCCGATCATTCTGGACGCAAATGACAACGTGCTGTCCTTCCCGCCTATCATCAACGGGACTCTCACAAGTGTGACCGAAGAAACAACTGACCTCTTTATCGATGTCACGGGGCTTGGAGAAGCCGTATACACTACCTTAAATATTGTTGTCACAGCCCTTGCCGAGCGCGGCGGACAGATCGAATTTGTAAGGGTTATCAGGCCCGACGGCGAAGAACTTGTATTGCCTGACCTGGAACCAAAAACCAGGCTTCTTACGAAAACTGAAGTAAAATCCCTGCTCGGCATGGAACTTTCTACAGAAGAAATCGTTAAGCAGCTTGAAAGGATGCGTTTTGGGGCAGAGGCCCTTGATGAAGAGACCGTCGAGGTAAAAGTGCCGGCTTACAGGGCAGATATTCTTCATAACTATGACCTGGTAGAGGATATTGCCAAAGGTTACGGTTATGAAAACATCAAAGTCAGGATTCCTGAGACCTATACCGCAGGAAAGTCTCACCCAATTTCCCTGCTGCGTTCTCCTGTGAACGAGATAATGGTAGGGCTGGGATACTATGAAGTCATGCCCTTTACGCTTACCAGCGAAAAGATCAATTTCGAGAATATGCGCAGGCAAAAGACGGATGATGTTACGTATGTCCTTCATCCGATCAGTGAAGACCAGACAATGCTCAGGACAACCCTGCTTCCGAACCTTCTTGAAATCCTTGCCTTAAACCAGCACAGGGAACTTCCGCAGAAGATCTTCGAGTTCGGGGAGGTCGTAAGCAACGAAACAACCGGCCAGCACGTAGCTGCAGTCTCAATTCACCCGCAGGCAAACTTCACCGAGATCTATGAGGTTGTAGACGCCCTCATGAGGGAGATGATGCTTCCCTATGAAGTAAAAGAGTCTGAAGACCCTGCTTTCCTCGAAGGCAGGCGGGCAGATTTGTATGTCAGAGGCAAAAAGCTTGGGGTTTTTGGAGAACTGCACCCTGAGACCATAAACAACTTTGCTCTCGGATATTCAGTTGTAGGGTTTGAACTTGACCTCAATGACCTTATAGATAAATAAAACTAAGAATCAGGTTTTGAGTAAGAGGGTGAACTCTCCTCTTTTTCTTTCACTTTTCTTTCACTTTTCTTTCACTTTTCTTTCACTTTTCTCTTACTATTCTTTCACTTTTCTCTCAACATTTTTTCCATTTCAGCTGCGATTTTCCGGACTTCAGGCATCTCGTCAGTTTCAGACAGCCTGTACGCAAGTTCAAGCATCCTTTCTCTCAGGAAATCAAGGTCGTCAAGGGCAAAGCTCAGTTCTTCAACCAGGGCTCCCAGGCTTTTTGTTTCGAGAAATCCAGAGAGCTTTTCAGGGGCTGCGTTAATCAGAGAGAGAGCCTCGGGGGAGTTGAGGTCAACGTCGTATTCTTCCTCGAAGGCTCCTTTTAGAAGGTTTTTCAGCCACCTGACCCTCCGGATATGGCTGATAAAGTCACTGAGCTGCCTGTATTCGTAGTCCCCGGTAACCTTTCCGATCAGCACCTCATTTCTGGTCTTGAGGGGGACTGCCACAAGGTCCCCTTTCTTTATTTTTGTGATATAAGAACAGATCTCCTCTGCCCAGGCTGCACATCGATCTTCCTGCATCCCCGGATATTTTTCGAGCATGAGTTTCTTTACCTGCGCTTCGTTTTTAATATGGGACAGATCAGGGAACTCGGACCACCCGATGGTAACCACGCTGTCTTCCAGAATAATCTCTTCGTCTTCTAAAGTGCCTGCGGCTTTGAGCAACCAGAGTTTCATAACCTTCCTCCTTATCATTATTTATCTGGCAATTTAAGCAATTTTTATGTCCATCTGACAAGTTTCTTCAGTTAAAAATTTATTTAATTAATTTTTGAACTATCTGGATCAACATTTAACTTGGCTTTATTTATCTTTATTTTATTTACCTTCAAGCATTTTCCTGGGACTTTTCCAACCTTTAACTTTCTATTAATTTGCATGTCTTTTTATTAATTTACACAGTCCGGATATCCGCAAGATAATCCGCAAGAAAAACTCTTTTAAATTTTCGCCTCCAACTGCAAATATGAGCAAAAAGGTCTTTGTCGGCGTTGACGGTTGCAGAGAAGGCTGGTTTGCAGTGTTCCTGGATACGGAAAATGAACAAAGCTGTGAGTGGAAAACAGGGCTTTTTCCTGAGTTTTCATCCCTTATTGATTTCTTAAAAAAAGAATATGAGCAAGCAGAACCATTCATCCTGATCGATATCCCTATAGGCTTAAAAGCCGGAGGCAGTGGAGAACGGCTTTCGGACCCTGGAGCACGCAGCATTCTGAAAGCCCGGAAGTCCAGTATTTTTTCCGTACCGTGCAGGGAAGCAGTGTATGCGGAAAGCTATGAAAAAGCCTGTGAGGTCAACAAACAGCTTACAGGAAAAAGCATCTCCAAGCAGGCCTGGAACATAATCCCCAAAATCCGGGATGTAGACGCTTTCCTGGTCGAAAACGAAGTTTTCAGGGGGAAAATAAGGGAAACTGCACCTGAAATCTGTTTTCAGGCGTTTGCGGGTTTTCCCACGAAATGTTCAAAAAAGAGCCAGGGCGGCTTTCTTGAAAGGATACAAGCCCTTAAAAACATTTGCCTATTTACAGATGAAATTGTTGAAGCTGCGCTTTCAAAGTACAGGCGGAAAGAAGTTGCAAAAGACGATATCCTTGACGCGCTTGCGGCTGCGATCACTGCAAAAATGGGGTACAATTACGGGTTTGAGTATGTGCCCTGCATGCCTGAGATAGACAGTAAAGGGCTGAAAATCCAGATGATTTACTTTATTCCAGAGTTCAATGCCAAAATTAAGCCTGAATAAAAATGAAAGGTTTACGATTACCATTCAATGTTCTACAGGAATTCATTTTCATCCAGAGGTTCGGCTGTTTCCATGCAGTACCGGAAAAGCTCCTTTCCCCAGCATACAGCTCTTTCCCCGAAACACAGGACTATCTGGTCCCTTAACTTTCCGTCGGCTTCGAAGAGTTTGAGTGCAAGAAACCTGTCCGTTACAATCACTGAGGGAATTGTTACCGGCTTTCGTGATATAAATAATTTTGAGTTTTTGACTCCGGACAGCTTCTTTGCCTCTTCCCGGTGACTTAAGAATAAACGCTCTGCAACATTTTCTGTCATGCAGAGTGTAACCTCAGCTCCCTTTTCCGCAAGCTCTGCGTAAATTAAAGGAGCTTCCGGGTGAGAATAGGCTGCGAAGGTCAGGATCTCTCTTGAGTTCAGCATATTCGCCATGAGTATTTTTGGGGTTTCAACCAGATGTTCGGCGTCAGGCTCCAGCAGTTCGCAACGCCCCAGTTCGTCGATTCTCTGCAGCAGGAACTCAGGAATCGGGCTTAAATCGTGGCTCATCCAGTATTCAGCATTTTCTCCAAAAAACTCAGCCATATTGAGGAGAGGCTGCATGTTTTCGATTATTACTTCCCCTATTTCGGACAACCTGTATATTTTGTTTTTCTCGGTTATCAGGCCGGAATCTTTCATTTTTTTAATATGAGGCTGGATTGAACTGGCATCCACTTTAAGCAGTTCTTTGATTGTATCGATATCTTTTGGTTTTTCCTTCAGGAGCAGTAGAATATCTTTTCTTCTGCCCGAAAAAAGAATCAGGTTAATAAGGCACTGTTTCATTATTGCTCACTTGCGTTCTGTTCCCTTGCTTCTATATTAATATCTTAAAAACTTTTTCATTTTGAATGTATTCAACTTTTAACTGTACTCTATATTTTGACTATACTTTATATTTTATAAGAAATCTTTATATTTATATGAAGTTTTGATTAGTTTAAGAAATAAATAATAGAGAAGGAAAAGGAAATAAAACCTCAGGATTATTTTTAATTATTTCAATTGATGTGGTGAGACTCGATGGATAATTCAATGAATGACTCAATCAAAGATTTTTTAAGCAGCTCAATGAGTAACTCTATCGGGATGGAGTTTGTCCTGATTCATGCCGGGGAGTTTGATATGGGCTCTCCAACACGCGAAAAACGCAGAAAACTCTGGGAAAGCCCTGTGCACAGAGTAACGATTAAAAAACCCTTTTACCTGGGCAGGTATCAGGTTACACAGGAGCAATGGCAGAAAGTCATGGGGAATAATCCTTCGTATTTCAAGGGTGCAAAGCACCCGGTTGAAAGTGTTTCCTGGAATGAGGCTCAGATTTTTTTCAGAAAACTCAATGCCCTTGAAAAAGCCGATGAAAGCAATTGCATCTACCGACTCCCTGCGGAAGCCGAATGGGAGTATGCAGCCAGGGCAGGGACTACAACCGGTTATTTCTTCGGAAATGACGAATCGAAACTTACGGAATATGCCTGGTTTCTGGAAAATTCCGGACTCGAAACCCATGCGGTCGGTTTGAAAAAGCCAAACCCCCGGGGGCTTTATGACATCTACGGGAACGTGGGAGAATGGGTGCAGGACGAGTACCACATAAGCTATAAAGGCGCCCCAACAGATGGCAGGGCCTGGGAAAACCATTTTATAAGCGTATCGACTCCAGTGCGGATAAGGAGAGGCGGGGGATGGAATGGAAATGCAGGCTGCTGCCGATCGGCTGAAAGACTTTTTGCGGCTCAAGATAAAAAGCTTAACAGTCTTGGGTTCAGGGTGGCCAGGGAAGTATAGTTCCAGAACAATGCCGCCGTTCCGGAAAGTATTGACACTTTAGATAAGCAATATCTGGCACAATCTTAACTACCAGCTCTTAACTGCCAATTCTTGCTTACATAGATCCTGCTTTTTTGAATTACTTTTTTAGGCCCCATACTCTGACAGGCCGCCTGTGACCGGCCTTTTCCGGGGCTATCACGAAAAAAGAGGAGTAGCACTTCAACTTGCTTTTTGGATTGAAACAATTGATTTTTTTCATCTCGTTGCTGAAAAGTTAGCTATACATTCTCATCCGGCACTCCATCTGTTGCACCCTGACCCCTGTCTGTTTTACTACTATAGGCAGGGGCAAAAAAGAGCTTCAGGTGCTTTCGACAATTTAGGAGGCGATCTAAGTTTTGTGTCTGCTTGGTAGAGACACTTAATTATACTACCAACTAATATTTAACACTTTTGTTTACATTTTTGTTACTTTATCTTAAATATAGTTAATGTATTCTTACTAAAATGGGGAAATTGATTTTTTGAAGAGTCTGGTATTGTGCAGTTGACAGAACATTATAAGTGAGTCGAAGAATTTAAAAAGCCGCAAGCATATGATAAAAGGTAACAAAGCAGGAAAATAAAATCGGTCTGAAGTGAGAATCAAATATTGAATACGGTTAAGCACTACCCGGTTTTCGAAGAAAATAGAGGCGGGTAATACATTAATAAGCCGCCTTTATGTGAAAATAAGTCTTAGAAGGGATGAATATGGCATTTCGAGATACAAATCCTGAGGAACTTAACTTTCTTGTAAAAAAAGCCCTGGAACTGGAGGCTATCGAAGCAAAGATAATTCCCACTTACAAGGTCTTTGTAGAGAAGAGAGTGGTCTTAAAATGCAGAGGATGTATAGGATACGGAAAAAAGCTGACCTGCCCACCGCACGTTCCCACAGTTGACGAGTTTCGGGAAATACTCAAAGAGTACAGGTATGCCCTGCTTGTCAAGTTCAGGTCTCCCGCAGTTGCAGATGAAGAGATTGCAAAAGCCCCGTACAGGACCTGGCTCGACCCTGCCGGGCCTGAGGAAACAAGAGAAAAAGCAGCAAAGTTCTGGGCAGATTATTTTGACTACAGCAAGAAAATGGCGTCCGCAATGCTAGAGCTTGAAAAAACAGCCTTTAACGAAGGTTTTACCTTTGCAGTCGCATTTGTAAACGGCTCTTGCAGGCTGTGTGAGAAATGCAATGTGGAAAAGGGAATCTGTCTCCATTCGAATATGGCAAGAATTCCGGAACACGCCGTTGGAATCAATATGAAAAAAACGGCTGCGGAATCCGGGATGCCCATAGTATTCCCGATCAAAGGGCAGCCTGAACCCATGTCCATACTGTTGATTGACTGAAACTGTTATTTGTCCAATATTCACTGACTGGACAGTTGATTTATCTATATGTCGACTGACCGATCAGTTAACTTATTTGTAACTAACTGAAGTTGCTACCGGAATTTATTCCTTTTTTAATTCCTCAGTTTAAGGATTCCCATTAAATACATAGGTCGTGCCGACAGTATTGAGCAGAAATTGTTCTGGCATCTCTTCTGCAAACCGGTTTATAGCTTTCCAGCCGATCGGTTTTCCGAATATTCAATTCATTCATGTAAACACCTGATTTTGTCTGGAGTGCGGATTGATCTATAAAGTGTAGATTTTCTCCAGATATTTTTATGAAATATATGTAAACCTAAATGAGTGCAATCTTTATAAATTTTTCAAAATTACTCGTATAGGTATCGATAACTTTTCAAGCAACCCTATATTTCTCAGTTCGCTATATTTTCCTCGCCGCTATCGCTATCCAGTCTCCGCCTTCCCTGTACGGTTTTCCGGAAAAGCTGTTCCAGGCCTTCTCGACCTTAAACCCATTCTGCTCAAGCACCCGGCTTATCGTCTCAAGGGAATGGTCATGCAGCCAGAGCGTGCAGGTCTTAACTGTGCCGTCTTCATCCGTAACGATATACTGATTCATCCAGATATCATTTTCCGGGTAATCGAACCCTCTTCCAGTACAAGGTGTTTTTCCCGCTCTTCAGAACCCTCCCTCGGAAACTTACCATCTGTTTTTAAGCAATTCCCGCAGGCGAAGCGTCCTTGTGGACACATCAGAGATAAAAATCCCGCTGTTCCTAAGTGCTCTGTGTATCAGGCCAGGGAGCAGGTTCCGTTTTTCATCGGAAAAAGTGCAGATTTCTCCGTAGACCTGAAGAACAGTATCAAAAGTCTCCTCATACTCTACATTGAAAAAATCGGCACAGGTACATTCGATATCCATCCCTTCCTTTTCAGCCTGAGAGCGGGCATAGTCAACGGACCGTTGGGATATGTCAATGCCTGTGACCTTCATCCCTCCAGGCGCAACCTGCTGCTGTATAAACCCGTACATACAGCACAGGTCAAGCACCTTGTTTTCGGTTTTAAGTGTGCCTTAAGCAGTCAGGTGGCAGATCGTTTTTTCAATTTCAGCGATTTTCCGGCTTGCACCGTTATGTGCCTGGTCAAGATGGGCTTCTAGCATGCTCTTTGAAATGTGAGGGTCGTCCCAGAAACGAGGCTTTCCGGGTTTGAAAGGAGAAGGTTTTGAGGTTCTGGCAAAGCTCGAGGGGAAGGATTTTAGAGGCATGTAAAATCCGTCCTTGAAAATTTCCAGTGGGATCTTTAGTCTCCAGATCTTATATGGTTTGTATAGGTACAGTTTATTCTCATGAGTTTCATTATAATAATGATCTCATAGACAAAAATCGTCATTATAATGAACACTATTTAAATGAAATGGATGTGTAAGAGGCGAATGATGCATCGAAAATATTTCTTCCCTCCTGCTGAATAAATCCCTCACCTTGTTACTTAAAATAGGTTTACAGGAGCAGTTTAAAATAAGAGAACTGAGTCTGAAATAAGATTTCTCCGAGAATTTGCCGCCCTTCAGGGGAGGGTTGGGATGTACTTTATCCTCCATACAAAATTCTCTTTACAAAAAAGCGTTTCCCCAAACAAAATAATACCGGACCGATACTATGGAAAATAACCCTAAAAGACAGACAGACAGGAAAGGAAAGGCAGGCAGGCCGAGCAAAATAGGCCGGACATCCAGGACAGATGCAGGTAAGACAGGTGGAACCGCATATGAACGCCTGAATAAAGCTCTCGCAGTCCATGAAAAAGCCCTTGCAAAAAACCCGGGTGACGCAGGCGCTTGGGCAGGGAAAGCCGCAGTTTATCTAAGACACAGGATGTATAAGGACTCCCTTAAAGCAATTGAAAAAGCCCTTGAAATCGAGCCTGAAAACCCGGCCCACATCTACGAAAAAGGTTTCTTGCTCCTGCAGCTTAACATGGAGGAAGCTGCCTTGCAGGCTTTTGACAAACTGCTTGAAATAAAACCTGACAGCGACAAAACCTGGAATATCAAAACCTCAGTCCTCTGCAGGCTCGGAAAGCACGAAAAAGCCCTTGAAGCCTGTGAAAAAGCCCTTGCTGCCCATCCGAACCTTACGGGTGCCTGGCACGCAAAGGGCTCTGCCCTTGCTGACCTCGGCAGGTACGAAGAAGCCATAAAAGCCTATGATGCCGCCCTCAAACTCGACCAGAAACTTGCCCGAACCTGGGAAGGCAAAGCCTTTGCCCTCTACAGCCTGAACAGGCCTGTAGAAGCCATGATAGCATATGACGCTGCCCTCAAAATAAACCCTGACAATGCAAAGACCTGGGTTGGGAAAAGCCTTGTCCACTTAAAGCTCGGCAAATATAAAAGAACCCTTGAGGCCTGCAACAAAGCGATCTCAATAAAGCCTGATTCTGCCGACGCCTGGTACTGCAAAGGTATGGCCCTTTCCGGTTTAGAAAAAGATGAAGAAGCCCTGAGAGCCATTGAAAGAGCCCTCAGGATCAATCCTGACTATGCCGATGCCAGACAAGCCAGAGCTTTCGTAAGCTCCAAACTCGGATTCGGTCAGGATGAAGACGAAGAGGAAATAAAAGAAAAAAAGCCGAAAGTAAGGAGGAGCGTATGGACAAGGAAAGAACCAACAAGCGAGATACTAAAGAAAAATCGGAGCCCGGAAAGGGAGAAAAGAGGAGAAGGGACTAAGGGAAGCGAATGGACGAAGAAAGAGCCAAAAGAAGAGGGAACTGAGAAAAATCGGATCCAGGAAGAGCAAAGAGGAGAAGGGACTAAGGGACGAATGGACGAGAAGAGCCAAAAGAAGAGGGAACTGAGAAAAATCGGATTCAGGGGAGAGAGCAAAGAGGAGAAGGAACTAAGAGGAGTGAATGGACGAGGAAAGAGCCAAAAGAAGAGAGAACTGAGAAGAGTTGGGGTCAGAGAAGAGAGAAAAAGAAGTGACTTTTACTCTTTCCATAGTTTGGTTAGATGCTTAACCACCTGTTTATGTGTATCCCGAGTTCCGCTACCCGAGTTCCGCTCCCGAGTTCCGCTTCGGGAGCACGGGGTCCTTTTCGCTGCGCTCAAGAGGACTAATTTATGTAGTTTTAGCTTTTCCCTCCGAGAGGACTGACTGAAGGGGATTATTACAAAATTACAGTTTTTCTGTGATTTCCGTTTTTTCCGGGGTCATGGAGTCTGGATTAGGTTTTTCCGTGCCTGTCTTATGGAATTATGAGAGTTAAAACCACGGGACAGACGCAAGTCCCTGATATTATGACTCTATTTTTTATATTAAACTTCGGCTACGATAACAACGTAATTTTTCCCGTATTTTTCGACACATGCGGGACAGGTAGTATTAAACTTAAACCTGTAAAGCAAGAGAGAATTAACTCAAATCATATTACTTATGAAGATTACCAAAAACTTATCTAAGTTTGTCTTAATCAACGTGATAGAGCTATGATTGCTTTTTTGCTTGATAGCGGTGTAAGACGTGGAGAACTTCTTAAAATTAAATACTGTGATGTCCAGTTTGAAAATGATGGTATAATTGTATATGTTCCTAGAGCTAAAACAAGTCCAAGAAGAGTATATTGTGTTTGGTGCACACAAGAAATGTATCACTGGTACATGCAGCACCCATTAAAAGAACCTGATAGTTACTTCTTCTGTAGTAATCCTCCTCCACAGGGAAAACTAATGAAAATGGATACTAGGAAAAATTACACGATATTGAAGAAGGTCAGGAATGCCTAAAATTGATGGTGATTTTGAAGCCCATTTAGTTGCCCTTAGTTGCAGTGCCCCTGAAGGTTTTGAATACACCCCAACATGGAAGCTGGCTGAATATGGGATTGAAGAAGTACTTACAGGCAATGTTTAAAAAGGGCATGGAAAACTAAGTGAAAATGGATTCTGGGAATAATTACACGATATTGCAGAAAGGGCAGGAATGCCTAAAATTCAGGCTCATCTTTTCAGGCATTCATCTGCCACCATATTTGCAGCACTTGAAGGTATGACAGATCAGAAACTTAAGTACAGGTATGGTTGGACTCCAAGCTCTAAAATTTTAGACAATTGAAGGTTTAATGCTATTGATTTCTCAGTCCAACCGCGTAAGTTCTAGTATATTTATAAATCGGAAAGATACGGGACCAAGGAGAAAGCACTTCTAAAACGGGTGATGCTTTGAAAGCTGTCAAAATCCGGATTTCACAGAGAGAACAGGACTTCTGCAAATGGATGTGGTGTGGCCTATTGTCTTTTGCTGTAAGGGTCGGCCGGATTATCGCAAAAGTTATTGACTTCTATGCTTTCCCGGAAGCAATGGATTCGTTATGGCAAGCTGTTAAGTCTAATACCCGAAGTCTTACCCCAGTAGAGGAACAGGAAGCCCGAAGCGTATTTGGAGATAGCATCATTTATTCGCAGGTGCGTATCGACGAATGTTCGCTCATTGCCCGAATCGGAGCGAAAATAAACAGGTGCTCGGGTATGGGTATTACAACCTTCCATACTATCAATTTCAATCGAAAGATTAACACGGCAGCAGATAACTCCGAAATGAAGTGGCTTATTCATGAGTTAACCCATGTTGCGCAAATGAAGTATGTTGGTTCGCAATATCTTATTGAAGCAATTCATGCGCAAGCAAGCTTGGGGTATGCGTACAGGCTTGGTGCAAAAAAGCATTTGCGTGATTATAATCGCGAGCAGCAAGCTTCGATTGTTGCGGACTATTATATTGCACACAGTTCAGGCGGTTCAACTGCAGCTTATGATCCTTATATCGCAGAATTGAAAGCCGGGGAATTATAAACGGCGAATAAACAGCAGCATATTCACAATGCCTTCGAAAAACTGATCCAGGTCTATCGCCTTTGTCCTCCAGAAGAGTGTCATGTAACAAAGAGAAATATATCAGTACGAAAATACTCAGAATATTGAAAGAATTCAATTGTTGAAAATAATTTTTCAGTTGAAAAGTAACTACACAAAATAGATAATCATCGATTTTGAATGTGATTCCCCACGATAAATCTTTTCAAATATTATATGTGTTGTATCAATTTAGAACGTAACTATAAATTACCCACTCGAAATAGCGAAGAGCCTCTTTTTTAACCTTATTGGAGAACTTTGAGGATTTCATCCGTTTTCCGTACCCTGCCTATTCTTTTGAATATGAAGTTCACTGCTGCGTTGTGTTGTTCCTCAGATCTGGAGGTCATAGCATCTTCGGCAAAAATCTGTTGAAATCCATACTCGCAGGCAAAACGTGCTGTACTCTCGATGCCAAAGTCGGTTGCAATTCCACAGAGTACGATCGTGTTCATTCCACGCCACCGTAGCTGGAGTTCCATATACGATGCAATAATGCAAGAAGGAATTGAAGAAAATCCACCTCCCGACAACTCTAAGGATCAGGCGAAAAAGAGAGGAAGAACGGCACAAACAAAAGCAAAGAATCTTCTGGATAGGTTCATATTACACAAGGAACGGATTCTGCGATTCCTCAATAACCTGAGAGTTTCGTTTGATAACAATCAAGCAGAGAGATATCAGGATGATGAAGCTACAACAGAAAATTTCGGGAACTTTCCGAAGTATAGAAGGAGCGGTAGCTTTCTGCAGAATTAGAGCATACATATCCTCAATTAAAAAGAATGACCTCAATGTCATGGATGCTATCCTAGCGGCGCTCAATGGAGCGCCGCTATTATCCTGAGAATTGCAGCATTTTGCTGAAAAAACATACTTTTTTATCAGTGGCTGAATAGTTACCAGTAATTTACCTCAATAATCACTCCAAAATTCTTAAAATGCCTACCTTTATTGATAAACGTCGCTATCTTGGGTGATCTTCTCATTTGGGAAAACATTGAAAAAAGTGAAAAGTTTGGTATGGAAAATAGATTAGAATTTTTGTTAATGAGTGCAGTTTAGAAATGTTTTACCCTTTCGCGTTGCTCTCCTGTTTTTCCTGGGTATGGTTTAGGGCTTCTCTAAAGTACCCGCTTGCATGGCCCTTACTTCCTCCAATCCAATTGCCTCTCCGCCTACCCCCCAGCTTCCGCTCTTTACTTCCTGGACTACTACCAATGTAAAACTACGGAGATTTTCTCCCATGAACGAGACTACAACGTCTGTAACGTCCTTGATAAGCTTCTTGATCTCTTCCTCGGAGAATACACCTTCAATGAGTTTGATATCAACAAGTGGCATCTCTTTCTACCTCCATATGTACAGTTTAGACTTTTATATCCACGTTTTTATTTAACCCAGTTATATAATATTTCCTTCTATAAATACACTATTTACAAAGAGAATCAGAAAGTGTTTTTCAGGGGTTATTAAGTCTTAAAAAACATATTAAATACTTTTTTGGTACTTTCAGTAGTTCCGATCAGACTTACTTCCGAATAACAAAAACATATTGATTTTACTTTTTACCCATCAATTGGGTATTTTTACATATCCCGCCAAAAAGGGTCCTTAGCGCTTTGTAGACAAAGATAATTTTTTATCGAGTGATTTTATAGCATAAGCTATTAAGTTAGTAATTTTTTATTCAATGCAAGTTATATTGTAGTTAATCGAGTGCGTAGCACTCGATTTCTTTCTTCATTAAACCATCTTAAACATTCCAGTAATACCTTAACCGGAATAAAATTCAACGACTTTAGCCCATATCTAAAAGCTTTGTTTATGTCTTCATTTATTAATGATTTTAGCTCATAAGCCGTAATTTCAATAACTGACTTTAGCATATTTAGAACATTGTACATGATGCATTGAATAACAAAGAATAATACTCTTGCTACTGGAGATTTTGTACATGTTCGTATCTTGAAGTCGTTTTTACTCTATAGCCAGTTTCTATGTTCCATCTTTTTCTGTATTCTTCAGGAATTGTCTTTTCAAATTTCTCAGTTGATTCTGCCTCTTTGTTTGTAGCAAACAGGATGTACCTTTCCCTTTTATCATCATATATTGCAACAATATTGAAGGAAGGTCCTCCTTGCTTAAATTGATATTCAAAAATAGTTGAAGTATTTCCCCACTCTTTTTGATGATTTTTAAGTTCTCTATTGATAACCTGATTTGATTTAGCTGCTATAACAAAATTGACTTTAAGTTCATCTAATTTTGAAATCACAGCTCTGTTACAAAATTCTTTGTCCAGGTATGCTGTCCCTGTTTCTACACCTATTGTCTTAAGTCTTTCGAATAAAGATTCGATGAATAGAGAATAATTCTTGTTCAAACTATTAATGTCGATTACGTCAAGTGTCAAGTGAGAAGTTCCAATTATATCCAGGGTACAGAACGATTTACCCCATGAACTGCCATTCTTTGGTTTTATTCCCCTAATACCAGGGAGTATTTTTGTCTCCATAAAATGGAACGTCATGAAAATCAATAGCTATGTCATGAACAGTGTTTTCAAGTTTCATCATCTTGAAAATCTCAAAATTCATTTTTCTGAAAGCGGAAAGAGCATCTTCAATATTATTGTCTTTGATGTAATTGAAAATAGTATCTGCTGAGGGAATTCTTAAGTCAGGATTTTTGCTTTTGAGGTCATTACTTGCAGATTCAAGAGAGTTTGTAGAAGATGTTGAGGCATGTAACAACACGTTTAGAATGTCCTGACATTCATAATTTGCAGATTCTGGCAAAGTTATTATATCATATTCGCGAAACAATTCAGAGGATACCGCCAGCAAGCTGGCTGTATCTATGGCCATGGAGTCGTTTTTGGTTGGCATCACAAACGAATTCCATGGTTCATTAGATCTTTTTTTCGGTAAATCATAAATATTTGATGAATGTCAAATTAAGCATTCGGAACTTGGGTTATTCGGAACTACTGGTACATATGATAATTCTAATGATGCAGGCAAATCAAAAGACTAAAATGAAGGCAGTTGGCGCGTAGATCTCAACGATACGCTAAGCATAGCAAAATGTACTTACGCATCTGGTATTATAATACTAGAGCAATAAAATGAAATAAGAAAAACTTAATCGAAAATTAAAATAAAGAGGTGTATCTATGGTTGAGGTTAAAAGAGTGTGCAAAACAGCTTCAAAAATAGCTTTTGGTGTTGTTGTGGGCGCCGGTTTAATTGGTTTTGTTAAAGGCGTATGTGTAGGCTGTTTAATTTGTCATTACAAAGATAAGTGTTGTTGGCATAACATAAAATGTACTGATAAGACAGATAAAGAGTAAAAATAATAGAGGTGGGTTTATACGTGGTGTTAAAAGAGTATCTCTGTTGTCATCGGTTAACGAATTTTATGCACAACTTCGAATACCACGTATAGTGGTTTTCCAATATAATTCTTACAGGTTGTCTTAAAATTCAAACCATTTCTACAGTTGGATAATGGCAACGTTAACTTTAAATTCATATCGTAAATTTTTCCTAAAGATGGGACATAAGTCGAGAAGCTCTACTATTGATGAGATTATCCTCATAGCTTATGGAGAAGATAAAGAATGTCAGTAGGATACTTAACTTATCGACCGGGCGATATGATTCCAGTCAACAACGAACTGTTAAATAAATTTGAGATATACAGAGAGAATCGATCTCAAGCTCAGACGATTCGGGATCTATTATGTGCGGCATTGGGCGTGCAACTGAGCAAGATAGATCTCAGTCACGGTCACGTTCAAAAAATAAATACAAGGATAGAAATGGCACTCGAAAAGGAAAGAAGTAAACGCGGGACATCTAAAAGAGAAACGGTTAGGCAGCTTGTCAGTGAACAGTTGGATGAAATAAATGGAGCAAGAGGTTAAATTCTGAGTATTTTTAATTTTTTCTTGTTTGGTTTAATTTTCGGTCTTGGGGGCTAGTAATTGAAAACCAGAAGTATAAGAATGTATTTAGATTTTTTCAAACACGGTGATGTGCTCGTTTTTCCACATTAAATCAGTGATTCCCAACGATCTAAAAACCAGTAAACCAGAAAAAGAAAAAATTATGATAAAAAATTTAAAAGAGATATACGGAAAGTAGTTTAAAGCTTGATTTCTTTAGCCATTTGCTGAAAAACCTTTCCTTTGTCAGTGGTAATGAAAAGCCCGTTTTCGTACCTGATGAGTTCTTTTTCGTTCAACATTTCCAGATATTTCTGCGCAATATTAAAGTTCAGATTCACCTCATACACAATATGGGTTTTTTTTGCTCCACTCATTGCTACTCTTAAAATATTTTCTGCGATATCAGTCCTGCTCCTTCTCTTAATACTACTCCTCCCCACAGTGGATTAAAAATAATCTTTGCAACAATTCCACGCCCCAAATATATCTCAAAACATGTCTTTTAATAGGCAATAAAGATTCTAAATATCAATCATTTCCTTTCTATATAACAATATCTATTTTATATAAAATGTCAAGTTATAATCGGACTTTGAAATATATTACTAATTAACAAGTATTTTATTACAAAAACGCATTGTATCGATACAGGGGATTTATAAAAAATGAAAAGTGTCCGACATCAAAAAACACAAAATAGAACTTTGAATTGTACAAAGAAAACCGAAGCATGGAGCCGATTTATGCATAATAAAATGTATGCTTCTGTCAAATTAGGGTTAAATTATGAAAGACTTATGAAGATAAGCGGAATGCCAAGTAGCTCAGGTCAGAGATGCAAAGTTGGCTGTTTATGAGGATGTGGGTGAAGTAGCCGACAAGATCATGAGGTTAAAAAATAAGCTGTGGAGGTGAAACAAAGGCAAAACGACAGTGAAAGCGAAAAAGGTAGGCATAAGCCATAATCATTTGCCCACTGCACGTTGGTTAACCCGAAAGATAATCTATTACTCCAGAATCGGCACAACGCTTGGCTAAAAGGATAACCGAGCGCTTGTCGAGCTTAATTTTGGAATAGTAAAGGATAATGGGCAAAAGTATAACCAGCCTTGATTGAATTGCTCTAGACCGTTAAAAAGAAACTGAGATGATTGTCCTGTTCAGGAAAACATAGGTTAATATTTTGTAGCAAATTCTCTTGAGTTAATATGGCACATATTCTGGAGATGTTTATAACTTCCAAGATGAGTAGTATAAATTTGTTTTTTAAAATTCCTGCATCTTATCTTTAGCTTTGCAAATCGGGCAATCAATGCTACTAACAATGTTCATAAATATCAATCATATTATATTCTTCGCTTCATTAATCATATCAATGCAAAATTTTTTAGTTTCGAATGCTAATCGAGGGCTAAAGACTTCTGGGTTCAATATCAAATCATTATTAACACTATTTATTTTATTAAAGACTGATAGCCAAGGAACAGCATCTCTAATTGTTGGAGCTTTCGTGTGTGAATTATGTATATGGCATCCTTTTATCGATTCGTCAGGTATCAATTCAATGTTATCGATAAAATGACTACTTATATTATTAGAATAATCCTTAGAAACTTGTGTATACATCGCACTAAAATCTACAACAAAGCCGATATACTTCTGATATAATGGATAATTCTTAATTAGATAATCCCAAAATTCTTTCATCTGTATGCCATTTGATATTACATGTTCGGTTCTATTTTCAATGAGAATTATTGGCTTTACTTTAAATTCGTCTTTAAAGTTATTAAATAATTTAATAGCAGATTCAGCAATATATTGGTTTGTATTAGGCTTTTTTCCGGGATGGATTTCTATCATGGTAGGAGGCAATCCCATATGCCTAGCAATATCGATATTCATCTTTATAAACCGCTTTACCCACGGTTCACTATACCATTTTAAATAGCATTTAGAGGCTAAAGCAGGTTCTGTATGAAAAATATATTTGATACCTCTTGGAAGTTTATCGTCTTTCGAATATAATTTATTTATAGCTTCTTCAGTTAGAAATTCACACTTATTTAATCCTAAAAACTGAGTTTCGTTCTTTTTGACAAAATTAGCAGGTACCTCTAAGAAATCAAAACTATATTTTTTTGCGTTTTCCCATCGATTAAGTAATCCTCCTCTAGAATTTTTAGAATTAAAACTCCTTACACTAGGAAATACGAACCATATTTCACCCATACATATCCGAATAATAACTATTATTTAATAACTTATTAAACTTTTGCAGCCTTTAGAGAAACGCCTATTATTGGCCTTATCCTGACGATGGTCAAATATAACTTTCCTGTCCTAACTTACATGTACACCGAATAAGATATTTTTCATTGTAAATAAGCTTGGAATTTAAGTTAAAGAATGTTTAAAAGAAAGGACAATGGCTACAGGCACTTATCATAAATTTAATTTTTTGAAGTTCAGGATGTTGGAGGCATTGTTTGATGCATATCCTGCTTCCCTTACCTCCAAAGCGATTGCAGATAATGGAGATATCGAGCTAAAAAAGGTGGCCGACGCTTTAAACCATTATATTGCAGGCAACTACTCTTATATCACGAGGCTAAAGAAGAAATCTAACGAGGGCAAATACAGGTACAAAATCAATACTAGCGGGGCTGAAGCCTACCTCCAATATAAGCACCGTATAAAGCTTGGCTTTGATTTAAACCGCCATAGAAGGGTTCCAAAACGCGTTGATTCCTATTATGACATGACCAAAAAAGGCGCATTAGAGCTTGGTCTGGTTTGGGCTGATGAAGAGGCACAGCCAATCGCGAAAAACGGGTAATGCTCGAAGAAGCGACAGACTAATTTTTTGCTGATTTTTCGATCAAAATTTAGATTCATTCACTTCGAATACTTGTCTCCACTACCGGCTCAAGCTGAAAACCCTCTTTTATAATTCCGAGCGGCTTTTTTGAGTCGATTTTTGGATCAGAAACGGATTATGAAATACATATCAAACCAAAAAATAAGCCTATTAATAGCTTTTTTGTGGCTTTTAACTTTGTTTACCACCTTAATAATTATTTTAGCTGACTTGCTCTCGATCTCATTCTCTAATATGGTGTTCCCAGGTAATTTCCATTGTTTCTCTAAACAGCGCTGCAACGGGACAAGTATGCATTATAGCGTCCTCAATTATCTCAGCGACGGTGAGATCATCCACGTCGCCGGAAAGAGTAATTATAAGATGTAGCTTCTCAAAAATTCGTGATGGTGATTTGCTCTTGGTGCCATCGACCTTCATTGAAAAAGAGTCCAGTTTAAAACCTTTCCCGGAAATATCCATGATCGTCTTAATACCAATGCATCCGCCTAGAGCAGTAACCAGATAATCTACCGGATTTGGAGCTTTACCGCTTCCACCCATAAAAGCAGGTGGCTCTAAGGGAATTTTGCAGCCAGTACTGTTCTCTGCAATAAACTGCATTTCGCCTTTATATGACATAGTTATAAGAGTATCATTTTCGGACATGCAAACACCTTACTCCATTCTTAAAGCAGATATGATCTGAAGGAATAAGATATCGAATATCTGGAGGTAAAATCCAAACTTGATTCTTTGAAGATTTGATGAATACCATAACTCAAAATATTCGTAATAAAATTATAAAATTGGTATTATCTGCTAAACTGTAAATTCTAATTACCCAGGGTAATTGTCGGACAGCCTGTAAAGGACAGGGTATTCGTGACCCTCCGCGCTCCCGAAGTAATAAAATCAATTCACCGAAATTTGCCCATCGGATTTTATAAAGATGGATATCGAGGTTGTTTTGCTTGGGCTGAATAGTTATAAAAATTTAAACTAATTTCCTCATTATTTCCCAGTTACACTATTTCGGGCATCCAGGTAAGACTGTTCTGCAATTTCCGCACTTCCCTTGAGATTCATAACCTTCATATCAAAGGTACAGGCAAATTCCTGAACATTTTCATTAAATTCCGGATTATCCGCAAGTCCGTTATCTATTTTTGCAGCCAGGCAATAAAGAGGATTTTTCAGGTAACTGTTGTTGAAGTCCCGGCTGCCTGTATCATTTCCCAGCCGCTTCCAGCTCGAAGCCCACATCGGGGTCAGGTAAATCGTCCCCGTGCCTCTGAATGCAATCATGGCTCTGGCGTAAGCTTCATTTCCACCGAGAGCTAAACTAATGCAGTCTTCTATGGTTTCCCCGCTTTTGTCTTTCAGGAAAAAAAGCGGACAACCGAGGTCCGCGAAATCCTCTTCCAGTTTTCCAAACGTATGCCCACAGGTGCCATAAAAAATCAGGATTTTGTCCGAAAAGGGAGCCATTTCCCGGATGTTTCTGTACACCTCTGCCTTCAACAGCTCAAGGTCTGCGTGCAGGCCCAATCTTAGCAGATTTACAACAACGCTTACCTTTTTCCCTTCCCTGATCTTCTCCTTCTCGTGAATCCTTTTAAAGAAGGGAAAGAATGAAATAAACTTTGCGAAAGTTTTGAAATCAGGGCTGGACCCGCCTTTAAGAAGCATTGCGATTCTGTCCAGAAAAACTGTCCTTGGACTGCAGTTCTTTGACTTAAGCTTGCGGAGGAAACCTGAGCTGTCCCGATTTTCCACAACGATTAACTGCTGGAGTTCACGGTCTTTTGATAATACATGTACAAGTTCGTCTTCGAGCATTCCGCAGGCAATAATGCTTAGTACAGGCATATTTCAGATGTCCTTCCTCGTAAAGATTCGTTTCCTCACATTCTTTCTGCAATAAATATCCGAAGTTCTGGCAGATTTATTCCAGAAAACTATACGATAAGCACTTCTTTCTGTGGACATATAAAGAGTAACAGCTAAATCATAAAGAAAAAGCGGATAAGAGAAACTGCAAAAGAAAGCAATGTGAATAGGAAAAATTAGTGCCCCTTTTCAATTCCGTTCTTCCCACTTCTCTTTATGCTCACACAGTGAGTAATTTAGCTTATTTCGGTTCTATTTCTTCAGTATTCGTTTTTCAGTTTAGTATTTAATAGGTTAAGTTTATCATAATATATTTTATTTTATTTTATTTTATTTTATTTTATTAATTTGTTTTTGTTTATTTCGTTTTGAACTTTCAGGGAGTTTTTTATCAGGAGTGACTCCGTAATATTTTGTTCTTGCTGCCCCCCAGATACAACCATTTTTCCCAAAAATTTTCAATTCAATGTTCTGAATAGTCTTGCAAATTCCATTTCCCTTTCTCGCACCCTTGCAGACTATACAGAACTTTTCACAAAAAACAGGAGGATTTCCCTTATTTTCAACCATTTCGACACTCCCTGCTATAATATATATTTCTATCTGGATACTTATGGGCGCGTATCCAGATATTTCCTTGATACGACGATAATTTCAGTTTCGGTCAGAGCAATTTATTTCCTGCGCCAGGGCCGGGAGCACACTGGAATACATCGGTAATCCTGACTTCTATAAGGTTCTTTGCAGGGAGTCCGGGTTTTGCTGCATTCACAATTGCTTTCATTTTTTCATATTTTTCCCCGGAATTAAAAATCTCTGTTTTACCCTTTATCTGGAAGCAACCGCCTGTGTCCGGGCCCCATACATAGACTGCAACATTAGGGTTTTCTTCAAGGTTTGCTAGGGATTTGGCCATGAAATTGTCAGCAATCCAGATCGTTTCATCATCTACAAGCTGGCAGAACCCTATCGGTACTACATTGGGAATTCCATCCTTTGAGGCTGTAGCCACGGGAAAGATCTTTACCTTTGAAAAGGCAGTTTTTATCTCTTCACTTAATTTTACTATGGTACTCACCATCAAGATGGTTGCAGTACAAATTTATATATTTAAGCGTTAGAATTGTGTATTGGACGTTTAATTTGTGTATTTTAATGACCTTCTGGGAAAAAAGCCTATTAGAGGTATTTAAAGGAAGCAGGGGTAGATATTGAGGTTTAAATATAGTATAAGGGATCTTGGAGAAGGAATACTTGAAAAAATCGGTTCTCAAAGCGAAAATATTATTAACTGGAAGAACTGGTTGCAAGAATACGACTTTTTTCCTGAGTATCCGGATGACCCTTATGCCTGGCTTACGGATGTACTTGCGCTGAAATCCGTAAATTCAGGGAACTACGGACTCGGGAGTATTCTGGTCGGGGTCGGAGGCGAGATTGCAGCCATGTGCCATAACCTGGTGTATTCCCCTTATTTTCGGAGCGACCTGCATGCAGAGATGGTAACTGTAAACTATTTTGAGAAGGAAAACCCACAAATTACCACCCTGAAAGAATATGCCCTTTATACATCTTTGGAATCCTGCCCCATGTGCCTGGTCAGGCTGATCTCGGCCGGCATAAATAGAGTCGTTTATTTATCCTCTGACCCTATCGGCGGGATGGTAAACGCGATTTCCCTTCTGCCCCCCCTCTGGAAGAAGCTTTCGGCACCACAGACTTTTAAAGAAGCACGCTGTTCCGGAGAGCTTTCAAATGCTGCAACCGAGATTATGCTTATCAACGCAAATGAACTGCTTGAAATCCTGAGAAAACGCCGCGAGTGATGAGTCTCTTTTTGAAATTGTGCAGAGAGAATGTGAAAGGCAAATAGATACTTTTTAATGATCCGGCTAGATAAATATTTCAACCTCTGAATTTCCTGCATACAAGTAGATCCTGCCGATAAGCTGAGTAAGTAGGGTTTTCTGTCCATACTTAAGGTCTTCCAGAATGTCCCATAATCCTGTATTAGCCAGAATTCAGTAAGCACGAAAATCAACTCTTCCGCGAGCTCAGTAACGTTTTTTTGTAAGTGAATTCTCCAAAAACAGATAAGATTATATAAAAGGAACATGTATTGTGATATAAAAAATATATTATAAAGTATATGTTTTAAGTGTATATGGGGGGAAGAAGTATTAAGAAAATTGGAATTCTTGTAGTTTTACTTATAGCAGGGATGTTATTCGTTTCCGGCTGCGCAGGAAATGCTCCTGAAAAAGAAACTGCTCCTGAAAATGAAACCGGAGCTGGGGAAGGTGCCGGGGAAAATGAGGTAGTTGAAGGCAATCAAACTTCCGGGAATAATCAGACAATAGTTCAGGTTGCAGAAGGGGCAGGGTATACTACCTTTGCTTCACTCGTGAGAGATGCAGGGCTTGAAGAGGCTCTTAATAAGGGAGGACCTTATACCGTCTTTTCCCCTACGGACAAGGCCTTTGATAGCCTTCCAGAAGGCATGCTTGATGACCTTCGTAATGATGAGAAGAACCTGAGCAGTGTGCTAACCTATCATGTAGTCAAAGGGGAATATAAGGCTTCAGACCTTAAGAATATGAATTCCCTTACTTCCCTGGAGGCCGGTAGGCTCTCCGTGAATACCACGGAGGGCGGACAGGTAATGGTAGGAAATGCAACAGTTGTAGAGCCTGATATCGTTGCAAGTAATGGAGTTATCCACGGAATTGATGTAGTACTGATTCCATAAGGAGTCTGAAGCTAGAAACAAAAAATAGAAGCAAAATTACGTTGCTTTGCTTCTTTCATTTCTTTTTTTGCCTTATTTTTCTTTGAGCTGATCCCAAAACTCAAAATTGATTCTCTGAATCTCGTATTCGGAATAATCAATCCAGATTTCGAATCATGAAAATTATTTCTGAAACTCTTAATGATTGAGAATAAAATTGGTTTTGGGATGAGCTCTTTCAATATTTGTCCCTGAAAATCAAATTTTTATTCGATTTTGACAGTCAAGCTTTTATTCCGTTCTTTTGCTCAGGGTTTACCAAAAAAAATACAGGTATCAGAGATTCACCTGTTCCCGGTACCCGAAATTGACACTGTAATCCAGATAATAGATAACTTCCGGCTCAATTTTTATCATGACAACATCCGGATCAGGGGGCATGTCTGCAGCAACCGGAAATTTGGCCACCATTATTTCCCCAACTTCACGCAGTTCATTTTCATCGGTAATTATCGATGCCTTGCCTTCCACTTGAAGTGCCTGCATATCAAACCAATCGGGGTCGTCCTCATCAACAGTATAAGCCACATAAGGATTATGCATAATATTCTGGACTTTTCGGGTATTCTTATTGGTTGTAAGATATATGACTGCGTCTTTGGATACATATGCCACTGTATGGGCCATTGGCCTGCCCTGCGGGCTTACGGTTGCAAGGTTCAGGTAGTAATGACTTGAAAGGTATTCGTAAATCTTGTCTTTAAGTTCTTCTGCCATAGTCCCCACCAAAATTTTATAACTTTCAGCTAAAAATCCGCTTGATTTGATTTTACACTGAGTCTGCCAGGATATCGTATATATCCTTGAACAGTTCTTCCAATTCATACTGTAAAAAGGGAAAACTCCATCTATCCTATCTTTCCCCCCATACAGTTTATAGGGACAAAATTTATAAATTTTACTTAAATTTATAAATTTCACTTATATCTGCAGCCAGCGGGAATATCAATGCCGTAACTGTACTATTTTTCCCACAACAAGTCAAAAAGATAGCGAATCTCGATTGAGAAAAAATACCTGATAGAATTATGTTTCCATAAGGTACGTTTTCCGCATCGGTTTCCCGGTTTCAATCGAACAAAAATATCTTTCTTCGCGGGAATAATCTCAAAAAAGAGCATGAAGGGCAAAAAGAGTCCCTATTTAAGATTTTCTCTTCCTTAAGCATTCTTTTAGTTTTTCTTCCAGGCGGATCCGGGAGATAAAGACCCCGAAATGGGTTGCAATGGTTTCAATAACCGTGCGCACACTATCCGGAAGCTCATACTCGAAGCTCGAAGCAAGATAAAAAGCTGCAATAACCTTTTTGCCTGATTTTACGGGGAGAATTGCTGTGGCCCTGAGGTTTTCCTGCCTGAGTGCCTCGTCCTTCGAAGTGAGAAGGAGGTCTATATGCTGTTTGTAAACAGGCTGCCCTGTCATAACAAGTCTGGTATTTGGAGAATTCGCACTGTAATGGGAGGCATGCTCGACAAAATTAGGAGAAAGGCCGCGGTGAATGGCAAGAGTCATGTCGCCTGTAGTTTCATCGATAAGATATATTCCTCCGGCATTGATTTCATCTATTTGAAGGCAGGAATCCAGCAATATCTCAAGAGTCTCGTTCAGGCCATTAGAAGAGCTAAGAGCGATGCCGAGATTCCTCTGGATATAAAGCAGTTTCTCTTTTCTTTTCCGTTCGGTAATATCCAGAATTATGCCTTTAAGGTACTTTATGACCCCATTCTCGTCGGCTTCAATAAAGGTTCTTTCATCAACCCAGCGGACTTCCCCTGATTTAGTCAGGACGCGGTACTCCTGGGAAAAGTCAACGTAATCTTCCTCAATCCTTCTGGAAAGTTCTCTTTCAACTCTCTCCAGGTCGTCAGGATATATAATATTTCCATATAGAAGTTTCCCGGAGGTGAATTCTTCTACAGTGTACCCAAACTGCTTTATGTTTTCGGAAACGAACTCTGCAGGCCAGTACTTTTCGGGCCTCCAAAGGAAAACAGTGACTGGAACCTTATTTATTACCGAGATCAGCTCCTTTGCCATCTCAAGAGCATTGCATAAAGCCATCTCATCCAGGAATTTACAGGATTTTTGCTTGTTGATTCCATTCTTAGCCGGGTTCGAAACCGTTTTAGACATTTTATTCTCCTTAAATAGAACTTTTTACAGAAGCTATGAGAAAATTTCTCCTATTTACATTTTTTGCTTAGCATACTAGAAATACCCGATAAATTAAAAACCTTGTGATTTGAATTTTAGAAGGTATCAGAATGCATAGACTTGAAAATCTAAATGCCTAAGGATATTTAGCCAGAGAAAATACGCAAAAACGAGATCACTCAGGGGAAAAATATATAAATGAAAATGGAACTTCGTAATTTTTACGAAGAAAAATGTATCAGATTCAAGCTTCTGAAAAGCCCTTTCTTTTATCCGCCTGAAGAATAAATATGGTTCTTAAATTAATTTCCAAGGTCAATTTAATATATCACCGGTGATATATTTTTAGATACATCTGTTTACACAATAAAGAAAAGAGGAATTCGATAATATGGATGATCTTCAGGGAGTATTGAAAGGACAAAAGATTGCTTATTTTTCTATGGAAATAGGACTTAACAGTGAAATCCCGACTTATTCAGGAGGACTGGGCGTACTTGCAGGAGATACGATTCGCTCGGCTGCGGATCTGAATGTTCCACTGGTAGCAGTAACACTGGTGAGTAATAAAGGCTATTTCAGGCAGATTCTTGACTCTTCAGGAAATCAGATAGAGCACACTGAAGAGTGGAACCCTGCTCGTTTCATGACTCTTCTCGCAGAAGAGGTGAGCGTAAAAATCCAGAATAGAGATGTTAAGCTCAGAGCCTGGCTTTATAACTGCAAAAGCCTTACAGGAGGCTGCGTACCCATTATTTTACTCGATACTGATGTCGAAGGGAATGAGTGGGAAGACAGGCGGATTACGGATTTTCTCTACGGAGGAGACCAGCGCTACAGGCTCAAGCAGGAAATAGTACTGGGGATAGGGGGAGTACGGATGCTTGATGCGCTGGGCTTCAAGGTCAGAAAGTACCATATGAACGAAGGGCATTCAAGCCTGCTTGCCCTGGAACTTCTGAGGCGCAACGGCACGGACTCGACAAAAGTAAAGGACCTCTGCATTTTTACTACCCATACGCCGGTAGAAGCAGGGCACGATAAATTCGATTACGGCCTTGTAGAAGACTTTATCCTGGACAAAAACGATACGGATATCCTCAGGAGATTAGGAGGAGAAGACCGCTTTAATACAAGCCTTTTTGCCCTTAACCTGTCTAATTATGTAAATGGGGTCACGAAGAGACACAGCCGGATCTCAAGCGAACTCTTTCCAGGCTACAAAATTCAGGCGGTTACAAACGGCGTCCATTCATACACCTGGACTTCTCCTTATTTCAGGAAACTTTATGATCGATACCTTCCTGGCTGGGCAAATGAGCCTGAACTCCTGGTAAGGATAGGAGGGATTCCGGACAGCGAGATCTGGGAAGCACACTGGAGTGCAAAAAGAGCCCTGATCGATGAGGTGAACAGAAGGACAGGGGTCGGTATGGACTACGAGACCCTGACCATAGGCTTTGCACGGCGCATGACAGCATACAAGCGCGCAACATTAATCCTCTCAGACCTTGAGATGCTCAGGAAAATAAACCGGAGGGGCAAAATTCAGCTTATCTTTGCAGGCAAGGCCCACCCCCATGATGAAGCCGGAAAACAGATTATCAGAGACATTTTCAAAATTATGGAAATACTCAGGGAAGAAATAAAAATTGTCTTCCTGGAAAACTATGATATGGACCTTGCCGCAAAAATGGTGTCCGGAGTTGATCTCTGGCTGAACACTCCAACCCGCCCTTACGAAGCATCTGGCACAAGCGGCATGAAAGCTGCCCATAATGGAGTCGTGAATTTCAGCGTGCTTGACGGCTGGTGGATCGAAGGCTGGATTGAAGGTGTGACCGGCTGGGCTATGGGACCTCAACCCGAAGAAAATCTCTCTGAGGAAGAGGCGAAAGCCGCCGAACTTAGCGACCTTTACAATAAGCTCTATTATATTATCGTCCCCATGTACTATGACCGCAGGGATGAATGGTTCAGGTTAATCAATAATTCCATAGGCATGGTAGCCTACTATTTCAACAGCCACAGGATGATGCGGCGTTACGTCACACATGCCTACCTGTAAATATGTACTTTATAACTTACCGATTGTGATTTTTCATAGGAGTTCATGAGTTCGAATCTCACCCTTCGAACTCTTTTTTTGGGTTATAGGTAACTCTAAAAAACGCAACGTTATTGTAAGAGTTATGCAACACCTTCTTTTTTCAAAAACAATTCTTATGACCCAATTTAAAGAAAATTAAATAGAATTGATTGGAAATTAGATACTATGACTAATTGGAGAAATATACCTACTTTACATTATGAATTTGATCAACCAGAAAAAGGTGAAGTTTCTGTTGGATTAAGATTAATACTCTTATCACTAAATCTTGCTTTAGAAAAAACATTCAAAGGAATAAAGTACAAAAAATTTGCTATATTCTTCTCCACATTGAATGAAAATGGGGAGTACATATTCAAAATAATGTGCCATGAAGTTGAATTAATTGCCAATCTTGAAAAGTTTCTTGACAGAATTTATTCAATGGAAGTTGAATCAATTCTAGAAAGTATGAGGGGGAAATTCTCACAAACTATTGATAAATTCCCCTTCGGAAAATACATGGCGGCAACTATTGTATATGATGAACAAGCGGGAAAAATTACGCTAGGTGAAGAGCCTTTACATATGGATGTGACCACAACTAGTGCATCGATTCTGAA
>CAVRJG010000043.1:0-7976 GCA_963721455.1 uncultured Methanosarcinaceae archaeon
GGCTTGAGGCACGGTTTTTGTCAGGTTCCCTCCGCGGAGGGGCTCCATGATGATAACGCCAAGACCTCTGGAGGCAGCGTATTTTAGACCGGCGGTCCCTGCCTGGTTCTTTTCGTCCAGGAAGTTGTACTGGATCTGGCAAAAGTCCCAGTCATAAGCGTCCACTATCCGGTTGAAATCCTCCCCTGCGCCGTGGAAGGAGAAACCTGCATTCCTGATGCGGCCATCAGCTTTGGCTTTGTCAAGGAAATCAGCCACACCCAACTTTTCAATATTGTCCCATAGATCACCAACGAGAGCGTGTATGAGATAATAGTCGATGTGATCCGTTTTGAGTTTCTCCAGCTGAGCATCAAGATATTTATCCATATCATCCCGGCTCTCTATAAGCCACGAAGGAAGTTTTGTTGCGAGTTTCACTTTTTCGCGGTATCCGTCAGCAAGAGCACGGCCTAAGAAAGGCTCGCTCTCTCCCATGTGATAGGGCCAGGCCGTATCAACATAGTTTACTCCGTTGTCGATCGCATAACGTACCTGCTTAGTGGCTCTTTCTTCATCTATACTACCGTCTTCTTTCACTGGAAGGCGCATGCATCCAAACCCAAGTATCGAAAGCTCGTCTCCATTTTTAGGCATTTTTCTGTACAGCATTTTTCTTTCTCCTGAATTTTTGAATTGTTTTACTTGCTCCTGATTGATATTTTGATTGACTGCTTATTTTTACGATAAATCATTCGTTAATTTTTGTACCTGATTGACTGGTCACTCACATTTGGAATGAAAAAATTATTTTTTAGCTAGACCTCTCCAGATAATTCCTTAAATTTCTGTTCGCTTAATTCTACCCTGTTCATTGTATGTTCTCCTCCAATCAAATCGCTTTTCCCATTTCATATGCCTGCTTCATTGCTTTGCTTCCTTTGATGTCTCCAATGTTCCAGACACCAGTTCCATAGATAATACCCTTTTCCTTTGCCCCTTCAAGGCAGGAAGTAAATCCCCGGAATCCTTCCAAGTGTTCTCTCCATAGCCTGCTTACTATCGTCGGCTGCCGTCGCAATAAAATAAAAATCCTTATCGCTGATTTCTGTGTAACGGGAACAGGTGCGGTCAATAAGAGTCTTCATCTGACCGTTCATCGTGTAGAAGTACACCGGCGTTGCCATTACAATCGCGTCTGCCGCAAGCATTTTTTCCAGAATTTCTGCCATATCGTCTTTTTGGGCAGCTCTATTTTCCATGTTATAACAAGCTCCACATCCTGTGCAGTAATTGATTTCCTTATCCCTCAAGAATATCTTCTCTGCAGTGCGTCCGGCTTCTTCTGCTCCAAGCATAAACTGGTCGCACAACAGGTCGGAGTTTCCGCCTTTCCTCGGGCTGGCGGACAGCACCAATACTTTTTTACTCATTGAAATTATCCCCGGATTTTGAGTTATTCTAATTTATCAGAAATTTTTTGCTTTCGTATCCTGCTTTCAGTCTAAGCGGACATTCGGAATCCATTTATCTACACCCTCATAACTATATTCATCTTTATTTGTCAAGCAAAGATGCTAAAAAATGATACTCAAACACTTATGAAATCATACCAATTTTAGTCAACCAATTCGTAACATCTTTTTTCGCAGCACTCACACGAGAGCCATGGATAGCCAGCCCCTTTAAAAGCGTTGCTTTCGGACAAAGTTTTGCAATATCTTTTTCACTGTGGCCTAATCCGCTTCCTTCATGTGTACAAAATGGAATAATAGTTTTATCAGAAAAATCATATTCTTCCAGGAATGTAAACACCGGCATCGGCATCGTTCCCCACCAGTTAGGATAACCCAGGAATATCACATTATAAGAATCCATATTTTCTACATGGCTGGAAAGCTCCGGTCTGGCATTGTCATGCAGTTCTTTTTTTGCCACGTCGGTGGTTTCCGTATAATCCTCAGGATAAGACTTTACTGTATCAATACGGAAAACATCGCCTCCTGTCATTTCCTGGATCGTCTTTGCTACTACTTTTGTGTTACCGATGGGCAAATTCACGATCTTTCCACTAACATAGTTATTCCCCTCACGTGAATAATAGGCTATTAGACATTTCTCTTCTTTTAAATTCTTCATTTCTTGTTCCACGCTTTCTTTTTGCTTATTCGTTGCCGAACATTTCAAATAATAATTATTCTCCCCTGGGAAAATACAATACTTTCATAAATTGTTGTTACCATTCTATTCCAAAGCGAGATATTCTTCATCCGTTACGGGTTCCAGCCATTCGGCCTCTCCCTTTTGGGCATTAGTACTTATCGCGAGATGTACAAACCAACTATCCGGTGTAGCACCATGCCAGTGCTTCACATTTGGATGGATTTTTACTACGTCACCTTGATGAAGCACCTGTGCCGGCTTGCCTTCTTCCTGATAATATCCTTTGCCGCCGGTAACAAGCAGAATCTGCCCACCCGGATGTTTATGCCAATTATTTCTTGCGGCCTGGTTCAAACGTTACATTACCTATCGGGCAATTAAAGGTGCTGTCATTAGAAACCAGCATTTCAAGCCATGCTGCCCCTATGAAATAGTCATTCGTAATTTTTTCGCCTTTCGGGAAGATTACACTTTCACTTAAATTGTTTGATTTAGTCATGTTTTATTCTCCTTTAAATTTTTTCATGGGACTACTTTCTTGTAACTCACGGATATGACTCCTGATTGATTTTCTGCTTAGCTGGGTATTTTGAGGCAAGTTTTCAATTAATTTCTGTATTTGATTGACTGATCACTCACGCGTGGAGTGAAAAAAAATTATTTTTTAGCCAGACCTCTCCAGATAATCTGGAATCCATCCTCTAAAACCTTATTTTCATCCTGCGATGGATCTGAATCAAGGATCAGGTTCACTACCGCCCTGCTAGCCTGATAAAACATTGCAATGGTCAGCTCCGCAGAAAAGTCTCGGATCTCTCCCGTTATTATTCCTTCATTCACAAGATTATGGAGAAAGATATACTCTTTCATTACTTCTTCACGCGTAAATTTAGTTATATAAGGAGAAGAGCAGAACTGCCCGACAAAAAGAAATTCTTCCTGATTGTCTACTCCCCACTTGATTAAATTTGACCATATTTTTCTTAATTTATCTTGGAAGGTACTCTGTGCTTCAACTTCTTTCCCCATACTGTGACTTAATTGCCCTTTTACTTCGGAATACAGGCTGTTTATAAGATCTTCCTTTGTAGGAAAGTAATTGAAAAGGGTGCCTGTGGCTACACCTGCTTCTTTTGAAATCTGAGCAGTGGATGTACCCTGGAAGCCTCTTTCAGTGAAGAGCTTCAGGGCTGCTTCCATAATAGCTGTTCTTTTGTCTTTGACCTGTTCTTTCATGTATTCTCTCTGTGAATGACTGATTAGTCAGTTATGTTGTAATATTATGTTATTATAAATACTTTATGGTGCTTTTTTCTTAACTCTCAGCCAAATATTTTAACCCTTCTTGTCACTAATAAAGGAAGCTGAAATTGCCCCTGCCAAAAATACAGCCAAAGAGCAATATATTTCACAGAACGCATCGTATATCGGTGTAAATTCTCCATATTGCATGCTTTTTTTGCTAATTTAAACACGTCCTCTATGAGAGATCTGATTAGGTCTATATTCTCGTTTCAAACTGGCAATTGTACGCTGCAAGCGTACCCCAGAACTAAGAGTTAAAACCCAAAAGATAATTACAGGATCAATTTTACGTTCGCATCTTCTAAGACCAGTTTCTTTGGCAGTTTGCTTTAACCACTCTTCTTCGGAAAACATTGCCTGAGAGAGAATCTTCAAGAGTATGTGGGAGACAAGAAGGCGTAGATACAGAGAGATTCAGGTCTTAACTTAAAAAAAGTGTACAAAAGCGCTGATTTAATGCTTAACCGATGACGCATGAAGCTGGATGAGTAAATAGAGGATTTTTGGCGACTTAGGGGAAAAAGTATTCAGCGATACATTTTAAAAATCCGAATTGTTAATGTGTAGAGATCATCATGCTCATAGTACTCTCATTAGGCGGTTCAATTCTCGCAAAAAATCTTGACCCGGATCGTTTTTTAAAATATGCGGATGTTCTCCGGAAGATCTCGAAAAAGCATACACTGCTCGTGGTAGCCGGTGGAGGAGAAGCGGCGCGTCAATATATAGAAACTGCAAGGGCAATTGGTGCCGATGAAGTAACCTGCGACTATATAGGCATTGAGATCACTCGCCTGAACGCACGGCTACTTGCGGCAGCCCTCGGGTCCGACGCATACCCTGAAATCCCGACAAACTACGTGGAAGCTTCAAAGGCAATGAATTCTGGGAAGATCGTGGTAATGGGAGGAATCACACCTGGCCAGACCACGGATGCCGTAGCCGCAATTCTTGCAGAGTTCCTGCGGGCAGACTTGCTGACAATTGCGACCTCGATTGACGGAGTTTATTCTTCAGACCCGAACTGTGATCCCACTGCAGTAAAATATGATAAAATCTCCCCTGAGAAACTGATAAGCATAGTTATGGCAATTGAGATGAAAGCAGGCTCCAAGTCCCCTGTTGACCCTGTAGCCGCAAAAATTATCGAACGCTGCAAGCTCGATGCCCTTGTTATGGATGCCCGGGACCCTGCACTGCTTGGAAAAGTTCTCGACGGAGAAGCAGCCGGAAAATCTCCGGTATCCTGTGGAACCTGGATCACAACACGAAAATAAGATCCCGGAACAGCCTTAATAGCCAGACGAAATAAAATCCGAAAAGTAAAAGCTGGCTTTAAAGCCCTTATTTTTACGGAAGATGAAAACTTAAACATAGAGGTCCCGACATACATTCCTATTACAGGGAGCAGGCCATAACGCCGGTTTCGATTCCCTGGAGTATCTGGAAAGAAGGAGGACCTGGGCTTGAGCCTGCCGGAAAAAAAAGTTCTTTTAAACATACAGGGTTTATTTTTCGTTTTTTTCCATACTTCTATTCCTGATTGTCTTCTGCACTGAGATCAGTCCTGCTTCTGCAGGGATAAACGGGACAGCCCCTGAAGATGAAAGACAGGGAAATATCGTTATCACTGATTTTTTCTCAGACCATGGACTCTCTGATGCAACAGTTCGGTTTGAACAACCTCTTGAAAATGCCTCGCTTGTTTTTACTTTGTCTTCGGGAAAGAAACTTCTGAAATCGGAAACTTTCCCTTTGGGCCCTGTGGAGAAAGGACAGGAAGTTAAAAAAGTCCTGTTCTGGGGACTTGAAAACGGCTTCGGAAAAAATAGGGGCTCTGAAAAGGATAGAGACTCTTATACAGCACAGCTTTTTGTAAAAAACGGCAGCGAAAACCTTGCTTTCAGAGAACTTTCATTTTCCTACCGAAATCCCACTCTTTCAAAGCTTAAGCTTGTTGACTTTTCTGCAGACTCCGAAAAAGCTTCTGTTTTGATAACTCTTACAAGCCCTTCAGGCTTCGGGAGTGTGCAGATGCCTGAACCCGGTATGATGGATCTTGACCTGAGGCTCCTCTCGGGCACGGAAATTGTGTATTCCGAAAGTCAGAAGAATATCCCTGTTACGGATACCTATTACAAACCAATTTACTGGCCCTTCCTTCTCGAAAAGAGTCAGAAACTATACAGCCCTTCTTAAGGTTCACTCCCACTCTCCTGATATTACTACAGCGTATAGATCGGATTTCACGGCAGAAGAAAAAGTGGAAATTCTCGACCCTTACATCGATGTGGACGAATACGGAGCAAGTGTCACTATCACCGGGAAATCCCAGGTGCCTTTTGACGGGATTATAAGGGTTGTGCTGACTCCTGAAGAAGGGGAAGTGCAGGTTTTTGAAGAAACCGCAGATATCTTACAGCAGGAAAAGAAGATACTGTAGGAATAATCTGGCAGGGAGTCCCAAGGGAGATTATAATGTAAAGATTTATGTGCTGAACCTGGAAGGGAGAGTCCTTGACAGCCATGAGACGGTTCTAAGGGTCTTTGAGCCCGTAGCCGAAGCAAGCCCTGTCGAAGAATCCCCGGCTTGTGGCTTTCCTCGCAGCTCTGGGAATTTTCCTGTCCGCTGGGATCTTGCTCGGAAGGAAAGGGAAATAGAAGTTTCTGAAAGCTTTGAAAGCTTTGGGAACTTTAAAACCGTGTATAATTCGAATGCGGGATCATCATGTTTGACCTCATCATCCGAAATATAATGAACAGGAAGGTCAGGAGTGCACTGACAGTCTGTGGGATTGCACTTGGGATTTTTGCCGTTATCGTTATGGGTGCCATGTCCGAAAATTTCCACCAGACATTTGAGCTTTCCATGAGTGTGACCAGCGACAAGATTGGGTCTTTGCCGAAAGCGGGGTCTTTGGAGGGGGACTCACGGACGATAAGGTTAGTGATGTGCTCAGAGTGGCAGGGGTGAAAGATGCTTATGGGCTTCTAATGACTACTTTTGATGAGGATAAAATGGGGATGACCGGAAAACAGATACTTGGCGTCCCCCCGGAAAAATCCAGTGTTGCCCTTTATCCGGTTGAGCTGAAGGCAGGTCGTTTCCTCAATCCGGGGGATTCCTATCGTGTTGTTGTCGGAAGCAATATCAAAAGGGAATATCAACTCCAGATGGGAGCAAATTTGAGATCCACGATAAGTATTTTACTGTGGTAGGAATCCTGGATTATACAGGCTCGATTTTTGATAATGCGGTAATCATACCCCTTGAAACTGCCCAGGGCCTCTACAATGTGGGCGATTCGGTTTCCTATATCTTTGCAGTGCCTGATGAGCGGGTGGATGCCGAAATGCTCTCCAAACGCATAGAATTCAGCGTTAAAGGCACAAGCACCCTTTCTCCGGGAGAACTTGAGGTGCAGGCAAGGCAGTCCTTTATGATTTTCAGCGTAATCACTATCAGCTCAGGGCTCCTTGCAGCAATCATCGGCGGGCTCTGTGTGATGAATACCATGCTGATGTCCGTTGCCGAGAGGACGAGGGAATTCGGGATTTTAAAGGCCATTGGGTCCGAAACGCGGGATATTTTGCTCCTCACACTTGGAGAAGCCTCATGTATGGGTTTTTTCGGCGGAATTCTAGGAATCCTTGTGGGTGTCGGGGCTGTTTATCTTATGAATGCCTGGCTTGCAAATACAAGGATAGTGCTCTTCCTGATAACGCCCAGACTGCTTATAATTGCCATGCTCTTCGCCTTATTGATAGGTGCTCTCTCAGGGCTTTACCCTGCGTATAGGGCCTCGAAAATGAGCCCTGCCACGCCTCATGCGGTAAATGCCTCTCCTGCCCCCGGAGCCACATGAATATTCTGCCCCTGAGTATATGCCAGAGCCCCTACTTCAGCAGGTTTTGAAGAATTATAATGCACCCTCACATCGCTCATGTCAATTCTGGACAAACTCTCCACGCCAGCCTTGAGGTTATCAGGCATTCCAGTATTGTTCTCCCTTTTTTCTGAAGTGGCTCTTCTTCTTTCTGGAATTTCTTGGCGCTGAACTGTTCCAATCGTTTTTCCTTGAAGAGGTTCCTCTTCTTCTGGAATCTCCTGTCTCTGCACAACAGGTTTCATTTGAAGTTTTTCTTCCTCTTCAGGTTCCGATCGCTGAATGATTTCAAACTTACCCTGTAGGGGTTCTTCCTCTTCTGGTATTTCTTGCCTTTGCATACATGAAGGGCATGTTTCCTCCTTAGGTTTACCTTCAAACATACCTTGAATAGGTTCCTCTTCCTCTGGGATCTCTTGGCGTTGGACAGTTTTTCTGCCATCTTGCCCTGCAATGGTTCTTCTTCCTCAGGTACCTCCTGGCGTTGAACTAATTCTTGACGTTGAACAGGCGGTGCTTGTTTAGCTTTTGAAGGAATAAGCCCGACTTCTGATAACAGCCTTACAACTGCTCTATTTCCAATAGTACGCTGAAGCTGCATTACGTCAGCAGGGGTGAGGGACTTGGGATTTATTTTTGCAC
>CAVRJG010000044.1:0-157964 GCA_963721455.1 uncultured Methanosarcinaceae archaeon
CCTCAATGGCTGAATTATGCAGTATGTGCAGTTACGCATTATGAATTCACTTTCACTCCCACCGCAAAGACTTCGCGCTCGAAGAACCAGCGAAAGGGCGGCCATTCAAAGAATGCATGGCGCAGCCCGCGAAACACGATGTTTTCCTGCCGATGCTGCGGCGGACTGTTGAGCCACACCTTCACACTACTGAAACCCGGCGCGCCGCAAATACTGTCCCAGACTGCGAATGCTTTGCTCGTTGACGTGCACTTCGACGTTCGCTTCGACGTTCAGTGCGCGCGGATTAGCCGGATATTGCTTGCCCTGCAGTCGCCGCACAAAGCGCACGAACGGATACGCATATTGATCGTACCAGCGATTGGGCGCAGTATGCACCACGATCATGCCGCCGGGCTTCAACACCCGATAGATGTCGCTGAACGACGCGTGCAGTTCCCACGGAAAGAGATGCTCCACCACGTCAAACATCAACGCCCGATCGAACGTGCCGTCGGGATAGGGCAGACGTTTGGCATCGGTGCGATACACGCCGATGGGCGTCGGCTCGTTCTTCGTCGCTTCACGGCTAAGCTGCACCGCGACCTCGGCGTAGTCGATGCCGTAGGCACGCGCACCCAGCCGCGTGACGTGGCGCAAAATCTCGCCGCGTCCGCAGCCCACATCCAGCACCTGCATGCCGGGCTTCACTTCGGCGTAAGCAAACGCTTCGCCCAGGCGGCGCGACAGCCGCTCGCCCTGCGATTCGACAAATTCTTCGTAGCCCTCGCATGCGTTGAGGAAGTAGTCCTTCGTGTACAACGTCGATGGCAAGGGCTTTTCGGGTTCTGAGGTCAACAGTGAGTCTCCATGTCAGCTGCGAATTCTAATTCGTCGCTCTTCAACAATCCAAAGTTGTTTGTCAGGCGACTTGCTTGCCAGGATGGGCCGTATATCGGAACTGCAATGAGTCTTTCGCGGGTCAATTCGGCCGCATAAGCCAAAGCAGCCTGAATAAGCTTCTCGAGTCAGAGTCGGATAACTTTTGAGAATCTCGTCGCGTGTCATCCCCGCCGACACATTATCCAGCACCACAGACACCATAATCCGTGTGCCTTTGATGCAAGCTTGCCCGTGGCTGACGTTCGGATCAACCGTACCGTAATGTAATCGCGCCAGTTCATAACTTACTCCCTTCACTGTTACCCTTCACTCGTCACTTATCACGATTATAGCGGATGCCCACCTCTCAGGCAACACGCCGCCGCAGGAGAATGCGCCAGATCGAACGGATTTCATTTGCCCGCATCAGCAACATCGCGCCGAGGTAGATGCCTGCGCCGATCACCGCCGCGCCCAACACGCCGATCGCTTCCCGCGCGATCGAGCGTTCGCCAAAGAGCGTAATCAATAGCGTCATCGCACCATAGGCGCCCAGCGCCATCGCCAGCGAACTCGATAACCGCTTTGAGCGCAAGTTTGCCCAGCCCGTGCCCGCCCAGCCCGCCCAATCGATAGCGCAGCAGCCACAGCATAATCAGCGCGTGGCTCATCCACTGCACCGAGTTGGCGATGGCGAGATCCGTCACTTGCAACGGACGATGACTCAATGCGGGCGGCACGATCGCCATGAACAGGTAGATGCCCACGTTGCAGATCAAACCGACGACGGCGGGCGTCAGCGTGTCCTTGCGCGCGTAAAACGCGAACACCAACGGCTGATCGACGCCCGCGAAAATCAGGCCAATCAGATACAGCCACAGCATGAGCGTGACCGCCTGTGTATCGGCGGGCGTGAACGCGCCATGCTCGAATAACAACCCGACAATATTGGGCGCGAGCACGGCCAGCCCGATCGCCGAGGGGATCATCAACACCAGCACCAACCGCAGGCCCTGCGCCAGCGTCGCCTTGAAATCGTCGGTCGAATTCAGCGCCGCATGCCGCGACAACGACGGCAGGATCGCGATTGAGACGGCGCTGACGATTAGCCCCAGCGGAAACTGGATCAGCCGCGTCGGATAGTCCATCAGCGCGATGCCGGACGCGCCCGTGTGCGAGGCCAGATTCAGGCTCAAGCGCCACCGCCACTTGCCCGATGAGCAAGCCGCCCAGCACGGGCGTGTACAACTTCAGCATCTTGCGCAGCGCCGGATCGTGAAGATCGAACCGCCAGCGGATCGTCGCACCGCGCAGCGCGGGCAGTTGAAACATCACTTGCAAGATCGAGCCGGCCAGCAGACCCAGCGCCATCGCCGCGATGCCGAAGCGATCGGCCAGAATGATGGCGACCACGATCATCGTGCCGTTATACAGCGGCGCAGAAAACGCCGGAAAAGCAAAGCGTTTCAGCGCATACAGCACACCCGACAGCACGCTCGACAGACTCAGGAATAGCACGGCCGGAACGGTGAGGCGCAGCAGATCGATCGTGACCTGCAGCAGCTGCTCGTCAAAGCCGCCCGCCATGAAGCGCGCCACGGTCGGCGCAAACAACTCGATCACTAACACGGCCAGCGAGAGAAATACCACCGCGACCGACAATAGCAAACTGAGCAACTGCCACAACTCGGTGCGGTCTTTTTTCGCGGCCAGTTCGCTGAACATCGGCACCAGCGCCGAACTGACCAGGCCGCCCACCAGCAAATCGTACAGCATCGACGGCACAATCGCGGCTACGTTGTAGGCACTGACGAAGCCCGACGCACCGAAGAAGTGACTCTTTACCGTCTCGCGGATCAGGCCCAGGCCGCTGCTCAAGACGTTGCCCAGCGACACGATGGTGGCCGCGCGCGTAATCGCAGCTCCAGAGTGGGTCGCTTCGGACTCGCCGAGTTGATCAGGCCGATCGGGCCGATCAGGCTGATCGGACACAATCGGGTTGGCCGACGTGTCAGGCAAAAGTGTTTCCATAGTTGAAGTCATAGTTAGTCGTCGCCCGATTGTACCCCAGATCGATCGCATCCTCACCCGGAGTCTTGAAATCGAGGCTTGACTTTTCCCTCAGACGGTTTTAGAATAACAGACGTCAGACGACTGTCGTCTGAAATCAAACACTCAAATTCATTCCAGTAAGGAGCAGCATGCAGCACTCGTTTGAAGACACCGTGGCGACACTTCGCCGCGAAGTGGCCGTCCGCCACGACACGATCGTTACGTTCTTGAAAGACATTTGCGCCATTCCGTCGATGGATTCGCTCATCGGCCCGGTGGGCGAGCGCATTCAGGCCGAGATGCGCCAACTGGGCTTCGACGAGGTGCGCTTCGACAAGATGGGCAACACCATCGGGCGCATCGGTAATGGCCCCAAAGTTTTGCTATACGACTCGCATATCGATACGGTCGGCATTGGCAACCGCGATGATTGGGACTGGGATCCGTTTGTCGGCAAGACGGACAACGGCATCTTCTATGCGCGCGGCGCGTCCGACGAAAAAGGCAGCACGCCCGGCATGGTGCACGGCCTGGCGCTGGCCCGCGATCTGGGCTTGCTGGATGGTTACACCGCTTACTACTTCGGCAACATGGAAGAGTGGTGCGACGGCATTGCGCCTAACTCGTTTGCAGAAGCCGATCCCGGCGTCAAGCCCGATTACGTGGTCATCGGCGAGCCGACCAACATGCAGGTCTATCGCGGGCACAAAGGCCGCATCGAATTGAAGATCACCGCCAGCGGCCGCTCGGCGCATGCCGCCTCGCACTACCTGGGCGATAATGCCGTATACAAGATGATGTCCATCATCACGCAAATCCGCGAACTGGATCGCCGCATGCGTTTCGGGTTAGGCTTTCATCCGGTGCAGGGCTATCCATCAGTCGCCGTGACCAACGTTGAGGTACGCACGGCCTCGCTCAACGCGGTGCCCGATCAGTTCACGATCTATCTCGATCGGCGCATCACTTCCAACGAACCACGCGACGAAGTCATCGCGCAGATCAAAGGGTTAATCCCCGACTATCTGCAAAGCGAAATCCAGGTTGAAGAGTTATTCTACGACACGCCGTCGTATACCGGTTTCGTCTTCCCAGTGTCGAAGTTCTATCCCGCCTGGCTGCTGGAAGACACGCATCCGCTGACGCAAGCGGGGCAGAGTACCATCGAAGCGCTGTGGGGCGAGAAGCGACCGCTGGACACGTGGGACTTCTCGACCAACGGCACTTACTGGGCGGGCAAGGCGGGCATTCCGTCGATCGGTTTTGGCCCCGGCGACGAGAAGAACGCGCACACACTGCTGGAACGCGTGCCCCTGCAAGAAGTGGTCGATTCGACGTTGTTCTATGCGTTGTTCCCGCAGTTTGTGGCGAACAGCAAATAACCCAATCGGTTATCTGCACCAGACCGCGAGGCCGCCCGTTGCGACTTCGCGGTTTTTTGTCGCTGCACGCATCCTGAGCAGAACACAGTGTAGTCGAAGGCTGCCCCGCATGCCAAACGTCATACCCCTGCCCCTGCCGTTTGCCTATTGACTTTTGTCTAGCCGGTGCTAGACTGTAGTCGTCTGACGACTATCGTCTGAACTTCTTCCTCACGGTCGCACGGCTTATGGTCCGCAAAAGCGCCTCCCTCGCCCAACAGGTTGTCGACGAAATCCTAGCCGGTCTCCAATCCGGCGACCTCGCCCGTGAAGGCGGCGCTTTGCCGTCGGAAGCGGAATTGAGCCTGCGCTTCAAGGTCAGCCGTGCCACCGTGCGCGAATCGCTCTCACGGCTGGAACAGGCCGGCTACATTCTGCGGCGGCACGGCGTAGGCACGTTCGTCGCACCGCGCCCGCCCCTCATCGATACCGGGCTGGAAGAACTGGAAAGCCTGGAAACGATCGCCCAACGCATCGGGCTTGAGACCCACATGAACAAAGCGGCTATCGAAGAACGGGCCGCCACGGCGGAAGAAGCCGATCGGTTGCAGATCGCCCCAGGTGATCTGATCGTTTCGGTCGCACGCGTCATCCTCACCGGCAAGCGCCCGGTCGCATATCTGATCGACGTCGTGCCCACGCGGTATCTTCGCAAATCCGATCTGGCTGCCGGTTTCAACGGCTCGGTACTCGATCTGTTTTTGCAGCGCGGCAATCCGTTGCTCAGCCACTCGCGCACCGACATTTGCGCGGCCGGGGCCGACGATGAGGTCGCGCTAAAACTCAAGCTGCAATCGGGCGAGGCGCTGCTGCGGCTGGATGCGCAGTTGTTTACGCGCGAGGGCGGCGTCGTCGATTTCTCCACCAGTTACTTCGTGCCCGGCCATTTTCGTTTCCACGTTATGCGGCGCGTCAGCCAGGGGGCGACGGCCCTCAGTCAACAACAGATGATCCTGCCCGATGCGATCGCGGCAGATAATTCAATCAAACACATCAGGAGGGTTTCACAATGCGTAGTTTTGCTGGTCGTGACATTCTGTCTTTGAAAGAGTTCGAGCGCCAGGAGTTCTTCCGCGTGTTCGAGATTGCCGAGCGGCTGGAGCCGATCGCGCGCAATCGCCAGAACAGCGATCTGTTGAAGAACAAGACGTTGGTGACCGCGTTCTATCAGCCCAGCACCCGCACGCGCCTGGCGCACGAAGCGGCCATGCACCGCCTGGGCGGGCACGTCACCGGTTTCAGCGATGCCAAGATGACGCGTGCCGGCGACTTCTACCAGGAGTCGATCAAGGACACCGTCAAGATGCTGGAGTTCTACGGCGACGTGATCGTGATGCGCCACTTCCAGCAGGGCGCGCCGCACGAAGCGGCCAAGTGGGCCAGCGTGCCCATCATCAACGGCGGCGACGGCTGGGGCGAGCACCCGACGCAGATCCTGACCGACCTGTACACGGTGCTGCGCGAGAAGGGCCGCATTGACGGTTTGAAGTGGCTGGCCGTCGGCGATATGCGCATGCGCACGATGCACTCGCTGGGCTATGCGCTGTCGCAGTTCGATTGCCCCATCACGTTTGTCGCCCCGCCCGATATGAGTCTGCTGCCCGAATTCAAGGCCGAGCTGAAGCAGCTACAGCGTGAATTTCAAGGAAGCCGAGCACGTCGAGCAGGCGATTGCCGAAGCCGACGTGATTCTGGTCGAACCGGTGGTGCAGCCCGACTACACCAAGAGCCGTGACGAGCGCGCCGGCAAGGACGTGGGCCTGACGCCCGCCAACTACAAGATCACGCGCGAACTGCTGCAAACCAAGGCCAAGAGCGATGCGATCCTGCTGCACTCGCTGCCGCGCATGGACGAAATCCCGACCGACGTGGACATCACTCGCTGGTCGCGCTACTGGCAGGAAGCCTTCAACGGCGTGGTCATGCGCATGGCGCTGCTGGCGCTGATTTTGGGGGCAACTGAATAAGTCACGTAGTCTGATAGTCTTGTAGTCCTATAGTCAGAGGAACGCGTGGCAACGATTCAGCGCTTCGAAGACCTGCAGAGCTGGCAGAAGGCTCGTCAACTGGCTAATGCTGTTTACGATCTGACCAATCTACCCGGCTTTGCTAAGGACTTTCAACTTCGTGACCAGATTCGCGACGCTGCCGGATCGGTGATGCACAACATTGCCGAAGGGTTCGATTCCGGCACCGATCCTGAGTTCATTCGCTTCCTGAAAATCGCGCGGCGCTCGGCCAGCGAAGTCCAATCGGAGTTGTATCTCGCACTCGATCGGAAGTACATCACACTTGAACGACCTCAAGGCTGCCTATGACCTTGCGACCGAGGCCAAACGACTGATCAACGGCATGATCGCTTATCTCAGAAAGCAGTCCGAGCAGTCGCGTCAGTCGGAAAACCTCGCAAGCCGACGAAGTGACTACTGATCGACTACAAGACTATCAAACTACCAGACTAGGAGACTAACCATGCAGACTTATCTTACACGGCCGTGACTTGATCGGCGACCTCGATTTCAGCAAAGAAGAAGTCGAAACCGTCATGGATGTGGCGTTCGATCTGAAGCGCAAGCGCGCTCTGAACGAACCGCACGCGTATCTGCGCGACAAGGTGCTGGCGATGCTGTTCTTCTTCAGCAGCACGCGCACGCGCGGCTCGTTTGAAGCGGGCATGGCCCAACTGGGCGGGCACGGCGCATTCATCGACAGCAAGACGACGCAGATTTCGCACGGCGACACGCCCAAGGAAATCGGCGAGATCTTCGGCCGCTACTTCGACGGCATCGCCATCCGCCACGTGGATTGGGGCATCGGCAACGGCTACCTCAACGCCGTCGCCAAAGCCTCGCGCGTGCCCGTGCTCAACATGCAGTGCGACATCTATCACCCCTTCCAATGTTTGGCCGACCTGATGACCATCATCGAGAAGAAGGGCCGCGATCTGCGCCGCAAGAAGATGGTGGTGTCGTGGGCGTATGCCGCGTCGTACCAGAAGCCGATGTCGGTGCCGCAGTCGCTGATTTTGCAGATGCCGCGCTTTGGCATGGACGTCGTGCTGGCGCATCCGCCCGAGTTCAAGCTGATGCCGGAGATCATGGATCAGGCCCGCGAGCAGGCCACGCAAGTTCGGCACGGGCTTTGAAGTCGTCGACGACATGGACGCCGCCTTCAAGGATGCGGACATCATCTACGCCAAGTCGTGGGGCGCGATGGTACACACGCCGGATGTCGACGAAGGCGCGCAAGATCATCAAGAAGTACGAGAGCTGGATCACCGACGAGCGCCGCATGGGTCTCGCCAAGTCCGATGCGATCTACATGCACCCGCTGCCCGCCGATCGCAACATCGAAGTCACCGATGGCGTGATGGACGGTCCGCAGTCAGTCGTGTACGACGAAGCCGAAAACCGTCTGCACGCGCAGAAGGCCGTTATGGCCCTGACGATGAGTTAAGGAGATCTACCATGGCCACCCATGACCACTCCAAACAAAGTCGCCGTCGTCGCCGTCGGCGGCAACGCCTTGATCCTCGACAAAGCGCACGAAGATGTCGGTTCGCAGGTCAGCGCCGTCGAAGAGACATGCAAGCACATCGCCGACATGATCGCGCAGGGCTGGAACGTCGTCGTCACGCACGGCAACGGCCCGCAGGTCGGTTTCATTCTGCGCCGCAACGAACTGGCCTATCCCGAAGTTCACTCGACCCCGCTCGACGTGATCGGCGCGGATACGCAGGGCGCGATCGGCTACATGATCGCCCGTGCTCTGGATAATGAATTCAAGCGGCGCGGCATTCACCGTGACGTCGCCGCCGTCGTGACGCAGGTGCTGGTCGATCGCAACGATCCCGGCTTTAAGAATCCCACCAAAGGTATCGGCGGCTTCACGACGCAAGAAAAGGCCGAGATCTTCAAGAAGGAAGGCTGGATCGTCAAGGAAGATGCCGGGCGCGGCTGGCGACGCATGATCGCCTCGCCCATCCCGCTGAAGATCGTGGAATTCGACGCGATCAAGAACCTGATCGACAACGGCTTCATTCTCGTCGGCGTGGGCGGCGGCGGCATCCCCGTCATCGAAAACGAACAGGGCCAACTGCAAGGCGTGTTCGCCGTCATCGACAAAGATCGCGCCAGCAGCCTGCTTGCCGCGGAATTGAAGGCCGATCTGCTGCTGATCTCGACCGCGGTCGAGAAAGTCGCGATCAACTTCAACAAACCCGATCAAAAGAATCTGGATCGAGATGACGTTGGCGAAGCGAAGCAGTACTACTAAAGAGGGACACTTCCTATCGGGCAGCATGGGGCCGAAGATCGAGGCCATCATCGCTTTCCTGGAAGCCAACCCCAACGGCCAGGGCTTGATCACCGATCCGCCGCACATCGTCGACGCGCTGAACGGCAAGACCGGCACGTGGATTACGCAAAACTAATGCGTGACGAGTGACGAGTGAAAAGTGACGAGTGAGCGTTTCGGCTTTCACTCGTCACTCGTTAATCGTCAGCCGTCATCAACACAAGGATACTTAACATGATCGATCTCACCATCCAACCCGATCGCCGCAAGCGCGCGATCCAGCGCGCGCGCGAGCGCAACATCATCATCCCCACCTACAAGCAGATGAAGAATCCCGGCGTTGATCCCCGACAAGGTCAAAACCGGTTTGAAGAAAGTCGGCCTGTGGGACGTGAACCCGCTCAACCTGTTCCGCATCAACTGGCACAACGAACCCGTGCCCAGCGGCGGCGGCGTTCGGCGGCGTGAACTATCTGGAATTTCCGACCCGAATTGACGGGCGTGAACGCGCGCATCTTCGCGCCTCGTTGGCAAGTGGTTCCCCACCGGCGCGCACAAGGTCGGCGCGGCCTTCAGCTGTCTCGTGCCGCGACTGGTCACCGGGCAGTTCGACCCGACGACGCAGAAGGCCGTGTGGCCCAGCACCGGCAACTACTGCCGCGGCGGCGCGTACGACTCGGCGCTGCTGGCCTGCCAGTCGATCGCGATTCTGCCGGAAGGCATGAGCCGCGAGCGTTTCGAGTGGCTGTCCAAGGTCGCGGGCGAAGTCATCGCCACGCCCGGCACCGAAAGCAACGTCAAGGAAATCTTCGACAAGTGCTGGGAACTGCGCCGCTCCGGCCAGGACCTGATGATCTTCAATCAGTTCGAAGAGTTCGGCAATTACCTGTGGCACTACGATGTCACCGGTCACGCGCTGGAAGAAGTGCTTGCAGAAGGCGCTGAAACCCGGCGAAACGCTGCGCGGCTCCGTGTTCACGACGGGCTCGGCGGGCACGATCGGGTCCGGCGACTACCTGAAGGAAGTCTTCCCGTACAGCAAACTCGGCGCCAGCGAAGCGCTGCAATGCCCGACGCTGCTGAACAACGGCTTCGGCTCGCACCGCATCGAAGGCATCGGCGACAAGCACGTGCCGTGGATTCACAACGTCAAGAACACCGACATGGTGGTGGCCGTTGACGACGAAGCGCCGATCCAGCTGATCCGCCTGTTCAACGAGCCGGAAGGCCAGAAGTATCTGGCGCAGATGGGCGTGTCCGAAGCGTCTGATCAAGCCAGCTGCCGCTGCTGGGCATCTCCGGCATCGCCAACGTGCTGTCGGCCATCAAGATGGCCAAGTGGTACGAGTGGGGCGAAGGCGACGCGGTCATCACCGTGCTGACCGACTCGATGGAACTGTACGGCAGCCGCCTGCGCGAACTGACCGCCGAGCGCGGCGAATACACCGCCCGCGATGCCGCCGTCTCGTACCATCAATATCTGATGGGGCAGGACGTGGCCTACATGGAAGAACTCACCTATCCAGCCGCGCAAGCGCGTCCACAACCTGAAGTATTACACGTGGGTCGAGCAGCAGGGCAAGACCTATGACGAGATTCAGGCGCAGTGGTATCAGAAGGATTACTGGACCAGCGTCCACGGCCAGGCCGATGCGATCGATGCGTTGATCGAAGACTTCAACGCCGAGGTTGGTCTGTAGTCGTTTCGTGTTGCGAACTACCTAACGAGTGACGAGTAACGAGTGAATGACATTCACTCGTTACTCGTCACTCAGCGTTTATCATGCCGACACCTCGACACTCGCCCGCCACCCGCGTCTACGTCGTTCTGGCGATAGGCATTTTCTGCATTGCCTTCTCGGCTATCTTTGTCAAGTGGACACATTTGCCGGGCGTGACTTCCGGCTTCTATCGACTGGCCATCTCGACAGCAGTTCTGTCGATCCCGTTTCTGCGCCGACGGGTCGATCGGCCACCGCTGAGCCGTCGGGCGTTGACGATGGGTGCGCTGGGCGGCGTGTGGTTTAGCCTGGATGTGATCGCGTGGAATACGTCGCTGACGTACGCCTCCGCCGCGAGCGCCACTTTGCTCGGTAACACCTCATCAGTGATTGTGGCGCTGGCCGCGTGGTTGATCTTCCGTGAGAAGTTGCGCGGCAAATTCTGGCTGGGCCTGTTCGTCGCGGTCGCGGGCGTCCTGTTGGTGATGGGCGCCGATCTGATCACGATTCAGGACACACAGGCCGTCGCGGACACGCGCACCTTTGGCAATTTGCTGGCTTTGCTCGGCGCGTTTTTCTATGCGGGCTATTTGTTGACCACTCAACACACCCGCGCTCATCTCGATACGCTCTCGTCATTGTTCTTCATGTCGGCCGTCGGCAGCGTCATCTTGTTGGCGGTGAACGTCGTGCAAGGATTGCCCTTGACCGGTTTCGCGCCGCAGACGTGGCTGGCGCTGTTGGGATTGGCGCTGATCACGCACGTGGGCGGCTGGCTGGCGATCAACTACGCGCTGGGGCACATCCGCGCCTCGATCGTTTCGGTGACGCTCCTTGCCCAGCCCGTGCTGACCGCGCTCCTCTCTATTCCCCTGCTGGGCGAAGACTTGTTTCCGCTGCAGATCGTCGGCGGCGTTTTGGTGCTCGAGCGGCATCTACATCGTCAACCGCTACGGCCGATCGTAATCTCGAGCTAATCGCACCGCGGTTTCACCGCCTCGACGATTCAGACTTTTCGATCCGGGTATGATACAATCGACAGCATCTTCGATCGGGTGATCGTCATGACCGAGGCACATCCCGTTGTTAAATGGCCCGGCGGCAAAGGCCAGCTGCTCGACCGGCTTGAGCCACTGTTTCCACGCAAGTTCAATCAATACATCGAACCATTCGTCGGCGCGGGCGCGGTTTTTTTTCGTCTGATCAACCTCGGTTTGATCGGCGCAAATCCGCGCTTGCGCCGCATGCCCGCCATCCTCAATGATCTCAACGGCGAATTGATGAATGTCTATCACGTCGTGCGCGATCACGTCGACGACTTGATCGACGAACTGGCCCGGCACCAAGCCCACATCGGCGACGAAGCGTATTATTACTACATCCGCAATCTCGATCGCGAGCCGGATTTCGCGCACACCGTCGCCGGTCGTCCGCGCCGCCCGCACGATGTTTCTCAACAAGACGGGTTATAACGGCTTGTATCGTGTCAACTCCAAAGGCTTATTCAACGTGCCGTTCGGCCAGCACAAGAAACCGACCGTACTCAATATCCCGCTCTTGCACGCTGTGAACCGAGCGCTGCAACGCGTCGATCTGATGTGCTGCGACTTTGCCCAACCCATGCGGCTGGCCCGCAAAGGCGACTTCGTCTACATCGATCCGCCCTATCATCCGCTCACCCGCACGGCGAATTTCGTCGCTTATACGCCCGATGGCTTCGGCTGGGATCAGCAGGTACGCTTGGCCGAATGGGCCGGCCGGCTGGCGAAACGTGGTTGCTATGTCTTGATCAACAATGCCGACACGCCTCAAATTGAGACGCTGTATAAGGATGCCTTTCGGGCACGCGACATCGATTTCAGAGTAGCCTCATTTGAAACGACGCGAAGCATAAACCGTGAAGGCAAAAACCGCCGCGGCGCACAAGAACTGACAGTCTGGAATTATTGAGGGGGCTCCATGATCGAACTTCAAATCCCAGGACGCGGGATCACTCAATTGGATTACGCTGTGTTTGATGTCAACGGCACCCTCGCCACGGACGGTGTGTTGATCGACGGGATCGCGGAGAAGATCGCGGTGCTGCGCGGCAAACTGGAGGTGCGCCTGCTCACCGCCGATACGCACGGCAAGCAGGTCGAGATCGATCAGCAGTTGACGTTCACCGCCGATCGCCTGAAACCGGGCGGCTTCGAGCGCGAACAAAAAGGCGATTACGTGCGTGCTCTCGATGCGAATCGCGTCGTCGCCATCGGTAACGGCGCGAACGATGTGGGCATGCTGAAAGCCGCCGCGATCGGGATCGCCGTCATCGGGCACGAAGGACTATCGGGCGAGGCACTGGCTGCCGCCGATGTGGTCGTCGCTGACGTTCACGACGCGATCGATCTGCTGTTGAATCCCAAACGCTTGATTGCCACACTAAGACGTTAACTATAGACCTGTCAGGTGGCGCAAAGGACGGCTTGTTTTCAGGCATGTGATGCGCCACCTGACAGGTCTCAAGGTCTATCCGTGAAATCGTCCGAATTCATGCGCGCCCTGCCCGACGCGGTGCGCCCTAAACTCCCGAAGAAACTGCAATCGTTCAAAGTTAACCTGCGCTCGTGGTTGGTGCAATTTCACTACGGCCAACCGCTCGTGCACTATGAAGTCGTTACCTTGGGCGAGCGCCGCGGTGTGCTAGAGATCGGCCTACATTTTGAAAGCCGCAACGCCGACGAGAACACGCGCCTGCTCGATGGGTTCATGCAGCATCTCATCGAAATCAAAGCCGAGCTAGGCGATCAAGTCGAAGCGGAGATGTGGGATAAGGGCTGGACGAAGGTCTACGAAACGATCCCCTTGGAGACTATGAACGCCGCGTATCTCGATCTGGTCGCAGACCGTTTAGCACAGATGATCGTGGTGTTGCAGCCAATCTCGGAGCAACTACTTCGCCATGCGCGGTAACGCGGTTTGGTCGCGCACCAACCACAACAGCCCGGCTCCGGTCAACGCGCCGATGATCAGGCCGGTGAGCACAAATCCGATTAAACCGGCTAAGAGCTGCGAACCCACGATCGGCAACAAGGCCCCGCCCCCCGTGCCGCCTAACACATAGCCCAGCGGCCAGCTGATGGTGCTGACGGCCAGCCACGCCGAGCTTCTGACAAACGTCCTGCGCACGATCCACCACTGCGCCAGCCCGACGCCCAGCCCCATAACCGCCAGGCCAAACCAGATGCCCACCGAGAACCCGAGTGCGGTGGCGGGCATCCACAACGAGACAGGCGGCGACTGTCGCGCCGACAGTACGCCGCGCAACACCAGCCATTGCAGCACACCCACTGCCAACCCGATCGACAACAGTGCCAGGATTGAGGCCAGCAGCAATTCAGGCCGATCGCCCTGGGTGACCATCTCGGCGTCGATGCCAAACACACTCACGATGATCGTGTTGATCACATAGCCGATGATCCAACCGCCGACTGTGGCCGCCACCCACAAGCGCAACAGGCGTGCTGGATTGAAACCTGGTGACGAGAGTTCGTTGACATTCATAGGCGGACACCACCTTCGGCCAGTATCATCTTGAATTCGCTCAAAATCATCGCCGTTGCGCCCCAGACTTTGTGCGCTCCAATCTGGAAGAACGGCACTTCCACCTGCACATCGCGCAGCGTCCACGGCTCGCGCTTGACCACGCTCGGGTCAAACAGCATCGCCAGCGGCACCTCGATCAACTCGGCCACTTCGCGCGGGTCACACTTGAAATCAGGACGATCAGCCACATAGCCCACCGTCGGCGTCACGAGAAAATTGCTGGGTTGAATGTAGAGCGTCGAAAGCTGGCCCAGCACGTCCACTTCGGCACAGGCTGCACCGATCTCCTCGCATGCTTCGCGCAGCGCCGTCTCGCGGATCGATTCGCCCGCTTCCCGCGACCCGCCCGGCAGCGAGATCTGGCCGCTATGCGTCAGGCCGTCTTCCACGCGTTTCATCAAGGCGAAGTACCATTCGTTGTGGTACGAGTAGAGCAAGATCAACACGCCCGCCGGTCGAGCATCAGCCGGTGGTTCGTTTCTCAAGCTGGAAATACGGTACTCTGGCGCTAATTTGATCTGTGCCGCCAATCCCGGCAGCGGATGTTGTAGGGCAAGCCGAATATCTTCGATTCCTAGACTCATGGTGGCATATTTCTTTTAGTCACGGATTGCACAGATAACACGGATTCGCCGGATTTATCGCTTGAATCTGCGTTTATCTGCGAAATCTGCGTTGTCTACTCATCCAACCAATTTGTAACCGACGCCCGTCACAGTTTCGATCTGTGCTGTACTGTGACTGATCTTCTTGCGCAGGTGCGCCACGTGCACATCGACCGTGCGCGTCTGCCCCGCGAAGTCATACCCCCAGGCCAGTTCTAACAACTTCTCGCGACTCAACACAAAGCCTTTGTGCTCGGCGAGGCATAGCAAGCAATCGAACTCTTTCGTGCGCAGCTCGATCGGCTGACCGGCGACCGTGACTTCACGCCGCGCCGGATCGATCGCGAGATCGCCCAACCGATAGACCTTCGTCGGCGACGCGGTGCGATCGGAGCGGCGCAGGATCGCTTTCACCCGCGCCACCAGCTCGCGCGGATTGAAGGGCTTGGTCATGTAGTCGTCCGCGCCGATTTCGAGGCCGACGATCTTATCGATGTCGTCATCACGCGCCGTCAACATGATGATGGGCACATCACTAGTGGCACGGACGCGGCGGCAGACTTCCCACCCATCGATCTCGGGCAACATTAGATCGAGCACCATCAGGGCCGGCGAATCGCTCTTGACACGCTCGAGCGCGGCTTTACCGGTGTAGGCGGCAATCACCTTGAAGCCGTCCTGTTCCAGATACAGCCGCGCCAACTCGACGATATTCTGCTCGTCGTCGACGACGAGAATGGTCTCTTTAGTCATAAGAGCCAACTCCCTCCCTTGTTCGCGTCTTTTGCGAACGGGGAAGGGCCGGGGTGGGGGGTCATTCAAGCGCGATGCACTCGATCTCGACTGACGCGCCCAACGGCAGCCCCGCCACTGCAAAGGTCGCTCGGGCGGGCGCATTGACCGGGAAGAATTCGGCGTAGACTTCGTTCATCGCTTTGAAGTTCGCCATGTCTGTTAGGAACACGGTGGTCTTCACGACCTTGCTTAACGAGGTGCCTGCCGCCTCCAGAATTGCGCTGAGGTTTTGCAGCACGCGCCGCGTCTGCGCGCTTACGTCACCTTCCACCAATTTGCCCGTCGCCGGATCGATCGGCGTCTGGCCCGCGCAGAACACCAGCCCGTTGGCGCGGATCCCCTGAGAATATGGTCCGATCGCTTTCGGCGCAAGTTCGGTCGCGATGACCGTGCGCTTCGTAGGTCGAGTCGCTTTTGCCGGAAGCCGCTTCGCCGCCGGTTTTTTCACTGCTGACTTTTTCGCCGTTTTGGCTGCTGCCTTCTTCACTGCCATGCTTTATCTCCTTGCCGTAGGTGATTTCACTCGTTACTCGTCACTCGTTACTCCGCCAGCAAATCCGCCGGCCCACACACTGCGCCTACGCAGCCCGGCCCGGTATGCACACCCAGCACCGGCACGATTTGTCCGAAAGTGATGTGGGCATTGGGCAGTTTCGCGCGGATCAAGTCGCCCTGCTGCTGCGCCATCGCCGGCGAGTTGGTATGAAGCACGTGCACCCACGCAGGGAAGCTCTTCACCTTGTCATAGACGTGTTCGGCGATCAGCGCCACCGACTTCGCCATGCTGCGCCCCTTGGCGACCGTGATGTACGTCCCCGGCCCTTTGTCCACGGTGATGACGGGTTTCAAATTCAACAGCGCACCCGCCATCGCCTGCACGCGGCCGATGCGCCCGCCTTTCTGCAAATAGTGCAGCGTGTCCAGCGTAAAGAAAATCTCGGTCTGTTCACCCACTTGCTTGATGCGGGCCAGAATTTTATCCAGCGGCCAGCCGCGCCGGATACCCTGCGCCGCCGCCACAACCTGGAAGCCTTCGGCCGCCGACAGCGTCTTGGTATCCACGTGTGTGATATTGAGTTCGGGGCACTGCTTCGCACCCTGTATCGCCGAATTCATGGTGCCACTCAGGCCCGACGAAATGTGGATCGACAAAATATCCGGGTCGGTCGCGCCGACCTTGCGATACAGATCGGCAAATTCACCCGGCGACGGCTGCGACGTCGTCGGAATGTTGTCGCCGCTGGCCGCCAACCGCCGATAGAACTCTTCGGCTCCAATGTCGATACCGCTGCGCAGCATCTCTTTGCCAAACGAGATCAGCAGCGGCATCCGCTCGATGCCAAATTCCGCAAACATTTCCTCAGGCAGGTCCACGGCGCTGTCGGTGACAATTTTCATGAGATGTCTTTCTTGAAGCAGAATGGGGGTATTTTACCTCAGTTATAATAACCCCATGCCAGTGCCGACGATGCCCTCAGCCCAGCTGATTTATCAAATGCGATCCGGAATAGAAGGCGGGCCACGGCTGATCCTGCTGCACGGGTTGGGCGGCGACGAACACGCGATGAGCCTCTTCGCCCGATCGATCCCGGCGGCCTTTACGGTGATCAGCCCGCGCGCGCCCATCGCGATCGAGCCGGGGATGTTTCCGGGGTACACCGACCGCGGCTACAGCTGGATCCGACCGGCCACGCCCCCCGATCGAGTATCCTTCGCGCCCGCGATCGATCAACTGCGCCGCCTCATCGCCGCGTTCGATCGATCACCGGTGTATCTCATGGGCTTTAGCCAGGGCGCAGCGTTGAGTCTATGCATTTTCATTAGCCGAACCGTCAATCGTGGCAGGTGTGATTGCTTTAGCCGGGTTTTTGCCGGACGACGCGATGCATCCTTCGACTACACTTCGTTCCGCTCACGCCCTTTCCGACGCGGAGCGTTGGGGGCGCGCTTGGCGGAATGCTTTTCCCCTACACGGCTACTTGATCATCCACGGCACCGACGATCAGATCGTGCCGATCCATCGCGCTCATCAAGCCCGCGACTACCTGCGATCGATCGGCGCGCCCGTGGAATATCACGCCTATTCCATCGGCCACAAAGTGGCGCCGCAGGGCCTCAAAGACATCACGCGCTGGCTAATCGCACGAGACCTGTCAGGTGACGCGCAGCGTGCCTGAACGACGCGTGTGCTTGTGCGTCACCTGACAGGTCTTCATCTGCCTGCCACCAGCGGCACAGTCTGCGTACGATCGTAGTAATACACTTTCCGCCGCGGATAAGCGTCAATCAGCGGTTGATTGCCCTGGGGACCGTAGTCCAGCGCAAAGATAATACGCCCGTCGAAAATTTGCGGCGAGTTCTGCCAGGCCAACTCCGCATAATCCGACCACTTTGCCACACGCACAAACACCAAGGCATTGTCCAGTGGGCCGCCGCGATCCGATCGAGATGCAGACGTTCGCGCCCATAGCGATCGAAGCCTTGCAGCAGCCGCGGCTCGATCGTGAAGACGATGCTGTACGCCAGCAAGATCGGCAGCGCCAGCTGTACGACGCGACGCGGCCACGGTCTTGCCGAGAATTTCAATAGTCCGCGCGCCGCGATGATCCACAAATAGGGCAGCCCTTCCGCGTAATAGCGTGGCCCATACAAGCTGCTGCCACGCGCCCAATAGGCCATATAGGCCGCGATTAGCAAGGCGGGCGGGATCAGCAACGCCCAATCGCGGCGATTGTGTTCCGGCCAAAACAGTCCCAACAACACGGCCAGCCATGCCAACGGTACACCCGCGATCGACGGCCAACCCAACAGCGTCACACCCAGATCGGGAAAATCGACGTTGAAATTCCGGATGGCCTGTTCCCAGGTATGACCGCTCAAGCGGCCGTAGCCCGGCCCGAAGCCCACCTGATCGTACGACCACCATAGCGTGTAGGTATTGGTTGTCGGCGAACCGGTCGCTAACCAGTTGTACAGCGGCCAGATCGATGCGACAAGCAGAAACGCGACAAACATCACTGCGTACAGGCGGAAAAAGCGGCGCGGATGATTGAACAGATCATTCAACGCGATCAAGGCCAGCGGCAGGCTGATGGCGACCGCCGTCCATGGCCGCGACATCAGCGCCCACCCGATCGCGACCCCGGCCAACACCGCGAACCGTCGCGGCTGCCGCTCGGTCGATCGCCGCGCGCGCCCATCACTTCGGGCGCGAACGAACCCCCACATGCCGAAGACCAACGCCGTCAATGTCGACGTGTGCGCCAGCAGCGTGCCGGACAGCATGAACGCCAGCGGCGAGACAGCGCCCAGTGTGGCCGCCAGCAGCCCCGTCTCGTGATTGTAGAGATCGCGGCCCAGCAGATACACGCCCCATACACTCAACGCCGCCGCCAGCGCATTGACGATCCACAGCTGATCGATCAGCGCACCCGGTGCCAGCAGCAATGGATAGCCGGGCGTATATTTGCCAAACACGTGGCCGTTGTCATGGATGAGGAAAGGAATGTAAAATGCGAGAGGTTGAACCGGCGACTCGTCGGCGGTGACGCGCCCGCTGGCAAACACCTTGGCCTGGAAGACGTTGGCGTGTTCGTCTTCGATCTGCGGCATCGCGCCCTGCACGGCCCACGCCATCGTCGTCGCCAGAATAAACGCCGCAATTGATAACACCCACACTGGCAGCAGTCGTCGAGTCATCGACACAATTATACCAATCCGCCGCGACTGGCGGCGCATTGACTTGCCGCTTCAATCCGTTGTATAACAGAGACGGCTGGTTAACTGGTGATTGGTTACTCGGTAACTGGTAATTGGTAACCGGTAATTGGTGATTGGTCAACCAGATCGCCAATCACGGAACACGCATCACACATTATGAACTATGAATTATGCATTATCCTAAAGGAGCCTTATGACCGTTCGCACGTTTGTCACTCCCAAAGCTGGTTCAGGTTTTCTCAACATTCGCAGCGAAACGCGGCTCGATGCCGCTAACATCGTCGGCGCACTGAATGAAGGTGTGCGTCTCGATTTCGTCGGCGAAGTCAACGGCTGGTATACGTGCCGCGTGTTCATCTCGACGCTCGTCGCCAACGCCAACGATGGCCGCTTCGTGCGACTCAATCCCGGCGGCGATTTTGCCAACATCCGATCGGCCCCCAGCGTCGACGGCAACACCGATGTAGGTGATCTTCGCGCCAATCAACAATTAGAGTTGTTGGAACGCTTGGGTGATTGGCTCACCGCTAAAGTCTATGTGTCGGCGGCATGGAGCAACTTGATCACTGAAGGCCAACCGGAGCCGGTGGTACCGGTGGCCGACGGCTTCGACGTGCCGATGGGCACGCCTGAAGATCGCGCTTCCGATAAGGTCTGGCCGGGCGCGTGGATCGATGCGACGCCCTATGGCACGCGCTACGATGCCACGGGGAAATGGGCCATTCACACCGGCGCGGATTTGAATTTGCCCGCCGACGCCGATGCGCATTCGCCGTGTTATGCGCCTGCCGCGGGCGTAGTCCGTGCCGCAGCGGCCTATCCCGTGTGGGGCAACGTCATCACGATCGAGCACAAGTTGGCCGACGGCACTCGCGTCTGGTCACGCGTCGCCCACCTCGACGATATTCTCGTGCAGCCTAATCAAATCGTGACGCGCGGACAAATCATCGGGCACGTAGGCAATGCCTTTGGCATCTATGCTTATCACTTGCACTACGATCTGGCGCGGCTCGATCTGGGCGCATCCCCGTCCGATTGGCCCGGCGACGATCTGCCGCGCGTGCTGCGCGATTACTATGATCCGCTCGCCTTCACGATCGATCACCGGCCCGATCGGCCGCGGCCCGCGACCAAGTTATTGATCGGTCTGCACGATCACGACGGCGGGGTGTGGCTGAAGCAAAGAAAGATCAAGGGCGTATGCATAGTATTGGCGACGGTGCAGGATCAAGCGGCCCAGTTGGATTTCACGGATCTATCGGATGCAGGCATCACCGTGTTGCTGCGCATCGGCTATGGTTACGCCGACGGGACCGGCACGCTGCCGCGACCCGATCGGCTGGCGCAGTTCGAGAAGGCTGTGGCCGATACGCTGAATGCGGCCAAAGGCGTGACGTGTTCGCACTACGGCAACGAGATCAACAACGCGATGGAATCGCCCGGCTGGAATCCGACCACGGGCAATCCCGGCCCCAATTACTTCCCGCTCACGCCCGATTATTACATCGCGTCGTATAACCGGTTGTGGTACATGATCCGCACCGATGTGAAACTCGGCCCCGCGCCGCTCGATCCGTACTTTGGGCCGCCCTTCCCGTATCTAGCATGGAGCAGCGACAATCGCGAGTGGTGGCGGGCGATCCTCAACGGTATCGCGGGCACGGATGCGTTCTTCCTGCACAGCAAGACGCAAAGCAACGCGACGACTGAAATCTGGTCCGGCGACAAATTTCAGAACGACCCGCTGCGGTGGCAGTATCTCCACTTCCGATCAATCGAGCCGTACCTGGCGGAAGTGCCCGACAAATACAAGAGCCTGCCTGTCTACATCAGCGAAGCGAACCCGCAGCGCAAGATCAACGGCGCGCTCGGCTGGGAAGGCAGCAGCGCCGCGTGGATTACCGAGTGCGTGAATTACCTCAAGACGTGGAACGCGGGCCTCGGCCATCAAGTCATCAGCGGCGCGGCGTTTTATCGCTGGGCCAACGACGAATGGCAGCTGTCCAACAAGACCATGATCCTCAATCGCATTGAGGGCGAGGCGCAGAAGTTAGGGTTGATATAAACAGTTGGCGCTGCAATTCCATAGCACTGATATGTCATTCCGAACGCAGTGAGGAATCTCTGGCACGCTGGGCCAGACCTCTTGCCAGGCCAGAGATTCCTCAGTCCCACGAAACGCTCCTTCGGAATGACACTCACAGGAGGTCAAGCGATGCCCCGTCGCCCCCAATCACGCGGTCAATGTGTTTACTGTGGAAAAGAGTTTGCCCGAGGCGGCATGAGCAAACATCTGGCGGCCTGCGCTGAACGGCAAGCCGTCATCGCCAAAGCCGATCGCGCCCGAAGCCTGACGGAAAAACTCGTCCATCTGCAAGTGCGCGATGCGTTTGGCGGTCCGTATTGGCTCTATCTGGAGATGAATGGCTCCGCCACGCTCAAGGATCTCGATTACTATTTGCGCGCCATCTGGCTGGAATGCTGCGGCCACATGAGCCAATTCTCGATAGGCGGTTGGGGTGGCGATGAAATTCCGATGAAGACGCGCATCGATCGCATCTTTGCGTCTGACGTGGAGCTCACGCACATCTATGACTTTGGCACCGAATCCGTGACGCTGATCAAAACCGCTGCCGTGCGTGACGGGCAACCCACCACCAAGCATCCTATCGCGTTGATGGCGCGCAATGCGCCGCCCGACTTCAAGTGCATGGAATGCGATCAACCGGCGACGCAGTTGTGTGTGGAATGCCAGATCGAAGAAGATCGATCTGGCCTGTTGTGCGACGAGCACGCTGAAGAGCACCCGCATGATAACTACGGTGAGCCGATGCTCATCGTCAACTCGCCGCGCGTGGGTTTGTGTGGATACGACGGTCCGGCCGAGCCGCCGTATTAAGTGAAGATGCATGTTCCCCACAGCATCGATATGACACAGCCTCAGCTAAGCATCACGCTCGAAGGTCATAAACTGACTTATACGACCGCCGGCGATCCTGCCACACCGCCCGTGATGTTACTGCATGGCTGGATGTCATATCGCGGCGTGTGGCAGCAAACCATCGCCGCACTGCAAGACCGTTACTACTGCGTGGCCGTCGATCTACTCGGCTTTGGCGACAGCGACAAACCCCATGATGCGGATTACAGTATCTGTGCACAAGGCCAGCGAGTGCTGCAATTGGCTGACGCGATGGGCTGGGATCGGTTCACCCTGATCGGCCACTCGATGGGCGGACAAATCGCGTTGTGCATCGCTTCGATGTTAGCGCCGCGCCACATCACGTGCGTGATTAGCGTGGCTGGCGTAGTCTCCGCCCGCTTGACGCCTTTTGTGGAAACCGTCAATTACAAATTGATTGCTTTGAGTCAGGTGTTTCCTCAGATGTTTGCGGTGTTGCGCCGACTATCGCGGCAGCGATGGGTAGTTTATTCGCCGCTCTCCGGTTTCAAGACTTGGTTCTATCGAGTAGACGCTGTGCCGTTTCCACAGTAAACACACAGACGCCATATAACAGCAGGGAAGAAAAAGTCAAACATGAAAAGAGAGAAAAAGAAAGAGTTGAAAAGACTTCTACAGAATAAATTACTTATTTTGCAGACATCTCCATAAAACCTGGACTTCTCATTTTCTACCAGCAGGGTTATCGGGTCAGTTGTATTTATTTTTCCACGAGGAACTTATTTCGGCGGGAAATTCGAGACTTGGGACTATAAATAATTGAATGCCTGCTGTAACAATTACAGGTTATAGAAGGAAAAGCAAAACCTGCAAATTCGGCTCGTCGCCCAGAAAATTATTTATACTTCCCATATGCCACCAGGCAGACCTGCCTCCAGACTGAAAGAGGTTGTTTTCGAAAAAAATCAAGCTGATTCTTCCCGAAAATAAGAATCACTAACTTTAAAAATGTCAGACAAATCGCACAACTTTTATTAAATGTCATGTTCATTATATTCCAGACACGACTTTGAAGAGGCTCATGCATGGAAGATCCTGTTATCTCAAAAATAAAAACCCAATTTGATAAAAAAGGAAATCCGGCAAAGATTCCGCTGATGAGCGGGAAGCAATTTTTTGAAGCCCGATCCGAAACGGATGGAGTCTATGTTGACAACCTGAAAAATCAGCCATGCCTCCCCTGGAAGATATTTTCCGAAGCCATTAATTGCCTGAAGGAAAACGGCGGGCAGGCAAAGAAAGGAAACGCAACAAACTCAAGGCTGGGAGACCCTAACCTTGGCCTGGATACATTGGAAGGCTATATTGCCAGTAGAGTTTACGGCTGCAGTATAGGAGATACTGTTTTTAAGAGAATAACACCAGTAGCTTCCATCCTTGCCTGGGCTGAAATCTGTGAAAACGCAAGGGGGCAGATCTGTCTTCTTTCAGAGAAAAAAGAGCTAAATGCCTTTGAAAGTGAAAAAGAAGATTCTCTGGCTTTCAACATCGAAGAAAGCAAGGAAAATTCAGATATTAATTCCCTTTATCTCCAGCTTGAAAGCAGCGAGATTGAGTTGAAAAACCTGGAGATAAAACTTGCCGAAAAAACACAGAGAATAAAAGAACTTGACGAACAGTTTGCAGGCAGAGAAGAAGAGATAGGCAGGCTAAAAGAAGAACTGGAATCCAAAACCGAAGAAATTGGTGTTCTTGAAAAGTATCTTTCGGATTCGAAGGAAACTGCCAGAAGCCTTGAGGAAAAGCTTGCAGGCAATGAAATGAAACTTGAGGAGCATAAAAAACGTCTCTATGAAAAAGATTCTGAACTGCGTGCCCTTCAAGAAAAACTCACTGATAAACATGAAAAAACCGGAAAACTTGAGTCCGCGCTCATAGAAAAAGAAGAAGAGAGAAACAGTCTTATTGAAGAACTGAAGGAAAAAATAGAAGATATAACATCCCTCAATGAGAAGCTTTCGACAAAAGAAAGAGAAGTAGAAAAACTTGAAGAAAGCATTTCAATAAAGGATAAAGACCTTAAAACCCTGGCTGGAGAGGTTATTGCAAAGGCGGGGGAGATGAGGAGAATCGAAGAGAAGCTTACCGGAAAAGAAAGAACGATAAATACTATGGAAATTATGCTTGCTACAAATGAAGAAAATGTAAGAAAGCTCGAGAAGCAGCTCTCAGCCTATGAAGGAGAAGAAAAACTGGCAGCCCGGCTTAGAGAAAAAGAAGAGTTGATAAAACAATTGAAAGGAACGCTCGCAAGTAAAGAAGAGGCGTTCTCCAGGGTTAACGAGGAAAACAGAAAGTACAGGATGCAGCAGAAATTCGCATCTGATGGGCTGAGGCAGATAGAAGAACAGAAAGCCTCAAGAAAATGGTGGAAACGCCTGTAAGCAGGAAGTAAATCCAGACTTTAGAAATTCAAACTTTGTTTATTCCCGGCCACTCAGGGCCTGACGCCAGGAACGAGCTGTGAAGCAGGTGAAGGATCATGTCAGGGCTAATTTTCCTTATACTTGTAATCTCACAGATTATTTCTTCCTCGGTTCTTCCCTGAACCTCCAGTTCTTTTATCTTTTCAATCACGTAAGCAGGTATTACAAAATAATTGTTGAGGTCATGCCAGTGCCCGCTCACATCTCCCTTCACCAGATGAATACCTGAAGAAGCAAGGTACATCTTGATAAATTTAGAAAGCCCTTCATAGGAAGATGCGGGAAGTTGAAGCAGTTCTATCCCGGGACATGTCTTGACCAGACTAAAAAGATCCCTGTCCGAAGGTCTAAAAGCAAGGTGTACTGCCTTCTCCTCTGCCCCCAGGCCGAGAATTTCATCCCTGCTTGTTACGACTCTAATACGTATACTACCTAGCCCCATTTATGCTCCCTCTCCTATCTAAGCATGGATCATTTATTTAATTTTGTATTTCAGTCTTTCTGACCAAATTTCAGTACAATTAGAATATTTGTGCCCCAGGTAGAGTAAAAAAGTTAAAATGATTGCAGGAATGTTGAAAGAGCTCGAAATCTGCCTATGATTTGGAAAAGATTAACTTACTTTTTCAGAAATAGAAATTCACAGGTCAGGACGTTAAAGTTTTATCAGGTGATATTTTCAGGCTTTATTCTCAGGCTTTATTCTCAGGCCTGCCGCAAGAGCCTGCCCGAAGGAAATACATCCATCCCCACAGGGAACCTGGCGGTGAGCTAGAAATTCAAAACCTGCTTCTCTAACAGTTCCTGCAATGCATGAAGTTATATGGTCATTATAGGCAACCCCTCCACTCAGGCCTATCTTTTCAAGGCCCCTTTTTGCGGCAAGGGAAATGGCAAGTTCCGAGATTCCCTTTGCAAGGCTTTCCTCAACCGCAAAAGCAAGATCGGCAGGAGAGTACTTTCCTGAAAGCTCATAAACTCCCAGAAGAAGCTCGGTCGTGTCAAGCACAGGAACTCCTGATTTTTCTGCTTTTTTGACGACCAGAGGGAGGTCTACCGCATGGGTGCTCTTTCTTGCGGCAGATTCGAGTTTCATTGCAGGCTCTCCTTCATAGGTTCTTATTCCGCAGATTCCAAGCAGTGCTGCCGCTGCATCCAGTACTCTTCCTGTACTGCTGCTTCGGACAACATTTACCCCCTTTTCAAGCTGTTTCATAACTGCTGAGAACTCCATAGCTCCTTGCGGAAAGGTGAGGGGAAGCTTTTCCAGCTCTTCTCTCCCAAGCCTCTCGGAAAGAATACCCAGAACCATCCTTGAAGGTATCTTCGATGCAAGGTCTCCCCCGGGCATCGGTTGAGGAAGCAAATGTCCAAGGCGTTCATACCCGAAGTACGAGGACTCGAAAAGCTCTCCTCCCCAGATTGTACCGTCATCGCCGTATCCAACCCCATCAAGAGCGATTCCCAGCATCCGTGAATCCAGCGGCAGGGAGTTATCAGCCATAAGTGCCAGCATGTGGGCGTGGTGATGCTGAACCTGAAGTATATTTTCCCCTCCCATCTTCATCGCAAAACGGGTTGTGTTAAATGCAGGGTGCAGGTCGCAGCCCCAGTGAAAAGGCTCTATTCCTGTGAGACGGATAAGATGCCTGATAACTTCTGAGTGGTACCTGAAGGTTTCTACGTGACTGGTGTTTCCTATATACTGAGAGATATAGGCAAGTTTTCCTTTTGCCACAGTCACCGTGGAGTTCATTTCAGCCCCTACCCCTATAGAAGCTTTGACTTCGAAAGGCAACTCTACAGGTTCAGGCACGAAACCCCTGGAACGCCGGATAAAAGCCGCCCGTCCGTTTACAACCCGGATAACTGTATCGTCGTTCCTGTTTGCAATAACCCTGTTATGCAGCAGGTGAAGATCGACAATCCCTTTAAGTTTTTCAAGCGCTTCTTTATTTTCGACAACCATAGGTCTTCCTGGAAGGTTTGCCGAGGTCATGACATATACAGCGTCAGGTACGCGATCAAAAAGCAGGTTCTGCGTGCCTGTATAGGGAAGCATGACCCCTATATTGTGAAGGCTGGGGGAAACGGATTTTGCCAGGTTGAATTCCTTTGACATGGGAAGTACAGTAATAGGGCGGCGGCGGGATGTCAGATATTCCCTGCCTGCACCTTCAAGCTCTGCAAAGGACTCCACAACCTCAGGATTTTTTGCCATGACAGCAAAAGGCTGCTCCGGACGCACCAACCGCCTTCTAAGCTCCTTTACGGGCTCCTCCTTTCGAGCATTGCAGGCAATATGGAAACCTCCGAACCCCTTGACAGAAAGGATTGAGCCCTGCTGAAGAAAGTCAGAAGCTTTTGAGATTGCTTCGTAACCCTTTGCCAGTACATTTCCTTCAGAATCAGAAAGCCAGATCTCTGGCCCGCACTTTGGGCAGCAGACCGGCTGGGCATGATATCTTCGATTAAGGGGATTGGTATACTCTGTTTCGCACTCCGCGCAGAGAGGAAAATCTGCCATTGTAGTATTTTCTCTGTCATAAGGAAGAGTCCGGACTGTCGTATAACGGGGACCGCAATTCGTACAGACTGTAAAAGGATAATGATAATACCTGGATGAAGGGTTGAAGATCTCTGACCTGCACTCCTCGCAAATAGCCGTATCAGGAGGGATAATTGAATTTTCAAAAACTCCGGATTCACTGGGCACAATAATAAATTTGGAATAAGCAGAGAAAGATACGTTTTTTGTTTTGATCTCAGTAATTTTAGCAAGAGGAGGTTTTTTTTCAGGCAGGTCTTGAAGAAAACTTTCAAGGCTAGACGGGTTTCCCTCTATAAGAATCTCCACATGGTTTCCGAGATTTTTCACGTATCCGAACAGCCCATGAGCTTTTGCAAGCTGGTATACGAAGGGACGAAAACCAACACCTTGCACAGTACCGGTCACATGGAGAAGCCTTGCTTCGTTTTGCATATGAAATTAGGATTGATATTCGTCGTTAAAATAGCTTTCTAATTTAAAATCAAACGAAAACGAAGGAAAATTCGGAAAGCGCTTAATCGGAAAATAAAAAAGATTGAAAAGAAGCAGTTAAGCCAAAAAACAAAAATTTGTGCCGGAACATAGGATATGAAAAACATCCTGAAGTTCAGGTCACACAAAATTTAGAGTAACTGTTTTTAGGATAATAATGAACCCCATAACCATCATCAAGAGGGAAATCTTCCAGGCCACCTGCAGCAGGCGGGCCTGGTTTTGGGGTTCACTCAATTTAAGTACTGCTCTTTCAACCAGGTTCGGTCGATCCTTACACGTTGCCATATGAAACTAAGCTTATTTTGCTGCGTTTCTCGCCTTGATTCTCTTCAACCGGAACGTATTCTCCCTCTCCAACTCCTCAAGGACGAAACGGATATACTTCATGGTTGCTATGAGTTCGGGAATGACCTTGAATTCGAGAGCGTTCACACGCCTTTTGGTCTTCTCGATCTCATTTAGGATCCTTTTCATTGCTGTCTCAAGCTCTGCTGCGATTATGATCTTTTCTACGAGATCCTCATATGAATCTGCAGTCTCATCGATGTACGAGCTTGTTCCAATGATACCATAACCCCTTTCAGTGAGGGGTTTGCGGACGCCTGTAGAGCTGATCTTAGGCACCACGACACCCATGATATTGTGCCCTGAAAGCTGAATTTCGGGAGATTCCTTCGCTGTGAAGGCTGTTGACCTGACGGTAATCATTCCTTCCACGGCAGAGGCGAGATTGAATTTTTCCACCGATTTTGCGTAGGCAGCGTCCAGCTCGGTTCTGACGTTCCTTGCCTCGTTAAGGATCTTAAAGAACTCAATAATAAGACCATCTCTCTTCATTTTAAGGAGCTTGTGCCCGCTTTCAGAGAGTTTGATCTTTTTCTTGAGCTGAATCAGCTCCGACCGAGTTGGTTTTACGTCCTGAGCCATTACAATCACTGAGCCTTTTTCTTTGCAGGATGGTATTTTTCGATGTACTTGTTGTCAATCCTACCCAACTGGTTTATTGGCAGGTGTGCGAGAATCTTCCAACCGATGTCCAGAGTCTCTTCAATGGTCCTGTTTTCGTTTCTTCCCTGGGTGACAAAGTGCTTTTCGAAAAGGTCAGCAAACTCGAGAAGCTTCAAGTCTCTCTCGGACAGAGCTTCTTTACCGACGATAGCTACGAGACCTCTCAGGTCACGCCCTTCTGCATAACCTGCGAACATCTGGTCAGAAACAGCCTTGTGGTCTTCCCTTGTCTTGCCTGCTCCGATACCTGAGTTCATTAGCCTCGACAGGGACGGCAGCACATTGATTGGTGGATAGATACCTTTCCTGTGCAGTTCCCTGGCAACCAAGATCTGGCCTTCGGTGATATACCCGGACAGGTCAGGGATCGGGTGGGTAATGTCGTCACCGGGCATTGAAAGGATCGGAATCTGGGTAACGGATCCCTTGGCACCCTTGACAATACCAGCACGCTCATAGAGGGTTGCAAGGTCAGTGTACATATAACCAGGATACCCACGACGGCCAGGCACTTCATTACGGGCGGCACCCATCTGACGGAGAGCTTCTGCATAATTAGTAATGTCAGTCAGGATGACGAGAACGTGCATGCCGTGCTCGTATGCCAGGTACTCGGCTGCTGTGAGTGCCATACGCGGGGTAATTAGACGCTCGACAGCAGGGTCATCTGCAAGGTTAAGGAACACAACTGCCCTTTCCAGAGCGCCTGTCTTTTCGAAGTCGCTCATAAAATACTGGGCTTCTTCATTGGTGATACCCATTGCTGCAAAGACCACTGCGAAAGCAGATTCGGACCCTGGCACAGAAGCTTGCCTTGCGATCTGCAGGGCAATTTCGTTGTGTGGAAGACCTGATGCTGAGAAAATAGGCAGTTTCTGTCCACGAACCAGGGTGTTTGTCCCGTCGATTGTGGAGATGCCTGTCTGGATGAAATCCTTTGGAGGCAGCCTGGCGTATGGGTTCATTGCGGCCCCGTTGATGTCCAGAAGCTGGTCTGGCACGATTCTGGGCCCGCCGTCCAGAGGGTCACCGGCGCCTGAAAGGATCCTTCCGAGAAGGTCAATGGATGCAGGAAGTTTCAGAGTTTCCCCTGTAAAAACCACACCACACTCTTTGTTCAAGCCGCCAGTACCTTCAAAAATCTGGACAACCACGATGTCCGTTGAAGAGTCCAACACCTCGCCTCTGCGAGTGGTTCCGTCAGGCAAATTGACGTTAACGATTTCTTTATAGCCTACAGGCTCTGTTTTCTCGACAAAGACAAGAGGCCCTGCAATCTGAGTGATTGTCTTATACTCTTTTACCATGCTTACCTACCTCTCAGGGATGCAAACTCCTTATCCATCTTTGCCAGGACAGCGGTCATAGAAGCATCGAAGTTCTCCTCGAACTTAACCTTGGGAAGCTCATCCTTAGATGGCATCTTGACAATTTCCGAGACAGGGACACCTGATTTCAAAGCTTCCTGTGCAGCGTCCCCGAACTTCATGATTGCCTGCATAATCCTGTACTGCTCAGAGAACGGGCTATAGGTATCTATTGGATGGAATGCATTCTGCTGCAGGAAGATTTCCCTGATCATACGGGTAATTTCAAGCAGGAGCTGCTGCTCATCCGGAAGAGCGTCGGAACCTACAAGCTGCACGATTTCCTGCAGTTCGGATTCTACCTGGAGCATTCCCATTGCCCTTTCCCTCATAGCCACGTAATCAGAAGCCACGTTCTCAGTAAACCAGCCGTCGAGGCTTTCCTTGTACAGGCTATAGCTGGTCAACCAGTTGATAGCCGGGAAGTGACGTCTCTGAGATAACTTGGCGTCCAGAGCCCAGAACACTTTCACAATACGCAGGGTGTTCTGCGTAACAGGCTCTGAGAAGTCACCGCCAGGAGGGGATACTGCTCCAATAGCAGTGATTGAACCTATTTTACCGCAAAGGGCTTCTGCAACACCGGCACGCTCATAGAATTCGGCAAGCCTTGCAGACAGGTATGCTGGATAACCTTCTTCACCAGGCATTTCTTCCAGACGAGAGGAGATTTCTCTCATGGCTTCTGCCCACCTGGAGGTGGAGTCTGCCATCAGGGACACGTCGAACCCCATGTCACGGAAGTATTCCGCAATAGTGATCCCGGTGTACACAGATGCTTCTCTTGCAGCCACTGGCATGTTTGAAGTGTTGGCTATAAGGATAGTACGCTCCATGAGCGGCCTTCCGCTCTGCGGGTCTTCGAGTTCCGGGAAGTCATGCAGAACGTCTGCCATTTCGTTTCCTCGTTCCCCACAACCAACGTAGACCACAATTTCGGTGTCACTCCATTTTGCAAGCTGCTGCTGGGTAACTGTCTTGCCAGATCCGAAAGGTCCTGGAATTGCAGCAGTTCCGCCTTTTGCTACAGGGAAAAGCCCGTCAAGGATTCTCTGTCCTGTGACCAGTGGCTTTGTGGGAAGTAGTTTTTTCGCCACAGGCCGGGGTCTGCGAACAGGCCATCTCTGCATCATTTGCAGCTCGGTCCCGTCAGTCAGGGTACAGATAGTGTCCATAACAGTGAAGTTTCCGCTCTTAATATCAGCGACTGTACCTGAGATATCCGGGGGCACCATGATCTTGTGTTCAAGATTTATTGTTTCCTGAACAACTCCGATTATTTCTCCACCTTTTACAACATCTCCCTTCTTGACAACAGGTTTGAATTCCCAGATTTTTTTGTGGTCAAGTCCGTCTGCGCTGACACCTCTCTTGATGAAGCTGCCCATCTTTTCAAGCAGGACGTGCAGAGGCCTTTGAACCCCATCATAAATACTGGAAAGAATACCCGGGCCAAGTTCCACGGTAAGAGGTCTCCCTGTAGATACACAGGGCTCCCCTGGCCTGACACCTCCCGTCTCTTCGTATACCTGGATGATGGTCTTGTCCCCAACTATCTGGATGACTTCACCCATCAACCCTTCATTACCGACTTTGACCAGGTCATACATTCTTGCCTGCAAGCCGATAGCGGTGACGACAGGCCCAGCCACACGATAAATTTCACCTTTTACTTCCACAGATCAACACCTACAGCTTGTTTTATTTTTGATCTTAAACTCATAGAGCCTGCTCCGCTGCCTCCCAGGGCTACTACTGTGGGCTGGACAGACTCATTCAAGTCTTTCCTTAAAATTTCCGGCAGATTACCAATGTCATCATTATGCATTACAATAATCCCGACACTCTTATCCTGAAGCACAGATTTTACCGCGGACTCGATGGCCGTGGTATCAGTAGCTTCGTAAACTTTCCTGATACCAGCAAGCCTGAATCCTGTAACAAAATCGCTCTTTCCGATCACTGCTAATTCCATCAGATAACCACCAACTGGTCTTTGATTAAATCATCACTGAGGCCAGCCTCTTTACCCCTGAAAATAATCCTGAGGTTAGTTACCTCATTATTTTTATGGATAATATAATCCAGAATAGGGACAATTGAGATCGGAGATACGTGCGAATAAGTGGTTGCTGATTCAAGATAATATCTTATGAGCCTGCCTTCAAGAGTAGTCAGAGAAATCGTATCCGGACCGGTAACGCCTGAAATAGCATCCCAGTACTTAGTCCTTTGAAGTTCATTGACAAACTCTTCATACGGAAGAGCCGCCAGTTTCTCGGGCTTTAGCTCAAGACCGCCTTCAATCATGAGAGGCATGATGTCATCAAGCTTCTCAACTCCTGCTTTTTTCAGCCTGAAAAGATTAGTCAAGTTCTTGACATCTACTTCCAGTTTGATGACCTTGACAAAGAGCTTGCGGTCCTTGGACTTTGGTTCTCCGATTGATTCAAACAGACTTGAGTAATATGTTCTGTCAAGTTCATTTTCTATATCTGCCAGGTTAGTTCCGTCAAACTTCTGCAGCAGGGGGTAATACTCAGTATCTTTCAGGGCCTCGATGATTTCCTGATATGTGGCCTTGGCCGCAAGTTCTGACATGGAAGTGTAAGTAAACTCCCCGGCAGCAATCAGAGATTCAAGGATATCTTCAACAGATGCGTTGTAGATTTTACCTCGTATGAGTGTTTTTATGTTCCAGATGTCATACTTTTTCAGGTATGCGACAACCAGGTAGTTAAGTTCTCCAGAGGTGATTCTTGCCAACTTATCATAGGTAAGGGCAAGATTTCTGTTCAATGCATGTTCTGCCAGATCGCCACCTTTGTATTTCATTGCCAGTTCGTCGACGTCGTTTTTGTATTCAGACTCTTGGATAAAGCGGGTAATTTCATCAATCCCCATGTTTAGAAGTCGGGGGTACGACTCTTTAGGAAGTAGCTTACTCTTCATCGCGCGGACACGGGTTACGGCATAAGCATAGTTAGAACTGCCTTTTATCTTCTTATCGGATTTTCGTGAGGGTTTTTGCCCCCAGAGTCTCTCCAAAAGCCGCATCGAACATCACCCGTATAAAATGTCAGATATCTGCTTCAATGAACGCTCATACACGTTTTTCAGGATTGAATCGTATGTGAAATCTAACCTGACTGTCCGGTCCTCATTTTCCAGAACAACGCCGCCGATGCAATCAATATTACCAGCATGTGTTAGTGAAGTCATTTTTTTAACGGTTTCTTCTGACGCCTTAGAAGAATAAATTCTAGCACCGCTAGCTTCATACTTGTTGATGATATATTTCAACAGTTCTTCTTTTTTGGATGCCGGCATTGACTTGATTGTTTCAATTGTCTGATCGTAAACTTTATCTAGAAGTTCCTTTCGTTTGTTAAGCGTAATTCTTTTTACTTCCAGGTTTGCACTTGATATAACCTGCTGGTGCAGATTTTGGAGGTCCTCTTCCGCCTTGGCAAGGCTGTCTCCGAGCATCTTCTTCTGTACTTCTTTAGCCTCATTTATGATCTCGGAGGCCTTTGCATCGCCTTCGGTTTTTATACGGGAAACCTCAGCTCTTGCACCCTCCTGGATGTCTTTTACAACGATATCTAGTCCCATGCTTACACCTCCAAATAAATTTAGAGCAAAAAAGTGCTCTAAAGGCCTAGAGTAAAACTCTAAGCTGCTTAGAGTGCAACGATACCTAAGGGGGAACTTAGAGCAGTATAACCGCTCCAAGCCCGCCTGGCAAGGAAAAAACGCCCAAGTAAGCTTAAAGCACTGCTCTAAGAAATTTAAGAGCGTATATGCTCTTAAATTTAAGCGGAATTGATAAGCAATGCAACGACGAGACCGAAAATAACAATGGTTTCTGGAATGACAGTAAGAATCAGGCCCTTACCGAATAATCCTTCGTTTTCTGCCATTGCGCCGATTGCTGCGGTACCGATTTCTCTTTCAGCTATTGCTGATGCATACCCAGTTGTTGCGATTGCGATTGCTGCACCGAGTGCTTTCATTCCTGCTGCGTCCAGAAACAAACCTGTAGTTGCTGCGTCTACCATGTTTTTATTCCTCCGTGTATTTTCTTATGTATCCGAATGGGTTGAATTTTTTGCCCCCGCCTTCATAGAATTTTCCGAAGAATTCTACATACTGCAACCTGAGTGCGTGCAGTCCGGGAGCGATAATACTCAAGACAGTGTTAAGACCATGTCCGAGTATAAATACGATTATTGCAGCTACTGCTGCGAAGCCGATCTTGGAGTGATCAGCCCAAATCATTCCGAAAGCAATATCATTGACCGTACCTGCGATGTAAATCGAAGACAGACCGACTGCGATAATACGGGCATATGAGAGTGCATTACCCATAAGGGATGGCAACTCGATCGGACCTTTGATACCTTCACCCATGGTAAGCATCACGATTCCGAGAACAAGAACACCAGCACCAACATAAGTGAGCACTGAATTGCCGCCAAAATAGCCTAGAGCTGCAATGACTGCACCAAGTTCGATAATGATCCAACTGCCTTTTTCAAGAACTGCATGTTTCATTCCGTGGTGCCTGGAGATGTTTGAAAATCCAAGCAAGAACCCGTAATTTAAATGAAGCAGTCCTACTAAGACACTTACTCCAATCATAGTCATTACCATGTGAGTCCTGTGAATTGGGAAAGTAAATTCCTCGCCTCCGATACCCTCAAAGAGAGTGATAGTTTCCCAACCTGGAATCAGGCCTGGCAATACTCCATGCGCTGTATGCAGACTCGCGAGTGAGAATCCCAGGAACTCACCATAAATAACTCCAAAGATAAGTGTTGATATCTGACAATAGATTAGAATATCCATGAGAGGCTTCACTGCATCTGACTTTACTGCCGTTCTGATAGCCAGCGCAATTGCTCCCAGTATCAATGCATATCCGATGTCTCCGAGAATCAGCCCATAGATCAGCGGGAAAGTAATAAAGATCGCTGAAGATGGATCAATTTCAGTATACTTGGGCCTGGAATACAGGTCCATGATCTGCTGCATCGGTGCCACTATTTTAGAGTTATTGTATTCGACAGGGGTATGCTCTTCTTCCTCTTCATGAACTTCGAGGCTGGTAACGTATGCCTTGCCGTTAGTGGCACTGTTAACTATACCGACAACCTTATCATAATCTTCAGATGGAGTCCAGCCGTCGATTACAAATGCGTTTGCAGATGTAGCTATTCTAAGAGGCAGTTCTGCTTTCTGACTCTCGATGCTCAGGACCTCGTCGCTGGCAAGGATAAAATCGGCGTACTTGACTTTCAAGGAGTCGATCTCAGCCTTTAAGGATTCGATCCTCTTAGTGACTTCGGCTTCTTTTTGTTCGATAAATCTTAACAGCTCGCTTGGGACACCACCTCGTTCCGGAACTCTAAGTTCTTTGAATCCAAGACCCTGAAGTAATTCGTTGACTTTGTCGGCATCGTTTTTGGCTACAAACAGTACAACAGCTTTTGATTGAGGGTCAAAGTACAGTTCGTAAGCTTTGGTGATGCTTGAAATCTGACTTTCTTCCAGGCTGCCTTTAACATTGCCCGCGAAAACCTTGAGGCTCTCGTAGCCACGGTAATAATCGAAGTCAAGACTGATGGACAGATAAGGCAGGATTTCCTTTTTCTGGGAATCCAGGTCTTTCAGTTCAATTTCAAGCTTGGAAATTGTTTCTGTTTTAGCAGAAATTGTCCTGTCCAATTCATTCAGCTTCGAGTCGAGGTCGCGCAGAACAGAGTCAGCTTTCTGAACTACCGGTTTTTTGCTTTCAATCCCCAAATAATTGGCGATGGAGCGGATCTTCACAAGCTTTTTCGAGGCTTCTTCTGCGTTAGTAAATGGCTTGCTGATCTTAAAACCAGACTCGTCTTCAACAAAATCTTCAATATGAAAGAGATTAGTATCATGCAATGCATCGATGGTTTCTTTTAAAATGCTTTTGTGCCCGACAATGACAGCCCTTGTCATCTCCTTAGGTCTACTCATTAAGGACCGCCCTCTCAAACTCCTGTACAAGGTAATTGACGGATTTGTCTATGTTAGCTTGAGCTTTTTGGGACATGGCTAATGCGTTTTTTTCACCATCGTTGACGATCTTATCTCTTTCCTCCAGGATCTTTTTTTCACCTTCTTTAAAAGAGTCTTGTGCAGCTTTATGTGCATCGACATCGGCCTGTTTCAGGATTTCCCTGGCTTCGGCCCGAGCATCGGAGATGCGCTTGTTTTTAGCGTCAATGGCACCGTCAACCATTGCCTTAGCGCTCTCTTCTGCTTTTTTTATTTCAGATAAGATTTCATTTTTAGCCATGTGAATCTCCGTCTCTCAAAATTTAATATATAAATTAATAATTAAAAATCCCTACTCCAATGGAGGTAGTTAACAAATCCTTCGTGATAGAACTATATAACAGCTTCGGTTTTATCAAGGAAGATATAAATTATTGTAATGAATGATCATTATATATAGAAGGTGTAAGAATTTTTTAAGAAAATGACTAATATAAATAGCAAAATATTTGAATTAAATCCAAAAGATTAAATATAACAGTAAAAATTAATTAAATACAAACTGTAGAATATAATTAAGTGATGAGAAGTTGCCTGAATACTATCAAAAAATAAATTGTAGAGCGTAACCCCAATTATCATGGATGAGATTTGTAAAATGGCCATAAAACTTATTAAATATAATTAAAAAAATATATACTGTTGTTTTGCTGGAAAACATGTAAATTACTTTTTTTGTAAAAAGAAAGAATTTAAGAGCTATTTTAGGCAGGAAATAAGAGGAGTTCAGTTACCCCCCGCGCGAAAATTTTTCATCTGATAAGCCTAATTTTGAGGAATTTAACCTTGTTAAAAGTCAACTCTCTTAAAACAGACTCTTGCCTATTCTCCGATAGGATACAGACCCGGTATGCAGACTCTGGTATGCAACTTTCAGATTGGAACTCCAGTCCGTTTCCAGTTAAAAAAAGAGGTATTTTGAAAAAAAGCCCTGAAAAATGGCTCATTCTGCAGGCCAATAATTAAAAAAATGGAATGAAAAATAACATAAAATTTGTTACTTAAGTCTGTAAGGAATTTTTGCGCCCTGAGGAATTGTATGAATGTATTTCTTCCGGAAATCAGGGTTGCGCATCATACAATAGGCAGTATCCTTTTTATATTCGCTGTGCTTGCCCATACGCTTCCAGATAGCTTCCAGAGGTTCTTCACAAATATTTCCAAAGGAGAGTGGAGTATAGGCACAGGGCATCACTTCTCCGTCAGAAGCAACATGCATCCAGCGTCTGCCCGCAAAGCACCCAAAAAGGCTGGGGCCCATAAAATATGGAAAAGCGGTGACTCTGGGACCTTCAGGTTTACAATTCATTGCTTTCTGGAATTTCTCAAGCCTGTATACATCTTTTTCCCCTATTACCTCATCCTCGTGGTCAAGCCAGCGGCCGACTGCAATGATTTCATAGATAGAGAGTTCGTGCATACCAAGATCAGCCGCAAGGTTGTAAAATTCCTCAAGATCATCGATATTATGAGGGGAAACAACCACAAACATATCGGTAAGGATTCCTGCAGCACTCGCATTCTTGATTCCAGCGACTGCATCCCTGTATGCACCACTTCTCCCCCGAATGCGGTCATGCTCCGCTTCGAAGGGGCTGTCCATGCTGATTCTTGAGGCATACAGGCCCGCGGCTTTAAGCTCCCTTGCCCTTTCTTCGGAAAGCCTGAATCCTGAGGTAAAACAGGTGGCAATTGCCCTGGATTTATCCACTCTGGCTACCATCTCAACGAGATCATCTCGGAGCATTGTCTCCCCGCCATCGAAAGAAACAAGGTAAGCACCAAGGTCCAGGCTCTGGTCCACAGCATTGGAAATCTCATCCAGGGTCAGTTCTTTCTCCGGTTTAATATCGGCTGCTCCGCAATGAATACAGCGGTTGGGACAGCGGGCAGTAATCCCTATTGAGAACTGATCCGGAACTCTTTTTTTCCTGATGGCTGCAATCTCAGCGCCTACTACCCGGCTGAAAACAGGCCCCGGAATAGGTGGGATCCATGTAGAGAAAATAATCTCATTCTCATTTATTGAGATTGGTTTTTCTTCCGCAAAGATATTATTTATGCGCTTCAGGAAGGGTTTTGCAAGCTGGGAAAGAGGACCTTCCGCATCGAGCACCATTTTTTCGTTTTCTGTACTGGCATTTACCTTAAGCACCGGACTATCATATACTCGCATGGATACACCTGGCAAATTTAGTGGCAAAAGTTGAAAAACTTGTTACGTTAAATAAAAACTAAATGATATCATTTTCCCATTTTATATACATGGGATTCGGCAGAATTCCAGTTCATTTTTAAGGAGGAGCTGAAAGTATTAGACATTTTCAAGCATATCGACAGTTATATAATCGGTAATCTGGAAAAGCTTATCCCTTGCCGGACATGCTTTGAATGTCAGAAGGGTCTCTTTTGCGGCATTAACGTGCAGTTTTACTGCATCTACAGACTTTTGTATTGCTTCTTCCTTTGACATGTCCTTCATGTAAACGTGCGGCAGAGTTTCAGATGTGAATTTTGATTCCTTGCCTTCGACCACTTCCAGAAATTCAAGAAGGTCGTCAACAATCTGGTATGCAGTTCCCAGGGAATTCCCAAAGACGTTAAAACGCCCGGCCAGGGCTTCATCAGCCCCTCCCGTATATGCCCCTATGGAAGCACTGATCGCAAACAGAGAGGCCGTTTTCTTGTAAATGCACTCGAAATAGTTGCTTTCCCCTAAATTATCCTTATCAAGCCTCAGGTCAAGGACTTCTCCTTCAGCCATATCCATCGCGGCGTTTCCGAAATCCCGAACTACTCTTTCCCCATACGGAGAGATGAACTCAATGGACTTTGCAATGAGATAGTCCCCACAAAGAAGCGCCTTCGACGGGCCAAATTTCTCAGGGGCGGAAGGCAGGTTTCTTCTGAGAAGTCCCTGATCCAGCAGGTCATCATGGATGAGGGAAGCAGAATGCATCATTTCAATAGCGAGGGCTGCATCCAGGCTCTGATAATACGAGCCTGAGCAGATCTCACTGGACAGAAGGAGAATAATTGGTCTGATTCTCTTTCCTCCAGTATTACAGACATGTTCCACCATTTTTTTTAAGCTGGGTTCCTCCATTTGAGCAATGAAGGTATTTATCCCGAATTCAACATATCTGTATTCTTCCCACTCTTCAATATTCATCAATATTACTCCATGTACTTGGGCAGGCATCAGGCATCAGGCAACGATCTTGTTCGCCTCAAACGTAGATTCAGAAACCCGGTTCCGATAATACTTATCTGTTTTCCTTCTGCAAGGTTGAAGGGAAGGTTGCCTGCATATTCTAAATGAACTTTCAATTTCTCATCGTTTTCGTCCCTGAGTTCAAAAACTGTCAGTTTGAGGGCTACCTCAAGGCTTCCATATTAATATTTCCCATCGAATTTACCTGTTGCCCGATATGGATCTGGGACCACATAGAAGTTCAGATAGTTCAAGACAACCATCCGAAGAGCCAATGCCATACAGGCCTATAAAGAATACGCCAGCAGTAAAAGAAAGTGCAAGCAGTGTATTCTTTTGCATTCGTCTAAAACTCCGTATAACGCGATCATTACATTAACTTTTTGTTAAGCTCTGAATATTTTATTAGCAACGAAAGGAGATATGCAAAAATTAGGAGCCAGCCGATTGTAAACGCCAGAATAAGGAGTTCAATGTGAACCATCTCAGGATCAAACTATTTTTTCAGGCATCGCTTTGAATCCAGAGCGGATAAGAGGAGGATCTTTTAGAGAACTTAGATCCAGTCCTGTATAAGAGATATTTATCCCTTATCAGAGAAATAAATTGCCGGCAGAAAACAGGGTTATAAGAGATGCACCCTTAACAGTAAAAAATATTAGTATTAATATCGTCCTTGAGATGAAAAGATTATTTTTACAGTTATAGTGTTATATTCCTTCAAATGTCAAACTGGAATATTTTCGAAGGATAGACACAGAAAAAAGGTATTTTTTTTTTGAAAAAGTAATAAAACAGAGGGAATTTCACAAAAATCCGCTTTTAACAGGATTAAAAAATAATATTGTTGAAGGTATATTCAAAAAGTAATACTCGAGAATATATGTGTTAAAAAATCAGTTTTAAATGAAAAAGAGAGTTGACAATATGATAAAATTTCCTATATAAAATTAATGTATATAACGAATGGAAGATAATCTTTGTATTGGAGATAATCTTTAGATCTTTGTAACTTCTGCACTCGTTACATCCAGATTGACATATTGATCATATCTAGCTCTAACCCCTCATTGTATAGTTTTGAACTGATTCTACACTAGCTCACCCAATTTCCATAATCACGAAAAACACGGACTGTGCAGAGAAACTTACTCCAGATTCCGCAACCCCGAAAAACATGGAAATCACGGAACTGTAATTTCGTGAATAAGTCCTTTCAGTTAGTCCTCTAGAGCGCAGCGAGAAGGACACCGTGCTGTTGCGATTACATCGCAACTCCCAGAAAATCTCCGATTTCCTGTGATCCCGAAGCGGAACTCGGGTGGCGCAACGATAAGAGCGAAAAGAATATATATAACAAATACCACTAGATGTGTTACAGTTCGCGTTGATGGTCTAGTGGCTATGACTTGGGCCTTCCAAGCCCAAAACCCGGGTTCGAATCCCGGTCGGCGCATTTAATAGTTCTCAAATAAAAAATATAAGCTTTTCTTTTCTTATTTTTATATCAAATAAAAACCAACATCAGTGCGAGGGTTGCCCAGCCAGGTCAAAGGCGATGGGCTTAGGACCCATTTTCGTAGGAATTCGTGCGTTCAAATCGCACCCCTCGCATTTATTTTACAGCATGCTTACCTCAAAATTTTCATTCCACTTTCCCCACTTTCTTTGCAACATCTGTCCGGTAAGTAACATCAATCTGGAGGAGAATTTCCAGTAGCAGAAAAATTAGTTCCAAATTATATGATTAAGCATTTATTTGTATAATTGAACTGACCCCATAACTCAAAATTGTTTCTCTGAATCTCGTATTCTGAATAATTAATCAAGGTTTCTGATCATGAGAATTATTTCTGAAACTCTTACTGATTGAGAATAAAATTGTTTTTGGGATGAGCTCTATTTATAAAAAATTATAAAAATTGCTCCTAAAATCAGAAATTCATCGAAATTATCCATTTTTACTTTTCATCAAACCTTTTGAGAGACAGAAGTGCCTCTTTGTCCTGCAATATACCTCTCTGAATCTGTGTATTCGATAAGTTTTCCATCCTCCAGTACGGATATTGAACCATGCCCACAGCAGACCAGGCATTTTTTACCTTTTTCGGCGAGTTCTCCGTCAATCTCGGAGATGAGGGAAAGGAGGGCATTTCGCTCTTCCCGGGCAAGCTTGCTATCAACATTTACAGAGGTCATAAGGTAATCAGCCAGAACATTATATTCTGTCCTATCAGGGCTCAAGCTTCTGAAATTGATCACCGCGTCCTCAGGAAAAACCAGCCCCTCTTCAGGGCAGAGATAGAAAATTTCTCCATGCATATGTCCGCCCAGCCCTGCAAGGGCTTCAAAGTCAAGGCTTCCGATCTTAAATCGAGCAATGACAGGAAATGAACCTCGCTTTTCGATTGATTCGCCTGACCGGGAAATTTCGGGAAAGAGCACTATATTTGAAGGGGGAGTAAACCTGGAAAAAAGGTTAATTATCTTCGTATAAACCTCTTCCAGAATACAACCCTGGTTGCTGGATCCATAGGCTCTGCTGGTTTCCCGCGTAACCATAAAAGTTTCGCGATTAAGATAGGATGGGACCGGAAAACAGCCTGCAGCCCCACAGTGATCGGCATCAGCGTGAGTAATATAAATCCTGCTAAGCCGGCTTAAATCCCCAAGCCCGTAATGCTGGAGCATATTCACGACGTCCTGGTAATAGATCCCATAACCGGTATCAATCATGACTCTTTCGGAAGGAGTATCGAAGAAATAGATATTTCCACCGCAGGGAAGCTGAAAACAGAAGAGCTCGGTATCGTCTTTTACTCTGACCCTCTGTACATCAGCGTAAAAATTCTCTCCCGACGTCCGGTTAAGGCAATCGCCGACTTTCAGAATACTTTCGAAAACCTCGATAGGGTCTTTCCGAAGGTTCGAAAGTTCCTGAGCAATATGGTTAATATCTTGCAGGAACCTCATCAAAAAAGCATCTTCAGCACTTCCAATGAATGACCTGAGTCTCTGAGCCAACCGAAGATAAAATACCGTATCGTCAAGTTTCTCCCCGGTAGTATCGTACTCCAGAATCTCGAGCCTGTAGCCGGACTTGAGCTGGTTCAGAAGGGCATCTATCATGTCGGTATTTTCGATATTAAGGCCTACCACAAGCCTTTCAGGATGCTGTCCCCGGTCATCAAAATCAAGAAAAGTAATGTTTGCCGTCGACGAGGTTATAGAATTCAGGAAATCAAATAAAGCCCCTGGACGGTTCGGTAGATAGACATAGAACTTCAGGAAAGCTATGGGCTGCAGGAAAGTCTGGAAATAACCTATTTTCTCCAGTTCTTCACGGATTTTTTCATAAGCCTGGGAAACAGCAGTCACCTCAAAAAAGACGGTATGCCTGTCGATCCTGCGGTCATACTGAATCCTGTTAATGTTTCCTTCGTGCCGCGTGATAATTTCGGCTGCCCTGTGCAATGCTCCGGGTCTGTCAGGCATGCAGGCAATAAAAGAGAACTGTTCCATTAGACATCCCCTGATCAAATAAACCAATTTTTGATAAGTTCGATAATTTTGATAAGTTAGATAAAATCCTGTTTTACCTTAAGCTTTCCTGTTAGTACCAGAGAAAAAAGAGGTTTAAGACTGGAAGGTTTAAAGTTCAAGCACAAGGGCAGAAAGCCCCAGAGCTTCAAAAGCTTCGTTGATCTCAGGAAAAGGATTTTCCTTTCGGTAAAAAAGATGAGAATTACAGGCACAATCCGTACACCCGAAGCCGGATACCGAATCCCTTCCTATCCTGCTGGCAAGCGCACATTCAAGCCTGGCAGAAGTAAAGGCATAGACTGCCGAGACCAGCCTGAAAGAAGGGTTCAGATGAAGATAATCTACATGCCATCTGGGATTCCGGTCTCTGTTTCGGGAAAGATTAATGTGCCTTTTCACCCTTTTCAAGCCCCCTGAGCCGAGAGCTGAACCCACGTATATATGAAAGCCTGCATGGAACGAGAACTCACCTTTTTTTCCGATCTCAAGTTTACAGGCACGGTTCTCGAATATCAGACAGTAAACGCCTTTTTTGGAAAAAGTATCTTGTTCGGAATAAACATCTTGTTCTGAAAAATCCATTTTCAAGACCTCAATGTAGTTCCTGAAACCTGAAAGTACTTTTCAAGCAGAGGCCCAACAATTCCCTCCAGTTTTTCCTTCTCCTTAAGTGCTTCAACCCAGGAAACGGGTATGGCTTCAATTCCCAGCCTGGCTCCAAGAATGCCCCCTGCCACACTTGCAACCGAGTCAGAGTCCCCGGTAATATTCACTGCGGTCTGCACTGCTTTTTTGTAGTCTTTCGGATAACGCAAAGTGCAGAAGTATGCAAGGGCAAAGGTTTCATCCGCATACCAGCCCTGCCCGAGTTTCTTCAGCGCCTCTCCATCCCCCATGCCACTGTGAGAGATTTCATAAGAAACTTCCAGGGCGTCAGTGAATTCCTGAGAGATTCCTTCGGTTACCTCAAGAAGAGGTTCAAGCATTTTCTCGGGTTCCACTCCATCAAGGGCCAGTTTCACTGCATATGCCCCTGCAATAGACGCAGCGTCTGAAACCGGATGAGAGTGAGTAATTCTGCCTGAAATCAAAGCAACTTTAACCAGTTTTTGAGGGTCATTCCGATAAATAAAACCGAGGATTCCAGCCCGCATGAGGCTTCCGCAGGTTTTAGAGCTGATTCCGGATTTGCTCCAGTGAATCCCATCCTTAAGACTCAGGGCTGCCCCTCTGGTAGTTGCTCCTGCACCCAGGTCAGGCTCGTCCAGCCAGAGAATCAGTTCCTCTGCTATCTTGCCCATAAGCTCGGGAAGTTCAAGTTCTGCTCCTCGAAGCAGGCCTCTGGCAAGTACAAGCATCAACTGGGTATCATCAGTCCAGGGAGAATCAGGCGGGAGTTCAAGGATTCCTTTTTCTCCGTATTTCTTTTTGATCTGTTCAAGAGTCAGATGCTCTACAGGGCGCCCGAGGGCATCCGCACATGCGGTGCCGAAGAGGTAGCCGCGAAGCTTGCTTTCAAGATCCGGAGTAGCTTGGATATTTCCTGTACTCATTGTTTCAATTCCATAACTCAATGAGAAATGCAATTATTCAGGTATAATTAAGTTTACTCATATAGGGTTGAATTTTAGAATGATATTAAATTATTGATTAGCAGTAGAGGAAGACCAATAAAGTAGATTGGAGAGAGTTTAAAAAGAAAAGTTCAATAGAAAGGATCTTTAGCTGGATAGAGTCATGTAAAAAAGTATTTTCTAAATATGAAGTCAAAGACAGATCATACATAGGAGTTGTAATCTTAGGGCTCGTAACGAAATAACCTAAGTAACACACATTGGTCATCGGTTAAGAACTTACTTCAATCTACCAATAGTGTTTTTCAGTTCATCTTTTCATTCTAACCATTCTTCTCTGAACCTTTCTCTGTTTACATGTGGATCCAATGCTTGACTTTCGTACACACTCATCACTGTTTCAAAAGTTCTTTCAATTCCACATCTATGCAGAATCACTGTCAATAAATCTGATGCATTTTCAGCAAATATTATGCTCCATCTCTCTTGAGTATATCGAACCATTTTTTCAGGATGAGCCGTATTGTTCTTTACAAGAGAATAAATTCTTCTGCTAACGATTAATGTCAACATTGCTGTCCATATTAGAGCCTCAATTACCTGCACATTCTTTGTATCCAGAACGTCAAGCGCGTATTTGCTTTTTAACTCCTTGAAAAGCAGCTCTATGTCCCATCTTGCTCCATATAATTTTGCAATGTCTTTTGCACTCAAAACATCTTTCTGAATATTTGTAATGTATATGTGGTGCTTTTCATCTTCATCATTATATACCGCAACAAGACGTACACACATCTCATCCTGTTTTTGCTTGCCTTTGTATGCTCTTCTTTTAAACTTTATTTTCACAACAGCATCAAGATCTTTTCCTGAAAGTTGCTTAATACACTCACTAACAGGTTTTCCAGTGAACTCTTTGCTTTTTGTCTTAGAAAGTCCCTCTTCAACAGAAACAAGAATAGGATCCATATTCTTCCTAATTCTTGAGACAAAATATCCTCCATTTTCCTCAACTCTTGCAAACATTTGGCTTTTGTAAAAACCAAGATCAACAAGAAGAATACGGTCTTTGATCCAGGGCCCTATTTTCAATGTTTTCATTTCAGCTGTTTTTTCAGAGTACAGAGCAACTGTTTTAGGTCCATTAGCAACTGCACTTACCATAACTCCCACTTTTACTCCAGCAGCTACTGTTCTTGCTCTTGCTGCCGGAAACTTGTCTGATAAAGAGGAGTGAAGACGAACAATTGTGCTGTCCTGAATGAGAACATCCTGGAAGTTTTCGAGTTTTTTACTAAGTTTTCTACCGGGTTCTTTTGCAAGTTCTTCTATGCCATGAATAACACACTGATGAAGAAACTCCACAAGTTCTGGAGTGAATCTATAGTACCAGCTGCTGTCGCTTAGGGTCTTATTTGATTCTTTTTCATATTCTCTTTTCAAACTGGCAAGTGTACGCTGCAAGCGTACACCAAAACTGAGAGTTAAAACCCAAAAGATGATGACAGGGTCAATTTTACGCTCACGTACTATGAGACCAGTTTCTTTGGCAGTTTGCCTTAACCACTCTTCGGGAAACATTTCCCGAAGAGAGTCTTCAAGAGTAGGTGGGGGATGAGGAGACATATATACACTAATATTTAAATTATTATTATAAAAACGCATGTAGAAGTGATTATCTAATGCTTAACCGATGACGCATGAAGTAACACATTATTATTTTGGAGCAAAATCGATGGGAATGCTTATGAAAATGGCAAAGTACAGTGTAAAAATGGGCTTAAGTTATTTCGCGGTGGGTACTTAGCAGCAATAATAAGGTTAAATCAAGTTTTGGGACGAGCTAAGTAGATAAACACCCGATGTTAACTGAGGAATTTACGCTTTACTCAATTCTTGCTGTACTGACATTCTCATAATAGGTTTTGCCTGCGTTGGTAATTTCATAACAATTTCTCCTAGTTTTGACTCCTGGTCACCATGAGGCACCCAGATTTTTGGCTGCCCAAAAAATGAGTGTTTAGATAGCTTGCAGTTGGTCCGGTCGTAGCTATTCATGGCCATAAGCAGTCAATTTCATCAAATTTACCAAATAATCTTGTACATATATCATGCTTTTTAGCATGGACTTCTGCCCCAGATTACATCGTATTAAATCACAAGTTGTCTGTACTGCAGAATTCGATATTAGAGAATCCCGCACAGAGCCTGGCAAACAGCCTTTGCAGTAGAATTTGGTATTAGGTTGCAACTTGTTTCGCAAAGACCGCCGCCAGACTGACTGACTCTTGCCTCGATACTCGCCGTACTGCTCTTTCTCATAACAGATTTTGCTTGTTTTGGTAATTTCATAAATACTTCCTCCGTATTTCTTTTCGTTTATTTTCCGTAAAGGGAGCTATTCTGCCGCCATGAAAATCCATATTTTGAACTGCGAAAAAATGAGGATTTGAATAGCTTGCAACCGGACAAGTCGTAGCTATCCCTCACCTCTAGCAGTCCATTTCATATTTATGCTAAATAATCAGTGGCGGATTTCATGCTAAAAAACACGAACTTATACCATTCACTTCCTTGCATTAGGACCAGCCGCAAGTGAGTAATTTTCTGTTAATTTTTTAACTGATCCGGCTGCAAACCGCTAAGTATTGCCTTATGCACACACACCTTGACAATGTCCTTGAATGCAGAAACCAATGCATGTATGTTTACATCCACAACTTTGATCCGATGGAATGATGCTCCCAGTTGTAGTAACTTCTCGGCTATGCGTCGCACTTCTTATAACAGGTCTTGCTTGCTTTGGTAATTTCCTAACAAACTCCTCCATATCTCATCATTTAGATGACCTTACAGCCGCCACGGCAATAAAATCCACCAATACAATTGCCCGGAGGACAATAAGTTCCTAATAAACAGCCACAGCTTAAGGGCAATTTAGAGGACGCGATAAGTCCAATTGTTTGCCCGTTATGCGCCGCAGTCCTCATAATAGGTTTTGCTTGTTTAGGCAGTTTCATAAAGACTTCCTCCTTAATTTTGACTTCTTGCCGCCATGAGGCACCCATATTTTGGGCTACTCAAAAAAATATTTAGATAGCTTGCAACCGGACCGGTAGTAGTTATCCATAACTTAGGCAGTCTATTTCATCATATTTGCCAAATAATCAGTCGCGTATACCCGTGCTAAAAAGCACGAACTGCCACCACTCACTTTGCTTGCATTAGGACCAGCCGCAAGTGTAGTCATATTCTGTAAATCCTTTAGCTGATCCGGCATGCAAGCCGTTAAGTTGTGCCTTAATACCCTGATTTGCACATCGCCAAGCACGTACTCCACGCAACTCCTCGCAGTTTGTTGCAGCGCTCTTGGCAATCATCAGACTGACCGACTCCGGCCCCTATTTTTGCCGTACTGGCCTTTCTCATAACAGGTTTTGCCCGTGTTGGTAGTCTCATAAAAATTCCTCTTTAGTGCCCGCAACGAAATAACCTATGCAACTTATTATTTATTGAAACTTTGATTAGCTATCTTGATCTTGAAAATCAAGATATCCAATCAAAAATATGCAGATGTTGTTTTGTGACAAGTCCTTAGTTCTGGCTTCTGACCGCCATAAAACGTCCACATTTTGGGCTGCCCAAAAAATGAGGGCTTGGATAGCTTTTAGCCTGTCTGGCCGCACCCTATCCATAACTTCTAAGCAGCGCTCCCCTCAAAATAAGGTGCAGGTTCCGTGCCCCCAAGGCCGAACATCTGCCCCCATCCTACGTTTGTTTAGCTCGGCTTATCAGGTACCTACGACCTTGCAGCCACCAGGGCATCTAAGCCCTACACAACCACCCGGACAATATGTACCCACAATTCCTGGCAAACAGCACGTGTCTATGAGTCCCGAGGGTGTGATGCTCACAATGGTTTGCCCGCTGTACACCGCATTCCTCATAACAGGTCTTGCTTGCTTTGGTAATTTCATGACAATTTCCTCCTAGTGCATCGATTCCAAAATAAGTCCCTTGTTTAGAGGGAAATTAGTTAATCAACAGACAAATCAAAAACCAAGGTTTTATGAACATACTTTGGAATCGCAGCACTAGTTCTGACTTCTGGCCGCCATGAGGCAACCATATTTTTGGCTTCCCAATAAATGAGGTTTTGGATAGCTTGCAGCCGGTCTGGCCTCAACCCATCCATAACTTCTAAGCAGTGTTCTTCCTCAAAATGAGGGGGTTCCATGCCCCCAAGTCCGAACACCGGTCTCATGCTACGATGTTTATCTCGGCGGTACGAGGGGCACACAAGCAAGGCATTTTCCATTAAAACATAAACCTGGGGGACAATACGTACCCAATAAACAGCCACAATTATAGGGCCAATTCGAGGGCATGATATGCCCACCTGTTTGCCTGCTATGCGCCACATTCCGAAGAACAGGTTTTGCTTGCTTTGGTAATTTCATAAAGATGTCCTCCATCTCTCTTTTCTTTCAGATGACCTTACAGCCGCCACGGCAATAAAATCCACCAATACAATTGCCAGGAGGACAATACGTACCCAATAAACAGCCACAACTTAGGGCCAATTCCGAGAGCATGATATGTCCAATTGTTTGCCCACTATGAGCTGCATTCCTCAGAACAGGTTTTGCTTGTTTTGGTAATTTCATAGAAATTTCTCCTTAGTTCTGACTTCTGGTTGACATGAAGCACCCACATTTTTGCCACCCAAAAAAGTGAGTATTTGGATAGCTTGCAACCGGATAGGTCTTAGCCATCCATCACCTCTAAGCAGCTTACTTAAATTATAGGCATCTCATACATCCGACATTCTTTGTTTTTTGTGCGTACCAGTGCCTATGCAGGCGTTGGGGCAGCCACACGATGAAGAAGTGACTCTTGCCTCATTTCCGTTGTATCGACCTTTCGGATAACACACTTGTGACATACCCAACGTGAACCATTAAGTAGTGCCTTATATACACACACCTTGACAATGTCCGCTAATGCATAGACCAATGCACTTACTCTTACAACCACAATACAATGGCTCATCTGATGGAATGATGCCCCCAGTTGTAGTAATTTCTCGGCTATACATCGCATTTCTCATAACAGGTTTTGCTTGCTTTGGTAATTTCATAACAATTTCCTCCGAGTTCTGACTTCTGGTCACCATAAAGCGTCCACATTTTAGGCGGCCCAAAAAATGAGAGCTTGGATAGCTTGCAACCGGTCTGGACGCAACCCATCCATCACTTTAAGCTGCTTCCTCAAATTGGTAAACAAACACCAGCGCACTGCTTTCCAACAAATGGTATATTTATACAAGCACCTATACAATTTGTACCAGATGGGCAGTTGCAATCTGAGGGGGTGATGCCCCCAGTGATTTGTCCGCTGTGCACCGCATTTCTCATAACAGGTTTGGTTTGCTTTGGTAATTTCATAACAAATTCCTCCGTGTCTCTTTTCGTTTATTTCCCGTAAAGGGAGCTATTCTATCGCCACACAGGCGACGATTTGGAACAAATTGTCCCTGCTCATTATCACCGTCCTCATCATAGTGACAATGATTGCAAATTCGTGAGTGCCACCAAAGGTGACGAAATCCTTTGGTGGCACGTAATCAAATAGCTCCGGCTTAGTACACCGACCAGAACCGTACCTTTCCAACTGTAACAGGCACCACGTCACTCACATCGATGGTAAAACGATACACCTTTCTGGCGACAGTAAGACGATTGGCCGGGTCGAAGAACGTCAGCTTCACATCCCAGCAATCCGAATCTGGCCTGCAGAGCAGGGCTTCGTTCCGTCTCAATATTATCCAGCGTCAGGTTCTCGATAGCCATTTGCTTAAAGATGGACGCCGGCTGGTACGCGTTTGTCCCGGCAAAATTCATTGCCCGCTCCTGTGAAGCCCGGCCCAGGTTCATTAACTCGTAATACACCCTCTCCGAGAAGTTACGAACACCTGCTTCCACTTGTGCTTTCATCTCTAAGTGTGCCGCCAGTTCTATTTCATCGTTACTTTCAGGCAACGGGCCGATCACAGCAAGTACCACTTCATGTACCAAGGCGTCTGTAGACCAGCTGCACATCCCCCTCAACTCCGGAATAATGACTGGCACCACCTGACCCGAAAGGAGTTTTACTTTTCCTGCAATGACCCCTGGAATTGACACTCTCTCAACCCCTTCGGTCTGTTGTTCCTTCAGAAATTTGCTTAGCTGCTTGTAAGTGATTGAGGCAAAACTGCCTATAGGACGGATTGCATAAACAGGATTACTCTCAATCTCGAGAGTCCATATAAGGGACTCCGCATACTCGGGATTTTCCTCAAGGTGGGTCAGCAGTTGAGCTGGGTCGTCTGGGTTAGGCCAATCGCCCTCCATGCTCTGGACAAAAGCATCTCGCCTCGCCTCGCTCCCGAAGTCGTAACCAAGTGTGCCAAGGGCATATACCAGGGACTGTTTTCCACACGTAGAACACGCAGATGGAGGGACTTCCGAGGGCATGACAGACGGTGTAGTTGCCTCGTTTGGCATTGTTGATTCCGCCGCTTGTACATCAGATGCATGTACATGGGACCCTGTAATTCCAGTACCATCACTTGTTTGGTCGTTAAGCTCGTTCATTTCCTCAGTCTTTGTCTGCTTTTTTGGACAACCACATGTTTTGTCTATAACTTCAGCCATATTCTTCTCCTGTATCTGGTTTTTCGTTTGTTCGTTCTTCTCTTTATCTATCGACTTTAGCTCAATAGAATCAGGATTTTCCAGAGCTTTCATTGCGTCCAAAGTAAAATTCTGAGCCGAGGGTGTTGTTATCTCTGGATTATGTGTTGTAAACTCCGCATTCAGCACGCCAAGAACAGGCAGTCGTTTGGAAGATTCCACCAGTCCTATGCTTGCATTTCCCTGAATTTGTTGTACCGAATTATTACTATCAGTCACAGCTAGCTGTTTCTTCGTGACAAGATTATATGCCCCTCCAATGTTGAGACGACCTCTTAGATGGCGAGAACAATCTAAACCTTCGGATGGAAAACAAGGGTGAGCACTCTGGAGAATTGCTTCCCGCACGGTGAAAGGGTCAGTTTTGTCTCCTCTTTGTATCTGGATGCTCAACAACAAAGCAACAATACCAGAAACGATCGGAGTGGCAAAGCTGGTACCGCTTTTGGTGGTAACACCGCCACCAGGTACAGCTCCCAGTAATTTTTCACCAAGTGCGAGAATACCATTATTTTGGTACGCCTGCCCCCAATTACTAAAGTTGAGAGGTAATCCCTGAGCATCCATTGCCCCTACCGCGAGGGTAGAGGAAATGGCGGCTGGCACATGGAGGCATTGACATCCGTCATTTCCCACAGCTGCAATGATTAAAACGCCGTTTTTGGCGCAGAGACTAACAGCCTTGTCAAGTAGAGGGTGAGGGTCGCCAGAGGAAACAAGTTGACCGCCACTGATGTTTATTACATGAGCTCCTTGTTCAACAGCTTGTGTGATGGCGTGAGCGAGATCAATCTGAGAACAGGGCGTAATTGAATCATCAGGCCCATCCGCAAAAACAGGAATGATGAGTCCACGACAGCCGGGCGAAATACCATGGATAGGGCTGTCATGTTGGCCAAAGATTAAGCTGGCAACATGAGTTCCGTGGTGCGCACTTGGCCCATCCTCGGTAACGCCTGAAACTAAAGTCTCTAATTGGGTTATTTTGGCTTTATCGAAACAGGGATGATTTAGGTCGACCGGACCATCAAGGACTGCAATGCAAATATTGGCATCTCCTTCAGTCTGCTCCATAATCTCTGTTGCCTTCATGATAAACACCTAAAATTTTTACATTGACTGTGTAAATCTCACATCAATTTTTTGCTGTAGATTGTACTCAAACAGAATACGCAGATAAAAATAGGTTATCCAGATAACGTATGTGTAGGATACACATATCCTTTTAAAATGCAGATGAAAAAAGTAATGAATTTAGTCTCATAGTAATTTTTTACTGGGTACTGTGATAGAATAAAATACTTAAGTACAAATAAGTAATGCAGATAATGTACATTTAGTATGCGTATAATTCGCTTGATATACGTATTGAAAGAATAACGAGTTTAAGAAGAAAGATGAAATTACAGAAGATAATATTTGAATACCCGCCGAATTTCTACCACAATCTCGCAGAAACATTGGGAACTATTAAAAAAAACACTCCGAAAAATATGAAACATAGCAAAAAGCCCTGGAACTTGCACTGGAAAATCTGGAAAAATAGCTCAAGAATGATTCCATAATTAACCCTGGAAGAAAAATATTGGATACGCCTTAAACCGGCAAAATCACTGGTTATCATCGAAAAAACTGCCTTTAAATATCTAATAGAAACTACTGATATTGAGCTGTTAGAGGAGCTTTTTCTCAGGGATAAAACCATAGAATATACAATAGAGCTCTACTTTCAAAAGTCTCTTAAGGAATGTAATCTAAAAGAAGTTATAGATGGGCTAGTCATCAATCTCAAAATAACTAACTGGGTTGATACTATAGATTATACAGATTATGGCAGCCATTATAAGCTGATAATAACCTATGATCTTGGCATTAGTTTTGCCAAACTAGTTACAATATGGATTGAAAACATGTTTACAGCTTATGGGGTCAAGACGGATAGCACATATTCTACAAAGACGATTTTCATGAAAATACTTAAAAATTAGCAATTGGTAACCTCAGTACTTCTCTAAATTTGAGTTCCTTGGATCTATGAAAGTTTCCGATAGCATTATATGCGGTAAAAACGTCACCTTATATTATTTCTACCATACAATTCACGGAGCGATTCTAAACTCGAATTAAGACCAAAAGAGTGTATTAATACTGTTCTAAAACCTCTAACTGATAATATCAGCATCCAGATCAATGGTTCACTTACCTATAAAGATCTGCTTTATACCGTCGTATGCATGGCAGTAAACAATAGTTCGGTTCATTCAATTTCAAAACACTATCAAGAGATTCCATGTGAAACCTCAATAAGATATCATCTTGAGCTTATCCCAAAACCCAAAATTTGCTTCTTTAGTCTCATATTTTAAGCAACCAAGAGCTTCTGATTATGGAAGCAATCCTGAATAATTCTGAGAATTGAGATTAAAATGAATTTTGGGATAAGCTCATATGTTGTATAGGTTATTCCGTAACAGGCTTAAAATATTGTAAAACCACTTACTCATTGATTTATTTTGACTGCACAATCTATGATCTCTGCACTTTCTTTATTCCATAGTTGTACATGAATGAATTGGATTGAATCCTGACATTTTTCAGCACCATAGAATGTGAAAACTCTTGTTCCAGGTTTACCCGGTATTGGGTATTCAGGAGGTATATAATAAGATTCTATGAGCCAGAGAGAATCTGGTTTGTGACCAATAACCCAAGAATAACCAGTTGATCCACCATTGTCTTCTAGTTCAACTTTTGTCCTCTCACCAACTTTAATATTTATATCACTAATTTTTGTATTAGTCATTTCCATTTTTTGTGTGTTACTTAAAAGTTCCTTGAATTTGTGGCAACCACCAACACCAGTATTTGCACCGATAAAAACTTCATTCCCAAAAGTTAGCCTAAAATGCCAATATGGTTCATTGCAATCGGGTACCAATGGCCAAGAGAGTTTAACATCTACAAACGTATCCCCACAATCTCTTTTATTTAGAATTTTGATTGCTTCCTCAATGTCAATTTTGTAAGAAGGAATAATCCTTATCCCAAGAGGACATTGTATTTGTACCGGCTGTGTCATCCCTATATTTGGAGGTTGAGCTACATAAAATGAAAAGCAAGTTCCATCTTCTGCACGGACTATGCAATCCCAACCTAAAATATCTCCCACTTCTCTGCCCTTTCCATTATTGATACGAGCTTTTTTAAACAGAAGTCCTGCCATTGATTTACCATTTAAAGAAGTTGATACTTTGTTTAATAAATCTTTGAGATCCATCTTTTTATCACCTATTCTCTGAATTGAGAGTTGTCATGTCAAAATGTCATAACATGTGCTAAAATAGAATACGCAGGTAAAAATAGGTTATCCAGATAACGTATGTGCAGACTGCACATGATTCGTTTAATTTGTGGATGGAAAAGTAAGAGTTTAGTCCCACAGTAATTCTTTACTGTTAGCTGTGCTAGAATAAAATACGTAAGTAAAAATAGGTGATCCATATTAAGTATACATGGTATGCGCATAATTCGTTTAATATGCGCATGGAAAATTAATGAGTATATAACGAGGAATTAAATTATTGGATGTATTGTTTTGAATACCCATCGCATTTCTACCACAATCTCGCAGAAACACTGGGAACTATTAAAAAAGCACTCCGAAAAATTTGAAACACAGCAAAAAACTCTGGAATTTGCACTGGAAAGTCTGGAAAACAGCTCAAAACAGAGTCCAGAATTAACCCTAGAAGATAAATATTGGATACGCCTTAGACCGGCAAAATCACTGGTTATCATTGAAAAAACTGCCTTTAAATCGTTAATAGAAACCGCTGATATTGAACTATTAAGTGAGCTTTTTGTCCGGAACAAAATCATAGAATATACGATAGAGTTCTACTTTCAGAAATCTCTTGAAGAATGTAATCTTAACGAAGTTATAGATGGTCTGGTTATTAACCTCAAGATAACTAACTGGGTTGATACTGTAGATTACACAGATTATGGCGGCTATTACAAGCTGGTAATAACCCACGACCTTGGCTTTACTTTTGCCAAACTACTTACAATATGGATTGACAATATGTTTAAAACTCATGGAGTCAAGGTAGAGAGTATATATTCCATAAAAACGATCTTCACGAAAATATTTAAAAGCTAATAATTAATACTCCTAAATCTACTTATCTGAGGGGAATCAATTTAATGATTTACTATGTTTTGAGTCCAACTACAAAACCTAAATAAAGATCAAAAAAGATGCTAAAAGAATTGTGAAAAAAAGATATAAAAAGAAAAGTGCTCCGATGGGGATTTGAACCCCAGTCGCAGGAGTGAGAGTCCTGAATGATTGGCCGAGCTACACTATCGGAGCATGTTGTTATTATGCTTTGTCTCTCAGGCAGCATACCTTCAAGTAATTTATAAAATATAAACCTTTCGTCTCATTTGTGAAAAAAGTAAAAATAGAAAAGTTGCCGGGAGAACTTTTGTTCCTATCCGGCACAACTGAAGGAAAGTTCTCATTCAGCTTGAAGGAGGCCTCCCGTTTCAGCTTCAGGACCTGTTATACGAACATGGCCTGAGGAATTGAGGATTCCTGAACGTTTACGACCTTTTCATAGGCTTTCAGGAAGTCTGCCATGGTGATCTGTTTGCCGCGCCTGCGCAGCACGAAGATTCCGGCTTCTTTGGTAATGACACTAATCTCTGCCCCGCTCATACCATTCATGACTTTTGCGAGTTTCTCAAAATCCACATCATCGGAAAGGTTCATCTTGCGGGTATGGATCTTAAGAATTTCAACCCTGCCCCCCTCATCAGGAAGCGGAATTTCAATGGACCGGTCAAACCTGCCAGGCCTCATGAGAGCAGGATCAAGAAGGTCAATCCTGTTGGTTGCAGCAACCACTTTTACATTGCCTTTGGGATCAAAGCCGTCCATCTCCGCAAGGAGCTGAAGCATTGTCCTGTTTACCTCTGCCGAACCACTGGTCCCGTCATAAGTCCTCATGCTGCCAACAGCATCGATTTCATCTATAAAGAGGATACTTGGGGACTTGTCCCTGGCAAGCTGGAAAATATCCTTAACAAGCCTTGAGCCCTCACCTACGAACTTCTGGACAAGATCAGAGCCTGACATTCGGATGAAAGTTGCTTTTGCCTGAGAGGCTATAGCCTTTGCAATCAGGGTCTTGCCCGTACCCGGAGCACCGTGAAGCAGGACACCTGAGGGGGGTTCGATTCCCAGATCCTCGAAAAGTTCGGGTTCTGTAAGCGGCAATTCGACGCTTTCCCGAACTTCCTGGAGTACCTCGTCAAGCCCTCCAATCATGCTATAGTCTACACCGGGAGAGTTAATGAGTTCCATAACCTGAGCCCGAACATCGGCAGCCCTGCTAACTATGGAGATAATTGAGTAAGCCCCGTTTACAGCCACCCTCATTCCGGGCTCGATCTTTCCGAGGCACTCCTCAGGGATCTGGGTGAGAACTTCCTGGTTATTTCCGTGCTGCCTGATAAGAGCAATTTCCCCATTCACCTCAAGAATAGTTGCAATAAAGAGAGGGGGCTCGGTAAGCTGCTCCAGATGAGCTTTTAATTTACTGATTTCCTGAAGGTGCCTGCCTGTTGCTACGCTTGCTTCAAGGAGCCGGGCCTTCATGTTCTCATTCTGGACTTTCATGATTTCTATTTCGGTTAAGAGAGACTTCACGTCTTCAGCATTGATCTCCCCGCACTCAAGCTGATATTCTATCCTTGTTTTGATATCTTCCATGGAAGATCTTATTGCACCGTCTTCTGACATTTGAAAACACCTTTTTTGTCGTATAAAATTGATTTCATATCACAATTTGGAGGTTAATTTACTTAGGAATCATTTTTGTGGATCAGTTGATTTAAAGGTAAATTTGCTTGCGAATTTATTGCTTTGCAGGTTATTAGGTAGTGATTAATCAAGCTTCAAGCGTTTGATCTGTGGATCGGTTATCAGGTTATTTATGCATCTCAGGGATTTATTATATCCCTGGCTTTTACAAAAGAATAAAAGCCTGAAAACGGGAAATCAGGAAAAGAACGATCCTTTTCATAAAATCACCCGTACAGGATAACTCACACATATCAAAGGTTAAAATGCCATTTAAAAGATTCTCTTATCATTTTAACAACATATATTAAAATGTCGTGAATTAATATACATATACAAATATAAAAGAGGCATATATAAGTTCCTGCAACACCTGCGGCCCATTTTTAACCTCTATTAGATTGCTTTCTGATACCCACCTATATTATATCGATTTTTTGTATACTTCCAGACATCGTATTTCCTTATTTATATTGTGCACAACTACCGATTCTCCGGCTTCCGGCAAATCTCCCCGGAAGAAACCGGAAGACATAAAAAACAAATTACACCGGACTCAAACGCAGCACTGACCGGAGAAGGCAAGAGCAGATAAGCTTTTTCCCACATCGAAAGGAAAATTTGGCCGGAAGGGGTCAACCCCGTATAAATCGATAAAGACAACCGCAAATTCCCTTTTTTGAGAGGCAGTCACTGGACACTTTATATATAATTTGCCAATTTAGATAAAAATCGGACTAAAGACATCACATACGTAAGAAATCAAAAGAATATATTTAATAATAAAAGCATTATATCATCCCACATGCGTATATGTGAAGATTTTCTAAGAGTAGGCGCAACAGTCACATTTATCGGCTTCATCATACTATTATTAGGTGTAATTCTTACGACATTACAGCATCCTGCAAGCAGCCAGATGGGCGGATTAATTATGCTAGGCCCAATCCCGATAGCTTTCGGTTCCTCTCCTGAGATTACAACAAACATGCTGGGGATTGGATTATTAGTAACGATTCTTTATTTATTCCTGTGGAAAACGAAACGTTGATCGGAAGTATGCTTTTTTTGATTGGAATTTTCACAATACTCATCGGATTTTTGCTAATTATAACCGGCATAGCTCTAAGCATGTTCCAGGACTCCGAATCAAGGCAGAACCACTCAAAAAGAGCGGACCCATTCGGAAGAGAAGCAGATTTTGAAAATACCCCGGATTTCGAGAAGCTATCCCATGAGAAGCCTCCTGGAAAAGCTGAATCAAAAATCAAGGCTGGAGGAGTAATTATGCTCGGCCCGATCCCCATCATCTTCGGAAGCGATAAAGAAAGTGCAAAAACCGCAGCAATCCTCGCAATAATACTCATGCTTCTTAGCCTGCTGATTTTCAGAGGCTCATTCTTCTAAATTCCGCTGCTGTTTTCTCTGCTTGCGGCCACGGAAAAAACCCACCGCCGGGAAGAAATTGTGCCCCTATTTCTATATTCTATATTACACTGAAAAACGATGACTTTAAAAATTAGTCCTCTTGAGCGAAGCGAAAAGGACAGCGTACTCCCGAGGCGCAATTCGGGCGAGGCGCAATTCGGGCGAGGCGCAATTCGGGAAGCGAAATTCGGGCGAGGCGCAATTCGGACAAACAAAAAGTTATTAACGGTTAAGCCCGAATCAGAGCTTTATGTTTACGATAATCACAGGCGCGCAGTTCGGTGACGAGGGAAAAGGCAAGATTGTCGACCTTCTGGCAAAAGATTATGACATTGTTGCCCGTTTCCAGGGAGGGAACAACGCAGGCCATACGGTAAGGGTAGGAGACGAGGTTTACAAACTGCACCTGATCCCTTCAGGTATTCTGCTTGATGCCAGAGTTCTGATCGGGCCTGGGGTTGTCCTGAACCCTGAAGTTCTGGCCGAAGAAATTACAATGTTTGAGAATCACGGCATAAAAGTAAACGCCGGAAAGCTTGGCGTAGATGCGAAGACAAGCATCATTATGCCGTACCACATCGAAATGGACGGGCTAAGGGAAGCATCCAGGGAAAAGAAAATAGGGACCACAAAACGCGGAATAGGCTATGCTTACATCGATAAGGTAGCAAGAGATGAAATCCGCATGGCTGAACTTGTGGACAGTGAACGCTTCCTTGCAAGACTTGAGGAGCTTGCCCCCCAGAAGGAAAAGGAAATAGCGGCAATGGGAGGAGATCCGAAAATCGTCAGAGACCCTGCCCTTATAGAGAGATATATCGAACTCGGCAGGCAGTTTGCTGCTTATATAACAGACGTTTCCAGGGAAATCAACAAAGCCCTCGATGAAGATAAACATGTAATGGCTGAAGCTGCCCAGGGAACCCACCTCGATGTTATACATGGAACCCAGAAATTCGTGACATCTTCTTCTACAATCGCAGGCTCTGCCTGTGCAAACCTTGGAGTGGGCCCAACGAGAGTGGACAATGTAATAGCCATAGTGAAGGCTTACATTACAAGAGTCGGTGAGGGCCCGCTTCCTACAGAGCTTACAGGAGAACTGGGAGAAAGGATACAGAAAGCAGGGGGAGAATTCGGGACAACTACCGGCAGGAGCAGGAGATGTGGGTGGTTCGATCTGCCTCTCCTGAAAAAATCCATTGCTCTTAACGGGTATACGGAAATTTCCCTGACCAAACTGGATGTACTGACAGGCCTTGACCCGATCCGGATCTGCGTCTGCTACAGATATAAGGGAGAAAATGTAGAATATCCCCCGGAACTTACTGAGGATCTCTCTGAATGCACGCCTGTTTACGAAGCCCTTCCTGGCTGGGAAAGTGACCTTACCGAGGTAAAAGCCTTTGAGGAGCTTCCGGAAAACGCCAGAAACTATGTCAAAAGGTTAGAAGAATTGATGAAAGTGCCTATCAATTATATTTCAGTAGGTCCGGGCAGGGCACAAACCTTTAAAAAAGAATAATCTATTTAACACACTTGCCAGGCCAGTCACCGAAAAATGTATATATTAACTGATAAGTGTATCAACCTCTTTCCAGTTTAAACTACAATCATGTTTACCGGCATTATCGGGCCTTCAAGCCCAAATTTTAAGAGTCCATAAGTCCAGCTATAAAAACCAGCAAGGGCATCTCGAAAGAGACAGAGTTACCTCGTTTCGGGAAAATAAGTGCATTTCTGGCAGGCAGGGGAGAAGAATCGGCTTTATCTCCCGGCACCTGCAAAAATAACGTAATTAGGAAAAGGAGGAGAGCATGACAACAGTATTTGATGTCCCTGCAATGGAACTTATCGAAAAGGTTGCAGGCATTCTTAAGGAAAATGAAAATGTCGTTCCCCCTGAGTGGGCAGAGAACGTGAAAACCGGAGTTCACAAGGAACTTCCTCCAAGCAGAGACGATTGGTGGTATATCAGATGCGCTGCAGTCCTGAGGAAAATCTATACTGACGGACCAGTAGGGATTGAGAGACTCCGCTCCGTATATGGCGGAAAGAAAGACGAGGGATCAAGCCCGAGCCACAAAGCAAAAGGCAGCGGTTCGGTTGCCAGAAAGGCAGTACAGCAGCTTGAGGCTGCAGGTTACCTGCAAAAGGTAAAGGGCGGAAGAACGGTATCTGCAAAGGGACGTTCCATGCTTGACAATGCAGCCAATGAACTCAAGAAAGAGCTTCTTGAGAAAATCCCCGAACTTGCAAAATACTGAGAGAGGTTATTTCCGAAAGGGACCTGAGATGTTTCTTCGGAATCCCTTTCAAATATATTATTAATCATAAGCCAGATTGATCCGGAAAACCGGTTTTTTTGGATGATTGCCATGCCTACGATGGATGACGAACTCGACGAAATACGAAAGAGACGGCTTGCAGAAATTCAGAAACAGCAGGCACAACAGCACCAGCCATCTGACATGCAGGCAGCTTACCAGCAGGAACAGGCCAGAGCTGATATGGAAGCTCAGAAGCAGGCCATCCTGAGGCAAATTCTTACCCCTGAGGCCAGAGAACGCCTGACAACTCTAAAGATGTCAAGGCCGGCTCTCGGGGAACAGCTTGAAATGCAGCTGATCTCGCTTGCTCAGAGTGGAAGGCTCCAGTCTCAAATCGACGACGAACAGCTTAAAACGCTCCTGATGAGGATGCAGCCAAAAAAGCGTAAGACATCCATAACCCGGGTTTAAATATAATGAGAATCTCGGTCCTATTTAGCGGAGGCAAGGACAGCTCGCTCTCTGCCCTTTTGATGGAACCGCTTTTTGAGATAGAACTCGTGACCTGCTGTTTCGGTTTGCTCCCCAATGGAGAGCTGGCAGCAAAGACTGCAAAAGAGCTGCGCTTTCCACACAGGGTTCTCTCTCTTGAACGGGAAATCCTGGAAAAGGCGTATGAGAAAATAATGAAGGACGGTTTCCCGAAAAGCGCTATCAATTATATCCATGAAAAAGCCATAGAAACTCTTGCTTCGGACCCGGAAGTGAAATTTATTGCTGACGGAACCAGAAGAGATGACAGAGTTCCTGTGCTTTCAATTTCACAGATACGAAGTATTGAAGACCGACTGGGAATTCAGTACATGTGCCCGTTGAAAGGATATAATAGAAAGACCGTGAGCATTCTTGTCGAGCGTTACCTGAGAATTGAAGAGGGGCCGAGTGAGAATACTCCGAAAGCAGACTACGAAACCGAACTCAGGGAGTTAATCAGGCAGAGACACGGTGAAGAGAAAATAAAGGAACTGTTTCCTGCCCATATCCAGTCCCATGTGCTTTCGAGGAAAGAACTGCCCTGAAGAAGGTATGCTTGGAAATCAGGAAGTCTTCCGGAAGGGTAAATTCTGGAATAAAGATTTATACGATAATCGAGTTATATTCAACCCTTAATCGAGTTATATTCAACCCTTATACTGCTGCAGATTAACCGAGAACCTCATAGAATTTACCGGATATGGGTTTAAAAGTTGCCGTTTAATCCGGCGGGGTAGAATCGCAATTATGTAAGGGTTAAGATCACGATCAGCTAATTATCGGATATAACCAGAAATTAACAGAATTAAATTACTTACAAGTTAACAGGTGTGATCCAATTGAGTCATAACATGAAAGGACAGAAGATGCGCCTGGCAAAGGCGCACAAACAGAACACACGCGTTCCAGTGTGGGTTATTGTAAAAACTAACCGGAAGGTAGTGAGTCATCCCAGACGCAGGCACTGGAGAAGAAGAAGCCTGGATGTAAAATAAGCGAGGAAGGTGGGAAAAGAAATGGCAGACGACATGGTAAAAGAACAGATATATACTATCCCCCTCAGGGCAGCAAGGAAAGTACCTACATGGAAAAGAGCCAACAGGGCAGTTATTGAAGTAAGGAGTTACCTTGTAAGGCACATGAAGGTAGAGTCCGTAAAGGTAAAGCTGGACAAATCCATTAATGACCGCCTCTGGGAAAAAGGCTGTGAAAAACCCCCTCTCTCCATCCGGGTCAGAGCTGTAAAATTCGCAGATGGGGAGTTACAGGCAGAACTTGCCCAGTAAAATATAACATAAAACGCGAAGCTTCAACTAATATGATTCGAACAATTGACATCTACGATACCCCAATGATAGGGGTCTTTGCAACCTGCACAGAAAATGTTGTTCTCGTCCCCACCGGGACAAAACCCGAGATCTGTGCCATACTTGAGGATTCGCTGGATACAAGGGTAGTTGAGACTCTTGTAAACGGAAGCGTTGTGGTTGGAGCCCTTTCCAGAGGAAACTCAAACGGTTTCCTTTTTTCACACGGAACCGATGCCAGGGAAATGCAAGAACTGACAGGAGTTCAGGCAGAGGTCCTTCCCGGTAAGTTGAATGCAGTCGGAAACATTGTGCTTGCGAACGATTCCGCAGCACTTGTGCACCCCGAACTGTCAGACTGGGCTATTGAGGCCATTGCCAGAACCCTCAAGGTAGAGGTTTACAGGGGAACAATTGCCGGAATGAAAAATGTAGGAATGGCAGGAGTTGTCACCAATAAAGGGCTTCTGGTACACCCGAAAGTGACACCTTCTGAAAGAGAAATTCTGGAAAAGATCTTCGAGCTTCCGGTAAATATAGGGACTACGAACTTTGGGACTCAGATGCTTGGCTCAGGCCTGCTTGCGAACTCAAAGAACTATTTAGCAGGTTCCGACACTACAGGACCCGAACTTGGGAGAATCGAAGAAGCACTCGGATTCCTAGAATGAATAGTAATCATCCATCTGTCGGAATAAAGCTACAGCAAGAATGGTGACCAAGATGAAGAATTTTGTTGTTAAAGGCAAATTTAAAGCAGGAAATACCTGGGAAAATTTCACAAAGAAGACCGAAAGTCAGAATGAAAAGAACGCAAGAGATAAGGTCTATTCTGTCTTTGGAAGCAGGCACGGTATTAAGAGAAGCCAGATCCTGATCGAAAGCGTCGCTGAGGAGTGAAGGATATGGCAGAAGTCAGTGAAGATATCCGAAATCTGGCAGCCAGGCATCAGGAGTTCCAGAGACAGGCCGAAGCCTTAAGGCAGGAAATGAACATGGTTCAGGCTTCCATTTCAAGCTGCGACCAGACGATCGTAACCATCAACGAGCTGAAAACAGCCTCCTCGGAAGGCAAGACTGCAGAAACGATGGTTGCTGTGGGTTTTGGCTCATTCGTTCACGCCGAAATAAAAAATGCAGATAAGGTAATTGTGGACCTGGGAGCAGGTTTCAGTGCAGAAAAGACAGCACATGAAGCCATTGAGACCCTGAACCGCCGCAAAGAGCAGCTTACGAAAATTCTCGAACAGATGAATGCTTCACTGACTAAATATATACAGGGCATGCAGACCCTGGAAGCTGAGGCTACAAAACTTCAGCAACCTGGCCAGGCCTGAGAAAAGACCTGGTTCAGGAAAAGGTAAATAGAATTCAAAAACCCTATTTGAGAAGAAGTCATTACTTTAAATTAATTTTAATTACTATTTTTACTGAATTTCTTTGGGATGGATCCTGTGTTTAACAAATTCAAAGAGAAACTTGGGAGTTTTAAAAAGGCACTCAGCAGAACTATTGACGATAAAGCAGTAGCTATCGAACCGATAGTTGAACCTGCACCTGAGGCAGAAGAGGGTTTTGAAGAGGAAATCGAGCCCGGTCGGGAGAAGAAAGCTTTTGAAACGTTTCTTGATGAGGAAAATCCCGAAGTCGAACCTGTAGAGATCAAACCTACAATGACTTCGCCTGAAACTGTCGGGGCAGAAGACAGGAAAAAGGCAGAATACAAGAAAAAACTTGAAGAGAGAAAGAAGGCGGCAGAGAGCAAGCCTGAGGAAGAGAAAGTACCAGAAGAGAAAAAATCTTTTTTCAAAAAGGTCTCGAAGATTGGATTTGCACAGAAAGCAAAAGCCCTGGTCTTTAATAGAGAGGTCTATCTGGATAATAAAGACCTGGAAGAGCCTCTCTGGGAACTTGAAATGGGCCTTCTTGAAAGCGACCTTGCCCTCTCGGTCTCCGAGGCAATTGTGGAATCCGTGAAAAAACAGCTTACGGGCACTACAAAGCACATTGGCAGCAATACAGGAGAAATCGTAGAGGCAGCCTTGAAAAAAGCCATTCTGGATGTGGTGTCTGCTAATACCTTTGATTTTGACGAGTATGTAAAAAACAAAGAAAGACCTGTCCATATTGTCTTTGTTGGAATTAACGGAACAGGAAAAACGACATCTATTGCAAAAATGACGCACAGGCTGCTCAAGTCGGATTACTCAGTCGTTCTGGCTGCAGGAGATACCTTCAGGGCAGGTGCCATTGACCAGCTTGGGATCCATGCAAACAGGCTCGGAGTAAAAATGATCAAGCATCAACCTGGAGCCGACCCTGCAGCAGTCATTTACGATGCCGTCCAGTACGCAAAATCTCATAAAATCGATTTCGTTCTCTCAGACACAGCAGGCCGTATGCATACGAACCTGAACCTTATGTCACAGATGGAAAAAATCTGCAGGGTAAGCACTCCAGACCTCATAATTTTTGTAGATGAAGCCGTCGCAGGGAATGATGCAGTCGAAAGGGCTGCCCAGTTCAATGAAGCTGTGCCAATTGACGGGTCCATTCTGACAAAAATCGATGCCGATGCCAAGGGAGGAGCTGCAATATCCATAGCCTATATCACAGGCAAGCCAATTCTGTTTTTTGGGATGGGACAGGGCTATGAGGATTTGAAAAAGTTCGATCCCGAATGGTTTATAGACCAGCTTTTCAACCAGTAAAATAGTTCAAGCTTTAAGCTATCAGTAAATAGTGAATCTCCCGAAGTAATTCGGGAGCGCTATTTCGCGAACTCTGCTACAGGATTGCTGTGGGAAGAAAAAGTTATATTTTCTCAGAGAAGCCTCAGGGTTCCTCAGGAATTATAATCCATGCTATAATGTAAGCAACCAGGCCGCCTACTCCCGCGCTCACAATAGTAATGAACAACCATAAAAGCCTTACAAGTGTAGGGTCAATTTTAAAGTATTCGCCTATCCCGCCACATACGCCTGCAACAATCCTGTCCTTCTTTGATCTATATAGTTTATTCATTTGACCACTCCTAATTGTAAAGTGCCTTAATAACCCACATATAGATTGCTTATATACGATTTATAAGTAACTCCGGGGATTATGGAGTTTATCGAAAATCCCTGTGTGTTTGCAGGAATGAACTAATTTTCTTCAAAATTTTCTTTTTCCATAAAGACGCATCAGACAGGAGAGTTTTTAGATATTAACCCACTTGCTGGTTATGTTTTCAGATACCATGTTCTCCCCGAATACCCGCACATATATCCTGAAGTTTTCCCCTGCAGGAACAATAAGATTTTTTACAGTGAAATTGTAAACTTCTTCCGGCCCAACCGTTGTGGGAGAATTTTCAACTTCATCCCACACGTTAGTTTCATCTGCAGCCTGAAGGGCAACGTAAACAGTTGTATTTTCGGCTATCTCAGAGCCCACGTTTCTTACAGTGACATTAACATCCACCGTTCCTTCCTTTTTTGAGTATTCACATTGGGCCTTGAAGTCAAGGCTAATCATGGGTCTCCTGTAGACAGGGATGACCTGTACAGGCTGGCCTGCATATTCGTCAGGAATTTCCCCTATCTGCCAGTTGCTGCCTGTAGTTTCCACATAATAGTAATCACTGCCTTTGTACTCGAAACTTTTGCCTTTTTGTTCAGGACCACACTTTATCCCGACAGCCATATGCTCAGGAAGTTCCAGAAGGACAGCATCATAACCCATCTCCTGAAGAATTGCAACGCAGAGAATTGAAGTATCCTCACAGTCCCCACCGTTTATATAGAGAGTTTCATAAGGGAAACGGGGGTACTGGTCGTAACCCGAACTTGCGAGATCCGAAGTGTAATTTAAGGACTGGACAAACGAGATACAAAAGCCCGGAATTTCGCTCTCTTCAAGCTCGCAATCTTTTAAGAGAGAAAATAAAGTATCTGAAATATTCGTGATTAACCAGTCGTCAGAGGGATCTGAAGCAAACAGGTCATAGTCCCTGTTTCGAGTCCTGGATTCGTATTCATCATAGAGTTCATCATCAAGAGGCAAAGTAAGGTGGCAGCAGTAACCCTCATAGTCCCATGAGTAAGTTCGGGACTGACTTCCAGAAATAATTGACTCTTCTATAATCGAGGAATTGCAAGGCTCAGAATTTACGGTATCTATTCCGACAAAGTTCTCCCCCATATCTGCTATATCTAATATACCGGGATCCCCGGAAGCTTCAAGATAAGGCCAAGAGAATAGAAATTCGGCAAGATAAATGAGTAGAAAGAAATAAAGCAAATTGGCTACACTTTTCATAAATTATCCCCATCCAGAATTGCATAGTCTATGAGATTCATTCCCAGAGGTCTTCTCTCAGGTGTGAGTATATCGGGTCAACTTCCATCAGACCTTCCGGATAGGGTTCAAAAAAAGTCTGATTCATAAGGTACTGATCTTCAAAGCGCACGACCCATGACCTGATAGTATTAATTGCAGGGCAAAGAGAGGTTTTTCCTTCCCTGTATTTTTGAATCCAGTCAAAAAACAGGTCTTTTTCCCCGTTAGAAAGCTTCTCTGAAAAATGCCCGAGAGCGTGCATGAGCACATTGATACTTGAAGTGTACCTCGGAGGTTTGGAGAGGGCACTATAAAGACGTTTCTCGTACTCGAAAACCAGTTCTTGAAAAGATTTTCGTTCTTTATTTGCAACAATCGCTCCCAATTTCCTGAGTTCTGCCTGGCTATATGCCATGAGAAGATACTTATTTTCCGTATGAAACGCGACAAGGTCTTTCATGCTACCTTCGGATTTCACTTTCCGAAAAGCAGCAAGCGTAAATAGCCTGGTCATAAAATGTTCCTTTATACGGCTATTTCTTAGCCTTCCTTCGTCTTCGATGGGAAGAGTAGGGAATTTTTTCAAGACTGCTCCCCCGAAATGCCCTGAACTTTTCCCAATTGCCCCTGACTTAATTGCTGTAGACGAGTAAACTTTTACGTCCTTAAATCCACAGGAAGGAGACCTGGACTTCAGAATAAAGCCGTCAATCTCTCCTGCGGAATCAAGGAAATCAGTACAAAAAGCCTTCATAACCTCAGTTACATCCCTGCCGCTCGCGGACTGGACAAGCCGCTGTTCCCCGTTTTCGACAATGATTCTTATCGGATACCTGGGAATACCGAGCCCTATCTCCACTTCCGGACAAACAGGCAGGAAATCAACATACTCCCTGAGATTTGCCACTATCGGACTGCTTATCATATCCCCGTTATATCGGCAGTGATCAAACCCAAGGCACCTACTAACCACGACCTTTGGCCGAACAAAATCCCTCATTTAACCCCCATATAAGAAAGAATTTCCAGCATATATCACTTTCTAGAAGAAAGGCTCAGGACACTCCTTTTTAAAAATAAAGGAGTTAGAGAGTATAGATCTTCCGAAAAAGTTTTTAAAATGATGGATAAAGAAAAATAAGGAGTTATGAAGGAAAAATGACTCAAAATAGATACACAATACCTGTTTTAGAAAAATAAACTTATAAAAAATAATAATGTTTAAAAAACAGGGTCTCTAACAATAGAAACTTCCTGCCCGTTTTTAGGAACAGATATAAGAATAGAATAACTATAAGATAGATTTATGGAGACGGTCAAGAGGAAGGGTAGTGCTTGTAAGGGTTAAGCCCCCAAAACTCGAAGTCAGTTTCCAGATACCGAAAAAAAACGGCATGGTCTTAAAAAATAGGTGAGAATATGGTAGAAACCGAGTGTGAACAGATACACATGCCTCTGATCGGAGATGACGCGCCCTCGTTTACAGCAGTTACGACTCAGGGACCAATTAATTTCCCTGAAGATTATAAAGGCAAATGGGTAATACTCTTCAGCCACCCTGCAGACTTTACACCTGTATGTACTACTGAATTCATGACATTTGCGAATATGCAGGAAGAATTCAAAGAAATGAATACTGAGCTCATAGGGCTCTCGATAGATAGCGTTTTCTCCCATATTGCCTGGCTCAAAAGGATTGAGGAGAAAATTGAATACAAAGGGATGAAAAACGTAGAGGTCAAGTTCCCGGTGATAGCTGACCTGAAAATGGACGTCGCCAAGAAATACGGCATGGTTCAGCCAAACGCCTCAACAACCCAGGCAGTAAGGGCAGTATTTATTATGGATCCTGAGGCAAAAGTCCGGGCAATGCTCTATTACCCGCTATCAGCCGGAAGAAATATGCAGGAAATCAAAAGGCTCGTAATTGCCCTGCAGAAAAATGAATCCGAAAAAGTTGCAACCCCGGCTAACTGGCAGCCAGGAGATGATGTTATAATTCCTGCACCCAACTCGATGGAAGCAGTAAAAGAAAGGCTTGGAAATACAGAAGAAGGAATGTACTGCCTCGACTGGTTTTTGTGCCTGAAAAAGGAAAGCAAGAAATAATCTAAATTATAAAGACCTTTTTTACTTTTTTAAATTATAATGGGTTTCCCAAATTCGAAGTCCAATCTTCTATAAATATAAGTAGAGAGGAATCTCTCACCCCCATAAGAGATCCCCGCGGTGAACCGAAGAAGGTCTAAGACTCCGCTTCACCAAATTTATCGTAAGCCATGTATAAAAGATGAAAAGATTAAATATGACCCCTGTATCTCCAACTCTACATGCTCAGTGTTAATTTTATGCAAAAAGAAGAAAGGGGGAACTCATATATAAAATTTACTCAGGATTTGTAATAAATGATCATTATAGTATGGAGAATTGAAGAGAAATAGCTGAATAAAACCGAAAAAGATGCAAAAAGAGAAGACTGTCTTAAAAGAGAGCTACATCCGGGTAAATTTACTTGCTATAACAGATATAAAAATTAAAAAATATAAGAACGGAAAAATTTACTTTTTTCCGAGTTCTTTTGAGCGTTCGCTTGCTCTTATAACTGCATTCATAAATGCAGCCCTGATACCTGCTTCTTCAAGAGCGTGAATGCCCTGGATGGTAGTCCCCGCAGGAGAAGTAACCATATCTTTGAGTTCTCCGGGATGCATACCTGTTTCAAGCACCATTTTTGCAGCCCCGAGTACAGTCTGAGCTGCCAGAGTCAGGGCATTTTTCCTGTCCATTCCTTCAAGGACTGCCCCATCAGCCATTGCCTCAATCACCGGAAAGATGAATGCAGGCCCGCTGCCTGAAAGACCTGTCACAGCATCCATGAGAGACTCAGGCACCTGAACTGCAGTGCCAACTGCAGAGAATATTGCAAGGGCAGCTTTCACGTCTTCAGGGGTTGCGTTTTTGCCGGGAGAAATTCCTGAAGCAGCTTCGGAAACTGTGGCTGCTATATTAGGCATCACACGTACAACTCTGGTGCCTTCGGGGAGGGCATCTTCGTAGGTAGAGAGCGGCACACCAGCTGCAATCGAGATCACAAGTTTTTCCGAAGTTATGTAATTCCTCAGATTTGCGAGTACTGAGCCCATTGTCTGAGGTTTTACCGCAAGGATAAGAATATCGGATGCCTGGACAATAATAGCATTGTCAGTCGATACCCTGATACCCAGCTGTGCTTCCAGGTCTTTCAGAAAAGGCTCGTACACATCACTTGCACCTATATTCTCAGGTTTCACAATTCCAGCCTTTATAATACCCTGCATGAGAGCAGAGCCCATTTTTCCTGCTCCGATGAATCCTATGTTTCGGTTTGCCATATGTAAATCTCCTAATTTCCAAGATAAGTATTACATCAAGAGGCATTTGCCTCAAAGCTTAACTGCTATTAATTGTCGAATAATTTCAAAGGACTTAATAGGATAATAGTAGATTCCAGATCAGAAGAAGCTAATTAGAGCCCTCCGGAAATCCGATATATTTAATTTGACATATTTAATTTAATTCTTCCAGTATGCCTACATTTTCTTTTTTTATGACAATATCGTAGTTTTTATAGCCTAGAATACCCTCAATTTCGTTTGTATGGGCTCCTTTTATTTTCATAAGTTCCTCAGAGGTGTAGTCTGTAATTCCTTTCGCAAAGACCCTGCCTTCACACTCGAGTCTAACCACATCCCCCCTGTCAAAACTTCCTTCAACCTCTACAATACCTGCCGGAAGAAGGCTGTTTTTCCCGAGAACCGCAGCTTTTGCCCCTGCATCCACACGGACAGTGCCTGAAGCCCTTGCCAGAATTATCCAGCGGGCACGGTTCTTCTGGATATGCCTTTCAGCCAGGAAAAAGGTTCCGATCTCTTCCCCGGAAAGGACCTTCAGGACCACATTCTTAATTTCGCTGTTTGCAATCAATACATAGCAGCCTGCCATGCTGCAGATCTTTGCAGCTTTGATCTTGGTCCTCATTCCCCCTACGCCCTTAAAGCTTGTAGGGTCACCCCCATAACTCTCTATTTCAGGTGTGATCTTTTCCACAAAGGACAGCAATCTGGCGTCACTATGCGTCTTCGGGTTTTTGTCAAAAAGACCGTCGATATCCGAAAGAATGATAAGGAGATCAGCATCGATTTTGCTTGCAACCATTGCAGAAAGCTTGTCATTGTCTCCGAAGATCGCTTCAATCTCATTTGTACAGGTACAGTCGTTTTCGTTTATTATGGGAACTATTCCGTATTCCAGAAGGGTGGAGATACTGTTCCTGAGGTTCAGGTAAGATACCCGGTCCGAATAGAATTCATAGGTAAGAAGGATCTGAGCGACTTTCATCCCGTACTTTGAAAAAGCTTCGCTCCAGTACTGCATCAGGATGCTCTGTCCGACAGCTGCCGCTGCCTGCCTTATAGGGATTTCACGGGGTTTTGGGGCAATGCCCAGTTCATAGAGTCCTACGCCTATTGCCCCCGAACTTACCAGAATTACTTCTTTTCCGCGCCTTCGAAGCTCGGATACCTGGGCTGCGATGCTTTCCATAAAGGTCGGATCAATACTGCAATTTTCCTTTGTACTGTCACAGCCCTGTTTTGTAATCGAGGAAGTACCGATCTTGATAACGATTTTATTAACATCATTGAGAAATTGTTTTCTATCTGTCAATCACAAAGCCTCGTAAGGTATTTTGGAAGTGCGGCTGAAATAACTCAGAGCCGCAGTCCGGATTTCCACCACTCGCACTCAATTTGTGTTGGTATTTCAATTCAGATATATAAATATATTATAAATATTGGAGGGAGGCTTCAGTCCACATCTTCAAACTTAAGGTCAAGTTTTCTGTGGGTATAGGGTTTTGCATTATCTCCTGCATAGTCTGCAACAACCTGCCCTTTGCCCATAAGGATATACTTATAAATCAGCAGCCCTTCCATCCCCACAGGCCCGCGGGAATGGATCTTGTTTGTGCTGATTCCAACTTCAGCACCTTTTCCGTAACGATAGCCGTCCGCAAAACGAGTTGAGGCATTTACCATGACACTCGAAGAGTCAACAAGCCCTATGAACTCTTTTCTCCTTGAGGCATTTTCAGTAATTATCCCATCGGTGTGGTGGGAACCGAAAGTGTTTATGTGTTCAATGGCTTCCTTTATGACATCAACAAGCTTTATGGAAAGGATAAGATCATTGTATTCAAGGCTCCAGTCCTCTTCAGTAGCCTTCGCAAGAGGAGAAAGTCCTCTTTTTGCAAGCAGGGTATAGCTGTCCTCATCACAGCGCAGTTCAACCCCTGCCCCAATATACATTTCTGCCATCTTCGGCAGGAAAGCATCTGCAATCGTGCGGTTCACGAGGAGGGTTTCGATGGCATTGCATACGGCAGGGTACTGCACTTTGGCATCGAAGCAAACTTTCCAGGCCGTATCGAGATCCGCATACTCGTCCACGTAGATATGGCAGATCCCGCTAGTGTGTCCGAGTACCGGGATTTTCGTATTGTCCTGGATAAACTTAACAAACTCATTTGAGCCCCGGGGGATAAGGAGGTCTACGTAGGCGTCAAGACTCAAAAGGTCCATTATCTCCTCTCTGGTTTCCATAAGCTGGAACGCGCCGGCTGGCATGCCGTCTGTGGATTCAATGGCTTTTACAAGAATATTGAAAATTGCGCGGTTTGACTCTCTTGCCTCGCTCCCGCCTTTGAAAATGGTCGCATTTCCACTCTTCAGGCAAAGGGACATAACCTGAGGCACTACGTCAGGCCGGGATTCGAAAATAACCCCTATAAGGCCGATTGGACAGCTTACCTGGTAGAGGATAAGGTCTTTGTCCAGTTCAAGAGTAGAGAGGGTATCTCCTACAGGGTCCCTGAGCTTAACTACATCTCTGATTCCTGCGATCATTCCATCGACTTTCGAGTCGCTCACCTTAAGCCTGTCTACAAGGGCCTGAGTGAGCTTCCCTTTTTTTTTCAGTTCCGCTGCGTATTCCAGATCCTTTGAATTTGCATCCAGAATAGCTTTCCTCTCTTTGTCCAGAGCGCTAGCCATAGCCTCAAGTGCTCGGTTTTTTACTTCCGTACTCACACTGGAAAGCTCAATTGACGCTTTTTTTGCCTTTATTACTTTGGTTCTGATATCTTCAGCCATATGATCACCGTCTTATGTGACAACCTTTAAATGCTCCAATTCGGTAGCTGAACAGCCAAACTTGTTAATTGTATCAATTAATTTACAGGAGATTTGGTATTAATTCGGTACCGGGATATAAGTAATGAGCTTTATTATTGAATTATAGTATTGAAATCAAACCAGGTATGGAAATCAAAATAAAGATCAATTTATCTTTAAATATTCAGGGATATACTCATAATTCGAAAGAGGTATTAATTCTTCCCGCTAAATTTAGAAAGTAGGTATGGACGAAAAAAAGAGTACAGACAGTTCTGCAATATCTTTTTTTGTACACTGTTTCGGTATATGATACAGCAAGGTTCTAAATAAAAGATACCATTTAATTGAATAATTTTTTAGCCGAAGTGCTATAACCGGACAGGAAAAACTCCAGCTAATTTTATCTGGTTGATATATTCCTGTAGCGCAAATTTTGTTTAAACATCTTCTCTTTTGAAATTTACCGGAGTTACGGCCTTTAATCCCATTTAAATCGGTTATTAATAATGCAATCTTACGAAATTAGCTTCTCTAGTTGAGATCATTATAGGAAAATATAATTCAGTTAAAAATTAAACAAAAGGGAGGATCAAAAAGTGTTCATAAAAATAAGATATTATTTCAAAACGAATATATATACGATGAATATAACTATAGAATACGCTACTCCATTATCTGGAAGCGAATACTACATCTGAAAAAAGAAATTGCAAGGCACCCTTATAATTTTTGAAGACCTTTTGCATAAGAGAAAAGATAAATAAGATTTTACGGCCCGGAGACCAGACCATCTGCAGCACCGTAAAAGCTGTTAAGATGCCACTTATGTTCTGAAAGCCCAGGTCGTCCAGCATCTCTTATACACAAAGATTATTATAGGGGTAGATCTATATCGAAATGGGGATAACTTCAGTATATTGGTGGTGTGTAAAAAATGAAATCATTCGCATTAGTCCGGGCAGACGACTCGGATAAAGTAAAAATAGCATTACATGATCTGGAACGATATGGACATATTCAATTTTCAGCAACTCCAAAGTGCATAGAACCAAACTATGCTGATGAGCTTCTTGTTAGTGTAATGGGCGTATCCCTCAAGTCAAAATGTAACTCTGCAGCACTGGTTGAATTGAATAATCACGCAGGGGCGGCAATTAGCAGGCTGAAGAAAATTCATCCTCCTGCTCATATAATTATTATCAGTCCAAGACACAAAATGTTTGAAGAACTGGCTGGCAAGTTTCCAAAATATCCAGAATTTGACCGGACATTCAATCACCAAAAAGGCCCACAAAGTATGGAAATAATTCAGGAGAAAGGGGAACCTTCCAATCCCATGCACAAAGAATAAAATTTCTTCGCGAATTATTAACATTCATTCTTTAACTTTTTCTTTTTTGTATTGGATAAAAAAGAGAGTTAACTTATTATCTGCTTTTCTGTATCTCTTTCTGTGTCTTTTAAAAAGTGTTTCATTTCTTATTTTAGTTAAGTCCCTGAAGATGAGCTTTCGAACCTGACCTCTATGGTAGGTCCTGCTCAAAGCAGGAACCGGTCTTTAATCTCAGCCTGGAAACGTAAGTATACAGGCTTTCCACGTCTTTAATCTCTTTTTGAGATATAAGCCTCAGTTTATTCCGGATCTGAAGCTCGGGTTTCAGGCCAAAGTTTCCGAAATATTCTGAAAGCTTTACAGCCAGCAGTTCGCCCCGCCTGTCCCAATCTGTTAATATAACTACTTCACTGCCAAGTCCGGCAATTTTCTCTGAGAAATTAAAAAGAGAGTGTCTGGTTGCAAGTTCAAAATTGCCTTCGATCCCGAGCCTTTTAAGTGAGAGAATATCTCTTTTTCCTTCCACAATGATAATTGCTCCCCTTCCTGAATACTCTGAAAGCTCGGAGAGCAGCTCTTCAACTCTTTCAAGCCTTTTTCGGTAAATATCAAGATCGACCACGTTGTTCTGCAACCTTTGTTTAATTATAATTTTAAGGAGTCTTAATGAAACCGCAACTTTACTTCTGGAGAGCCGGAAAACTACTCTTTAAATTAGGTCCTTTATTAAAATCCTGTATTTCCTTTATTAAAATCCTGTATTTATGTCTTTAAATGGGCTCCAAAAATCGAAACTGCCTGCTTATACGAAATTCCTTTTATCAGTAAGGACTTCTTACTGCTTGTTGCTCCGCTGCTTATAAGAATGTTCGAGCTGCTGATTCCGAAGAGTTCGGCAAGGCATTCTACCAATTGTTCGTTTGCCTTTCCCTTCTGGGCATTTTTGGTCAGCTTCACTTCAATTCTCTTACGCCATTCATTATAACCGCTCGGGACCGAGACTGACCTGGAACCGGGCGTGACCTCGATATCAACAATAATAGCGGATCCCAGGTCTTTAATTGCCTCTTCGAAGGACATATGTTTTATCTTTTCGGAGGTATTCTATAAATCAATAACGAATTAACCTGTTAGAGTAAAGGAATAATCGGAAATAGTGAGAAGGTGATCAGGCTTCAAATAAGAAATTTGACATATATTGGCCAGGAAACTGGTATAAAAGTTTTTGAAAATAGGAAAGAATAGTGCTGTAGCCCGGACGCACTAACTCCGAAAGCTCATCCTCTGGTTTTCCGCAGTCACTTTCAGTTACCCTCGTGCCGGGCATATATCACACTATTGATGTACCGCATTGGGGTTGTCTGTACACTCACAGTCAGGGTTTCCCATTATCTCGTGCAAGGACCTATACAATGCGACGGAATGATAAATATCATTACTAATATATAAAAATAATGGTAAACAATGGATTCACTATATTGCGTATATATGTATAAATCAGGATTATATTCAAGACCCACCTCCCCTGAGAAGAAATATTAAGAAGAGATTCAATTTATAAGGGAAATACTCGAACAATCCTACATCCTCAAAAAGATTGTCGCAATATAAAAAAATCTAAAGGAAAAGTTATATATTATGCATATGTTTGCTCTTCCGTAAATTGAGCACAGGTATTTGATGAATAGCAGAGGTGCGTATATATGTACAGCACTGAACAGGTAATTCCCGGAACGATTATTGCAGGCCCCGAGCTGGAACCCATTGAGGGATATATCTGCGTAAATAAAGGAATAATCACGGAGATTGGAGAGGAGCGTACATATTCCAGCAACATAATAGCTCCCTGCTTTGTCAATGCCCATACTCACCTCGGAGATTCGGTATTTAAAGACCCTCCTCTTGGAAAAATTTCCGGCTTTCGGATTCAGAGGGATCTGGATTCTCTTGTAAAACCTCCTGATGGATTAAAACATAAGATTCTGAGAGAAACGTCATATAAAACCCTGATCGAATGCATGAGAAGCTCTCTGCTGGATATGATCGAAACCGGGACATATGCTTTTGCGGATTTTAGAGAAGGAGGAGTTTTAGGAGTTGCAGCCCTGAATAAAGCTCTTGAAGGACTAAAACTTTATTCCATGGTACTGGGTAGGCCCGCTGAACCTGAATTGCCCTCTCTGGCAGTACTGGCTGAAGTAAGAAGAATTCTTCTGCGGTGCAACGGACTTGGAATGAGCGGGACAAATGACCTTGATCTTGAACTGTTGGAGGAGATCGTCACCTGTACCCGGCATTGCAAAAAATTTTTTGCAATTCATACAGGAGAAAAAGATAGAAGCGACATAGAAAAGGCACTGTCCCTTGAGCCGGATCTGCTTATTCATTTGACAAATGCTACAAAAAGGGATCTTGAATCCGTGGCAGATGCAGGAATTCCAGTTGTCGTCTGTCCCAGGTCTAATTTTATCACAGGGGCCGGAATGGCACCTATTGCCGAGATGCTGGAGGCTGGAATAAGGGTAGCTGCAGGAACGGATAATGTAATGTTAAATTCTGTAAATATGTTTTCTGAAATGGAATTTATGTCTAAGGTTTTTTCAATTGATGATAGGCAAGTATTTAAAATTTGCACACTTAATGGGTCTTTTGTAACGGGGCCTGATTCCACGGGTTCGATAAAAAAGGGGAATAAAGCTAATCTTATGATCCTGAATGGAAGTTCGAATAATCTTGCAGGGATAAAGAACCCCATAAGTGGAATCACAAGACGGGCAAGACCCGATGACATACTATCGGTACTTCATTCGTAAAGCAAATGGAGAACAAAACATGACGAGCGAATTTTACCGGAACATAGTGATTGCAACAGATGGATCCGAGAATAGCAAGAGGGCCATTTCTTACGGAATTGAGATTGCAAAACTCAGCGGAGCCACGGTTCACGCTCTTTACGTGGTAGATACATCTTCATTTTCCTCGATACCGATGGACGCGGGCTGGGAAGCAATGTATGAAATCCTGAAAAAGGAGGGGGAGGAAGCAGTCTCCGAAGTTAAAGAATACGGAGAGGCCTCAGGGGTAGAGGTAAGAGAAGTCCTCTGGGAAGGGCACCCAAGCAATGAGATTATAGATTTCGCAGAGAACAATAATGCTGACCTGATAGTGATGGGCACTCTCGGCAAAACCGGACTCGACAGATTTCTAATGGGAAGCGTTGCAGAAAAAGTAGTCAGAGGCTCAAAAGTCCCGGTCCTGGTCGTCAGGAGTGAAGAACAAAGTTAAGACTTTCTGTCAACTGGAAGCCTTTTGGGAAAAGAAATAAGAGAACGAAAACCAGGATTCAGAGTATACACAGGTGTAGATTACATGCCAAAAAACATCTTCATTGAAGATATCATGGTAAGGGACGTAGCAAGCGCAACCCTTCCAGGTTCAAGGGATGAGGTTCTTAAAGTTCTTAAGAACAAACATATCTCCGGGGTTCCAGTGCTTAAAGATTCCAAAGTTGTTGGAATCGTAACCAGGACAAACCTTCTACAAAACCCTGAAGAAGAACAACTGGCTCTTCTTATGACACGGGATCCGATAACCATATCCTCTGGATCTGATCTGCAGACCGCAGCACGCCTGCTTCTGGAACACGACATAAGAAGGCTCCCTGTAGTAGATGGAGGGAAACTTGTAGGGCTTGTTACGGTGGCAGATGTAGTGGGCACAATTGCTGACATGAACATTGATATTCCGATCAAGGCCTACGTAGAAGAGGAAGTAGTTGCCATTTACAGCGAAACACCTTTGCCTGTCGCTGCCAGGATTATGGAACTTGCAGGAGTCAAGGCTGTCCCGGTACTTGATGCAAATCTGGAGCTCGTAGGGATAATCTCGGATCGTGACGTTATTTCTGCCAGCATAATTGAGGATAGTGTAGAGATGTCAGATATGTCTGCAGGTAAGGACGACGACGCCTGGACCTGGGAATCAATGCGAGACACCATGAGCATCTACTATAGTGTGTCAAGGATTAAGGTCCCCAACCTGATCGGAAGCGATATAATGATCAGGGAACCGATTACAGCTACCTATATTGCGTCGGTCAGCGACTGTGCAAGGAAGATGAAGCGAAACAGGATTGACCAGATTCCGATCATTAATTCAAACCGCAAGCTTCAGGGACTTTTGAGAGACCATGATCTCCTGAAGCCTCTGATAGAAATAGAATAATTCAGGTTAAAGTCCGCTTCCAGGAAAGTTAAACCTTTTAACGTGAAGCGAAGAAAACAGATTAATACGCATTTAAAACCTAATCAAAAATTTCCAATCAGGAGGCGTTTTTCCGGAAGGTGCCTCCGGTAAATACTTTTTTCAGGAGCCAGAAAATGGACAGGCCTTTTATTTTTATTAATTCTGCTATGTCAGCCGACGGCAAACTCTCAACAAAGGAAAGGAAACAGGTCAGGATCTCCGGAAGACTTGATTTTGAAAGAGTGGATGAGCTCAGGGCACGGGCAGATGCAATTATGGTAGGGATAGGAACTGTCCTTTCAGATGACCCAAGCCTGACGGTAAAATCTCCGGAAAGAAAAGCTGCCAGGAAAGTCGCCGGAAAAAGCGAAAACCCTGCAAGGGTTATTGTGGACAGTGCCGCGAGAACTCCACAAGATGCTGATATTTTCAAAAAAGGAGAAGGAATAAGGATCATTGCCGTTTCAAATTCTGCACCTGCAGAAAATGTAGAAAAGCTGGAACAAAAAGCTCTTATTATCAAAACAGGGACTGAGAAAGTCGACCTTTCAGAGCTTGCAGGAAAATTAAAGGAAATGGGCATAAACAATCTTATGGTAGAAGGAGGTGCAACCCTTAACTGGGGCATGCTCTCCGCAGGTCTTGTTGATGAAATCTACACTTTTGTAGGAAATCTTATTATAGGTGGGGCAACATCCCCAACTTTTACTGACGGAGAGGGATTTTTAGAAGCCGATCTTCTTGATCTTGAATTGCTCTCATCCGAAAAAATCGAAAATGGAGTACTCCTTAAATGGAAGGTAAAAGGTAAAAGAGAAAGGTAAAGGAAGGAAGGAAGAGATTACTTTTAATTTCCTTTTGCCGTCAATAGTTATCCCAATTTATACTTTCCATCATTATTCGGGGATTCAGTAATTTTATAAGAGCATTTTTTTTCTTTCGTTTTAATATCAAGTATTACGCCGTTTTCTTTATTTTTGATCAAATGTTTTTTCATTCAACTTCAATAGAGCGTTTATTGAAGCAAGGTACGTATAAAACATCCAATCATACCAAACTTCTTTATCATAATCGCTTTTCTGATTTTGTTTGTGGTGGCGTATATCAAAGTTATTTATTATATTGAAAAGATCGCTATCATCACTTTTGAGTAGATATATGCCATCTTTTTTAAGACATTCTCTGAGATATTCAAGCACATCAGCAAGATTCCTTATAGCATCTCTCTTATCCTCAATTGAAGAACTATAACGAGAAAACTTTGATTTTGCATATTGTATCTTTGAATCAATATTTTTAGGATCATTGGTTTCAACAGCATCTTCAATTAATGGTTCCAAACCTGTTGGCGGAATTTCTAAAATTTCACCATCATCAGAGAGTTTATACCCATTATTATAATCTTTGAGAATTTTGTTCATCTCATCTTTATATCTTTCTTTGCCTTTCTCTTTATCATAGTTCCAAGTGTGCCACCCACAGTTATTCCACTCATGATGTCTTCTGCTTTGTGGCTTCGAAACATAATCATAAAAAAATTCAATTAAAGTAAGTAAAGTAGCTTCATCATACTCTTTTATATTATTCTCAATTGGCCAAACATTAAGCAGACAAGTCTTTGAATATATAAAGGTTGCAACATCATCACCCCAGATGCCTGTTATCTCCCCGTCATCGACACATTCATACCCAGTTGCTTCTCGAAAATAAAACTCGCTTTTCAATCTATTATATGCGAGAAGGAATAATTTTCTAAAAACAGAAAAATCTATAGTTTGACGGTTTATAAGTCCATTTCGTTCAGCATAATATGTTTTGTCATTCATATCGTCACCGATGCTGTTATATAAACTACCTTTTTATTAAAAGATTTCGTAATATTTTTATATAGATCCGAGGATCTCAAATTAGCTCTTAAAATCTATAATCTAATTTGACACCCGTTTCTTTAAAAGTATCTCCCAAATGAATTCTTATTTCCAACTTTATTTTGCATTTCTGTCAGCACCAGCAGTTGATATGCTATGAAACTCAATAGAGAGTAGAGTCCTCTACTCTCATTTCTCACTCTTCTGATATCGAATTTTACTGTACCCTTAATATGTCCATGTATCTTTTCACATTCAGCTCTTTGTTTATACTGTTCATCAAAAGACTCATCTCTGATGTTCTGGTTTCTCAGGTACATTCCTACCTGTTCTTTCCTTCCAATCTCATATAGAAATTTGAGCTTGTTTTCCATCGGTGCATGAACATCTCCGCCGATTCTCCACTTTTTATTTACCCAGTGATTGATTCTTTCCTCTTCACCTTCTTGATTGATTACGGCATTTGAGGCGTAGGAGATAATCGGTTTTGCATCCAGATGATACCAAATGTCAGAATGATTAAGGAATGAATCATAACCTCCATCTGCAGAATACAATTCGAGATCAGCGTTCATCTTCTTTAGGGCTTCAATATGGTTGAGAAGTTCTGGAGAATCACCAGCAACTCCTTTTGTATGAGTCATGAAAACAGGGTAAGTTCCAACCATTGTAATATGGGCCTTATCCATTTTGCATTCATAATGAGAATTGTAATCAGCATGTTTATCGTATCTTGAAGCTTCAAGTGGAGTGGAATCGATCTTAGCTTCCTTTTCCTCAGAAAGTTTGAGAATTTTTTCACCTAAAAGCATCATTATCTCATTGATTCCTTTATCTCCAAGCCTATACTTCACAAAATGATGAAGGGTTCCACCTGAAGGAAGTTTAATCTGACCGCTTTCATCAAAAAATGAGAGCACGATGGCTTCTTCCTCTGTTAAGGAAGAAATGGTTTTATCATATGAAAGTTTCCTGAAACATTTCACAACAAAGAGTTTTATCATAGAAGAAACACTGTATTTAAAGTGCCAACTTTTGTTGGTATAAAAAGTACGCTCGACGTGCTTTGCAATATCGTCAATGCAGAGGAAGTACAGGAATTGGCAAATTGAAGTGCTTTCTCTGCTAAGATAGTTATCGAAGGAGTCCTCGAAGAGGACTCCTTTATATAACATACTGTTTTTCGCCATGAGAACGGCATATCTGGCATTATTTAAAGTTGCCACTATCGAATAAAGACAAGTGCCTATCAGAGTCAGTGAAAAAAGAATAGGTTTTTAAGTCAAAATTCTAATTTGAGAGCTTCGATCCTTATGAGTCTTAACAAAAGTTACAAAATGTCATTGGGATGTTACGTAGAGTAATTTCATGGTTCGTGCCTTGACTCAACAATACAAATTTATTATTATCCACGTATTCTTACATTATAACTAAAAGTAATTTTTATTCAACTCAAAAATGACTGTTCCTGAATAAAATATGTAAGAAATTACCGTATTAGAACAAAACGTCTCATTCTGAATATCGTTTTATCGGATTGCCAACCAAGATTTACCGTATAGGACTTACGCGGTTGAACTGAGAAATCAATAGCATTGAACTTCCAACTATCTAAAGAATAGAATAACCACAATGTATGTTATGATTAATTCTGTACCTCAAGCGCGTAAGTCCTACCGTATTGTTAATCAATCTCAGGTTTAAGATTATGTTTTTCAAACCTGCCCTCACAATATACGAAGACTTCGAGCTCGCACTCGCCTTTAAGGAATTCACGCATTCTGCGGTCATATGTTCTCTGGACATGTTTCAGGCCGTTTTTTCTGAAGTGAACCATCACAGCCTCAAAAAAACCGATCATCTGTCTCAGGTAAGCTTCTTCATAAGCCCTGGTTTCCCGGGCAATTGCTTTACACTCAGAATCCTCAAGTTCCGAATGGTAGCTTCCGTGCTCGTTTAAGCCGCTTATCTGGCGCCAGTTCATCTTACCTGATTCATCAGCTTCCCGGTGGAGCATATAAGGATAGACCCTGCAAATTGAAGGGCGATTTTCATAAATTTTGCAGCGTTTATTATCAAGGAAAATGCAGGAGCCGTCAGGCTTTGTTTTCAGGGCATAGCCTGAGACGTAAAACCTGCCCTTCTGATCGCAAAACTCATAATAAGGGGCAGGAGCAATAACATCCTGATTTATTTGCCTTATGATAGCCAGGTCTGCATCGAGAAGAAAAACGTGGTCGTTAAACTCTTTAGTGCAGCAGCGTGCACAGAGTTCACACCTGAACCCCAGTTCTTTGATAATGCCTGCAAACTCAGAGTCCGGAAATTTCTTTACGCCCGCAAGTTCTTTTCGTGCGTCTGCAAGCCTGGTTTCGATATTCTCATTTTTTACGCTAATCACCTTTTTAAGAAAAGAATTCTGCAATATTCGGGTTGTACTATTTTAGTATTTGGATTGTATATTTGTATATATATGCATTTTTCCACAGCTTTATGCCTTATTTTAAGCCCATGTCCGTAACATTTAATTACTAGCATTTCTCTCTATGATAAACCCAAGGCTTGATGACATTTATAAATTCGCACTTTCGGGCTTCAAGGAATATTAGATATTCCGTTAAGTATCTTTGAGAATTATCGATTTAACGTTATCGAACCAGGAAATACCTGTTTGTTAAAACACTGCCGAGGAGAAAGAAAATCCGCGGCAATCGGCAGTGGCCAGCAATAAGCAAATATTTCACGTGAATATTGTAAGTAATAAATTACTAATAAATTCAGAGAAAATTAAGATTAAAATATAACGAGGAATGATAATGGGCAAAACCGGCAGCATTGATTGGGTAAAAGTAAAAGGCAGAAAAGGCAAAGTAATCAAGGTCCAGAGATCACAGGCTCAAAAGGCACATCCAGGACCTGCACAGCGCTTCACTTCTTCAGGTCACAAGAGGCGCTTCATCAGAAGATCTGCAAAAGCCCTTGTAAAGTGATTTTAAGGGCTTTTTCATTTAACTTTTTTGGATATTATTTTTTAAGTACAATGGAATCTTACTTAGCTGGCTTTTTAGTCTGTTTAATGTGGATACTTGAGGGCGAGCACAATGGTCCCTAGAAGGTTTACTGTAAGAGTTCCTGCAGGGATATTCTTAACTTTCGGGACCCGGCTTGAAACCATATATGGGAGAGATGCCCCTATGAAACCGTCTGCGCCTATAAAAAAGAGTGTGCCCAGGCTCGAAACATGGAACATTTTTTACCCCTCTATTCTTGAAAGGGCTTTTATAACACCTCTGCCCATGAACACACCAGTCAGGGTAAGAAAAAGATTGGCGCTGATGTTTCCCAGGGCAGGAAAAAATGGCATCGTGAGAGACTGGACTGCAAACGTCGAAAACGTTGTGAATGCTCCATAAATCCGGTTCCGAAAGAATCTTCCCCTTAGGGCCTATAAACCCTATATGCTCCGCGTCGTACATTACCAGGCCGAGCATAAAACTCCCAAGCACATTTACAGAAAGGGTACCAAGCTGTACTTCCGTAAGCTCACAGAGTAAAAACCGGCAGATGACCCCTAAAAACCCGCCGGCTCCTATGAGAGAGATCTTATCCAGGTCTCTATCCGTGGAAGGCATAATTTTTCACTTTTAAAATCATTTAAAAATTTAGATTTCAGCTCTGAAGATTTTAGCTCTGGTTTTTTCCGCTTCATTAGTACTTGGAGTATAAAATTTGATTCATTACCCGTCTTGAAAGAAGTAAGATAAAATTACCGCAACTCTTTTCCATTAAATAATAAGATTAAAAGAAGAGGCATATTGAGAGAACACAGGATTGTCATTCGATTAAGAAGACGTCCACTTCCTCTCCTTCTTCATAGCCTTCAACATTTTCAGGTACAAGCACAAACCCATCAGCCTTTGCAACTGAACTCAGGACACCAGCTCCGGCACCAGCCAGAGGACGCACCCTATCCCCTTCAAAAACAACCCGGACAAAATTAACATATCCTATTTTTGAACTGATTTTTGCAGCCAGGCGCCTTTTAAGGATGAGTTCAGGAATTTTTGGGATTGATGCCAGTTTCCGGATTCCTGGGCGAACAAAGAAATAAAGGGCAACGAGTCCTGCAACAGGATAACCGGGAAGGCAAACCACAGGGACATTATTTATAACGCCAAGGGCTGCAGGCTTTCCAGGGCTGGCTCCAATGCCGTGTACAAGCAGCTCTCCGAGGGATGCCACAACCTGAGGAGCATGATCTCTCTTCCCTACCGAGGTTCCGCCTGAAAGAAGGATCATATCGGCGTCCAGATTTGTTTCTACTGCTTTTTTTATACTATCCGGATGGTCAGGCACTATCCCGATGCATCGAGGAATCCCGCCCCATTTATCCACATAAAGGGCAGCCATCAGCCCATTAGTCTCAAGCACCATGCCCGGGGGCGGGACGTCTCCACCCTTCTCACGGCTTACAAGTTCATCCCCAGTGGGAATGACCGCAATGACAGGTTTTTGAAAAACCGTCACCCTGTCAAAGCCAAGGGATACAAGCACGGCTGCATCACACGGGCGAAGAAGGTGCCCTTCTTCAAAAACCCGGTCTCCTTTTTTCATGTCCTCTCCGACCTGCCCCACATTCCGGTTCGGGTAGACCTGGGCTCTGACTTCAACCATATTCCCTGCTGTAGCCGTATCCTCGACCATCACGACTGCATCGGCTCCAGTCGGCACTGCGGCCCCTGTATGGACCCAGATAGAGCTTCCTTCCTCCACCCGGTCAGAAAGCTGCAACAGAACAGGATTTGCAGGAGAAGCTCCGAGAGTATCCGAAGCCCTTACAGCGTACCCGTCCATGGCAGCACGCCGGTAATGAGGCACATTTCTTCCGGAAATTACAGCTTCTGCCAGCACCCGGCCTGTGCAGGCCTCGAGTGGAATTTCTTCGGTTTTCCTGAGATGAGGAATATTCTCAAGGAAAAGCCTCAAAGCTTTATCAACCGACGTTCGCTCTTTGAATATCCTGCCCACGATCTTCCCGCCCTGAAGAAAAAAAATCAGCCCCCGGAAACAGGAGGCAGGACTGCAATTTCATCGGCATCCGAAAGGAGAGTGTCAAGCCCATCCAGGTGCCTGACGTTGTTTCCGTTTATAAGGATATTAATTGAGCCGCATATAACAGGAGTCTCACCTTCTCCTTCGGGTTTCTCAAAAATAAGGCTCTTTAACCCGGGATGTTTTTCGGTGAGGGATGAAAGGGCATCAATAACCTTTTCTCCAGAAAGCTGCAGTTCTGATGTGCCTGCGGCTTCGCGCAAATTTGCAAATAATTTGATTTTTACCTCAGCCATGAGAGAGACTATTTAATCCTATCCCTTAAATATACTATGCCTATAAAGAAACAGCTACGTTGAAAGGTTTTAGGGAACAATGCAGCAAAGTCCGGACAACAATATTGGAAACCCACCAGTGCTTTCTGAGAGAAAATATAAGATCATTGGGCTTTTAATCATCCTTTTTGCCCTATTAATCAGACTACTTGACCTTGGGGAACGAGTTTTCCATCATGACGAAAGCATACATGCCAGTTTTACCCTCAGACTTCTCGAAACGGGACAATATAGCTATGATCCAGCTTATCACGGCCCCTTTCTTTTCCATTCTACCGCCGTTATCTTTCATTTCCTGGGAATAAACGATACTACAGCACGCCTGATTCCTTTCTTTTTCGGGGTAGCTGCAATCCCTCTACTTTTTTTGTTAAAAAGAGAACTTGGAAAAAGAGGCGTACTGTGGTCAGCTTTCCTGCTTTCTTTTTCTCCGAGCATGATTTATTTCTCAAGGTTCTTTAGAAATGACATGGTCATTGTTTTCTGCACCCTGGCTACGGTTGTAGGGGGAATTCGCTATCGTGAGAACCTTCACAGTTCAAAGAGATACCCTTATTTGATCCTTGCCGCGTCTTCCCTTGCCATTGCCGTATCCTCAAAGGAAAACGCCTATCTGGTCATTCTGATGTTCGGAGCCTATGCGGGGATCTGCTTTTTGTACAGGTTTTATTCAGACTGGAAAAAAGAAAAACTGAGCCTGAAGAAGGCTCTCCGTCTCAAAAGTTCAGCTATTTCCCCCTTCCTTCCTGAAATACTTCTTTCAGGGGTTCTCTTCATTTTCATTGTAATGCTATTTTACACAAGCCTTTTCAGATACCAGGAATCCCTTTTCTCGATTGTGGAAAAGGCTTTTTCCCACTGGATGGAAATGCACAAAATTCAACGCATTGGAGGCCCCTTTTATTATTATATTCCCATTCTTCTTGTATATGAAAGCCCGATCATCCTCTTTGGGACTTTGGGCCTCATCCGTTTTCTGAAAAGGAAAAATGAAAATGCTCCCTTTTTCCTGTTCCTCTCTTACTGGGCAATTGCAAGTCTGATGCTTTATTCTTATCTCCAGGAAAAAGTCCCCTGGCTTGTAGTGCACATTGTTCTGCCCTTCGGGATTTTGGCAGGGGCTTACCTGGGAGAATTTTTTCCCCGAGCGCCTGAAAACAGTCAACATGAGAGTTTGCTCAGGGCAGAAGACATGAGTTCCGAAACAGACAAAAAACCCACTTTAGAAATAAAACGTTCCAGAACCTATACCCTGCTTACAGGTATTCTGGCACTTACACTGATAATATCCCTGGTTCAGTGCATCTCCGTAAACTTTTACAGGAGTATGGAACCTGATGAATTGATGACATACGCACAGGCATCTCCGGATACCAGGGAACTTATGGAGAAAATCGGAGGATTCGACCATGGACCTGAAACTCTGAGGATATACGTTGTAGACGCCGATAATCTTTACTGGCCCCTGCCGTGGTACCTGAGGGACTACGAAAAAGCAGCGTATTATACAGAACCTCCGGTGAACGAAGAGTACGATGCAATAATTGTGCCTGCAAAGTATCGGATGTACAGGGAAATCCCTAAAGAAGAGTACGCTTCCTATAATTTCACGCTGCGCCCTGGAAGAGAATTTACCCTCTATTACAATAAAAAAACTTGAAAAAGAATCACTGTTGTCAGGACTGCGTAAACCAGAGGCCTGTTTGTAAAAAGCCCCGGAGAAAAGACCGAATATCGGTCAGAACGCCAGTTGAAGGCGTTGAACATCTCTGAACAGTAAAAATAATTACTACCGCATCAATTAGTCCCCCGGTAGAGCCGAAGTAATAGAGGCAATTATCAAAATAACAATCAATATACTTTTAAACTTTGGAAGAAAGAGCCCCGGGACAGAGGCTTCTTCCTTTTCTTTGAGTGCATTTTCCCCATATTCTTAAGTCTCTTTTCTGCCTCCCCGGAACTCAAACCTGCCTCTGATACCCCAAGCTTCTCAAAAACGGAGTTGACGTCCTGGTCGTAATACACCCATTTACCTCTCAAGCCCCCGGATGATCCGGAGATATCCCGCAACTAATATATCCGCTTCTCTGATATAAATGAGTTTAAAGCATATATAGCGGCCAGGCATATCGATATGAAAAGGGGTTTTTAAAGAAATACAGGTTATACGAACCTTTGTGGAAAAAGAGATATAAAACTTTAGCTTTTTTTATATCAAGATATGGGTTTGTAAATCTTAAGGGGCATAGAATACTGATTAAAAGTTATAACAAATAAAGGGAAAATTGGATATGAAAATCATAATAATAGGAAGTGGGCTTGCAGGACTATCAGCCGGGTATAAGCTCTGTAAATCGAATGAGATCGTTATTTTTGAAAAAGATGCGGAAATCGGGGGGATGGCCGCAAGTTATTGCCAGGATTATACCGGAAAAAAGTATTTTATCGAAAAATATTACCACCATGTATTCAGGAGCGATTCGGAACTTCTTGCCCTGATAAGGGAACTGGGGCTTGAAAGGCAGATGCTGTGGCTTAAAGGGAAAAATGCCTATTTTGTGGACGGTAAAAACTATCCTATGAATACTCCTGCTGAAATTTTAAGGTTTAGCCCTCTTTCTTTTATTGATCTGGTGAAACTTGGCCTGCTCGTTTTTAGAATTAAGATAATAAATGATACAACTTCCTATGACAGAATAAAGGCGAAAGACTGGATTATTGATAATGCAGGAAAATCAGTATATGAAAACTTTTTTGCCCCTCTCATGAAAAGCAAATTCGGTGAAAATGCTGAAAATGTCTCTGCGGCCTGGCTTATAGGGCGCGTGAAAATAAGGTCAGATAGGGGAAAAGAAGGAGAGAAATTAGGATACTTGAGAGGAGGTTTCAACTCCCTGATAAAATCTCTGGAAAGAGAAATAACTGCACAGGGAGGCAAGATCTTGAAAAATAAAGAGATAACGGAAATCGTTATCAAGGACAATATAGTGCAGGGAGTGATTGCTGACGGAACCTTTATTGCCTGTGATGCAGTGATTTCAACTGTTGAGCCCGGGGTACTCGACACGCTCACGAAAGGCAAGCTTGGGGATCTCCACGAAACCCTGCAAAGTATCCGTTATCAGGGAACTGCATGCGCCCTGATAGGGCTTGACAAAAGGCTTATGGGAGACGGGAATTACTGGTTGAACATAAAAGCTGATGTGCCTTTTGGAGCTGTAATTGAGCACACTAATTTTATGCCCTATGAGGACTACGGAGAGCATCTTGTCTATGTAACTTCCTATTTCCAGGATGAAAAGGATGTTCTCTGGATGCAGCAGGAAGAAGAAGTTCTGGATTCTTACCTGAAGGGATTGGAAAAGATGTTCCCGGATTTTTCAAGGAAAGATATTCACTGGGCAAAACTCTTCCGCAGAATGGACACTGCGCCTGTGTATGAACAGGGGTATCTCGAAAAAGTCCTGCCATTTGCTGCTGGCCCGTCCGGACTTTACCTTTCAGGAATGTTCTCATCAACCAACTACCCGGAAAGAAGCATGAACGGCTCTATAAAAGCCGGGTTCGAATCTGCAAACTTCTTCATAAAAAAAGATGAGAATTGTGATGTTTGTTGGCTCGACTGAGAAAACTGCTTCTAAGATTTCCATCAAAAATTTCGTATGCAGAGAACAGATACCTGACTTAATATAGTCTCTCGGGACGAACTATTATATAGTCTAAGGGATGATAATATACTGTCTGTACCTGCATGCAGAAAGAAGTTCTGCATGATTACCTGTCCTTTCGGATTTGTCATTCATGGGGATTTTGGCAATGATGAATAAGGAAAAGACAGTGAAAACCTAAAAAAATCTGGACTTCGGCCGTTAATCGGCATTTTGGGGGCGTGCTGTCAAAACCGCGTTTGCGGGGATGGCATAGGGAATAGATATGTTTTCTATTGAAGCTTAGCTCTCAAAAAGAGATCTCGGACGCTGTAAAAAAGCTGCCTGAGCTTCCGGGAAGGGGTATTGGGCAGCGTACAAAATAAGAGGAGTGGTAAAAGATGTTATTCATGGACGTTAGTACCTGGGACCCTTCGAGCCGCGACAAGATTCTTGAACATTTTAAGCAACTGGACATTCCAGAAGGAATCGATGTCATTAACCAGTGGATTGACCTTTCCGGAAACCGATATTATATTCTTTACGAAGCAGAAAGTGCCGAGGCTTATGGAGCTTTCAATCTGCCCTGGTCAGATATCTGCATAATTGACAGTGTGCCTGTTATGGAAGCTTCCGAATTCATGCAGCTTCTGCCCAAATATAAAAAATAAGCTCCATAGCTTATTGATGCGTTTTACAGAAAAAACATTCCGATGAGCTGTCTATTAACCGGCTCATCGAAAAATTTTTATTTTATTATTTTCGAACACGAAGCCCTGTCAGGGTCTATTTTTATTCAGTAAGTTAGATTTTTAACATTATTGTTTTTAGATCAAGATATTCAGAAAGGGCATCAGGCCCGTTTTCCCGTCCGATCCCGCTTTCCCGGGTTCCCCCGAAAGGAACTTCAGGGGCTACTTTAAGGTGCTGGTTTATCCATATAATTCCTGCATTCAATTGTTCACACCCGAGACGGGCTCGATCTAAATTCTTTGTCCAGATAGAGGCCCCAAGCCCATAACAGGTACTGTTCGCTTCTTCAATTGCCTCATCAAGATTTTTTACTCGGACTACAGGCAGCACCGGGCCGAATACTTCTTCTTTCAAAAGCCTGGATTCCCTGGGGATATCTACAACAAGTGTGGGCTCAAAGAAATATCCCTTGCTACAGGCACTGCTTTCTGGAACCTTGCCTCCTGTAACTATCCTGCCTTCATCTTTTTCCTCGACTTCGGCTACAAGCCCCTTTACAAATTCCCATTGCCTGCGGTTATTAAGGGGCCCCATATCGATGTTTTCATGTATTCCGTTTCCAACCCTCAAGTTCCGGATACCTGCTTCAAGCTTTTTTATGAACTCTTCGGCTATGGATTCGAAAACATATAGCCTCTTGACGGCAGTACAGGTCTGGCCGCAATTGTAAAACCTCCCTTTAAGGGCCCCTGCAACTGCATTTTCAAGGTTAGCATCGTCACAGACAAGCATAGGATCACTTCCTCCAAGCTCAAGGGTTACTCTTTTCATCCCGCTGGCTGCAAGCCCAGCTACACGTTTTCCAGTTCTGGCTTCTCCAGTAAAAGATATTTTTTTTACTTTATGGCTCTCAACCAGGGTTTCTCCCACAACCTCACCAGGACCTGTAACTACATTCAACACACCTGCTGGAAGCCCTGCTTCGCTCAGGATAGAAGCCAGCGTAAGATTAGTAAGGGGAGTGTTGCTTGCAGGTTTCAGAACAAGCGTATTCCCAGACATCAGGGCAGGGCCAATCTTCCAGGCCATAATAAGAGCAGGCATATTCCAGGGAATTATGGCTGCACAAACCCCCAGAGGTTTCTTTACGGTAAAAGCATATCCGTTCTGAGGGACCTGAATGAAATCTCCCCGAAGACTGCCTGCAAGCCCGCAATAGTACTCAAGGACGTTTGAAAAACCTTCTATTTCGTTTTTAGCTTCGGCAAGAGGTTTTCCCTGCTCCTTAGTAAGCAGAACAGCAAGCTCATCCTTCCTCTGTCTTGTAATCTCCGCAGCCCTGTAAAGAATCCCTGCTCTTTGCTGCGGAGCTGTAGAAGCCCAGCCACCGAAAGCTGACGATGCAGCTTCAACAGCTACTGCCGCATCCTCGCCTGTACCTCTGGGAACCCGGTCGATAAGCTCACCTGTTGCCGGGTTTGTAATATCGAAAAACTCGCCACCACATGCTTCCAGAACTTTTCCGTTAATCTGCATTTTCATATTTATCATTATTTGCAAAGACCTATTTTAAGATAACAAAAGATAACAGCTTAGAAATAATAGTTTGAGAGTCAGTGAAAGAAATAAAAAATGGAAGGAGAGCAGTGTTATCGTGCGATAGAAATATAAACCTATTTACAAAATACATATTAGCGGCACTTCTCTTAGGGAATAAGAATGAGGAAATGGGGTAACGGGAATGCCGATTATTAAAAGTCTTCCAGAGGTTTCAATGACTTTTTGGGGTCAATAAAAAGGTCAGGACTCCGAATACAGGTATGCATAGAGAGTGCACTTTAAGAGAGTGGGCTTTAGAGATTGCACGTTAAACAATCGCTTTTACAGGGAAGAGAGCAGTGCTAGAATACCTTCACGTAATTTTCTGGTTTATTTTCATCGAGATCCTGGGCTTGATTTCCATACCTCTTGCCGGGGCAGTTGGAAACAGGCTTGCTGATGGAGGATATTCTGCAGCCCGGACCCTGGGAATAGTGCTTGTTGCATATATGTCCTGGATTTTTTCGTACGTGTGGGGCTTCAACGGAAGCACGGTCCTGATTTCAGTACTCTTACTTTGCCTCATATCGATGAGCGTCTATCGGAAACAAAGGGTTTTACCAGAAAAGAAGATATTGCTCTCAAATGAGCTCGTATTCGCTGCAGGGTTCTTTTTTTTCCTGCTTGTACGCATTTACCTCCCTGAGATTTACAGGCATGAAAAGTTTATGGATTTTGCCTTTTTGAATGCAGTGATAAGAACTTCTTCTTTTCCCCCGGCAGACCCCTGGTTTGCAGGCGGATCCCTCGATTTTTATTATTATTTCGGATATCTTTCAGTGGGAGTTCCGGGAAAACTCTGTTCTGTCGAACCGTCCATGCTTTTTAATCTGGCAATCGCACTTACTTTCGCCCTTTCCTTTAATCTCCTTTTCGGGTTCGGGTACAATCTTACTCATGGAAAAATCAAGTACGGAATCCTTACTGCAGGATCCGGGATTCTGCTCGGAAACTTGCAGGGGCTTATAGAATTCGTATCCGTATATCTCATCAAAGAGCCGGTTTCAAGGGGATACTACTGGAGCAGTTCGAGAGTCATACCCTATACAATAAATGAATTCCCTTATTTCAGTTTCATACACGGAGACCTGCATTCCCATATGCTTGCAATCCCTTTCCAGCTGCTGGCACTTGCTTCCCTTCTGAACATATATCTCAGGAAAGACTGTAACCGGGTATTTGAAAGTATTCTGGCATTTCTTATTTTTTCAGTGTCTTTCGGCTTTTTATTCCCTTCCAATTCCTGGGATTTCCCGATATATTTCGGCCTGGCATTTTCGGTTATTCTTGCCTTTTATTACGGGCATTATACCCATAACAAGAATTTATCAGGTTCCACGGCCGGATTTTTCGGAACAGTTACTCTAGTTTCCGTTTTCAGCTTTCTTCCATATCTGCCCTTTTACCTATCCTTTAAACCTCAGGCAGCAGGAGGATTTGACTTCGTTGCACTGGAACTCAGGACAACAATTGATAAATTCCTTATTTTGTTCGGCCTTTTCCTTTTTTTGACCTTTTCTTTCCTTATGACCCGCCAGGACTCCGGACGAAAGACCGGATATTTCATCCTGTGGATCGGAATTTCTGCATTTCTCTCCAGTGCATGGTCTATTTCCCTGCTTGTAATCCTTTTTCCTCTACTTGCCCTTTCTCTCTTTTCATTCCTGAAAGACCTTCCTGAAAGAAGCCATGCAGGATTTGTATCCCTTCTGATAGCAGCAGCTTCTTTCATTGCCCTTATCTGCGAAATTGTTTACCTCGATGACCCCATTTCGGGGAGCTTTGCCCGCATGAACACGGTTTTCAAATTTTACATTCATTTATGGATCTTCCTGGCTATTTCAGCCTCTTATTCATACTACGAACTTCGCTTTCTTTACAGGACCGGGAACGGCCTGTCTTCGAACAGAGTTTACGGAAGAAAAGCCTGGGCGTTTTCACTTGTGCTCCTGGTCCTCTCCTGTAGCGTTTTTCCTGTAGTATCAACCTTTACGAGAATAGAGGATATGAACGCGGAACCTGCTCTTGATGGGATGGAATACATGAAAAGACTGGATAAGGGGGATTACGACGCCATAAAATGGATACAGGAAAATATAGAGGGAACTCCGGTAATTCTTGAAGCTTCTGAAGATGATAGCAGTTACAGTTATACATCCAGGGTCTCTGCAAACACCGGCCTCCCTACGGTTCTTGGCTGGGCAATGCATGAGCAGTTCTGGGGAAGAGATCGGGACGAAGTCAGGACAAGGATTGAAGACGTAAATTCCATTTACAGTACTGGCAGTAAAAAAAAAGCTCTTGAGCTTATGGATAAATATAACGTAAGCTATGTTTATATAGGTCAGCTTGAAAGGCAGATGTATGATGTAAGGACGGATAAGTTCGAGGACGAAGCTTATTTTGAGCTGGTTTACCAGGGCGCAGTCCAGATTTATAAAATAAAAAAAGAATTATGAGTTTTGGTTTTGGGGGACTTCAAACTCTGATTCGTATAAAATGCCGTTTATACAACTCGTAAATTCGCTCCAGTACTGGAATGAAAATAAAGAGGTTTTATCCATTACCAGCGTTTCGGTGGTTTTACCAGCTTATAATGAAGCAGCGAATATCGAAAAAGCTGTTTTCGTTACAGCGGAGACACTTTTTAAAATAACTGATTGCTTTGAGATCATCATAGCCGAAGATGGGAGCACGGACGGTACGGACCGGATAGCTTCCAATCTCTCGAAACAGTACGCTTACGTTGTTCACCTTCATTCGGATAAACGCCAGGGACGGGGAAAAGCCCTGAACAGGGCTTTTAAGGCAGCTTCAGGAGAAGTCCTCTGCTATATCGATGTGGATCTCGCAACAGATATGAAATATCTGGAAAAACTGGTCAGGGCTGTAAGCATGGATGGCTATGATTTTGCCACAGGTTCGAGAATGATGCGTGAAAGCGATGCAAAAAGGCCTTTTAAGCGGGAGTTTGCAAGCAGGGGATATAATTTTCTGGTAAGGTTTTTTCTGCGCTCAAAACTTTATGACCACCAGTGTGGTTTTAAGGCTTTCAGGAGAGAAGCCCTCTTTGAGCTTCTAAACGAAATCAAGAATGATCACTGGTTCTGGGATACGGAACTGCTCGTAAGAGCCCAGCACAAAGGGTACAGGGTCATGGAATTTCCGGTCTACTGGAGGCATGGAGGGTCAAGCAAGGTCAATCTGGTAAAAGATGTTAAAGGAATGGGTTCCGAGATATTCCGGCTCTGGCGGGAACTTTCATTCCCGCTCGTTATTTCGGGAAAAGGAAAAGTTTTTCTAACAGCCGCCCTTGCAGTTCTGATCCTTGCATTTGCTGCAACTTTTCTGGGTGCATCCGATATTCTGGAAAATGTTAAGCATGCATCCTTCAGAACTCTGGCCCTCGCCTCTCTTGTATACTGTATTTCCTGGCCAGTTCGGGGAGTTCGCTTCCAGCAGATTCTTAAAAGGCTCGGAAATCAATACGGGCTTGGATTTCTTACAGGCAGCATTTTTATCAGCCAGTCTGCAAATGTAATTCTCCCAGCACGCATAGGAGACCTGAGCAGGATGTATATCCTGAAAAAGAGCAAAGACCTCGCCCTTACAACGAGCCTTTCCTCGCTGACTGTAGAAAGAGTCTTTGATATAGTTGCAATCACTTCCATAGCAATACTTGCATCTTCAGGCGCTGCGTCCCGTTTCGAACTCGCTCCGTGGATGGACTATCTGATAAAGCTGTCCGGGCTTGCAGTAGTCCTCTTTTTTGCAATTCTTTTTGTTGTGTCTTTCAGGGAGGGCCGCGCCAAAAAAACGCTCAAAAAGAAGAATTACCCAGATGGGCGCTTTGGAAAGATAAAGGGCTTTACATCCGTTTTTTTCCACCAGATGAGTATTGTTGCCGTACGTCCACGCGCATTTCTGGCAGTGACCGCATCTTCCCTTCTTATATGGGGAATAGACATCTTCACCTGCTTCCTGGTTCTTAGATCTTTTCCGGCAGTTGGGGTGAGCCTCTCTTCTACATACATGATATCTCTGATTTTCCTGGCTGTAGCTCTCGGAAATATTGCAAAAATCTTTCCTATAACGCCTGGAGCTATCGGGACATATGAAGTTGCCCTTACTGCAGTCTTCGGGCTTGGGGGAATCAAACCTGAGATTGGGTTTACGGTTGCCGTGCTTGATCATATTATAAAGAACTCAATTACCCTGATCGGAGGTGGTTTTGCTCTCTCGGAACTCGGACTGAGATGGAAAGAAGTGCTTTGTACGGATAAGGATATTTTAAAAGGGTGAGGCAAACTTAACCGGGAAAATACGTAAAAAGCAGACCTTTAAAGCCTTTCATCACTGGAAGAGATTGGGATAACAAAACGAAGTAGGAAAACCCTCGGGACTGACTGAAAAACAAAAGCAACTTAAAATCGAAGAGGTAACTGGAAGCTTTAACACAAAGAATTAAAGTAATAACCACATGCTTTATTCGAACTGATGGTCAAGTGGAAGAAATGTCTGAGAAAAAAATAATAGAAGTGAAGGACGCATATTGTCTTCCGGAAGATGTGCTTGAGACCGTGCATACGGCAATGAATGAAGATGTGGGAGAAATCGTTAGCCTGTTTAAGGTGCTTGCAGATCCGACCCGTCTCAGGATTCTCAAAGCTCTTGAGGTCCAGAGCCTATGTGTATGTGTCCTTGTAGAGTGCACGGACCAGAAGCATTCGGCCCTTTCCTATCACCTTAAACTTCTAAAGGAGGGAGGTCTCGTGGACTCACGAAGAGAACGCAGTTTTCAGATATATGACCTCACTGAATTCGGGAGCCTGCTCCTGAAGCATATTGAAAAACACTTTGAAAAGGCATAAATTGGAGAAATAGAGAGGAATTTCTCCCTCTTTTTCGTCATTATCTCCCTCAATGCTCCGAATGTTAATTCCTACCCTCCAGGGGAAGGATCAGATCTTTTCGTTTGATGCTACAGTTGTGAGCTTAGAGAATTTTACCCCTTTGAGGGACATTATAGCTTCGGCAAGCTTTTTAATCTCTTCGCCTTCTCCATCCAGGACAATTACTTCAAAACAGTTGTCATGATCGAGGTGGATATGCACTGAGGATTTTATCAGGTGAGAGTAGTGATGCTGGATATCTGCAAGGGCATTTGAAAGCCCTCTTTTCGTGTGGTCGTAAATAACCGCAACAGTTCCTACACGGTAGCCTTTAATGTCACCCATCCATTCATAATAGGAAATATAACTCCTGATGGCATCCCTTATGCCTTCCGAACGGGAAGAATAACCTCTTTTTTCGATAATCTCATCAAATTTACCCAGCAGGGTATCGGGAAGGGAAACCCCTATCCTCATAAGTTCTGTTTCCATCGTATCACCAGGTAATCTTGGATTTATCTGCAAAATAATACTTTAGCTTATTGTAAGTAGCACTATATATGTTTTTTTCACATAGTCACTAATATAAAAGAGTTGATTAAAAGATAATGTATTCTTCAGTAATATTAATGTTTGGGAATAATGAATATACCTCACCGAAAAAATAAATGGGCTTACCTGCTGAAGATAAAAACATAAAAATATGGCAAAAGATTAAAAAGAAGCTGGTTAAGGCTTCTTTTTTAAAGAGATTTCCCAAAAAACGTATTGAACATAATTTCCCAGCAGTTTCTGCCTTTATCGCCTGTCCACAAGCCTTTTAGGCCTGCCCCTGACCCTGTTCAACTCGAGCCCCGTAGGGCCTGTGAAATTGAACACGATTTTAAAGGTGCCCTCGCCGTAAGCTCTAAAAAGGGGAGGCTTATACCTGAAGAAGGCACGAATAAAGTTTTCTTTTATAAGATCTCTGTCACACGTGTCAGGATTTTCGCACTCCATGCTGACCCTCAGTACAGTTTCTCCCTCGTCCTCTTCACCATAAAGGAAAGCCTCATACTCTCCGGTCAGGTATTTCATGTTTTCACGCTGGAAGACGCCCCTTTCCACGTCTACGCGGTTAAAAGGAGTGCCTTCAACCCACACGGTTTCTGCCTCTCGCTGCGGGGTCATAACTTTCATATGAGTCCTTCCGCAGGGGCATTGTTTGCGTGTAAGCACTACAGTCGTGTCTTCGGTATCATAATTTAAAAGAAGGTTCCCTGCTTTTGCCCCAACCGGCAGGAGTGTGCTCAGAATGGCTCTTCCGCACTCTCCGTCAGGCACGAAATTTTCTATATGGGGATCATAAACATCAAGGTGGACAAAGTCTTCTGGCACATGCAGCCCGGAAATCTCATCGCACTCCCCGCACATCGTTCCTTCCGTGCTCCCATAGGTATTGTACACAGGACAGCCCCAGATTTCAGAAAGGTAGTTTCTTGACTCGTCAGCAAAGGCTTCTCCTCCCACTACCAGTTTATTTACGCCTGACTCCTGAGGATTGATGCCCTCTGCCTGCACCCGTCTGGCAAGGTTAAGGAGCTTGAATACGCTGCCTACTATGCCTGTAGGCTTATAGGCTTCGATAACACGCAGGGGAAAAGTGCATTTGCCCTCAGGAATGATGCTCATGCCAAGCTGTCTGGCTGCAAGGGTCATGGTATTTGCCCCCACATTCATCCCATAAGAAGCACAGACAACAACCCTGTCCCCTGGACCGAAGCCCTGTGACCTGAAAATGCGGGCGTATTTTTCCGCATAGCGTTCCCAGTCTTCCCATGTAAGGAAAAAGCTCTTCGGAGTTCCGCTGGTCCCGCTGGTCTCATGGATGGTGAAAACATCCTCCCAGCCTACACTCCGGAACATGAAATCCCCTGTCTCAGGGGGCTGGTTTTCCCGAATAGTCCTTCCCGAGATCACAGGAAGGTCCAGAAGATCCTCATGAGTTTTAATCTCAGTCGGGTCTACACCGTGATTCTCAAACCATTTTCTGTAAAAAGGAGAATTTTCTGCCGCATATTTTACCGTATACCGCACCCGCTCCTCGATGAGAGCGTCAAGTTCTCCCCTGTCCATGGTTTCGATTTCAGGATTGAAATAAGGTCTTGAGCTGTCCAAATAAACCACCGTAACTGAAATAATTAGACATAGGAAAAGCCTGTTATTTATTGGCTTTAAACATGAAAGGTTTATTGAAGTCCCTGTTTTTAAGGAAAAAATCAATATTTCTGACCTGATAAAGGGACTTGGGAGGATGGAGACATCTGTACGCAAAAAGCCGAAAGCCCCATATAGGGCAGGTTTAAACTCTGCACTCACATCCTTTCTCTTTCAGTATCCGAACCTGTTCTTCATAAGAACCCACAAACTCGTCCTGGATGGCTTTTCCTGTCGCAAAGGCAGGGTCGAGAGGAGTGAGGTGTTTGTAACCTCTTTTTGTCATTTCCTCGGCCAGGGCTTCATGCCTCAGGTAGAGAGCTTTGAGCTTTCCCCTCCAGCGCATGGTTTCGGGGTGATGGGCGTAGCCCTTTTTATTATTGGTAATAATTGACCATAAAGCATGCAGCTCACGGTGTTCTCCCAGGAGGTGCTGCCTGCATAACTTCTCAGGAGGTATGTCCCAGATTCTCATAAGATAAATTCCGAGAACATTTAAGAAAGGTTTTCGGAAGGAGAAGAGTTCACTTAATCCGGAAATTAAGTTTCAGATTTTGTGTCTGATTCTTTGTTCTTATACATATTTACATACTACCGGGAAAATGTAGATCATGAGACGGTGGGTATTCCGACGTTCTGGCATTTTTCTGCTTCTGCTGACTGCTATATACCTTTTACTCACTCCTGCACTTGCCCATGTGCCGATTTTCGGAGGGGAAGGCAAAAGCCCTGAGACGACAATTCCCATTGAAGACCCTGCAAAATCCAGGGTCCTTTATGGGCAGCTTGCTGCAGGAGATATCCGATACTACAGTTTTGAGATGAAGCAGGGGGAAAGGATTGTACTCGGGCTCATTGTTCCTGTTGAACAGGGAAGACAAGGTTTTACTCCGGACCTGATTCTTATGGGGCCGGACCTTACAAATGAGGGAAAAGTACCCGATGCATTGGAAGTACCCGAAGGATATGGAGTAAAAGTTTTTCCCGGCGACCTGCCTGAGAGCCCGGTATATGAAGCATTTTCCCCCAGTGCATTTTATTCTCTTGCCACGGCTGATCTAGAAGCTCCTGAAAGCGGGACATATTACGCTGTAGCTAGTTCTACACAGCGAGAAGGGAATTACGGGATAGTTATAGGGTATAAAGAAATTTTTACCTTGAAGGAATGGATATACGTGCCCTTCAACCAGATAAAGATCTACCGCTGGGAGGGGCAGAGCCTGCTGTTGATCTTTACTCCGCCAGGAATAATGCTTGCAATCGGTCTTCTGGCACTTTTCTTCAAAATGGATGTGGCAGCCGATTTTAATCCTGCGCGCATCTCCGGATTTCTTGCAGGCCTCTTCTTTCTGGGTACAGGATTATCATTCATTTTTCAGATGCTGATTTCGCTGAGTAAGAGTTCATATTCTCCCGAAATTTTTATTACTATTTTTTTGAGTTTAGCCAGTCTAGGGCTTGGAGTCATTGCCTTGATTTTAAGCCTGAAAGACGAGAAGTATGGTTCAGGATCGGCAAGAAAACGCCTTTACTTCTTTTTCCTGGGGGTAGCCGGGATTCTGTTCTGGGCAGGATGGTTTGTAGGGCCGTTTCTGGCATTTGAAGCTGCAGCGCTGCCCTGGAAACGTAAAAGATGAGTTTTAAAACAAAAGATATGTATGCAACGTCAAAGGAAGCAATTTTATAGTTCCCTTTTTCAAGATTTCTCACAATAGTTGAAGGACTTCCTGTTGTTTTGTAGTTTTCCTGTTCCGGAAACGAGAGGTATTTTGCATTCATCCTGATCGTCAATGACGTGATCAAGGTCAACATATTAAATCGCTTTAAAGCGGAAAATCATAACCATAACCTATATATAATACATCGCATATGTGTAATTTGATGGTCAATAGAGTTAAGCGCAGGGTATCGTGCCTCCCGAAGGCCACTTATTACAAACCCAGGGAAGTCCCGCTCTGCGATCTCGAAATAATCAACTTGTCCATAGAAGAACTTGAGACTATCCGCCTTTGCGACCTCCTCCATGTCGAACAGAATGAAGCCGCTGACATGATGGGGATTTCCCGGAAAACCTTCTGGAACGACTTGCAAAAGGCCCGACAGAAAGTGGTTGATGCCCTCGTTAACGGCAAAGCGATCGAGATCTCCGGAGGAGAGTACGTAAATAGCGGCGAGTGCAAGGTCGAATTCCTCTGCAAAGCATGCGAGCATGAATGGGAGTTACAGTGCAATACAGGACGCCCCACAAGCTGTCCGAAGTGCGGTTCCGAAGGCATTTACCGCATCGGCGGCGACGGTAGAGGAAAGAGGTTTATTGAGAACGATTATTGCTGCCCCAAAAACAGGGAAAAGCAACGGTAAATAATAAAGCAGGAAGTGTAAAAAATGACAAAAATAGCCATACCATCAATGAGTGACAGTGGACTGGAATCTGACGTATGTGCTCACTTTGGCTCATGCGAGTATTTTACCATTGTAGATGTACAGGATAAAGAAGCTATTACAGGCATTGAGGCGGTAAGCAACGTGTCTCCTGACGGCGAGCACAACTGTGCTGCCCCGGCGATCGTCCTGAAATCGCACAATGTCGATACCGTACTTGTCTCGGGCATCGGCGGAAGGCCGCTAATGTCGCTGACGGAAAAGAAGATCAAGGTATTTGCAGGGGCGATGGGCAAAGTTTCCGATGCTGTCCAGGACTATAACAATGGGCTTCTGCAGGAGTTATCTACAAATGGCACCTGCAACTGCTCGCATCACTAAAGGGATATAATGAACGATACCTGACCGGAACCATATGATTCCTGCAAGAGCAAAGCACTAATGAATCAATATCAAAATCTGTGTTTTATCACTATTGGATATTGAAGTGATCGTTTTGTGTCTAAGTGCGGAATGTAGGATTCAAATGTTGAAAAAATTAAAAGTCGGAGTTGAAAATATGGATGTAAAAGAAATAAACAGATACGGACAGGAACTGGTAGAATGCCTGAAACTCAAGACATCTCCTGTTGCAGTAAAATTGATTCCGAAAGGAGGAGAAGTCCCGAAGGGAATAGAAAAAGTAGACGAGGCTATGAGGCACTGCCAGCTGGTTGACAGAGTGAGAAGAACTGGCGAGGAATTCTATACCCTGGGCGAAGACCAGATGTGTAAAGGTGGAGCTGGTGCAATGGGCCTTGGTGAAATGCCTGCGAAAGTAGTCACCGGGGAATTCTATTATAAAGGACTCAAACAGTTCAGCACGCAGGGTGCCGCACGGCGTACCATTGATATGGTTCCTAAGCTTCCCCCGAACTCAACAGAAGCTGTCCTGTATGCCCCTCTGGAAAAAACATCATTTACTCCGGATGTCGTTGTGGTTATCTGCAACCCCAGGCAAATTATGCTGCTTACACAGGCTTTCATGTACAAGACCGGAGGCAGGCTTGAAGCCAGTTTCGCAGGAAAGCAGAGCTTATGCTCTGACGGTGTTGTAAAGGCATATAAGGAAGGAAAAATCGGAGTTACAGTCGGTTGCAGCGGCAGCAGGAATTACACCAAGATTGCAGATGAAGAAATGATAATGGGAATTCCTATTGAACTTCTGGCTGATGTAGCCGCCGGCCTTAAGGAAATCTGCCCGAAATAAACATAAAATCTGCATTTTTACTTCACAAGTAAAATCCTTCATGTTTAAGCCCTTTTACAAGGTTTCCAAAATAAGAAATTCGGCTTTGTAGAAGACCTATCAAAATCAGCTGCCAGAGGCAGAAAATGAATAAGAAAAAATATATCAGGTCATTCAGTTCAAATTAACGGAGATTCTTTATTTCAGAGGATTTCTACCGACCCATATTAAATAAAATTTAAATGATAGGATTAAGTTATATAATTTTTAAATAATTATTAAGTAACCGCACTAATGCAGCATGGAGTTATCAGGGGAAAAAATATGGTAAAAACTTCACTGAAAGTAGGACAATCTGCTCCTGATTTTTGCCTGTTGGACCAGGATGGGAACCGGACATGCCTTGAAGACCTCAGAGGAAAATGGGTTGTCCTGTACTTTTATCCGAGAGATAACACGCCGGGGTGCAGCCTGGAGGCAAAGAATTTCAGTTGTTTGAGAAAGGATTTTGAAGCCGAAAACGCAGTAGTTATCGGGGTTAGCAGGGATAGTGTCGAATCACACAGGCAATTTATCGAGAAGAAAGAACTTAAAATAAAGCTGCTCTCAGACGAGCAGGCAAATATCCACAGAACATATGATGTCCTGCACCCAAAACACTTTCGGGGCAAAGAAGTTACAAGCGCTGTCAGGACAACTTTTCTTATAAATCCAGACGGAGAAATCGCCAGATTGTGGGATAATGTGAAAGCCACAGGGCATGCCGAAAAAGTGCTCACTGAACTGAGAGCATTAAAAGAGAAAGGGCAATTATAAGAGAAAAAGAGATACAAAAAATCAAATTAAGAGGATACTTTTGTATTCCATCATTTTGAATTCAGCCTGCTGTAAAGAAATTTGAAACCTGACCGAGAATAGCGTCTTTCAAGGTTTATACCCGAAAGCAGCTTTTAAGAATTTATCTTTAACTCTTTTCTATTTTATTTCTTGGTGGCAAAGTAGATCGTATAAACTGCCGCAAGCCCCACAAGGGAGTACACTATTCTGGAAAGCATACTCATAGCCCCAAAAATGGCTGCCACAAGATCAAAACCAAAGAGGCCAACAAAGCCCCCAGTTCAGGCCGCCTACTATAACAAGCACAAGTGCAAGCCAGTCAATCGAACTTTTGTCTGCCATAGCTATCACCTCCGTTACATTTGGCTGAGTAATATAGAGAGAAATATATAATAAATGCGATATTTAATTTGATTTTTTCCTTATTTTATAGATGACTGAAACAGATTTAAGAAGCCCGGAAAAGAAAGGGATTGGAAAAAGCAGAAAAATAAATTTTTCACCCGCGTGTTGCGGCTCATCCGGTAAGCAAATGTTTAAAAATCAAAGACCTGCCCGTCATATCCCAGGGGTAAAAATATTGATTCGATATGATGGGGACGGAAGAGATGACTGAGATGGGTTAAAACGACTTCTTTTGCATTGAGATTTTCTGCAAGTGCCATAGCCTCTTCTGAATTCATGTGCTTTTTGATATGGATATGAGGAGGGACTATAGCATCGGCAATAAGGAGGTCTGGGTTCTTCATAAGCTCCAGGCTGGCTTCGGGAATCTTCGAGTTTGTATCTCCGGTAACTACCACTTTTGTACCGCCTTCGCAGATTATAACCCCTGTCGGAACCTTCACGGGAGGATGATTGACCTTAAACAGGGTAAACTGCAGCCCGATTAGCTCGAATGGCTCATAGAGCTTTACATAATGATACCTCGGTTTAAGGAAGGAGACATACTGGTTTATATATTCAAGAGTTTCGGGAATTCCGTAGACGTCAACAGTATTTTGAACCCGGTAGAACTCCCCGAATCCGGCGTAATGGTCGTAGTGCCCATGGGTCCAGATCACTCCATCTATACAGGAAAGGTTTTTCTTGAGGAATTGCTGTCTGAGGTCAGGGCTGGTGTCGATAAGGATTTTACCCTTATCGGACTCTACAAGGATAGAAGAACGAAGGCGCTGACTCTTTCCACCGTTTCGGGCATCCTCGCAGGCCGAGCAGTTGCATCCAATTTTAGGAGTTCCGACAGCATCGCCGGTCCCAAGCAGTGTTAGCCTCATGTTCACTTTTTCCTTTCATAGTCTTCGGATTTGAGGCCAGCCCTTTCGTCAAAAGACTTTACTGCCTCCAGCAAGTCCTGCTGGGTGAGTACTTTGCGTTCTTCCAGAAGAGCGCTCAGGACAGCTTCCCTTATGACCATACGCAAATCCGAACCTGAATATTCCTCTGTCAATTCCGCAATTTCCCCTGTATCAAAGTCCCCTTCGATGTGCCGGGTTACGATGTTCAGGATATTTTTACGCATATCGAGGTCAGGGAGAGGGAAATGAACTATTTCGTCAAAACGCCTCCATGCCGCACTGTCAAGCATGCGGGGATGGTTGGTCGCGGCAATAAGGAGGACTCCATGCTCCACGAGGCTGATTTCGTCTATGGCCTTAAGAAGAGTATTGACTGCCCTCTTGATGGCAGCATTTTCGTCAGACGTCCTCGCTTTTGCCATGAAATCCAGCTCATCTATAAAAAGAATGCAGGGATTCAATTTCTTTGCAAGCAAAAAGACTCTGTCGATGTTCTTTGCAGTCTCACCAAGGTACTGATCTGTTATCATGGAGAGTTTGACCTCAACAAACGGAATGGAGAGTTGCTCTGAAAGCGCACGGGCAACAGAGGTCTTTCCGGTTCCGGGAGGCCCGACGAAAAGAAGTTTTCCTATATCATGCAGGCCTATTTCCCGCAGGTATTCCCTGTGCTGGATGGCTTTCATGATCTTTTCAATTTCGTTCTCCTGCTCCTTGGTGAGTACAAGATCCCTGATTTTTTGCTTTACATCCTCAGGGGCGACAATGACCACGAGTTTAAGCATCTCGTCACTTTTGTCTTCTTTCTTGATTTCAGCTATCAGGGACTCTACCCACTCCCTGTCAACTTCCTTTGGCCTTATTTTTGCCTTTGCAAGCGCATAATTTGCAGCTTTAACCTTCCTTATTTCTCCGAAATAGTAGGCCAAGACAGGGTTATTTTCAATCCGTTCCTGAGAACCTTCCTGCTTTTCAAGCCATTCCGCGGCAAGTTCGAAAGCACTCAGGCGAAGTTCAAAATGAGACTTATCAGTAACTATGAAAGGAACGTTCCTTACGATTTTTTCGAGGTCCTTAACCCCGTACAGTTTTTCGACCCTGATAAATGTAGCTGTAATGGGTTTGGGAACTGTTCTTTCTGTGCTGTTCCAGTAGTTTTTCCGAATATTCTTGGGGAGGTCGTTTACATCCAGCTCTGTATAGCGGTTATAGATCTCTGCGGTCAGCAGCAGTTCTACGATGTCTAGTATGGTGCCTGACATATTTTTACCCGTTGCGTACTTAGATTAGTCCATTATCAAGTGTTGGGCACTCAAATCAAGTGTTGGGCACTCAAATGCGGTAGGTTCTTAAATCTTTATTTAAGTTGCTAAACCTAGTAATTGATTTTCTTCAAAGATAAAATTTACGAAGCAGCCGACAGTAAAGGGAGAAAGCCGGCTGGAGATGATAACTTTATCTAGCAGAAGACGTTATCATCTACTCTATCTCTTTCGGGAATTAAGAGCACATTTTTTGGAAAAAGCCTCTGCGGGCTCCGGAAAACACCTCAATTCCCAGAGAGTGGTTGTGAATTCTGGAAATGACCGGACCGCCTCCATGAAGTGTACTCGCTTTTCGGAGAGTATCCGATTTATTCGATTTGTTTCCGGAATGCCCAGCATTATCAAAACTTCTGCATTATCAGAACTCCTATATTAAAACTATCATTCCGAAGATCTCTCTATCTAAGGAAATCAAGAATTATCCCTAGAGAGGACCATTGCATGACAAGAGAACAGCTCTATTCAGGGAAAGCAAAAACTATCTACAAGACAGATGATCCTGACACCCTTATTGCCGAATTCCGAAATAGCCTGACTGCATTTAACGGAGAGAAAAAAGGGGAAATGGAAAAGAAAGGGTATTACAATGCCCAGATCTCAAAAAAGCTCTTTGAGATGCTCGAAGCAGAGGGAATTAAGACCCACTTTGTCGAAATGCTTTCAGACATTGATATGCTCGTGAAGAAAGTCGACATCATAAAAATCGAAGTCATTGTCAGGAACATTGCCGCAGGCTCGATTACGAAAAAATACCCGATGAAAGAAGGCACTGTTTTCAAATCTCCTGTGCTCGTTTTTGATTTCAAGAGCGATGAGTACGGAGACCCCATGCTGAATGACGATATTGCTCTTGCGCTTGGGCTTGCAACACGGGAGGAACTTGCTACACTCCGGAAACTCGCTCTGAGGGTCAACGAACTGCTTGTGCCCTATCTGGATGAAAAAGGTATCATGCTTCCTGATTTCAAGCTGGAGTTCGGAAGAAGGGATGGAGATATTATCCTTGCAGACGAAATTTCCTGTGATACCTGCCGGTTCTGGGACAAGAAGACCGGGCAGTCCATGGATAAAGATGTCTTCAGGTTTAACAAAGGCGACATTTCCAAAGCTTACGAGGAAGTTGCCCGGCGCATCGTGCCCGAAATATTTGAATAAATCTGATAAAAGTCTGCAAGCTTGAATAAGCCTGATAAGGCGTGGAAGCTTGAGTAAACCTGATAAAAACCTTCAAAGGCTTCTTTATTAATTTTTTAATAAAAATTCTTTTTACTTACACTATTTTGTTTTTAACTTTAGCTTTTAACTTTATTATGCCTTAAAAAAGAAATCCAGCGTAGTTTGAAAACGGAAGTCAGAAAGCATCCTTGCCTGCTGCACCCATTCTGCTTTCGGTGTGCTTACCCTGCCTGCAAGGTCTGAAACTGCTGCTTCGAGAGAATCGAATTTTTTTGGAGGGTTTCGGAGAGCGTTTCTCATGCCTTCCCTGACAACCCAGACCCCAAGGGGAGCCCAGTAATCCGGAGTTATTTCCCTGAGCACGAAAACAGAAGCCTGTCTTTTGATTTCCGTAAGGTACTCAAGCACAGGCAGCCTTGCGGCATAATAACCTCCTGCCAGGGGAGAATATCCTTTTTTCCCTTCATGACCCTCACTGTCTTCCCCAATACAGCTTGATTCTCCAGACCAGACTGCTTTTGGGAGCCAGATTTCAATCAGTTCGAAGGAATAGGCCCTGGGAAGGATAAGGACTTCAAAATGGTTCCCGAAATGAGTCCCGCTAAAAAGCTGGATTTCCGAAATCCATGAAAAGTCTTTTATGCGGTCTGCAAGTTCCTTTCCCGCCATATTATCCACGGCTGTGATTGACCAGCGAGTGGGCACGATTTTTCGTTCTTTTCCGAGCAGGCCAATTGAAAGCAGGCGTGTAATGTGTTCAGCCGAGACATCCCCTTTGTAGAGTTCAACAACAGCGTCTTTGGCCAGGGCGTCAGTATCATAGACAAGATAATCCACTTTTTTTGGGACATTCGGATTTTCTGCAAGCTCAAAGTTTTTCACAAGGCCGGAAGGGCCCATAGGTGTGAGCACTGCATCGAATTTGAGCTCCTGTTTTGGAGTTTTGAAAAACCAGGCTTCAGTATCCACCGGCTTTCTGGAGAGAGCAAGCTCCTGAGCCTTTACAAGGAGGGGGTTTTCTTTGCTGCGTGCATCCTTTACATGCAGATTTGTGTTTGCCCTGACCAGACGGGAACGCATGGAGATTATGTCTTCAATCTGCATGTTCGCCCAGGCTGAAGGATCTTCAAAAAGGGAGGCTTCGTTATCCTTTGCTAAAGGGGGAATGAGTGGGCCCGCAGACACCCTGGGGTAACCATAGCTTCCAACAAAAATAGCAGGGGGAGATGCTCCAAAAACAGAATCTCCTGAGATCACAGGAGCAATCGATTGTAAGGACTTAAATTTTACAAGGATTGGGCAGCGGGGACGCCCGCAAAGTCCTTTTCCTTTACATTTAATACACAATGTGCCATTCACTTTAAATCCGTATCCTCACATATGATACAGGCTTTAGCTTCAGGAGCATTCCTGTACAGCCAGCCGGATTTCTGAACAAAGCTGCAAATACCGCACATACCTTTTGCCTTTTCCGGAGAGGACAGACCTTGACTTAGAAGCACTGAAGCAAATTTTCGAATCTCGTACTGAGTCTCCTCGGAAAAACCAACCTCAGCCCCACGTTTTTCACTCACGTACTGGGATACCGCAGCCCTTGAAAGCTCCAGAGTGTCCGCTACATCCTGCTGCGTGCACCCATGATCAAAAATCATTGTCCTGGAAAGCTCGGCCCGGATTGCGGGCAAGACTTTCTGCACCATAATTTCACATGTTGTTTTCATGGGAGACCAACACCTGCATATACAAGAAAAGTTTACGAAACGTACCCGTCTGACCAATTATATACCCGGGTATTTGTGTTTTTCGATCAGGAACCACGTCTCCCTCGATACACCTCATAGAAAATGCATGCTATCGAAAAACCGGCAAAAATATATACAATTCCGAACCTGGAAATGTCACTACCATTTCTCAGGCCCGGTCTACCATGGGGGCTGGTCAGAGTTTAGTTTTTAATTTGCTCAGCAGAGAAACCCTTTTCCATGAGGACTTCTTTCATGCGGGTCAGATGGTTACCCTGAAGTTCCACAGTATTTCCTTTTACTGTACCCCCGCATGCAAACTTTGATTTAAGATAAGTTGACAGTTCATGAAGATCGATTTCACTGGCGTCGAAACCTTCTACAACGGTAACTTCTTTTCCGTATCTTCGTCTGTTAACTTTTACAGTAATTCTCTGTTGCTCTTTTGCAACCTCTTCGCATATGCAAAGTTCTTTTGGAAGCCCGCATACCGGGCACATTCCGCTGCTCATTTGTTGGTATATCCTCCAAATTTGTAATCATTGTTTATGTAATTTACATCTGAAAATAACTGAATAGATATAAAGTACTTATCAATGATGATATTAAAGCCTAATGGTATTTTTCAGGCACTTTATGCTGAATTTCAGTTAATAGCCAGAAATTCCCAATCGCATAAAAAGCCAGCCAGGGCTTTGTTGTTTTTCAATTTATTTATATTAAATAGTATATAAGTTTATAGAGTAAAATTTAATTAAAATTTAATAATAGGGTGTTGATTAAAGAATGCAGACATCAAGCGAAAAAGCTGGAGTTCTAAGGAGTATTCCAGGGGTAAACGCTCAGGAACTGAGTTTCAAGCCGAAAAGGAAAGACCCGAAAATCTCCATCTTTGCCATAAAGAGCTTTTCTTAGCCAGCAAGAAGTTAGATATATCTTGAATTCCATCTCTTCCTATAACCTATATAACCACATATATATGCACTTCTATTATATAAATATATTAGTATAAAATTGTTGAATAAAGTCGTGAATATCCGGGGGCACCTGATGAACGAATTAATAGGTTTTGTAAACGGAAATAATGTAAGGCAAAAAGTGCTCTCCTTACTTTCCTCAAAAGGAGAAATGGAAGGAAAAAGAATATCAAAGACCCTGAGAGTAGTATATCCAACCATCGCAAAAACTCTCGAAGAACTTGAGGAGAAAGAATTAATCACAAAAAAGGAAGAAATGTACTCCCTGACCGAAACCGGAGTAAAAGTGGAAAAAATGATCCAGCAAATCTAATTTTTATCCACTTTATTTTAATTAAATCTACTTTTTTTTATCAGGGTCTTTTCCCAAAACCAATTTTACTCTCAATCAGTAAGAGTCTCAGGACCATCTTTCATGATAATCATGAGAAGAAACTCGACTGATTATTCGTAATAAGAGATTCAGAGAAGAAATTATGAATTTCTGGATCAGCTCTGACTTATTTCCTTTCATCCAGTTCAATACTACTTTTCATCCAGTTCTACTTTTGTTCACTCAGTATAATATTTTTGCAGAAAAAAATGGATAAGGAAAATTCACTTTAGACTTATAACCAAGGAAAATACGTAAAACACGGAAAATTTCTGTCCCATAACTTAGTCCTCTCGAGCGAAGCGAGAAGGACAGCGCACTGCAGAGCCGCAACTCTGCCGAGAAGGACCGCGTACTGTTGCGATTACATCGCAACTCCCAGAAAATCTCCGATTTCCTGTGATCCCGAGGCGCAATTCGGGGAGCGAAGCAAAAAGGGCTCCGTCCTCCCGAGACAGGACTCGGGCGGGTTAGAAATATTTATCTAATCCTTGTCCCTTTATGTCGGCATAGTCTGTTAACGCTACACTGAAAATCCCGAATTTCAAGGAATGATTTATCAGAAAAAACCGAAGCTTCGGCATCCAAAAAAGGATTAAGAATCAGAGGCAAGGCAATGTTACCTGAAGAAGACCTTAAGATCATAAAAAAAGAACTCGGGCGAGAGCCCACCCTGGTAGAACAGGGCTGCTTTTTAAATCTTTGGAGCGAACACTGCTCCTACCGCTCAAGTGCTCCTCTCCTGAAAACCTTCACTACTACGGGCGAAAATGTAATTATCGGCCCCGGGGACGATGCTGCAATCATAAAATTCGAAGATGGATACGTACTTGCCATAGGAATGGAAAGCCACAACCACCCTTCATATGTAGACCCTTACAACGGAGCAGCGACGGGTATAGGAGGCATCGTGCGGGATATAATTTCCATGGGAGCCCGCCCTATAGCCCTTATGGACCCCCTCTATTTCGGGCCTCTGGACACCCCAAAAAATCTATTTCTTTTCGAGCAGATAATTAAGGGAATTGCAGGGTATGGAAATTGCATAGGAGTGCCTGTGGTCAATGGTGAGACTTTCTTTGACAGGAAATACAGCGGAAATCCGCTTGTAAACGTGGTTGCAGTCGGGCTGTGCCGGGAAGAAACTATCGTGACTGCCCGCTCCCAGAAAGCCGGAAACAAGCTTGTGCTTGCAGGTTCCAGCACAGGAAAAGACGGACTTGGAGGAGCTTCCTTTGCTTCAAGGGACCTTTCCGAATCAGCCGAAGCCGAAGACCGCCCAAGCGTCCAGGTTGGAGATCCGTATACCGAAAAACTTGTAATAGAAATGACCCTGGAAGCCATAGATAAAGGCTATGTAAAATCCTGCAAGGACCTTGGAGCTGCCGGTCTTGGTGGAGCAAGTTCGGAACTGGCTGTAAAGGGAGGGCTTGGAGCCCGTATTATTACAGATGCAGTGCCCCAGCGCGAACCCAATATGAACGCCTATGAAATCCTGCTTGCCGAGTCTCAGGAACGCATGCTCTTTGAAGTAGCCCCTGAAAACGTCGATGCCGTACTTGCTCTGGTCTCAAAGTATGACCTTAATGGGGCTGTAGTTGGGTATCTGACAGACGAGCCAAATTATACAGTTGAATTCAGGGGAGAAATCGTTGCTGACATTCCGATCGGTTTCCTGACCGGAGGAGCCCCGACCTGCGAGAAGCCGTCGATAGCCCCTGCTCCCCAGACTGAAGAAGGCAAAAAACCCGAAACTCCGGAAGACCTGAAAGCAGCTTTCCTGAAAGTCCTGTCCTCCCATAACATTGCCTCAAAAGAATGGATCTACAGACAATACGACCATGAGGTTCAGTTGAGAACGGTTGCCAAACCCGGAGAAGACTCTGGTGTGCTCAGGATTACCGATAAGAAAGGAATTGCACTCTCCTGTGGCTGCCAGCCAAGAGCTACCCTTCTTGACCCCTACAACGGGGGAAAGACCGCGATCATCGAAAACGCCATGAACCTTGCAGTAAAAGGTGCGGAAGGGCTTGCCATTGTAAACTGCCTGAACTTTGGAAACCCCGACCGTCCGGAAATTTACTGGCAGTTTAAAAACGCCGTACTTGGCCTTGGAGACGCGGCCAGAGAACTCTCAATTCCAGTAGTGGGAGGAAATGTTTCTCTTTATAACGAAAGCGACGAGTTTAAGACTGCAATTCCCCCAACCCCTTCGATAGGGATGATAGGGAAAGTAGACCTTGAAACTCCCCTTCCCTCGGGTTTCTTTGCAAAATCCGGAGACAGCATTATCCTGGTAGGAGAAACAACGGCGGACATGGGTGGTTCCGAATATTATGCCTGCTTCGGTGCCCAGAATGCAGGAAAAGTTCCTCCTGTCCCGAAAAATGCCCAGGGGATAATAAAAGCAGTTATCGAAGCTGTCAAGAGCGGAAAACTCAGTTCGGCACATGACCTTTCCCTTGGAGGGATTGCTGCAGGGCTTGCAAAGATGTGTAGAGATGCCGGTGCAAAAGTAAACCTGAGTGAAATTGCAGAAATGAAAGCTGATGAACTTTTGTTCTCAGAAGCTCCCGCAAGAGCTCTGCTTGCTACAGGCGAGCCCGACGCTGTACTGGAAATCCTCAAAAATGTACCTCACACAGTCATCGGCAAGGTTGAAGGCAATACCCTGGAAATCAAAGGAAACGATTTTGAGAGTTTTCTTTCCCTGAAAGAGATTTCGGAAGCATATGGCAGCCTTACAAAATTTATGATGGGGTAAGATCTCATCTTTCTTTTTAACCTGTTATTTTTTATACGAGCTCCTGTTTCAGACAGGGAAGCAGTAATCGAGGCGTTGAAAGCTCAGGGCAAGTGACAGGAAGAAAATCACACTGGGAATAAAACAAACGATAACGGAATGATAAAGAATACAGGAACATCCGGCAAGCAGAAAGTGAACTCTAATTTTACTGAGAAATCAAACACTACTCCTTTTATAAGCCCTGTCTGGGTACTTGCAGCGATGCTGGGGGCAGTCACGTCTGTAAGCCTGCCAATTACCAGGAGCAAAAATCTAATGCAAGAAAAAATTATACTGCTTTTGAACAGGAGAGTCGAAATTAAAATAATTACAAGTTCGTCCTTATCTGTGGTATTTTTCCGATTCCACTGTAAAGTGCAAAATTGGATTCAAACAATAGTTTTTAGTAGGTTTCCGCACTAGATTACTTTGTTATGAAAGCTGTATGCATCTGTATGGGAGTGCATCTGCCTTACAGTCCCAAGTGGTACTGGCCTGTAGAGGGTTTTTCCGGGGTGCCTGAAATGGACCGGTATTTTGACCGGAATCATATTTTTTCAAGATTTTTAAAAACAAGCAGACAAGTTCTACGTCTTAATGACCTGATTCTGGAGTCCGTGGAAAAAGGAGGGAAATACTCCTTTGATCTATCCGGGCCGTTTCTTGAACAATGCAGGTGGGACTCTGAAATTCTCGAATCTTTCCTCGAACTCGGGGAAAGCGGAAGTGTGGAATTTACAGGGAGTTGCAGTTATCATTCCCTGAGTTCGCTGTATCCCGATCTTTCCTGGTTTAAGGAGGAAGTGCTCAACCACAGGGAAATGCTTCGGGACCTGTTAGGAGTTACCCCGGAGACTTTTGTAAATACCGAACTCCTGTACACTGAAAGGGTAGAAAGCATGCTTGCTGAGATGGGTTTCAGCTGCCTTATCGCCGAAGGGTCCAGGAACCTTATGAATGGATATGACCCTGTACACGTTTTTGAAAACCACCTTCCGACTCTGTTAAGGCATATAAACCTTAGCGAAGATCTTGAGCTGCGTTTTTCGGAAAAAAACTGGGAAGGGTACCCCCTTATTCCGGAAAAGTTCGCGGACTGGATTGCCAGTATGGAAGGGGACGTCCTGACCCTTTATTTAAATTATACAAATCTCTGCCTTCATTACAGGAATAAGAGTACGATAGCAGATTTTATCCGGAGTTTTCCGGAGGCCCTCAAAGTCCGGGGTATTGAAATGCTTACACCGTCTGAAGCCGTAAAGAGGTTTGCGCCTTTAAGGCTCCCCACCCTGGGAACCGAACAAACGATCCGTTATGGAATGAATAACGCAGTAGGAAACCATGCCCAGCAGCTTTACCTGCGGGAACTGGTAAGAGTTGGAGATGAACTCTCGGGGCTTAAGGAAAATAAGGATTACCGGAAACTGAAACAGGTATTTGGTTATCTCCAGCAGAGCGAAATACTCTTTTCTATGGACTCTGGAAACATAAGGGAAGGGTATGAAAGGGCTGTAAATTATTTTTCCATCCTGTCCGATTTCAGGAGAGCTGTCCTGGAGGAGGGAGCATGACCTCAGTTTGCATGTGTTTCCAGGTGCATCAGCCGTTCAGGCTGCGCAGGTTCTGGCCTGATGACAGGTCAGGTTTTTTCCGTTATTTTGACGAGAGAAGCAACAAGGAGATCTTTGAAAGAGTAGCCCGGAAATGCTATATCCCTGCAAACAGAGTCCTTCTGGATTCTCTTGATGAGTATAGAGGAGAGTTCAGGTTTTCTCTTTCTGTTACAGGAACGCTGCTCGAACAATGCGAACTCTGGGGAAAAGAGGTGCTTGAAGGCTTCCGGCAGATGGCGGAAACAGGAGCAGTGGAATTCCTGGACGAGACATTTTATCATTCCCTCTCAAGCCTTTTTGAAGACAAAACAGAATTTATCGAAGAGATAAAGGAACACAGAGAACTTGTATTTGACCTTCTGGGGGTTAAACCTCAGGCATTCCGGAATACCGAACTGCTCTACAATAATACAATAGCAAAGATTGTTTCGGATCTCGGTTACCGGGCAATTCTTACTGAAGGCGCGGACCATATGCTTGACGGAAGGTCTCCTAATGTGCTTTACAGAGCAAAAGGTTCAGGACTCCCCATTATCTTCAGGAACTATAAGCTGAGTGACGATATCGGATACCGCTTTTCGGCAAGGTGGTGGGAAGGGTACCCTTTGACTGCGGAAAAATGGGCATCATGGGCTTCAGGGATTAACGAAGATTGCGTTAATATCTTTATGGATTATGAGACCTTTGGAGAGCACCAGTGGGAAGAAACCGGAATTTTTACATTTCTGCAAGAACTGCCTGGAGAAGTCCTCAAGACTCGCCTGAATTTCAGCACTCCTCTCGAGATTGTCGAAAAATACTCATCTGTAGCCGAGATAGATGTAGGGGATTTTTCCACAATTTCCTGGGCTGATACGGAACGTGATACCAGCGCATGGCTTGGAAACGATATGCAAAGACGTTGTTTTGAAGAGATGAAACTGCTTGAGCCCTTTGTAAAAAAAACAGGAGATCCTGAAATCTTACGTATATGGAAACACCTGCTGACCTCGGACCACTATTATTATATGTGTACCAAGTGGCTCGGGGATGGGGACGTACATTCTTATTTCAGCGTGCACTCCACACCTTTCGATGCAGCAGTCAATTTCATGGCCGTACTTATGGATTTCAAAGCCCAGGTATTCAGGAAACTTAGCGCAATAGCTTAATGAAATATACACATATTAATTCGTGGGAGTTTGAGTCACATGGTTAGGGACTTATTCATGTTTGCCGGCTTCAATGAAAGTTCGCAGATTGTATGGTTCAAGATTATTTATTCGAAAGAACCCGGATCTTTATCCTTAATAACTGATTTTCTGGAAAAAGAGAATGCATTCATTATGTTTGGCCATCTGGATAACATTACACAAAAAACAGGAGAATATTCGGTATTTACAGAACTTAATGAAGACGTTGATCCGGAGAACTTCGCCCGAAAAATAAAGGATCTTGAAGTTGTAAGTGAAGTAGAATACGGGATTTCAAAGTATGGAATGATTTATTCCGTGGATTTTCCCCTGAATGTCATAGGAGTCAGGGGAGTCATAGCAAGGGCACTTACAATTGTTGATATTATTAAAACCCTGAACGAAAGTGTGGCGCATGCAGAGGGGCTTCTCACCATTTCGGGGCTTAAGGGAGGAAGTCACGCGGCAAAATATTTTAAGAGCATTCTGAATCTTAATGACAGTAATTTCGCAAACGTTCTTGCGGAACTCTACAGATCTGTGGGATGGGGAATCCTGGAAATCGAATGTAACCCTGAGACTTATGAAGGAAAAATCATTGTAAAAGACTCGTTTATAGCCGATGTTTACGGAGGGTCGGAACAACCTGTTTGTGCTTTCATGAGCGGCTATTTTGCGGGTTACCTAACCGAATATTTTGGAAAAAATATAAGTGTGAGAGAGGTCAGCTGTAAAGCCACTGGGAAGAAGGTCTGCGAACACGTAATCTCACTGGCGCCCTCCGGCTCAATCCAGGAATACCAGGTCAGAGGGGAAACCAGGTGATCAGACAACCGAATGTCATTCTAGGAAATGACGAACTGCTCGTGACGATGGGAAGAAAAGGGGATATTTTAGGCTTCTTCTATCCCCGCAGAGACCATGCCCAGCACGTAGAAGAGTCCCTCGCCTGTATCCATACAGGGGAAAAGCTTCTCTGGACGAACGATAACGATTGGCACTGCATCCAGAATTATATAGAGGACACCAACATCGTATCCACAAAACTTTACCATGACTCGGGAATCCGGATTTCAATTCTTGACCTGGTGCACCCGGATGTGCCTGTCCTTATCCGCAGATTTAAGGTTCAGTCCCAGCAAAAAATCTCAGGGAAATTTTTCTACTATTCAAATTTCAACGTCGGGGAAACGTCTAAGAAAAACTCCGGCTTTTGCGATACAGAGGCTCGCCTGCTCGTGCAGTACTGGCAAAACTATTATATAGGGATTCACTCCCTGCCCGAATTTACGGAATGGCAGATCGGAAAGGCCATGGACACTGTATGGTGGACAAATTCCAAATATGATATGGAAGATGGAAAACTCCAGCGAAATAAAGAAGACATAGGAAACATTAATAATGCTGCTGGCTGGGACCTTGAACTGGAAGCTGACGGTGCAAACGAGTTTGTTATCCTGATAGGCGCCGCATCTTCCAGGAGTCTCCTTTATAAGAGAATGCACGAGCTCTCTAAACTGCCTCTGGAACATATTTTTGAAAAGACGCGGGAACACTGGGTTATGTGGCTTGCTAAAAAGCAGGTTCTCAAAATGCCAGGAATCGAAGGATACAATAACCTGCGCCAGGAACTGTTCAGTGCCTACAATCGGGCTCTTCTCATGCTTTACCTCCTTAACGACCGCGAATATGGGTCCTTTGTGGCCGCTCCGGAGTTTGACTCAAATTTTGAAAAGTGTGGAGGATATGGATTTTGCTGGAACCGGGATACCTCGGAAGTTGTGCTTGCACTCAAGCATTCGGGATATCCGGAGTACTGTGAGATGTTTTTCAAGTGGTGTATCCGGACCCAGCTCCCGGACGGTTCATGGTTTCAACGCTACTGGCTCAATGGAAATATAGCTCCTTCCTGGGGTAATTTTGATTACTCGACCCAGATAGATGAAACCGGATCCACACTTCATTCCATGGATATTTATTACAGGACTCTCGAAGGCCTTAAAAAAGCTGAGTTTCTCGACGAGGTCTGGGTTTCCATACTCCGGGCTGCCGAATACCTGATGAAGCGGACCAAATCAGGAATTCACGAAAGTTGTATGGACCTCTGGGAAACTTATTACGGGATTTTCACATATACGAATGCTTCAATCTATGCAGGGCTCATGGGCGCTTCACACCTGGCTGAAGAAAACGGGGAGTCTGGCATGGCAAGACGCTGGAAGAAAAGGGCGGAGTTCATTAAACAGGCCACAATTGATCGCTTCTGGCTTCAGGAAGGCTATTTTGCAAAAGGAATAATTAACGAGAAACTGGATAAAACAATTGATGCAAGTATCCTGGGCGCCTATATTCCCTTTGGGATGCTGTCTCCAAAAGACCCCGTGGAAAAGGATATGATCCTGTTTATGATAGAAAATATCCAGAAAAAGCTTTCATTGCCCATTAATCAGGGTTACGGGATCCGAAGGTATGAAAACGACAGTTACATTGACGGAAATCCCTGGATAGTGACTACTCTCTGGCTTTCGGAAGCAATGTTTGCCCTTGCCCTTGACACTCCCCAGGAAAAAGTCATGTTTGCCCCTACGCTTGACATTCCCCAGGAAAAAGAGGATAACCATACAGAAAAAGTGAGAGAACTGACAGATGAAGGAATTAAATTCCTTAAATGGGCTCTTGCCGGTGCAACCAGTACAGGCCTTCTCCCGGAACAGGTGGATAAGTCTACAGGGAAACCTGCCTGGGCAATTCCTCTCGGATGGAGTGGATCTCTGATGCTTGATAATATTTTGCTTCTGGATAAAATCTGCAGGAGAAAAGCCGGGAACGGGAAAGAAAGCTGAGAAGAGAAAGAGAGAGCGTCATAAAAGCCCCATATGTAATTCCTATGCCCAGAATTACAGGAACTACATAATTTATAGCAGACTTGTCCTGCTGATGGATAGCCCTGTCACCCCACATTTTAAATTAATGCAAGATTTCCGTTAATATCATTCAATACAATTGTTTCTACAATAGAAGTTTCGCTTCAGGGGGTGTCTTCTACTCGACTACCAGTTATCTGTCATAGGACCCTCAAACATAATTTGAATAATCTGTAAGTCCCATGCGAACTGAGCATTGTCACAAGTTCATCATTTTACACCTTGCAATTGCCTGATTCAGATTCCGGGCATATCACTTCTCTTTCATTTCCACTTTCTGGATCTGCTTAATGCATGCGAGCAGTTCTTCCTCGGTAAACATACCTTTGTGCATGATGCTGGACACGTTTCCATTCAATTCTTTTATGTCATTCGAATCCAAATCCTTTGCAGTACAAACGATTATGGGAGTATCGATGGAATCAGGGTTGTTTTTAAGCGCTTTTATCACATCAAAACCACTACTTTCAGGCATCATGAGATCCAGAATGACCACTTCCGGTTTTTCTTTGAATGCAATATCTATTGCATCCTGTCCTCCGTAAGCCTTCAAAACATTGAACTCTTTTCCATCCAGCATCGCAGCTATCAGTTCCACTGCATTTATTTCGTCATCCGCCACCAGCACACTGAGAGACGATTTTGTATTCTTTTCTTTGATCTTCTCCAGTGTAGAAAGTAATTTATCCTTTTGAATAGGTTTGATGAAGTGTTCCACAGCTCCCCATATGACACCCATTTTCCTTTCATCCAGCATGGAAGTGATTATTACTGGAATATCACAGGTTTGTTCCCCCAGTTTCAAATGCTTCAGAACATCCCAGCCGCTCATGCCATGCATCATGATGTCCAGAGTGATTGCAAACGGTTTCATCTTATCGGCAAGTTCGAGGGCCTCTTTTCCATTGGCAGCAGTTGCCACACGGTAACCTTCCTGCTTCAGGGTGAACTCCAGCAACTCCCTTGAAGCATCATCGTCTTCCACCACAAGTATCAGTGGCTCACCACTGTTACTATTCGGTGATTTGATTATTTTAGGGATACGGGTAATGTATTTAGGAACATCCACAGAATCCTTTGTTTTCGCTTCTACAGTGCCCTCTTTATTTAAGCTGGCTCTTAAGGGCATCTCAAAAGTAAAAGCTGTACCTTTCCCAACTTCACTTTCAACCCATATATTCCCCTTATGCAGCTCTATAAAACTTTTAACCAGGGAAAGACCAAGCCCTGTTCCTTCGTACAGCCGGTTTGTAGCAGAATCGAGCTGAGTGAAAGGCTTGAACAGCTTGTGCTTGTTTTCATCAGATATCCCTATACCCGTATCTTTTACGGAGAACTGTGCCATATCTCCGTCCATCTTTGAGGAAATTGTTATCTTTCCACCCGCAGGAGTGAACTTGATGGCGTTGCTTGCAAGATTAAAAACAATCTGTTTGAACCTTATTCTATCAGCATATATCGTTACAAGTTTTTCGTCTATGCAGAATTCCACATTCAGTCCTTTTTTATTAAGAAGGGGGGACATCAACTGTTCTAATTCAGTAAACGTTTCTTTAACAGCAAAAGTCTCACAATTCAGTTCCATCTTACCCGCTTCGATCTTGGACATGTCAAGTATATTGTTTATGAGAGCAAGCAGATGTTTCCCACTTGTGGATATGTTGCCCAGGAACTTCTTCTGCATCTGAGGCATCTCTCCAACATTGCCGCCTATCATCAAGTCAGAGAAACCTATGATGGAATTCAGTGGCGTCCGCAGTTCATGACTCATAGTTGCGAGGAATTCGCTCTTGGAACGGTTTGCAGTCTCTGCTGCAATCTTTGCCTGGATCAGGCTTTCCTCTGCTTCCTTTATTTTAGTCATGTCCACAAAGCTTTCTACCAGGTATTTTTTATCTGAAATTTGTATAGGCACCACAGATTTCAGAATGGGAACCTTGTTTCCGTCCTTATTGATCAACACACGTTCAGATCGATCAACTTTCAATCCAAGATCAAGTAAGGGGCATTTTCCTTTATCTGCAGGACAGATGAAATGATGGCAGATATTACCAATGATTTTCTCCTGGGGCAAGCCGATCATCTCCACAGCCATGGGGTTTGCCTCAACTATGATGGATGTTTCAGCATCTATGAGAACAACACCGCTAATAGTGCTTGCAAGTACGGTCTCCAGCCTCTGCCTGTATTCCCCTTCAAGCCCTTGAAGTTTCACGCTATCCGTAACATCAGTGGTACAATAAACGGCACCTACCATCGTTCCATTCCGAAGTAGTGGTCCTGCGTACCAGTCATAGACAGCCTCATTTTTAAGGTACAATGTTACCTGATCTCTCTCTGAGGCGTTTTGCAATTCCTTAATCTTTGCAGTACCTCCCCTGCCATCACCTGCCTGTGCAATTATATGCTCGATCACTTTTGCCGCACTGTTCTGTGAAAGCAAATCTGCGCTTATGCCCCACAATTCAATGAATTTACTATTCGTGACGACCCTGGTATCCATACCAGCTATCATTATGCCTATATTCATAGATTCAAGGCTGGATTGAATTACGTCGAGGGTTTCAAGAACTTTAGCTTTTTCTTCCAGGGTTTTGAGCATGTAGTTTATGCTCCCTGCAAGATCACATAGTTCGTCTTTACCTTCCATATTTACGCGGGAGGAAAGTGATCCTTTTTCGGTAATTGCTGTCAAGTTAGTACTGAGCAAGGATATGCGAGCTAACACCGATTTTTCAAGTAAAAACGAAAGGACAAGTCCGGATACCATTCCGATGACGAGGATTGCAATAAGTACGTATTTTATAGCAGACTGGCCCTGCTGGTATACATCCCTCGGCATCTCAACGTCCAGGAACAATGCCGGTTTTCCATTTATATCGTTCAGTACAGTTGTTCCTACAACCGAAGCCTCACTCACATAATTTATATTAAGGCTATTATCCTCTTTTGAAGTAGATAATGCTGCAAGCTCTTGATTGAAGGTTTCTGTATTCAGGGATAGACTTGTTTTTTCTGCAAGCTCTTTTATCAATTCAGCGTCTATAACCTTTGCGAATATAAGGGTGCCTGCTATTGGTCCTTCTCCGGAACCCTGTATGATAGGATTGGAAGTAATCAGTAATGGTCCTTCAGGGGAATTGATGATTCCAGATACCTGGCTGTGGGGTGTAGGGTGAGAGAAAAGAAGTTCATTTGCAGCGATGCAATCAAGCATCGTAGTCGAGACGTTTGCGTGTTCAGTAGTACCCTGGTCTACTGTCGTAGCATAGTAGAGCTTGTTTGTGGAGTCATAAAATAATACCATACTGGCATCAAAATTGGTTACTACCTCAGGGCCAAAGTTCTCGTCGATGTAACCGTCAAATTGTCCCTGGACAAAAAGATAACTTGCATCCCATATAGCGTAATCTGTGACAACCGCATTCAACGTATCTAACTTAGCATTCATTGCTGTTGTTGCCCTTTCCACGTTCCTGGATACTTCGTCCTTTTCCAGACTTTCAAAGCTGTTTCCCATTATCTGCTCGGCAGCCACTACCAGAAATACAGATAGAAAAATTAAGGTTACTCCAAGAATTGCCAGGGTCTTATTGCGTATCTTCATGGATCACACCTTCCCGTTGCCTAAAAAAGCATTCACCTGTTCCATGAACTGAAACACATCTATAGGTTTGGAAATATAACCGATGCAGCCTGCATCAATGAAACGCTTTTCATCACCCATCATGGCAAGCGCAGTTAAGGCAACAACGGGGGTGTGCGACGATTTTGGATATTGCTTGATATGTTTTAAGATTTCCAGCCCACCCATTCCTGGCAACTGGATATCCAGCAATACAAGGTCAAAAAGATCGTTCTTGATCCTGTCCAGAACCTCTTCTCCGTCTACAGCTTGTGTGACCTCTATTCCATTTGATTCCAGAATATATGCCACCAATTCCATGTTCATGGGATTATCTTCTACTACCAGTATGCTTGCCATGGACCCTCCCAAAAATGCATAGTTACTTTATCCTTAACTCCGCCATATTTAGGAAAAAAGTAGGTCATCCCCTGAATTTTCAGCATCAATAGCCCCTGATGAGAGTACTTTAGTTTGTTTTGTTGCATTCCCCAATGGTGGATATATCACTTTGGCGAACGTGAATTGTAGAACGCCTCTTGATTCGGAATATGAGATCCATATTCAATACTTAGACCCAAATTCGCCCGAATTAGTTTATATTATAAATAAGTAATAAATTTTAGTTGATATATTTTAGTTGATATATAATTCTTAAACAAATATTATTCGTATACACAACTAAAGTTGATATTAGAAAACAATAAATTTATAATTGTTTAGATAAAACCTTTTAAGACCAATATAATGTTACAATAATCGTATAATAAGAAGGTTCATAAAAAAGAATAAGCTATTTTTATTAAAAGTCTTCCAAAAATTGGAGAACCCACTTTTCGCACTAAATTGCCATGTTTTCACACTGTTCTTGCTATAGTTTTTCAGCACAATACTGCGGAGTGTGGTGGAAACATTTAAAGTGAGCTAAATTTTGCGCTGAAAATTTTCAGATGAATAAACACTGGTTATTTTACAACTCTGTGAAAAAATAGTAGAATAGGAAAGAATAAAATTTGCAGTTATGAGCAACTGCAATTGTTCTGGAGAAATTCAGGCAAGGATTTTTCCATAAGGGCTTTCTTCAAAGTAACTGACAAATTGCCGGGCTTCTTCATTCGATTCCCCGGAATCCGAACTCAAAAGCAGCTTTGAGAGACTTGCCTTATTCATATATGCGACTTTGGGCTCCCCTACGATTCCTCCGAGTTCCGCAGCCTTGTCAATCGCATCGTAAAGATTTCCAAAGCCATCTACAAGCCCAAGCTCCTTTGCCCTGGCTCCGGTGTATATACGGCCGTCGGCAAGAGTTTTTACTTCACTCCTGGACATGTTGCGTCCCTCTGAAACGTCGGTTATAAAGTCTTCGTAGATTTCCATAACCACAGCATCAGCGTACTCTTTTTCCTCATCCGTAAGCCCCCTCCAGGTGCCTCCCATATCCTTCAGTTCTCCGGACTTCGCAATGTAATAATCTACGCCCTCTTCTTTATAAGAGGCAGACATGTTCTGGAAGATCCAGATCACTCCGATAGATCCGGTATTCGTAGAGGGACTTGCAATAATGTAATCCGCGGGCGCAGAGATGTAATACGCGGCGCTGGCTGCAAGGTCCCCCATGGAAACGACAACAGGGATTCCCTTTGCCTGGGCTTTCTCAATTTCCCCTACAATTTCCTGGGCTGCTGCAGGAGACCCGCCTGGACTGTTAATGCGAAGCACGATTGCCCTGACCCCCTTATCCGCAGTAGCCTTGCGTATGTTTTCAGAAATCTCTTCGGAGGTTGCGTAACCAAGCCCTGCAGGAACGTTTCCAGAAAGAATAGTGCCCTGGATATAGATAACAGCCACCTTCTCAGAAGTCCTTAGATTTCCCCCGGCACCGAAACTGAAGGAAATTGCCGCAATACTCACGAGTATGACGGTAAACAGGGCCACTACTACCAGCAGGTAGGACATCCAGTTACGTTTTTTATTCTGTGGAGAGGGATTTGAATTCATGCTTAAACTCTTGCTTTCAATTTCATTTTTCCCAGGAGCTTCTAAGGGAATTCCCGGATCAGTTATTTTTCCCGAACCTTCCGAGGCAGAGCCGGAGTAAGGGGAACTACCGCTTGTAGCGTAAGCGCCTTCATCAGAAATGACATTCGCTCTTCCATTGTAAGCGCTGTTTTGGAGAATACTATCTTCAGATATATCCTCTGAGTTCGTGCCTTCCGGGTTCATTTTTCCATCGTTCATATCTGACAGGACTGTATAATTTGGATTCAGTATAATTTGGATTTATCGTTTTAATCTGCAGCCTTGAGCCTGGTTAAAATTTTTAATTAAGAGAGCAGATATATTACGGTAGAAAGCAATGCAAGAAAGAGAACTTGCAGAAACCCACAGACAATAGAATCTGCTTAACAATCAGAATTGTCTGAGCTATTATTTATCTGTCTCTACATCCCATCCTTCTTTATATAGGATTATCAACTATCCCTCAAATAGGTTACCTTGTAAAAACACAGTAAGCGAAATATATTTTAGAATTGCAATCGTCGAAGAGGAATATATTCATAAAAAATATATGGAGATAAGAATGCCAGAATCATCCAGTAAACCCGTACTTGTCACCTGTGGCCTGCCTTATGCTAATGGCAAGGCTCATATTGGGCATCTCCGGACCTACGTGCCCGCTGATATTTTTGCCCGTTCCCTGCGAAAAGAAGGAAGGGACGTTACCTTTGTCTGCGGCTCGGACACTCACGGCACCCCTATTGTCGTGAATGCCGAAGAACTCGGGATCACTCCAAAAGAGCTTGTAGAGACATATCACAAACATTTTGACGAGACCTTCAAGCAGCTGGGAGTTTACTTTGATGCTTTTGGGACAACGGATGATCCTGAGAATCACAAAAGGACGCTGGATATCGTCAACAGGCTGATTGAAAAAGACTACGTGTACCCAAAAACCATCGAAATTGCCTACTGCCCGCAATGCAACCGTTTTCTCCCTGACCGCTACGTAGAAGGCTCCTGCCCTCACTGCGGGGAAACAGCAAGAGGGGATGAATGTGACCAGGGATGCGGAAAACACCTGGAGCCCGGAGAACTTCAGAGCCCTGTCTGTACTATCTGCGGAGGGCCTGCCGAGTACCGCCAGCAGGAACATTTCTTTTTCAAGCTTTCTAAGTTCAGCGATTATCTCATGAACTATCTCTCAAATGACCTTGGGGGAACCATCAATGCCATAAATTACGCATTAGGCTGGGTAAAGCAGGGGCTTACGGACTGGTGCATTACACGGAACCTGGAATGGGGAGTTAAATTCCCCGGCCATGATGACCTTGTGGTCTATGTCTGGGTAGATGCTCCCATAGGGTACATCGCCTTTACCGAGGAGTGGGCTGCAAAAGCAGGAGACTCCTGGGAAAAATACTGGAAAAATGACGGGGAAATTGTCCACTTCATAGGGGGAGACATCACCTACCACCACTGTATCTTCTGGCCGGCTATGCTTAAAGGTGCAGATTACTCAGTGCCTACAGCTGTCGTAGCTTCAGGCATGGTCAAAATCGAAGACAAAAAGTTTTCCAAGACTAGGGGTTATGTGGTCTGGGTAGGAGAAGATTACCTTGACCACGGTTTCCATCCTGACCTGCTGAGATACTATCTGGCAAGCTATACCTCTCACACAAAGGAGCTGAATTTCTCCTGGCATGTGCTTCAGGAAAAAATCAACACTGAACTGGTGGCCGTGTTCGGGAATTTCCTGTACCGGACAATGCTTTTCGCTTTCAAGAATTACGGAGAAGTCCCGTCCGGGGAGCTCGAACCTGAGGTAAAGGAAGAAATCGAAAAGGCCCTGAAAGAGATAAAAGCAGCAATGGCAGAATATGAATTCAAAAAAGCCGTTGATTCTGCAATGACCCTTGCATCTTTCGGGAACATCTATTTCCAGTCCCATGAGCCCTGGAGCCTTATAAAGAAAGACAGGGCAGCCTGCGGAAATGTGCTTTACAACTGCCTCCACCTTGCAAAAGCCCTATGCCTTATCTTTGAGCCCGTGCTCCCGCAAACAATGGAGACAGCCTGGGCAGGACTGGGGCAGGAAGGAGACCTGCATGCCGCCCGGTACAGTGAAGCTCTCGTGCCGCTGAAAGCGGGCACAAAACTTGCAAAACCCGAGATCCTTTTCACAAAGCTCGAAGACGACAGGATCGGAGAGATGGAAGAGATCGCAAGCCAGAGGGTAAAAGCTGCAGATGCAAAGAAAGCCGCAGCAAAAAGGAACGGAAAAGAGCCCGCCAAATCCGAAGGGATGGGACCTGCAGAAGAAGCAAAACCAGCCGAAAAAGCTGTAGATGCAGCAAAAGCAAAGGAAGAAGAGGAAAAAGAAACCCTTCCATTGATTGAGTACGAAGACTTTGCAAAACTCGATATCAGAGTAGGAAAGGTTTTACTTGCCGAACCCATTAAGAAGTCCAAAAAACTCCTGAGGGTTGAAGTGGATATCGGTGAGGAAAAGCCAAGACAGCTTGTTGCAGGCATGGCTTCATACTACACTCCCGAAGAGTTAGTAGGAAAATATGTAATCGTACTTGCCAACCTGAAACCTGCCAAACTCTGCGGAGTCGAATCAAACGGCATGATGCTTGCAGCCGATGATTGTGCGGAAATCGTATCAGCCCTGATGCCGGATAAAGAGATAAAACCCGGTTCCAGAATACGCTGAAAGCCAGGGTAAATTTAAATCAAAATTAAAATTTGTTAAAATCAAAATTTGCCAGTTGTTTTCATGTCCGTATGTAAGCGGGCATGAGCAACTTATTGAGCTGATCCTCAAGTCCATTTTAGAATCAGACATGACTATTTTTAAGACTTGATTTATAATCAGCAACTCAATTGATTTTTGAGTCTTTGGGTCGGCTCATTACCTTTACTTTTTTGCCTGTGAAACCTCAATAGTTGGCACTAGATAAACAAAGACGAAAGGTTTAACTGGAAAATAACTCATCGAGAGATGAGACTAAAATTCGAAGGCACACAATGAAACCTACTGCTGAAGACTTAATAAATGGGGAAATAAGCAGCGTAGGAGTTTACCTATTTAACAGGGTAAAGAATTGTATTTTTGAAAAGGAGCCTATTGAAAAAACGGCCATCAGAAAGGCTGATTTTGAAAAAATAATAGAAGAGAAAAAAGAATTCGAAGAGTTTCCTGCGATATCTCGAGAGGATATAAAGGCTATTTGTGAGATTTTATACGACTCTAATGACATCGAATCAATAATCAAGCAATTGTATGTGTATCAGAGTGGTATGAATAAAAGCCTTGAAGAAATCAAGGAAGATTTTGTATCATTGTTTCCCAGGACAATAAAGCTAGAAAATGGAAAAAGAAATCTGGAAACAGGGGAAAGAAGCTCTTTTTTACTTAAGGTATTTGAGGTACTGGACGAAGGAATTCAAACTGCTTTAAACAGAGCAGCAAATGAAGGATCTTCAGGTGCTTCTAATGCACTCTCCAACCGCCGGCACTTTGATATGAAAAATGAATTAGCAAATGGATTTAAAGATGTTAAAAAGCTTATAAGCGATGGCTCCCGACTTCTGAGAGAGCCTATTCCTCTTCCTGGTCAAATGATTGGAGTTCCTTCCCGCCCTCCGAATTATTTACCTCGAAAAGATGATCTCAATATAATTAAAGAGCTAATACTAACTGATACTGTCAAACCAGTAGTGATAACATCTGCAAAGCAAATTACCGCGCTTCAAGGTATGGGAGGAATGGGAAAATCCGTATTAGCTGCAGATTTCGCCCGCACTAGAGAAGTTCAAAAGGCATTTTCTGACGGAATATTCTGGATAACTGTTGGATTAGAAGCATCGGACTCTGATGCTAGCGGGAACATGAGACTGATCGGAACAAACCTTGGAGATGACCCTGTAAATTATAGTGGTAAAAAAGAAGCTGAAGCGAGTCTTTCAAAGATACTTTATGACAAGGTCTGCCTCATTATACTCGATGACATATGGAAAGTCCCACAAGCTACGCCTTTCGTCAATGCTTTAGGTTCACGTTGCAGGCTGCTTATTACCACGCGAAATGATGATGTTGTTACCTCACTTGGAGCTCAGGAACATAAAGTCGAAATACTCAGCAAACCTGAAGCTTTGAAGCTTCTGGCAAATTGGTGCGAACAGAAAGTTGATTCATTGCCATCTGAGGCTGCAGAGGTTTCCAGGGAGTGCGGATACTTACCACTTGCTCTATCCATCTGCGGTGCAATGGCTAAAAGTGGGATATCATGGATATATATCCTTGAAGCCTTAAAAGAAGCTGACTTTGAATTCATTGAAGCTCAATTGCCAAATTATCCAGATCCAAACGTAGGGAGAGCATTGAAAGTTAGTGTTGACTTTCTCTCACGTGAAGATCCTAACGCCGTACTGCGTTATCAGGAATTAGTGATCTTCCCTGAAGATGAACTCGTGCCCGAAGCTACAATTACAACTCTCTGGGAACATACTGGAAATCTGAAAAAACGCAATGTTGAAAAGCTGCTTATTAAACTTAAAGACAGATCTCTTCTGCGGCTTGACGGTAAAGCCCCTAATCGTCTCATATCTCTGCATGACCTGCAATTAGATTACTTGAGAGCGACAGCGGGTGATTTAACCAGCCTCCACAACAAGCTGCTGGAAGCATATGGTAAAGAATGTGGTAATAAGTGGAGTGATGGTCCTGAAGATGGCTATTTCTTCGAACATCTTGCATACCACATGAAAGAAGCTGGAAGAAAGGAAGAACTTCGCAAGCTCCTTTTAGACTTTGAGTGGATGTATACCAAACTGAAGAAAGTCTTTATTATACAGGACAAAACCGGTATGGAAGTGCCCAATGTAAACTCTCTGATTCGTGATTACGATTACCTCCCCGATGATACTGAAATAGGGCTTGTGCAAGGTGCGATTAAGCTCTCATATAATGCTATATCAAAAGATAAAACTCAGCTTGCAGGACAGCTTCTTGGACGCCTTCTTTGTTTCCATGAAGGTGGAATACAATCATTGTTAAGCCAAGTATGTGAGTGCAGAGACGGCGTTAGGTTGCTTCCCAAAACTTCCTCCTTGCAACCACCAGGACAATTATTAATTAGAACTCTTGAAGGGCACAAAAACTCTGTGTATGCCGTTGCAGTCACTCCTGATGGAAGGGATGTGATTTCAGGTTCTGAGGACAGAACGCTTAAGATATGGGATCTGAAAACAGGGATGATAAAACCTACTTTCGGCAGGTCGACGTTTAATTTTTGATAATTTTACTGATGGCGATTTTGAAATAATGCTCCTTACTTGTGTGTAATTGATAGGTTTACATATGACCAATTATTAATTTCTCATACTAAACTTTAATGAAAAAATGATTTAGTATTTATATATGCTGTGGGAGTTGAGCCACCTGTTAACCAGCTTTAAACCTAATCTATAGTTAGTGAATGTTCAAAAACGGCATCAAGAAAAATATTCTAATTTTTAATGTCGACCTGCCGAAAGTAGGATAAAAACAACACTTAAGGGGCATCATGGTTGGGTGACCGCAGTTGCAGTCACACCCGATGGAGAGTGTGCTATCTCAGCTTCAGAGGACAGAACGCTTAAGATATGGGATGTGGAAACAGGGATCGTAAAAAGAACATTAAGAGGACATGAAGGTACGGTGTGGGCGGTTGCAGTTACTCCTAATGGAAAGTATGCAATTTCAGCTTCACATGATAAGACACTTAAGTTGTGGGATATAGAAACAGGGGTGGTGAAAACAACATTCAGAGGGCATAAAGATTCGGTGTGTGCGGTTTCAGTCACCCCTAATGGAAAGTATGCAATTTCAGCTTCACTTGATAAGACACTTAAGTTGTGGGATATAGAAACAGGGGTGGTGAAAACAACATTCAGAGGGCATAAAGATTGGGTGATGGAAGTTGCAGTCACACCCGATGGGAAGTATGCAGTCTCAGCTTCACTTGGTAAAATACTTAAGGTATGGGATCTAGAAACAGAAGAGGAAAAAGCAACACTGACAGAGTACAATGGTTTGACGTATTCAATTGCATTTACACCCGACAGTAAATATGTAATTTCAGGTTACAGCACACTTAATGTATGGGATCTAGAAAACGGGGAAGGAATAACATTACTAAGAGGGCATTATGAGAGGGTTTCTGCAATTGCAGTCACCCCTGACGGAAAGTATGCTATTTCAGCTTCAGATGACCGAACACTTAAGGTATGGGATCTAGAAAAAGGAGAAGAAAAAACAACTCTAAAAGGGCATAAAAGTACGATGTCTGCCGTTGCAGTCACACCCGATGGAAAGTATGCAATTTCAGCTTCATTTGACGGTACACTCAAAGTATGGGATATGGAAAAAAGTGAAGAAAAAATAACACTGAAAGGGCATAAGGGGTGGGTAAGGGAAGTTGCAATCACATCCGATGGAAAATATGCTATTTCAGCCTCAGATGACTTAACACTTAAAGTATGGGATCTGGAAAAAGGAGTAGAAAAAACAACATTGAAAGGGCATTATGAGATGATTGAAGCGGTTGCAGTCACATCCGATGGAAAATGTGCAATTTCAGCTTCAGATGATAAAACACTTAAAGTATGGGATCTGGAAAAAGAAGAGGAAAAAGCAACACTTAAAGGGCATGAAGGGAGGGTGTTTGCAGTTGCAGTAACCCCTGATGGAAAATATGCAGTTTCAGCTTCAGATGACCGAAAACTTAAGATATGGGATCTGGAAAAAAGAATGGAAAAATCAACTCTCATTGGTCATGAAGATTGGGTGTATGCAGTTGCAGTTACATCTGATAGCAAGTATGCAGTTTCAGCTTCATACGACAAAACACTTAAAGTATGGGATCTGGAAAAAGGAGATAGAAAAAACAACATTGAAAGGGCATGACGGAAGGGTTTGCTCAGTTACAGTTACAGCTGATGGAAAGTGCGCTGTCTCAGCTTCAGAGGATAGAACAATTAAAATTTGGGATCTGGACAAAGGAGAAGAGAAAGCAACAATGACAGGACATAACGATTGGGTTAGGACACTTGTAGTCACATCCAACGGGAAGTATGTGATTTCAGCTTCAAGAGACAGAACAATTAAGGTATGTGATCTGAAAAAAGAGAAAATTATCTCAGAGTTTACTGGAGATAGTTCCTTTGAAACCTGCGATATTTCGCCAGATGGGGAGCTTATTGTTGCAGGTGATGCATTAGGAAAAATGCATTTTTTGCATTTGGATAAACCAAATTAAGACAATCTTAACAAATGATTCATTTAGAACTGTTTTTTTCCAGTACCATTTCAAGATAAGAAGTCCGGATAGAGTCTTTTTCCCCGGCGCCAAACTGTTTTAGCAACTCGAATAACTTTCCCCTTGAAAGATCAAGATCTTTTTCTGTTTCAGCTACGATTTCCACTTCAAGAAATTCCCCTAGCCCTTCTACTGCATCAAGACAGACGGTTATCTCTCCTGCCCTGAAAACGTCCCTTTGTTTAAGGACGACTCCGGCTTCTCGGAAGCCAAGGGCGTGGAGTATTCCTGTGGTAGTGGCCTCGTCCACAGGAGTTTCGAGTTCCTCCCGGGTTTTGGAAACATTATCAAGTTTGGGGCCTTTGTAGGTCAACACAGCCTGGCCGTCCAGTGAACGGATCCTGAGTGCCTCATCGGTTTTTGCAAAATCCCTGTAAGGGGCTGCAAAATAAGTATCTGATTGGATTTCAACCCCGACTTTTATTGCTCCTATTTTCTTAAGGACGGAGCGAACTTTTGAATGATCCGCTCTGACCTTGACTTCTACTTCAATCATAGCTTCCAGACATCTCCAGTTAAAGCCCGTTAAATCTTCAATTAAGTAATCTGTTAACAGAATCCGGAAAATCCGGATCTACTCAGGCATCTGCAGGGACGAATTTGGTGCCGTAGTATATCATGCCGCGATCGCCGTCTTCCCCGAGCTTGCGGAAAACGGGTCTTACCCTCATTCCGATGTGCATTTTTTCGGGGTCGCCAACTACCTGAGATGTAAGTCGCGGCCCTTCATCCAGCTTGATTATTGCAAGGGTGTAAGGGGCCTGGTTTTCAAAACCTTCCGCAGCTGTGTGGATTAATGTATATGTTACGATTTCGCCCATGCCTTTGAATTTATAGGGCTCAATCTGGCCCACACGCCTGCAGTTTACGCAAACGTTACGCGGGGGATAGAAATATTCCCCACATTCTTTACAGTGGGTACCCTCAAGGTTATACCTGCTGCCGAGATTTCTCCAGAATCTTGGAACGGAAGACATCGGATATCACCTCTCCCTCGAGAAGATATGTACTACTGCTGTTGCTCCTGACCCTCCAACATTGTGGGTCATTCCGTACTCTGCGCCTGCTACCTGACGCTTGCCTGCATCCCCACGCAACTGGGTTGTGACTTCAACAGCCTGTTTTATGCCTGTTGCTCCTACAGGATGCCCGCAGGCTTTGAGGCCGCCCGATGTGTTGACGGGAATCCTGCCTCCTATTGCGGTCTCTCCATTTGCAGTGACAATTCCGCCTTTTCCTTTCTCTGCAAACCCGAGGTCTTCAATAGCACAGATTTCGGCAATAGTAAAACAGTCGTGAACTTCCACAAGGTCGATGTCTTCAGGCCTCAATTTTGCCATGGAATATGCCCGCTTTGCAGCCACTACGGTTGCGTCCAGAGTTGTTATGTCCCGTCTGTCATGAAGCGCAATCGTATCACTTGCCTGGGCAGTTGCCCTGATATAAATTGGGGTGTCAGTGTATTTGTGCGCAACGTCGGCAGGAGCAAGCACAAGGGCTGAAGCCCCATCTGTTATGGGAGAACAGTCAAAAATATGCAGAGGAGCTGCTACCATTATAGAGTTCAAAACATCGTCCACAGTAATTAAGTTTTTATACTGAGCAATGGGGTTAAAAGAGCCATTTTTATGATTCTTTACGGCAACCTCGGCAAGCTGTTCGCTGGTGGTCCCGTACCTGTGCATATGCAGCTTTGCAATCATTGCATAAAGCCCGGGGAAAGTTGCCCCTGCCATGCCTTCCCATTCCCTGTCAGCCGCTGCTGCAAGAGCTGAAGATGCTTCTTCAGACCCGACATCAGTCATTTTTTCGGCACCTGCTGCAACCACGATATCGCTATAACCGGAAGCCACAGACATGATAGCCTGGCGCAGAGCAAGCCCACCCGACGCACAGGCAGCTTCAACTCTGGTAGCCGGAACATGCAGGTTCCTGGAAAGTCCCGAATAATCCGCAATAAGAGCCCCTATGTGTTCCTGATCAACAAATCGGCCGCCGCTCATGTTTCCTACATAGAGGGCATCGATTTCTTTTCCGCTTACACCTGCATCTTCGATTGCCCCTATCCCGGCTTCTACCACTATGTCCCTCAGGGACTGTTCCCAGAGTTCCCCGAACCTGGTATTCTTTACTCCGATAATTGCTACGTCTCTCATTTTATTCACTCCGTTTTCAGGCCAGGCGGATCTTACCTTTATGTCTGGCGTACCTTGCGTAGTCGATATATATAGGATCTTTAATCAGTTCGGAAACCGTCGGAGCCCCGTTTCGGATTTCTTCGATCCTGTCTGTAACTGTTATGCTAAAAGCATCAGACCCTGCTCCGGACCCGAAAGCAGTTGCAAAAATCCGATCCCCTGGCTTTGCCTGATCCAGAGTTGCGGCAATTCCCATAAGGCAGGAACCTGAATATGTGTTCCCAATCATGGGAACCACAAGCCCTGGAGTAATCTGGGCTCTGGTGAAACCCAGCATTTTTGCAGCTTTGGCCGGGAACTTTCCATTTGGCTGGTGGAAAACCGCATAATCATAATCTTCAGGCTTTGTCCCGAGTTTTTGCAGAAGGCCTTTTGCGCCGTTAGTTACGTGCTTGAAGTAACCTGGCTCTCCTGTAAAGCGGCCTCCGTGCTCAGGGTAGGGCATTCCTTCTCTTCTCCAGAAGTCAGGGGTGTCAGTTGTAAAAGAATAAGTGTCCTCAATGATTGCGGCAAGCTCGGACTCTTTTCTCCCGATAAGACAGGCAACTCCGCCTGCAGCAGCAGTGTACTCAAGGGCATCACCTGGGGCTCCCTGGGAAACGTCTGCTCCTATAGCCATTCCCAGATCGATCATCCCTGAGCCCACCAATCCCATACAAGCCTGAACTGCGGCTGTTCCTGCCTTACAGGCGAATTCGAAGTCTGCTGCAGTCATGTTGGGGGTCGCGCCTATAGCCTGGGCAACAATCGTACTTGTCGGTTTTACAGCATATGGATGACTCTCCGAGCCCGTGTACACCGCCCCGATCCTGCCGGGGTCGACTCCGCTTCTTGCCATTGCATATCTTGCCGCTTCCACAGCTATCGTTGCTGCGTCTTCATCGACATCAGGCACGGATTTTTCATATACCATAAGGCCATTTTTAAGAGCCTCTGCGTTATCACCCCAGAGCCGGGCGATTTCCTCGATTTTTATACGGTATCTGGGAACATAAGCACCGTAGGATACTATTCCAATAGTCATTATTTTCACCTGTTTTTGAGTGTTTCAGGGCATCAGTATTCAGGGAGCTCATTCCCTGGCATAGTATTGACTGTATTTTCTCAGTAACTGGACAATCTGGTCGAGACCCATTGTAGTTGCGACCAGAGGGATACGGTCGACTTCCGCCATTTTGACTGCAACAGGTTCGACCTCTTCTTTTCGAAGCCCGTGGAGCACCACAGCGCCGGGTTTGAGGTTGGTGACCCGGATGGCTACCAATGGGGATTTTCCGGTACTAACCTTCGTAAAGACCATGGCCCTGTCCGTACTCCATCCGTATAGCTTCTGGAACTCGTGGGAAGAGAGTTCCAGAATGGCCCTCTGGCTGTCAACAACAGAGAAACCATAAAGAGGCCTTTCGACTCCTTTGTAGACAACCTCTCCTTCGATAAGGTTGACCAATTTCGCAAGCTGTATCGGGATTGTATACTCGTATGTTGAGTAAATGGATTTTGTACTATTTTCGGCATTAAGTATTGACTCATAAGCGTGAATTTTTTTGCTTCCCCGGTCCATATCGATCTCAAGAATGGACTCTACGATTTTTTTTATGATTAATGTTCCTGGAGACTTCCGTCTCCCGCTTTCATAATCGCTGATAACGGAGGGGGAAACCTTAAGGTAATTTGCAATATCGGTCTGGGATATCTCGAAGTTCGACCTCCATTTTTTGAGCGACTCTCCAGGTTTTTCTGAAAGAGTGATATCTCCAGCCATTTTTTCTGCCAAACGGTTACGCAGATTATCTGAGGATTCATTGTATGTCATGACTTACGTACCCTAAGAGGAAACATTACCATATATATCTAACGAATATGAGTTCGACAATTGTCGCAGAACTTTTTGTATCGAGGTACAGGGAGGTCTGTCGCAAAAATTTATAACACTTGTAAACGAAATTAGTATTTGATGCCTGCCGAGTCAACTAATCCGGAGATAAATGTCTCGGACATTGTATTATATATCAACTGCCCGAGAAAGGTATACTTTGTCAGTCGGGGCTTTGAACTGCTCCCGGAAATGAACGCTTTAAGGCTCGAACGAATGCTCCTGAAAGAACTCTCCCTGACCTACCCCGAAATTGTGAAGAAGTGTTCGTTAAACGCCGATAACCTCTATAAAGAACTTGAAATTTCCCTGGCACAGACATGTACAGACCTGCCTATTCTGTTTCCGCGAGAACTTGCAGGTGTTGCGAAGGAGATTCTCGATGAAGGAGAAGCGCGGGCAAGAGCTAAAATTCCCGAAATTGCAGCTAACCTCCTGAGCGCGCTTGAAGAATATGGGAAAGAGCCTATGCTTGCGGCACTCACGCCTATTAAAACCGAGCCATTTCTTTCATCAGGAAGACTCAACCTTAAAGGTGTCCCATCCAAACTGGTTTGTTTTGAAAGTACGCAGGTTCCGTCAATCTTAAAGCCCGGAAACTGCCCTGAGCAGGGGGTATGGGCTTCTGACCGGGTGCATGCCGCAGCGCTTGTCCTTCTTCTTGAAGCCGAGAATGGGAAAGAAGTGCCCTTTGCCTTTGTGGAATATGTAAGTTTCGGCCTGCTCCGGAAAGTAATTATTCGAAGCTCTGATCGGCGGGAAGTTCTTCAAATCGGCAGGCGCGTGGAAGAAATAAAAGCCGGATTCATGCCCGAGAAAAAAGAAGATAAATTCTGTAAAGAATGTAATTTCTCAGAACACTGTATCTCAGGTTCGTCCCTTATGTCGAAATTTTTCTGAACCGGGATTACAGCATAATAGAAAAGAGGCGAGAATCACAGCAGCATAATAGAAAAGAGGCAGGAATAAAAAGAAGTAAACTACAAGGGTACTAAAAGGTGAATTATCAAGGCATTGAAGACCAGCGATTTAAGCTTTTTTTCTATGAAACCATATACTCAGCGCAAGAGTTCCACCTTGAAGCCCTTTTTTGAGCCCACTACATAATTGTACAGCCTGGCCGTGATAAGCCCTATGAAGTATCCCGAGATTCCATAAAATACAGGTAGACTGAGTACAGCCCATTTCCCGAAAATCAGGGAAAAGATCCCTAATCTTTTTGGCATCGAAAATCCCATAAAAGCAGCAATTGTTGTGAAGAGCCCGAAAACGAAACCCATTGTTCCGTAAAGGATTGTAAGGATTTTTCCGAATGCGACAGAATCGATTTCTTTTATGACTACCATGAAGTTCCCCCAATACATCATATTTCTGCGTTTTAGTGATATAATTATGCCACTATTATTTTTGAAATATCTGAAAGATAAACACCGATAAGGCACACGTACTCAGAAACTTATTAAAGGAAAGTCAGGAAAACCGGATGAGAAGCCAAAACCTTTTAAAGGGGAACCCCTCTCAATCTGCATGACATGTCCAGACCAGTATATCTTGGCAAAATGCTTCTGCACTGGTGCGAGGCCTGTAATGTGCCTGTGCTAGGAAAAAAGTGCGGATGCGGTAAAAATACAAAAAAAGTTGAGGTCACCCCGCCAGGGGATATCCGCCCGGCTTTTGACTATGACGTAAAACGCATAAACTCTGTTTCTGAAAAACAGTTCAATGCTCCGCTGATACCCGATGGTCACCTTGTAGTGTTAAACAAAGCTCCATATGAAGACCGCATGGACGAGATTATAGTCGATGGGAAAGTCCTTGCGTCCCTCAGGTTTGAAATCGAGAGCTGTGAATGGATCCTGCTTCCCAGGATAGAAGGGGCAAGAAGGCTTTTCCAGGGCAGAGACAGAAAAGACCTGAAGAAATGGGTTGTTATCGAGCAGGCAGTTGTACCCTTCATCCTTGAAAAAGGAGCAAGTGTTCTGGCTCCTGGCGTTCTTGATGCAGATCCCGAAATAAGAAAAGAAGACGAGGTCGTTGTCCTGAACCCTGCAGGAGAAGTGATCTGCTGTGGACGCGCCCGAATGACAGGAAAGGAGATGCGTGAGGAAAAACGCGGGAATGCAGTAAAACCGCGCTGGAGCGGAGAGCCAGAGCCTCAAAAAACAAATTCTGCAGGGCAGAGCTGGGAAGATGCCGTAAAAGCCAACGAAAAAATTCTGGACACTATGATAGGAAATTCCCGCGCTTTCATCAAAAATGTCGCCGGGAGCATGAATATGCAGGTGAGCGTGTCCTATTCAGGGGGTAAGGATAGCCTTGCTGTGCTCCAGCTAGTTGATGAGACTCTGGATGATTACGAAATCATGTTTGCAGATACAGGGCTTGAATTTCCGGAAACCCTTGAAAACGTCAAAAAGGTTGCCGGGTACTATGGAAAAGAGCTCAGGACTGCGAATGCAGGAAATTCTTTTTGGGATTCGATAAATGTTTTTGGCCCTCCGACCATGGACACCCGCTGGTGCTGCAAGATCTGCAAACTCGGGCCTATTACCCAGCTAATTGATGAAAACTACGAAGGAGGCTGCCTGAGTTTCATAGGACAGCGCCAGTATGAATCCCATGCCCGTTCCATTAGCAAGAAAGTCTGGAAAAATCCCTGGGTCGGGAACCAGGTAGGAGCCTCTCCAATACAGGAATGGACAGCTCTTCATATCTGGCTTTACCTCTTCAGGACAAAAGCTCCCTACAATCCGGCTTATGAGAAGGGTTATGACCGGATGGGGTGCTGGCTCTGCCCGTCTTCGTCCCTTGCCGACTTTTTCCAGCTGGAAGAAAGCCATCCTGAGCTTGCAAACAAACTCAATTCCCACCTCCTTGATTATGCAGAGCGAATGGGGCTTTCCCCTGAATGGGTAAAGTACGGCTTATGGCGTTACAAACGATATCCGCGTGTTCTCCAGGAACTTGCGGAGAAAAAAGGAATTTCCCTGCTCCCATCCCAGGAAGCCCCGGAGGAGCTCCATTTTGAGGTCGCAACCGGATACAGGCCCTGCAAGGCAGGAGGGATGTCTGCGGATGGAAGTTTCGGGCAGGCAATAGATATAGAAACCCTGGAAGAAAGCGGAATGCTTAACCCGATTGGGAATGTTTCATTTATAGAAGGTGCTGCGTCGGTCGCCTTCGGAGAGTCCAGAGCGCAGGTATTTGCCTCGGGGAATGTTAACGGGAGAAGCGAAAACGAAAAAGTGCTGAAAAAGCTCATGAGAATGGTTGAATTCTCGGTAAGAAGGGCTTTGCTCTGTCAGGGATGCGGGATTTGCATGGGCCACTGTGAGCACAATGCGATTGAAATGAAGGGAAAGAGGGTAAGGATCAGAGAAAACTGTATTCACTGCGGGGCGTGTATCGAAGTTTGCCCGCTTGTAAAATTCATTTAAATTTTTTCGGCTGCCAACGAATTAGAGCAAAAATAGTTTGCAGAAAGAAGAGATGAGAAAAAGTAGAAGAAATTGGAAAATTTGGAAAAAATCTGAAAAGAAAATAAGATGAGCCTCTAGCAAGGCAGGGCAGATTGCGCTTTTGCCGGAGAAGGCGTCCCTGACAGGGCTCCAGATCTTCGGCTTTGGGGCCAGGAATATTACTCAGCGTCAATATTGATTTCAAAACAACTTGCGATCTGCTTACCCCTGCGGTATGTACCCGTAATCTTTTGACTGCCCTGGCATGTTACCCGAATATCCCATACACGGTACCCCCGCTGCCAATCTTTCCCTCGTCTTCAGGGACGAACCTGTCCCTCGTAACCTGCAGTCCATTACTGGTTGCAATATCCCAGCTAAATCCGCTGACAGGGTTTTCCGGAAACTGGATGGTAAACGATTTTTTAATCATATTACCCCTCTCATAACCGTTACTATATGCAGCCGTCCTTTCCGACCCCAATTTACACATTCTGACAGGATCTACATTAAAAATAGCCATATTTGAAAATATGGGATAGAAATTCAGGTTATGGATGCGATTTTGAAATATAGCTCATATTATTACATTTCTTGTTTGATAAATTTTATGAAAAAAGACGATCTTTGAGGTTAATAGAAAAGAAGAAATGCAATATCCGATTCCTCGAATTGAAGCTGAAGGGATATAAAAGAAAACATAGAAATATAATTACTGTAAGGAACCAATGCCTTTCTGTACCTAAAATAGAGGTAAACATAAAACCTCAATGGGGCAAAACTCAATAATCAAAAAGGCTTTTTTGACCTATTCTTTTCTGGAGTTCCCCTACCCTGACCCCTACACGCCTGAATTCAGCCCGGCTTTCCGAAAGGAAATCACCCATGATTTCGCGAGCTACTTCGAGAAGGACTTCCTTTGAATGAGCCGGATGGTTTAGTGTACGGCTTTTTGTATACATCCTGAAACCTGAATTTATGACCGTAACGGTTACAACCCTGAAGGAAAGTCCCCTTGAATCAAGTTTTGAGATTACGTCTCCTGCCAGCCTGTCAAGAAGAGGAAAAATCAGCTTAGTATCGAGAGTATCTTCGGGCAGCGTTGCAATCCGCCCGATCTGTTCGGAACCGCCCCTTTCTTTTAGGGGAGAATCATCGATTCCTGCCGCAGCCTGTTTAAGCCAGATTCCACGGGATTTTCCAAAGGTGGAAACCAGGTCGAGAACATCGTGTTCGGCAAGGTCTTTTATTGTAACTATGCCCATTTCCTGCAGTTTTCCTGCAGTTATGTCCCCGATTCCCCAGAGTTTGGATACTTTGAGAGGCCAGAGAAAACTCTCAAGCTTGTCCGGACTTACGACTGTGATCCCATTTGGTTTTTTTACAGAGGAAGCCATCTTGGCGATAAGCTTATTCGGCCCGATCCCCACTGAACATGTCAGCTTTTCTCTTTCTTTTATTTCCTTCTTAATTTGGTTTCCTATGTCAAAGGCCAGGCTAAAGTTACCACCTGTTTTCTCGGTAATCTCCAGGAATGCTTCATCAATACTGATTTGCTCAAAGGCGTCTCCATTATCCCTGACATCTGCATAACTCCTGAGAATTTCCATGACCCTGTCTGAAACCGAGGTGTAGAAGTCCTTCCTGACAGGCAAAAAGACGGCGTCAGGACTCAGCTTTTTTGCCCTCGAACAAGGCATACCCGACCTGATCCCGGACTCTCGCGCGACATAATTGCAGGTACTTACAGCCCCACTGAGCCCGCTCCGTCCAGAGAGCATGCAGACCACAACTGCTTTTCCCTGAAGCTCAGGGTTTTCCCGCTCCTCAATGGCTGCATAAAAATAGTCCATATCCACATGGAGAACAACACGCTGCATCGAAAAAAATAGGCTGGGAAGATTTGTATAATTATCTCTCGAAATTTAAACCGAAAAAGAATAAACAATATATTAAAATTGGCAGTGTGCCGTAATTTCTGTAAAATCACAAATCTCAAGAAGTTATTGGGTTGAAAATTCAATATCAGAAGATCTATTTCCCCCACAGTATACAAAAACTTGACTTAGAATTTACAGCAAATTCGCGACACTGCCATTTTCCTACTTTAAATAGAATAATTAAGCTGGAGATTAGATCACGAAAGATGCAACCCATGTCTGTACGTTCCAATCTCCAGTAAAGTGTCTGCCTACTGACGACATATTTGATCCTGCACGAATTCAGGCAAAAGCTTCTTTGTTCATGATATAAGCAATCATTTCAGGATTAATTTTGTTCTCCCTTGAAACCTTTGCTTCAATGTCCTCAGCGGATTTACCATCGATTTTCATTTCCTTTATTTTCTCAATCACCGATGATGGAACTGTGTAATATTCGTTAATGTTCTTCCTGTGGCCACAGACATCGCCTTCGATAAGCTGGATTCTCTGCATCTCAAGGAACATTTCTATGGAGTTTAAGACCGTAGCCATGTAAGACTTGGGTAGCTGAATTACCTCAATCTTCGGGCAGGTTTCAACCAGTCCGAAAATGTCCTTGTTAGAAGGTCTGAAAGCCAGGTGAACAACACGTTCATTTGGATTTAATGTAAAGATTTCTTCTCTTGAACTAACTACTCGAATTCTCATATTTTTCCCCCACTATGAACTTCTTTTAATTTTACTTTGATATAAACTACATATACTGATTATAAATAATTATCTCATTGAACTAACATTATTTAGATAGTTTTTTGGAGATGATGATTATATTAGATCTTCTAATTTGATCTAGAAAAGCCAAAGAAAGAATAAAAACCGATTTTTACAATTTGTTTTTCTATTTTTGCTTCATTTCTGCTCTATTTAATTCTATAATTTTTTCCAAATACAGACTAATTATTCTTATTTTCGATCCATTTCAATCTCAGACTTTAATGAGACCTTCCAACTTTCGGGCGCATCAAAATAAGAAACTGAGAAATCAAATCCTTCCAGGGTCGATAGCTGCGTTTTGAAAATCTGTTTTTTGTAGCTCAAGCTATGTAACGTAACTATATTACATCCAATACAAAAACAGTTAAAAAAGAGAGACGGAGCCAGACAGATAAATGGTCAAAGTCTGCCTGGAGTTTGATAGTTTATTTTATTGGAAACAATAATATATTAACATTAAATTATTTAAACCCATATCTTTCATTGGATCATTAATCATTCCTCTTTGATTTATCCGTCCTGGTCCAAAAACTAAAGATTTCCTTCTCCTCTTGTTTCCATTCTTTTTCCATAAGTGATAATTCGTCTTCAGTCATTCTCTATGCCCCCCAAATTCATTAAAAAATTTGATTAATTTCGTCCCATAGCTGTTTCACTTTTTCGATTATTCTATCCTAAATGAGCTTCAATCGCCAGACTAGACAATGCACCAAACTCATTCAGGACCTCATGGACTTCCCTCATAAAGGGCTCTTTTTACGTCTGCGGCAGTTCCAAAATTTTTTAATGGAATTATGTTCTCGCCCGCCTTGTTAATCTGGTCTCTCAAAAAAGCCAGGCTAACGGCTGAACTGCCTACAAATCCGCCTGAACCTGCGATAACCGCTTTAATAATTTTTGGAGTTGTAGGCATAATAAAGGATATTTCTTTCATACATTATTACTTTTTTGTATGTGTTGCTTGTTTATATCTTAAATATGCAGGGGAGTTTTTGGGGTTCCGTTGCAAAAAATCTGGCTTTCTTGCAAAATCAGAAAAAACCTTCACAATTAGGAAATTTAATCATTTCATTAGAAAGAAAATGACACATAAAGGTAAGAATTATAGTCTCAAATTGCAGAAATATTATTTTTGCACCAGAACCTGTTTTTTGTGGTAAAAGGAAAAGGATACAGAGTCAATCATATTTTACAGAACTTTCGGTACACTGCCTTTGATTTTTATTCATTACTTATAGATTTACATATTTTTTTGAATTTTTTGCAACGGAACCCAACGACCTAACCCCCTAATAAAGGAAGATAATTAAAATGTACAAAAGTGTACATGCAGGCAAGAAACCTAAACCTATTTCATGAAGAAAAACTAAAAGCACATTTGGTGTAAGTGTGTCTCAAATAGATGTTTCAGATGGAGATCTTATTATTTTTATTGGTGGTATCATTGTAGGAATTAGTTTAGGTCTTTTAACAAATGTATGGGTCACAAGTAAAGGAAATCAAGGCATAGCTCAGTGGTACTTTATTGGCAAAATATGAAAGATAGGAGTGAGTAAAATGAGTGAATACGAATTAACCGACATTGAAAAAAAAGCCATGGATAATTGGATAATGTTAAATATACTCCCACAAAAAACACCAAATAAAAATTACACTAGTTATGCACTTAAAAATTTTTTTGAACAAACACCAGATGGTTTCTTTATCACAAATAAGCAGTTTAAAGAAGCGATGGTCAGATGCAATTTCTTACCTGTAAATAAAAATAAATTAAATTGGGAATTCCGAATTTCCCTAAAATCTCCAGGGTTGAAATAATCTAAACGAACATGAAATTCTTCGAATAACAGGTTCAAATAAAGGTTCCGTTGCAAAAATCATTTCTAATGATACAATAGAATAAAAAGAAAAACAAAGATAGCAATATGCTATCTAATTCCTTTAAATGAAAGCATTATGAAGGAGAAATTATCCTATTGAATGTAAGATGGTACTTAAAATACCCATTTAGCTATAGAAATTTAAAGGAAATGATGATAGAAAGAGGAATTCAAGTTGATCACAGTACTATAATGAGATGGGTACATCAATATTCCCCTGAAGTAGAAAAGAAAATAAGAAGACATTTAAGACCAACATGCTATAGATGAACTGAAAAATGAGAAAATACCACCTAAAAACGTAGGCATTAGACAAATCAAGTATTTGAATAACATTATAGAGCAAGATCATAGAGTCTATAAAGCGAATCGTTAATCCAATGGTAGGATTTCAGTCTTTTCGATCTGCTAATAAGACTTTAAAAGGAATTGAAGCTATGAATATGATTAAAAAAAGACAAGTAAATGATCCAAATTACTCTGTTCTTAATGAAGTCAAATACATTAATCAATTGTTTGGTATAGTTTTATAATATTGGTACATTTTCCTTGAATATTTTGATTTTTATTCATTACTTATAGATTTATATGCTTATTTTGAATTTTTTATTTTTATTCATTACTTATAGATTTATATGCTTATTTTGAATTTTTTGCAACGGAACCCAAAATGTTGCCATGAGGTAAAGACGGCAAGTCTACAGTCCGGAGCCAGACCTGCAAGCATGCCAGACAGATAAATAAATTTATAAAAGTTGTCCGGCAATATTACAGTGTGACCGAAAACGACGTAATGTACATAATCATAGGCCTAACAATCGCAGCAGGCACACTCACACTCATATACTTTGGTCTTCAACGACATGGAAAACATCGGCCGAATGAATGAACGGCTCGTTTAGACTTTTAAGAAGTCGGCTGCAGGCACATCGGAATGCAGTTGTTTTGTAGGAAAATTACTGAATTTTTCTGACCTGTTTGTAGCTTCTGACATGTTTTTCGACAGGAATTAACTGAATGCAGAGGTAATAGTTATCATGCGGGATTTTCTGGCCTGTCTGCTATAACCTTCCTCTTCCCGATGTGCTTATAGACCAGATGCCCGCCTACTTTCTACATTGATTTTCATAAAACCTATGTATTTTAGCTCGTTTTTTCCAATTCCAGCGCCAAATTGCCAGGAATATTGGAGAATATACATAGGTTTTGTGTCAAAACCCATGCATCAATAAAAAAGGTAAATCCTGTTTTTTGTAATGAAGAAAAGAGAGTTCAGAGCCATTTCGAATTTACAGAACTTTCAGTACACTGCCTTAAAATTAAAACTCCTTAGTCTAAGATTAAAAAGCAGGGAGAAAATCTAGGTTTTTTCCTGTATCACTTGCTTTTAGCACTGTGGCTCCTCACTTGCGTTGTATTTACAGGTGAGGAAACCAACATTGCCGATTTGTATATAGATTTAGGAGGCATATATTTTTTGTCTGTTCGTATGAAATTTGTCTGTTCGTATGACATATTACTATAGGACAAACAACTATTTAATACTTTTGTTAATTATCGTGTTATTTAATGTTGATAAATTAAAAATATGTAGCACATATCAAAAGAATGAATTTCTCTTTGTGAACCGCCTTTCGGAGCTGATACATTTCGAGAGGAAATATGACTCCGACCCTTAGCGTAAGTATCAGAGTCCCGTATCCGGACATATATTTTTCAAACAGTATTCTTGTACTGTTTATAACAGCATTCTTGTACTGTTTATTAACAATTTACTAAGGATATTTTTGTGAGAGCACGCAACTTAACATTGTAAATTAAAGCGCAAGCAGTAAAATGAAGACCTAAAGCATAATATAAAATACAAAAAATAAAGTAAAAACCATAACACATAAAAAAGATAACTTCATTAGTTGTAACACTATTTTTAAAAAAGTTAGTTCTCAGCAGTTAGACACGATTTCATACAGGACGTTTTCAAGTATGAGCATACAGAATTTCCCACGTAACTCCGAAGAAGCAATAACTATTCCGGAGGAAATAATAGGCAGGAGAAATATTAAAACAGGGGCTTTCCCCGAAAAAGCAGACAGAGCCTCTGAAAGAAGCGGTATTCCTATCCTTGAAGTCAAAGACCTCTGTCATAGATACCCTCACCTTGATTCAAACGCCCTGGATAAGATCAACTTAAAAATATTCAAAGGGGAAAGAGTTGCAGTCCTTGGGGCTAACGGGGCAGGGAAATCCACTTTATTCAAACATCTTAATGGAATCCTGCGGCCTCTTTCAGGGGAGGTTCTGGTAAAAGGAGAAAAGGTTACTAAAAAGAATGTCAGGGCCTGCAGGGAAACGGTAGGAATTGTCTTTCAGGACCCCGATGACCAGGTGCTTGCTCCGAGTGTTGAAGAAGATATCGCTTTTGGGCCAATTAATATGGGTTTATCCAGAGGCGAGGTCGAAACAAGAGTAAAAGAAGCCCTGGAGATGGTTGGACTCACAGGTTTTGAAGAAAGAGCCCCGCACCATCTGAGCGGAGGGCAGAAGAAACTTGTGGCAATCGCAGGTATCCTTGCCATGCGCCCTGAAGTAATAGTGCTTGACGAGCCAACAGCAGGCCTCGATCCTCTAAGTTCTGCCCGCGTCCTTGAACTGATTATGAAAATGAACAGGGAACTTGGAATCACCCTTCTCCTTTCCACACATGATGTGGATGTTGTCCCTTATTTTGCTGAAAGGGTCTTTGTTCTCCACCATGGAAAACTTGAAGCTGACGGAAGCCCGGACGAGATTTTCAGTGATTCCGAACTTCTCAGGAAAGCTCATCTGAGACTCCCAAGAGTGGCCGAGGTATTCGAAATGCTCCAGCAGGAAGGAATCGATATTAACATACAAATAACAGCCGAAGCAGCCAGGGACGAAATCCTGAGGGTTATAAGTTCCGGAAATCAAACGGCAGAGATGAAGTGAAAGTCAAAAAAGCTTCCGCACAGGAGAACATTTAATGGTAACCCTCACGGATATCGAACGCGAGTCATACAAAAACAGCCCCATACACCGGCTTGATCCCAGAGTAAAGTTGCTTTTTGCGCTTGCGATAATCATTTATGTGGTGAGCCTGCCAAGGATTCACGAAAAAAATATGGTTCGCCTTCTTGCCGTAGAGGCTTATATGCTGCTTCTTGTGCTTGCTGCCGGCCTGGACTTAAGATATTTTTTCCTTCGTATTCTTGCGATTTTACCTTTCGGGCTTGGAATTACCCTTATTCAGCCTTTCCTGAGGCCTTCCTTCATTGAAAATTATACTCCTTACCCTCTGGACCTGCCTTTAGGGCTAAGTATAACATATGAGGGACTTGCCTTTGGGAGCTCACTTCTTGCGAAATTTCTGGTCTGCATAACAGCTATCGTCCTGCTATCTTCCACTACGCGGCTGAGAGATATGGTTGCAGCAGCAGACAGGATAGGCATCCCAAGGGAATTTACCCTGCTGCTGAGTATGATGGTACGTTATCTCTTTCTGTTCTGGTCAGTCCTGAAAAGAATAAAAATTGCACAGCAGACCAGGCTCTTCGATATCTGGAACAAAGATGTGCCGAGGAGATGGGTGATCGAGCAGGTAGGAAACAGCATGAGCGCAATTTTCATACGCTCCTACGAGCAGGGAGAAAGGACCTATATCAGCATGCTTTGCAGAGGCTACGGAAGCGGGTATGAAAAAGCATATTACAGGACAAAAATTCGAAGCCGGGACGTGCTTTTTTTGCTCCTGAGTGCGGGTTGCATAGTCTATATCCATATTTTTGTCTGAAATACCTTACACTGCCAATTTTCTTATCCTCAAAATCCGGTCGTATCCTTTTCTGGATTTTCTTTAAGCGGCCTTAAGACCTGAGAATGAAAAAAGCTTCGGAAACAAACGATAGTTGATTATACAATTTAATACCAATTAATCACGCCTGAATACTCTATCTATATATGTCTTCAATATATGAGTACGCAATTTGAAGTTCACTTCAGTATAGAGATATTCGATTTGACTAAAATAAAAAAATTGTCGGACAAAGTAATACCAAAACGTATATATGTAATACTTGGCAATTTAGTATTATCAAGGATATTCTTAAGAAACCGTCATCGGAAACGTCGTAATAGACTCAGAATGATTATGTTCGTCCCTGAAAGAGAGTTTCAGGCTTCATTTTAAGAATATTTTCTATTCCTCGTTTCAGGAATATTCTCCAACATAAAAAAGGATTCCTGTTTGAATTGACAGGAAATAAGAATAGTAGATTTGGGGTAAAAAGAGGACAGAGGGAAAAAATGCATATACCTGATTCGTTCATACTGCTTGACCAGGCAATAATTTACTGGGTAATTGCCCTTCCATTTATAATAATGTCAATGAAATGGGCAAAAAATGAACTTGACGAAATGAAAGTACCTATTCTTGCCGCCCTTGCAGCAGGAATCTTTGCAATCCAGGCCATGAACATTCCCATAGGGATGGGGACAAGCGGGCACATGGTAGGAGCAACCCTTGTTGCTATCGTCTTCGGAAGCCCCTGGGCTGGAGTCCTTGTGCTTACTTTAGTCCTGATTGTGCAGGGGTTCGCCTTTGGTGACGGTGGGGTCACTACCATGGGAGCAAATATTCTGAATATGGGTATCATTTCCGGGTTTGTCGGATATTATACCTATGTTGCCCTTCGCAAGAGCGCAGGCACAAGCACTGCAGCCTTCGGAGGCGCCTGGCTCGGGCTCTTTACCTCGGCAATTGCCTGTGCTGTCCAGATGTGGCTTGCTGGCACCTTCCCCCTGGTTCCGGGACTTATTACAATGGGAACCTATCACCTGATAATTGGTTTTATCGGAGAAGGGCTGATCACTGCAGTTGTAATTACAGCAATTGCAAAATCCCGCCCTGACCTTCTTGAAGACAGTTTTACTACAAGATCAGACAGGATTAAAAAGGAGACACATGCATGCGTGGAAAATCAAACATGAAATTCTTTTACGCCGGAATTGTGATTGCGCTTTTGCTCGCGGTTCTAGCCCCATTCCTTGCATCTCCAGACCCCGACGGGCTTGAAAGTGCTGCTGGAGGGATAGTTGAAGAATCGAAAATGGCCCAAATTGAAGAATCTGAACCAGTAGTTGGGTCCCCAATGCCTGACTATTCAATTGAAGGCTTGGGGAAGAGCGGAGAAGTCCTGGCGATTGCAGTGGGAACACTTACAGTACTGACAATCAGTTTAGGTCTTGGGAAAGTGTTCAATAAAAAAGCCTGAAGTTCTGGATTAAAAATTTCCATTGTCTCCCAGGAAAATTGAGGTTAAGGATTTATAAATATTATACTCGAAGGGCAGAGCTGGTTCACAACGCAGGATGGACATTTTGGTTTTCTTGCCTGGCAGACTTCCCTCCCATGATAAATCAGGGTCATGGAGATTGAATCAAGGTCTTCCTTTCGAGCAAGAGATAGAATGTCCTGTTCAATTTTGTCAGGGTCGGAGTTTTTCGTAAATCCCAGCCTTCTTGAAACCCTTTTTACATGCGTGTCCACAGCGATGCCCTCAATTATCCCAAATGCCCTGGCAAGCACTATATTAGCTGTTTTTCTCCCGACGCCTGGCAAACTAACCAGTTCTTCCATAGCGTCCGGGACTTCACCATTGTATTTCTCAACAATCAGTTGCGCAGCAGCTTTGATATTCTTTGCTTTGTTTTTGTAAAAGCCTGTGGAATAGACATCGATCTCAAGTTCCCTGAGGTCTGCGTTTGCATAGTCTTCCGCAGTTCTGTACTTTTTGAACAGCTTTTCAGTCACTCTGTTAATCTGGACATCGGTTGACTGGGCTGAAAGAACGGTTGCCACAAGAAGTTCAAGGGGACTACTGTAGTTAAGAGAAGGTTTTGCGTTCGGATACTCTTTTTTTAGAAGAGCCCAGATCCGGTCAAAATTGTGCCTGTTGTCAGGGAGATCATATTCATAAAGAGAATCTTGAGTATCCGATTTTTTGGGCTTTTTTTCAGGCATGAGTAACTCCAGATTTTCGGGTTTGTTTCCGGTTTCAGCGGAAGCGTACTTTCTTTGCGGAATCTGTATTACGTTTCCCGGAGTAAGGCATCAGAAGGTAAGTTTGAGTGCCTGCGTCCGGGTCTTGCAGGAAGTTTTACAGCATATAAGGAATATCCGAACATATAGTAGGATAGGTAAAGATTACTTTTTTTATGTCCGATACACTGAGGTTAAGCCTTATTGCCATAGCAAAAATATTGATAGCTTCTTCAGCATTCGGGCCCAGGATATGAGCTCCCATTATGCGGCCACTTGCCTCGTCTATAATTACCTTTGAAGCTGCAAATTCGATGCCGACTCTCCGTGTTGTCTTCCATTTGCTTCTGTCCCGGAAAATCACCTTATATTTATCGCTGTCTTTTGCTGCACTGATTCCCACAGAAGCCAGGACAGGAATGGTAAAGACTGCACTCGGGATGCCGGTATAATCGGCTTCTGCGTCATCTCCATCCAGAATATTAGCTGCGGCAATCTGGCCCTGGAGTGTTGCTACCGGAGTTAGTTTCATGCCTTCGGCGACACAGTCTCCTCCAGCGTAAATATGTGGATTTGAAGTCCGCATGTGTTTATCAACTATAATACCTTTCTTATCAGCCTTAACGTCTGCATTCTCAAGTTTCAGGTCTTCGATATCAGGGACTCTCCCGGCCCCGTTAAAAACCATGCCCGCATGAAAAGTCCGGGTTTCGGACTGAGCCCCGATTCTGAATTCGGTCCTGACCAGAAAGCCGTCATTTTCTTTTTCGACAGCTTCCACTTGGTTGTTTGTAAGGATTTTAATGCCTGCTGTTTCTGAAGCTTTTACAAGCAGATCTACCATATCGGGATCGAAAGGTCCGAGAGGTTTTTCGCTCCTGTGCAGGATTAAGACCTCGGATCCTGCTCTTCTCGCAATGTGTGCAAACTCGAAAGAGATGTAGCCACCCCCGATGAAAATGATCTTTTGAGGGAGCTTTTTAGTTTCCATGAAACCCTCATTCGTTGTAAGGTATTCCTCGCCGGGTATGCCCAGTTTCCGGGGCTTTGATCCCGTCGCAATGAAGATATATTCCCCTTTGAGTATATCCTCTCCGACAATTACGGTTTTCTCACCCGCAAAGTGGGCTATTCCGTGATACATATCAATCCCCAAATCTGCGAGCATTTTTTCAGTTTCACGGGGATAGTCCTCAGTAAACGTTCTCTTGAACTCGATAAGTGAGGGCCAGTCGACCTCTAGAGGGTTCTCCGTCCCTGTGCCTCTACCTATCAGCCGATTATTCAGGTCTGTAGCTTCAGACGCACTTGCAAGTACCTTTTTTGGGTCGCAGCCTCTAAGAGGGCAGGTACCCCCATACTCCCTTGAGTCGATAATGGCGAATTTCAATCTTGATGACCGTGCCCTGCCTGCAAGAGTCCTGCCTGCTGTACCTGTCCCGATAATTATAATATCGTATTTCTTTTCCATCAAATTCCCCAACCCTTTGATATGTTATCTTCGGAAAAAATAAATCAAAGAAGTAATCCTGAAAAAGCAGTTTCTCTATGCATCCCCTATTCATTCTGTTTCCAAAGAATAAGTATTTCACGTGAACACTTTTCCTGAAAGAAGTCAATAATAGTATACTTCCAGAAAGTTATGCATACAAAGTACCAAAAACTTAAAGAACCACATATCCAGAAGAGTTGTTAAAGCATGCTTAAGAGAATACTGGATTTTCAGAATTGAAGTTCGGTTTTCCCGGAAAGAGAAGTTTCTTTTTAATATAATAATGTGTAAACCATAAGTTTTATAGCTAATAATTTTGAAACCAAGTATATTGGTGATTTTTTGGTAAAAAGGGCACTGCTCAGCGTCTCAGATAAGACAGGAATTGCAGAATTCGCACGCGGGCTTGAATCACTTGGCGTGAAGATAGTCTCAACAGGCGGAACAGCGAAAATTCTTCGCGACGCCGGCATAGAAGTTACCGATGTCTCGGAAGTTACGGGCTGTCCGGAGATGATGGGAGGAAGGGTCAAGACTCTCCATCCGAGAATTCATGGAGGGCTCTTATGCCTGCGGGAAAGCAATGAACAGATGGAGGAGGCTGCAAAAGAAGAGATCTCCCTCATTGATATGGTGGCTGTAAATCTCTATCCGTTTGAAGTAACTGTTTCAAAAGAGGGCGTGGAACTTGAGGAAGCCATTGAAAATATAGATATAGGAGGCCCAACTCTCCTTCGCTCGGCAGCCAAGAACTACCGTTCGGTAACAGTGCTCTCCGACCCATCGGATTACGGGCACGTCCTGAAAGAGCTGCGCTCAAGCGGAATAATTTCGAATTCAACCCGAGCTGCCCTTGCAGTCAAGGCTTTCAGGCATACTGCTGATTACGATGCAGCCATCGATATTTACCTTAGCAAGACTCTGCTCGGAGAAGAAGCACTTCGCCTGAAGTTTACTGACGGCGTGAAACTCCGCTATGGAGAAAACTGGCATCAGAAAGCCTATTTTTATAAAGACCCTAAAATAGAAGGCCCTAGCCTGGCAAAAGCCGCCCAGCTGCATGGGAAGGAACTTTCCTATAATAACTATGTGGATGCCGACAATGCCCTTCAGACGGTAAAAGAACTCGGAAATGCCTCCCCTGCAGTAGCAATCGTAAAACATAACAATCCATGCGGGCTTGCTACCGGAAGCACACTCCTGCAGGCTCTTAGGGCTGCCTGGGACGGAGACCCGATTTCGGCTTACGGAAGCATAATCTGCACAAATGAGATCTTTGACCTTGCAGCTGCTACTTTTCTGAATGGAAAATTTGTGGAGATTATTCTTGCTCCTGACTTCAAGCCCGATGCCCTTGAATACCTGAAAAATAAAAGTGAGAACCTGCGACTCCTGAAACTGCCTGAGCTCAGAGAAATTTTCGGAACAGAATATACATATAAGTATATAATCGGAGGCATGCTCAAGCAAAGCCGCGACATCGGAATCTACGAGAAATGGGAGTCGGTCACAGACGCCCCCTATCCTGAAGACAAACGCTCTATCTCGGAATTCTGCCTGAAAGCCTGTAAAGCAACCAAATCCAATGCAGTGATCCTTGCTCATGAGTACGAGCCAGGCTTTTTCATGATACTGGCTATGGGTGCAGGGCAGCCGAATAGGGTTGACTCGATCCGCAAACTAGCAGCCACAAAGGCTGTCGAAAATCTGAGGACAATTTACGAAAGAGAACATCCTGGTGTTTCCTTTGAAGATTATTGCCAGAAAGTTATGTCAGAATGCGTAATGGCATCGGATGCTTTCTTCCCCTTCGATGACAGCATAATTTATGCCGCCGAAAATAATATCCGCTACATAGTCTCCCCAGGAGGGTCAATCAGGGACGGCGAGGTTATTGCCACTGCAAACCGGCTCGGAGTTGCCATGGTCTTCACAGGCATGCGCCACTTCCTGCATTGAGAAAACCGATAAAATAACGAATGAACCGAAACCGGAATCCGAAACCGGAATCCTAATCCCTGCCGTCCAAGGGCAGGGAAAAATTAAATTTACAAACTTGATTTCAAGAACTTTTAACGCTCAATTGACAATAGCTTTGAGTATCAGAGGAAACCGATATTTTAATATTTTTCAAGGAAATTCAGGATATAAAGAGATCAGATCTATCTGGACCACATATTAAATTTAACGTTTTTATCAATAAATTTGGATGTAATACTTCGTTCAGTTTTCGAGAACTCACTCAATTTTATTAGATGTATCACGTTATATATCACGTTATATAGCCAGCTTTTTTTAAACATGTTTACATATTACCGACCTTCCGCAGGTGCGACAAGAAGCTATACTATGAATTGCACCATTCGCTACCTCTTCCATTTGAGGTAATCCTACTGTGACATGCATAAATGGTAACATTTGTGTGTGAAGCTCACAGGACACTATCGAGAAATCAAGGAACCTGACTTTGGTAATCGGTTAGGATACGAATACTATGAAGAACATAAAGTGAACCATCGTAAGAATCGTGAAGTGGAATAAGCGAAAGCAGGCTGATACGCTTAACCAAAAGGTACAGAATCAGGCTGTAATGGGTCTGCGGACATTATGGCAAATGGACAAATGATTCTCGGTTTATAGATGGCTTCTAAGGTATTCACATTATTCGTAGTATGGAACTTGGTAAGCCCTAAATGCTCCCATTATGGGTAGGACTCCCGCGAGGGATAACGATGGCATTGAGGGTAGAGGATTCAGTAAAAAGCGAATGCCAATCTGTAATGGATTGGATAGAGGTTCAAACTTTGCCTCAATCCGAAAGGATGCAGACTTACTGATGGTGTTTTCTTGTGTGAATGGAAACAAACCTACAAATGTAAGATACTCAACGACACCAATAGGTGAGAGGCTTACAGACAATTATGTTAGTGGGCTGTTATCCGGAACACAAAATCAGTTATGCAAATAACTGGTGCCTGATACAGAAAGGGTTTGAAAACACTCGAGCCGTATGAAGGGAAACTTTCAAGTACGGTTCCTAGGGGAGAAAGGAGGAGTAATCCTCCCTACTTACCCGACATGTCCTCAAGAAAATAACATTTCTCTTGCTATCATTTTTGGATATTTGCTCTAAAATTTGCAATTATTACCTCAACTGAAGCTTCCTGAAATGTAAGTTAGAAGCTTTCAATGAAAGTACAAGATTGAAAAGTGTAAGACATTTCAAAAAAACATGTTTGAATAAGCAGGGAAATTTTCAGAAAAACGATAGTAGAAAAAATTGTGAAAATTGAACGGACATCTGGGGACGGCTTCGGCACGGTGTGGGACAACCTCACCGACCCGTCGGCGCTCCACGCCTTCCGCATCACGCTCACCGTCGCGTTCTGGGCGGTGCTCGGCAACACGATCTTCGGCCTCGACCGCCTCGATCCTGCTCGTGCGCTACCGCTGGCCCGGCAAGCGGGCCTTCAGCACGCTGATCGACCTCCCGTTCGCGGTGTCGCCGGTCGTCGTCGGCCTCGCGCTCATCCTCGTCTACGGCCCGAACGCGAACGTCGGTGGTTGGCTCGCCGACGTCGGCGTCTCGGTGATCTTCTCGCTGCCCGGCATGGTGATCGCCACGATGTTCGTGTCGCTCCCACTCGTGGTGCGCGACGTCGTCCCGGTGCTCGAGGAGATCGGCGACGAGCAGGAGCAGGCCGCGTGGACGCTCGGTGCCTCGAAGCCGCAGACGTTCCGGCGCGTCACGCTGCCGGCGATCCGGTGGGCGCTCGCGTACGGCGTCGTGCTGACGCTCGCCCGTTGCCTCGGCGAGTACGGCGCGGTGCTCGTCGTCTCCGGGAACATCCAGGACAAGACCCAGACCGCGCCCCTCTACGTGGGGACCGAGTTCCAGAACTTCAACACCCAGGGCGCCTACACCGTCGCGTTCGCGCTGGCGATGATCGCGATCGTCGCGCTCCTGCTGCTCAACCTCGTGCGGCCGAAAGAGGAGATCTGATGAGCATCTCGGTGCGGAACGTCGGGAAGCGCTTCGGCGACTTCGTCGCACTCGACGACGTGTCGGTCGACATCCCGACCGGATCGCTCACCGCGCTCCTCGGACCGAGCGGTGGCGGCAAGACGACGCTGTTGCGGGTGATCGCCGGGCTCGAGACCCCCGACACGGGCGTCGTCGAGATCGCGGGCAACGACTCCACCTCCCTCCCGCCGCAGCGTCGCAACGTCGGCTTCGTGTTCCAGCACTACGCCGCGTTCAAGCACATGACGGTGTTCAAGAACGTCGCGTTCGGCCTCTCGATCCGCAAGCGCCCCAAGGCGCGAGATCCGCGCCCGGGTGACGGAGCTGCTCGAGCTCGTGCACCTCGAGCACCTCGCCGACCGGTACCCGTCGCAGCTGTCGGGCGGACAACGACAGCGGATGGCACTCGCGCGCGCGCTCGCGGTCGAGCCCGAGGTCCTGCTGCTCGACGAGCCGTTCGGCGCGCTCGACGCCCAGGTGCGCAAGGAGCTGCGGACCTGGCTGCGCCGCCTGCACGACGAGGTCCACGTGACCACCGCGTTCGTGACCCACGACCAGGAGGAGGCGATGGACGTCGCCGACCTGATCGTGGTGATCGCCAAGGGCAAGGTCGAGCAGTCGGGCACGCCCGACCAGCTCTACGACGAGCCGGCGAACGAGTTCGTCATGAGCTTCCTCGGACCGGTCACCCGCCTCCAGGGTGCGCTCGTGCGGCCGCACGATCTCGAGCTCGTTCCCGTCGCGACTCCCGATGCGGTGGCGGGCACCGTCGTCCGGGTCGTGCGACTCGGCTTCGAGGTGCGCGCCGACGTCCTGACCGAGGCCGGCGAGGTGTGGGTGCAGCTGACCCGCGGTCAGTCGGATCGACTCGCACTCGAACCCGGCACCGCGGTCGGCATACGCGTCGCCGGACCGACCCTCGCCGAGTCCACGTCGGCCTGACGGCTGCGTCGAGCATGAACCCGGTCCGGAACTCACTCCCCGGGGTGATCGTCCCGGCTCGGCTCGACTACGCGCTCCGTGCGCTCCTCTCGCTCGCCGGGGCGCAATCGGAACGAACCAAGGTCGACGTGATCGCCGACGAACACGACCTCTCGCGCAAGTTCCTCGCCCACACCCTCACGACCCTCCGCGACGCGGGGATGGTCGTCACCCGGAGGGGCGCGAGCGGGGGCTATTGGCTCGCGCGCCGCCGCGGACGAGATCTCCGTCGTCGAGGTCTTCGACGCGATCTCGGCTGCCGCCTCCTCTGGCGCTCGGGCGGAGCGCAGGGCCAACCCGGCCGCCGCGCGGAGCGCGACGGCCTGGAGCCGGATCGAACATGCCATGCGGGCGGGACTCGGCGCGCTCACGATCGCCGATCTGGCGACGCCGGTCACGCCCGGTCGCGCTCCTCGACGGTCACGGTCTTCATGACGTCGCCGACCTGGATCCCGGTGGCGACATCCATTCCGTCGACGACGAAGCCGAACAGGCTGTAGTCCTTCGAGAGCTTGCGGGTGCAGTCGTCGATGGTGATGAAGAACTGCGAGCCGTTGGTGTTCGGACCCGCGTTCGCCATCGCGACGGCGCCGAGGGTGTACTCGCCCTTCACCTCTTCGTCGCGGAACTTGTACCCGGCGTCGCCGGTGCCGGTGCCCTGGGGGCACCCGCCCTGGATCACGAAGTCGGGGACCACGCGGTGGAAGGTCAGGCCGTCGTAGAAGCCTTGCCGCGCGAGGCCGACGAAGTTGTTGACGGTGTTCGCCGCGAGCTGCGGGTCGAGATCCATCACGATGTCGCCCTTGTCGGTCGTGATCGTGGTCCGGTACATCTTGGAGCCGTCGATCTGGTACTCGGGGGGTTGCGCCACGGTTCGGTCCTGCTTTCTCGGCGTGTCGTTCGTTCGGCTGGGTCAGGGTCGGCTGGAGGAGTTCGAGGCGGCGACCGCCTCGGCGAGCAGCCCGCGGACCTGGTCCGAGAGGGGGCTGTCGGGGACGAGCGTGATGTAGCGCTGGAACTGCGGAATCGCGCCGGCCGCATCCGACTTCCCACGGAACAGCGCCATCCCCTTGAAGAAGTGCGCGTCAGGATAGGTCTCGTCGGCGGCGAGCGCGGCATCGATCCGCGGGATCGCGTCGTCGACCCTGCCCGGCGAGGTAGAGCAGCCAGCCGCTGTACGCCTGCGCCTCGGTGTCGGCCGGGTCGAGCCTGCGTCACGGTGGACGCCGGCGCCGAGGATCAGCCGTCCGTTCGACAGGTTGTGCAGGCTGGCAAGCTCCTTCGCCAACGGCAGCGGATGGCGCATCGGCAGCACCAGCACGGTGGTGCCCAGCCGCACCCGCTCGGTCACCGCCGCGACGTAGGTCAGCGTCACCACCGGGTCGTAGAACAGCGGCGAGCGGGGGAACTCCTTGCGCGGCACGATGATGTGCTCGCTGACCCACACATCGTCGAAGCCCAGCGCTTCGGCGCGCATCGCGTGGCGGCGGATCAGCGCCGGGGTCGCCTGCTCGCCGGCATGCGGCAGATGGATGCCAAGCTTCATGTTGTCCCCTCCGTGTTCGGGTCGCACAATGCGCCCAACCGAAACTGGAGGAAACCGCACCATGACCTCGCGCTGGGAGTCATCCGCACCGATCCGCTATCCGGACA
>CAVRJG010000045.1:0-147364 GCA_963721455.1 uncultured Methanosarcinaceae archaeon
TTCTGACATATTCTATTACCCCGAATGAAGAATCCAGATAAGAATTCCAGATAAGATATTGCCTCTAAGAAATAAAAAAGTATCTCAAAATATAAGGAAGTGTATCTGCAAAAATAATCCTGAAAAAAAATCCCTGAAAAACAATCCTGAAAAAAATAATCCTGAAAAATAATCCAGAAAACCAGGTTCTTCAAGTGAAAATATTATGTGCTTACCGTACTCAATCCGTACAGATACAGGGCTTCTGCTTGCAGGCAGGACATATGCCAGGGTACTTTTTAAGGAAGGCTTCTTCGAGGTCCACTCCGTAGAGATTGGCAAGTGCCCCTATCCAGGCGAAGCAGTCTGCAAGTTCCTCTTCTATATGTTCAGGCTCTTCCCTGCGGACAGCTTCGGCAAGTTCCCCAACTTCTTCAACCAGCCAGAGCATGGTAGCCTTACCTCCCCTTCTCCGATCATTATGGGCATAGAGTTCATACATAAGTTTCTGGAATCCTGAGATCTCCATGTTTTCTCTACTCCCATCTTTTTATTCCGGAAAATCTTTTTAGAAACTATAATATTATTTTTTAATATTGTACCATTTTTTTCCTGGCATTTTTTTCCTGGAAGGTATTTTCCTGCCTTCTCCAGCCTTTTCCTGAACTTAAAGCCTTACAGGAATTTCCCGCCCTCGAAGATACTCTTTAACTTCTCTAATAGAGTGTTCCCTGAAGTGGAAAATGCTTGCTGCAAGGGCTGCATCGGCTTTTCCTATGGAGAATCCTTCGTAGATGTGCTGAGGGTTTCCGACGCCTCCTGAAGCTATAATCGGGATATCGAGCTCTTCAGAGAGCTTTTTTGTAATCGGCAGGTCGTAGCCTGCATACGTCCCGTCCCTGTCCATACTTGTGAGCAGGATTTCTCCGGAACCCAGTTCTTCTGCCCTTCTCGCCCACTGTACTGCGTCAATTCCTGTAGCTTCCCTGCCTCCATAGATTACGACCTCATACCAGGCAGGAGTCCCGTCTTCAAGTTCCAGGACAGTCTTGTCAGGGTTATTCTTTATGTCTTTATTTCGCCTGCAGTCAATAGCAGTAACAATGCACTGGGCTCCGAATATGTCTGAGGACTCTTTGATGAAGTCAGGGTTCTTGACTGCCGAGGTGTTAACTGAGACTTTATCTGCCCCGGCCCTGAGTATCTGGCGGATGGCATCAATGGAACTTATTCCTCCTCCAACCGTAAGAGGAATGAAAACCTCGTCTGCAGTCCTTTCAATCACATCGATCATGGTTTCCCTGCAATGAACAGAAGCTGTGATATCCAGGAAAACAAGTTCGTCTGCGCCCTCTTCATTGTAGCGCTTGGCGAGTTCCACAGGGTCCCCGGCTTCTTTCAGGTCCACAAACTCCACACCCTTAACAACACAGCCGCCGGCTCTGTCAAGGGTTACATCAAGGCATGGTATGATTCTTTTGGTGAGCATCTAAGGGATAATGAATTTAGCTGTTATTAAAAGCTTATCGAAATTAAGCCGGTAACGATCTATCAGGTTTAACCTGATAAAAAGACAGGCAGTACACTATTAAAAAGGATTCAAAAAATAGCTCTCTGCAGGTAGAGGAATCAAGCTTCTTTGAGTTGAAGTTTCAGGCTAGGAAAAAGGAGTTCTGCGTGCCCTAACCGAAAATATTCATCACACGCGCACCTTCAAGTCTGGACATCTCCACTTCGGAACCTTCAAGCACCTTTTTTCTAATCCTTATCGGAGCCCCTACACGCAGGGCAAGGGCAATACAGTCGCTTGGTCTTGCGTCAAACTGCATGACACTGTTGTCCTTTCTTATCAGGAGCCGGGCGTAATAGATTTTGTCCACCTTTTCATCAATCAATACGCCCTCAATTTTTATATCTAACCATTCGAAAATATTGATCATGAGGTCATGAGCCATGGGACGGGGAGGAGAAACGTTTTTAAGCACGTTTCCTATTGAGAGGGCTTCGAGATGCCCTATGTATATGGGAAGCATATTCCCGTCCATATTTTCAAGAAGCACCACAGGGGTAGGGTCTGTAAAAACATCGACTATATAGACATCTTTAACACGAATTTCCTCAAAGTCCTCATAAATGTCTACGCCCATACTCAATAGATAATTTCACACTTATTAATACCTTATTTAATTCTTTCATATTTATTAAAAGCGATGCTTACAGCTTTGCTTCAGGCATTTTTCGTCTCTGAACTTATTACACTCTCAGCCTTTTCGAAAGCCATATTTGCCAATAAGGGGTACGAAAACAACCCCACCTTTTTTCTTTTTGTGTATATTGCCCTCACTATCTTTTTCTACTTTGATAAGTTCCTGTGGATAAGTTCCCTACAGGAATAACCAGTATACCTCCAGGCTTCAACTGTTCCAGCAGAGGTTCAGGGATATAGGGCGCTGCGCATGTTACAACTATCCTGTCATAAGGAGCATACTGGGAATAACCCATTGATCCGTCTTCAAGTAACACTGTAATGTTATCGTAGCCTGCTTCTTTCAGGTTATCTTTTGCAAAATTCACAAGGGACTCTATTCGTTCCACCGTGTACACATGTCCGCTTTTTCCTACGAGTTCCCCCATCACTGCAGCATGATATCCGGAACCTGACCCTATTTCCAGGACTTTCTGCCCTTCAGACAGCTCAAGGAGTTCACACATGATAGCAACCATATGAGGGGCAGATATGGTTTGTCCGTGGCCTATGTCCAGAGGGGTGTCGATATAAGCTGCTCTTTGTTCATATTTAGGGACAAACTTATGCCTGGGAACACGGAGCATGGCCTCAAGGACTTTTTCTTCCAGTATGTTAAACTCAAGCTCTTTCACGAGGCGCTTGCGCAGTTCTTCGAATTCTTTCTCCTTTTTTTCTCCGGTTTTAGAATTCTCTTCACCACGGTCCTCTTCGGAAATCACGCTGACCTGAACCTTCCCCTCTCTTTCTGGCAAAAATTCTTTTTACGTATTTTGCAGGCACAACATCGCCTTTTCTGGACCTGAATGCCCCATCTCTCACCTTAATTTTGGTGATGAAAAGGCTTGTTTTTCCCACTCTTTCTTCCGCTCCAACAGTAAACTCATAGTCTCCGGAAACACGCTTCTCGAAAACCTCTGTTTTTTCAACGCCGGACTGCGCAGAAAATTTTACAGTTACCTCATCAATGGCTCTGCCCCATATTGTATCGACGCCTTCTGCCTTAGCCGATTGAAGTCGTTTATCTCCTGCTTCAAGGGCAGTAATCAGGATAGGAACCACTACTCCTGTTTCCTCGTCGTCTATAACCAGCTCGTCGTCTACCTGAAGGACAGTCTCGGAATCCAGTTCAGTTTTATAGGTATTTGAAATATCCATCTTGCTGACTATAACCTTCAAACTGACTGCTTTTGGGGTTTCTATCTTCGCTGCATGTACCTGTCCGCACTCAAGACAGCGGACTAGCGGGCTCTGCCCTTCTTTCAGAACTGCATGCCCTACTTCTTCTTCCGGGGAACATGAGGGACATTTAACTTCAATTTCTCTTATCATGGTCTGATCAATAGATGGATTCAAAATACTAAATACTTAACTTCTCCGGTGGTGTTTTTTCTGGAGGTGTTCTGAAGGAAGAACTGGAGCAAAAAAGGTTTCAGGAAAGTAAAAGTAAAAGCACAAGTAAAATTTACAGGATTTATGGCTAACTATTTTTTTCTTTCCAGAGGCAATTTCGTTCAATGGCCTTTTCAGATTGTTTTGAGTTCTTCAACCGGAGCTGAAGGTGCGCACCTGGCTCCTACCCCTCTTCCGTTCTGTCTTGTTATCAAAAGTTTTATTATAACGAAATGCATAGTCTAACATCTCATTATTGAGATGCATCTCAAAATTAAGATAGGTGCTGACAGTGCCGGACATTGAACACCTGAAGAAACTTGCACTTATTGGAGCAGTAAACAAAACCATTAAGGTATCTTCGAATGAGTTTCAAAAGCATACCGGGGCAAGCTCAAAAACCGCAGCAAGAAAACTAAAACAGCTGGAAGAAGAGGGGCTGATCGAGAGAAAGATCGTCTCAGGTGGCCAGTTGATAAAAATGACCGAAAAAGGGATTGAAATTCTTAAAAGCGAATATCTAGAGTACAGCAGGATCTTTTCTCCGGAATCTGATATTTTAGAGCTTGAGGGAAAGGTGCTTAAGGGTCTGGGCGAAGGCCAGTATTATGTCAATATACCCGGATACAGGAAGCAATTTGAGGAAAAATTACGTTTCGAACCTTTCCCCGGAACTCTGAATGTGCAGCTTTCCGAAAACAGTTCGGCTCTTCGAAATCTGTTACGTGAAATGCCGGCTGTCCGGATAGAAGGCTTCAATGACGGAGAACGCACTTTCGGAGGCGGGAAATGTTACCCGGTTATTATCGGCGGTATAGAAGCTGCCGTAGTCGCCCCTGAGAGAACACACTACCCGTCAGATTTGATTGAGATTATTGCACCGGTAAAGTTAAGGGATGCCCTGGGATTGAACGACGGAGACAGAGTTGTGATACAGGTAAAAAATCAGGGTATGGAGAGCCAAAAATGAGCGGAAGTACGGTTTACGATTGTCTTACGTATAGAAATGAGAATATCAACCTGGCGCTGGAAGCCCTGCGGGCCGGAAAAATGATCCAGATTTACGATTCGGACTCCAGGGAAGGGGAAACTGACCTTGTAATTCCTGCAAAAGCGGTAACCTGCAAAGATGTGAAATGGATGCGAAAAGATGCAGGCGGCCTTATCTGTGTGGCAGTTGACCCTGTGGCATCAAAACAACTCAGGCTGCCTTTCATGGCAGAACTCGTCCGGGAAGCCAGCAAAAACAGTGACGTTCTTGAGGAAGTGGTGGAAAAGGACGGAGACCTGAAATATGACTCTCATTCTTCCTTTTCTCTCTGGGTCAATCACAGAGATACCAGAACCGGAATCCCTGATAATGAAAGAGCCCTTACTATCCGGAAAATAGGGGAAATCACAGAAAAAAACCTTTCCGGGGATAAAATCCATTTCGGGAACGAATTCAGAACTCCTGGACACGTTGCACTGCTGAGAGCCGCAGAAGGGCTTCTGGACGAGCGCAAGGGGCAGACAGAACTATCAGTTGCTCTTGCCCGCATGGCAGGAATTACCCCTGCGATGGTAGTCTGCGAGATGCTGGACGATTATAATGGCAAGGCTCTTTCCAAAGAGAATGCAAAGGAATACGGCAAAGAACACGGGCTTATATTTCTGGAAGGGCAGGAAATTCTAGAAGCTTATATGACATGGGCAGGCTCAGAATAAATAACAGTTCTTCTTTTCTTCCGCTTTTTTTCAGTTTTATTTTTTTCCTGCTTCTGATTTTTTTATCCATTTTTAAAACGCAGAATTTTATATAAAAGATAAGTTAGAATATCATTGAGAGCTTCTTGATAGCTTTCAACCGTATTAATTCTTTTTAATCCACCGCTTTGTATCCGGTTTCGTACGGTTCGATGTAAGGGGGGTCAGATTTGTGTTACAGAGATTTAGAAAAATCCAGCGAGTTCTTATCTACGTGCTATTTCTGAACCTTGCCGTTGCATTTTCCAAGATCATTTACGGAAATCTAACCAGCACATTAAGCATGATTGCAGACGGATATCATTCCCTTTTTGACGGGGTTTCCAACATTATCGGACTGGCTGGGAGCTTCATCGCATCCCGCCCGCCTGACAGCGTTCATCCTTACGGGCACCAGAAATACGAAACAGTAGCCTCCATTTTTATCGCATTACTGCTTATCTTTGTGGGCGTTGAGATTTTCCGGAACGCTCTCAATCGTTTCCTTGTCCAGAGCACGCCAGAGGTTACAGATGTGAGTTATCTCGTAATGTTCGGGACAATATGCATTAACTACCTGGTCACGCGATATGAGCATAGACAGGGCGTTTCTCTGAGGAGCCAGGTGCTTATAGCGGACTCCATGCATACGAAAAGCGATATTTACGTATCTCTTTCGGTTATAGTAAGCCTGGTTGCCATAAATTTAGGTTTTTCGATCATGGACCCTTTCGTCGCCCTGATGATCGCTTTTCTAATTTTCAGGGCAGGATACAGGATTATAAAAGAAAGTTCAAAGTCCCTTCTGGATATGTCCAGGATTGAAGAGAAAGAAATTTGCGACCTGGTTATGGGAATTGAAGGGGTAAAGGGCTGCCACAGGATTCGGACCCGCGGAAGCATGGGAGATATTAAAGTCGATATGCACCTGCTTGTCAGGTCTGACATGCCTCTTGAAGACGCACACCTTATAGCTCACAGGGTCAGCAAAAAGCTGAAGGGCGAATACAAAGATATCTCTGATGTAGTTGTACATCTTGAACCCTCCCCAAAACAACCCCAAGGATCAAATAGCAAAAAAACCAGTTAAGATGCATGGCTGGAAACGTTTTCGGGCAGATGTTTCGAATTACCACATGGGGCGAATCTCACGGCAGGGCTGTGGGTGTCGTGGTAGACGGATTGCCTGCAGGGCTCCCTTTCTCAGAGTCTGACATCCAGAAAGAGCTGGACAGAAGGCGCCCGGGACAGAGTGAAGTCTCCACACCGAGAAAAGAGGCTGACAGGGTGGAGATACTTTCCGGAATTTTCGAAGGCATGAGTACAGGCACTCCTGTTTCCATGCTGGTCTGGAACTCGGATGCGCGGTCTTCGGCTTATGATGCTATCAAAGATACTCCCCGTCCCGGACATGCCGATTTTACATACATAGCTCGCTACGGAATGAGGGACCACCGCGGAGGGGGCAGGTCTTCGGCACGCGAAACAATAGGCAGGGTTGCAGGCGGTGCTCTGGCAAAGCTTTTGCTTTCTCATTCCGGAATCCGGATAGCAGGGCATGTGCTCGAACTCGGCGGAATCCGGGCAAAACCCCTCTCTTTTGAAGAAATCCTCGAAAACGTGGAAAAAACCCCTGTGCGCTGTGCCGATCTCGAAGCTGCTGAAATAATGCTTGAAAAAGTTGCAGCCCTGCGGCAGGAAGGAGACAGCGTTGGAGGCATTGTAGAGGTTATTGCAAAAGGCGTGCCCTCAGGTCTTGGAGAACCTGTTTTTGACAGGCTTGATGCAGACCTTGCAAAGGCCCTTATGAGCATCCCCGCAGTCAAAGGCTTTGAAATCGGAGCAGGGTTTGAAGCCGCCCGCCTGCGCGGAAGTGAAATGAATGATCCGTTCCGGATTGAAGAAGGAAATATAACCTGTTTGAGCAATAATGCCGGCGGCATCCTCGGAGGAATTTCAACAGGTCTGGATATCGTCTGCAGGGCAGCCGTAAAACCAACCCCTTCCATAGGAAAAGTTCAGCAAACGGTTGACCTTGCAGCCAGAGAAAACACTGAAATCACGATCAAAGGAAGGCATGATCCTACAATCCCTCCGCGCATGGTACCGGTTGCCGAAGCCATGGTTGCCCTTGTGCTTGCCGACCATATGCTAAGAAGCGGCTTTATTAATCCCAGGACTCTGCTGGAATAAATAGATGCGATTCAATTACTATATGCCCAAATCGGATAATCGTTGTAGATTCGATAAAACGTATATAGATGACAAAATAAATAGAAGAAAATTAATATTCATTTGTCATATGGCTAGCATAGCATTGTGAGCTGTCACCTCTCCCGCCAATAAAGTTTTTGATTCTTCCAAATAGGGTTATGCACAGGATTTTTTAAGTGAAAGTCTAGTTATGAAGCACGGGAAGGTAAGACCGCACACTATAGAGACAACGGAATTTTTGCCCTATACATCCTCAAGAGGAGAAGATTTTGGAATGAGAGAAAGCCTGAGGAAATCTGGCATTGATATAATTGGAGATGTGCCCTGGGGAACGCACTTTTGTCAATTCTATCAAACAAAAAAAGATTTAGTGGACATACTGGTTCCTTACTTCAAAGCAGGGCTGGAAAATAATGAGCTTTGTGTGTGGATCACATCACAACCTCTGGAAGTAGAAGAGGCAAAAGAAGCCCTTCGAAAGGCTGTTCCTGATATTGATGTTTATCTGGAAAAAGGGCAAATGGAAATTATCCCTTACACTCAAGGGTATATGAAAGAAAGTATTTTCGATCCGGACAAAGTAGCAAATAGTTGGGTTGAAAAAATCGATCAGGTTCTGGCAAGGGGCTATGATGGACTGAGGGCTACAGGGGACAATCGCTGGCTGGAAAAAGAAGGTTGGGATGATTTTGTTGATTACGAGAATAAAGTGGATGCTATTATCGACAAACACCACGTGATAGCTCTATGCCCATATTATCTCGATATGTGCAGCACAGCCGAGATTATTGATGTAATCTCCAACCATCAATTTGCCTTGATCAAAAGGGAAGGAAAATGGGAGCGGATAGAAAATTCCGGAAGGAAGAGGGCGGAAAAAGAAGCTATTCAGGCTGCAAAAAATTGGAAATATACCTTTGATGCTGTGCCAGACCTTGTAGCCATAATCGACGATGAGTGTCGGATTGTTCGCGCAAACAGAGCCATGACGGCAAGATTGGGGGTGAAACCGGAAGAGTGCGTAGGGTTAACCTGCTATCGTGTTATCCATGGGACAGACAAACCGCCCTCTTTTTGCCCGCACAGGCAGTTGCTTGAAGATGGGGCTGAGCATACCACAGAAGTTTGCGAAGATCGTCTTGGTGGTTATTTCGCGGTAAGCACCACGCCATTACATGATTCGGAAGGAAAACTCATCGGGAGTGTTTATGTCGCCCGTGATATCAACGAACGCAAAAAAGTTGAAGAGAGGCTTAAAGAGAGCGAAGAAAAATACCGCAATATCGTAGAAACCGCCAATGAAGGTATATTGAGAATTGACGCTGAAGTCAGGATTACTTACGCGAATAAGAAAATTACCGAGATGCTCGGATATAGTCTGGAGGAGCTTATTGGCAGATTTTTATGGGACTTTGCCGATGAAGAAGGTGGGGCTATCCTCAAAATGAATATGGAAAAGAGGCGGCAGGGTATCAATGAGGTCTATGAACTTAAATTAATATGTAAGGATGGCTCTCCCTTATGGGCACTCATAAGTGCTAAAGCCTTTTTCAATAAGGAAGGCGAGTTTACAGGCTCCCTGGGCATGTTCACTGACATCACCAAGCGCAAGCAGACAGAAGAGGGTCTTCTCCAGTCGGAGCAACATTATCGACTTTTATATGAGACCATGCTTCAAGGTGTGGTCTACCAAGATGCCAGCGGTAAGATAATCTCCATGAATCCCGCAGCCGAGAAGATTCTTGGCAAGACTTCAGCTGAGTTCTTGGGCAGTTCTTCTGTGGGGGAGGAGTACCTTACTATCCGAGAGAACGGCTCTATATTCTCTGGACTCGAGCATCCAGCTATGGTATCCCTGCGAACAGGAAGGGAAGTGAAAGATGTTGTGATGGGAGTTTACAATCCTCGGGAGAACTGCTACCGCTGGATAAACATTAATGCTGTGCCCATTTTCCGGACTGGAGAAGACAAGCCCTTCCAGGTATACACCCTGTTTGATGATATCACCGAACGCAAGCAAGAAGAGCACAGAATACGCAGATACAACCGTATTCTTGAGGGGATTAATCGGATCTTCAGCAATGTGGTGCAGGCAAAAACCGAAGAAGAACTGGGAAATGCCTGTCTATATGTAGCCCTGGAAGTGACCGGCAGCCAGTTTGGTTTCATTAATGAGATGGGCACTGACGGGCTGCTGCACGATGTTGCAAAAAGCGAGATGGGATGGGAACAGTGCTTTATGTACGACAAGACAGGGCATCGTCGTCCCCCTAGCGATTTTGTTGTCCATGGCCTGTACGGCAGTGTCATTATCAACGAGAAAAGCTTCTTTACAAACGATCCACTGTCACATCCCGACAGCATTGGCTTGCCTGAAGGCCACCCTCCACTCACGTCATTTCTAGGTGTGCCTCTTGTCCAGGACGGGAAAACGATTGGGTTGATCGCGGTCGCAAACCATGAAGGCGGCTATATCTGCGAGCAGCAGGAGGATCTTGAAGCTATCGCACCGGCGGTGACGCAGGCTCTACAGAGGAAGAGATCGGAAGAGGCTCTCAGATTATCAAATATTTATAATCGTAGCCTTATTGAAGCCAGTCTGGATCCTCTAGTAACTATCGGGCCTGATGGGAAGATTACTGACGTAAATGGCGCTACAGAACTGATTACCGGATATTCTAGAAATGATTTGATTGGGACTGATTTTTCAGATTATTTCACTGAGCCTGAGAAAGCCCGTAAAGGATATCAGCAGGTATTCACAAATAGCGAAGTTCGGGATTATCCTCTAGAGATTCAGCATAAAGACGAACATATAACTCCTGTTCTGTATAATGCTTCAGTCTATAGAAACGAGAATGATGAGATTATTGGGGTTTTTGCTGCAGCGCGCGATATTACTGAACTTAAAAATGCAGAAGAAGCTCTAAAAAAAGCACATGAAAATCTAGAAGAAAAAGTTAAAGCGCGTACTTCTGAGCTTGAAGAAGCTTACAACTCGTTGAAAGAAAGCGAAAAAGGTCTTGCTGAAGCTCAAAAGATGGCTCATATTGGAAATTGGGATTGGGATCTTGTAACTGGTGAAACATACTGGTCTGAGGAATTATATCGTATTTACGGACGTAATCCTCAAGAATCAGGCGCAACTTACGATGAACTTTTAAATTATATACACCCCGACGATCGAGAATATGTGGATAATGCTATCAAGAAATCTTTCAACGGAAAGCCCTCTGGCATTGATTATAGGATTGTCCTGGATAATGGGGAAGAACGCATAGTCCATTCGGAGAGCGAAGTCATTTTTGACGAGAATAATATCCCTATTCGAGCGAAGGGAATAATCCAGGACATTACTGAGAGTAAAAGAGCAGAAGAGAAAATTCAGACACTGGCAAATGCAGTGGAATCTTCGAATGATGCTATTGTAACTATGTCTCTTGACGGTATCATTACCAGCTGGAATAAAGCGGCAGAGCAGATTTACGGTTATTTAGCTGAAGAAACTCTGGGAAAAGACGTATCAATACTTGAACCAGATAATATCAAGGGGGAAATTAAGCATTTTTCTGAAAAGATTAAACAGGGAAAAAAGATCCAGCACTACGAAAGTTCACGTTTAAAAAAGGACGGTACAATTATAAATATTTCAGTCGCTCTTTCTCCGGTTTTTGACGCCACTGGAAAGCTTGTGGCTATCTCAGGTATTGTAAGAGATATTACTGAGCGTATCAAGGCGGAAGAAGCGCTGCGTGAGAGTGAAGCGCGCCTGCGCCGGTTTTACGAATCGAGTATGATCGGCGTGTATTACTTTAATCTGGACGGTTCGATCACCGATGCCAACGACAAGTTACTGGATATAGTCGGTTACACGCGCGAGGACTTGCAGGCCGGAAAGATTAACTGGGATAAGATGACCCCGCCGGAGTACCGTCAATTGGATGAGCGAGCCATTGCTGAACTGAAAACCATTGGCGTAAAAGAACCCCAGGAGAAGGAGTACATCCGCAAAGATGGCTCGCGCATACCTGTCATTGTTGGGGTAGCTACCTTCGATCAGGCGCGCAATGAAGGCATAGCCTTTGTTCTCGACGTTACCGAGAAGAAAAAGACAGAGGAAACTCTGGCAAATATCGAGACTGCCCGTAAAAAGGAAATTCACCATAGGATTAAGAATAATCTACAGGTAATCTCTTCCCTTCTTGACCTTCAGGCTGATAAGTTTGATAATCCGAAAGTTATTGAGGCTTTCAGAGAAAGCCAGAACCGGGTTATATCTATGGCTCTCATCCACGAAGAACTTTATAAAGGAGAAGGAACCGATACGCTGGAATTTTCGACGTACATCAGAGAGTTAACTGAAAATCTTTTCCAGACTTACAGCCTTAGTAGCAAAAACATACACCTGAACATGGATCTGGAAGAAAATGCATTATTTGATATGGATACTGCTGTCCCGCTAGGAATAATTGTTAATGAACTCGTTTCCAATTCCCTCAAACACGCATTTACTGAAAACGAAGAAGGGGAAATACGAATTAAGCTTTGCAGGGAAGAAAAGAATAATGAAATGCATAAATCCCTTTTCAGCCTGACAATTTCAGATAACGGAAAAGGAATTTCCCAAAACATAGAGTTAGAAAGTCTTGAATCACTTGGACTGCAATTAGTAAACACCCTTGTTGACCAGCTGGATGGGAAAATCGAGCTTAAAAGAACGCATGGAACGGAATTCAGAATTACTTTCAACGTAACAGAAAGATCATGATCCCGGATAAAGAGATATATCATTCTCGAGTTACTCGCATTTAAAGGACCTTTATTTGTATAGGTTAAGGATCCGTGACGTTAAAATGACTATTGCGATCACCGGTTTGTCTCAATTTGTATTATAGGTTTACACAAGCTTCAACGAAAGAAATACCTTTCTTACTGACCTTATTTTAACAGAATACAAAATATAGTTTCCGACGCAATATTTTACACGCATTAATGCTTATATTTTCTTATGGTGGGGAAATAACAAATTATACTGATCAAAAAGTCACTCTAGATGATCTAAACTCTTTAATCAAACATGAAAATAATTCTAGATAAGTTACTAGCATTTGCAAAAAATAGATGGAAACATTCTATCCGCAAATAAAAGGTGTAATCAGTTGAGGCAAGAACTATAGTCGTTATCGTCTCCAATTATCAGCTCTAGAAAATATTGATTTGTATATTCTTTCTTCAAGAGTAGGCACATCACGGCGTCTTGGATTTTGTCTTTCATAAATAATATTCTGGTATTCGCAATCGTGAGCTTCGGGGAGTCTATGATCTGAGCAGAACATTTTCCCACATCTATAACATTTAAAACCCATGCCTTCTTTTTTACTACATAAGCTACATTCCAGGATATCCCCTCAAGACTATATAATAAAATCTTATTTGATATACTGACTAGTTTACTTTTTAGAATAAGAATCTTGTGTTTTTAGGTCCAGGTTTTGGGCAACATCTATAAAAACAATTGATAAAACGGTTCTGCAAAGTTTTCGGGAACTTAGAGTTATTTTCCATCTAGCGTCAAATCTTTATATTTGTCCATTTCCCGAAGATTTTACAGAACCCTCTTTTTACAGGTCTCCGTCTGAAATGGCAGAATATTAATATTACTTTATTAATATGACCTCTCAAGTTAAAATTACATTAACTTTCGGTAAAATTGAATCTCCCCCATATTCAGTCCTCAGATTGTGATTCACACTTCCTAATTATCGTTAATTTGTAAATCTCATTAAACTTTGACTGCCATTAATAAAAACAGCTAATTTATGATTGCCATGACAAATGCACCAAGGCTTATCGCGTGGGAACTGACTGCAGGCTGCAACCTGAACTGCGTACACTGCAGGGGAGCTTCCACTTCCTCGGTTCCGGCAGGTGAGCTTACAACTGATGAAGCTAAACATTTCATTGATGAGGTTGCAGGACTTGGAAAGCCCATTCTCATCTTGAGCGGAGGCGAGCCTCTTACAAGACCTGACGTTCTGGAAATTGCCCGCTACGGCACTGATGCCGGGCTTCGAGTAGTGCTTGCAACAAACGGCACACTTCTTACTCCTGAGCTTGTGGAGAAACTGAAAAACGCAGGCGTTCAGAGGCTCAGCATAAGTATCGACGGAGCGAATGCAGAGACGCATGACAATTTCAGGGGCATGCCCGGAGCCTTTGAAAGGACGCTTGCAGGCATTCAAGTTCTCAGGAACGCAGATTTTCCTTTCCAGATCAACACTACGGTCTCAAAGCGCAACCTTGAGGAAATCCATACGACCCTTGAGCTTGCAAAAGAGCTCGGGGCAGTTGCATATCATGTCTTTTTCCTTGTGCCCACGGGAAGGGGAGAAGAGTCCGATGAAGTGTCCCCTGCAGATTATGAGCGTATTCTGCACTGGTTTTATGATATGCAGAAAGAATCGGAAATCCAGCTGAAAGCGACCTGCGCCCCCCATTATTTCAGGATAATGCGCCAGCGGGCAAAAAAGGAAGGCATCGAGATCTCCGTAAAAACCCACGGCTACGAAGCCATGACAAAAGGCTGCCTCGGAGGTACCGGTTTCTGCTTCGTGTCAAGCGTTGGAAAGGTCTATCCATGCGGCTACCTTCCCGTGCTTGCGGGCAATATCAGGGAACAGCCTTTCAGGGACATCTGGGAAAACTCCGAGATCTTCAGGAAATTGAGAGATCCCGAAGAGCTTAAAGGAAAGTGCGGGATATGTGAATACAAAAAAGTCTGCGCAGGCTGCAGGGCAAGAGCCTATGCTTCTACAGGCGACTATCTCGAAGAAGAGCCTTACTGTACATACAGGCCTGGAAAAAAATGGTAGTGATCGAGATGATTGAAATTGAAAACTGCAAAAGCCGGCTCCAGAGTGCGGATGCCGATTTTACCTGCGAAATGCAGCCTTATGATAGAGAAGTTCCGGAAATCGAACTTGACGAAACCGACAAGAGAATTCTGAACCAGATCCAGCAGGAGGTTCCTCTGGAAGTCGAGCCATTTGAAAAGTTAGGTAAAATTCTCGGCCTTGCCGAAACCGAAGTTCTTGGAAGGCTGCGTGAACTCAACAGGAAAGGAGCAGTAAGGCGGATAGGGCCGGTTCTCAGCACAAGAAATATGGGCGGAGTAAGCACTCTCGTGGCCCTTAAGGTTCCCGATGCCCGGATTGAAGAAGTCGCAAACTTCATAAACGAATACCCTGAAGTTTCCCATAATTACCTTCGGAATGCTGCACAGTATAACCTCTGGTTTACGCTCTCTGCCCCGAATAAAAAGAGGCTTGAGGAGATAATTGACGAAATCAGGGAGAAAACAAGCTGTCCTCTGTTAAACCTCCCTACAAAGCGTCTCTTTAAGATAAATGTGAAGTTCGATATCAGGTGAAAAAATGGATAAAACGGATGTAGAACTTCTCAAGCTCGTGCAGGATGGGATTCCGATAATTCATTCTCCTTTCAAGGCCCTTGCTGCCGAGCTTGGGATAAGTGAGCAGGAAGTTGTTGACAGGCTCAAACGCCTTCAGAAAGCCGGAAAAATCCGGCGTTTCGCAGCTTCAATAGGGCATCGGGCAATCGGAATTACGGCCAACGCTATGTGCGTCTGGAATGTCCCCGATGAGCAGATCGAAAGAGTAGGGGCAATAATGGCAGAATTCCCTGAAGTGACTCACTGCTATGAGCGCCCGCGTTATCCCGACTGGCCCTACAACCTGTTCACTATGGTCCATTCCTACACTCCTGAAGACTGTGAAAAGGTAGCTGTCAGGATTTCGGAAGCTACCGGAATCAAGGATTATACCCTCTTTTTCAGTGAAAGGGAGTTCAAGAAAACCTGGGTCAGGTTGTAAATCCGGTTTTTATTCAGGTGTTAAGTTATATTAGTCAAGAGGTTCCTGAAAATGGCTGAAAAAAACAATTTTCTTCCCCTTATGCTTGACCTGTCTGGCAGGAAGATCGTTATCTTCGGGGGAGGTTCTGTCGGGGAACGCAAAGCCGAGCTTTTCTCTGGCTGTGCGGACACCCTTGTTGTCAGCCTTGAATTCTCTCAGCGGCTGCAGGAACTTGAAGCTTCAGGGCAGGTGCGGCTCTTTAAGGTTAATCTTCTTGCTGCTTCGGATTCCGAACTCAGGGAACTTATCTCAGGGGCTTTTATTGTCATACCCGCGACCAGCAGTTTCGAACTTAACCGAAAAATCACTCTCGTTGCACAGGAAAGCGATATTTTGATTAATCAGGTCGATGCTTTAGGTAGTGTCGTAATCCCGTCAGTAATAAAAAGAGGAGACCTTGTAATCGGGATTTCCACTCTCGGGCACAGTCCAGCAGTCTCCAAATATACCCGCAAACAGATAGAAGGCCTGATCACTCCTGCATATTCCGATATGATCCGGCTTCAGGACGAACTCAGGACTTACCTCAAACAGCATGTGGCTGAGCAAAAACAGAGGAAGGAACTTCTCTGGAAAGTCCTGGAAAGCGAGGCTGTCTGGAGCGGTTTTTCCGAGTCTTATGAAGAGGCAGCAGAAAGGGCATACGCTACAATTTCTGATTACGTTGGAAATTCCGGCAAGTAAACCCTGGCAGGAAGCTCCGGGCTTTTCAAAGGGAAAAATTACTCTATAAAAAGAATTGTTCTGTAAACAGAAACTCTGAATCAAAGTATTCTGTAAATAGAAATATCCTGTGAATGAAAATTCCTTTGGTGAAAAAAGGCTCAGGAGTTATGGACAAAGTTTAATTTACAACTCCTTATATTATTATTCTATTTCCTGTATTCATTCTATCCGGAGGCTCTCTGTGACAGAAATCTCAAGTATGGTTATATCCCATAAAAAAGCAAAGGTTGAGGAAATGGAGTCCGCCTGGCACGGAGATCTGGACGGACTGCTCCATAACCTGTATCACCAGGAGTATGTTTACGAGTGCGTAGTCTTAAAAACCTGCAACCGTGTTGAAATCTACGTTGTTTCCCCCAAAAGCAGCAGTGTACTTTTCTCTTTTGCAAAGGAAATGGGAGCTTCCACCCATATTATCGATTTTTACGGGCATGATGAGTCCCTGGAGCACCTGCTCAGGCTTGCTGGCGGTCTTGAATCCATGATTGTAGGGGAAGACCAGATTCTTGGACAAATAAAAGATCTTTATGCTTATTCCAAGAAAATTGGAACGACCGGAAAAATCCTGGATACTGCCTTTGATAAGGCTATTCAGGTAGGAAAGAGAATCCGCAATGAAACCAAAATCAACAAGGGATCGGTTTCCATAGGTTCTGCAGCTGTAGACCTCGCAGAGGATATTCTGGAGGGGCTCACAGGAAAATCCGTGCTCGTGATAGGAGCCGGGGAAATCGGTGTCCTTGTCGCAAAGGCCCTGGCTGAAAAAGATATCGAAGCAATATACATTGCTAACCGCACCTTCCAGAAAGCCGAAGAAATTGCCTATGAACTCGGAGGACATGCAGTCAGGCTTGATGATATCCAGACTTACCTTAAGGACGCTGATGTGGTAATCAGCGGCACAGGCGCTCCCCATTACATTCTAACCAGGGAAATCGTTCAAAAGGCTATACAGAACAGAAACCGCAAACTCCTCCTTGTTGATATCGCAAATCCCAGGGATATCGAGGAATCTGTTGTTGAACTTGAGAACGTTGAACTGTGCAATATCGACAACCTCAGGGTCATCAGCGAAAGGACTCTTAAAATGAGGAAGGAAGAGGCTAAAAAAGCCGAAGCTATAATTCAGGAAGAGATCAGACTTTTAAACCTTCAGTACAAGCGCCAGAAAGCTGACCGTCTTATTGCCGACCTTTACCGGCAGGTGTATGATGTAAGGATAAGGGAGAGGGAAAAAGCAGTCAACAGGCTTTGTGCATACCATACCATAGGGGAAATTGAAACCGAGGTTCTTGACGACCTTACTCATTCTATCGTTAACAAGATCCTTGCCGAGCCTACCAAAGTCCTCCGCCAGGCTGCAGAACTCGGAAACGAAGAGTTCCTTGATGTGGTTTCAAGGATATTCTGCCTCGAAAAGGACAGGTTAAGGGTCGAAAAAATAAAGCCCGGTTGCGGAAATGAATTAAACCGGGTCTCTGAAAAAGGCAACTCATAATAAAATAGCTGAAATTAATTCATAATTACAGGAGTGATCACATGTTTCCAGATGTCAGGTTGAGACGGTTGAGAAAAGGAAAGATCAGGAACCTCGTGCGTGAAACCACCTTATCCGTGGACGACCTGGTTCAACCTATTTTTGTGGATGAGACTATTGACTCCCCGGTTGAGTTCTCTTCCATGCCAGGGATATACAAGTTTCCTCTCTCAGATGTTGCAAAAGAAGCAAAAGAGATTGCAGAACTCGGTATCCCTGCTGTTATTCTGTTCGGAGTGCCTGCTTTCAAGGACGCAGAAGGAAGTTCCTCATGGGGGGAAATTGATGTCATCCAGGAGGCGGTCCGGAGGATCAAGGCTGAACTTGGAGACGAACTTGTGGTGATCACAGATATTTGCATGTGTGAATACACAAACCACGGACACTGCGGGATAATTGATTTCGAAACTAAAGAGGTCCTGAACGACCCTACCCTTGAGGTTCTCGGAAAGATCGCAGTCAGCCACGCAAGAGCAGGCGCTGACATGGTAGCCCCCTCAGGAATGATGGACGGAATGGTAGAAGCCATCAGGCAAGCACTTGACCTTAATGGCTTTGAGAATATTCCCATCATGTCTTATGCCGCAAAATTCAGTTCATCCTTCTACGGGCCTTTCAGGGAAGCAGCAGACTCAGGCTGTTGTTTCGGAGACCGCTCCACCTACCAGATGGACCCCGCAAACAGCGATGAAGCCCTCAGGGAAGTGACCCTGGATGTGGCCGAAGGGGCAGATATCATAATGGTGAAGCCAGCCCTCAGTTACCTGGATATAGTCTACAGGGTCAAGACAGATTTCGGGATGCCGACAGCCGCATACAATGTGAGCGGGGAGTATGCAATGATTAAAGCAGCCGCAGCTAATGGCTGGCTTGATGAAAAGAAAGCCGTGTACGAGTCTCTCATCTCCATTAAAAGGGCAGGAGCAGACATTATCATTACTTACTTTGCAAAGGATGCTGCCCGCATGTTGAAGTAAGCGCCTTTTTTCAGGCGCTCCTGCTTTTCAGGAAGTTTATTTCCTTTTTCCTCTTGCAGATCTTTCCTGGTTTTTAAGCCTGCTGCCCATTTCACTCACGCTCCCATCAATAACTGCTTAATAGGGGAAGGCTCTGTTATAAGATAGAAAAGGGATACAGAAAACAGTAAAATTACCTTTACTTACAGGTTTTGCGAATCTATATTTCAGTTTAATTTATAATTTCAGTTGAATTCATAGTTTCAGTTTAATTCATGAATTACCAGTATGTTGAATCAGTATGTTGAATCAGTATGTTGAATCAGTATGTTGAATCAGTATGTTGAATCAGTATGTTGAATCAGTATGTTGAATCAGTATGTTGAATCAGTATGTTGAATCAGTATGTTGAAGATTTTCAGTCCGATCGGTGAGATTTCCATGATATCTGAGGTAACACTTGAGAAGTCCAGACAGATGTATGAGAAAGCAAAGACCCTTATTCCGGGTGGGGTAAGCAGTCCTGTGCGTGCAATCAAGCCCTATCCTTTCTATACGGCCTCAGCTGACGGCTCAAAGATAAAGGACCTTGACGGGAACGAGTACATCGATTACTGCCTGGCTTACGGCCCTGCAATCCTTGGGCACAACCACCCTGTAATAAAAGAGGCCATTAAAGCCCAGCTCGATAAAGGCTGGCTCTATGGGACCCCTACGGAGCTTGAAGTAACCCTGGCAGAGAAGATTGCAGGGTACTATCCCAGTATTGATATGCTCCGTTTCGTTTCTACAGGGACTGAGGCCACAATGAGTGCCCTCCGCCTCGCCCGCGGCTTTACGGGTAGAAACAAATTCATCAAAATCGAAGGCGGATTTCACGGTGCCCATGATGCTGTGCTGGTAAAAGCAGGTTCAGGAGCTACAACCCTGGGAGAACCCGATTCCCTGGGCATTCCTGCAGATTTCACCAAACATACCTTGCAGGCTCCGTATAATGATATTGAAGCAATGGCCGAACTTGTGGAGAAGAACAAGGATGACCTGGCCGCAGTTATAATAGAGCCCGTGCTCGGGAACATAGGTCCGATAATCCCAATTCCCGGCTACCTGGAAGAACTCAGGAAGCTAACCCTGGAAAACGATGTGCTTCTGATTTTCGATGAGGTCATTACCGGGTTCAGGCTTGCAATGGGCGGAGCTCAGGAATACTTCGGGGTCGTGCCTGATATGACCACCCTGGGAAAGATCGTAGGCGGAGGCCTTCCTATAGGGGTTTTCGGCGGCAGTCGGGAAATCATGGAAATGGTATCTCCATCCGGAGCCGTTTACCAGGCAGGGACTTTCAGCGGAAGCCCATGTTCTGTGGCTGCAGGCATTGCAATGCTTGATTATCTGAAACAGGAAAACATCCATGCAAAACTCAATTCGACAGGCGATTATCTGAGAACTGTGCTCTCTGAAATCGTTGAAGATGAAGGGCTTGACTATCACGTATGCGGAATTGCTTCCATGTTCAAGATCTTCTTCGGGGCCGAACCTCATAACTACCAGGAGGTTCTGAAGTGCGATAAGGAGGGTTATCTTGCTTTCTTCCACAGGATGCTCGCAAGCGGAATTTTCCTCCCTCCCTCGCAGTTCGAGACCAATTTCGTCTCTGCAGCCCACAGCGAAGAAGACATCGAAAAAACCCTTAAAGCATATACTGAAAATCTCTGAGCAGATTTGCGTCTTTGAAAACGAGGATTCCATATGATTATAGGTACGCGGGGCAGCCAGCTTGCGCTTGCTCAGACCAAAAATGTTGCACGCCTTTTAAAAGAACAGGGCGTTGAAACCAGCTTGAAAATTATAAAAACCAGCGGAGACCGGTTTACGGACCGTCCTCTGCACGCAGTATCAGGCGGAGTTGGAGCTTTTGTCAGGGAACTGGACGATGTTATGCTTGCAGGAGAAATAGATATCGCTGTCCATTCCATGAAGGACATGCCAACTGTCCGCCCGCCGACACTCCCAACCGCTTCCGTTCTGAAGCGGGATACCCCGTTCGATATCCTGCTGACTTATGACGGGACCACACTGGACGAACTGCCGGAGCAGTCCATTATAGGCACCAGTTCCCTGAGAAGGGCTGCCCAGATCAGGCGCTACAGGCCCGACCTCATTACGCAGGATTTAAGGGGCAATATCGATACAAGGCTCAGGAAGCTCAAAGAAGGGCAATACGACGGTATCCTGCTTGCCAGGGCAGGGCTCGAACGCCTGGGCTGGGAGCTTGAAGGGGAAATCCTTTCTCCCGATTTCTTCTGCCCCTCTCCGAACCAGGGCACGGTTGCAGTGGTCACAAGGGCAGGCACTGAGGCTGAAGCTGCAGTTTCCAGACTTGAAGATCTCGAAAGCCGGATTGTCACTGAAATCGAGCGCATCCTGATTTTCGAACTCGGAGGAGGCTGCACAACTCCTGTAGGTTCCTACGCCGAACTAACGCAGGATAAGAAACAAATCCATGTTCGGGCCGAAGTCCTTTCCCTTGACGGGCGGGAGGCTGTCAGGATAGATGAGTTTATCCCTATGCTCGGAGGCATTGAAAAAGCCAGGGAACTCGGGCACAGGCTTGTACAGATGGGCGGCAAGAGACTGGCTGAAGAGGCGCTCCTGCAGATTTCCAGAGATTCGTACGGCTCAGAAGATTCATACGACTGATGATATTGACAGGGCAGAAAGGAACCATCTATGTATACTCTTACCGGACTTGAACTGAAAAATCCGACCATTCTTGCAGCCGGGGTGCTTGGCACAACAGGGGCATCCCTTTGCAGGGTCGCACGTGACGGAGGTGCAGGCGCAGTTGTGACCAAGTCCATAGGTCCTGCGCCTAAAACCGGGCACTCCAACCCGAGCATGGTCAAACTCGACTGTGGTTTTTTGAATGCTATGGGACTTCCGAACCCTTCCTATCCAGGCTTCCTGCAGGAACTCGAGATCGCAAAAAAGGACTCAGGGGTTCCGGTAATTGCAAGCATTTTCGGCGGGAATCCTGCCGAATTTAAAGAAGTTGCTGAAGGCCTGCTTCCTGCAAAACCCGATGCTTTCGAGCTTAATGTGAGCTGTCCCCATGCAGAGGGATACGGGGCTGCTGTCGGTTCGAACCCCTGCCTTGTAGAAGCCGTCACAGCGGCAGTAAAAGATGTGGTAAACGTACCTGTCTGGGTCAAGCTCACTCCCAATGTTTCTGACATTACGTGCATAGGGACTGCGGCTGAGTCAGGGGGCGCGGATGCGGTTGTTGCAATCAATACCTTAAAAGGGATGGCTATAGATATCGAGTCAGGGTATCCTGTCCTGGGAAACCGTTCAGGCGGGCTATCAGGAAAAGCTGTTAAGCCTGTGGCTGTCAAATGCGTTTACGACCTTTATACCGCCCTGGAAATCCCTGTAATAGGGGTAGGAGGGGTATCCTCCTGGCAGGATGCTGTAGAAATGATGATGGCAGGGGCGGCGGCTGTCCAGGTCGGGTCTGCAGTGTATGACAGGGTTGACATATTCTCCGAAATCAGTACAGGGATCGAAGCTTTCCTGCAGAGGAAAGGCTATTCGAATGTGAAAAAATTAATAGGGCTTTCCCATGAGATGGTCTGATGCTACCTCTTAATGCTACAATAGTACGGATAATTGAAGAGTCTCCTTCTGTCAGGACTTTCTTCTTTGATCTCCAGTTTGAGACTATGGAGCCCGGCCAGTTTGTAATGGTCTGGGTCAGGGGCGTGGATGAAGTGCCCATGGGCCTCTCCAGAAAAAACTCTATTACTGTCCAGAAAGTAGGAGAGGCAACCTCGAAACTTTTTGAGTTGAAAGAAGGGGATTCTTTCGGGCTTCGTGGGCCTTTCGGAAGGGGCTTTTCTCTCCCTTCTCAGGGTGAAAAAATTCTGATTATTGCAGGCGGTGTAGGATCGGCACCTCTTGCTCCTTATGCAGATGCAGCCCGTATCGCAGGCTCTGAGGTGCACACTGTCCTTGGAGCGCGGAGTGCAGGCGACCTGATTTTTGAAGAGCGCTTTGCAGAGGCAGGGAAAGTTTACGTGTCTACGGATGACGGCTCAAAAGGGACAAAGGGTTTTGTGACCGATGTCCTCAGCGGCCTCAACCTTTCAATTTATGACAGGATCGCTGTCTGCGGCCCGGAAATAATGATGGCATCTGTTTTCAGGCTCCTTGAGGACAGAGAGATTCTTGAAAAGGCAGAATTCAGCCTCCACCGCTATTTCAAATGCGGCATCGGAGTCTGCGGGGCATGCTGCATAGACCGGTCCGGGCTCAGGGTTTGCAAGGACGGGCCTGTGTTTTCAGGCGTGCAGCTCCTTGATTCCGAACTCGGGAAATATGCACGGGATGCCAGTGGGCGAAGAGTTAAAATTTAAGTTTTGATATATCCTTTAAAAAAATGAAAGAACGAAGGCGGAAAGATCCCGAAAAGCAGGAGAAGGCAAAGATATGATTGGAAGATTCAGATCAGGAGATGAGATTTTTTATGGAGAGATCGAAAGTGGGCGCGTATATCCTAAAGGAGGGGTTTCCGCAGGGATCTTTGAGCTTCAGGAACTACGCATCCTCCCGCCTGCGTCTCCCTCCAAAATCGTATGTGTTGGCCTGAATTACCGGGACCATGCCGAAGAACTGTCCATGGAAGTCCCGGAGACTCCGGTTCTCTTTTTAAAGCCTCCGTCAGCGATTATAGGGCATGAAGACAAGATAATTTACCCGGCATCCAGCTCCAGAGTGGAACATGAGGCAGAACTCGCAGTCGTTATCGGCAAACGGTGTAAGAATATTTCAGCCTCAAAGGCCGAGGACGTAATTGTGGGTTATACCTGTTTCAATGATGTGACCGCACGGGACCTCCAGCAAAAGGATGGGCAGTGGACCAGGGCAAAGAGCTTTGACACCTTTGCTGCCTTCGGGCCTTATCTTGCCTCTTCCGAAGAGCTGGATATTACGGATGCAAAAATTGCATGCAGGGTAAATGGGGAAACCAGACAGGATTCCAGTACTTCAAACCTTATTTTTGACATTCCTTACCTTATTGAATTTATCACCGAGATCATGACCCTGGAAGTAGGAGACGTTATTACCACAGGGACGCCCCCTGGCGTTGGAGAAATGCAGCGTGGGGATACTGTCGAAGTGGAAATCCAGGGAATCGGAATACTTAGAAACGAGGTTGTCTGATGCTGCTTGAGCATATTGGAACCGAACTTGACCTTACCGAGCGCCATCTTCTGGTGCTCAAAAAAGTGATTGAAGAAGCTCCTATCGGAATTCTGAAACTTGCAGAAGTTACCGGAATGCAGAACCATAAAGTGCGTTACTCTCTCAGGATCCTTGAGCAGGCTAACCTTATCAAGCCTTCGTCCCAGGGTGCGGTACCTGGAGATGCAGTTCCCAAATTCCTGCAGGACTTTGAGCGCGAGCTTGGAAAAATCAATGACAAAGTGTCCCGTATCCGGGAAATCGAAGCTTCCATCCCGAAATAAAGGCTCCTGCGTGCAGGGAATCTTTTTTGGAATGCCTTTTTTCAATTTATTCCGGGAATTTCGGGGCTTCGGTGACTTTTTATAACCCTATTTACATGTTTTTCCGCAATCATCGGATTCAGCGCATCTCATGGAATATTCACTTTTCCGTGAGCTCCACTTATCCACTAACATTGAATAATCCACTAACATTGAATTGAATTTGTCTGACATTCTTAATCATTCAATCCAGTTTATTTTTGGAGAAGCGTCTATGACCTTAAGTCCTGAAGACCTTAAAACAATAGAAAAATATGCCTTTCAAAACGCTGTAAAATACGGGAAAGCCCCTCAGCCTAAAGCTGTTATGGGCAAGGTAATGGGGGAGTGCCCTCAACTCAGGTCCGATCCCGGTGCAGTATCCGAGGCTCTTGAATCCATTGTTTCCGAAATTGCTAAAGGAAACCCTGAAGCCTGGGAAGCCCGGCTTTCTGAAATTGCACCCGAGCTTATAGAAGCTCTTAGCGTAAAGAAAGAGCCAGATAAAGGCTTAAAACCCCTCGAAGGAGCGGAACCCGGCAAGGTTGTAATGCGTTTTGCCCCTAACCCCAATGGGCCTGGAACCCTGGGCAGCGCAAGAGGCATGGTAGTTAATTCCGAATATGTGAAAATTTACAACGGAAAATTCATCCTGCGTTTCGATGACACCGATCCTGACATAAAACGGCCTATGCTTGAAGCCTATGAATGGTACCTTGATGACTTCAAATGGCTCGGGGTTGTGCCTGACCAGGTGGTCTACGCTTCTGATCATTTCCCTCTCTATTACGATTATGCAAGAAAACTCATTGAAATGGGAAAGGCCTATGTCTGCTTCTGTACAGGAGAAGACTTCAAGGGATTTAAGGATGCCAAGCAAGCCTGCCCGCACAGGGATGTAAGCCCTGAAGAAAACCTCATGCACTGGGAGAAAATGCTTGCCGGGGAATATGAAGACCAGCAGGCCGTGCTCAGGATTAAGACTGATATAGAACACAAAGACCCTGCTTTGCGGGACTGGGGAGCATTCAGGATCAGAAAAATGTCCCACCCCAGAGCTGAAATCGGAAACAAATACATTGTCTGGCCCCTTCTGGATTTTGCAGGTGCTATCGAAGACCACGAACTGGGCATGACCCACATTATCCGGGGCAAAGACCTTATAGACAGCGAAAAGCGGCAGGGATATATCTATAATTACTTCGGCTGGAACTACCCGAGGACAACCCACTGGGGCAGGGTCAAGATCCATGAGTTCGGAAAGTTCAGCACCAGTACCCTCCGAAAAGCCATAGAATCAGGGGAATACAGCGGCTGGGACGACCCAAGGCTTCCTACAATCCGGGCAATCCGGCGCCGTGGAATACAGGCTGAAGCCCTCAAAAAGTTCTTGATAGAGATGGGAGTCGGGATGACTGACGTGAGCATCAGCATGGAGTCTCTTTACGCTGAAAACCGCAAAATCGTGGACCCTATTGCAAACCGCTATTTCTTTGTCTGGAATCCGGTAGAATTGGAAATTACAGATGCAAAACCGACAGTTGCCAAACTTCCGCTTCACCCCACTGACCATGCAAGGGGTGTAAGGGAAATTGCCGTAGGAAATAAGGTGCTTGTCTGCATGGATGATGTCGAAAAGCTGGAAGTGGGCTCCGTACTCCGCTTAAAAGATTTCTGTAATATCGAAATCACTTCCCTTTCTCCACTTCAGGCAAAACTTTCGGATATTTCTCTTGAAGCCCTTAAAAAAGCAAAAGCAAAAATCCTCCACTGGGCGCCAGTTGACGGAATTTCCGTTAAAGTACGCGGCCCTGAAGGCGATATCGAAGGAGTCGGAGAACGCGGGATTGCAGCCGAACTTGACAATATCATACAGTTCGAACGCTTCGGGTTCTGCAGAATTGATGCCGTAGATGAAGAAAAAGTTGTGGCTTACTTCGCCCACAAATAATTGCCGGGAAGCCTCTCCAAGGTCAGGAAAAGCTCTACTGAAGGTTCAGTTTACTGACAAAAGCACCCATAGTCCAACTTCGCGGAGATGGAGCTTTGGAGACGAAACATATTCAACCCAGAAGAATCCTGCACATACATACAGCAAAGCAGGGAAATATACTGTCAAGCTGACAGTAAAGAATACAAAAGGCAGTAACACTAAAACCGTTTCTGGATATATCACAGTGAAAAAGTGAGTGACCATCTTAAATTGAAAAACGATATAAAAGATCAAGGCTAAAGGGTGTGGGGGTCAAAAATCTGAAAAAACGAGCACATTCTCCTTGCTATCGGAATTTGAGAAAGGTCATTATGTTTATGTTTTTCAGTAACTGACCCGCACGACCCATTATATTTTCCGGTTTTCGATCTCTATTTTTCTCTTATCTTTATCTTTTCCGCTTCAGGAAATAGGCCGTTCCCACAGCCGTCACTGCAATTCCAAACCCCGGGCCAGGAGCTCCGTTTTCTCCTGAAGCATTTTCACCGGTAGCGTTTTCACCTGCAGGTTCCGTTGTTCCTTCGGTTTCGTTTCCCGTGGTTTCTACGCCGGTTGCATTCTCCTCGCCTGCCAGGCCCTGTTCATAAGCACTGGTATTCAGTTTGCTTTCAAGGGTTTTAACGGCATTTGGGACTTTAGGGAAAAGCGGGGACTTATCGGTTCCTCCGCCTGTTATGTTGTATGAAGAGTCACAAATCCCGTTGCTGTTTCCGTCCACGCATGTTTCGCTGTAACCCTTACCTTCAGGATCTGCCCAGAAGTTCCCGGCAATGTAAGGGCCCCGGACAATATTCTGTCTTGTTACGAGGGGACTCTGCCAGAGATTTTCCGCGTTTACGGCTTTTTCTTCGACATTTTCGGCGTTTTTGAAGTAATTGTTGAAGATAATATTCCTGCTGCTCTCTTCAAGGGAGATTCCGGGACCGTAGTTATAGGCAACTATATTATCCTCGATAGTGTTCGAGTCTGAGCTTTCGAGCCTTATTCCATTTTCATTAAGGGAAATGATATTGTTGCTTAGGGTGTTGCTTTCGGAACCATTGAGGAGAATGCCGTATTCTGCCCCTTTGACCCTGTTGTTGTTGATATAGCAGCTTTTAACCCCTGTGAGTGAAAGCCCTGCTTTTTCAGAGCCTTCAATGCCAAACCCGCTGAAAGATGCCCTGTCTACGCTGATTTCAACGGCACTTTCTTTTGGGTCGGCTGCCCTGATGACTGTATTTTCAGGGTTCCTCGAGTCAGACCAGATTCTAACTTCCCTGTCGATTTTGAGGTTTTCAACATAAGTTCCAGAGCTTACAAAAATAGTGTCTCCGGCTTTTGCGGCATCTACTGCGGCCTGTATGGAAATATAATCCCCTTCTGTTGCAGAACTTACCCTTAAGTTTGCGGCAGAAACGACAGAGCATGTACAGATGACTGTTAGAACAATTGCAAATACTGTAATTTTAAAGGCTCTTAAATTCTTTCCTTTTACTCTTCCCATATTTAGTTCTCCATTTACCTTTTGAATCTCCCTTTACCTTTTGAATCTCACTTTACCTTTTGAATCTCACTTGTCCTTTAATCAGGCTTTAGTTTTTAGAAAAATTTAAGGCTTCCTTTTTTGAATTTCTATCTGCTTTTCATAAATAATTCTCTCAATACTTTGCCAAGAAAGAGATTTTATCCTGAAATTGATATATCTTTGGGATTGGGAGTTCTGAATAATTATCCTTAAATAATAGTTTAATATCCTCTACGATGGAAAAAATTAATTTTTAATTATTCCTTATATTAGTCCGCAACTATCACTTTGCAGCTTGTCTAACTTTCATCGTCACATTATCCGGTTATGATTCTCGGAACAAAGAATATAATCTCTAACCTGTTGTAAACGGCTGCGTTAATGAATCTTAAATAAAACCTTAAATACCGTAAAACCTGATATACTGCAAAAATTTAATTGTTTTGTTATTGTCTCGAATGGAGGCCTAAAAATGGATGAGAAAATTGCGCCCCACCTTGAAGAGTTAACCAGGGCGCTTGGAGATCTTGAAAAGACTGGTATCCGGGCAGAGTTTGAGAAACTTCTTGCATTTCGCGTGCCGCCTCATGTTGCAAAAGAGAGTATCCTCCGCAAGTTCGGAGGAAAAAGGAAAGTCCTGAAGGTAAAAGACCTGTCTGCTAACCTGAAGAATTTCGAAATTACAGGCAGGATCCTGGACCTTGGGGAAAAATCAATCCGTCCTCAGGAAGGGGCTCATGAAGGACTTTCTAAGCTTTATACCGGGGTTTTTGCGGACGAAACAGGTTCAGTGATGTTTTCTTCCTGGAAGGAGTTGCCTGGTTCGGTAGGGGATGTAGTCAATATCAAAAATGCCTATACCCGCATCTGGCAGAACAGGATCAGGCTCTCTATCGGGGAACAATCTCTGGTGTCGAAAATTCCGGGCTCTGCGCTTCCTCCCCTGTCCGAACTTTCCGGGAGCCGGACAAAAAAGCTCATTGACATCGGAACTGCGGACTTTTCAGTCGGGACCGTAGCGTGTGTGCTTCAGCTTTCCCACAGGGAAGTCCTTGTAAGGGGGCGCCAGTCCAGGATGGTTTCCGGCGTGCTTGCGGATGAGACCGGCAGGCTGCCCTTTACGGCCTGGATTGAACTGGCTGGCATTGATATAGGAAGCATAATCCGGATCGAGGGAGCTCAGGTCAGGATGTTCAGGGGAATGCCTTCAGTCAATATTTTGAACAGCACAAAAGTTTCTTCAGTCGGACCGGAAGAGGCCGGAAAACTTGCATTTACCTTCGAATCCGCAAGAAAAGATCCGGCCCCCCTGAAAATGGAAGAAATCGATTCAAGAGACAGCATGTTCGATGTGGCTGCTGCAGGCAACGTGGTTTCAGTCAGGCCGGGTTCAGGCATTATATCCCGCTGCCCTGAATGCAGCCGTGTAGTCCAGAAAGCGAACTGCAGGGTGCACGGTAAGGTAGAAGGCGTAAGGGATATGCGGATCAAAGCCGTACTTGATGACGGGACAGGGTCCATGTCAGTGATGTTCCCCAGGGAACTTGCAGAAATAATCTATGGAAAAACCCTTGAAGAGGCCGAACAGCTAATGTTTTCCGATGTCTCTAAAGATGCAGTCTACGAGGATTTAAGGCGTTTTCTCACAGGCCGCTACCTTGCAGTACGCGGGAACTCTTCAAAAGGAGAGTATGGAATTTCTTTTGTAGCTGAAAATACATGGGTACCTGAAGATGACCTTGCGGTCAGGGTAGTGGAACTGCTTCGCAGGCTCGGGCCGGACGAAGGGTATGGACAGGACGGAGATTCACAGGTTTCGAGTGGAGGAGTCGGTCTTGCTTAAGCGAGAAGTTGCAAAAAGGGTTTTCGCAAAGGAGTTTGAGGCCTGTAGAGAGCTTGAAAAATCAGCAAGGCCTGATTTTGATGCAGCGGACTCGAAAACCCCCAATCTGCTTATCAGCCCGCTTGGGCTTATTCTCAACCGCATTTTTGTGGTTGGAGTAATCACGGAACTTGACTGCATAGGGACGCAGAGCGAGATGTGGAAAGCGAGGATAGTTGATCCTACAGGCGCTTTTACGGTATACGCAGGGCAGTACCAGCCTGATGCATCTATTTTTCTCTCAACGGTCCAGATCCCTGCTTTTATTGCCCTCACAGGAAAAGCCCGGATCTACGAACCTGAACCGGGATCGGTTTTTGTTTCTATCCGGGCTGAAGAGGCAAATGTAGTGGACGGAGAAATCCGCAACAGATGGGTTGTGGATACCGCCGAACAGACAGTTGAGAGGCTTGAAGCCTTCTCGGATGCTCTGGCTAGCGGATATCATGGAGAGAAGCTCCGGGAATACCTTCAGGAGAAAGGCGTTTCTTTTGAGCTTGCGGAAGGGATTTCTATTGCGCTTGAACGGGAACGCTCTCCCGGGGAGTTTGCAAAACTGCTTCGGGCCTCCATCAGAGAAGGCCTGAGAACTCTGGATTTTGATTCAGGAGATAGTAGAGGGGCCAAAGCTGACCAGAAGGAATTTGTGCTCGAATTGCTCAGGGAAATGGGCGGAAGCAGGGGAGTTGACTATGCCGCTTTTATGGATACTGCGACGTCGAGAGGCATTCCTGAGGAGGTTGTGGAAGAAGTTATCCGTTCTCTCCTTGCAGGCGGGCAGTGTTACGAACCGAAGATCGGGATAATCAGGCTGGTAGGTTAATCGTGTAGGGGAGAAGAACCTCGATAAATATCAGGATGGGCAGTGTTTGCTTTGAAATTCGTGTGATAATGCTTAAGTGTGATTAAGTTGATTGGTATTCTCTGTAAAAATTTAATGTATCATGCTTATCATATTTATCTGGAGAAATTGACATGAAAGTATTGGTCAGCGACTCACTCTCCAACGAAGGTTTGGAGATTCTAAAAGAACACTTTACTGTTGACGTGTCCACCGGGCTGTCCGAGGACGAACTGGTGAAAAGAATCAAGGATTACGATGCCCTTGTAATACGCAGCGGTACCCAGGTCACTCAGAAAATTATCGAAGCTGCCGACAACCTGAAAGTTATAGGTAGAGCCGGGGTCGGAGTTGACAATGTTGATGTGGACGCAGCTACCAAGAAGGGTATCATCGTAACTAACGCTCCCGAAGGCAATATGATTTCGGCAGCAGAGCACACCATTGCCATGATGATGGCAATGTCCCGGAACATCCCCCAGGCAAATGCGTCCCTGAAAGCCAGAGAATGGAAACGCAATAAATTCACGGGCGTTGAAGTCAAAGGCAAGACCCTAGGAATCGTAGGTCTCGGGAGAATCGGCTCCGAGGTCGCAAAAAGGGCTTCAGGGCTTGAAATGAACCTTATGGGGTATGACCCGTTCATTTCCGAAAAGCGGGCCGTCGAACTCGGAGTCAAGCTGTCTACAGTTAACGAGATCGCAAAAGATGCTGACTACATTACAGTGCACACTCCCCTTATCAAGGAAACCAGAAATATTCTTGATGACGAGCAGTTTGCACTGATGAAACCCGGTGTCAAGATTCTCAACTGTGCTCGCGGCGGCATCATCAGCGAAGAAGCCCTGGCAAAGGCCCTGGCAAGCGGAAAAGTGGGCGGCGCAGCATTAGACGTTTTCGTTGAGGAGCCTCCCTTTAAAAGCCCTCTTCTGGATTTTGACAATGTCATAGTAACTCCTCATCTCGGGGCCTCCACGCAGGAAGCTCAGGTCAATGTGGCAATCGACATCGCCAGAGAGGTTGTATCCGTCCTTACTGGCGGGCTTGCAAGGAACGCAATCAATATCCCATCTGTAAAGCCAGAAGCCATGGCAGTCCTTGCTCCTTATATCAGGCTCTCTGAGATCATGGGCAAAATTGCAGGGCAGCTTGTTGACGTCAATTACGAAAAGGTAGAAATCGGGTACAATGGGGAGATTTCCGGTAAAGACACCAGGCCCCTTACAGTTTCTGCTCTCAAAGGGCTGCTTGAAATGGCTCTTGGTGCCGGCGTAAACTATGTCAATGCCCCTACCCTCGCAAAATCCAGAAATATCGCAGTCGTAGAAAGCAAATCCGAGTCTTCCGAAGAATACTCTTCAACCATCAGTATAAGGGTTATTAGCGGAGGCCTGGCAAAGATAGTTTCCGGAACTGTTGTCGGGGATGAGCCAAAGATCGTTGCGGTTGACGAGGACAGGGTGGATATCTTCCCTGCAGGACGCATGATTTTTGCCAAACACGTCAACAAACCGAACGTTATCGGGCCTTGCTGCCTGGTTCTTGGCAAAAACAATATCAACATCTCAGGCATGCAGGTTGGCAGAGCCGAGATCGGAGGCGTGACCTTGATGGTTCTCAACGTAGACTCCGAAGTCTCGGACTCAATACTTGAAGAAGTCAGGCAGGTTCAGGGAATACTTAGTGCCAAACTCGTGACACTTTGAATTTTCCCAGGCTTCGGCATCAATTCAGATAAGAATTCCGTGCCGGAGCATTTTAACCTTTTTCTGAAACTGCGCCCACGAAGCCAGCTATCCTGAAAACTGTTATACTATAAGCCTGTCATTAGACTCTCCTTCCCGTGTCAGCTTTTTAAGAGGGTAGTGAATGGAAGAACTTAAACGTGTAGTTTCAATTCCTTTTAAAAAAAATCTTGCAGTTTCCCTCTCGGAAAAGGATTTTGAGTTTTCCCTGGCTTTTGACCTGAAATGGTTTTCCCCGAAAATTGCCTCAAAGGTAAAGGAACGAGCCCTTGAAGTCGGCCTGCTCTCCCTTAGAGATGGTGCTCTTATACCTGGTTTTGATGTTGAAAGTGTCAGGCTTCCCCATGCGTTTAAACCGTCTGAGAATTTTCTCGAAAACCAGGAAAATTCAGGAAAAAAATCCTCTTCTCTCAAGGAAGAGATTTCGTTTGAGCAAATCCTGGAGTTCATTTCCGCAGATACCGGAGTAAACAGACAAAGGCTCGTTTCCGAAATCAATTCCATGCAGGACAGGCTTTCCTATCTTGTGGATATTCGGATCGTGGCACTTGTTGTGGCAAGGAAGTTCGGGTGCGATATCGAAGCAATCTTTGAGAAGGTTGCCAGGTCTGTACTCGGCCCCTCCTTTTAATGGAGTTCCGCAGCTGTTCAAATGGGAAGAAGCAACGGTTGCAGTAGAGGTATGAGCCGGATGCGGCGTATCTGTATGAGACCGCAAGAGATGACCTGGATTAAATTAATCGTTACATGTTTCCGATTGTAAAAATGAAGGATGGAACGAAGTATGGGAAATACAGGATGAGGGATTTGATTATGAGATATTATAAGAGATATGAGGAGATAGGGAAAAAATAATGATCAATCTTCTCCTTTTCTTTTGGTCGTGCCCATCGGATAAGTCAGGGAGATTGCTTTTCCCCTCTCCTAAGAACCGGACGTGACAGTTTCCTGTCACCCGGCTCACGCATTCTATAACCTTTTCTGAAACGGTTTATATAAGAGTATGGCCGCAGGACAACTTTGTGTGATAGTTTCACAAATTGTTATGAATCGTCTTCATAATCGGGGGCGCCGACATCTCTGGCGTAGCTATCTCTACATATGCACCTGTTCTAGTATTATCCAGCTCTGCCATGATCTTATCCAGGTCGCCACAGGTGGTGACCTTCCTCGTCATCCACCCATCGCAGCCAAGTACCTCTGGCAATTTATGATATTGCCATTGTGCCAGGTCGTTATAATAGTAATCTAACCTCTGAGATAGCATTCTTTCTATCAGGTAGCCATGATTGTTCAGCACGAAAATAATAGGCTTTAGACCATAGCGGTAAAACTGGCCAACCTCCTGGGCTGTCATCTGGTGCGACCCTTCTCCTGTTATAAGAATTACTCGCCGGTCTGGCGAAGCCAGCGCGGCGCCAAAGGAAGCCGGGGTAGCCCAGCCTATCGCCCCCCAGAGCGTTTGGTTATGGAACGTAGCTCCTTTCGGTAAAAATATTGGCAGTAAGCCATAAAAGGATGTACCTGAATCCACTATGATGATATCGCCGGGCTTAAAAAATTTCGTGTAGCTCGCGTATAAATAATCAGCTGTTATCGGGTCGCTAGCATTTACCTCTGGCGTTGTGGGACGTTTAGCCATAGGTCCCCTGACATCAGTACGCTTACGAAGTCTTTTGGCGAGTTCCTCCAGTACATCTGACATTTTTAGATTGGTGTAATTAGCATACCCTATATGGACATCGTAAGGCATGACATTGATGATACGGGATTTGTCCAGTTTTGCCGTGAATCTGCCCATATTAGTATCAGACAGAATAGTGCCTATGGCAAGTATGCAGTCGCAGGATTCCACAAACTCGCTAATTTCAGGATTCACAAGCTGTCCGCTGTATAATCCCCGATAGGAGGGATTCGTCTCGTCGAGGACTGACTTATCCATCGCCATGGTCACATAAGGTAAGCCCGAAGCATTAACAACGGCAGTGGCCAAATCCTTAAACCCAAAGCGATCGACAAAGATGCCTGGCATGATACAGGCTTTCTTTGCATTCAATAGCTTGTTTATAATGGTCGAGACCACTTCTTCTAGCGCCTCAGGCTCGCTTTTTACAGGCACGTTTGCCGGCGCCGGGGAAGATGATACATTTTCATGAACATAGTTGCCAGGTATGGCAATATAGACGGGACGGTGATTCTCTAAGGCTGCTGCGATGACACGCTCGACTTCATGAATGCAGTTTTCCGGAGTAAGCATCGTCTTCGCACATACGACTGGCGTAGCCATTGCCATGAATAGGTCGAACTCTCCGTTACCCAGCGTGTGATGTACTATGGCATGTCTTTCCTGGACCGGCATATTCGGCATCCCGACAATATGAAATACCAGATTGTGCTCCCCGTAAGAACCTGCTATGCCGCATAGCGCAGACAGTTCACCTACCCCAAAGGTAGTAGACAGCGCTGACATGCCATTGATACGAGCATAACCGTCGGCAGCATAAGCGGCGTTCAGCTCATTGCAGCAGCCGATCCAGCGCAGCTCCTTATCATCACAGATGGCATCGTTGATAGGAAACGCATAGTCCCCTGGCACGCCGAAAATATCCCTGATGCCCAGCTGTTTTAATCGATTCAGAAGATATTGAATAACTGTCTCAGGCATAATAGTACCACCAAGTTCATGTTTGCTTGTTTCATCGTTTTTTCGCGTGGAGCCAGCCGGTCGAGTCGCGCAGGCCTTGATCCGCGATTGAGACCGCTCTCATACCAGGAAACAACTCTGTCATGAGATTGGATAGTTCTTTTAGCGCCTGCCCGCAGACCTGGTACTAACTCGACATGATATTGATCGCTCCCCTACATTTATCGTTCCCCAAGTATTATAATTCCTTTAATATTATAAAAGATCGGACTTCTCTCTAATACATCCCCGATCTTCCCAAATTAGCTCCGAAAGCCGAGTTCCGCTTCCCGAGTTGCGCCTCCCGAGTTTCGCTTCCCGAGTTTCGCTTCGGGAGCACGATGTCCTTTTCGCTTCGCTCAAGAGGACTAAATTCCAAAGTTACAGCACTTTCCTTCCCGAATTGCGCCTCGGAAGCTTTCTAAGATTATGGCTTTACCTAAAAAAGAGAATACTACGGTTGCCTGGACTTCTGTTTCTCTGGTTATCTGGGGTGTTTCTCATCTGATCAGGACTGTTGATTCTCCTTTGAAGCCTTATGTTAATCGTTCTTCTGTTTCTGTGAGTAGTTGAGTTGTTTTGAAAAATATAACATGTTGAGAACAGTGTAATTAATGTGAGCGTATTTGACAAAACAACCGATTTGCTCAGTCGGATGATGAACATAAAAAATAATGCTCGTAAAGAAATCGTTGCGGTGACCTTACATTGTTTGTATTGATCGCTACATCGTCAAAAACTTTCATACCTTCACTTACAATACGGTGATTCGTTACTAATTGCGCGTTTTTACGGATTGGACGTTGTTTCTTTAGTGTTTTATTTTGTGTATATACAGCTTAATTTGCTTAATCATGAATCGGTATATTGTTTAGACTGCTTGATGTTTGTCTGTTTCTAAATTTAATTCTGACCAGTTTTTCAGTTCTGTAAAATTGTATAGACGTTCCTGATTTTTGGGTTATGTTGTGTGGTTTAATGTTTTATTGGATTGTTTTTCGGATTGTACCATTGGGGGTTTTGGTTTCTTTGATAATAGAGAAGTCGTGTCGCTTTAGTCCTTGATTCTGGGTGGGGCTTCCTGTTGTCATAAAGTGTATTCCGAAGGAGTACGCTGCAAGTATACCGTCAATCTGGCATGCCGCATACTGCCCCTGTTATGGGACGCGCCAGTGCAATCTAGATTCAGGAGCATTATGAGAGGTATGAGCAGATAGAGAAGAAATAAACAAATTTTGCCATCTGGAATTATAGCAAATCAAAACTACTGATGCACATAATCTTTATGTACTAGAAATGTTATTCAGATCATACCAATTCCGACTAATCGCTTGATCTTTAATTTGCAATTTCCGGGCTTAAGATTCCGGATAGGCAATTATAGCGATGTTCGAACGCGATCGGGAATTTTTTTCCGCGTGAGTGAGATTTATACTAATCTTGCGGAGGAACACACATTGGGTAAAAAATCACTGGTAAAACTGATAAGAAAAACAAATCCAAGAATCGTTTCCCTGATTCTTACCCTGAAAGAGAGGGCCAACGGAGATGCCGCCCCGATCTGGAAGGATATCGCGAAACGTCTTGAGATGCCGGCCAGAAACTATGCGGCTGTGAACATAAGCAAGATCAATAGGCACACTACAGAAGACGATGTCCTGCTTATTCCGGGAAAAGTTCTGGGTGCAGGTCTCCTTGATCACCCTGTAACTGTCGCGGCTGTAACCTTCAGTGAATCTGCAGTTGAAAAGATCACTGAAGCCGGTGGCAAGTGCCTGAGTCTCGAAGAGATAATGGAAGCAAATCCAAAAGGGTCCGGTATCCGGATTTTCCGCTGAGGTGTCGAAGATGACGGTTATCGATGCAAATGGGCTTATTCTGGGGCGTCTTGCAAGTAAAGTTGCAAAACAATTGCTTTCAGGAGACGAAAAGATTTATATCGTAAATGCCGAAAAAGCCATAATTTCTGGCTCAAAGGCAGCCACCCTCAGAGAATACCGGGAAACCCGGGAAAGGGGTGCTACGGAATTCGGGCCTTATTTCCCGAAGCGTCCGGACCGCATCCTGAAGAGGACTATCCGTGGCATGCTGCCCTATAAGAGAGCAAGAGGCAAGGACGCAATGTCCAGGCTCAAAGTCTATGTAGGTGTCCCCTACGAACTCAAGGGCGCTGAATTGATCACCATCGCAGAGGCCGATATGAGGCTTCTGAGCTCTAACAAGTACATTGAGCTTGGTGAAGTGAGCCAGAAAATGGGTTCAAAGTTCTAAAGGGTGAGTCCTCATGGTCAAAGTAGTTAATTCATCTGGAAAGCACAAGACTGCAACTGCACGTGCAACAGTCACAAAAGGAACCGGCAAGGTTAGGATCAACAAAATTCCGCTCGAGATATACACTCCAGAGCTTGCAATGATGAAGATCTCCGAACCTCTGCTAATCGCAGGAAATGAAGTGGTCTCCGGGCTTGACATCAATGTCGATGTTCGGGGCGGCGGGATTGTCGGACAGGCTAATGCGGTAAGAACCGCTGTTGCCCGTGGTATTGTGGAATGGACCAATGACACAATCCTCAGAGACAACTTCGCAAGCTATGACCGCAATTTACTTGTAAGCGATTCCAGGCAGAAAGAATCAAAGAACTTTGGTGGGCCTGGAGCAAGGGCTAAATACCAGAAATCTTACAGGTAAGACTATGATCCCAGTCCGATGTTTCTCATGTGGAAAAGTAATCTCAAATTATTGGGATGAGTACAAAAGACGCGTCAATGATGGCGAAAACGGTGCCGTAGTGCTGGATGATCTTGGGATCACCCGCTACTGCTGCCGCAGAATGATTCTAAGCCATGTTGAACTCGTTGATGTGCTTTCGCCGTACCAGTAAGGGACCGTAGGGTAGCTTGGTCCATCCTTCGGCGTTCGGGACGCCGGAACCTGAGTTCGAATCTCAGCGGTCCCATCCCCCTATTTCCAGGGTGCTGGTTTTCAGGCATGTACTGTAGTACTAAATATCAAATTTATCATGATTCTCAATTATCGGAATTCATCGGAGCGTTTTTAAGTTTAAGGGTGATCAGTTGGTCAAGGAAAAGTATACCCGGTTCGAACGTGCACGGATTGTAGGTGCAAGATCATTGCAAATTGCAATGGGAGCTCCTGTCCTTGTTGAAGATGACGGGCGGCTGGATCCTCTCGATGTTGCTATTGAAGAGTTGAAGGCCGGAGTTATTCCTATCACGGTCAAACGTAAAATTAATTGAAAACGTAGTGGGATACAGTTTCAGATATTGAATGTGTTTTATTGTTGATTCTATATTATGAGGTGACTTTATGGAGGAAATTGAGCAGACCGGGCAGGAGGAAACCGAAGCACAGCCTTCGCCTGAAGAAAATGTCGTGGCTGAAGCAAAACCTGCACCTGAAAAGGAAGCCGCAGCAAAAACCAGATCTGTGCCTGTAGAAACAGAGGATGAAGCAGCTTCTCCTAAAGAAGGGGCCACATCCCTTGTGTCCATTGACGAATACCTGGCAGCAGGCATTCACATAGGTACCCAGCAGAAGACCCAGGATATGATGCGTTTCGTATACAGGGTTAGAACTGACGGACTATATGTGCTTGACATCCAGTCAACAGACGAAAGAATAAGAGTTGCATCAAAATTACTGTCTCACTATGATCCTGCAAGGATCCTTGTGGTTTCTTCAAGGCAGTACGGACAGCACCCTGCAAGGATGTTTTCCAGAGCGCTCGGCACAAGAGCAATGCTCGGAAGGTTCATTCCCGGCTCTCTTACAAACCCTCAGATCTACGGTTTCTTTGAGCCTGATGTTGTGATTGTAACCGACCCTGCAGGCGATGTCCAGGTTCTGAAGGAAACTTCAAGCATCGGAGTGCCTGTTATATCACTCTGTGATACCAACAACATGATTTCAAACGTGGACCTTGTAATTCCCACAAACAACAAAGGTAGAAAAGCTCTTTCCCTCGTCTACTGGTTGCTTGCAAGGGAAGTGTCCCGGCTTAATGGCACCCCCTTCAATTACGAGTTGACTGACTTCGAAACACCTCTTTGATCCGAAAGGCAGTCCTGCATACTGCAAGGATATATAAAAAAGACCCATATCTTATATGGGTGATCATAAATGAGACAGCCAGCAGTTGCAGGGCAGTTCTATCCCCTGCGTCCTGAATATCTGGAGAAAGAACTGAAGCGATGTTTTGAAGGTCTGGAGATCCGGGAACGAAATATCCTCGGGGCAGTTTGTCCGCATGCAGGATATGTTTATTCCGGGAAAGTTGCTGCACATGTATATGCAGCTCTCCCTAAAGCCGATACCTATGTCCTTTTCGGCCCCAATCATACGGGATACGGCTCACCTGTATCAGTATCCAGGGAAACATGGAAGACCCCCCTGGGAACTGTCGAGGTTGATCTCGAACTTGCCGATAGATTTTTAGGAAGCATCGTTGATGAGGACGAGCTTGGACACAGGTACGAACATTCTATCGAAGTTCAGCTTCCTTTCCTTCAATACCGTTTCGACCAGGATTTCCGGATACTCCCTATCTGCATGGGTATGCAGGATGAGGAGACCGCAATTGAGGTAGGAAACCTTGTTGCCGACCTCGTTTCCAAAAGCGGGAAAAAAGCAGTCTTCATCGCATCCAGTGATTTTACACATTACCAGCCTGCAGAGCTTGCAAAGGAAATGGACAATGAAATCATAGAAGCCATCCTTAATCGGGATGTTTCGGGGATATATAAAAGGCTTTATAGAAGAAACGCATCCGTGTGCGGATATGGGCCGATTGCTGCGATGCTAACAGCCTCACAAAAGCTCGGTGCGAACCGGGCCGAACTGCTAAACTATTCAAACAGTGGGGATGTTTCCGGAGATATGAATGCAGTTGTGGGATATGCCGCGATTATCGTGGAATAAGAGGAATTCTTCGGAAAAATGAAGTCCATTCGTTTTTGATTCAAAAATACCGGGATAATTATTCATGCCCGGATAAGTTTTTTTATGAATTTTCACTTTTATCTACTTACACATCAGTCTATAAACTCAGTTACACTTCAAACATAAATTCACATTATACAGTCAAATGTAAATTCACGCTACAAATTCCGACATAAATTCACTGCTTTACATGCTTCAATCAAACTTACAAATTTCAGAGGAGTAATATGGTTTCGTGTTCTACACCCGGGAAAATCTATCTATTCGGAGAGCATGCAGTTGTCTACGGAGAAACTGCAATAGCATGTGCTGTAGATTTGAGGACCCGTGTGAGAGCAGAAATTAACGATTCTATAGTGATCCGGTCGCAAATTGGCAGGACAGGGATTGATTTTGAAAAGCATCCTTATATCTCCTCAGTTATTGAAAAGATGGGGGAAATCGCGCCGATAAGAGGTGTTCTCCTGGAAGTTGATTCCGAGATCCCTGCAGGTTCCGGGCTCGGGTCATCTGCCGCTGTTACGATTGCGAGTATAGGTGTTCTTAATGAACTGTTTGGCTGCGGCCTTTCTCTTAACGAGATTGCAAAACTGGGCCATCAAATCGAAATCAGTGTCCAGGGAACGGCAAGCCCTACTGATACCTATGTCTCTACTTTCGGAGGGGTTGTTACTATCCCTGACCGGAGGAAGTTGAGGACGCCGGACTGCGGAATTGTAATCGGGGACACTGGAATTTTTTCTTCTACAAAAGAGCTTGTGGCAAATGTCAGGAAGCTCCGTGAAAGTTATCCCGAACTTATCGAACCCCTTATGGCTTCCATTGGCAGGATCTCCAAAATCGGGGAACCCCTTGTCCTGGCAGGGGATTATCCTTCCATTGGCAGGCTTATGAATGTAAACCAGGGACTTCTGGATGCCCTTGGAGTAAATATTCTTGAACTTTCGAGGTTAATTTACTCAGCTCGGGGAGCCGGAGCTTTCGGAGCAAAGATTACAGGCGCTGGCGGTGGAGGATGCATGGTTGCCCTTGCGGCACCTGACAAATGTATTCAGGTTGCTGAAGCCATCTCAGAGGCGGGGGGTAAAGTGACCATCACAAAACCCACAGAGCAGGGCTTAAAGTTAGAATGAGCAACTCAAACCTTTATCTCGTCGAAGTTTTATTTCGTTATTTCGCGGTTATCCATAAAAAACTGGGAATTATTTAAAAAGGTATCAAGTGATATGGTATGAAGGTCTCAAACGAACCTGTTATCCTGAAACTTGGAGGCAGTGTCATTACTGACAAAGGCGCAGATGAAGGAGTTGTAAGAGAGGCTGATCTCCTGAGGATTGCGAAGGAAGTTTCCGAATTTCGGGGAAAAATGATTGTTGTACACGGTGCAGGTTCCTTTGGGCATACCTACGCCAAAAAATACGGGCTTGACAGGAGTTTTGATCCAGAAGGGGTGATTATAACCCATGAATCCGTCAAGAAGCTTGCCGCTGCGGTGGTAGGTGCCCTGAACCATTTCGGAGTCCGGGCTGTGGCCATACACCCGATGTGCTGCACGGTTTGCAGAAATGGGCGGATAGAGAGCATGTATCTTGACAACATAAAGCTCATGCTCGAGAAAGGCTTTGTCCCGGTGCTGCACGGAGATGTTGTTATGGACCTCGAACTCGGAGCGTGCGTTCTCTCAGGAGACCAGATAGTCCCCTACCTTGCAAAGGAACTCGGGATCACCAGGCTCGGGCTGGGATCGGCAGAGGATGGAGTGCTTGATAAAGATGGAAAATCCGTACCCGAAATCACCCCGGAAAAATTTGAAAATTTCAAGCATTACATAAGAGGTTCAGGAAGCACCGATGTTACGGGCGGCATGCTCGGGAAGGTACAGGAACTTCTTGAACTTAGCAAAACGTCTTGTATCACTTCATATATATTCAATGCCGGAAAAGAGGAGAATGTATACAGGTTCTTAAATGGGGAATCCATAGGGACCAGGATTAGTCCGGATAAAAGGGTATGAAGTATGATCAACACTACCTCAAGGCGAAAGATCGAACACCTGAAACTATGTGCTGAAAGCCCGGTTGAATCCCGAAACGTCAGTGCGGGCTTTGAGGATGTGACGCTAATACACAGGGCACTTCCGGAACTCGATATGGATAAGCTTGACCTGTCTGTGGATCTTCTCGGAAAGCACCTGAAAGCTCCTTTTTTGATCGCCTCGATTACGGGAGGGCATCCTGATACCGTTTCGGTAAACGCTGCCCTTGCCTCTGCGGCTGAAGAACTGGGAGTGGGAATAGGCGTTGGCAGCCAGAGGGCTGCAATTGATGACCCTGCCCAGGAAGAATCTTTCAGGGTTGTCAGGGAAAAAGCTCCGAATGCCTTTGTTTATGGAAATGTGGGCGCTGCCCAGATCCGCGAGTACGGGGTTGACGGAGTTGAAAAACTTGTCGAAATGATCGACGCCGATGCCCTTGCCATCCACCTGAACTTTTTACAGGAAGCCATCCAGCCAGAAGGAGATAGGGATGCCACTGGCTGTCTTGATATGATTAGAGAAATCTGCTCCGTGCTGGGTACGCCAGTAATCATTAAAGAAACAGGAGCTGGCATCTCAAGGGACGATGCCCTTCTCCTCCAGAAGGCAGGCGTGTCTGCAATTGATGTTGGAGGTGTGGGAGGCACAAGCTGGGCAGGAGTTGAGGTCTACAGGGCCAGGGAAAGCGGAGATTCTGCCTCCGAACACCTTGGGGAACTTTTTTGGGACTTTGGAATTCCCACAGTTGCCAGCATTATAGAATCAAGGGTTTCCCTCCCGATTATCGCAACGGGTGGAGTAAGGACAGGGCTTGATATAGCTAAGTCCATTGCTCTCGGAGCCAGTGCGGCAAGTGCAGCTCTTCCTTTCGTGGGTCCTGCCCTTGAAGGGAAAAGGCCGGTTGTCAGTATCCTTTCCCGTATGCTGGACGAGTTCAGAGTTGCGATGTTTCTCTGCGGCTGTGCAAATATCCAGGACCTGCGCAACGCACCTGTGGTAGTTACCGGTTGGACTCTCGAATATCTGCGGCAACGCGGCTTTAACGTAAAGGATTATGCCGTCTCAGGAGGCACTTTTTAAAGTAAGGCATCATATCGGCTACTTTTACCTGTAATCTGTATTAAAATTTACATTGTACCGGTAAGGTCTAATAACAGGCACGTTCAATAAAAGGCTCGTTCCATAACAATATTTATACATAATATGAAAGTAATGTTTGAGAAGAAATCGTTAATATGTGAATAATGGTTTATGTTCCAGATAAGGGAAAAATCTACTGAGGATAAGAAATTCATGTCCCCAGATAAGGGAAAACCTGCTAGGATAAGCAATCCGTATCCTCAAATCAGGGAAAATCTAATGTGAGCATTTTATGTTCCTGAATCAAGGGAAAATTAATTAGCTCATTGTCCTTTAGGGATACCTGGCGAGTAGAAGAGAATTCATTGTCAGAGCATCCGGATAATATCTAAGTCCGACCTGAATTATCTGGAAGGTTGGTACGCAATTAAATTGGAATCTGCTTCAATGTAATCACAATTACCAGAGTTATCATTTATTTGAAGTCGGTTAAATTGAGGAATTAATTTCACAGTTACTCAGATTAAAATCATTTAGTACGAAGTTATTCCATTATTGGAGCAAGAATAATTTATAAAAGCCATTAAATAAGGAACCGCCTGGTGAGAGCCATCATGGCAAGGATAATTTAAGTAAGAATGGGCCAGCGAGAATAAACAGGAATCAAAAATCAATAAAAATAAAGAATCAATCACAAAGAGTAGATTATTAAACAAATTCCAGAAGAATCGGCTTGGATAGAAGACGATACGTTTTCAAAGCACTTTAAAGGCAGAAATCTTACCTTATAGAGCAGGTTGAGAATCAGGTCCTTAAGAAATAATAACCAGTAAGAGTACGCAAAAGTCTCCTGTTAATCGAATTTGCAGCCGGAATTTATCTGATCCGGCAGAGAAAATCCTTTGAAAGGATGCATCGAAAGAAAACAGGATTGAAGGCAGCCCCCTGAGTTCTTAGCAGGCGTCTGAATATTTGTATACTGAAACAAATATATATTTAAAGTAGTATTCTTCTGCAAGAGACTGTAGCCTGATTCACTTCTGCAAGAGACTATAGCCGGGTTCATTTCATCCGGGAGTGGATTTCTTCCTGAGAGAAGGGTCTGAATAGTGACTGCTCTAAGGCTGATTCTTTATTAGATTCTATGTTATGCGCTATATTGTTTACATCATGGTTATTACTTTAAGGCCGTTACCTACCGGATCCGTATTTAGAGAATCCGGTTTCACAAGGACAAAAAAAATTAAATAAGAGGTAAAAAATATGACTGAAATAGGAATTGTTGCAGTAGGCGGTTACAATGAGATGGGCCGCAACATGACTGCGGTTATTATAGGTGAGGATATTATCATTCTGGACATGGGGCTTCGGCTCGATAGAGTTCAGATCCACGAAGATGTTGAAATTGACAAAATGCATTCTCTCGAATTGATCGAGATGGGGGCAATTCCTGATGATACTATTATGAAAGAAATCAACGGGACTGTACGGGCAATTGTCTGCACTCACGGGCACCTTGACCATATAGGTGCGATTCCGAAACTTGCACACAGGTATAATGCCCCGATCCTTGCCACTCCCTATACAGCAGCCATCATCAAACAGCAGATAGAGGCCGAGCGCAAGTTCGAGGTCTGCAACAGGGTTATTCCTCTCAGTGCAGGCGGCACTTACCAGGTTACAGAAGACATTGCCATCGAATTTATCCGAGTCCAGCACAGCATCATCGACTGTGTTATCGCAGCTGTTCACACTCCGATTGGAGCGGTCCTTTATGCCTGCGACTTTAAGCTGGATCGAACTCCCACAATGGGGGAAGCGCCTGACTTCGAACGCCTCAAAGCCCTCGGAAAGGAAGGGGTTATTGCAATGATTACAGAGAGCACGAACGCCGGACGCTCAGGAAAAACTCCTTCGGAACAGATTGCAAAGGATATGGTAAGGGACGTGCTGCTCGGAACTGAAGAAGCCGATGTCGGGATGATTGTCACTACCTTTGCGTCTCACATTGCGAGGCTCAAAGCAATTATCGAAGCTGCTGAAGAAATGGGCAGAATTCCGGTGCTTATGGGCCGTTCCATGGAACGCTACGTGAGGGCCGCCAAAGATGTAGGCTACCTTGACCTGCCTTCCAATGTCGAGATTTACGGTGTCAGGAAAGATATTGACCGTGCCTTCAAACGCATCATGCAGGACGGCAAGAACAAGTACCTGCCAATCGTTACCGGGCACCAGGGAGAACCAGGTTCCATCCTTGTGCGCGTTTCGAACGGGGAAACTCCCTACACAATTGAGCCCGGGGACAGGGTCATTTTCTCTGCAAACGTAATCCCAAGCCCCCTCACACAGGCCAACCGCTATGCCCTTGAGACCAAACTCAGGATGCGGGGTGCCAGGATCTATGACAATGTGCACGTATCAGGGCACGCATACAGGGAAGACCACTGGGAACTCCTACGCATGGTGAATCCTGAACATGTAATTCCTGCCCACGGGGATCTGGAGATGCACGGGCACTACATCGAGATGGCGGAAGATGCCGGGTATGTACTCGGAGACACCGTACACCTTCTCAGAAACGGTGAAGTGTTATATATAGAAGAATAATTGTATAGAAAATATATTCCGTATCTCGTGATGTTTATGATGCTGATTGATGAGATCAAAAAAAGAAGTGTCCATGTTGATGCCGCAATTGATGAGCTACTTCCTATAACCCGTCCCGAGGAGCTGTACAAAGCCTCTCGCTACCTGGTGGATGCCGGAGGAAAACGCCTCCGCCCGGCAGTCCTAATTCTGGCGGCTGAAGCTGTCGGCTCAGATCTCAAATCCGTTTTACCTGCAGCAGTGGCCGTGGAACTTGTACATAATTTCACTCTGATCCATGATGATATAATGGACAAAGATGATATCCGAAGGGGAATGCCTGCTGTCCATAAGATATGGGGTGACGCCGGAGCTATCCTTGCAGGAGACACTCTTTATTCCAAAGCTTTCGAAATCCTATCAAAGGTTGAAAATGAACCTTTAAGGATTTTGAAATGCATGGATATCCTCTCAAAGACCTGTACTGAAATCTGCGAAGGGCAGTGGCTTGATATTGAGTTTGAGAAGAGGGAAAGGGTTACAGAATCCGAATACATTGAGATGGTGGAAAAAAAGACCTCCGTTCTCTACGCAGCTGCAGCCAAGATCGGAGCCCTTCTTGGAGGAGCTTCTGACGAGACCGCATACGCTCTATTTGAGTACGGCCGCCTTATAGGGATTGGCTTTCAGATGTATGATGATGTTCTGGACATGGTCACTCCACAGGAAGTGCTCGGAAAAGTAAGAGGCAGCGACCTTATGGAAGGGAAGCATACCCTTATCGTAATTGATGCTTTCAAAAAAGGTGTGAAACTGGACATTTTCGGTAAAGGGGAAGTTACTCAGGAGGAAACTGACAAAACCGTCCGGATTCTGACAGAATGCGGATCAATTGGTTATGTAAAGGATCTTGCAATTTCATATATCAATGAAGGCAAAGCAAAGCTGGACGCCCTGCCGGACTGCCCGGAAAAGGAACTTCTCCTTCAGATTGCCGATTATATGATCTCAAGGGAATACTGAAATCGGTTTTAGAGTTAGGATTTTAAGTAGAGTTGTTGGAATTGCGCCAGCCGATAAATTCTTCGGCATAAAGAAAATCTGTGATTTTTCATTTAGTTGCTATAATCGCAACAGTGCGCAGTTCTTTCATCCTGCTCAAGAAGGCTTCTTTTAGAGTTAAGATTATTTTTCGGATTGTGTTATGGGCGAGCCCGGATTTGGATACTTGTTTATCCGCCAAGCTCCAGATAATGGCTTTCAAAAAAGAGCAGGGCAGGACATTGTCCTGCCAGAATTTTAAATTTCAGGATTTATTTTGCTTTTCTGGATTCAATTGTGCTCTGGGCAGCTACGAGCCTTGCGATCGGGACCCTGTAAGGAGAGCAGCTCACATAGTTGAGGCCTATTTCGTAGGCGAAGTGAATGGACTTCGGCTCTCCGCCGTGTTCTCCGCAGATTCCCATCTTGAGGTCGGGTTTGACGGAGCGGCCTTTTTTAATTCCGATCTTCATTAACTCGCCAACGCCTTCCTGGTCCAGGACTGCAAATGGATCGTGTTCAATAATGCCTGCCTTCTGGTAAATGGGCACGAATTTGGACACGTCATCACGGCTGAACCCGAAGGTCGTCTGGGTCAGGTCGTTTGTCCCGAAGGAGAAAAAGTCAGCTTCCTTTGCGATCTTGTCTGCAATGATTGCGGCTCTTGGCAGTTCGATCATTGTTCCTATGTGATAATCGATCTTTATGCCTTTCTCGGCCATGACCGTTTCAGCCATCTTGCAGACTTCCCCTCTTGTAAGAGAGAGTTCCTTTACAAGACCCACTAATGGGATCATGATTTCAGGAACAATCTGCATTCCCTCGGCTGAAAGTTCACAGGCTGCCTCCATGATTGCACGCACCTGCATGTTGTAGATTTCGGGATAGGTGATTCCGAGCCTGCATCCTCTGTGCCCGAGCATAGGATTGAGTTCCTTAAGGGAAACCACACGCTTGATTATCTTCTTGACTTCGTCAATCTTCCCGCAATCTCCCGAGACTTCAAGTTCCCTGAGCTTTGCGTCCAGTTCTTCCTTGTCCGGGAGGAACTCGTGGAGAGGTGGATCAAGCAGCCTGATAGTCACTGGCAGGCCTTCCATGCTGCGGAAGATGCCAATGAAGTCTTCCTTCTGCATAGGGAGCAGTTTCTTGAGGGCTTTTTTCCGGGATTTTTCGTCTTCGGCCATGATCATTTCCCTAACTGCGGGAATTCTGTCTTCTCCGAAGAACATATGTTCAGTTCTGCAAAGTCCGATCCCTTCTGCACCAAGTTCTCGGGCCAGGGCTGCATCTGCCGGGTTATCCGCATTTGTTCTTACTCCGAGAGTTCTGATTTCATCAGCCCAGAGGAGAATACGCTTCAGATCGTCATTAATTTCGGCATCAATCAGCTCTACTTTCCCAATGATGACACTGCCTGCGCTTCCGTCAATGGTAATATAGTCATGTTCTTTGATAGTATGACCGTTTACCATGAAGATACCGCTTTTCATGTCTATTGAGATTTCTCCGCAGCCCACGACACAGGGTTTGCCCATACCTCTTCCTACGACTGCTGCATGAGAGGTCATCCCTCCGCGCACGGTAAGAACACCCTGAGCAGCTGCCATCCCTCCTATATCTTCAGGGGATGTTTCGGTCCGGACGAGAATAGTTTTTTCTCCTATTTCGGCCATTTCCTCAGCTGCTTCGGCAGTAAATACGACTTTTCCTACAGCGGCTCCGGGAGATGCCGGAAGTCCCTTTGCGATTACCTCAAGTTTTGCTTTGGGGTCAATCCTCGGGTGCAGGAGCAGGTCAATGTGTTCGGCTTTTACCCTTGTGACTGCTGTTTCCTTATCTATCAGCCCTTCAGCTACCATATCTGTTGCAATCTTCACGGCCGCGGCAGCTGTGCGTTTCCCTGTCCTGGTCTGCAGCATGTAGAGCCTTCCTTCCTGAATAGTAAACTCTATGTCCTGCATGTCCTTGAAGTGAGCTTCAAGTTTCTGACAGATATTAACAAGCTGTTTGTAGGCGTCAGGGATCTTGCTCCCAAGGGTATCAATAAAGTCCGGAGTCCGGATGCCGGCAACCACATCTTCGCCCTGGGCGTTGATAAGGTATTCTCCAAAGAACTTCTTCTCCCCTGTGGATGGGTTCCTTGTGAAAGCAACTCCTGTCCCGGAGGTGTTTCCTCTGTTCCCGTAGACCATTGTCTGTACATTGACTGCTGTGCCCCAGCTGTCATTAATTTCATTAAGCTTTCTGTATGTGATGGCTCTAGAATTATTCCATGACTCAAAAACAGCATCAATTGCCATCCGAAGCTGAACTTTCGGATCCTGGGGGAACTCAAACCCTTTTTCAAGTTTGATTACTTCCTTGAACCTTTCAGCCAACTCTTTTAATGCTTTTGCATCGAGGTCAGTATCGGACTTGACTCCCAGGTCCTTCTTCTCATCCTCGATCAGGGAGTCGAACTTTCTGAATTCAACTCCCAGAACCACGTTCCCAAACATGGCTATAAATCGTCGGTAGCAATCGTAAGCGAATCTTTCATCATTGACCTTATTTGCGAGCCCCAATACGGATTTGTCCGTAAGCCCGAGGTTAAGGACAGTATCCATCATCCCCGGCATGGACACCCTGGCCCCGGACCTTACAGAAACAAGCAGCGGATCATCTGGATCTCCCAACTTTTTGTGGTTTAAGGTCTCGAGCTTATCGATTGCTTCTTCTACCTGTCTGAGTACTTCTTCAGAATAGTTATTCTCCTTTAAGTAAAGTACGCAAACTTCGGTTGTTATTGTAAAACCGGGTGGTACGGGGATCCCGAGATTTGCCATCTCGGCAAGGTTTGCACCCTTACCTCCAAGCAAGTCTTTCATACTACTTTTGCCATCAGTTACATCCTTTCCAAAAAAATATACAAACTTGGACAATGAGTCTCCTCCCTGGAACGAGATCATTAATCGGAGCTAGTGACTGGATATGACCAGATATTGGATATGACCAGATATATGATCTAATTGTTGCAAGATTTTGACATTTCAAAGTATAAATACGTTTAAAATATGACCAGATATGTGGCCTGAATGTTGCCAACAAGGTCTATTTAATATATAAGCTTGTGGTTTCCCTCTCCTGTATATTATACTTTACTATCTTAATTTAGTTAAGACTAACGTATAATATAGGTCTTGCGATATCTTTATATATAATTAACATAGACTACATATGCTTTTCAGTCTAGAATATATATTATTATTTAAGGCTGACAGAATAACATACTCAAAGCCAGGATATTTTTGCCCTGAGCTGGAGAAATAGCTATTAATTATTCGTGGCTGATATGAAACGACTCGGTACAGTGCTGCACAGGTCAGGTGTAAAAAACCTGATAATTATAGGGGATGAGGTAAAACCCGATGACGTCTCAGGTAGTCTTCCTAAATTGAATTCGGTCGTTGTGGATAAGGCCCTGAACCGGATTGGTACAATTGTCAGTGTCTTCGGACCTGTAGACCATCCCTATTTTTTAGTGAGGGGCTTTAAGCAAACTCCGGATTCGGAATTTCGGGCTCTCGTCAATGAAAGAGTCTATATTCGGTGAGATCTCTGACATTGGATGCGCGTTTGAATTCTTTATTATGGTTTAACTTTAACTGGTTTATATGTTTTTTGCTAGTTATAGCCGTGAGTTATCTTATCCCTCCTTTTATATATAGACTGTTATTTCAGTGGTGCAGCTAAGGTTACAGGGAGTCATAAACATATGGTCATTTTAATTTGTAAGGTGATATGATATGGTAGAAGTCGAAAGAGTTCGCTATTCGGACACTCTTGAAAGAGAAAAAATACGTGCCATGATCAAAGCTCGCAAAGAGAAGCAAAAGGAGCAAAGTTTTGAGAACGAAAAGGCCGTGTGTCCAGAATGCGGCAGCAGGAACCTCGTTCACGACTATGAGCGAGCCGAGCTCGTGTGTGGGGACTGCGGACTTGTCATTGATGCCGACTTTGTGGATGAAGGACCGGAATGGCGAGCTTTCGATCACGATCAGCGTATGAAGCGTTCCCGTGTGGGTGCGCCCATGACATACACAATCCACGACAAAGGGCTTTCCACAATGATTGACTGGAGGAACCGTGATTCCTACGGAAAATCGATCTCCTCCAAAAACCGTGCTCAACTCTATCGTTTAAGAAAATGGCAGCGCAGAATTCGTGTAAGCAACGCAACTGAAAGAAACCTCGCATTTGCACTATCCGAGCTTGACAGGATGGCTTCGGCATTGGGTCTCCCGAGAACAGTCAGGGAAACAGCAGCTGTTGTCTATAGAAAAGCTGTGGACAAGAACCTTATACGTGGGAGAAGCATTGAAGGTGTCGCCGCAGCCGCTCTTTATGCTGCGTGCCGCCAGTGCAGCGTCCCAAGGACTCTTGATGAAATCGAAGAGGTGTCCAGGGTCAGCCGGAAAGAAATCGGAAGAACCTACCGCTTTATTTCCAGAGAACTCGCATTAAAGCTCATGCCCACTTCCCCGATCGACTACGTCCCAAGGTTCTGTTCTGGCCTCAATCTGAAAGGAGAAGTCCAGTCCAAAAGCGTTGAGATCCTGAGGCAGGCTTCCGAAAAGGAACTGACAAGCGGAAGGGGTCCCACAGGAGTTGCTGCGGCTGCAATCTATATTGCGTCCATTCTCTGTGGTGAGCGGAGAACTCAAAGGGAAGTCGCGGATGTTGCCGGGGTTACGGAAGTTACCATCAGGAACAGGTATAAAGAGCTTGCAGAAGAATTGGATATCGAGATTATCCTCTAAATTCTTCCTCATTTTTCTTTCGCCAACCGGGTTCAGCTCTGTTCATATATTTACAGAGAAATACCCATTTTTTGCAGCTGCCTTATTTATCCGGTTCTCTGCAGCTGTGCGCAGGGATTATTTTCAAAAAGAAGCCATTAGAATTTTGGATATATAATGCTGGCAATTGAAATTTTGAAAGCTCTTCTTTTAGGTTTCTCTGTCGGGCTTACAGGCGCACTTGTTCCGGGCCCTATGCTCTTTGCAACTATAGAGATTTCTCTGAAAAAAGGTTGGCTTGCAGGTCCGCAAGTCGTATTAGGGCATATGGCCATTGAGCTTGTGCTCTATATGCTCATTCTCTTTGGGGCGGCTTCGCTTGTCGGCAGCGGCATGATTTCTGCAATTTTCCTTCTAGGAGGGCTTTCACTTGTAGTTTTCGGCTTTCTGACCTTAAAGGATGCCAGGACCGCCGCTTCTTCAAAAGGGATTTCTCAGGATTCATCAGGCTTGAAGCTAACCTCCAGCCCCGCCTTGATAGGCCTGGTTACTTCGGTTTCGAATCCCTATTTCTGGATCTGGTGGCTGACTGCGGGCGGTGCTCTTGTCCTCAGGGAATATGAACTGGGAATAATCGTTTCAGTGGCTTACATCCTCGGGCACTGGATAGCGGACCTCAGCTGGTTTACTGCAATATCCGGGTCTTTTAGCTGCGGAAAAAATATACTCTCTCAAAGGGCGCACAGGTATATTCTCTATCTTTGCGGGACATTTCTGATCTTTTTCGGGCTGTACTTCGTGCTCAACTACAATAGTTCAATTCATCTGTCCTGAGCGCGGGCTCTGGGATAGCTTAATAACAAAAGGATAACTTTAGAATCCCGTAGATTCCCATGAAACGGCAGTGCATACAAGTTCCTAAAAGTAAAGGAGAAGCTGTAAGGAGAATGCTCCTTGAACTTGAAATCCTTGACAATTCCGTAAAAATAGGCACGGATGAGATATTTCTTTATCTTCCCCTTTCCAGAGAACCCGCCCCTGATGAACTGGAGAGTTTTCCGGAAGAAACCAGGCTTATTGAATTCGATTTCGAACTCCAGCAAAAAAAACCTGTTCCTGAGGATATTCTTGGTTTCAGTCCGGCGTATGAAGTCATAGGGGATATTGCCCTTCTGGAGGATTCGGACCTGGATTCTCAAAAGGCGTCAAAAATTGCCGATGCCCTTCTCCGGACCCAGCCAAATATAAAAACCGTACTCAAACCTCTTACTCCTGTAATCGGGGAATTCAGGGTCAGGGAATTTGAAGTTGTTGCAGGCGAGCCCAGGACAGAAACAATTCACAGGGAATACGGCTGCCGCTATAAAGTTGACCTTGCAAGAGCTTATTTCACTCCGCGCCTTTCTACCGAACGCTCGCGTATTCTCTCCTGGGTTAAGGAAGGAGATACCGTCGTTGATATGTTTGCAGGTGTAGGCCCTTACAGTATCCTGATCGCAAAGAGCAAAAAGCCTTCAAAAGTCCTGGCAATAGATAAAAATCCGGATGCCGTACGTTATCTGAAGGAAAATATAACTCTTAATTCTGCGAAAAATATCGAAGCAATCGAAGGTGATGCCAGGGAAGAAGCAAAAAAGTTTGCAGGCACTGCCGACCAGATTATCATGAACCTTCCTCACAGCGCCCATGAGTTTCTGGACTCCGCTATTCTTCTTACAAAGCCTGGCGGAATTATTCATTACTACGGAATGACCCCTGAAGACGACCTCTTCGAAAGCTCTATTAAACTGATACGGGCAGCTGCGGAAAAAGCAGGAAGGAAAATCGAGGTTCTGGAGAAAAAAGTAGTCCGTTCTTATGCTCCTCACCAGTATAATGTATGCATAGAAGCCAGAATTATTTAAAGGACATCAGGATTATTTAAAGCCTTGAAAAAGCAGACTGCCCTGCCCGAGCGAAATCATTAAATTCTTGATCGCTATTTTAAGTCTGCTTATTTTCCTGTGCATTTGCCGTCGTGGCTTAGCGGTATAGCGGCTGATTCGTAATCAGCAGGTCGAGGGTTCAAGTCCCTCCGGCGGCTTAATAAAATTTTTTGTTTAGTGCCCTACTTTTCGTGGAGTGGCAGAGAATGGACAACGATTTCTATAATTTGAACCTTAATAAAAGGCTACAATGCTTAAAAAATTCAGACATATCTGAAGTTAATAAGCAATTGATTCTCGATTTTGTCGATAATTGTTTTGTTGAAGGGTTAGGGCAACAACGTATTTTAAAGTACATTTCGATTCTAAAAATGATTGCGATTCAAATTAAAATTGATTTTGATAAGGTCGAGAAAAGAGATTTATTCAATTTTATATCTGAATTAGAGCGATCAAATAAGAGTGATTGGCTAAAACATGACTATAAAGTAGGGATAAAAAAATTTTACAAATGGTTCTTAAAAGATGATAATCCCGAGCTAACGAGATGGATAAAAGCTTCAGTCAGTAGGAAAGATAGAAAGCTTCCAGAAGAGATGCTCACAGAGCAAGATATTTTGGAGATAATAAATTGTGCTATCAAGCTAAGTGATAAAGCAATGGTTGCACTATTATGGGATATTGGAGCTAGAATTGGTGAGATTGGTACTTTAAAAATAAGGCATATCAAATTTGATGAATATGGTGCGATTGTTAACGTAAAGGGTAAAACAGGATATAGAAGAGTAAGGGCTGTATTCATTGGTCATCGGTTAACGAATTTTATGCACAACTTTGAATACCGCTTATAGCGATTTTCCAACATAATTCTTAGATATATTACATAAAAAATAACACTTTTTGGCGTTTTGCACCTTAACCGAATCCACATGAATACAATTAAGAGCCTATCCAAAAAGTAGATTACTTGCAATTTAGGGTAATACGTGGTAATTGCAAAACGTAAAATCGTAAGTGACTACGTAATCCCTGATAATCTGTGACCGTGGGCAGGATGTCTAGGCTGAGTCACAAAAGATGAGAAAACTGATGGGATGGCTCTGCCCTTTCCTATTGTTTTTCAGGTCATAACACTTTCTGATTCTCTTTGTAAATAGTGTATTTATAGAAGGAAGTATTATACAATTGGATTAAATAAAAACGTAGGCATAAAAGTCTAAACTGTAATGTGGGGGTATAAAGAAATGCCAATTGTTGATATTAAACTCATCGAAGGTGTATTCTCCAAGGAAGAGATCGAGAAGCTTATTAAGGACGTGACAGACGTTGTAGTCTCGTTCATGGGAGAAAATCTACGTAGCCATACATTGGTAGTAGTTCAGGAAGTAAAGAGCGGAAGCTGGGGGGTAGGTGGACAGGCAATTGGATTAGAGGAAGTAAGGGCTATGCAAGAGGGTACTTTAAAGAAGCACTAAGCCATACTCAGGAAAAAACGGAGACAACGTGAAAGGGTAAAACAATACATAAAATGTACCCATAACAAAAATTCTAATATAAGTCTCATAACAAACTTTTCACTTTTTTCAATGTTTTCCCAAATAGAGAAGATTACCCAAGAACGACGTTTTAGGATAAAACTTAGGCATTTTCTTAATTTTGGACTAATTTTCGAGGGCTGACGAATAGCCCATAAGCTAAAAATAACTACCTTTTATGGACACTCTATCATAGGTATTTTTTACCGCAATTAAAACAGATGCCTTTATGAACACAGATTGTACCTCTACATTCAGTGCATGTCCATCTTATTTTTTCATTTATAAGAAATTGCCCAATACCAAGTTTTTTAATATTTCCAAGATTCTCAATCATACTCATATAGTATTTGGTGGAATATCTTTTATCTAAATGTTTTAAATTATCACAAGGAAAATTTTTACATTCATAACAAAATGTTAATTCGTTCTTGGTTAAAATTTCACATGTTTTAATTTTACATATAACTCTAGTAATAGGTTTGTTAATGTCGGATTCCCTGCAACCTGGACACTTATTTCTTTTTCTTAAATAAGCCATACAAATACTACAATTCATCCCACATGGGGCAATAAGAATTTCATTCAGTAATATCAGACTCCCTAATGGTCTGTTCCATAGTCTATGAAGACGTTTTCATAAATGTTTTTATCGTAGAAATATTTAGTCGGCTTCCACAGAAGAGAACTTAGTTTTCCCAAAAGGTGTGCTTAGAGGTAAAAGTAGAATCGGAAATTTTTTTATATTTGTTTTCTACAGCCCTTTCCTACGGAACTCAAAGAAAGTTTTTATATTGTCAACCTCCTATTACATAATAGGGTTTACATAACGGAGTTGCTTCAAGCTGTTTTAATCTATTGTATTTCCTTTTCGTCCCTGAATACATTCTCGAATTTTGATGGATAATATGCGAGTCCGAGAAACGAAAAAATAAATCAAATGATCAATGCCGCAACAAACAAGCGCGATAAAGCAATAATTGCGTTACTCTGGGACATCGGTGCTAGAATAGGGGAGATTGGTAGTTTGCGCGTAAAACACGTTAAATTCGATGATCTTGGTGGTATAATCATCGTAAATGGTAAAACTGGTCCTAGACGAGTTAGAGCTGTCTGGAGTGTAGATTATCTTAAAGACTAGCTTGAAGAACATCCTGGTAATAATGATCCTGAAGCCCCCATGTGGTTTAATTTTGCCAAAAAGGTAGAGGAGTTAGAGTCGATGCAATACGATGCGATTCGAATTTCAAAGTAATACTGAGTTATAATACATTATTATAATATTTGGAATACTCATTTACATAGCGAATTTTTTGTTAGGCTTTACGAAAAAAGTGTCTCTTGTTTTGTATAAATCCTACATTCGGCAGGTCGACATTCGATATTGGAACTTTTTACTTATGGCGTTTTTCAAACATTATGCAAATATATTGGGTTTGTAACTGGTTAACGTATAACCCAAATCTCACGACATATGAACAATGAACCATTTTTGCAATAACATTTGGTATCAGATAATATGTGTTTTCCAGCAAAAACGCTAGCAGTAAAAATATTGCGAAAAATACAAGTTACCTGCCGAAAGTAGGATAAATCAGAAACTCAATTGATTATTCGAAATACGGAATTCTGAGAAACAATATTGAGTTTTGGGATCAGCTCATTATAAACGTGAAACTTTAAAGTTACACTTTAGATACATAAGGGCTTAATGTTACTGGTTTTCAGTTCAAGTACGTAAGTTCTACTTAAAAAGGGGTATAATGGACTTGAAATTTTTTACGTCAAACAATTTTTTGCTTGAATACAATTTTTGATATAATTTATTTAATATAATTTATGATATTACTATGTGCTGGAGTTGGGGTATCATCAAAAAGAATTTCCCAGAGGTTGCTGATTCTTCTTCGAATGAATCTGCTTGGGGGAGCATAAATTCGGAGAAACTGTATTGGGGAATACAGTAACAGCACCTCTGGGCTTCTTCTTGCATTACTGAAGATTCTTTATCAAATATAAAATGGAAATTCAAGGGGTTTATTTATGAAACATCTAAAAACATGTCCAAAATGCCACGCTAACCTGAAATTGCACTCAGGCGGCGAAACCCAGTATTGTAGTATTTGCAGTTACTGGACAAAAGTAGGTACTGCAAGACTCGATTCAATAATGATTTACGGATGATCTGCATGATGAACGCTGGGCTTTTAATATCTGGGATCTTAAAAATTTATATTTGTTTTTTCTAGTGACTGAAATTAATCAAGAAAACATAAAACGAGGGATAAAATGGAACACGAGATCGAAGAAGTCGAGAGAGATTACATCGAATTTAGAAAAGAAATGGGAGAGGAATAAACACAGAAAGAGTAAACTAACCTCTCAGTAGTCCATAAACGCATCCGACAACCTTCAAAATCTCCAACGGTCTCCAAAGAGTTAAACAAATGCTGGAGCTCATCCCAAAATAAAAGTTCCAGAACTAGATTCAATGACACAAAACTCGATTGATTGTTCAAATCCGAGATTCAGGGAACCAATTTTAAGTTTGAGGATGAGCTCAAGTAGAAATCTATGTGCTTAGAACTATATTGGCAGGGAACATGTTTCTAAGTACAACCTGACTACATACTAACTTAAGTTTTCACCAGGTATTCTATTAGAGAATATCATTGATTTCATGAAAAAATATATAATAGTGAAGTTATAATATTGAATTCAGGATAGCTCTATTTTATAGGGCATAAACACTCTCCACTTTTATTATATTGTATATTCCTATTACATTTATAAATTATTTAAAAATGTGCCCCGTTTTTCTAAAAATTTGGTCAACGTTATTGAGGCTATCGATGTTATTGAGCTATATTTGTTTTATCCTGAAATAATTTCGCTTTGAAACTTTTTTCCTTTTGTCCATATTTTCACAGCCCAAACAATCTCGTTCCTATTCTGAATTTTGCCTCAATTGGAAGTCTATTCCAGAATGCATCTTGTGGTGACTCTAATTGTTCAAGTTTCAAAGCTCCGTGAGGTCTCTGTTGTACCATTGGACGAATTCCTCGAACGATTCAAACTCTCCTCTAAACCTCTGATATGTATCGAACCATTTCTCTATTTTTCCGTTTGTCTGAGGATGTCTGACCCTTGCGAGTATTGGTTTAATTCCAAGTTCTCTAATTCTCGTTTTAAATTCACTACTCCATGAACCATCCTCATTAATCCTGTGAGCTCCGAATTCACTTCCATGATCCATGATGAGCTCCCTTAAAGGACATATATCCCAGTACTCTCTGACAAGTTCATCAATCACTTTAATGGTGTTATCCGTATTACAATGAACGTACTCCCCTCCTGCAATAATCATTCTTGACGAATCGTCAAGAATGGCACAGACTTGCAGACCTAATAAAGGGTTTTCATGCCAATCAATGTGTGCAGCAGACATGCTGTGTTCACGTTCGTATCTACACCATTTTCTTCTCTGTTTCTTTTTCCGGTTTTCACTGGCAAGGTTCATACCGAGTAGATAGTTATGGATTCTGTTATGAGATATCTTACGATGATATTTGCCTTCGATGAGAATCTCAAGGTAACAGGCTCCAAAATTATACTCGGAGTAAGTTTGGTCAATTAACTCCTTATCGTCGGATGATAACGGTTTACGTGGCCTTCCAAGGTTATTACCAACGTGAGGAAGCTGATCAGTTTCAACGTATTCTTTATAAATTTGCTGAACTCGACGGGCTGAGATCCCCTGGATCTCAGCTATCGTCGAGGTAGATTCCCCCTTCAACTTTTGAGCAATGATCCAACGTATCTTTTTCCCGTTAAGTTTCACAATAGATAAGGGATTACAACCAACATAGTTAGCGCGAAATAGCTATATTAGATTTTTATTTATAAAAAAAGGCGTTTTATTGATACATTTCAAAGTGGATCGATGAGCCAATAAATTTACTAAGTTCCTCAGGTAACTAACTCTGCGCCAACATATGTGATCTGATTATACAAATGGGCATGTCTATGTAATAGATAGAATTTTTTGTTTTTTTTGAAAAATTAATTTATGAAAGCTATAGCCCAGAAGCCTATCATTCTTATATTGTCGTCAACCTTTCAGAAATGAAATATAGTATGGTCTCCTTCTTTATCTCTTACTGTTACAGAAATATCGTCGTTATTAAGTCGCAAACTTGAGATTCTATCTTGATTCACGGGCAGTGTGCCTAATTTTCTGTAAAATTTACTCTCTACCCCTTCGTCTTCTTTTTTGATTACTGTTCCATTACTATATACTTGTTTCCTGTGATCCAGTCTTCATTTATATCAATTAGTATTGAGACTACAAGTCTCAATACTGAGTCCTGGTTAGGAAATGCTCCAACTACCTTGCTTCTTCTTTTGAGTTCCTTGTTAGTCCTTTCCATCATATTTGTTGTCCTTATTTTTTTCCAGTGTTTTTCTGGAAACTGCATATAGTTCATTACATCATACTGAAAACTTTCAAGGGTATCAGCTGCGCTTTTATACCCCATACTGTCCAGTTCCCTAATCAGGTGATTCAAGTTCTGACGGTCGACTAATGCTTCTTTTATCTTCTCAGCCACTTCTTTCTGCTTCTTTTTTGGCACCTTCTTGAGAACTTGTCTTGTCAGATGTACATGACACATCTGCCAACTTGATCCAATAAAGGATTCTCTGACTGCTTTCTGTATTCCTTTATGACCATCAGAAACGATTAACTTGACACCTCTTAACCCTCTTTCTTTCAGATCCTCGAATAGATCTTCCCAGAACATAGAAGCTTCACTGTCTGCCAATCTTGTTCCAAGTATCTCTCGGTAACCGTCATCCCTGATTCCAGCAACTACGAAGAGAGCTTTGTTTTCATAATGAAGCCCATCTCTTACCTTGAAATAAGTCGCATCAATAAACAAGTAAGGAATTTCATGTTCTATTCGTTTTGAGAGGAATTCTTCAACCTTCTCATCCAGTTCTTTAGTAATCCTGGAAACAGAAGAGGCTGAGATTTCACCTACTCCTAAAGCGATCATGATCTTTTCCACCCTACGGGTGGAAACACCCTGAAGGTAAGATTCCGCTATAGCGGTTAAGATGGCCTTTTCAACTCTCGAATATTTCTCAAAAACCTGGGTTTCAAAGGGAAACTCACGGAATTGAGGCTTTGACAATTCAAGTTTTCCATGCTTGGTCAGAAGAGTTCGGGGTTTGTAGCCATTTCTACTGGCTTTACGTGAATCAATCCGCTCATAACGTTGTGCGCCAGCTTGGAGGAGGGCTTCCTCCTCCATTATAAGGTTTAAAAACCAGGTAATTAGCTGGCGAATTCCATCTTCCTGATCGACAAGATAATCTTTTATAAGTGAGAATAAATTAACCATTGACTCTGCATCCTGTTTTTTTGTGGTGAAAAGAAAAGGATACAGAGTCAATCATATTTTACAGAACTTTCGGTACACTGCCTGATTCACGTTCCCCTCACTTTTCAAGTCATGTACTTTTTTCGCTTTTAAACGAGTGCTTCGATTCCAAAATAGATTCATTATTTACTGAATTCGTAGTCGATGAATAGATTCCAAAGCCAAGTTTTGTGAACCTACTTCGGAATCGCAGTATTAGTAACAGGTTAAGGTTTATGAAAAGTTATAAAGAATGTTAGAGTGTATTAAGTATTAACATTCTTTGAATTTTGGGGGGCAAAGAGAATAGATGGAAAATAAACAAAAGTTGTATTCAATAGCTTTAGCTTCAGCAACCTTAGTTTTGGTGTTTTTAATTTTAATTTCATCCGTAGCGTCAGCGGCACAGGTGACGAGAATTGGCAGTGGCTCTGATCCTGCTATTTATGGTAGCAAAGTGGTATGGACAAATGGTGGTGTTATGCATGTTTATGATTTGACCGCCAAAACAGATACTACAGTTAGCTCTTCTGCAGCATCTTATCCAGCTATTTACGGCAATAAATTAGTGTGGCATGATGAGAGCAGTGGAGTGCCAAAACTCACGGTTTATGATATACCTTCGGGTGCTCGTTCTTATATTACAAAAGATATAGACAGCAACAGTATTCCCGCTATTTACGGCAATAGAATAGTATGGAGTGCAAATTCCAACATTTATATGCGTGATATATCTACCTCAACACAAGCTTGGATAGCATCTGGTGGGGAACCAGACATACACGATACCAAAATAGTATATTCTTATGATGATGGTGATATGCCACGTATCTATGTGTATGATGTTATCACCAAGGAAACTATAACAGCAAGCCCACATTCTGGCCATCTGTCTCAACCACACATTTATGGTAATAAAGTTATATGGTCGGATTTCTACACCAGAATGGGATACATCTCCATGTATGATATTGCCACTAGCAAGACTATAGATGTCACTAGTGACAATACTTATAGTGGTGATCCTAATAATCCAGACGCAGGCGATGATACCGGCACTCACACTGATATAAATGGAGACAAGGTCGTGTACGCAAAATCTGGTACTGATCAGTTTGGTAGTGCTGGAGTTTATGTATACAGCATTTCTACAGGACAAAGCACTCAAGTAGCTAACTACGAAAATGGTGTACTTACAACACCAGATGTATATGGTAGTACTATTGTATGGGGAATAGGAGGTGACTCTGGTGGGGTTAATGATAACGGCATCTATATGAGTGATCTTTCTGCCATAAACACCTTGCCACCATTAGTTGCGTTTACTGCTAATGTAACTTCTGGAGCTGCACCTTTAGTTGTGCGATTTACTGATACCAGCACTGGAGGAGTACCTACTGCATGGCTCTGGGATTTTGGGGACGGGATTGACTCAAAACATGCAACGAATGCAACGCACACATTTACAAAACCCGGCACATACAACGTTACTCTAACGGTAACCAATGCCACTGGCAACAATTCTGTAACCAAACCAGGTTATATCACTGTGACATCAGTCACTCCGGTTGTAAAACCTGTTGCAGATTTCTATTCTCCAGAAGTGGAACAGGCTCGCTCAACCGGTGAAGGTGTTAGTTCATCAACGGCCATATCGTTTATCGATAATAGCACAGGATCACCAACATCATGGCTTTGGGACTTTGGAGACGGTAGCACATCAACAATCCAGAATCCAACCCATACATATGCAGGTGACGGTGGATATATTGTTAATTTAACTGCAACAAACGTCGTTGGTAGCGATACAATAAGCAAATATGGTTATGTACTTGCTGGAATAAGCGGTCCTGCTTCTGCTACAAGTTTCTCATCAAATGTGACATCTGGAAATGCACCACTTACTGTATTATTTCATGATGACGGTGAGGAAGATATAATCTCAAGATTATGGAGTTTTGGCGATAATACTAGCCTATACAACCAAGTTGAAGGTAACGAAGAAAACGCAACATTATATGCAACTCATACATATGAAAAACCTGGAAAATATACTGTTATGCTCAAAGTATCTGGTCGCGCTGATAGGGGTATTATAACCAAATACAATTATATTGAGGTTACCGATAATCTAGCACCTGTCGCAGAATTCACATTAAACGTAACATCTGGCGCTGCACCATTGAGTGTGTTGTTTAATGACACAAGCGTGGGATCACCAACATCATGGAAATGGAATTTCGGAGATGGAATCGAATCTTCAACCAGAAACGCCACTCATACTTTCACTAAACCAGGAACCTATACTGTTAGCCTGACTGTAAGTAATGCGAACGGTACTGCCTCAAAAACTAGTACAATAACTGTCACACAAGAAAGCAGTTCCAGTAGCGTCTCCAGTGGTGGCGGCGGAGGCGGATCTCCTGAGACTGCAAAAAATGTTGAGGTAAAGGAACTTTCGCAGACATTTATCTCAAACGGAAAACCTGTAAAGTTTGATTTCGCAAAGAATGCCACCTGCGTTGTTTATGTGACTTTTGATGCAAAGAAGACTGCCGGCAAGACTACCGCCATTGCCGAGCAGCTCAAAGGAAAATCAACTCTTGTTTCAGAGCTGAATGCGGGTGAGGTATACAAATACTTCAACGTATGGGTTGGAACCGGGGGATTTGCAACCTCAAAGAACATTGAAAACCCAGTGGTATGTTTCAAGGTTGAAAAATCCTGGATAAAAGATAAAAAGATCGACCAGGCTTCTATCACCCTTAACAGATACAGCGAGAAAAAATGGTCAGCAACTGCCAGTAACCCTGTTAAGAGAAGACAATAAGTACCTGTATTTCACAGCACAAACGCCCGAATTCTCGTTCTTTGCAATAACAGGGAAACCAGGAGAAAATGAATCCGGGAATGCGGAAAAACCTGAAACCAGCACTCAGGATATCAAACAGAATAACACGTCACTCGACATTCAACAGGAACAAAAACCTGGACAGGAACCCGAACAGGAAAAACTAACAAGCATACCAGGATTTGGAACGCTTTGCGGGGTAGCTTGCCTTATTACGGCATTCCTGCATAAAAGAAAGTAAAAAAGGCAAAATCCAAAATTCGATGTGAAAACGAGGGGTTAATCCTCTCACATATTTTTGATTTTTTTGTTTAATGCCCTCTTTTAGTGGAGTGGCAAAGAATGGACAACGATTTTTATAATTTGAACCTTAATATCTGATTTTTGGATTCCTTTTAAGCTCACTTGAAATTCTCAAAATCTCCTTCTATGTTTTTGAGCGTGGTCCTTGGTAGTTCTACGTAAAATTAGCTTCGATCTTACCCTCTCCATCGACAAATTCCATCAAATTAGAGGAATTATATAAAGATGAGATTTAAGAAAAGGTTTAAGCTTAAAGGAAATCTTTGATTATATACATTAAACTTTATTAATATAAGACAAAGGATGATAGATAAATGGAAAATGAGGAAAATTTCAATTCATTACCCCTGGCGTCAATATCCCTAGTTTTATTTTTAACTCTCGCTTTATTTACGGCATCAGCAGCTCCTGCAGCAGCTGAAAATCTCACGGTTCACTTTATAGATGTGGGACAAGGTGACTCAATTCTCCTGCAATATGGGGACAAGGATATGCTTATTGATGCTGGAGAGAGAAGTACAGGTGATGATGTAGCTAAATACATAACGAGCGAAGGGATCACATCGCTTGATTACGTGGTCGCTACGCATCCGCATGCAGATCATATCGGTGGCGTGTCTGATATCCTCAAAACCTTCCCAGTCGGAAAGTTCTTAGATAGCGGGTACCCGCATACTTCGGGGACGTACGAATACATGCTCGAAACAATCGACAGTAATAATATTCCCTTTACAACAGTAAAGCGTGGCGACAAGATCGACTTTGCTTCGGGTGTTGTTGTAGAGGTCCTGAATCCGGGAAACTCGTATTTCACTGATGATCTCAACCAAAACTCAGTAGTTTTAAAGGTTACTGATGGAAGCGTATCTTTCCTGCTTATGGGTGATGCCGGAATAGAAGCAGAAGATGCCATAATGAAAGACGGCTACAATGTTGATGCCGATATCCTTAAAGTAGGACACCACGGGAGCAGCACTTCCAGTGGGGAAACTTTCATTTCGGCTGTGAGCCCTGCTGTGAGTATCATCGAAGTTGGTGCCGGGAATGAGTATGGACCACCCACACACTGAGGCACTTGAAACGCTACAAAAAGCCTCAATGGTTTACAGAACAGATGTTGATGGTACAGTCACCGTAACAACAGATGGATCTGCCTATACAGTAACAACGGAGAAAACAACAGTTACAGGTTCTACAGTACTATCAGAAACTCCAACTAAAACTCCAACAGAGAATCTAACTGAAACTCCAACAGAAACTCTAACTGAAACTCTAACTGAAACTCCAACAGAAACACCTGATCAAACTCCAACAGAAATCCCAACTGAGACTCCAACAGAAGCACCTGCAGAAGAAGCCGAAGACACTGGGAGCAGTTCTGGAGGCAGCCATCACAGCTCCGGATCATCCGGTGGATCTACAGGTGGATCTCCTGAACCTCAAAAGAATGTGGAGTTTAAGGACACAACTAAGGCCTTTATTCCTAATGAGAAGCCTGTATATTTCAATTTCATAAACAATGTTACTATAGTCAATTACATAAGCTTCACATCAAAGAAAACCGTAGGCAAAACTACAGCAATTGTTGAGAACCTGAAGAATAAATCTGAATTGGTTTCAGAATTTCCTGAAGGGATTATCTATAATTCCTTTAACGTCTGGGTTGGAAACGGTGGCTATGGAAACTCTGACAACATTATAAATGCAACCATAAATTTCAAGGTTGAAAAACCCTGGATCCAGGAAAATAACATAGATCCTTCTTCTATTGTGCTGTATAAGTATGATGACGAGAAGAAAGAATGGGTGAAGCTGCCAGTAAACCTGGCAAACGAAGACGATCAGTCCCTGCATTTCACAGCAAAAGTGCCTGGGTACTCTTCTTTTGTAATAACCGGTACAAAAGGTGAACGCAATACAACAGCCACAGAACCTGCTCAAACAGTAATAAGCAGTAATGAAAGCGATAATGCGAGCAATATTGCAAGTAACGAAGCTGAAGAAAACCCGAAGTCGCCTGGGTTTGGCATAATCAGTGGAGTGATCTGCCTACTATGTATATTCTTGTCCAGAATTAAAGAAAGATAAAGTAGTGTGAATTATAGTTAATAGTGGAGGTCTTTTATCAAATATGGCAAGTGGGTAAATTCCCCTTTCTTGCCATATTTTAAAGCCATCCTATTTTTTGAGTAATTGGCTTCTGATGCTTGATTACAAAGTTTAAAAATTTGAAAAATTTCCGAATTAAAAATAATCAATTGAGTTTCTGATTCTGAAAAAGTTCTGAAGCCTTCGCTGTTGAAGATGAAATTGATTTTGGATGAACCCTATAATGACTAGCACAGCTACTGAATTATACTGGGAACTAAGCAAGCCCCATCTGGAACAATGATGGGGAATAAGGCATATTTTTATGATAATAATGGAAAACTGGTTTCCACACTGGAGAGATGGAAATGGAGAGTTTTAAAGTTACATTAGACAGGATTGAAGAAGGTATTGCAGTATTGCTTGTGAGAAATGAAGAGACAATAAAAATTAATATTCCTCTCTTTTTATTGCCTCCTGAAAGCAGAGAAGGAGATATTCTGGATATCACTATTGACAAAGATATGAAAGAGACAGAGGATGCAAAAGAGAGAGTATTGAGTTTGCTTGAGAAGCTTAAGAAAAAGAATCAAGAAAGAAACAAAATGAAGCTACCTTAAATTGTGTAATTATTTAGAAAAGCGAGAGGTAGATGGGTGGGTGAAGCAGGCCCGTCCTGGCTTGAGGAGACAGGATGGAACAATTAGACCTGTCTAGACGTGATTGAAAACCCTAGCCGATTGGGTCTATATAACATAATCAATTACAAACTATTTAAATTCCATTTTTGAGTTTATGTTGAACATAATAAATGTAGGATTTAGAAAATTTTAGAAAATTTATATAGAGTGATCTCAAATATTAAACCCTTATCAGTACACTGGAATGCGCTAAAGTTACTGTACGTCAGTTTCTTTTTAATGAAATCACCTTAGTTATGACAATAAAAAGATTATTTTCCTTATTTTACCCCTTTTGACTATTTTCTGAGCAAGATCCCATCATCAGGCAAATAATCTGTGTATATTACTTGAGAATCCTTACCCTTGAGATATTTATTAAAGAAATCAAGGAACAGCATGTTAATGATACTTCCATTCTACATTTCTTAAAAATACTCTGAAAAAATCAGATCGACTGAGATTAGGGTCTAAGCAGTCTCACTCTGGAGAAACGAACCCATACCCCGCCGTACTGACGGCTGCCAGAACGTCGAAGAGTTTTACTGCCTTGGGTTATCGTCTCATTATTGCAGCGGCGGCCCATCGCGGGTGTATGCCGTTGAATCCAGAACAGCCAGCCAGTCGAAATCGGTGAAGCTTTGGGGAGTTAGTGGGACAAAAAAGGAGGTGGAAGACCAAGAACTATTACAGACGAATCTCGTGCATGGATGATCAAGATTGCATGTATGAAACCAAAAGATTTTGGGTATCCACATGAAATATGGACACAGAGACTCTTAACTAAATATGTGCAGAAAAACTGTGTCAAGGAAGGACATCCTGAATTATCAAAGATAAGTCAGGGAACGATTTCAAAAATCTTGAACGCAAGTAGCATAAAACCACATAAAATCAAGTATTACACCGCCAAAGTGGACCCAGATTTTGATGAAAAGGCAACGAAAGTTTTGGGCACATATAAAGAAGTTAAAAAACTAAAAAAAAAATTAAAAAAAAGAAAACGTTAGATAGAGCAATATTTTCATGTGATGAAAAAACAGGTATTCAAGCTATTGGGAATAAGTATCCAGATCTGATGCCAGTAGAAGGAAAATATCCTAAGATGGCAAGGGATCATGAGTATATTAGACATGGTACTCTTTCATTATTTGCTTGTACTGATCTGATTACTGGGAAAGTTCATCACAAAGTTTTTGAAAAAAATAGAAGTCGTGAGTTTATTGAGATTTTGAAAGAAATAATTTCAGATTACCAGGATACAAAAATAGTCGTGATTCTTGATAACTACATAATACACATATCAGAAGAAACTAAAAAATATCTAAGTACCTTGGAAAAGGGAAAGTTAAAGTTCGTATTCACACCAATACATGGAAGCTGGTTGAATATTATTGAAAGTTTCTTCAGCAAAATGATTAGAAGCTTTTTAAGGGCAATAAGAGTAGAATCTGTAGAGGAATTGAAGGATAGGATTGCTCAATACATAAATTTACTCAATGAGGAACCTGTGATATTTATGTGGAAATATAAAGTTGAAGAAAAAGATAAGATTCCTGGTGGAATTGCGATATGAAAAAAATATGCAATTAATTTGGAATCGATGCAGTAGGTCGGGTTCTTCATACTGCCCGAGCGAGTCGGAAGAGCTTCAATTTCCGAGGCTGGAAGCTCCTTGCCTCTGTGAGTTGGAATTAACCGCACCGGCCCCGGTACAGCAGTCAGTCTCTCCTCAAGCGTGCCTGCATCGGGCTGGCCAATGCCATTGGCATCAGAAACGCCCACTGCCGAACCGATAACGGCATAGCGCGGGCCGAACATCTCATTGAGATGAGATCCCACCGGCCACCATGTTAACAAGTCAGTGCCCAATTGCCATTGAGCCTTTCCACGCTTCAGATGGCTGTTGTGAGCAAAGGTAAACACTTTCCCCCGGCCACGCTCAAAGGACACCATGTACGCCAGATTATCCGCCATCAACGCGTCACGGATGCCGAGAAGTCGGACAAGCCGATCGCCCGAATTTTGCGCCAACACAGCATGATAGTTTAATAGCTGCCGTGCCACAGACGCATAATTCATGGCTTCCAGATAGTGGCTTTTGTCACTTTTAGCCACCAGTTCGGGCCGGCGTACGCATAGTTCTGAAATAAGATCTTCCGTCTCAATTCGCAGCGCAGTTGCGGCTGGTGACAGGCCTATTGACTGCGTCGGGTCAAGTGCTGCAGCAGGATTCTCCCAATCGGCGTCCTGGCCGAGAAGCAGGTCGATGCGTTCGCGATGCTCCTGGCTGCTGTCATTATCAATCGAGGAGAGGTAATCGAGCACAAAATGCAGGACTTGCCTCGGACTATCGGTGCCTATCATCTCTGTCGGACTATCGAAGCCGTAGAACTGGAGTTTGACGCTATGGGAAGGGGCGGCATTGTAGCGCCGCATCCACTCCACGAGTTCTCGATTCGCATTGAGCCGGCCGAAGCCGTGGCTAAATCCGGTGTCCTGTACAGCCTCATACGATGCAGGGCCGTGACCGGCTATGTACTCATTCACTACACGAGCCCGAGGGAAACTGCTTTCGATGGCAATGGCGCTGTAGCCATGCGTTTCCACTAAGCGCTGGAAGAGCCGGTTGCGAAATATAAGAATGTCTTCGCCGCCGTGAAGTGCTTCTCCAAAGCCAAGCAACTCCACCGATTCGTCAAGTGAGGCTATGACCCTGTCGATGGAAGCGTTGAAGGTTTCGGACGAATCGACAGAGAACGGGATCGCTTCGTGTAGAATCCAATCGTCGAGGGTGGTATATACCGGGTCGGAACTCCTATGAAATAAACTTTCTTTCATTTCCCAAGACCTCCTGGTAATTAGGCCAATCCATATATTTTTTTCATCTTTTTTCTCAAAGTCAATAACTTTTAATTCTTCTGTTGCCGGATGTCATATAACGAAAAACGCTGGCCGCGATTAGAAAGGCGCAGACGGAGAATAGTTTCATGTAGCCTGTTTCGGGTTGACAGCGTTCATTACTCCAGTCCTACGACGTCTCAAATCGCCTCTAATTCAATCCTTGTCGATTTTGTTAGCCTTGAATTTGGGGTTCTGAGAGTCGATTCTCAAGAAATAAGGGCAATCCTTAACATTTCTTATGGATCGTATCTTAACCGAATACAAATGAATAAAATTTAAAAAACGCGAGGAAAATTTTTGGGTTTTATATATTTACTCGTTCATTTAGATTTTCATTTACAATTTCTAGTGTATTTTTAATGAATTCCAGATCGACGTCATCATACTCTTCTTTATAATTATTTATTATATCGAAGATTTTTTCAGCTAAATCATAAGGGCTACTAGATTCTTTTTCATTTTCTTGTTCTTCAATTTCCTTATAATCTATTTCCTTCTCTTCTTTAATTTCATCAAAAATTTCTTTTTCTTCAATTTCCTTCAACGCAATTTTAATATTAGGAATCTCTTTTTTCCCAACCTTTTCAATAATTTCTTTTTGTACTTCAGCGGGCTTTTGAGATAATTCAACTATATCTTTTCTCGTACCTTTAATTTCTCTACCAAGCATTTTATAAGGATTTATACTAGCGTTATTAGCAACCTCATCTATTGCATTAGCAAATTTCTCTGCTTTTCTTACAGTTACAGGAGTTACTTTGTATTTCTCTGCTATTCTTTGTTCGATTACACTATTTTTGGGTCGTAAAGTGACTAAATTATTTCCAAATTTTGGTCTAAATTCTTCTTTTTTTTCTTCCTGATACCTCTTTCCAATCAAATATGATCTCTGCTCATTGGTCATGCTTCTTCGATTCAATTGATTATTAATGATCCAATTTATCGCTTCAAACCTGTCATTAAATTCTTTTTCAGATACTGGAAACTCTATATTGAACTCCTTACAAATTGAATACCTATTATGACCATCAATAATAATATTATCCCAAATAACAATGGGATATGAAATATCATATCCATTATTCACAATACTCTCTTTTAAGCCCTGAAATTCTTCTGGTTTCATTGGAGGTATTAAATTTTTGAATTCGGAATCTATTATCAGTTCCATTTTATTTTTCCCCTTTGTTCAGCTATCTTTCAACCTTACCGATTACATTAAAATAGATTTCTGGTATTATTCACTTTCTTATCTGATTTTTTAAGTAATTATTTTACCCAGTTTCCGCAGATATACACAAAAATGCCAAACGTGATGATAAGCCTTTCATCCTTAACAGCCATATTTTAGAAAGAGTCGAATCCGTAAAATTTCAAAATTATTTTCAGGATCAGAAGCTACATTTATCATTCAAATTCTAAAATTAGGAGAAGCAATTTTGAGTTTTGGGGTCAGCTCTTTAAAAAAGGTGATTAATCCATTTTGGGGCTGTAATCATAAATGTATCTTAGAAACTACCGACCTGAATTTTTTTGATTTTATAGTCGATTTTTCTCTTGTGCAAGAAGCTATTTACCTTTTCCCATCGTTATCTACTTATACTTTTTATCACATTTATATAGTTGATCCATAGGTTCAGTCCCCGATGTATGAAGAAGACGTACAAAGGAGGGATGTAACTCAACTAAGTGGTAACTTGATTAAAGTAATTTAACTAAGTAATGACTTAAATGAGTAGTAACTTGATTAAAGTAATTTAACTAAGTAATGACTTAAATAAGTAGTAACTTGATTAAAGTAATTTAACTAAGTAATGACTTAAATGAGTAGTAACTTACTAAGTACAGAACTAAATTACATAAAATGGGACTAAGTCCTATGGATCACTAAAAGATTCTAAAAGCCTTTTTCTACATAGATTTTTGATAATAGGGGAATTAGACGGCATCTAGTATTTGATAAATGTGTTTTAAACTTGGAGCCTATCCCGAAATTAATATTTATGGGCTCTTCGCTGTTTTGTATGGGTTGAAAATAATTGCTTAGTTAGACAGTTGTCCGGCCAAAATGAAAAACATCGAGCTTGACTGTGATTTTCAACAACAAACGTTTCTAAATTTTATGCATGCTACTTCCATAGTTAGAAATGGATGTAAATTACCCACTCGAAACAGCGAAGAGCCCATATAGTTGGAAAATACTCCCTCGAATTTGAAGAGGATACATAATACTATGAGAAATTTGAGGAATTCTTGAAACAAGTAGAAAGCTTCTTTGAATACATTGGTCAATGTGATTCAGAATTAAAGCAGTTATTAACTCAAAAAAAGCAGTTATTAACTCAAAAATTCCAAATTTTATAAGACGATGAGTATAAATATTGTTTCAGGTCTGGTTTGTTTATTTTTATTCAGAATTCCGGTCGTGGAGGACAGTTACTGAAAACCGCAAACAGAGGATTGGTCCTCAAATCTGGACAAAGAAGGTAGGTGTGCCCGTTTTTTCAGATTTGGTCAATGACTCACGGACACGACCTTAATTTGGAGAAGGTTTAAACCTCCTCACCAATACACTTCATACGAACTTATAATACCCATCGGATCAAAATAAACGTTCTTAATAAACAAAGGAATTGTTTGATACTCAATTCCATTTGCTAATTTTACACTGGAATCCCAAGATTCCCCTCCGTTTGGAGAGCCAGTGCAATCAATATATATCATTCCTTCGTCTGATGTCTGGAACGCATTGCAGCAATGGTTTACCCCATCGACTGTAACCCATCCAGCTTTATATCCCACCTTCTCAGCATTGTTATGTACTGTCTCTGCAAAATCTCCACATGTATATTTTCCAGGAATGTATCTTTGTTCATCTGTTTTGTCTTTTTTGATAAAGGATAGCAGTTGACTGTACGTAGGATTGACAGCACTATTATTATTTATCAATGATATTTGGTGACCATCTGCACCAACCCAATACGTATTTCCTTCATGTGGATGAACGGTTACAAAACTTGCACTTGTAGTACTATCTGTAGAGCCGTCGTTACTGCTTTGATCAGTGGAGTCACTTAAGCTGTTACTTGAACCGTCGGGATAGCTGTTACTTGAACCATCGTTACAATTGTTACAGGAGCCATCGTTACAATTGTTACAGGAGCCATCGTTACTGCTTTGATCAGTGGAATCACTTAAGCTGTTACTTGAACCGTCGGGATAGCTGTTACTTGAACCGTCGGTATAGCTGTTACTTGAATCGTCGGTATAATTTTTACACGAACCATCGTTACAGCTTTGATCAGTGGAGCCACTAAAACTGTTGCTACGTGCTGCTGACTGTCAGTGACATGCCAAAAAAGACTGATGTGAAAACACGTTGTGGTTATGTCCATGCATTTGGCTTATTCTGTCCTCCATGTGGTTATCCTAGGCTAGACTTGATGCTACAGTATGCGGACCGAAACTTAATAGGACAATCCGAGCTATTATGTCGAATATTCCTTACATTGTTTTATCCTATTAGTTTAGATTTAATCAACGACCATTGTAATCGAAATTTCCTGGGATAGTCTCCACATCAACTACTTAAATTTTCCAAAGATTATAATAGAAAACAACTTTAAAGCTCCAATGCTTTACTGGCAATGAAAACATTATCAATCCAGAATTAATTACCCTCCCGACATATCTCTTTAACAATGAAGAGATATATTGAAGAGGTAGTGACTCTCTATATCTCTCTACAGTTCTTCATACCGATTGAGTGAATTTTTTAAGTTTTTTTCAGTAGACAGTTCAAACTTAAAAAGTCTGTCCTGCGATCTTGTATACTTTTCACTTTTCCAAAAAATAGGCACCAATCAATGCAATTTAATTTAATACCCGTTGCAGCAATTAACCTGAGATATTAAACTAAGGCTAAAAGTTGAAAGTATTATCATAAAATACAAAGAAATAACCCCATTTTCTCAATGAAAAAGTTGTAAAAGTATCTCAAATAAAAATAGAACATTCTTTTATAAAAAATTTTCTCTCTGATATATCTCGCCCTGTTCACCCTCTGGACTTATTGAAAATTTACAAAATGTGTTCTCCTTTAAATACATTTAGAACCGATATTCCGCACATATACACGAATGTAGAATTTATTTGCCGATTTGCCCACTATTATTCATTAAAGGTGAGATGAATTTTTACGCTCTGCCGTATTGAGAAAATCGATGGTATTTTTGTAGATTTCTGTGGGAAGTAGGTAATATTCTTTTGTGTAGTGCAAGTTAAGCATCAACAAAAGAATTTTTTAAGGGTATTTACTGAATGCTGTGCTTTTTTAATGCTTTTTACTTGCCATTCATTGAAATTAATTGGGCCAGGTGGATTTTAAAAAAGATAAAAAGGTAAGAAGCTTGATTTATTCTAAACATTGCTGAGTATTTTAAGTTCCAGTATTATTATATAATATTTATATAATTATGTAATTGATAAGAACTCCGGGAGCTTAATTTGGGAACCTAATTTAGTTCAAACTGTCAGGGTAGAATTATGCATGATTCCAAATTATGGGAATAAAACTGGACTTTGAAATCAACACTTGCCAAAGAGTTCCCATGAAAAACTACAAATGGACACGGATAAACACGAATTGAAATCATATGTGTTCATCTGTGTGTATCCTGGGTTTATTGAGGATATATGGAATCGATGCATTAGCTGTCAGAGAAGAATTATTATTCGCTGGATATTTGGATCAGTTATTGGTCTGTAAAAAGTTTGCCATTTTTTATTCACGCAGACACGGGTTTGTAGATTCGGGAAGATAAGGGTTGATACTTAGATCGATAAAGATCCAACTAACATGAGATGACATCGAAACATATCTTACTGTCAAAATCCGGAGTTCCGAACAATTAATTGAGTGGGGATGTATAAATATGGTGAAAAAATCTGAAGGTAAGAAGATAGAGGAAGCGTCACCTGAGATACCAACTAAACGCACCTGTGGAACAATGGACGTTCATCTCAGACTGTTAGCAGAGTCGACATCATATGCGCAAGAGCGCACTCGAATTGAAAATCTGGCTTTTGAATATAAAATGGGCTTACGGGCACTCTTTCGGACAGGAATCGTCCGGATTCCTGTGGTAATTCATGTTATATGGAATAAAGAAGAGCAGAATATCTCTGATGCCCAGATACAGAGCCAGATGGATGTCCTCAACAAAGACTTCCGTAAGTCGAATCCCGACGTGTCGCAGGTTCCTCCTGTCTGGAGCAATCTCCCGGCAGACCTGGGGATTGAGTTTTTCCTCGCAACAAAAGATCCGAATGGAAATCCGACTTCAGGAATAACTCGCACCCAGACCTCAGTGGAACGTTTCGATTCCAGTGACAAAATGAAGTTCGGAGCCACTGGCGGCAAGGATGCATGGCCTTCTGACCGTTATCTAAATATGTGGGTCTGTCCGCTTGGCGGCGGTCTACTGGGTTACGCGCAATTTCCCGGAGGTCCCGCTGAAAAAGACGGTGTTGTTATTACTCACACAGGGTTTGGTACCACTGGAACTGCCTTACCGCCATTTGACAAGGGACGGACGGCGACCCATGAAATTGGTCACTGGTTGAACCTTTTCCACATCTGGGGTGATGACTGGAGTGGATGCACGGGCTCGGACGGGGTTGATGACACTCCAAACCAGGCAGGGAGTAATACTGGCGTTCCGGCATTCCCACATGTTAGTTGTAACAACGGGCCAAACGGCGATATGTTCATGAATTACATGGACTACGTTGACGACAACTGCATGGTTATGTTCACGCAAGGTCAGGCAACTCGTATAAATGCGTGCCTCGAAGGACCACGGTCATCGTTTCTCAATGCGGCGGAAAGCACAGAGAGGGAAAAAGCACCGTCGAAGAATAAACCTACAAGGAAGATGGAAGGAAAGCCATCGATGTGAAACGCCCTGGAGTGTTTGCTACCGGTATCGGAGCTGCACTGTTCATAAATGAGATCTCGTTTAAACGGGGCCAGTCAGTACCGGTTATGGATATGTGGGCGGGGTAATTGGTAACTTCTGATCTGGTACGGGCAAATATAAAGGACAAACTATGACCGATTTACCTGATGAGATCTTCCGGAGATGGACACACTCCTTTGAGGAAGATGCGAATGGGATAACTGTGTATAGGCCAGTTGAGTACGAGTTTCCGCGAGCTCGCGGCCGGGGAGGAATCGAGTTCAGGCCTGATGGGTTGTTCATCGATTGGGAAATTGGCCCTACTGATGCCTCCCGTGGAATTAATGGACGCTGGAAGGTGGAGGATCCTGGACGTGTGCGTGTATCTTTCGAAGGTAATGTTCGGGAGCCTCGAATCCTGGAAATTCTTCAGTGTGACGCGGAGATATTGAAAGTGCGGGAGCTGCCAGCATCTTCCTGATCTGTACATGGTGGTGAGATTACGGGGAAGTACATAGTACTCTCGGATTCAAGCGAAAAGAGCCGTGCTGAGGAATCGGCAAGGAATTTCGGAGCGCACTGGGCCCGTCTGGGGGATAAGACTGTAGAATGGACCGCTTCTGAAGAATGGGATGCTTTCGCCAATAAAGCCAGACAGGCAGGCATGAGCCTCGACCAGGCAGAAGGTTGCGAGCTGGTAGGCCAGCTTTACCTTGTCATCCAGACTGGAAGGGCATTCCAGGACACATATCCGGAAGCCAGGATAGTCATCGAAAAAGGCCGCTATTTAGTGGTCGACTTGCTCCCCGAAGAAGTACGCCTTTTCGCTGAAAGCAAGGATGATTGGTGGACAGTGCGCCCGCTGGCAATGGACAGCGTGATTATGGATATAGTAAAACCTGAAGCCAGGGCGGCCGTTCCCCGGGTACAGGCAAATATTGAGGCTATATCAGAATCTACGTACAGTTCTTACCTGATCTCGCTGGTGAATTTCCTGACTCGTCATTCCCTGAGCTCCCAATTTGCCAGCGCAGCAGCGTGGGCGGTAGATCAGTTACAGAGCCTTGGTTACCAGGTGAAACTGTATCCAATCAATATTGGAGAAGGCAGTAGCTATAATGTCGTGGCAGACCGTCAGGGTAGTGAAAGTGGATCCCGTAAACTGGTGCTTGTCATTGCTCACCTGGATTCGATTAACATAAGAGGCGGGGAGAATGCGCCTGCTCCAGGTGCAGACGACAATGCAAGCGGTGCTGCGGGAGTTCTGGAGATCGCACGCGTGCTTGCTGAGCATCCTGCAAAACATGACCTGAGGCTCATCCTTTTTGGCGGGGAGGAAGAAGGACTTCATGGGAGCAAACAATATGTCAGAGGGTTGCCAGAAAATGAACGCGCCCGTATTAGTGCAGTTATCAATATGGATATGGTTGCGACCTTAAATACCGCATCTCAAGCTGTCCTGCTCGAGGGAGCCCCAGTTTCCCGGAATCTAATGGAAGAACTTGCAGGAGCTGCTGCCACATACACATCACTGACTGTCCAGACATCAGAAAGCCCATTCGGAAGTGATCATGTACCTTTCATCGATGAGCTTATCCCTGCGGTTCTCACGATCGAGGGAACTGATAGCTCAAATGCCAATATCCATACTGCTAATGACATGCTTGATCACATCCACTACGGACTCGCGCTGGACATTATTCGGATGAATCTCGCTGTTACTTCGAAGCTTCTTGATGGTCCGCAGATACCCTAAATTTCTGTCTGGACCAGAGGCAGCATCCCAGGCTTACATGGCACGGCACCAGGAAGTGCAGACAGGGCAGAAAACCAGAAAGGGCTGTGGTATTTTAATGCCCTGGAAAAGTAGCGGCCGATTATTAATAGACTGTAAAAAACGGTAAAGACCATAATTCTTCTTTTAAAATAATAACATGAGAGCAGGCGTATTTTGTTATAAAGTATCAAAAAATAATAAATCAAAAAATAAATCGAAAAGAGTGGGGTATGAAATGATTGGTATGGCAGCTGCTTATGAAAAGGTGAAAATTCCGGAAACTGGACAGACTTTTGGGACTGGTTGGCTCCCTCCGTTACCGGACTTAAGAGATTACACAGAAGTAACTACAAAAGAAGATGCAAAGATTCCCGATATGGCAGAAAAACTCGGCATCCAGCCCTTCACAAAGAAATTTGAAGCCCCGGAATTGCCCACGTTGGTAGATCTCAGGAATTGGTGTTCACCGATTGAAAACCAGATGGATCTGGGCTCCTGTACTGCCCACGCATGTGTAGGAGTAATTGAGTACTTCGAGCGGCGGGCCTTTGGGAATTATATTAATGGGTCAAGGCTTTTTGTCTACAAGACGACCAGAAACCTGATGGGAGTCAAGGGAGATACCGGGGCCTGGCTCCGGAATACCATAGCCGCAATAGCCTTTTGCGGTGTCCCGCCCGAAAAATATCATCCTTATACTGACAGGAAAACCCCGGGACAGGCGGGGGAACCGACCTTTGATGAAGAACCCTCAAACTTTGCATATTCGCTTGCCGACAATTTCGAAGCCATGAAGTATTTCTGCCACGACCCGCAGGGCATGAATTTCCCACCCGCAGATGTCCTTTTCAGCGTGAAAAAGTATCTTGCGGCAGGGATACCCTCAATGTTCGGCTTTTTTGGGTTTCCCTCCTTCAACGATTCAGATGTCAAAGGCGGATTCCCCTTCCCTGGACCCAAAGAGAAGGCAATATGGGGCCACGCAGTCGTTGCTGTCGGATATGACAATAACATGAAAATCAAAAATAGACTCAGCGACAAGGAAACCATCGGTGCCCTCCTGATCCGCAACTCATGGGGCCCAGGCTGGGGAGACCAGGGATATGGCTGGCTGCCCTATGAATACGTCCTGAACAAATTTGCAGTGGACTTCTGGTCTCTTATCTCAATGAACTGGATTGACACAGGGAATTTCGGGCTTGAACTTTGAAGGTTCCAGACCATTGAGCTTGCAAAACCCGGTGAATATGTATCGAACATAAAAAGGCTGGATCGTCCGGAGCAATTGGAGAGATCTATCCTGTCGAAGCAACTCATTTATTCAGGAGACCGCAAGAATTCAGGAGACCACAAGAGAGCTCCTGATAAAACGATCTTCACACAGTTTCCGGATCAGAACCACGCATCTGGACCGCGCTCGAGATAATTGCATTTGGAAAAAACGGTGGTATGATCCATGAATCCATGAGATGTGCTGATGATAATGGGATGCATAAGGTGGAAACATGCGAACTTTGCGGAAGCGGCTGAGGATATAAGTTTCTTGCCGCTGCTTTTCTTAGAAGTAGAGATCTGAATAAATTCAGGGAGGAATTTTGCGATAATACTTAACAATCAGGATCAGGGCCGTACTGTAGAAGTGGAGGCTCAAAGTGTCGTGACTGTACGCCTGGATGAAAATCCCACTACAGGCTACCGATGGAAAGTGGAGGCCGCCGAAGGATTGGAAATGGTAGGTGACAGTTTCGAGAAAGCTGGCGATGCAATTGGTGCAGGGGGCGTGCGAGTATTCCAGTTTCGCGCATCAGAAGCTGGACCTCACAGGCTTAGCATTAGAAAATGGCGTGATTGGGAAGGAGAAAGTTCGATAATAGAGCGCTTTTACGCTACTATCGTGGTGAAGTGAATTTGATCCTGGGGTAGGCCTGCAAACGGATCTGAAGGAGAACGTTTTCCTCAATGTGGATACAGCAATTCCCCTCGGAATTATTATCAATGAACCCGTTTCCAATTCGTAAAAAAATAAGAGTTCATCCTTGCTGAATTCTGGTTTGCAACCGAATATTTAAAAATAACCGGATTATATAACAGAGTTATAATTCTATTTTTATATCACCTTATCTAAATAATCACTTATGCCAGCAGAAAGCAAAAATACCGATCCTTTCAAGGAACTTAAATGGAGTGATCTCCAGGATTGGGCTGGAGGGAAAGCCACTGCAAAGGGGATCAAGTACCAGGAAGAGGAACGGGTAAAAGAGATTAAACGCACCTCCGAAGGCAGCCTGGTAGCCCGGGTAGAGGGGACAATAGAGTATTTCACAGAAGTTTCCCTGGAAAACGGAAAACTAAGTTCGATCTGCACCTGCCCTGTTGGACATGACTGCAAACACGGAGTTGCAGCCGTACTTGAATATCTCGAACGCATAGAGCAGGGAGAAGAAGTTCCGGTTATTGCCGAAGAAGACCCGCTTATTGCAAGAGCCAGACGAGGATATGCAGGAGCTGAAACTTCCGGAGCCTATGAGGCAGGGGAATCTTCACGGGCTCTCCGCGAGTATCTGGAACAGCTGGAAAAACCGGAATTAATCGAGATATTGATAGCATTTGCAAAAAAAGATGCCATGCTTGGCAGGTACCTGAGAGACCGGCAGAACCTTGCATCAGAAAATGCGGACGGAATTATTGGGGGCATCTATTCCGAACTGGACGAGCTCTGGAGAGAAACAGGGGGCTATGATTTCTGGAATTATGAAGGCGAGGATGTGCCTGATTTTTCAGACGTGCAGGTTCGGCTGGAAAGCCTGCTTGATTCAGGCCACCCTGACGAGCTGCTGGATATCGGAAAAGAGCTCATGGACAGGTATGAAAGAATTGAGGAATATGACGAAGAAGGGGAAATAGGAACAAAAATATCCAGCTGCATGGACGTGGTGTTCAGAGCCTTATCTCAATCCTCTCTTCCTGCACATGAGAAAATGCTTTATGCCCTTGAAATTGAGCTAAAAGACAATTACAACATTCTTAATGAACAGACTTTCTGGAAAGAAGATTTTACTCAGGAAGAGTGGAGGCTGTTTGCAGAAGCCCTTAAAATTCGGTTGCAGGAAGCTGAAAGGGCAGGAAATCTTCTGTACGACTCATCCTGGGAGCGGGATTATGTTGTTGACAGGCTTATCGATGCCCTGAGAAAATCCGGGCTTTCTGAAGAGGTTATCCCGATCTGTGAGCTCGAAGCCGAAAGAACAGGCAATTATGTAAGGCTTGTCAGAGAACTGCTCGGTTCCGGACAGAAAGAGAAAGCAGAAAAATGGATTTATAGGGGAATCAAAGAAACCAGGGAAGATAAACCTGGAACTGCCTACAAACTTCTGCAGCTCCTCCTTGAAATTAAAGAAAACGAAGGAAACTGGCTTTTTGTAACTGCCCTTGAAACAGAAGAGTTTTTCAGGTTTCCCCAGCTGGCCAGCTATACTGGGATGCAGAAAGCAGCCGGAAAAATCGGAAAATGGCAGGAGATCCGGGAAGCTGCTCTCCAGTACCTGAGAAACGGAGAACTCCCGGCCAGCGATGCCAAAATTACGGAAGAAACTTCAATCCTTCCTGGTATTCTTCCGAAAACAGGGCTGCTGGAGGTTGGCTCATTAAGAAAAATTAAACCTCCCGCCCTTGACCTGTTAATACAAATAGCTATTCAAGAAAATGATGCTGAAGAAGTGGTCCGCTGGTATGAGGAGCTTAAAAAAAGCAAAGGTGAAGCCGAAAGATACTGGAATTCCATCTCAGAAAATGAAATTGCAAATGCAGTAAAGGGCAAATATCCTGAAATTGCAATTGAGATCTGGAAAAAACTTGCAGAAAATCTGATCTCCGAAACAAAAGTAAGCTCATATGAAGTAGCATCAGTACACATCCGGAAAGTAAAGGAGGCACTGCAAGCCATTGGAAAAAAAGAAGAGTGGGAAGCCTATCTCAGGGAGCTAAGGGAAGTTAACAGGCGCAAAAGAAAGCTGCTTGAAATTCTGGATATGCTGGGAGAAGACCGGATAATCAGCAAGTGAAAGGAGAACAAAAAGGCAGTGTAGCAGGTAAAACGGAGCTGTGAGATGGGTAAGAGTAAGTTTATATATATATAATAACATAAATAAAAATTGAGTTGGATTAACTCGGATTCTAAATCCCGAATATGCTTCAAAAATACTGATCTTAATGGAATAGTATGGAAAAGTATAGAAAAAAGTAAGGAAAAAACGAAATAAGGGAGCTATAAAATATGCCAGCAAAAGTCAACAAAGAAGAATGTACAGCCTGCGGAACCTGTGTGGAAGAATGTCCTGTAGAAGCAATCATTATTGATGAGGATAAAGGTTGTGCAGTTGTAGACGAAGACGAATGTGTAGACTGTGGAGCCTGTGAAGAAGCTTGCCCCGTACAGGCTATAAAAGTTGAATGACCTGAAAGAGCCGGAATTGTATATTTCAAAGTTCATTCTGTGGACGAAACTTGAAATATTCGGGAGAATGGGGAAAAGGTCCGGGTCAAGGAGACCCTTTCAGCGTTTGAAAGCAGCTTCCCATTCCGATTTTCTATTTTTTATAAATCGCCTGTTTGCTCCGCTTGAAGAGGGAAGAACTCTTGTTTCATACCCCATTTCCCTTAGAATCGGGTCATATTTCCCTGATTTTTTGCCATTGAAACAGATCAGCCTTAGCTTTGGGGCTATTTCTTTCAATATTGAAAATTGATTTATTTCTTCGTCTCTTATCTTTGAGTCCCCGCTTCCGTCTCTTTTTCCGGCTTTAAACACATCCCAGAGGCCTATCCTGTGGTTCATCAGGGTCTCGAGCCTGTTTTTATAATCCATACCCTGAAGGTCTTCTCCGATAATGCTGCCGAGCAGCCTCCAGAAGTCATTGCCGGGATGCCCGTAGTACTGATGCTTCCTGATAGATACATCTCCCGGAAGGGACCCGAGAATCAGGATTTCAGTGTTTTCGTCAACTACTGCCTGGAAACCTTGCTTTTTCATTCTTTAAGGAAGCTGGAACTTAAGATTATTTTAAGTTTTGGGAAAAAAATTTTAAATTTGAGTGATCTGTTCTGACATATCCCTGTAATAGTTGAAAAGTTCCTGTCCCCAGGCAAGGGCGCTTTTCTCAAAGCTCACCATCTCATGATTATAGTATCTTCCCTCTTTAGAGATCATGGATAGGGAGATGAAACGATCGGTAACAATACTGGAAGCAAGCTCAATTTTATGGTAGCAGACAAAGAGGCGCGTGTTTTCCATATTTATGAACTCTTCTACCTCTCCCCTGTAGTCGGAAATTAGCTTTTCATATATTGCCCCCTCCAGAACAAGTGAAACTTCGATCCCTCTTTTTGCAAGGTCCAGATAGAGCCCCGGATAACCTGGGCGGAAAAACGAAGAAACTTCCATAACTGTCCTGGACCTGTAAAGCGGGTCCATAATTTCAGGAGGGTAATCGAAGATATGGGTTCTGTCAGGTACAAGCTCCTTACAGCTGCCAAGCTCTCCGATCCGGTCCAGCAGGTGAGGAGGAAGAGTCCGCAAATCCTGTCTTGCCCAGTAATCGTGGTTTTCATCAAAGACCTGAAAAGTAAATAGAAGAAGCTCCATTTTGGGGACAATAAGCTTTCCTTTTACCGAGAGCTCGTAACTAGCTCCATTTTGCACCAGCAGCCCGTCCTTGAGCAGGATACGGATCTGGGCCATAATAGGGCTGGAGCTGACTTCAAGTCCGGTCTTAATTTCCTCAATTGTTTTTGGCCCGTCCTTCAGGAGTAGAAGCAGATTTTTCCTTTTGTCCGAAAAAAAAATTGTATCTATTAACTGCAGTTCCGTACTCATTCGATTTAACCACCTGAAAGAAATTCTGGAGTTATATCTGGAATTTGATTGGTATCTAACTCGAAAACTCAAATTTGCATAAAGCGTACCTTATTTGCATAAAGCGTGCCTTATATCTCAGTGCAGGCTGAGCAACATTGATTCCGAAAAAGCTTCGTTTTCGGTTGTACAGACCAGATTATCAATACATTTTTCGCTTTCTATCTGCCAGGATCTTGATTTATAGAACTCGAAAAGCTCCTTTGCCCAGTTTATGGCCTCAGGTTCGGAACATGAAATATAATCGTGATAGAACCTTCCATTACTGTCAAAGAAAGAGATTACCATTCCACGGTCTGATACGAACAGTTCAGCCAACTTGACCCCATTGTTGCAGATAAAAAGCTCGGTATTCTGCAGCCTGGCAAGTTTCCTTATTTTCCTTTCATAGTTGTGCAGAATCTTTTCGAGTACCGACTCAGTGAAAAGAAGGGTAACGTCTGATTCCAGCCTTCCGAGCTTTGAGTACAGGGGAAGGAATTCAGGCCTGTAGAAGGATGAGAATACCATAAGATAACTTGAAGACGAGAAGAAATTCAAAAGTTCCATACTTGGTTCAAAAATCTGGCTTGGGTCGGCTTCAACCAGCTTGCAGTCCTTCAGGTCCCCTATTCTGTCGAGAAGATGCTGAGGAATTCCACTGAGGTCATGTTCGATCCAGTAATTATCTCGTTCGAGCAAAGTAAGAACGTTGACAAGGGATTGAGCTTTTTTAAAGACCTGATTTCCCATATCTGTCAATTCGTAGCTGCCATTTTTGTGAATAACCAGGTCACTGTCTGTAAGCCTTTTGATCTGGGGCAAGATAGCCGTGGGAGAAACATCAAGGAGGGTCTTAATTTCTTCCATTGTCCTTGGTTCCTCTCCCAGGAGTAAAAGGAGGTCTCTTCTTTTCGGGGAACGAAATACGACATCTATCAACTCAGGTTGCATTCAAAATCACTCCTATCGCGTTTTTCTGTAAATATAGAATATCTGCATCATGTGACACTAAAAAATCCGCACAAAGGGGAATGAAAATTCGAGTTCCGGTCTGTTCGTGTACGACCCGAATAGGAGGAAAAGTTTGTGCCATATATTGGAGATAGTCGATATGCCCATTTATATAAAAGAATTTGGATGAATAATTTCAAACGTAAGAGAATCTAGACAACATAATATAAAGAGTTTAGAAGAATTATCGAATTTCAATGAAAACGATATCACTGGCCAGAGTTTAGAGTTGCCGACACTTTAACTGAGCAAATAAGCAAGATACGTAAAATTGAAAGAGTACATTACGAACATTGAAATTTTTGACAGGCTTTATCTGAATAATAATATTGTTTAAAAAAAGATCGAATGTTTCGAAGATATAAAGTTTAAAAAAAGTTGATAACTTTAGCTAATTTGCCTCAAAAATTTAAAGCTTGTTTATCAGGAAAAAGAGAGCAAAAAATTTCTGAGCACGAAGTAGAGCAATCGCCCCAAAATTTCAGACCCCATATTGCCATGTAAAAACCATGAAAAAATTTCCGTCGGTTATGGTATATGTGATGATTTCCCCTAATTATGCTGTGTAAGCGTGTCGGTATTACAGATACGCAAACCAATCAAAAAGGTAAAAGTTCCGGCGAAGAAGGAGAGATTCTTTCGCAGGTATATACCAGGGAAAAATCCGGAGATCGAATCCGATAAATACGGATGCGCTGCGGTCTTTCCAGGGCTGAACACCACCGAAAGAAAAAGCTTCACGGAGGTAAAGCCGGAACCTCACGATGCCGAATATGTCCGGGAATGCAGACCTGGAACGGTGACGACCTTTTTGCCAAAAACTAAAACGGAGGTTTATAAATATGTTGGACTTTACAGAGGCAAGTCTGAAAAAGGTATTAACCAGGTACAATGTGGCTCTGGAAAAGGCGATGACGCCTGAAGATGCCGCAGAAGAGATCTATCCTAAAGACGAATTAATTTACCCGATTGCAAAAGCTATCTTCGAAGGAGAAGAAGATGACGTTATCGAGGGTCTCCAGGCAGCAATGGATGCAGGCAAGGACCCGATTGCCCTTATCGACGATGCTCTCATGGTCGGTATGGGTGTTGTCACAAAGCTCTACGACGAAGGTGTCATTTTCCTGCCGAACGTCATGATGTCTGCTGATGCGATGCTGAACGGTATCGAGTTCTGTAAGGAAAACTCCGAAACTGCCCATGAAACCAAGGGAACCGTTGTCTGCCATGTTGCAGAAGGTGACGTCCACGACATCGGAAAGAACATCGTTACAGCTCTCCTCAGGGCAAACGGCTACGATGTAGTTGACCTGGGAAGGGACGTTCCTGTGGACGAAGTTATTGCAGCAGTTATTGCAAACAAGCCCCTCATGGTCACAGGTACTGCACTCATGACCACCACCATGTATGCATTCAAGGAAGTTAATGACAAGCTCCTCGAAAAGGGAATAAAGATCCCATTCGCATGCGGTGGCGGCGCAGTTAACCAGGACTTCGTGTCCCAGTATGCACTCGGTGTGTACGGTGAAGAAGCCGCTGACGCCCCCAAGATTGCTGACGCAATCGTTGCAGGTACCACAGATATCGCAGCATTAAGAGAGAAATTCCACAAGCACTGAGGTGAAAAAAATGGCAGCAAAAAGATACACTTCAATGGCATACGCAAGCGCAGACGAGATGACTTTCGGCGTATCCAAGCACCCGGTAAAGGCAGGCCTTGGCCTCGAGATCGGTGCAGGCTACACAATTCCTGAAGTTAACTACGCCCCGAGACCTGAAGCCGGTGCATCCAAGGAAAAACTCGTAAAGGAATACGAGAGGATCACCACTGACATTATGGCAAGAATGGTCCAGGTTGGTTTCCCAGCAGTTATCCTCGAAACCGAACACGTTCAGCAGATGTCCAACAACCCCTCCTGGGGAGCAGAAGTCGCACACGCCCAGAAAACCATCATGGAAGAATACCACGATGAATACGGCATAAAGTGCGCACTCCGCCACACAATCGGCGACATCCGTGAGAACAGGGACTTCCTCCAGCTCAGAGGAGACAAATACTCGGTCTTCCTCGAAGCCTTCGAAGAGTGTGCAAAGGCCGGTGCTGACCTGCTTTCAGTAGAGAGCATGGGTGGTAAGGAAGTATTCGACTACGCAGTTCTCAGGAACGATATCGCTGGTATGCTCTATTCAATCGGCTGTCTCGGCTCCATTGACATGGAAATGATCTGGTCCGATATTGCAGCAATTGCACAGAAGACCGGCACTGTTGCAGCTGGTGACACCGACTGCGCCCAGGCAAACACCGCAATGTTCATCGGCGGCGGACTGCTCGACAAGAACCTCGCCCACACCCTCGCAATTCTCGCAAGAGCAATTTCCGCCCCAAGGTCCCTTGTTGCATACGAAGCCGGTGCAAAAGGCCCGGGTAAGGACTGCGGATATGAAAACATCATCATCAAAGCCATCACCGGTATGCCGATGACCCAGGAAGGTAAGACCTCCACCTGCGCCCACTCTGATGTAATGGGTAACCTTATTATGCAGTGCTGTGACTGCTGGTCCAACGAATCTGTTGAGTACCACGGTGAATTCGGCGGCACAACTGTTCAGTGCTGGTCCGAGACTCTTGCATATGACTGCGCCCTCATGAACACCGCTCTTGAAACCAAGAACGAAAAAGTTCTCAGGGACCTTCTCATGCTCTCCGACAGGTACAGAGACCCCCAGTCCTACGTGCTTGCATACGACAATGCATACAGAGTCGGCCAGGCAATTGTCAAGGACGGAGACAACATCTACCTCAGGGCAAAGAACGCTGCAGTCGAATGCTGCGATATCGTCAGTGAAGGTGCAGCTGGCAAGCTCGCGCTCTCCAGGTTCGAAACCAAGGCTCTCGCAGACGCAAAGGCAACCCTTGATGCTCTTCCAGAAGATATGGACAGGTTCATGGACGACTGCCTCACAAAATACAAGAGTGAAGTTAAAGTCTTCCTGCCGGAGAACTACGGCTTCTAAGCCGAACCCTCCGGTTCCCTTTTTCTTTTTTAAAACTAATTTTAATTCTGCACATTTCTGCAAGCTTCTCGCCGTTTGACCCTTGATTTTTTCACGGTTTTGCCGCCCTGTGCTTCTTTGCGGCCCCTGTACTTCTTAAGATAGCTCTGCACGTAAATACTTGCACCTTAATTCATTCTGGCCTTATAATCACGAAGGCAGGAAAAATTCATTCCATATTATAGAATCACGGAAAACAATTACAGCCCTGAGAAAATTGTAACTTTGTAAGTTAGCCCTCTTGAGCGAAGCGAAATATAAATTCCTCTAAATTAGTCCTCTTGAGCGAAGCGAAAAGGACATCGTGCTCCCGAAGCGAAACTCGGGAAGCGAAACTCGGGATCGAAAAAAGAAGGAATAAAATCTGGAAAATAGAATATATTTTCAGAGCATAAGAACAATACTTAATGAAATAATTACATAGAAAAAAGAAAAACATATATACATGAGAAGAGTATCGATAAATCCTACTTTCGGCAGGTCGACGTTTAATTTTTGATAATTTTACTGATGGCGATTTTGAAATAATGCTCCTTACTTGTGTGTAATTGATAGGTTTACATATGACCAATTATTAATTTCTCATACTAAACTTTAATGAAAAAATGATTTAGTATTTATATATGCTGTGGGAGTTGAGCCACCTGTTAACCAGCTTTAAACCTAATCTATAGTTAGTGAATGTTCAAAAACGGCATCAAGAAAAATATTCTAATTTTTAATGTCGACCTGCCGAAAGTAGGATAAATAGTAGCGTGGGACCAAAAAAATACATAAACAGACCAAAAAAGCATACGGACAGACCAAAAAAGCGTGCCATCAATGAGGAGTTTATATAACTCTCCCATGTTACTTCCTTTCCAATTTTATTTTTGCCTCCGCGTATTTTGGCTATTTTTCGAACTATTCAGGTTGTTTTAGAGAAGAAAAAAGTATAGCGAAGCCTGAAGTTGTCCTGGAATGTATCAGGGAAGTCCTGGAAGAAGCGAAATACAGGAATAAAACAGAAAGGTTGCGCAGGCTTGCAAGAGAACTGGACGGACCTAAAGCCGTAAGAGAAATGCTTGAAAAAGAATTCAGGAAAAAGGATTCCTGAAAAACATCTCTACGTCCCTGCATGTTGGGCTGAGTGAAGAGAGCAATCAGGAAAAACGTGAACAACTCCTCCCTAAATTCTTCGCCTTAAGGCTCAGGATTTTGAGGAATGTGGCTTTATGGATTATTGATATAAGTTTACTCAGGCAAAAGACTCTTCAGATAATCGAGAAGTGCAGCATGATTTTCGAACACAAGATCCGCATGCTGCACCTTCTCAGGTTCAAGCATGCTTGCAACCGCAATACAGTAAAGCCCGGCTCTTCTGGCAGCCGTGATACCCAGAGGGGCGTTTTCAATTACAATGCACTCGTTCTCTGCCAGGTCAAGTTTCTCAAGCGCTTTAAGGTATGGATCAGGATCAGGTTTTCCGCGCTCCAGGTCGCCCCCGGCAATAATAACCTCGAAGCAGCCTGAAAAAAAATTATTGACAATTTTTTCAACTACATTGCGGTTCGACCCGGAAACCATAGCAAGCCTGAAATGCCGTTTTAATTGCTTGAGGCAGTCCAGAATACCTTCAAAAGGTTTTATCCGATCAAACTCAAGAGCTTCGCGTTTCTTTTCAGGTAGCTGCTCGAAGTGCCAGGGCTCAGGCTCTTTTCCGGCATTCTCGAAGATCGATTTAATTAGCCTTTTGTCGTTTGAGCCTTCAAGCTCGTAAATATCTTCCCTGCTGACGGTAATACCTGTTTCCTGAAAGGTTTTAACCCATGCTTCGGCCTGAAAACGCATGGAGTCTACAAGAACCCCATCAACATCAAACATAATTGCTTTTAACATATATTCAATAGATTGTTATAATCTATAATAAATATTATGAAAATCAAAGTTCATGAAAATTTCTATATAGAGAGGTATCGGGTTTTATCGAGAGCCAGAGTAATTTTTCTTCACTGGCTTTTTTCATTTGAGATACTTATCGTACAGAAGTCCCCCCAGCCAGTACCCGAGTAAGGCAAAAATGAGAGTGCCTGGAGCGTAGATAGGGAGGTCTGATCCCCGGACCGGAAATAATAGATTGAAAAACAAAAGGTAGGAGATCAAGAAGATTAAAAATCCGATTACCTCAACCTGATTTTTTGCTAGTTTCAAGTTTTACCTGAGCCCCCTTTTCCCAACCCATAAAATCCCCGAATTTCAGAAGTTCGGCTTATGACGGCGGGTTTCACTTTTTACTCTTCCTTCTTTCCTTCTTCGCCTTTCTCGTCCTCTTCCCCTTCTTTCTTGAAATTAAGAGAAACGGAATTAATGCAGTAGCGCTTCCCGGTTGGCTCAGGCCCGTCTTCAAAGACATGCCCCAGATGGCTTCCGCAGCGGGAACAGACTATTTCGATCCTGTTCATGAAATAACTGTTGTCTTCTTTGAGCCTGACCCTGTCACTGGAAACCACATCATAGAAACTTGGCCAGCCGGTTCCGGACTCGAATTTGGTATCGGAAGAAAAGAGTTCCTGCCCGCAGGCAGCACAGGTATAAACTCCTTTTTCCTTGTTATAGTACAGGTTGCCGGAAAAGGGCTTTTCCGTACCTTTCTGCCGCAGGACCTGATATTGTTCAGGAGTGAGTACTTTTTTCCATTCTTCTTCGGATTTTTCAATCGTGTTCTGTGCCAGTCGCAAACCCCCTTTGTGTATGTAAGTTAGTTGTTTCGGAAATATTATTGTTTCTTCGAATCAGGAAAACTGCTTGCAGAAAACGAAGTCGATGGTAAAAGTACGTATATGGAAAATAGAATTATAAAGTGAAGAGTATAATTATATAAAATAAATAAAATTTAGCATAAATAATACCATGAATAAAACCTGTTAATTTGGGGTGGCATGGAAGAAAATCCGGCGAGAGGAAAGGACCACAGCATAATAACAGCTGCCATTATCTTTTTACTTCTTACGGCGGTCTTTATGGTTATCATTATTAAGCGGATTGATTTTGGGAAGTTTACGCTCCCATTTTATCTTATAGTAGCAGGAATGTTTTTCTTTGCCACGGCTATGGAAGCAGAAGGGAAAACAGGAGAATGGATTGCTTCCCTGGGCTGGACCCTTAACATGCTCAGCTTCGTCCTTTATTACCAGTATGCAACCGGAAACCAGGAAAGCTGGATCTACATCTGGCCGCTGGTTTTTCCTGTAGGAACAGGGTTGGGACAGCTGGGTTACGGAACGGTTAAAGCCAAAAAAGAATCCTTTGAGCGTGGAAAAGTTCTCATCCAGATAGGGTTTGGGCTATTTATCCTGATCCTGGTGCTTTTCAAGCTCTTTTTTCAGTAAAGTTACTCTTTCGGGATTTACTCGTGCCTGAGTGAGTCAACAGGCTTCATTTTTGCGGCTTTCCTTGCCGGGTAGACCCCTGATACAAAACCTACCATAACAGCCACGAAGAATCCGGCTGCTATAAGGCTGAAAGGAAATACGACAGGCAGTTTGAGAAAGGTTTCAACGCCGTACGCACCGGCAATTCCTACTGTGCTTCCGAGGACGCCCCCGAAGACTCCGAGCAGGATTGACTCGACCATGAAAAGGAACAGGATATCAAAACCTGTAAAACCCAGGGACTTGAGCACTCCTATCTCCCTTGTCCTTTCTGTCACGCTTACAAGCATGATATTCATGATCCCTATCGAGCCGACAAGGAGAGAAATCAGGGCAACGGCTGTCAGAAAAGAACTGAGGGCTGCCGCCATCATATCAGTTTGTTTCAAAATCTCAGCCTGATTGATGAGGACATAAGGGCGCGACTCTTTATCTGCAAGTTCCCTTTCGGAAATCCCGAAGCTTCGGGCAAGGCGCTCGTCTACTTCGTCTGAGGTCTCCTGAACTGTCACAGGGTCTTCAGCCATTGCAAAAACACCCCCATAGTCCTTTTCGCCAAGAATCTCGTTCATGACATCGATAGGGATCAGGACAGCCTCATTATCGTCGTAAGCCTGGACAACGGTATTTTCCGGGTTCTGGATTATTGCCTTAACCTTGAAGGTCTTTGTAACTTTTTCTTCTTCTCCGACCCTGAAGGTTATGTTTATGGAGTTCCGGACCGAAATATTCCGGCCGAACTTCTCATTTGCAACCTTGTGGCCTATAACCGCCACGTACCCGTCATTGTCATTAATAAAGGTCCCCTTCTGAAGTTTTGTATTTGCCACCTCATCGTAGGCTTCTCCGATCCCGCTTACCATAATATTTTTGGTTTCGGACATGTACGTAACTTCTGCACTTTGCGTTTTTAAAGGAGAAATCCCCAGAACCCCTGGTGTATTTTCAACGGTCTTCAGCTCATTGTCGTAAAAAAGCTTTGGCTGCATCCCCTGGATAAAAATGAAATTCGACCCGAGATTGGTTACCTCATTCGTAAAGTGCTGGTTGAAACTTGCCCCAAGGGACACATTCGCAATCACAGCTGCGACCCCTATGACGATTCCAAGCACTGTAAGGGTTGAACGCAGCTTTGCACTTTTAATGCTTCCAAGCGCTAGTGCATCGATTCCATACTTCTTGAATAAAAATTAATATAATACTTTAATTATAATAATATTTATGGGTCGTATAAGCCGCCGTTCCAAGTTATCACTTACTAGAGAAGAAGAAGATTACTTGATTAAGTTAAGTAATTCCAGAAGTCAATCAGCAAGCCTTGTTGAACGAGCTAAAATTGTGCTTTTAAGTGTTCAGGGAATAAACGATACTGAAATCTCTCTGGAATTAAACGTTGCTTACAATACCGTAAGAACTCGAATACAAAGAGTTTTGGATTTTGGAGTTAGAGAAAGCCTGAAGGACAAAAAAGGAGGTGGAAGACCAAGAACTATTACAGACGAATCTCGTGCATGGATGATCAAGATTGCATGTATGAAACCAAAAGATTTTGGGTATCCACATGAAATATGGACACAGAGACTCTTAACTAAATATGTGCAGAAAAACTGTGTCAAGGAAGGACATCCTGAATTATCAAAGATAAGTCAGGGAACGATTTCAAAAATCTTGAACGCAAGTAGCATAAAACCACATAAAATCAAGTATTACACCGCCAAAGTGGACCCAGATTTTGATGAAAAGGCAACGAAAGTTTTGGGCACATATAAAGAAGTTAAAAAACTAAAAAAAAAATTAAAAAAAAGAAAACGTTAGATAGAGCAATATTTTCATGTGATGAAAAAACAGGTATTCAAGCTATTGGGAATAAGTATCCAGATCTGATGCCAGTAGAAGGAAAATATCCTAAGATGGCAAGGGATCATGAGTATATTAGACATGGTACTCTTTCATTATTTGCTTGTACTGATCTGATTACTGGGAAAGTTCATCACAAAGTTTTTGAAAAAAATAGAAGTCGTGAGTTTATTGAGATTTTGAAAGAAATAATTTCAGATTACCAGGATACAAAAATAGTCGTGATTCTTGATAACTACATAATACACATATCAGAAGAAACTAAAAAATATCTAAGTACCTTGGAAAAGGGAAAGTTAAAGTTCGTATTCACACCAATACATGGAAGCTGGTTGAATATTATTGAAAGTTTCTTCAGCAAAATGATTAGAAGCTTTTTAAGGGCAATAAGAGTAGAATCTGTAGAGGAATTGAAGGATAGGATTGCTCAATACATAAATTTACTCAATGAGGAACCTGTGATATTTATGTGGAAATATAAAGTTGAAGAAAAAGATAAGATTCCTGGTGGAATTGCGATATGAAAAAAATATGCAATTAATTTGGAATCGATGCACTAGTTTTCCTGCACTGAAAAAGGGGATCATGGCTGAAGACTCCGTTTTACAGATTTTATGGGGGAAGGATAAAATTAAGAATTAAGATGAAAACTGATTTCCCTTAAACTTTCTTTAAATGAATACATCAAACATATAAATTCTGCTAAAGAGGAGAATATCGCTCCTGAGTAAAGAAGAACCTTTCCACGATTTAAATTGGAAATTTCTTGTTGCAGAATAGAAATATTCATATTTAACCGAAGTAAACGATCTGGCCTTCGGGCAGCCTGCTGAAGGAAAACTCGTTGAAAACCTCAGGAAAAACCCGAAATTTATCCCTGAACTTTCGCTTGTAGCTGAAGTTGGTGGGAAAAATAGCTGGTCATATTCTATTTTTCCCTGTAATAATCAAACCAGCGGCAGGAAAGAAAGAAATTCAGAGAGAAATAGTCAGGCTTGACTCGGCTCTTCTGAACTCAGGACCGGGAAGATTAGAAGTCGAGATCAATTTCCCGAAATCCCTTGCTTTTTCCAGAAGCTGGGGCCTGAAGGAAACTTCAAGCTTATCCGTGCCTGCTGCAATGACCGTATCCAGGATATCAAAGCCCAGATAGTAGAGAATGCCTGCTGTATATTCAAAATACGGTTTGAAGGCATCCCTGTCCGAGCTGCCCTGGGAAAAGACAAGAATCAATTTTTTATTATCAAGTCTGCTCGAAAAATTGGGCTTTAAGAAGGCTGTCAGGCGGTCAACAAATATTTTAGTTTGGGCAGTCATCTGCCACATGTAGACAGGAGAGCCGAGTACAACAGTGTCTGCAGTCTGGATTTCCTGATAAAGTTTTTGCATATCATCGTCTATAATACAGCAGCCTGATTCCTGGCACCTCAGGCAGGCATCACAGCCTTTAATATTTAGAGAAGCCAGATTGTAAATAACTTTATCTGCGCCGTTTTCAGCAGCTCCGTCAAGAATAGCGTTCACAAGCTTCGCAGTGTTTCCGTTAATATTAGGACTACCCACCAATCCAAGAATTTTAATGCTAGAACCCCCGTTCAAACGTTTAAAAAGTTAGAGTTTTAATCAAAAGTAAACAAAAGTATAAATGACCGATCAGCATAAAAATGTTTCTCTTGTTTAAAAAAGTTAGTAAGTTGTATTAAAAAGCCCGCGAAGAAAAGGAAAAAGAAGAAAGAAAAAGGAAATTAAAACGGAAAAAAGACTGGAAAGCAGAAAAAAATTAAAAAGGAGAAGAAAATAAAGAATTTCCTTCAAAACCGGAAAAACTGTTTTCTCGTTCTCCTTTTCTTTTTCTCCGGTTTTTTATTTAATTTCTCTTTACTTTCAAAAGGGCGAAGGCCCCAAGCCCTGCAACAAATACCGAGAGTGCCTCGAATCCGGGAATTGGAGACTTCTTCTCTTCTGGCCCTGCTTTCAGAGGCAGTGCTGTATAGTTATCGTAATTGGAAATAGAAACCCCAAGAAAAGCAGAATCGTTTGAATAATAATCTGCGAGGCCAGCAAAGAGTTCCTGTATTGAAACTTTATCTTTAAAGCCTTCTTCCACAGAGATTTCTATTATCCCTCTGGAACCTGCACCTCTTATCTCCCCCATCTCGAGGGCAATTGCATCAACAATACCTGGCACGGAGTTAAGCTCTTCAGGTTCCCCGGAATACGCTCTAATAATGAAAGAATCGACAAAAGGAGCGATTTTTTCAATCTGCGACGCGGTATAATTAAGCGGAAGACTTGCTGAGATTGATATGTTTCCTCCGGCTCCTTGATGCCCGGTCTCAAAAAGTTTTTCATAATCAACGTCGCTTTCTTCTGGAGAGGGTTTTACGTAAATATCGATTCCGTCAAAGGGTGCAAGGGACTTTCCATTATAATCAAGTACAGTGTTCAGGGATGCCTGACAGGCGTCTTCACCCCCTTTTTCTGTGCAGTTCAGGTCTTCCAGAATCACGGCATGTACGGAGATTCCGTTTTCATGGGCCGTTTTCACAAAGCGCTCGGATTGCCATACATCTTCGCTGTTCACACTGAGGAAAATGGTGTTTATGCGTGAGGAATTAAGTTCTTTTACAAGGGCAGGGAAATCGACCCCGTATGAGGAAGAGAGTTTAATTCCGGAAATACCGACATCGTATTCAGGGAACACTTCCGGGGTACCTGCCTCCTCCTGGCTCAGGTTTTCCTGTGCCTGCGCAACCCTCCCGGAATTAGAGGTTTCGGAATTCAGCTCAGATCCGGGCGTGGCTTGAGGTTCGGAAACAACCTTCGGTTCAGAAATGACCTCAGATTTGGAAATATTTTCAGAGATGTTTTCAGAAAGGTCTTCCGCAGAAACTTCGGGTTCTGCCTTAGTTGAGATTACTCTGGCCGTGGGTTCGGTTTCGACAAATTTGCGAACCAGGACGTAGTCAACTGCCATATACCCTGTATTCTTCGAGGCGTCCTGGTAGGAAGCAGCATACAGGTAAATGTGCATTGGGAAATTGGTGATATAATCATTTGAGGCGAAGTCCATTCTTGAGTCTCGCACACCGTTTTTAAACCAGGCTACCTTGCGGGTATCGTTTTCCTCATACCAGGCGACCCCTGAGACATACCATTCCCCTTCGGGAACATTGACGTCAGTGAGATCAAAGAGGTTATGCCTTTCCTTCCTGTAAGCTGTTTCCCAGCCCACACGGCTTTCATTGGCAAGCTCGGTCTTATGCTTTATGTCGTTTTTTCTGCTGTCTACCTGGTCTATGAAACCCTGCCACAGCAGAGGCCCTCTATTATCCGTGCCTGTGGTAACTTTCATTCTCTTGACCACAAAAATAGAATTGATGTTAAAACTGCCTTTGCTGTAGATCATAGAGGAGTCATAAGCATGAACTTTGGGGGCTGCAATGGTACAGTTCCCATTATTAACATCAACCATGCCACCGCCTGCACTTTCAGCGTTCCAATCAAGTCCGTTGAGGTTACTACCATCAAAATTATCGAAAAAATCAAATGTATTTTCCCCACTGCTTGCAGCCGTAGCCCCAGGATTTCCATATCTCATGAGGATTTTACGGGTTCCGTTTGCAGGGAGCGACGGAATTTTGACCCAGATAACAGCTTCCTTATTTTCAGGGTCCCACTTCTCAATCCAGTAATTGAGCGTTTTATCCCCGGAGGAGAATCGAAGGTCTGAGCCATCACTTTTTGCCATTGAAAAATTAAAATTCGAAGAGTTCAAACCGACAGGGACAGGGTATTCTGTCAGAATTTTACCGGCATTCTCAGTAATGACAATTTCCCGGGAGTTATTCCATGAGTTATCATTTGCGGACAGATTCCACTTGTCATCCGTGCTAGCCAGGGCGCAGCCTGTGAATAAAAATATCAAAAAAACAGAAACAATCCCGCATACCGTAAATTTTTTTTCCATAATTAGCAGCCTCTAGTAAGTCCTTAATCAAACCCGATCAGATATCAATACCAAAACCTTAATAGATAGTGGTTATTAACCCAAAAACAATAAACCTTTTCATAAATACTTGTCAAAAATCATAAAGATAATGATGTTAGTAATTGTGAGAAAAAGAAAATCGAAAAATGATAAAGTCCGGAAAGAACAGGAAATCCGAAACTGTAATAAAGAATCTTTGCAATTACAGTCTCAATGACGCTTCTATCCAGCACCGAACTGAGAAAACTTGTACAGGCAAAGCCTCCTTTGCTTGAAAATGCAGTCGATATAGAAACCCAGATCCAGCCTAACGGGCTTGAACTCACCCTGAAAGAGGTAAAAACAATCGAAGGTCCTGGAGCTGTGGATTTTGATAATTCGGAGAGAAAACTTCCAGCTGGAAAAACCCTTGAATTCGGGAGCGACGGCTGGATTCACCTGCCTGAGGGGATTTATAAGGTACTTTTCAATGAAATTGTAAATATTCCCATGAACCTGGCCGCAATTGCAAAGCCGAGGTCAAGCCTTATTCGCTGCGGGGCGACTCTTGAAACCGCCGTATGGGATGCCGGATACAGGGGACGCAGCGAGTCAATGCTGGTAGTTTACAACACTGAAGGCTTCAAGCTGAAGAAAAATGCCAGGATCATGCAGCTTCTATTCTATACTCTGGACGCGGAAGTAGAAAAAGGATATTCAGGTGTGTATCAGAACGAAAACACAAAATGAATTCTCAAAAAAAGCTTTTTTAAGCTTTTTAGCCGCCGGTTCATGAAGGCCAGACTCACACTGTATAAGCAAAAGAAATAATGAAACCGATATCCTTAGAAAATACAGATAAAGTATATATTGTCTAATCCGCAATATCACAGGCTATGAGCACTATAGGTAAATCCGTAAGGATGGAGCGTATTTTCAATAGAAACACCGGTAACGCCATTATTATTCCTATGGACCACGGAGTTGGTGCAGGTCCAATTGAAGGGCTTAAAAACCTTCAGGAAGCTGTAAACAGAGTCGCAGAAGGAGGGGCAAACGCCGTGCTCGGGCATATGGGGCTTTCCAAACACGGACACCGGGGATACGGGCATGATGTAGGGCTTATAATCCACCTCTCAGCTTCAACTTCCCTTGCCCTTGATCCGAACCACAAAGTTCTGGTAACAACCGTAGAAGAAGCTATAAAAGTCGGAGCTGATGCCGTCTCAGTCCATATTAACATAGGAGCTGAAGACGAGTATGAGATGCTACAGGGTCTCGGCTATGTGGCAGGAAAGTGTGACGAATGGGGAATCCCACTCCTTGCCATGATGTACCCGCGTGGGAAAAAAGTTAGATCCGAATATGATGTGGATGTTGTAAAACATGCAGCCAGAATCGGAGCCGAGCTTGGAGCAGATATAATCAAGACAAACTACACAGGAAGCCCGGAGACTTTTAAAGAAGTGGTTGACGGGTGTCCGGTACCTGTAATCATAGCAGGCGGCCCGAAGGTGGAATCCGAACAGGAATTGCTGGAGATGATCGAAGGATCTCTCAAATCCGGAGGGCGGGGTGTTGCCATTGGAAGAAATGTTTTTCAGGCAGAAGACCCCACAGGGCTTGTCCGGAGAATTGCGAAAATCGTTCACGAAGGCGCGAGCGCGGAAGAGTTAACGAAAATGGGCAGGTAAGCCTGAAGGTTAAAAGGCCTGACGTAAAAATTAAAAACTGAATTTAAAAACCGGACAGAATGAAGAAAGTCAGGAAGAGCAAATTTATTCATTCCAGTGGAAATTAAAGGGATGTTATATTTTAGAAGGAAAGATCCATCAGAGAGGTGAACTACCCGCTAAATCAAAAGATTTAACGGGTTTTACGCTTCGTTCTATAAAGAATAAAAGTAAGGAACCTGAATAAGGCTTCAGTTAAGTTTCAGGAAAAAGAAATAATACTGTGTAAAAAATTTGAATTTGAAGCCCTGTATCTACTTAAAATCTCTCATTTGAGAGTTATTTTTCAGCATTTTGTTCCTTTCTCTGAATTTTATGTTCTTTTTTCAATGTTATGACCCTTAAAGCCATAATTTTAGCAATGGCTATCAAGGGTATCGTTTCAAGCGCATATTTTAGAATAAAAGGAAGTGTCTCTTTAAACTGTAAGAAATTTTTTTCTGAGTATTTCTTATGCTCGATGAAAAAACATTGAGTTAAACTGTTATTCGCATATATATTTCATGAAAAATAGGCTGTTAATCCATAGATTGCAATGGAAATAAAGGGGTATTGAAACTCTCAGGGAAGGGAATAAAAATATGAGAGTGAATGCGTTTATGAAAATAAATATTTACATACAGTAGGTGGATTATAAGAGGTAAAGCTGCAGACAAAAATACCTCAGCGCCCTTAACAATCGCATCAAAAAGGAAAAGAGAAACATCTTCGCATAAAAATGAAAATATGAGAGATAAATTGAAAAACATATAGAAAAGAAACAAAGAAGAGAGAAATGGAAGAAACAATGGTAGTAAAAAAAATTAACCCACAAAAGTTTCCAGTGGAAATAAAAGGGTCCCTCTTAGAAGAAATAAAAGAAAATTAAAAGATTCTGAAGACTTTTATAACAAATAAAATAATTTATAATAAATAAAATGATTTATGATAAATAAAATGATTTTGTGAATTAAAAATTAAAACCTGAATTGAAATGATTGGAAACTGAAGGCAAAAAATAGAGATAGCTTTAGAGAAAATCAAACTGTTATAAGAAAAAATGAAGGTAGAATCCGGAATTAAAGGTCAACAAAAGGAACAAGATCACAGCCTGTACATTTCAGGCACATGGTCCTTGCAAGCCCTGGATTAAGCCCGTATTTCTTGAGTATCTCAGCTTCGATCTTCGCAAGCTTTAAAAGGCGCTCAGGAGATGGACGTTCTGTAAAACAGTCTCCAACCCTCAGAGGGTGCGGGTTTACCGGCCGCAGGACAGGAATTACCCCCATTTTTGCAAGAGTCTCTACCCCATCCCTGACAGAATCATCACTTTCTCCAAGCCCGATTATAAAATTACTGAAAACACGGTTTTTTCCGAAAATAGTCACAGCGTCCTTGAGTTTATCCAGGATATAATCAAGGGAAAGATCCCCGCAAACCTTTTGAAAGATCTCACTGTCCATAGTTTCAACATTGTACTTGACTTCGGAAACGCCTGCTTCATAGAATTTTCTGGAACAGCCTTCTGTAGGGTACACCGAAACTCCAATGGGGACATTGTACTTTTTGAGAGCAGGAAGCAGTTTGAGTACACGTTCCACTTCTCCTTCGATTGAGGTTTCAACTCCTGAGGTGAGTGAGATGGCTGTCAGATTTCCTGCCCGCAAAACCTCATCAATTATACGCAGGACTTCCTCCTTACTCTTAACATGCCCCTGCAATTTGGGCACAGGGCAATATTTGCAGTCAAATATGCACCTTTCGCAGAGGGTTATGAAAGCCTGATCAGGACAGTGGGCAGGAGCAGGCTCAAGTTTCCCCCGGGCAAGTTCTTTTCCTTCATAGAAAAGCGCAACATTTCCTTCGCCTTCTGCTCTTAAAATGGAAAGTGGAGAGTCTTTTTTTATGCTGAGCCTTACCCGCTTTTCTCCTGACCTGAAGAAAACGGAACTTATACCTGCCCCCGGACCCGCAGTGGAACCGCGAGCCTTTGGGATAAGTGAAGGATCTACGGAAACTGAACCTATAGAAATAAGGAAAGCTTTAATTTCCGGTGTAATTGGCTTGCTTTGCATGCAAATATTCCTCAAAATAATTATTTTTCTGTAGCTCCGGCCTTTTCTCTCATCTTCACTAAGAGGTATATAAATTATTCTGTTGATATAATTTAGACTGTATACCTCCGGATTCAAGACCGGAAAAAGATTTTCTCAGACCTTAAACTTGTCCTCTTAAACCTGAAAGTTAGGCTCGATATTCCACCTATCCTGCAAATTTGAGTTATAAAGCCGGAAAAAAGTCGCTTAGACCTGAGCATCAATTAAACTTCAGATTAACAGGAAGAAAAGGAGATGCAAATGCCTGATTTTTACAGGGCGCAGGATAACATTATAGAGGTAATATAACATTAAAATAATGGACTAATGTTATAATGATATGTTAGTATTAGAGAGATAAAGTAGCATTATGTGTTAAAAATAATATATACTGTTGGCTCTTAGTATAACTTGCGTTCTCATCCCTTCAACACCCCACTAGTTGATATCTACTCCACAAGAAAAGGGATAAAAAGGAAAGGGAATAAAGAATAACAAAAACTCGCAACCCGTGAGTCCAGTACCTCAGTATCTCTTCCCACACAAAAATAAAAAGCATCTCTTAATGCCGTTCGGAACTTCCAGGTTCTTGGATGAGAACGCAAATCTATTTTTGAAAAATATTACAATAATCACTGTTTTCTTTTCGAATCGTTCACTTCTCAGACCAGATACTCTTACTATGGAAAATAGTCTGATTTAGATACATCCGGTTTAGACACATTTCTTTTTTGAATATCATCCCGGATTCTTTCCGGTTCGGGTTATAATTTCAAACGTAAATATCTGCACAGAACTGAACTTTATAATGTAGTCCTCTCGAACGAATACGAAAAAGAACGATATAACTGTCCCTGAATTAGTCACCTCGAAAAAGCGCAGCTCAGTATCTTTTTATAAATTAGTCCGCTTGAGCGAGCGAAGCGAGTGAAACGGACCGCGTACTCCCGAAGCGCAATTCGGGAAGTGAAACGGACCCCGTGCTGTTGCGATTACATCGCAACTCCCAGAAAATCTCCGATTTCCTGTGATCCCGAAGCGGAACTCGGGAGCCGCAACTCTGCCGGCGCGACGCGAGCGGTATTGCCAATTTTATATATATGGGAAAATAGATTATACATTTCAGACAACCTAAAAAACAACTTTATTGCAATAAAAAAGGAGAGAGACATGAAAGTTATGATCATAGGGGGTTTTCTCGGAAGCGGGAAAACAACTACCATACTGAAAATCAGCAGGCAGCTCAGTAACGCAGAAAAAAGGACTGCAATCATCGTAAATGAGATCGGGGAAATCGGGCTTGATGGGGATATTCTCTCAGGCCCGGACATTGTAACTGAGGAGCTTACAAGTGGCTGCATCTGCTGTACCCTCAGAATCAGTATGCAGTACACCCTTCAGACCCTTGAGGAAGAGTTTGGGCCTGACATTGTTATTATCGAGCCGACAGGGATTGCCTTTCCAGGGCAGATAAGGGAAGAAATAGAAACAATGGGGCTTTCAGACCTCTCCTTTGCCCCGGTAGTAACCCTTGTAGATCCAGGCCGTTTCGGGACCGAAGCAAAAGAAATCCCGAGGTTTATCGAGACCCAGATAAGGGAAGCCGAAATTCTCTGCATAAACAAGACAGATATAACGCCTGCAGAAATTGTCCTGTCCACCGAGAAAATGATCCATGAGATAAACCCTGAGGCGCGGATTCTGAAATTCTCGGCAAAACGTGGAGATGAGCAATTCGAAAAGCTGCTTCTCCATCTTGCTGTGCCAGGGCTGAAAAAACCTCCCGAAGAAAAGAAAAACTCAATTAAGCTTTCAGAAGTCTCGGCTTATTCAGTTCTCTATATCCTCCCATCCGGCGCTCTTAACCCTGAAAAAGGCGTGCGCTTTATAGAAGAGAACCTCAGGAATATTCAGGAAAGAGTCCGGGAAATTAATCCTGAATTTGTAGGGCATGTAAAGCTTTCCCTGAAACTTCCGGAATCTACGGTCAAGGGCAGTGTGACCTCCTCTAAAGAACCGCCTCAGGTAGAAATTATTCCGGATAGGAAAAGTGAGAAAGCCGAACTCAGGCTGCTTTCAGCAATTACAAAAGTCCCGAAAAATGAACTCACCGATATCATTGAGAGTGTTCTCGAAGAGAACCTTCGGAAATCAGCGATTACTTTTGAGAAAGACGTTCACGAGCACGAACATGAGCATGATGCTGAAGATCATAGTAAGCATGAAAAAGACCAAATGTGCAGGATTAATATATACAGGAAAGATGAATGAAAATAATGTAAAATTTAACTTAAAGATAAGGTGAAAACCTGCGACTTAACCGAGAAGAGTTATAATAACACTTAGCCTTTTCGGAACTTTTAAAAAATCCGGTTTCAATCAATAAAAATGAGAGATGGAGTTTTGGTATGAACGAGGAAATCGATGAACTTGACGCTTATTTCGACAAAAAATGTGAACCGACTGAAGGCGAAGCCGTCAAACTGGAACATATGATGATGGAAAAGATTTCCATAAGCCCCGCAAGAAGAAAGCTTCTCCGGGTTGTCGGAGTCTTTGGGAAGACTGAAAAACAGCTAAAGGAAGAGTCAGGATTAAACGATTTCTTCTTTAAGTTCCATATGGATTTCCTGCTAAAAGAGGGATTCCTGAAATCCGAAGAAGGGATGTACCGCCTGACGGATGCTGGAATTGCTATGCACGATTCTGTGTGTTAAATAAACATTTTTTAACTTTCCCTCTATTTATTACTATTAATAATATAATTTTTGGTCGCGGGCGGGTTAACTCCATCCTGATTTCGGAAGGCTGCCTTTTGTTAAAAAGCGATAAGTTTTTATGTTTGTCTTGTCAATGGCGTTATGACCAAACTTTTCGATATCCTATGGAAGTTTCAAAAACGCCAATTTAATTTCCAGATATATCGAGCAACCAAAAGGAGTGTGAAAAAATATGCCAGCATTAGTTAATGCAGATGAATGTTCAGGATGCGGAAGCTGTGTCGATGAGTGCCCCTCTGAAGCAATTACTCTTGATGAAGAAAAGGGAATTGCAGTAGTCGACCAGGACGAATGTGTAGAATGCGGTGCATGCGAAGAGGCATGTCCGAATCAGGCAATTAAAGTAGAAGAGTAAAACTGCAGTCAATTGGAATAATCTTTTTATTCCATTTTTCTTTTTCCTTTTTATCAATCATTTTTTATCTTTCCGGAGGTAGCTTTTTAGATGGTAGCAATTAAAGCGGGTATTTTAGGCGCTACAGGCGCTGTCGGGCAGAGATTTGTAGAAGCACTTGCAAACCACCCCTGGTTTGAGATTACAGCCCTTGCAGCATCCGAAAGAAGCGCCGGCAAAACATATAAAGAAGCCGCGGGCTGGAGACTGGATAGAGCTATGCCGGAAAGTGTTGAAAACATCGAAGTTGTCCCCGTTGACCCAAAAGCCGTAGATGCGGACGTGGTTTTCTCGGCACTTCCTGCAGACCTTGCCCTCACAGTAGAACCCGAGTTCGCAAAAGCCGGGTTTGCAGTGGCAAGCAATGCGTCATCCTACAGGATGGAAAAGGATATCCCTCTGGTAATCCCCGAGGTAAATTCAGAACACCTTGGGCTTCTCGAAGTCCAGCAGGATACAAGGGGATGGGACGGATACATTATCACAAACCCCAATTGCTCCACGATTGTCATGACCCTTACCTTAAAGCCTCTCATGCAGTTTGGGCTCGAAACCATACAGGTAGCCACAATGCAGGCGATCTCAGGGGCAGGATTTTCCGGAGTTGCCGCAATGGCAATCTATGACAATGTAATTCCCTATATCGGAAGCGAAGAAAAGAAGATGGAGACTGAAACCTTAAAGCTCCTTGGAGAGTTCAATGGCTCTGAAATCGTGCCTGCAGACATAAGAGTCAGCGCTTCCTGCCACAGAGTCCCTGTTATCGATGGGCATACTGAAGCTATCTGGGCTGGAATGAGGGATAAACCGACAGCTGAAGAAGTAAGGGAAGCCTTCCTGAATTTTGACCCCAGGCTGGGAGAACTTCCTTCCGAACCTAAAAAAGCCCTGATCGTAAGAGACGAAATTGACAGGCCTCAGCCGCGCCTTGACCGTAATATGGGGAAAGGCATGAGCGTCTCAGTGGGCCGGATAAGAGAAGGAATCCGCTACATCGCAATGGGGCATAACACCATCCGCGGAGCAGCCGGAGCAAGTGTCCTTAATGCGGAACTTCTGCATTCCATGGGCAAGCTCTGATCAAAAATAGAAAATAACAGAACAGAAATGAAATGAAAAGTAAAAGCTTCAGGGATTTAGACTTTTGCTTTTCTACTTCACTTTCCCACTTTCCTGTTCTACTCGATTCTATTGAATCCTTTTCAATTCTCCGGAACCTTCTCGGGATTAAATCAGCGCAATTCTTCTGTTTTTACTTTCCTCATGTCTTTTGAGATTTTCAGGAAAAGAGTTTTCTTGCAGCCTCTTCTGTCCTTCTCATGACCTCTCTTACAGGAACACCGCTGATTTTTGCGATTTTCTTGCAGTCCTCAAACTCAGCAGAGATATTAAGCAGGATACCTTCCGAGTCCCTGGCAATCTTGACCGCAGCTTCATATACCTGCCCTTCGACCTCAAGTTTAACCGTTTCAATTTTTCGGGCGGCCATCAGCCTGTGCCGGGTAGGGATAATTCTAACCCCCAGAGACCCTGTTTCGATGATGATTTTACGGGCGAGCTTCGCAGTATCTTCAGGCTTTGCAATGACCTTGATAATATGAGCAGGACGGCCTTTTTTCATTGTTGCCGGGATAATTGCAACATCCCTTGCCCCCATCGCAAGCAATTCCTCGAACAGGTTCCCCAGGACTTCTCCGCTCACATCGTCAGCATTAGTTTCGAGCACCTCAATTATATCCGGGATCAGGCAGGAATCAAGTTCGGAAAGTACTCCCTGAAGCACGTTGGGCCCGGCCAGGTCTGAGTCTCCGGCCCCGTAGCCTATTGAAATTACCCTGCCCTGAGGAAAAGCTTCCACTGGCCTTGCAAAATGGGCAAGAATAGCAGCCCCTGTAGGGGTAAGAAGTTCCTTTTTCTCACCGCCTCCCCTGAAATAGAATTTCCCTCTCCTGAGAAGTTCAAGGGTAGCAGGAGCTGGCACAGGCAGAGTTCCGTGCGCACATTCTAGCGCCCCGCTGCCCACATTTATAGGGGTGCAGTAAACAGAACCGCAGTCAAGGGCATGGATAGCTGCCGAAGAGCCTATTACATCGGCAAGGGCATCACTCTGCCCCACCTCATGAAAATGGAGTTGTTCAAGGTCAGACTGCCCGTGGACTGAAGCTTCGGCTTCCGCCATCTTCAAAAAGATGTCAAGAGCACTTGCCTCCACCCTCGAAGGCAGCTTTGCAGCCTTTACCAGATCCACGAGTTCCGGATATGTGCGGACAGGTTCTTTTTCAGGAACTGTTATCCGGACATCCAGAGCTTTTATTCCTCTTTTCAGAACTTCTCTTATATCCACGGATACATCGACAGAAGCTTCTATCAGTTCTTTAACCGCTTTCCTGTCAGCCCCGAGATCAAGAGCGCATCCGAGGATCATATCTCCTGCTGCCCCTGAAAAAGGATTGAATACAAGCGCTTTCATAAAGACCCCTTCCTGAATTTCATTTTCAATTTATCCCCCTGTTTATTATCCTTCCTGAGCTTCATTTTCTTTCTTCCCGTGGGTCCCAGCAGCCGCAATCATGTTTGCGATCCGGGCTGCATACGCTCCCGCAACAAAGCCCGCATCAATATTTACTACTGCAAGAGTAGAACAGGATTGGAGCATTGACAGCAGGGCAGCTTTTCCTCCGCCGCCTGCCCCGTAACCTGTAGAGACCGGAAGCCCGATTACAGGCACATCGACAAGTCCCGAGACTATTGTGGGAAGCGTTCCTTCCCTGCCGGCTGCAACAACGATTGCTCCAGGCATCATAGATTTTAGCTTATGCAGTTCGGGAATCAGCCTGTGGATTCCTGCAACCCCTACATCATAAACAGTAATAGTTTCACAGCCCATTTCTGAGGCCACAACCCTGGCTTCTTCCGCAGCCGGGATATCTGCCGTGCCTGCCGAAACAATTCCTACAACGCCGCCTGTTCTGGGTACAGGAGTGCCGTCATGGATAATAACTGTGCGGGCCCTGCAGTTCCACTCAAGTTTATCCTGACCGAAGGCCTGCTTTAAGGCTTCAAGATGTACTGGGGAGACACGGGTAATGAGGGCTCTTTTGCTCTCTGCAACCATGACTCTGGCAATCTCCACCACATCCTCAGGCTCCTTGCAGTCAGCAAGGATGGCCTCAATTATTCCTGTCCTGCTTTTCCTGTGGGAATCAAGCTTTGCAATGCCTAGCATAGGAGACAAAACCCAGGCCACGGGCTTGCTTTTCCGCAGCCTCAACATCCATTTTTCCGTCTTTGACAGCCCTTAGTATATCAGTGAGGTCCATGTACCACCCTTCGCCTAGAAGAATTAGATACTTTAGCAATAAACAGTTTAAATACCAAGTTGTTAGATAACAATTTATTATTTTGGAGGCTCTTTAGAGTTTCGCGCTATACTCATATAAGCTTGATTTTCAGAATTATTTGGGTTATTGCTTTGCAATTTGAGGTAAAAATTCAAAATTCTAAAGCTGGATGAGTATAAAGCTGGATGAGTATAATTAACTGAACTTGAAGATAAGCAGCGGAAAATGGAGATATTGTTTAATCTTTCAATAAAGTCAGCTTAAACAATATCTTCATTTTGTCTTTTTGGCACTTCGAATCGTTCTCGCTTTTAAGTCCGCTTGAACATCTGTTTTGCCATGGCAACTCTCTGCTCCAGAGTCAGGTCCTTCCAGTTCTTCTACAACGGATTCGAGAATCGTTGGTATGTCAAGGTGCTGGGGACATTTTTCAAGGCACTGTCCGCATTGTACGCACAGGGATGCAAACTCGGGTTCTCCGACGGACAGGACGCTACCCAGCCTTGCAGCATACATGAACTTTGCTTCGTCTGCATTGCCGGACCATGTACAGGTTGTTGTACGATTCGAAACAGAGTGGAATATTCACCCCTCCGGACAGGGCATACAGTACCGGCAGCCTGTACAGCCTACTTTCATCAGTTCACGGTACTTCCGCTCTACTTTTTTTACCAGCTGCAGTTCAGCTTCAGTCAGAGAATTTGGGTATGCTTTGTCTGCTACTGTAAGATTCTCTTCAATATGTGTTTCCTCATTCATCCCGGAGAGGACAACCGTGACCTCCGGGTGGTTCCATACCCAGCGAAGAGCCCATTCTGCAGCGGTCCTCTTCGTCGGAGCCTCATCCCAGATCTCTTTCACGGCAGGAGGCACGGGGCTTGTCGAGGTTCCCTCCGCGGAGGGGCTCCATAATGATTACTCCAAGGCCTTTTGAGGCTGCATATTCCAGACCCTCGGTACCTGCCTGGTTCTTTTCGTCCAGGAAGTTGTACTGGATCTGGCAAAAGTCCCAGTCATAGGCGTCCACTATCCGATTGAAATCCTCTCCCGCGCCGTGGAAGGAAAAACCTGCGTTAATTGATGCGGCCGTCAGCTTTGGCTTTGTCAAGGAAATCAGCTACACCCAGCTTTTCAATATTGTCCCACAGATCACCAACGAGAGCGTGGATGAGGTAATAGTCGATGTGATCTGTTTTGAGTTTCTCCAGCTGAGCATTCAGGAACTTATCCATATCCTCCCGGCTCTCTATAAGCCAGGAGGGAAGTTTTGTGGCGAGTTTAACTTTTTCGCGGTATCCGTCAGCAAGAGCACGACCTAAAAAAGGCTCGCTCTGTTCCATGTGATAGGGCCAGGCCGTATCAACATAGTTTACTCCGTGGTCGATTGCATAGCGTACCTGCTTAGTGGCTCTTTCTTCATCTATACTACCGTCTTCTTTCACTGGAAGGCGCATGCATCCAAACCCAAGTATCGAAAGCTCGTCTCCATTTTTAGGCATTTTTCTGTACAGCATTTTTATTCTCCTGAATTTTTGAATTGTTTTACTTGCTCCTGATTGATCTTTTGATTGACTGCTTATTTTTACGATAAATCATTCGTTAATTTTTGCACCTGATTGACTGGTCACTCACATGTGGAGTGAAAAAATTATTTTTTAGCTAGACCTCTCCAGATAATTCCTTGAATTTCTGTTCGCTTAATTCTACCCTGTTCATTGTATGTTCTGCTCCAATCAAATCGCTTTTCCCATTTCATATGCCTGCTTCATTGCTTTGCTTCCTTTAATGTCTCCCATATGCCAGGCACCAGTTCCATAAATAGTACCCTTTTCCGTTGCTCTTTCAAGGCAGGAAGTAAATCCCCGGAATCCTTCCAATGTTCTCTCCATAGCCTGCTTACTATCGTCGGCTGCCGTTACAATAAAATAAAAATCCTTGTCGTTGATTTCTGTGTAACGGGAGCAAGTGCGGTCAATTAGAGTCTTCATTTGACCATTCATCGTGTAGAAGTACACCGGCGTTGCCATTACAATCGCATCTGCCGCAAGCATTTTTTCCAGAATTTCTGCCATATCGTCTTTTTGGGGGCAGCTATTTTCCATGTTATAACAGGCTCCACATCCTGTGCAGTAATTGATTTCCTTGTCATTCAAGAATATCTTCTCTGCAGTGTGTCCGGCTTCTTTTGCTCCAAGCATAAACTGGTCGCACAACAGGTCGGAGTTTCCGCCTTTCCTCGGGCTGGCGGACAGCACCAATACTTTTTTACTCATTGAAATTATCCTCCGTATTTTGAGTTATGCGAATTTATCAAAACAATTTTTTGCATCCAGCATCCTGCTTTCACTCTAAGCGGACATTCGGAATCCGCTTATCTACACCCTCATAACTGTATTCATCTTTATTTGTCAAGCAAAGATGCTAAAAAATGATACTCGAACAGTTTATGAAATCATACCAATTTTAGTCAACCAATTCGTAACATCTTTTTTCGCAGCACTCACACGAGAGCCATGGATAGCCAGCCCCTTTAAAAGCGTTGCTTTCGGACAAAGTTTTGCAATATCTTTTTCACTGCGGCCTAATCCGCTTCCTTCATGTGTACAAAATGGAATAATAGTTTTATCAGAAAAATCATATTCTTCCAGGAATGTAAACACCGGCATCGGCATCGTTCCCCACCAGTTAGGATAACCCAGGAATATCACATTATAAGAATCCATATTTTCTACATGGCTGGAAAGCTCCGGTCTGGAATTGTCATGCAGTTCTTTTTTTGCCACGTTGGTGGTTTCCGTATAATCCTCAGGATAAGACTTTACTGTATCAATACGAAAAACATCGCCTCCTGTCATTTCCTGAATCATCTTTGCTACTACTTTTGTGTTACCGATGGGCAAATTCACGATCCTTCCACTAACATAGTTATTCCCCTCACGTGAATAATAGGCTATCAGACATTTCTCTTCTTTTAAATTCATCATTTCTTATTCCTCGCTTTCTTTTTGCTTATTCGTTGCCGAACATTATAAATAATAATTATTCTCCCCTGGGAAAATACAATACTTTCATAAATTGTTGTTTCCATTCTATTCCAAAGCGAGATATTCTTCATCCGTTACGGGTTCCAGCCATTCGGCATCTCCCTTTTGGGCATTAGTACTTATCGCGAGATGTACAAACCAGCTATCCGGTGTAGCACCGTGCCAGTGTTTCACATTCGGATGGATTTTTACTACGTCCCCTTCCTGAAGCACCTGTACTGGCTTGCCTTCTTCCTGAAAATATCCTTTGCCGCCGGTAACAAGCAGAATCTGCCCACCCGGATGTTTATGCCAATTATTTCTTGCGGCTGGTTCAAAAGTTACATTACCTATCGGGCAATTAAAGGTGCTGTCATTAGAAACCAGCATTTCAAGCCATGCTGTCCCTATGAAATAGTCATTCGTAATTTTTTCGCCTTTCGGGAAGATTACACTTTCACTTAAATTGTTTGATTTATTCATGTTTTATTCTCCTTTAAATTTTTTCATGGGACTACTTTCTTGTAACTCACGGATATGACTCCTGATTGATTTTCTGCTTAGCTGGGTATTTTGAGGCAGGTTTTCAATTAATTTCTGTATTTGATTGACTGATCACTCACGCGTGGAGTGAAAAAAAATTATTTTTTAGCCAGACCTCTCCAGATAATCTGGAATCCATCCTCTAAAATCTTATTTTCATCCTGCGATGGATCTGAATCAAGGATCAGGTTCACTACCGCCCTGCTAGCCTGATAAAACATTGCAATGGTCAGCTCCGCAGAAAAGTCTCGGATCTCTCCCGTTATTATTCCTTCATTCACAAGATTATGGAGAAAGATATACTCTTTCATTACTTCTTCACGCGTAAATTTAGTTATATAAGGAGAAGAGCAGAACTGCCCGACAAAAAGAAATTCTTCCTGATTGTCTACTCCCCACTTGATTAAATTTGACCATATTTTTCTTAATTTATCTTGGAAGGTACTCTGTGCTTCAACTTCTTTCCCCATACTGTGACTTAATTGCCCTTTTACTTCGGAATACAGGCTGTTTATAAGATCTTCCTTTGTAGGAAAGTAATTGAAAAGGGTGCCTGTGGCTACACCTGCTTCTTTTGAAATCTGAGCAGTGGATGTACCCTGGAAGCCTCTTTCAGTGAAGAGCTTCAGGGCTGCTTCCATAATGGCTGTTCTTTTGTCTTTGACCTGTTCTTTCATGCATGATCTCTACAATTGACTGATTAGTCAGTTATGTTGTAATATTATGTTATTATAAATACTTTATGGTGCTTTTTTCTTAACTCTCAGCCAAATATTTTAACCCTTCTTGTCACTAATAAAGGAAGCTGAAATTGCCCCTGCCAAAAATACAGCCAAAGAGCAATATATTTCACAGAACGCATCGTATATCGTGTAAATTCTCCATATTGCATGCTTTTTTTGCTAATTTAAACACGTCCTCTATGAGAGATCTGATTAGGTCATATTCTCGTTTCAAACTGGCAAGTGTACGCTGCAAACGTACACCAAAACTAAGAGTTAAAACCCAAAAGATAATTACAGGATCAATTTTACGTTCACATATTATAAGACCAGTTTCTTTGGCAGTTTGCTTTAACCACTCTTCGGAAAACATTTCCTGAAGAGAATCTTCAAGAGTATGTGGGAGGCAAGAAGGCGTAGATACAGAGAGATTCAGGTCTTAACTTAAAAAAAGTGTACAAAAGCGCTGATTTAATGCTTAACCGATGACGCATGAAGCTGGATGAGTAAATTGAGGATTTTTGGTGACTTAAGGAAAAAGTATTCAGCGATACATTTAAAAATCCGAATTGTTAATGTGTAGAGATCATCATGCTCATAGTACTCTCATTAGGCGGTTCAATTCTCGCAAAAGACCTTGACTCGGATCGTTTTTTAAAATATGCAGATGTTCTCCGGAATATCTCGAAAAAGCACACACTGCTCGTGGTAACCGGAGGAGGAGAAGCCGCAAGGCACTATATCGAGGCTGCAAGGGCTATGGGAGCCGATGAAGTAACCTGCGACTATATAGGCATCGAAATCACTCGCCTGAACGCACGGCTGCTTGCCGCAGCCCTCGGGTCCGACGCATACCCTGAAATCCCGACAAACTACGTGGAAGCCTCAAAAGCAATGAGTTCGGGGAAGATCGTGGTAATGGGAGGAATCACACCTGGCCAGACCACGGATGCGGTAGCCGCAATTCTTGCGGAGTTCCTGCGGGCAGACTTGCTGACTATTGCGACCTCGATTGACGGAGTTTATTCTTCAGACCCGAACTGTGATCCCATCGGCAGTAAAATATGACAAAATCTCCCCTGAGAAACTAATAAGCATAGTCATGGCAATTGAGATGAAAGCAGGCTCCAAGTCCCCTGTTGACCCTGTAGCCGCAAAAATTATCGAACGCTGCAAGCTCGATGCCCTTGTTATGGATGCCCGGGACCCTGCCCTGCTTGGAAAAGTTCTCGACGGAGAAGCAGCCGGAAAATCTCCGGTATCCTGTGGAACCTGGATCACAACACGAAAATAAGACCCGGAACAGCCTTAATAGCCAGACGAAATAAAGTCCGAAAAGTAAAAGCTGGCTTTAAAGCCCTTATTTTTACGGAAGATGAAAACTTAAACATAGAGGTTCCGACATACATTCCTATTACAGGGAGCAGGCCGTAACGCCGGTTTCGATTCCCTGGAGTATCTGGAAAGAAGGAGGACCTGGGCTTGAGCCTGCCGGAAAAAAAGAGTTCTTTTAAACATACAGGGTTTATTTTCCGTTTTTTTTCCATACTTCTATTCCTGATTGTCTTCTGCACTGAGATCAGTCCTGCTTCTGCAGGGATAAACGGGACAGCCCCTGAAGAAGAAAGACAGGGAAATATCGTTATCACTGATTTTTTCTCAGACCATGAACTCTCTGATGCAACAGTTCGGTTTGAACAACCTCTTGAAAATGCCTCGCTTGTTTTTACTTTGTCTTCGGGAAAGAAACTGCTGAAATCGGAAACTTTCCCTCTGGGCCCTGTGGAGAAAGGACAGGAAGTTAAAAAAGTCCTGTTCTGGGGGCTTGAAAACGGCTTCGGAAAAAATAGGGACTCCGAAAAGGATAGAGACTCTTATACAGCACAGCTTTTTGTAAAAAATGACAGCGAAAACCTTGCCTCAAGAGAACTTTCATTTTCCTACCGAAATCCCACTCTTTCAAAGCTTAAGCTTGTTGACTTTTCTGCAGACTCCGAAAAAGCTTCTGTTTTGATAACTCTTACAAACCCTGCAAGCTTCGGGAGTGTGCAGATGCCTGAACCCGGTATGATAGATCTTGACCTGAAGCTCCTCTCGGGCACGGAAATTGTGTATTCCGAAAGCCAGAAGAATATCCCTGTTACGGATGCCTATTACAAACAAATTTACTGGCCCTTCCTCCTCGAAAAGGGCAGAAACTATACAGCCCTCCTGAAGGTTCACTCCCACTCTCCTGACATTACTACAGCCTATAGATCGGATTTCACGGCAGAAGAAAAAGTGGAAATTCTCGACCCGGATATCGATGTGGACGAATACGGAGCAAGTGTCACTATCACCGGGAAATCCCAGGTGCCTTTTGACGGCGTTATAAGGGTTGTGCTGACTCCTGAAGAAGGGAAAGTGCAGGTTTTTGAAGAAACCGCAGATATCCTGACAGCGGGAAAAGAAGATACTGTAGGAATAATCTGGCAGGGAGTCCCAAAGGGAGACTATAATGTAAAGATTTATGTGCTGAACCTGGAAGGAAAAGTCCTGGACAGCCATGAGACGGTTCTCAGGGTCTTTGAGCCCGTAGCCGAAGCAAGCTCTGTCGAAGAATCCCCGGCTTTTGACTTCCTCGCAGCTCTGGGAATTTTCCTGTCCGCTGGGATCTTGCCAGGAAGGAAAGGGAAATAGAAGTTTCTGAAAGCCTTTAAAACCGTGTAAAATTCGAATGCGGGATCATCATGTTTGACCTCATCATCCGAAATATAATGAACAGGAAGGTCAGGAGTGCACTGACAGTCTGTGGGATTGCACTTGGGATTTTTGCCGTTATCGTTATGGGTGCCATGTCCGAAAATTTCCACCAGACTTTTGAGCGTTCCATGAGTGTGACCAGCGACAAGATCCGGGTCTTTGCCGAAAGCGGGGTCTTTGGAGGGGGACTCACGGACGATAAAGTGAGTGACGTGCTCAGGGTGGCAGGGGTGAAAGATGCTTACGGGCTTCTAATGACTACTTTTGATGAGGATAAAATGGGAATGACCGGAAAACAGATACTTGGTGTTCCCCCGGAAAAATCCAGCGTTGCCCTTTATCCGGTTGAGCTGAAGGCAGGCCGTTTCCTCAATCCAGGGGATTCCTATAATGTTGTTGTCGGAAGCAATATAAAAAGGGAATATGAACTCCAGATAGGGAGCAAATTTGAGATCCATGACAAGTACTTTACCGTGATAGGAATCCTTGATTACACAGGCTCGATTTTTGACAATGCGGTAATTATTCCCCTTGAAACCGCACAGGACCTCTACAATGTGGGCGATTCGGTTTCCTATATCTTTGCAGTACCTGATGAACGGGTGGATGCCGAAATGCTCTCGAAACGCATAGAATTCAGCGTAAAAGGCACAAGCACCCTTTCTCCAGGAGAACTTGAGGTGCAGGCAAAGCAGTCCTTTATGATTTTCAGCGTAATCACTATCAGCTCAGGGCTCCTTGCAGCAATCATAGGCGGGCTTTGCGTGATGAATACCATGCTCATGTCCGTTGCCGAGAGGACAAGGGAATTCGGGATTTTAAAAGCCATTGGGGCCGAAACCAGGGATATTTTGCTCCTGACACTTGGGGAAGCTTCATTTATGGGCCTTTTCGGCGGAATCCTGGGAATTCTTGTGGGCACTGGGGCTGTTTATATTATGAATGCCTGGCTTGCAAATACAAGGATAGTGCTTTTCCTGATAACGCCCAGGCTTCTTGTAATTGCCATGCTCTTCGCCTTATTGATAGGGGCTCTTTCAGGGCTTTATCCTGCGTACAGGGCCTCGAAAATGAGTCCTATGGAGGCTTTGAAGCATGCCTGAAATGGAGATTGAAGGGAAAGGTTTAAAACTGCGGAAAAGCCTAGGATCTCTTGAAAATATTCCTATTGCGTTCGACAACCTTTCTTTATGCACCTGAACCGTAGCCCTTCTAGCTATAAATGGATCTTCCAAATTTATTTTATTCAAATCAGTTGGAACTGAGTTGCCAAAAGCAATCGATTTAATATCATAGTCGTACGACTTTTTGTCTCATAACGTGACCAATATGATATAAACTGGATAAAACGAAGCACCCAATGTTTCAATCCCTACAAATGTGAAAGCGCTCAAAGTCAGTCAGGGACACGCTTTTCAAGATACTCAAGTTCTTCTTGATCGCTGGGTGTGAGTCCCTGAGTTTCTCCTAATTCATATTCGTTATAGAAGGCTCCTCCTAGATCCGCCCTTGCCTCCATTCTATAGCGTTGGCGTAAGATCTCATTTTTGCGTCTCCTCATCATATCAAGTATTGCATTCACTTGTTGTTTTAGTTCTTCCAACTCCGATCGGCTGTAGATTTTTTCTCTCACCAGTAAGCCATAATCATTTTTGATCAAGTACTTTATTACTTTCATTCCCCGTGAACTATTTATCTCATTCAAGAAAGCAATATATGGGACGCTATAGATCATCCGTACATCCTTAACAGTTCTATCATGAGCCATAGTACTGCTAAGCTTCATCCTTTGGCTTGTGAATCAAAGTTTCAGCTTGTTTAGATAGGTATTCATACCTCTGTTTCTGTGTTTCTGGAGCAATTCCAGGTTTTATTTTCGGTCCTGTAAACTTGTTCATTAGGACTGACAGGCTAGCACCAACTTCAATCAGGTTAAGTGTTCCTGTTTGATCGATGAATGAGACATCCACATCTTCTGATACAGGAGTAGTTTTGTCGGCGAATACTCCTGTAGCTGAGTAATTCGAGCCACTAAAAACTTTTTCGCCTATTTGGGGTCCGATTCTGCTAGCAGAGACCAATGCCTCTAATTCTGCGTTTACCCCTTTAAGTGTCGTTACAAATCCGTCTAACACTTGTCCTCCTTCACCTACGAGATAATAATCCGGAGGCTTTTCCCATATGCTACTGAAAGCCCTATGAAGCATATCTTCTATACCTTTAAGTTCTATCCTTTCTTTGAGTCCTATTATGGTATTTAGTAGATCCAGAGTCAGTTGAGTTTCCGATTTATAACCTTTTACTGTCATCAAGGCGAGTTTATACTTGAACTCCAATTCTGATCTTCCTGGGGTAAATTGAGTAACTACGTCGGCATCCGTACCCCAGAACTGAACGGAAAAAATCGATCCTAATTGTGATGTCAAATCCTCTCTTGGTGTCGGTCTCTGGCTCTTCTTTGGCGGCGGTCTTTAGCGATTTCTTGGAGTCGGTCTTTCGCCGATTAAGAAGCGCTTTTCGATTTGGAAAAATTGTGCCATCTATAGATTGAAGGTATCCTCGTAGAATCTCGTCTCCACCGTTTTGTTCAGTGACTGCCTTTGCTTCACGAGAACCAAGGATGTCATTGTAGACTTGAAGCCATTCCATCTGGTGATTCTGAACCGTCTCAACCACTTTTTTGTCTTTGAGAATATTCCATACAATGAACGTAAATACTCCCTGAATTATGGGAAATAAGGGAGTGCGGAGATTTTTTATAAAGAGTTGATTTCGTAATGAATCGTTGCCCTTGCTAAGGATGCGTACTTTCATGACATCCGCTTCATGCTCCAGACCCTCGTCATCATTAATGGGAACCCCGTCCTTCAACTGCATCGTAGGGTTTACTCTACCCTGTGCCTGCTGCACCACATGCCACGCCTCATGCGGCAAATGCTTCTCCTGCCCCGGAGCTACATGAATATCTGTTCCCTGAGTATAAGCCAAAGCCCCTACTTCAGCAGGCTTCGATGAGTTATAATGCACCCTCACATCACTCATATCAATTCCAGACAAACTCTCCACGCCAGCCTTGAGGTTATCTGGCATTCCAGTGTTATTCTCCCTCTTTGTCTGAAGAGGCTCTTCTTCCTCAGGGATTTCCTGACGCTGGATACTTTCAAATTTACCTTGAAGAAGTTCCTCTTCTTCTGGGATTTCCTGCCTCTGCACTATAGGAGCTGCGAAACACGAAGGGCAGGCTATTTCAGGCTTGTTTTCAAACTTGCCTTGAAGAGGTTCTTCTTCCTCTGGAATTTCTTGGCGCTGGATAGTTCCTATCATTTTTCCTTGAAGAGGTTCTTCCTCTTCAGGAATTTCTTGCCTTTGCATGCATGAAGGGCATGTTTCTTCCTCAGGCCCACCTTCAAACTTACCTTGCAGCGGTTCTTCTTCCTCAGGTATTTCCTGGCGTTGGACCAGCTCTTGACGTTGAACAGGCGGTGCTTGTTTAGCTTTTGAAGGAATCAGCCCAATTTCTGATAACAGCCTGCCAACTGCCCGATTTCCAATAGTACTGCTGAAGCTGCATGACATCAGCGTGTGTGAGAGATTTTGGATTGATTCTGGCACGCTGGATGATAGCCATTGGATGTGAACTAGGAGCCTGGATTCGGGGAGTTGCTTGCTTTTGAGAAGTAGTTTTTGATTCTGTGGATTGCTGGGTTTGCTGATGTTCTGGCATGAAAAACATCCCTGTGGAAGATGACTGTATAATTCTTCAAAAAAATTGATAATATTAAGATGTCACAGTACAAGATACTTTCTGTTTTAAAATAAATTTCATTGAATAGAATATTGTTGAGAAAAAGACTGAGATTTAACATACTGTTTTGTGGAGGCAAAGATAATGATTATATCATATAGCCTCACTATAGGGAACTATGGCAGCTACAACTACAATTTGCCTTGAACCTGAAGTAAAAGAGTTGCTTAATGGATTGAAGATCCATCCGCAGGAATCTTACAACTCTGTCGTGAAACGATTGGCTACCAGTGCTTATGACTGGGAACCGCTTAGCGAAGAGTCGATCAAACAAATCGAAGAAGGGCTGCGTGATTATAGAGAAGGCAAATTTTTCACTCATGAAGAAGTCTGGGGAGAAATCGAAAAGGAAGGAAAAGAAAAGACCGGGAAAACAAAGGTTGGAGAATGTACCGAATAATTTATTCTCCGGCAGCTAAAAGAGATTTGAAAAGGTTGCCTGCAGATGTTCAGGATCGGGTGCGAGATGCTCTTGATGAGATAGTGGATGATCCTTATGAACATGTCAAGAAATTAAGAACTCCTTCTAACTCCCCTATTTTTGCTTATAGAGTCGGCAAGTACAGGGTTGTTATGTCGATTCACGATTTTGAACTGATAATTCTGGTTCTTGAAGTCGGAGATCGGAAAAATATCTATCGAAAATTTTGAGCTGGGACTGCAAGAATGCAGAATTTTTACAATAAAAACTGTGTATATTAAATTAGTGTTTACAAAACTTTCGTACGTTGTCTGCAAAAAATAAATTAAACCCCTTAGAATACTAAATAAGAATTCGAAAATACCCCCGATGGAGGCTTTGAAACATGCCAGAAACAGGAACTGAAGGGCCAAAAATAATAAAAAAGTCAGTAAAAGAAGAGGACAAACCAGGCAGTTCCGAAGAAGTGGGGCAGAAAGTCATAATGCAGGTTGAAAACCTTTCCAAAACCTATTTCCAGGGCAAAATCCCTGTCCATGCCCTTCGCTGTGCCTGCATAACCGTAAGAAAAGGGGAACTTCTTGCGATAATGGGGCCTTCAGGTTCAGGAAAATCGACTCTTCTCGCCCTGATAGGCACACTTGAAAAAGCCACGGACGGGAAAATAATTCTTGACGGGACAGACCTTACTTCTGTGCCTGAAAAACTGCTTCCCCGCGTGAGAAGAGAAAAAATCGGCTTTATTTTCCAGCACTATAACCTCATTCCCACCCTTTCTGCGCTTGAAAATGTGGAGCTTGCCATGCGCTTTTCCAGGGTGCCAAAAAAAGAAAGGAAAGAAAGGGCAAGGAACCTGCTTGAAGAACTTGGCCTTGGAGACCGTCTCACCCATAAACCCTCGGAACTCTCAGGAGGAGAACAGCAGAGAGTTTCTATTGCCAGGGCACTTGCGAATAAGCCTGCCCTTATCCTGGCTGACGAGCCCACAGGAGAGGTGGACAGCAAAACCAGGGATTCAATTGTCAGGATCTTCAAGGAGTTAAGCGAAAAAGGGCAGACAATTCTTGTTGTGACACATGATCCGGAGGTTGCAAAAGAATGTTCGAGGATACTGCGGATCACGGACGGGATTATTAAAGATCATTAAAGGCACTGGAAGAAAAATGATTAAAGAGAGATAAAATGGTAAAGAGAGGCAAATGTAGTAAAAAGAGATAAGGATGGGCTAAAAATTAGCATTTACTTAAACCTTTCAAATTTCTCCAAGCTCCCAGCCAAGGTGTTCTTTTATGACAGTATATGCCATTGCAGGCGGGATGATCCCGATATCGGTTACGATCATATCTATGTATTCGGCAGGGGTGAAGTCAAAAGCCGGATTTCTTACCTGCACATGAGAAAGTTCTTTCAGGATTGCAGGGTCTACGACTTCATCTACAGCCCTTTCTTCGATTTCTATGGGGTTTCCGACAATCGTGCTCGGGCTAAACTTGAAGGTCTCGGCAGCTACCATGAAACTTTTTCTGGCCTCATGGGCAGCAAGGGCAAGCTGGGAGGTTCCTATCTTGTTTACCAGGGCGCCGTTAGCTGCAATAGCATCAGCCCCGACAATGACCTTATCCACCTCTTTCATGTAGTAGCGCACTGCAGAATCCACGATCAGGGTTGTGGGAATCCCGAAATCGTTAAGGTGACGGATTGTCAATAAGCCCTGGCGCCTGGGGCGGCTTTCTGTGGCAACTACCGAGATGGCCTTTCCGTCCTCAAACGCTGTAGTGATAATGGAGAGGGCAGCATGGGAGTTGCAGTGGGTCATAATAACGTCTCCATCCCGGATCCTTCTTGCCCCGATTTTTCCGATTTTTCCAAGGGCTTTGTCAGCTCTCTCGATAAAGAGGTTTGCATTTTCAATGATTTCCTGCCTTGCCTCTTCCACATTTCCTGAAGAGTACTTTGAAGCGAGTTTTACGGCATTAGGAAGAGAAACGGCTGTAGGGCGGGTACTGATTAGAAAATTTGAAACATCCCTGATGCTGGTACTGAATTCCTCCATTGAAGCCACTTCCAGCCCTGAGGCATAATCCCTGATAGCTTCAGCAGCAGCTTTTGCAATCCTGCCCGCGCCCCGGATTTCCATTGTCCGGATCTTTTCTGCGGTTTCCTGAACTTTTTCCATAATATAAAGGATAGATAGAGTCAGATTTATAGCTATCTTCCGGTTTTTCTGGCATCTGCCCCAACAAAAATTCAGATTTCAGTTATTTTATCAGAGATATTCCTGTAGTGAGCAAAGAGGTCTTCCCCCCACTGAAGGGCAACAGAGTCGAAGCACAGGACATCTTCCTTATGGTCAAAAGTGCCGTCAGAAAAAGGCAGGGTAAGCGAGAGAAACCTGTCACTAACTACATGGGAGAGTTCTATTTTTTTGCTGCATACGTAAAAACTCGCATTCTCGAATTTAAGAAACTCAGCTAACTCGGCCCCGAATTCTTCCTTTATCCTTTCATAAATCGGGAGAGTTACAACGATAGAGATATCCACTCCCTTTTTTGCAAAAGTCAGGAAAAGTGATGGATAAAGAGGGTGAAAAACAGAGGCAATGCCATTTATTTTTTTTGAATTCATCAGGTTTTCCACAAATTCCCTGTGAGGTTCAAAGAGGCGTGTCCTGTCAGGAGGTTCGGAAAACGTGCAGTTTGCCAGTTCTCCGATCCTTTTCCGCAAAGGAACAGGTAAGCACTCGACTGCATGGTTTGCCCAGTAATCATATTTACTTCCGAAAACGTTTAAAACATCCGCCATTGCCTGCATTCTGCCAGCTACCGCTATACCGAGGGGAGACAGGCTGTAAACGTCTCCTGTCTTTAAGATCAGGAAATTTTCCCTCAGTTTTTTTAGCTGGGGAAGAATTGCCACCGGACCTACATTTAACGTTTTTTTAATCTCTGAGATAGATTTTGGCTCATCCTTTAAAAATAAAAGAAGATCGGTCCTTTTTTCGGAGAGGAAAATCAATTCGAGAAGCGGACTGTTCATGTTTTTGTCATATATGCAGCTACTTAATAAATATCTTCCTGATTTTGCAGCTGCTTTTGTCCTGAAAATATTTGTTATTACAGGGGATTTATTGAAAACTTATTAACAGAGTTAGAATGACTGCAGAAGGGTGAACCCTCGTACATAAAATTAAATTTTGTACAAAGAATAAAAGAAATTGAAGGCTTACAAATCGGCTTTTGAGTCCAATAAACCGAATTTTGAGGTGGCTAAATAATTTAATGCGAAGCAAATTTTAAAGTCGTGTAGGTTATATACGTTTATAACATAAAGAGAAAGTCAACGATTAAGAGTTAAGGGTTTTTCTCTTAATCGTAGGGGTTGAATCACGCGATTGGGAGCCAATCAGAGGTGGCGAAAGGCTCCCAATTATAGCAAAATCTTTTTAAAGAATTTTACATACAATAAATATTTTAATTTTAGATCATTTTTTTTCAAGAGATAATTTATGGAGTTATTTGAATAGCATTCGAAAAATATTAATTAAATGATTTTAGATCATATTCCGATTTTTTCCAGCAGCTTATTAAGTAAACATGAAAGATTTTATTTTGAGACTCGATCTTTCTGCGGTTTCAAGAAAGAAAACCCATAAAAAGGAACAGAGAGATTAAACATATGCCGACTTCTCAAATATAAAAAGCAAGCCTTTTATTATTACCAGGAAACTTTTTTGTAACATTAATCGAATAAGAAATTTATAAATAGTATTCAGATGATATGGAATTATTTCATCAAAATTAACCACATCTAACATGAAGGTTAACGGAATTAGGAGTCAAAAACTTGGATTTTGATACTACTGTACAGTTTCACGGGCATGTCTGCCCCGGACTTTCCATTGGCTACAGGGTAGCAACACTTGCTGCCAATCACTTTCGAGACCGCAGCAAAGATGAAGAGCTGGTTGCAATTGTGGAAAACCGGTCCTGCGCCGTGGATGCCATCCAGGCAATAAATGGCTGCACCTGTGGGAAAGGGAACCTTATTTTTAAAGATCACGGAAAGCATGTGTACACATACTTCAAAAGAGGTGATAAAAAAGCCCTGAGGATTTCCCTGAAACCCGACGTTCTCCCTCAGGATGAAAAGCATACTGTACTCTTTGCAAAATTGAGGGCAGGAACTGCAAATCCTGAGGAAACAAAGGAGTTTCGGGCCTCGCACGAAGCGAAAAGCCAGAGGGTTCTGGAAATGCCAGAGGAAGAACTTTTCTGGGTCAGAGAAGTGGAAATCGAGCCCCCTGAAAAAGCTATAGTTTATCCCACCCTGATCTGCAGCAAATGCGGGGAAGGTTTTATGGAACCTCTCGGCAGGGTGAAAAGCGGAAAAATAGTCTGCATCCCCTGCTTTGAGGCAAAAGATGAATGAAAATCCTGAGGTTCCCGAAACAATCGAAATGATCCCTGTAGGCTACGTGGAAAACGATTACATTGAGCCGGTGTACAACGAAGAGGTCTACAGGAAGGTTTCAAAGATAGTCCTGAAGGAAGAATTTACAGATGGGCTTTACCGGATCGAAGACTTTGAAAAACTGTACGTTCTCTTCTATTTCAACAAGTCGAAAGGATATGAACTCATCCACCGCCGCCGTTATGATGGAGAGATTTCCGGAGTCTTCGCAAGCAGAAGCCCTTACCGCCCTAACGGGATAGGGCTAACGGTTGTAGAGCTTTTGAAAGTAGAGGATAATGTGCTCCATATAAAGGGCCTTGATGCTATTAATGGGACACCTGTGCTCGATATTAAGCCCTACATAAAAGAGACTGAAGAAAAGGATGAAGAAAAAGAGCAGGTTAAGAAAACGGGCTAAGTAAAAGTATCCGAACCTGAAGAAAATAGAAAATAGAAAAAAAATAAAAAATATGAGAATGAAGCAACCTTAAAGAACCCGAATCCATAAGCCCGAATGAGCATTTATCATTTGAACTTTGCCAGAACTGCAAGGTGATCTTCATGATAGGGCATCAGGTCCTTTGCATTAAGAATCTCGAATTTGGGCTCAAAAGCCTGTTCAAGTTTTCTTACTTCTTCCTTAAAGATTTCTTTGGGATTTGCTGCAGTGTCGATACTCCGGGCCTTGATGGAAAGCAGGAGATATCCATCCTTTTTCAAAAAGCGGGCAGCATTCCTTGAAGCTATTTCTGCCTGGTTGGGCTGAGCAACGTCCTGGAAAATAAGGTCCACAGGTTCAACCAGATGGGAATAACTGTCCGGACTTCCCGCATCAGCCAGAATTGGGTGGAGATTTTTCCGCCTTGATGCAAGCCCTATCAGATCTCTCATGCTTCGTGGGGCAAACTCGACGGCATAAACGGCACCTTCTGAGACGATATCCGAAACATGGCTGACAGTTGTGCCTGAAGCCGCCCCAAGGTAAAGAACTTTAGAATCTTCCTGCAGGGGGATATCGAATTTCTTGAGGACCATAGCTCCAAGCTTGCTCCGGCGAGGGTCCCATATCCGGTACTCAACTCCTTCAACCGGGATCAGCTTTTCTCCATAAACCACTTTTCCAGGGTCAAGGTTCTTTGTAGCAAGCTGTTTTTTGTCCTTAATAACTTCAAAAATTCCGTCCGACAGCTTTCTGACTTCAGACATTTATTTCCTCCTCTTTTTCTTTATTTTTGCCCCGCTTTCCTGCTTTTTTTGAGGAGGCCTGGGGTTCAAAGCCTTGATCTGCAGGACCTTTGTTTCAAGCTTTTCTGCAAGAGAGAGATCTTTTTTCCCGGAATAAAAGTCGATGCGTGCAGCAAGAGAAAGCTTTGCTGCAACGGCTCTTGCTATCTTTCCCCTTACCCACCAGGGCGCGGTATTTATTAGAGGATGGCTATAGATCACACCGTGCTTCGGAGATGGAGCCCGAGCCCGGAGATGCTTGAAAAGAGCCTTGCTGGCTCCTATAACCTGAATGGTGCTGGAGGGAAATACAGCAAGTTTTTTGAGGCTCCCTGCAATACTTATCAACCTTGCCCCGAGCATGGGGCCCGCGATAAGGTTCAGGTTGGGTGCGACCACTTCCATGCTGTTCTGAATATAAGCCTCGATCTGTCTCCTCCGTTCATACAGGCTGCAGACGCTTTCTGCAAAACCTTTAAGAAGCGCTTCATCCGCAGCTTCAAGTTTTGCGCCCATAGAATCCCTGGCTTTCGAATAAAGCGGATCTTCAGAACCAATATTATCACGGGAACCGTATTTTGCAATAAAAAGTGCAAGGGCTTCTCCGCTTAGCCCGCTTTCGGGAAAATAACCTCCGTACCATTCAAAAAGCCTTTCCGAAAGGGAGTTTGTCGTTTCATTGATGTCGTCCAGAGCTTCCACAGCCTGGATAATTCGCTGGTCAGGAGTTAGAGCTCCTGAGACCTGGATTTTTGCAGCTTCCAGAGTGACTTCGTGTAAAAGGGAGTAGTATTCGGCAGGGGATTCTACAAATCCGCATTCGATAGCTGCGGCTTTCAGGTCAAAGCCTTCAGGAGGGAGATTCGACCTGCTGTCCCTTAAAGAAAGAGAGTGCAGGGCAAGCTCCCGGATGCCCTTTGAAAGAAGCCCGAATTCCAGAATTTCCCCTGCCCTGCCTGTTTCAAGGACTCCAAACCAGGTGTCGACTTTCAATCAGGACCCCCCAAAATGTCCGCACCACGGTTCTTTGCCTTTGTAAGCAATACTTTCCCGCCAAGAGACTCGTCAAGCATGCGCTGGGCTTCTAGCTGGAGCCTTTTGCCTTCTCCAGCGCTGCCGACAATTCCGTAAACTACGGGCCCGAAAGAACTGATGCCTGAGCCGCTTGCTCCGTTATCCCGCATGTACTCCATAATATCCAGAACAGGGCGCGACTGAAGTTCGACTTCCCTCCTCTTAAAACCTGTAATCTGGAAGTGGTTAATTGCCCTGCCGAAACTTTCCAGGTCTTCTTCCACAAGTGCAGGAAGCATCTGCATGAGGATTACGTGGCAAATTTCCTGAACTTCGGCAAGGGGAATTGGACAATATTTTTTGAAAATGTTCACTTCTTCCGCATCATGAGCCCCTTTACTGTTAGGGATTACAAGGACAATAGGCCAATCAGGGAAATTTCTTCTGAAAAGGACAGGGCCTGGAGGTACGTGGCTGGCCGCAGAAGGAGAAAATGCACCTTTATCCTTGAACTTGTGTCCACCGTCCAGAATGAAACCGCCGTTTTCAAAAGCAGCAACCCCTATTCCGGAAGTGCCGCCTCTACCGACAGCAACTGCAAGTTCCCGAACGCTTTTCCCAAGTCCGTAGATTTTATTTACGGCTGCTGCTGCTGACAGTGCAGCCTGGGTCCCGGAGCCGAGCCCTACATGGTCAGGAAGACTATCGTTAATATGGAGTCTTATTCCTTTTCCTGCCGGGAGCAAAGCTTCTGCAGCTTTCCGCATCCTGCCTGCGAGAAGAGGATCACCGAAGACTTCGATATTATCAGCTTCAGTTGCGGAAATTTCCAGGCAGGGAGATTCCAGGGCGATTCCTGCTCCCCCATCGACCCTGCCGAGCTCTGCATTGAGGTCTATCAGGGTAAGATGTAGTCTGGATGGAGACACTACTTTAATCATGTTCATCTGTATCCTCGTTACCTATTCATAAAGCTTAGGAGTGAAACTTCCATTTACCCCGGAGTTTTTCCATAATAATCGAATAAGTAAAAGACAAAGTTTTCCAGTTAAATATAAATTTAATGATTGGAAAAATCAGAGAATATATCTTAACACGTATCTCCGCATTTCCCCGGAAATCCAGCATTGGATTCATGAACAAAGGATTAATGGAAAAACTGCAGTGCCTGCACCGGCTGTAGGCCAATCCCATAATAGCATGTAAAATCCCACAAAGCATGCCCGTATCTGCCGGATCGGAAAGGCCAAAAGTCATGTAAGATTCCAGACGCTTAATTTTTATCCCATTTAGCAAATCGGAAAACAGATGAAATAAAGGTATTCGGAGAGATTTAAATGCTTCCAGACCCAGGTGAAGTTTTTCTCTGGCAGTCATCCCCTCTTTTGCCTTTTCTTCACTTTCGGTCCTGATTTTCTTTTTTCCTCGTAATTTAGCAATTATTCCTGTTTTTTCTTTTTTCTCACTTACTTCTATTGTTTTTTCCTTATTCTCACTTACTTGTATTCTTTTTTCTTCCGGTTTTTTTTCTTCAATCTCTTTTCTGCCCTCCACTTCAATTTTACCCTCTGTTTTTATAATGTCTTCTGCGCTCTTTTGAGTCCCCTCCGGAAATTCTTCACCTTGATTACGTTCTACTATTCTTTCCTTTTTCGGCTTTTCCGCCCCTTCAAAAAGGTTCACTTTTTCTCCGGGCTCTCCGACTAAAAAGGTATGGGAAAAAAGTAGCCATTTTACAGTAAATATGCCTCCGAATTCTTTCTTTTCTTCCAGACTGAGAACCTTAAGCTTGAAAGTGAAGCCTATTGCCGTAAAAAGTATGAATAAAATCAATAGAAAAACCAGCAGGAGAAGATAGATGGCCAGCATATTAAACAAGTTCAGGAAAAATGGACAGTCCTGACTGTCCTGACTATCCTGAAAACCCCGACTTCTGAGTCCCGGTTCCTGGAAAAATCCTTTAAAAGGGTTTAAATTCCAGAAAATTTAGTGAAAGCATCCTCCTTCTTCGACCTTGACCTCTATTTCTTCTATGGTCTCCTTTTCTCGAGCTTCTTTTTCTTTAATTTCCTTTTCTTGCAATTTCTCTTCTTTTTTGCTTTTACCTCTCATGCCTTTGAGCTTGTCCATAATCTCAGGCACAAGATCCGGAATTGAACTAAGAATTGATCCGACGTCGCTCCTCTCAGAAATCCGGAAGATTCTGGCTTCCTCTTCAGAAAGCATAATGAATGCAACAGGCTCGATCTTCGCGCCTGCACCGCCGCCGCCTCCATATCCGGATTCGGTTTCCTTCTTGCCTTCCCCACCGCCTGCTCCGAAACCCAGAGTAATCCTTGAAATTGGAATAATTGTTTTCCCGGCAGCAGTAATAGGTTCTCCAACTACGGTTTTGGTAGTCGCGATTCTCTCAAGTTCACCTGCGATTTCTTTGATAGTGGCTTCTACACCCATCTTTTCCATCCCCTATTTTGTATATTGTTTCGTCTATAAGGATAATAAAGGTTTTCTATTATTTTTAATTTCCACTCTAATTTAAATAAATTTAAGGTAAATTAAGTTCGAATTTAATTATATTTGAGTAATCCTGCATTCATTGTTTTAAATGCAGCTTTAATTTCAGGAAAATACTTTAGTGTTCTTAAGAGGCCAATTATTCTTTTTATTAGACCATATGAATTGAGATATAACTCCTTGATCTTATAAAAGAATATTTTAAGATAATTAATCTAATGTCATATATTGGCAGAAATGTTGGAAATCGAAATCAATATTGCTATTTTAAAAACTCGGGCTTAGAACGTTTTTTATCCATTAAAACCAGCTTCATAGCCTGACTGGTGAACTACCCCTCACCTTTAAAACTTCGTCTCTCAACTCCGGATAACAATACCCTTTCAGGAAATACAGCATATGGCAACGGCAGAGGAGTCCATTTTGGCAGCTCTGACGGTAACATACTCTCAGGCAATACCGTCCGAAACAACAATGTTTACGGTCTTTATGTCTGTCCCAGAAGCGACACTAACCTTATTTACAACAATTATTTCAATGACACCAATATGACTATTCGAAACGGGATCGGAAACGCTTACAGTACCACAAAAACAACAGGTACTAATATTGTAGGCGGACCGTATATAGGAGGCAACTTCTGGGGAAAACCTGATGGCACGGGATTTTCCGATACCGCAGTGGATAAGGATGGGGATGGAATTTCCGATTCCGCTTATACTAATATAACAGGCAGCGTCTACTCAGATTACCTGCCTTTGTAGCTTTAAAACAGGTACCAGTTGCAAACTTCAGCAGCAATGTAACCTCAGGAAAAGCACCTCTCGGCATAAGTTTTACTGACACGAGCACAGGAACGCCAACAGCATGGAACTGGAGTTTTGGAGACGGGACATATTCAACAGTACAGAAACCAAAGCACACTTATTCAAAAGCAGGAACCTATTCAGTAACACTTAATGCAAGTAACGCAGCCGGCACTGGTACGAAGACCAGAGCCAATTATATAGAAATAACATAAGTAAAAGCTTTATAGAACCGGGTTGCAAAAAATCTGTTTAATAAACAATTTAATGCCTGAAAAAGAAAAGTGAAGGAATTTTCGAAAAAAAACCATATTCAAAAACTGAGTGAGGGAGCTGCGTGCTTTCAAAGTTTTTCTGCAAGGCTCCCGAACTCCAGCCGACTTGAAGCCGGAGATTCCGGCTCTTTCTTTTCAGGGTTATTCGGCGTGATGTGCGCAAAAAACTCTTCCATGAGACTTCCCACATCCCTTGGCGCAACATCAATAAATTCTCTTTTTTCTTCAGGTGGGAAATAATCAAAGACCGAAAATTTGCCGAGTTTACGCATCTGTGAACCCTGGTAGCGGGAATCAAGGAGAATCCTTACTCCAAAGTCCTCCGGAGAGCGTACTACCCTTCCCATTGCCTGCCTGACCTTCCTGATTGTCGGCACCTGGACTGCAAACTCCCAGCCATCCCCACAGCTGAAAACCGTATCATATGCAGACTCGACAGCCTTGATTCTGTCGTTTAGAGCCGGGTACCCGACTCCCACTACAATCACTGTCCTGCCTCGACCGTCTCTGAAATCAACGCCTTCGCTCAACGTTCCCCAGAGATAGGTTATAAGTACGGCTTTTTCTCCCTGTTCCCCTATTTTGAAAAATTCCTCCCGGATTTCCTGGGCTGAAACCCCTACCTCGTCAAGGAAAATGGGAATGGAAAGCTCAGGCTCAAGGAGTTTGGTATAGCGGAGCGCTTCAGCATAGCTCTGGAAGTAAATAACCACATTGCCCGCTGATGCAACAGCAGCCGCAAGCAGAGTTTCTTTCAAACTCTCAAGAGTCTCGGGGCTGTCCCGGTTTTTTGCAAAAAGGGGTGGAATTGAAACCGCAAGAGTAAGCCTTCTTTCCTGAGGAAAGGTAGTTGCATAGGTGATTTCTTCCACTTCCCTTGAGATGCCAAGTGTGGACCTGACCATCTCGAAGGGGCGAAGTGTAGCCGACATGAGCACTGCCGTGTAAACGGAATCAAGCAAAGGCTGGGTCACGTTTTTAGGGATGCATGTGAAGAGTTCGATCCTGCCGGCTACCCTATCGCTTTTAAAGTCCCTGCGCACGTTCAGGATCGGATAATAGTTCTGCCTGTCAGAAAGTACAAGGTAAGAGGATAGAAAATCGGCAACATACCGGATCTGGGAACGTTTCGGGACTGAGAGAAGCCCTTTTTTGTAGTTTTCCGCATAAATCTCTTCCAGCCTGCCCCCGAACTCGCCAATTTCCCGCAGCCGGGTCAGAACCTTTTCTTCATCTGCAAAGCCTTCTTTTTGTGCGTCCCGCAAAAAACGAACTTTAAGGATGTCAAGGCGTTCATAAGGGTCGCTTATCTGAATGTCCTGCCAGTTCTTTCCAAGCCTGTTCCTTTCCCCGAACTTTAACTTCGAGTCATATGTGTCCCTGAGAGCGGCCAGCAGGCAGGAAAACAGCCTCTTCGCATACAGCCTGACCGCATAGTCCTGATCAAGAGGAATGCCGTTTCCTGAGCCAGCTCCCGGCCCGAATACAGGAGAGCTGTCGGAATTAGGGACTTCCCCTATTTCAGAAAGGGCTTTTTCAATGGTAAGTTCAGAGAGCATTATGGAGGAATGTGAGCGGGCCGACGCCTCAATATTATGCGCCTCGTCAAAGATGAGAATAATATCTTCCGGGTCGTGTTCAAGCCATTTAAGCAGTGTCATGAAGATTTCGGCACTGAGCACATGATGGAAATTACAGATCAGAAGTTCGGTATGTTTGAGTTCTTTTTTAAGCAGTTCATACCCGCACATATCCCGGTCTTCTGCATATTCCATTACTTCTTCAGGGCTCCTTACATCGGAAAAGAGCCAGGAGGAAAACTCGTTTCCTTCGAACTTAAGCACCTCGTAAAGCTTTGGGCAGGAGTGGCTCCTCAGAGACTGAGCCTTTTTCCGGGCTTCTTCGACTTCCTTTTCAAGCTCATTCCTTAAGGCATAAAGGGACTGATCTTTAGTCCGCTTATACTTTTCATAGGCGTCCTTGAGCTCTTTTTCCTTTGAAGCAACTTCCCTCTCAAACTCGAGAAGATCATAGGTGTTTTCTCCTTTTAACTTGCATTCCTCGTAGTCGAGATTTTCAGGGCACATAGAAGTCTTGCCCTTAAAAACGATTGTTTTTATGCTGTTGTCCCGGGAAATATCTCTTGCTTCGGTTATAAACTGGACCATTTGCTGGTGGACATTGGTGACTATGATAACGATTTTATTAAGTTTCTTCCCAACACTCAATGCAGGAGCAAGTGCACTCAGAGTCTTGCCTGTCCCACATGCCCCCTCAAAAAGCACGATTTTCTCCTTCAGGAGAGCCGAGTTAATTTTCTCCATGGCTTCTGCCTGGTTAGGGTAGCAACTTTGTTTTGTAAAATACTTCATGTATCCATTCTTTTGCATCATACGCTTAACCCTGATATCTCCGATTTCCGAAAGTTCTCAGTGACTTTCCGACCTGCCGATAATTTATGAATTGAACTTTCTATGAATTGAACTTTCAAAACTTTAAATGTTTTGAAAATATTGTTGAATGTATTCTAAATTCGCCTATTGCCAACTATATTCCAAATTCGTTATATTTCTGAATCAAGTAAAAACAGAATCCAGTACTGACACCAACATACAGGAACATGAATTATTTTTACTTATTGCGTGGGTGTTTGTTATTTTAGAACCTTTCTGAAATTAACCAGAAACAAATTTCTCAAAGAAACCAGAGAAGGCAGCCAGTTGAATAATCACTGTTTATCCTGAATCCATTCTCTGCCGAACAATTACTGTTTACCCATGGTACATTCTCTGCCAAGATACTCATTTCCCCATTTGCAGAGAGCGTCCAGAACAGGAAGCACCGTTTTTCCGAACTCGGTCAGAGAATACTCAACTTTAGGCGGGATTTCAGGATAAATCTTCCTGAGAATAAGCCCATTTTCTTCAAGTTCCCTCAGCTGTTTCGTAAGCATTTTAGGAGAAATACCCGGCATGCTTTGCTGGAGCCCTGAAAAACGCAGCTTTTCCGCCCTTAACTGCCAGAGGATGATAGGCTTCCATTTGCCCCCGATTACCTCAAGGGTTGCTTCCACAGGACACTGATAATGTTTATTGTTTTGTATCTCACTTACCATATGCTCTCATAATATCCATTTTGTTAGTTAGTATCCGGATTGGATGTATAGTATATAAGTATAGTTGCTGCAAATTAGATATCAACAAATACAGATGCTTAAAGAAGGAAAAACCGGTATAAATTCAAAAAATAACCCGGTATAAATTCAAAAAACAAATTCAGGGTAGATTAAGTTTAAAGAATGAGAGGCATGAATAGAATGAAAGTCATAGGTATTGTAGGAAGCCCCCGGAAGAACGGAAATACAAACGCTGTTGTCCAGCAGGTTCTTGAAGGGGCAGCCGAAGCAGGAGCCGAAACCCGGACATTTTTCCTGAACGAAATGAATTACAGAGGCTGCCAGGCCTGCAACTACTGTAAGGCCCATGAGAAGTGCAAGCTTGAAGACGACCTTGCCGAGCTGTTTGAAGAAATGAAAGAAGCGGATGGAGTGGTCTTTGGGGCTCCGATCTATTTTGCCCAGTTTTCAGGCCAGATGAGGCTCTTCCTGGACCGCTGCTATTCCCTGGTAAACCCGGACTATTCCTCCCGCCTTCCAGCCGGAAAAAAAGCCGTGATTGTGGGAGCCCAGGGCATGCCTGATCCTGCAGCTTATAAAGGAGTCTATGAGGAATTCGGAGGCGAAATTTCCCGCTTTATGGGGATGGACGTAAAAGATATCCTTGTTTCAGCCGGCTACCAGGCTCCGGGAGAAGTCAAAAATAATGCAGAGCTTATGGCGAAAGCAAAGGATACAGGCCTTAACCTGCTCAAGTAATGGAAGAATAACGAAAAAAATTCAGTAAAAAAGGAAGCCCATACATCAGGGTTTCCCCACCTATTTCGGTTCGGTAAAAGGAGATGAAACATCAGTATGGATACTCTTGAAGCAATTCACACTCGGAGAAGCATTCGAAAATATACAGACAGGCCAGTTCCTCGGGAGCTTGTTACTGAACTGCTCCGGGCTGCTATGAGCGCTCCTTCTGCTGTCAATTCCCAGCCCTGGGTCTTTATTGTTATTGATGACAGAAAGCTCCTCGAAGAAATTCCCACATTCAGCCCTTATGCTGGCATGTGCAGGGAAGCGCCCCTTGCAATCCTTATCTGCGGAGACACGACTCAGGAAAAAGTTCCCGGATACTGGGTGCAGGACTGTTCGGCAGCAACCCAGAACCTCTTGCTTGCAGCTCACGCTGTCGGGCTCGGAGCAGTCTGGACAGGAATCTATCCGATGGAGGACCGGATTGAAGGTTTCAGGAAAGCTTTTGGGCTGCCTGACCACGTAATTCCTCTGGCCTTTGTACCCATAGGCTATCCTGCCCAGAACCCCGGACTTCAGGACCGGTACAGCGAAGAGAAAGTTTACCACAACATGTACGGTCAGAAGAAAAAATGAAGCTGTAAAACCGGCAAAATCAAGACTCTGTACTGCTCCAGGAAAAGAATAGAAAAATAGAGGATCTCAAAGATTCAACTCTGCAAACGGAGTATTAAAGGAGCCAAAATTTGTATATGATAGCCTGTTTGAGGAACAGATCCATGCTTCCAGGTACTTGAATGCAGGAAATGCAAAAAAGCCTGCCCACAGCAAATCCCTGGCAGAAAGAAGCTAATGGAAGTACGGAAATTTTAGGAAAATAATTTTTGTTAAGAAGCTGGTGATTTATTGACAATAAGAGTAGTTGCAAAAAATTATGTCAAACCTGATAAAGTTCAAGAATTCATGGGCTTGTGTAAAAACCTTGTTGAAGAGTCACTAAAAGAAGAAGGCTGCATAGAATACGGGCTGTATCAGGATTTGGAGAATTCAGGAATCCTGACAATATTAGAAGAGTGGAAAGATGAAAGCAGCCTGGATGAACACTTAAACTCCAATCATTTTAAAGAAATATTTCCCTTGATGTCGGAATGTCTTGAAAAAGAAGCTGAGATCAACGTATACAAAAAAAAGCTGTGATTTATCTCTTTTATTCTTCAAATCCTGCTCCCGTTCATTTTTTTGAAGAAGCTCCATCAAACTCGATATAACACATGAATGCATAAATAGGCTGGGGGAAAGTAACCATGATGGCAGAGAAAATCAAGATCAATAACAACGTATTCGTCTATCCTATGCCAGTAACCCTCCTTGGGGCAAACGTTAAAGGAAAAGCCAATTTCATGGCTCTTGGCTGGGTCAGCCGTGTGAATGCAAGCCCTCCGATGATTGGAGTGGGAGTACACAAATCCCATTACACGCGAGAGGGTATAAAGGAGAATGGGAGCTTCAGCGTCAATTACCCCGGTGAGGAGATGGTTAGAGAAACCGATTACTGCGGGCTTGTTTCCGGGGAAAAGATCGACAAATCCGGCATGTTTGAAGTATTTTACGGAGAGTTAGAAACAGCGCCCATGATCAAAGAGTGTACTTTGAACCTCGAGTGCAAGCTGGTCGAAACCCTGGAGTTCCCAACAAACTACTTTTTTGTGGGAGAAATTATTGCCGCTTATTCCGAAGAACAGTACCTTACTCAGGGGAAGCCCGATATTAAGAAGATGGAACCCCTGCTCCTTACCATGCCTGACAACAGCTACTGGACCGTGGGGGACTATACCGGAGCCGCCTGGAAGATAGGAAAAAGCCTGAAAGGGGACGAATAAGAGAAAGAATGGATAAAAATGGAGAAAGATAGTGAATTGGAGGAGTGGAGAAATGAAAGTCGTTGCGTTTAACGGAAGCCCGCGAAAAGAAGGCAATACAGCTGCACTTATAAAGCACGTTCTTACAGAACTTGAAAATGAAGGAATCGAAACCGAAACCGTGCAGGTCGGGGGAAAGAGCATCCACGGCTGCACTGCCTGTACCAAATGCTACGAAAGCAAAGACAAAAAGTGCGTAATTGACAAAGATATTGTCAATGAATGCATCGAAAAGATGCTTGAAGCCGATGGTATTATTCTTGCCTCTCCCACCTACTTTGCAGACCTGACCCCTGAGCTCAAAGCCCTGATAGATAGGGCAGGATTTGTTGCCAAAGCCAACGGCGAGCTGTTCAGGCACAAGGTGGGAGCAGCCGTTGTTGCAGTAAGAAGGGCCGGGTCAGTCCATGTCTTTGACTCCATCAACCATTTCTTTACGATATCCCAGATGATAATTCCGGGGTCGAGCTACTGGAATATAGGGATAGGCCTTGCTGAGGGAGACGTTGAAAAAGATGAAGAAGGCATCCGGACCATGGAAGTCCTGGGGCAGAATATGGCGTGGCTTTTGAAAAAGCTCAACGCGTGATTAGCTAATGCAGAAATTTAGTTTAATGCATAGCTGATTCATAAGTTCAAGACATCATTTTTCGTATGCTTCCGCCTCAAAGATGGGGGCAACCTTACTTTTTTATTCAGGGAAATGAATTTCATAGATATAATTGGGGGAATTAAATGAAAATTTTGTACATTTACGCCCACCCGGAACCGAAATCTTTTAACGGTGCTTTGAAAGATACAGCCCTTGCCGCCCTGCAGGAAAAAGGGCACGAAGTAAAGCTTTCCGACCTTTATGCAATGAACTTCAATCCTGTGCTCAATGCAGGAGACTTCACAGATAGAAAAAAGCCGGATGTTTTCAAGCCGTTCTTTGAAGCGATCCAGGCCTCCAAAACAGGAGCTTTTGCGCCTGACATTAAAGAGGAAATGGAAAAAGTAAAATGGGCAGACCTCTTAATTTTTCAGTTCCCGATCTACTTCACAGCCATGCCTGCAATCATGAAAGGCTGGATAGACAGGGTCCTGGCTCCGGGCTTTGGCTTCAACCCTATCACAAACAACGCCTATGAAACCGGACTCCTGAAAGGAAAATCTGCAATGCTTGCCACCACTACAGGGGCTTCAAAGGAGTGGTATTCCGAAGGAGGGGAACACGGGAACCTGAACAGGCACCTTGAGTCGGTCACTCACTGTGTCTTTGAGTATATGGGGATAAAGGTGCTACCGTCCCATATTATCTACGAGGTGAGCAGCCTCTCAAAGGAAAAGGGGGCTGAAGAACTCGAGAAATATAGAAAGAGAATATCTGAACTATAAATAGAGAAGAAAACGCATTTATTTCTTTTTTGAGAATTCAGGACTGGAAAGCAGCCTTAACCTTTATATTACTTTATACAATAATAGATGCACACTGTATTTTTATAAAAACCTATATTAACCGTTATGTGTTTTCAGACATATCATAAGAATTCCATACAGGTGCACGGATCTAAATATTTGCTCAGCAGCCCTTAAGAGTCCGGAAAAGAAGCTTGCGCCGTGTTCATAGCTGCAAATGTCAGGAGAATAAGAGGAACGTAATCAGGAATAAGATTAACAGAACAAGAAATAAAGTGAACATGGATCGGGAGCAAGGAAATTGATACGAAAAACCGGCAGCAAAGGAAATAGAAACATAAAATAAGGAATTTATAAAGGAAATTTTTGAGGCAAAGCATGATAGACCTTTTTGACCTTTACTTTTTCGAAGACTGCCCCTATCAGGATGAAAGTGCAGAACTGCTCAAACTTGAAGGTAGGGGAAAAATAAGGATTGTTTCTAGAGAAAAGGGGACCTGTGCCTGCGCCGGGGAGCTGACAGAGTATTACGAAAGAAAAGGCCTGAAAAACCTGAATTGCCTCAGAGACGGCATGATTTTCAAGCCAGGAGATGCAATTTTCGAAGCCGAAGGAGATCTCAAACTCCTGTTCAAACTCTGGAGAGTCTCCCAGACCTTCCTTTCCCTCATGTGCGCCATTGCCACAAAAACTGCCTCTATGGTAAGTGCAGGCCGAAAGGCAAACCCGGACCTTATTATTGCAACCAGCCGAAAAACCCATCCCGGATCCCGGATATTTGAACTCAGAGCCGTCCGGGCAGGCGGAGGAGACATCCACCGAAACTCCCTCAGCGATTCCATCCAGATCAGCCAGAACCACCTGGAAGTTTCCGGGGAACTGGGAGAACTCAGGGCTATGAAAAAAATAGAAATCGAGCCCAGGTCAAGGGAAGAAGCATTCAAATATGTCAAAATGGCAGATATAATGCTCCTTGACCATCTTTCCCCGGAGGAACTTCAGGAACTCGGACCCGAACTTAAGAAACTCAACCCTAAACTTGAACTTGCAGTGGGAGGAATCGAAGCTTCCAGGATCCCTGAATACGCCCCTCTTGTCGACATTATCGTCATAAGCGCCCCCTATTATGCAAATCCCCTTGACTTTACAACGAAGATCGAAAGGATATGAGAAAAAGAGATAAAAAGGTAGCAGCATGTCAGAAACAGAATACTCGGGAGGAGCAAAATCCCCTGAAAAAGAAGAAAAAAAGGAAAAAAATGGAATGAAAGGGGAAGGAAAAGAAGCAGAAGAAACTGGAATTCTGCCCGCTCTTGTAAGTGCGCTCAAAAACGACCTGGGCCCTACCCTTGAGGAAATCGAAGTAAAGGATGTCAGGATAGGGCTCGCCTATACCGGTATCCTGCTTTCCGAAAACTACGGGGGCGTTGCCTGTACCCCTCTCTACGAGTTTTCCTGTTGCCCTGCCCTGAGTTTTACGGATGCATTAAAAGGCAAAACTGCGGATAAAGTGCTTGAACTTGCCCTGTCAGAAAACCCTCTTGAAGCCGCAATCGGGATTGCAACTGCAAATGCCCTATCTCACATGCTTCAGAACCTTGAACCTGAGAACTTTCCTGTTTCAAACATAGACGTCCTTGACCTTATAAAACCTGAAGATCGTGTTGCAATGGTAGGTTATTTCGGCCCTCTCGTCCCGAAAATCCTGAAAATAACCGAGAAACTCACAGTTCTTGAAAAGCGTGAAATCGAACTTCCAGAAACCAGGACACTCCCCTCGGAAAAAGCCAGAGAAGTCCTTCCCGTATCCGATGTAATCATCCTCAGCGCAAGTACTCTCGCCAACAGGACTTTCGATGAACTCCTTTCTCTCCGGGGAGCAGCAAGAGAAGTACTCCTGCTCGGCCCAAGCGCCCCTCTCTACCCGGAGCCCTTTTTTCAAAGGGGAATTACCGCAGTAATGGGAACCCGGATCTTTGATTCCCTCGCTATGCTTACAGTGGTAAGTGAAGCAGGAGGAACGAAAAAACTTCACCAGTACTGCGGAGAGAAAATTGCTTTCAGAAGAAGCGAACAAAAAAATAGTCCGCTTGAGCGAAGCGAAACGGACCTCGTGCTGTTGCGATTACATCGCAACTCCCAGAAAATCTCCGATTTCCTGTGATCCCGAAGCGAAACTCGGGAAGCGAAACTCGGGAAGCGAAGCAGAGGAACGAAAAAACTACACCGGTACTGCGGGAAGAAATTTACTTTTAGAAAAAACAAGTCGTATTCGTGAGTTATTCATTAATTCTTGCAAAAAGGGCACACTTGCTTTGTTTGTCCAGATTTGTATAGTACCAAAATGGAACTGGAATTTACTCAACGTTTAACTTTTACGTCGTCCGCTGTTGTATCGTGTATTGAACTTTCAACTGTTTTTGAATCTGCGAAATCATTTCAGGATACAACACTATATTGTATGGGTGAAATAGTGAGAAAAGCACTGATTATATTGATAGTGTTGTTCGGCGTATTCCTCGCAATAGGATGCGCGGGAGATAAACCGGTAACTCCAAATGAAACCGGGATCCCAGAACAGGCTGTAACTCCAGTTGAAGTAGTTACTTCAATTGGAGAAAAGGCAACTGAAAGACAGACTGCAAGTGAAATGCAGAATGTGATAGAGAAATCGGGAACAAAAGAATATACACTTGAAGAACTTGCAGAGTACAACGGTAAAAATGGGAAGGCATACGTTGCCTATCAAGGCCAGGTCTATAATGTCTCTGATAATGATCTTTGGAAAAATGGCAGTCATAAAGGATGCAATGCTGGGATAGATCTCACTGGAAAAATGGACACGGCACCACATGGGGCTGAAATATTAAAGGGTTATCCTGTTGTCGGGACTTTGAAAAAATAACATAACTCTGCAATCTAAGTTTAACTAGGGCTCTCTTAAACTCACTATCAAACTGAAGATTATTTCTCTTTTTTCCGTTAATTAAGGTGAATAATGGTTCCGTGAACTACCCCCGACTGAAGTCGGAGGCTTCCTACTTCATTCCCCTGCCCAACCGGCAACGAGTCCATAGGCTCTACCCGCAGTCCCTGCGGTGAAAAGTGTGATCGTGATACTAGAGATACTTTCCAGCTTCCGGTTTTCTCCGGCTTAGAGTTCCCAATCCCTTTGGGTATTTTGCCCTGTTTCCAGCTTCCCGATGCTTAGTACATTCCGCTTGGTTGTCGCTAATTGAAAGGAATGCACCATTAATAGCGATGGAATTGTGGTGACAGCAATGTATTATATAATTGGGCAGGAATATAGAAAAACGTTTGCAGGAGACATATTATGAGAGGGTTGACGGATTCATCCCGCCACTGAAGTGACGGGGATTCTCATTTTTCGTCCTAAAAAAAGTACATCTTATTTTCTACCTAATTTAGATGTAGGGCATAAATAGTGAGGATAACTGTAAATTACGGAATTAGACAAAGAAAGGAACTACAAGCTTTCTCTGAGTAAAGAAATAAAGAGGAGGCTATATTTTTACTAATATAGATTGAATACGAAAAATAATAAATATAAAGCATTAAAAATAAAAATTAAAGTTTATTAAGCGTTTAAATAAGGGTTGAATAATTAAAATACTGTTTTTATTAGGAAAGCAATAAGATTCTATTTAAGCAGCGGAATAAACTTTATAAGCCTTTAATTAATAATCATTTTGGGGATAATATATTGAGAGATTTATAAAAAGGACGATTTGGGAGTATAACTAATATGTTTGGGGAAAATGGAACAAACCTGTCTAAAAAAAAAGATTTCTGGATAGAGTTTTTCGCAGGTAGGAGAGACGGTGGCCACAGATCTTCAGCTGAGGAATTTATTTCCATGGAAGCAAAAGAAAAACTATTCCATCTGGATGGAGGCAAAACACTGCTTGACTTTGGATGCGGTGCAGGCGAACTCCTGGTTTACTACGCGCCGGAATATGAAAGAATGGTAGGAGTTGATTTTTCCGCATCCATGCTTGACGAAGCAAGCAAAAGAATCAAAGAAAGAAAATGTGGGAATATATCATTAATCCAGGCTGATGACAAAACTGTCTGGAACAAACTGGAATGCTCCTTTGATCGAATAACCGCAGCTGGAGTAATTCAGTATTTGACATTGCAAGAAATTGACAGCTTTATCTTTAATGCATCAAATTATCTCAATAAAGGGGGTAAAATAGTGTTGTTCGACATATTGGACCCTCGCCTATACCCATTGTGGAAAATAGGGCTGTTCTCACAAGACGCAGACCTCTGGAAAATTTTACGCAAAATCGGTTTTGAGTTTAAGGTTATATTATCGGCAAGCTTGAATAATCGACCAAGGGATATTCTAGGGTTTGCCCATGATCCCAATACAATTAGAAAAATAGCAGATAAATATGGTTTTGAAACTACTTTTGTAAAATCAATGTACTACGAATACAAGTATCATGCAATAATATCTAAGACTTAAAGGGCCGGGAGTCTCAAGATCAAAGTCTTAAAAAAGGATTAGAATAGCTAAATCGCCACCTTAAGTTTTCCAAGAAATAGAGTAGGAGAGAAACTATTCCCTCCCTTGGATTGTTTGTTCCCTTCAGTTTATATGCAGAAAGGAAAAACTGTAAAGGATTTACTTCCTTGCTTTTATCTTCTCAAAGAGCTGCTTCAGGGTATCCTCGTTGCTCTTCGTGAACTCAAAAGGCGAACTCGTGAAAGGTTCAAAGTGCACTGCCACATCGTCAAGCCTGTAGAAAGTCCCGTCACATTCCATGGCGTCTATAACGCCCGGAAGCACGACGTCTGAAGCAACGGTGGTCGGGCAGGGAGCGATATCCAGGCAGACCAGGGGGATTTCGGCGAGGTAAGAGGCGCAGTCTGCAGGAATGTGGCAGACAAGGTCAGCGCACATCACAAGGGCTGCATCCACGTCTTTTTCTCGAAGCACGTCCACGGTTGTAAATTCCCCGGGGTTGTAACGCGGACATCCGCGTGTGAAGTCAAGCCCGAAGGGGTAGCCGTACATGTAGGAAGCGACCTGGTTAAAGCCTGCCACATTGCAGTGGCCGCGGAGAGCTCCAAGGGTGAACTTGGCGTAATTGTTCAGTTCCTTTACAAGGTTCATGGCAATTTCGGCGTTCCTGTGCTTTCCGATGGATGACGAAAGGCCAAGACCTACTGAGATGGCTCCGAAGTTGCAGTTCTTCATCATATCGAGCAGCTCTTCCATCACAGAGATAGGAACCCCGGTGATCTCTTCTACTGACGGATGAGGAGTTTTTCCGTGGAGCAGGGTAAGAAGTGCACTGATCAGTTCATAATCGGAGTTCGGTTTGAGCTGCACGTGCAGGTCGGAAGCTTCGGAAGTCGGAGTCTTTCTCGGGTCCACGGTTATGATGGTCCGGTCAAAGCGCCCGCGTTTGGTCCAGTAGCCTCTGGGGAAAACTCCGTACCTGGACATTTGCCTCGGCATGGATTCAAGAGGATTGGTTCCCCAGTAGACTATCAGGTCGCCCCTGTTTTTCTTCTGTCCTTCGGTTGCACCTACTTTCCCGGATTCCTGAATTCCCATGGCTGTTGGCCCGTGACAGATAGTAGCATTGGAGTCAACAATCGCACCCAGGTATTCCCCTATCTTGAGCCCGACTTCATGCGCTTCACAAGAAGTCTCGCTGCCTAAGAAAAGCAGGGGACGCTTTGCCGAAATCAGGATATCGGCAGCTTTTTCAAGAGCTTCATCCCAGGCGGCAGGCGTCAATTTTCCCCCTTCCTTTATAAGGGGCTGCCTGAGCCTATGGGAACTTACAACTTCCTGGAATTTGGCATTTCCCATCTTACATGCATTTTTAGCTTCAATCTTTCCGTCCCCGAATTCAACCTGGATGTCATCACAGGCTGCCCCGCAGACCGGACAGACTATGTTTTTGAAAATCATACTCACTGCCCTCCGACATAAACTTTCAACACTACATCTTCGGCGCTAAGAACCTCTTCTTCCGCGGGCTCAATTTTTACAGGGGAGCCTTTATAGAGAGGGGAGCCCGTAGAAAGGGTATCAGAATCGATGACAACATTCGACCAGATGGCCCTCGGCATAAACACATGCCCTGTCTGGACTGAATCCGTACATTTCGTATAAACAACAATCGAATGTTTCCCGTCCCTGCTTGTTACTTTTACTTTATCAGGGGAACAAAGTGACACGAAATCCACAGGAGAAATCCAGCAGGATGCACACTCCATAGTGTACTCGTCCGTGAACTTGTCCCCGCCTTTGGCAAGCCTGCCTTCTTCAATCGTACTTCCTGTAAGGAGTAATACTTCCATATATCTCACCTCAGAGCTCCGGGTTTGCGTCTGCAACCACGTAAAGCACTCCTTTTGCCCGCTTGCTGATCGCATAGTCCCCTGTGAACTTCTTGAATTCGCCTATTAACTCAACCTCTCCCGAAGTGACTCTATTTTCCATAGATACATATTCGAAACCCGGAGAGAAGCGCTCTATTTTGCCCCCTATGACTATGGTGCCGCCTGCCATTTCAGCGCCTACTCCACGAAGAGCTCTGCCTTTTACAACGATGAGCCCGCCGTTCTGGCGGATCCCGCAGAAGCCTTCAACATTGCCATCCACAAGAATTTCCCCTCCGTCCATGCCGCCTCCGAGCTGGTGCCGCGCCGAGCCTTCGATAACGATGCGCCCGCCTTTCATGCCGTGCCATTTGCCTCTGTAAGCACAGCCCACATGGTCTCCGGCATTGCCTTTAATGTGCAGGAGTCCGCCTGTCATTTCCATACCTGCCCAGGAATCCACATCTCCGAAAACGAGGATCTCGCCTCCTTTCATCCCGGTCCCGACATGCATGCCTGCGGAACCCTCAATTTCAATTTTTCCTGCACTCATGCCTTCTCCGATCCTTTTGACCCTCATTGCGTCGCCTTTTATGCGGATAAGAGTCTCAGCTGCAGAACTGCCTCCGTTGCCTTTTACTTCAAAAAAATCGGAAAGAGGATAGGTCTTTGGCCCCTGCCAGACGGAAAGGTTTCCTATTTCCCCGGCATTTTTGCCTGCAAAGGAATCAGGAGTTATAACATCTGCTTCCAGTTTAATGTCAATTGTTCTTTTAGGAATAAGCATTACTTCTTCCATTTCTCCAGTACTTTTTCCAGTAAAGGAGTCAGATTTTATAACTGCCTCGAGTTTACTATCGATACTTTTTTTATGAATAAGCATTCCCTCTGTCATGACTTCACCTCTCACTATTAACCTGTATAGGAGTCGGGTTTGCCAGGAATTTCTCTGGAGTCGGATAGTTGGCAAAGCCCAGGGTGTAGTACCTGAACCACTCCTTCACGTCGACCAGCATCTCCTTTTCCCTTTCGTCTTCTACGTGTACTTCAGAATAATAAGTCCGCTTCTCAGGCAAGGAAACGATCTCTCCCCTAACAGCCACGATTTCTCCTCCCTTCACGGTATATTCTGCTTTCCTGAAGGTTCGGAGGAGAGCCTCGTAGTTGTTAGGATCGAGCTGCTGCGGGTTTATGTTGTAGACAGTAACATCCCCGTCTGCACCTACTCCAAGAGAGCCTTTTCTGTGGACCATGCCGATTGTCTTAGCAGGGTTAGCCCTGGTCAGGATCGCAAGGTCATAGAGGGAAAGTTCCCGGTTTACGCCTCCGAGTGCGCTCCTGTCATTTGCCCACTTGTGGCACTCACTGAAAGTCTGTTTCCTGAAAGCCTCGGACATGAGCCAGGTCATAACCTCAGGATATTTCGTAAACGGCCCACCGTTGGGACTGTCTGTAGTCATGATGGTTTTCCAGGGGTCGTTGATAAGCAGGAGACATTCAAGCCCCATTGCCCACTGCAAACTATGTACCGGGTTGGACTTGAGGTAAGTGAAGGGGATGACACCTGACCCACCCTCCATCTCAACGTCAGTATTCGACCACTTGTTTCCTGTAAGCGTATAAAGATCGTGAATGGCAGGCCCGTCTCCGGTCATAACCGTGGCTTCTCCGAAGGGCGTGCATCCGCTGTCGATTACTACGTGATCCTTATTGTTGATGTAGTCTGCAATGTCTTTTACTCCGGATTCACAGTCTGCCCATGTGGTACCTGCAAAACTGTTGAACATCAGATGGGTGAGGTATACGGAACGGTCCCTGGCAGGATCCATTTTGGTTTCAGCCCATTCCACGTCCATGTTCTGCCTGGGCTTTACTCCGTCGGGGATTTTGAGGGAATCCTTAGTAATTGCATAGCAGCCGGGGTGCCCCAGGTTGTTTGCATGTAAGTGGACAGGCATTGGCATTCCAAGGCGCTCGTTGACCTCAGTAAGCCCTTTAATTACCTCTCTTGGGGTAATTTCGAAATGGATGTTGGCCTCATCAAGAGAATTTATGTTTTTACCCCAGCCCCAGTTTTCGACTCCTGCAGGGTTGACACATTTAATTCCATAGGTCTTGTGAGTTTTCATCATCCAGGCAACATAGGCAGCAGCCCTTTCAATGTCCCCGTCCCGGAAGTAACGCATCAAAAAAAAGTTATTTCCGAGTATCAGGTACCCGCCCATGTCAAGAAGCGGAGTTGCCCGCATCTCTTCATGGGTGTGGCGAGCTTCAAGAGGAGGAACAGCAGCTTCAAAGACTGTTGTGTAACCCATTGCTGCGTAATCATACCCCTGTTTGTAGACAGAGGGGACAGTGTATCCTGAACCTGAATGGGTGAGTGAAGTTTTCTGGAGAGTCGCTTTATAGTGGTCTTCCGGACGCAGCATCCTGCCGGCGTTAACCTTTGCACCTGCAACGTGAGAATGGGAGTCGACTCCTCCAGGCATGACGGTCATACCTGAGGCATCAATAACCTTTGCAGTTTTCAGTTCGGCCGCAGAAAGCTCTTTTACGACTTTTCCGTCCCTGATGAAGATATCCATAATTTCCCCATTTATTTCATTAAGGGGATCAAAGACGTATCCGTTCTTGATTGCAATTGTTCCTGCCATTTATTTCACCTCTCTTTTCACAAGCCAGATCGCATCAACAGGGCAGATCATGGCGCAGGCTCCGTCTGCTCCGCAGCAGTCCTGGTCTACTACCGAAATTCTCCCGTTCTTAACCTCAAGGAGAGTTTTTTCGTCCATGTCGTTCAGGTACCCTGCAGCAAGTTCACGGCTATTGAGAGCATTTACAGGACAGACAATTACACAGTTCCCGCAGCCCAGGCATGCAGCTTCATCCGTTTCCAGGCAGGTACGGAGCAGAGCTTCCGGAACAGGGGCTTCAAGCAGCTTTTTCTCAAGAACGCCCTTTTTCTCAACATCCGGTAGAATTGCAGTTTTTCTGACATCAATAGCATCTACAGGGCAGGCAACCGCACAGGCCCCGCAGTAAATGCAGGCATCCGGGCGGTGAGTGATCTTTTCGACTCTTTCTCCAGGCTTAGCCTTTTTGTTAAAAAGAGCATTTGCAGGACAGACTTCCACACAGGTGTGGCAGGTCTGACAGACATCTTCGCCCCGGGTCCAGCGCCCTTCAAAGGGTTTTTCCACAGAAATAGCATGCACCGGACACACCGCAGCACACCAGCCGCAATGGACACAGCACTCCGAATCAATATGGGTCTTTCCGACCAGCTTCAGGCGCCCGTCCGTTGAAATCTCACGGGTTACCTCAATACAGCCTCTGGGACAGATATCCTCACAAAGTCCGCAGTGGACGCAGCTTTCATTTACTGACGTCGGTCTCATGGCCCTGAAAAGGTAGGACATATCATTGAGGGTTTTTCCTTCCTGCTTTAATTCAAGAGCGCCTGTGGGACAAACTTTCGCACAAATCCCACAGACGATGCACTCTTCACTCTCCTTTATTTCCAGGAAATCAGCATCCAGGAGTCCTCTTGCTATAGCTCCCACGGCCCCCACCGCCAGGTTACCTTTAGGGCATGCCTGCACACAGGTCCCACAGCCGATGCATTTTTCAGGTAAATAGACCAGTTGTTTGTCTTTTTTTTCGGCAAAGACAGACAATCGCATATCATCTTGCATTTTGTTACCTCTCGACATTATTCTGTGCATCCGCCGCACAGCAGCTCATTATCATGCTGAATGAACATTTCACCACATTTTTTACAGCACTGTATCCGCTTTTTCTTTCGAACCGGAACTTCAATGTCTACAAGTTTCCAGGAATACACTTTTTCTCCTGCAGCCAGGAGGATTGGTACAACCTCCTCATGAGGAAGCTTTTCAGTGTTCAGGAACCAGGCATGGAGTTTGGGATAGTCTTTTGTCTTCTCAGGGTCGAGGAGGATTCGGACACCTTTTATGCTGTTCACTCCTTCAGGCGCCTGTTTATTTACCGTGACCGCCATCTTCCCCAGGTAATTGATCTTCAACCCATTGTTTCCGATGGTAGCCGCTGCAAGGATCTGGAATGGGTCAGGCATGCAGCTTTTCGTTTCGCAGGTCACGTATATGCGCTCCCCGTCCTGGACATCGAGCACCCTTCTTGCAATATTGAGCATCTGGATGCCGATTAATGCCCCAGAGGTGAGGAAGCCGTGAAAGGGGACGACCTTTTCAATCTGTGAAAGCAGCTCTGGATCTTTTACCTGCTTTAGGATTGCTTCCATATGGTATTTTTCTTCATCTGAATTTTTATGCAATGTATGCACCGCCATGGATTTCATCGTTATGTTTAATCTAACATAACGCAGGAGAATACGGAAGCCCGGATGTAAGATATTAGGGAGCAGTGGGAATCCGAGATATCACATTATGTAGAGATAAACATAACGAAAGGAAACATACTATAATATTAAATGGGTTTTGACAGAAAATCAGCCAATTTTACAGGGCTGAGGGATTGATAAACTCCAGCCTCCGAACCAAAGCTTGCGAGAAGAACCGCAGAGCAATGGATAGTCCGAAATCTGGTTTTCATTAGTTTCCACAGGTATGTCAGACGTAACATATCCATGTAAAAGTAAGATAAGACTATTGCGCTCAAATTTATATAAACAAGTATTTTATAAAATTGTCGATAGAGAATGGTTATTCTCAAGCAAGATGCCGCAGATGTAAAGGAAATCGGACTTACGCACTTGAAGTACAAAATCAAGCATACTTGGCGTTGTGACTGGTTTAGTGTTTTAGCGACTGATTTAGTGTTTTAACAGTTGGGGTTTAATGCTATTGATTTCTCAGTTCAACCACGTAAGTACTATATCCGCGTAAATCCTGTATATCCGCGTAAATCCTGTATATCCACGTAAATACTGTATAATACGTTATATTTGTATTACAGGAGTGGAATAATGAGAAAAGAACTGATAATTCTGTTAGTATTGCTAAGCGTATTCCTTGCAATAGGATGCGCTGGTCAGAAAGGTGAAGCTCCAGATGCAACGGTGACTCCAGTTACAGCAGTAACTCCAGCTACAGCAGGGCCTGAAGTTATAACAGTTTCTGCGGCTGCTAGCCTTAATGACGCTTTTACGGACATTGCTTCCCAATATGAAGCGAAAAATCCTGGAACGAATGTAAGCCTGAATTTCGGAGGCTCAGGTAGCCTGCGTATGCAAATAGAAGGAGGAGCTCCTGTCGATGTTTTTGCCTCAGCGGACGAGAATCAGATGGACATACTTGCCAATGAATCAGTTATCACAAACAATTCAAGAAAAGACTTTGCTCACAATTCACTTGTGCTTATTGCCCCTGAAAACAATACCCTTAATATAACTGACATAAAAGATCTGGCTGACCCTAAAATTCAGAAGATAAGCATTGGAAACCCTGATATAGCCCCTGTCGGAAAATATACACGCCTTGCGCTGACTGAAGCGGGCTTGTGGAGTCAGCTTGAAGATAAGATGGTACTTGCTGAAGACGTCAGACAAGTACTTGTATACGTGGAAAGAGGAGAAGTTGATGCAGGGTTTGTATACATAACCGATGCAAAAACTGCAAAACCAGGCGCTATTGAAATAGTTACAAACGTGTCTGTTAGTACCCCTGTTACATATCCGATAGCTGTTGTTTCTTCTTCCGAACACAAAGAAAAAGCTCAGAAGTTCCTTGATTTCGTAACCGGGAAAGAAGGACAGGAAATACTGAAAGAATATGGTTTTGTTCCCCAATCTTGATAAAAGATGGGACTTACAATAAGACTTACGCAGTTGATATGTAAAATCAAGTACATCAGACGTTGTGTTAAAGGTATTCATTAGGCAGTTGAAGGCTTACTATTATTGATTTCTCAGTTCAACTGCGTAAGT
>CAVRJG010000046.1:0-90718 GCA_963721455.1 uncultured Methanosarcinaceae archaeon
CTCTGGATTTTATCATCTTTAATTACTATGCAATCTCCAACCGTGAAAACATTATCATCGGGCGGCCTAGTGCCGTCTGGATCTTTAAAGTCTGACTCGCTGAACTCATTCCGAGTTCCGTTGACAAAAAGTATAACTTTGATTTCGTCAAGATCAATAGCGTCTCCCCCTATGTGGAAGATCTGTATGGTATTGTTACTTGTATTGATACTTTCTTGCAGATCGACATGTGGCACATGTGAGGGCTTCTCGACTCCTCTGTCGGAAAATACTGTCAGGGCTATTGCAGAAAAGGCAATAATTACTATACCTATCATGAGTATCTGCCCTGTCATCTCTGAAATTGCCTGGCAGTCTTCTTTAAACTCCCTGTATTTTTTACCCTCTGAGATAAAGCCACATCCTAAAAACCTTTACTTATTCTTTATACTGTTACTAATTGAATATTAACTTGACTGTCAGAGTGAATTATTAATTGCATATTTGACAATAACAGATTGGTAAGGTTAACAATACTCTTTTTGTTTGTTTCGTTTTATGAAAATCATTTGTTTAGTCAAGCATTACGAAACATATAAAATAGAGGACTTGTGACCGACAAACGGGGTGTTTAGTTAAAAAGAGACTTGTTTTTTCATTTGTCTGGATAGTAACTTTTGTCCTAAAACGTTGCTATTTCTTCGTTTTCCTTTTCCTTTCAACAACAGAATAGAGCCTTAAATTAAAAAACAAGATATTGTTCACTCATGGGTAATATACTGTGAATATACTGTGTATCCTGCAGCTACACCACTATCAACGGCTGTAGTTCCACCCATATCATGGGGAACCAAAACTTTAGAGAAACCAGTTGCCGTATTATCGGATGCATCTGTAACTTTATAATTTATTGTGTACACTCTGCCATTCCCACTTCCAGTTCTTTCTACTCTTAATTTAACTGTTTGAGGGCCCGTAATATCAATATCCTTCTCTTTATTTCCAGATCCTTTAGCCTGCTCAGGTTCATCGCTGCTAACTGATGTGATTACTATTTTATCAATGCCCACACTTGCATCACCTGCATCTTTCACTGAAATTACTAAATCGGATATTGAAATAGTATCATACTTATGGTTCGGAGGCCAGAGTATTGGATCATGTGGAGTTATCGTCGGTGGAGTTGTATCCTTCACTGTTATGTTAACTGTATCATTAGCTGAAAGCTGTCCATCGTAGACGTTCAGTGTTACTGTTGTTCTTCCCTGGGGAAGAGAGATCATAGGTTTTACATCGATAGCTGATCTCCCATTCCATGTCCAGGTATATGTCAATGGTGAAATTAAGCCATCATCAGTGGAATTTGATCCATCAAGAGTTACTGGAGTACCTGATGAATTAGTCAGTTCAACTACTTGATCAGAACTCGCATTGGCTACAGGTAGTTGGTTTACTGTTGTTTGGAGAACTGTATTCTGGATCACCTGCCGGGACGGTGTGTGCACAAAGAACATTTCTATGGGATCATTGCTGGTGAGGCCGAGCCCTGTAGTGTTAACATCTATACAGTCCCCAAGCATGAAAAGCCCGTGTTTGGGCTTCTCCTTTCCATCTGAATCCCGGAATGTAACACAGGAATCGGAGGATACATTGAATTCATGAGTTCCGTTGACACTAAGTACAACTTTAATATCGTTAAGATCAATAGCATCTCCTCCAATGTGGATGATCTGTATGGTATTGTCACTTGTATTGATACTTTCTTGCAGGTCGGTATGCGGCATATGTATGGGTTTCACGGCTCCTCCGTCGGAAAATACTGTCAGGGCTATTGCAGAAAAGGCAATAATTACTATACCTATCAGGAGTATTTGCCCTGTTATCTCTGAAATTGCCTGACAGTCCTCTTTAAATCCCCTGTATTTTTTACCCTTCACGAAAGAACCGCATCCAAAAAATTAATTTAGTTATTCTTTGCTGAGTACAGCTCTCTGGATCACTTGCTTAGACGGCGTGTGCACAAAGAACATGTCTATATCGTTGCCACTCGTGATATTTTTATCATTAATTACTATGCAATCTCCAAGAGTGAAAACATTATCATTGAGCCCAATGCTTTTGTCTTCATCAAAGTCTTCTAACTTGCTGAACTCTTTCTGCCCAGTGGGGAATATGAGTATTATTTTGATTGCCGACAGGTCAATAGCTTCTCCCCCGCTGTGGATGATCTGTATGGTATCGTCACTTGTATTGATACTTTCTTGCAGGTCGATATGCGGCGTATGCGGGGGCTTCACAACTCCCCCGTCAGAAAATACGGTCAGGGCTATCCCAGAAAAGGCAAGAACTACTACAGCTATCATGAGCATCTGCCCTATTACCTCTGAAACTGCCTGGCAGTTCTCTCCAAATACCCTGTATTTTATATCCTCCACGATAAAAACCACCTTCTAAAAATTTATTGCTTAACTCCTTTAACTGTTACTAATTGATTATTAAGGAAGTGCCGCAGGATCTCACTGGAGCACAGCTCTCTGGATCACCTGCCGGGATGGTGTGTGCACAAAAAACATGTCTATGGAATCATCGCTGGTGAGGTCAGACTCCCTTTTCGGCAGTCTTAATTTCTATGCAATCTCCAAGCATGAAGATACCTTCTTTGGGCACAATATTTCCATCTGGATGCCGGACTGTAACACAGGTATCAGAGAATACATTGAACTCAGTCTGAGTTCCGTCGACACTAAGTACAACTTTGATTTCGTCAAGATCAATAGCTTCTCCCCCGCTGTGGAAGATCGATACAGTGTCGGTATCTGTGTTAATTTTTTCACGCAGGGCAGTATATGGCGTATGCGGGGGATTTACGGCTCCCCCATCAGAAAATACGGTCAGGGCTATTCCAGAAAAGGCCAGCACGACTATAGCTATCATGAGCACCTCCCCTATTACCTCTGAAACTGCCTGGCAGTCCTGGCCAAGTGCCCTGTATTTTTTACCCTCCACGATAAAAATCACCTTCTAAAAATTTATTGCTTAACTCCTTAAACTGTTACTAATTGAATATTAACCTGACTGTATGAGAAAAATTCTTAAAGTATGACTGTTAATAAATATCTTACTGAAAAAAGTTAATCAGTAATTGCAAATGCCTTTTTAATACATTCAGCAAAAATTTATATAGAAATGAAGAATAAGATGGTATGAAGTTAAAAAATTAAAAACAGTTTAACTATGAATTTCAGGTGTTAAAAGTATCTGGCAGGCTTTCCTGTCCAAATACCTTTAACCAGGAGGGAGAAACATATGGATTTCAAGAAATTGTTTATGAATAATAAAGCAGTTTCCCCGGTTATCGGTGTCATCCTGATGGTTGCAATTACCGTCATCCTCGCCGCCGCAATCGGATCTTCCGTCTTTGGACAGGGAACTGCCGAATCCGCACCGCAGGCGAACCTCGACATTCAACCAGCAGGAATTACTGTTGATGGACTTGCATCTATAAGAATCGAGCACCTTGGTGGAGACCCGATTAATTTCGCTATCACAACGACAAAAATTATGGCATCTGTTAATGGTGGTGACTCTGTTCAGATTGCCCCTGATGCTATTATTACCGGTACTGTTACTACCCTTAGTGTTGGTGATGTCAAGAAAACCACATTGAGTCTTAATACTGGTGGAACACAGCTTAAAGACGGAGCTGTATAATCTCGCTTCCGGTGATACTGTCAATATCAAACTCATCGATGTAAAAACCAATCAGCTCATTTGCAACAAGGATGTAAGATTCTAAACACAAATTTAAGCACCTCAAACAGGTGCTTTCCTCTTTCTTTTACTCAGATTGCTTTTTTCCTGAATTTTCTCGTTGTCTCTCAGGCACGGACTTTTACAGAATTACTTCTAATTCTCGAAGGCTCTAATGAAGCCATTTTTTGAAAATCGAGTTTCCACTTATATTATCTTTACTGAAAAACAGGGTGAACTCAGACCAATAATATTAAAAAATAATCTCATTAAATAATTTTACACAATATCCAATTCAAACTATTATACTTTTTTAAATACAGTTTAAAGTTATTCCTCTATTTTTTCCAGGTGAATGAGTAAAAATCTTAAATTAAATTAAAAAAATTTATTTTTTAAGGCTAAATTCTTTCATTAATTTTTCAGATCAGTTAATTTCAGTTTCGATTTATGAGTGTTTGTAAATAACTGTTTTGAAGATGATGGTTTTGCCGATGGCGGTTTTGTAGGCATCAATGTAGAGATCTTTGCTTTTTGGGTCGTCCACTATAAAGGGTTAATATTTTGATCTTCGATTTTTCCAGTGCGGTTGAGATTTCTATCTTCATTTAATCGAAGCCTATTGGCTCCAGCCGTGCATCTGCGCGGGAAATAACGACCGAAAGATGCTATTCAGGTTACTCGGGATAATATCAACCGTATAGCCGCAGAACACCTTTTTTGGAAAAGGGAAGTACTGTACAGGTGTTGGCTGAGATTGTAGTCTTTGCCTTTATGGAGATTACTAAATATGGCTGAGTTTTCGAAATAATTTCCCGGGCTTTTGTGTTTTTTACACGATCTTGATTTCTAAGGAGGCGATTTTGAACTATTGCTCTATTCCGGTCAGGTCAAAAAGAAGGGTGAAATTGAGGGTTTTTTTCTAACCGAACCCCTCAACTTCTCTACACAGACTCAAACAAACATGGTGAAAGCCAGGTAAGTAACTATCACCATGCTTACACTGTACTTCAGTCCCAGATACGCAGAACCCTGTCCCATCTTCCCGGCAATGAGCCCGGAAGTAAAAGCCTGTACCAGGGCTGAGTGGAACATGAGCATACTGTACTCTGCTACATTGAAATATCCGTTTCCGATTCCTCCAGCCCCCCCTCCCTGGGAAGAGGTTGTGAATGCGGAAGTTTGCGGGAAGAAATCTGTGGCCAGGATATAGACTATGAAAAGGAAGACGAAAAAGGATACATAGATAGTGACTATGTAGACCACCATTTGTGACGAGCGCTCTTTTTTCAGCCCTTCCTCGGTCTTAGCCTGTGCAGCAGTAATAGAGAGCACGCTTTTAAGGTCACTTGTAGATTCATTTGCTTTTACGAGAATGTGAAGAATCCTGCTTGAAGAAGCTGTTCTGATATTGCTCTCAAGCTTCATGAGGGCTCTTGAAGTGGAAGTTCCCCAGGAAATATCTTCCTTCAACTTCATAAGTTCTTTGCTTAAGATGCCCATTTTAGATTCTGCTATCATTCTTAAGGAATTTGAAAGCAAAATTCCAGAGTCATTCATGCTGGAAAGGTTCCTCAACAAATCAGGCAGTCTCTCGTCAATCTTGCGTATCCTCCACGCTCTGATCTCATAAAAAATGATGAAGGGGATCAGGAGAATGACAGTAAAAATAATAATATAATCATCAATTGCTGTGGCCATCTGGATGGCGCTATTGCTTACATGATCAAAATTTATGTCCAACAGAGGGCTAAAATTGATACTGTCTGCAATCTTTTTTGGAAGATGGGTGAGATAATATAGCCCAAGCGGAACTGCGATGAAAAATGTGTATCTAGGTTCGTCCCGGAAAGTCCTGTAAGGGTTGAACAGCATGCCTTTGATATGGGAGAGCTGTCTGTACAGCCTGTACTTTTTGCTCCGCTCTTCCTCCTTCTCTTGGGTGAGTCCGGACTCAATCTCTGGAATATCGGAAAGGTTTATTGAAAAACTGGAAACATTGCCTTCCTTAGGATTAAAAGAAAGTTCTCCCACGGTATCGAGAAGTACCATATAGAGCAGGGTTGCAATAGGCAATATCACGTAAATAAGCATGTAAAGGATCTGAGCTGAAGCCGGCTTGAAAAACTGCAGTACAACAAGGGTTACCATTATGAAAAGGGGACCTGCCACCAGTGCTGTCACGTAAACTTCGGCAAGAACATCAAGCCTCTGTAACAGACTTTTGTTCGCCAGTTCTGCAGTGTACTGGTATTGATCAGCCTTGCTTTTTATGTACTCGTTTATGGTTCCGCTGCTTGAAACAATGATCAATCCATCAATAAAGTCCTTAAAGACATCTGAAGAGGTACGTTCTTTGGCAGATTTTAGAGCGCTTATGAAGTCTTTTCCAAGATAGTCCATGTCCCTAACAATATACGATATTTCTTCCGCACTTGCGCCAAATATATGGGTATACCTGTTCAGAGATCTGAATACATCATAAACCGACATGCCTCCTTTCGTCAGAGCATACATGTAAGTTATTGCCGGAAGCATGGATCTATCTATACAGGCACGCCGGTTATTTACCTGAAAATAGGGATAGATGTATACAAGGAAAAATACGGTAAGAAAACAAATAAGGAACACTAAAATGGCGGTTAGAATTGCAAGAAGATAAACATGTTTTCCTGCAAAACCAGCACTTGTAGAATCCACGAAAAGGCTAAGGCGGGAAACCGGGTCCCCAAAAGTTTTCAGTCCCAGCCATAAGCCGAAAAACCCTCCAGTAATTCCCGTGATTATCGAATACATGAAGGCAGAGGCCAGATACTGGTCCACTGTCATGGAGATATGGGATTGGCGTATTTTTACCTTTAAATCCTTAAAGCTTTCTTTATTTTTAAAAAAGAAGTCCCCAAAATATCTGTATGCCAGTCCATCCACAGCAGTATAAGTCATGCTCCCCTCTCTTGAGAAGCCATGTCCTGTATCATATTCTGCAAGGTATCGTTTTCTATATATTCCATAACCATCTTCGGATAGCTCTGGTATGCCTGGACTACAATGGACACCCGGATGTAATCCCTTATGTTTTTTTCGTACATATAGGTCAGGATTTTTCTTCGATTTTCCATTTCAGCTCTCAACTGAGTGGTATCCCATCCTCGGGAATACATGATCTCCTGTGCAGTGTGGGAATCCCCTACCTTGGTAAAATAATCTTCTGAAGGTTCCCAGTTGAAAAGCTCATTTATGCCAAGATCCCCTGTCTCAGGGTCAACGTTAAGGACTTCCACAAGGCTCTGGGTTCTTCTCACTCTTTTCTCTCCTATGTACGCCTGCTTCTGGATACAGAGTACATCAAGAGACTGCAGCATTACGTGAGGTACATTTATTGGTTCGTGCGTAAGCCTGTTTATAACAGTCTGTACATCTCCTGCGTGCATAGTTGAACTTGTTGCGTGCCCTGTTGACATTGCCTGGAAAAGAGTAAGGGCTTCACTGCCTCTCACTTCGCCCACAATGATGAAATCCGGACGCTGTCTGAGAGCAGCTCTCAAAAGGTCAAACATGGAAACTTCTCCGGTAGAGTCTCCAGCAAAACTTTGCCTTGCAATCCCGGAAACCCAGTTGTTGTGGTGGAGTAAGAGTTCCCTTGTATCTTCGATAGAGACTATCTTGGCTGTGGAAGGCATGAATAGAGATGTAGCATTGAGCATGGACGTTTTCCCCGACGCTGTCCCCCCTGCAAAAAGAATATTGTGGCCGTTTTCGATGACCAGCCAGAGATATACGAGCATATCAAGGTCGCATGTCTTATAGCCAAGCAGGTCTATGGGAGTCATGGGGTCTGTCCTGAATTTACGAATAGTAAAAGAACTGCCTCTGGGAGTAATTTCTCTTCCTAAAACAGCCTGAAGCCTCGATCCGTCCTGGAGTCTCGCATCCACTATTGGCTGGCTTACAGAGACATGTTTATTATTCAACTGGCACATTTTAATTACAAGGGAATCAAGTTCTTCGTCTTTAAAAGAAATACTACTTTCAATATTGAGATATCCTGTATGATAAATGTAAAGGGGAACTTCTGCCCCATCGCATGAAATATCTTCTATATAAGGATCATAAAGAAGGGGATTAATTTTTTCGTAACCTAACAGGTTTCTTTTAAGGTAATAAATAATTTTTTGAAGCGCTGATGTTGAAATTTCAGCCTTATAGCTTTCAAGAAGGAAGAGGGCTTTATCCACAAGAAATGCATCCTTTTCGGATATGGAAGTTGTAGAACCCAGAATCAGGATATCCTGGAAATCTTCATAAATTCTCTCAAGGAGCTCCTTCTCAAACTTTGTAAGCGAAGGTTCAACAAGCCTATAATGTCTTGTTCTGCTGTCTTCCAGAATCGATACAAAATTGTAAGGTTCCTGAAGCCAGTATCTTTCGATTTCTTTTAACCCCTCAGGCACTACAAACTCTACAAGAAGCCCATCTTTTTCCTTGTCATAAACTGGCAGAGTCCTCAAAGGCTTATCAAAGTAACTTCTTGCTTTTTTTACGATCTCTGATATGGAGTTATTGTCGCCTTTTTTCCCCAATAATCCCGAAAAAAATTTGATCTTCACTGGCATTTCTTTTAATTCATCCATACGATCTCCCTCAATTTCTTAATGAAGTCATATAGGACTAATACCTTATAAAAACTTTCGATTATTCGCTTCAACAGAAATATATTTTAACATCAGTTATCTTTGACATTTAACTTTTTTCTAGCTTCTTACCGGATTATACGTTCTCTATCAAAAAAAGCTAAATAAATTTAATTAAAAAGTACGCTATCATATTTCTTACACTGATGAAAGTTAAAGATATCTAAAATTATGCCCCACTTCAGATGAGATGAATTTATAATATCGATGCAGAATTAGTGATTAACTTCATAACACAAATTCTTTCTAAAGCATTTACCCCAAATCTTTTTAACATTATAAGAAAAATTCTGAAATTTCTTTCTGCCCCTTACCTCAGCCTTCTAGTTTTACGAGTCAGGATTCCACATGAATACCTACAAAGTCAATCCATACATCTTTATTGTCGCTATTTGAATTTCCAATTGCTGAGAATTTCACTTTGAGGTTTTCAATTTTTCTTGACTGCAAAACAGTAATACTTTAAGTTCCGTGATAGGTTCAGTTTTATGGATATGTCAAGACATCTTTAATCATGGTAACCTTTTCAATGGTATCCTTTTCATTGGTATCTTTTTAATTGGTATCCTTTCATTGCTATTCTTTTTATTGGTATCCTTTTCATTGGATCCTTTCCAATTAGATATGACTTTTCACTGTACCCGTTTTATATGGGTTATGCACCATAACTCATTCTATATCCTTTTCCTAATTGTATCCTTTTCATTGGTATCCTTTTCTGGATCCGTATTACAGCGATGATTCTATGAAAACGCTTGTCAATTGATTCAGTCAGCTACATCCTGTATCGATGAGCTATCCACCTTTTTATTGGGACCTTTAAGATCAGCAACTTTAATCCAGTCGGGGCCTCCAACATTGATCTCGAGTATCATATCCTTCTGGCTATTGTCGTGAGAACTATATACTACATCCAAAGAAACATTTTTTAACGGGTCTTTAACATTCAGTTCATATTCTTCTATTCCGAAAGTGAAAATTTCAGAAGATGTTACTCCTTTTACCATATGACAGTCTGTTTCAAGCCCATCATTGATCCAGCCAACCAGTTCTGTAGACAGAAATTTTTCGTTGTTATTTCCTGATTTATCACATATACTCCCATACGGGTAAGGAGTAATCCATTCAGGACGTTCCAGATAATGATAACCGTCTGTAAAGCATCTGTTAGTTCTGGAATACAATCTGACTCGGTCATCAATTCCGGTGTGTGCACAATATCTAACATTGCACTCCCATCTCAGAGTTTCAACCCCGCTCATGAAGCGATTTCTATGCAACGGATGTTCGAAAAGAACATAAGCTTTTTGAAAAAAGGATTTACACCTGAGATTGATAATACTATGGAACAGATATTCTCGTTGACAGGAGATGTTGTTGCAAGGCGATCATCAGATGGAATTGCTACCTAATTTTGTCCAGGTTTTTGACCTTTTGAATATCAGAGCTGTTGAACTGGAAAATGGGCCGATTTTCACCATTGATGGGGCTGAGTATTTATGTGGATAGCTACAGGTGAATGGAAGCTTCGATCTAAATCTGACTTTATAGCGATAGGTATCGAATAATCTGACAGATATCGGAAGTTTGTGTAAAAATTTTCATGCAGGTCGATAAGCGGGAAATGCGGAGGATTTAAAATTCCTCTTGGAAACTACTTTAAGGGCTATCCCAGAAAAAGCCAGAACTACTATAGCTATCATTAGAACCTGCCCATTACATCTGAAACTGCTTTGCAGTCTTCTACAAATCCCTTTATTTTTTACCCTCCATGACAAGAGCTACATTCTAAAAATTTATTGCTTAACTAATTAAACTGTTACTAATTGAATATTAATTTGACTGTCTGAGAAAATTATTAACTTTTAAATGGGCAGTATATCAAATTTTCTGTAAACTCACAAATCTCTGAAGTTTCCGGGACGTAACATGCATCACGTTCAAAGGGCAACTTCATGAATCATGACTCCTACAATTGATGAATATTTGCAACTTTAAATGGTTAAAGCAAATCAAGAAGGGATCATTGCAAAAAGAAAAGCCGGAAATGGCTTCAGCTTCATGGAAATTATAGGGAAATGGAAAGGAAAAAATCTAATCAGCTTAAAGACTTGCAACAATGTTATCTAAAAAAATGGTCAACATTGTAAAGCTAATACCATTATTATTGGAAAACTTGAATTAAGAACATGGCTCAATCCAAAAAACATAAAGGGATAAGGAAAAAGTTATGAATAGATCAACTCAGAATCAAGGATATTTATCCCGCTTCATCGAATTTTTGACCTATAAAGCAGAACTTATAGGTAAAAGAGTAATAAAAATTGATGAAAGCTATACTTCCAAAATGTGTTATGTTTGTGGAAAACTCCATGAAATGCCACTATGGAAGCGAAATATGGAATGTAATTGTGGGAATTATATTGATAGAGATCAAAATAGTGCAGTCAATATCATGTATAATTTCCTATCACAAAATGCTTTGTGGACGAGCTTTCAGCAGTTCGCTGAAAATCTACGACAAACAGGTTTACCGATGTCGAAAAGGTTCTCAAAATCTTTTCCTCAAATGACGTAAATACTCGTAGGAAGCCCCTTCCTCGCAAATCATCAGATTTGCAGGTGGGGGTAGTTCACTGAATGTATTGTAATAAAAAACTAATATTTATAGAAAGAAGCGTAAAACCCCGAAGTCTTTAGCTTAGGGGCAGTTCACAGCAGCCGTCTTTCAGCAAACAAGGGCCTTGAGCCCGGTAACTGCATTTACCAGTATATCCACTTCTTCTTTTGTATTATATAGTGCAAAAGAAGCTCTTACAGTACTGTCCACTTTCAGGAAGCGAGTAATCGGAATTGCACAGTGATGCCCGCTCCTGACACAGATTTTTCTGGTCTGGTCAAGAATCAGGGCAACATCGTGGGCATGAAGCCCTCTTACATTAAAGGGTACTATTCCTGCCCTATCTTCAGGCCCGTAGACTTCCACATGCTCTAGTTCGGAGAGTCTTTTTGCAGCCTCCCTGGACAACTTTATTTCATGCGTTTCGATTTCCGAAACCCCTATTTTTTCCACATATTCTACTGCTCTTCCTAACGCTATCACTCCTGGAATATTTGGGGTGCCTGCTTCAAAACATGCCGGGGAAGGCTCCAGCACGTAAGTGTACCCCTCAACATCCGAAACCGTACCTCCTCCGACTGAGGCACTTTCGAGCATGTCTGGTTCTTTAATATAGAGTACGCCAGTGCCTTGCGGTCCGAGCAGGCCTTTATGTCCGGCAGTTGCAAAAAAATCACAGCCAAGGTCTTTGAGGTTGACTGGCATATGTCCTGAGGATTGGGCACCGTCAATCAGGATTTTTATGCCATTTCTGTGGGCAAGTTTCGTGATGCCTTTTACGTCCTGGATCGAGCCGAAGACATTTGAAACCTGAGTTATGGCAACCAGTTTGGTTTTCTCAGTGAAGGCATTCTCTATCAAAGAGGTGTCGATTCTGCCCTCACTGTCCGGGTTTACAACCGTGACATTTACCCCACTTTTATGCAGGCGCAGCCAGGGCAGGAGATTTGAATGGTGTTCGAGCAGAGTTGTAACAATATGGTCTCCAGCCTCCCAGGGATAACTGTTTGCAATAAGGTTGATTCCTTCAGTGGTATTTTTCGTAAAAACGGTTTTTGAAGGCTTGGCGTTTAGAAAACGGGCAACAGTTTCCCTCGCATCTTCATAGTGGTTTGTGGTCTCTCTGGCCAGACGATGTGCTCCTCTCCCATGATTGCCAGCATACCTGTAAAAATAATCGACCATTGCTTCAACTGCAGGTATCGGGGTCTGAGTAGTCGCTGTGCTGTCAAGGTACACAACTTCTTTTAAAACAGGGAAATCTTCGCGGACCGCATATACATCGTACATGCTTCTTTTTTAGGAACGAGAAATAAAAAAAGGTTGTGCAGGTTATTTACCCTGCATCCCGCCTATCATAAAGCGGTAAAGGTCTAATTCATCTGAGTCCAGGCTGTCAGTACAGCCTTTTACAACGGCGTGATAACCGTCTTCGTGGTGCTTATATCCATATTCGTTTCTTTTTTTTCTGTATTCCTGCTTTAATTCACTCATAGTTTTCCTCCTGTCTCTTCAATTCTTGCGCTTACATGCGGGTCAGAATCAGTCCTTCTGGATACGAAAGCCCTGCAATCCGGGTTAAAGTTCCCTGCCTTTTCGGATACGGCCATTGAATGCAGGTTAGAATTCTCAATCCCTCCAGAATTTCTACAATCAAAGTCAGACTCTAAATCCTTCGGGATATGAATTCCTGCTTTAAGGTTAGAGCTTCCAATCCTTCTGGATGAAACCCTAAAAGCAGGCCAGAATTCTACGTCCTTCGGGCTAAAAACCCCATAACAGCGCAACAAGCGTTGTTCTTACCCACAACAAGTATTAATTGTCATTTGTAATATATATTGGTTCCGGAATTTCTTTTAAGTTAACTTGAAATTTTTTGAAGTAACCCAAATCTTTTGAAGTAACCCAAATCTTTTGAGCGAATGATGGAATAGCCCCCAGGGCTTTAATTTCTGGAAATTATGCCAGAAGTTTACTTTCTAGCTTCCAGGTTTGCCATGAGTCCTGAAAGATGGGCCGGAATCGCCCCTATAGCAGTGCAGGTCTCAAGAGAAAGCCCTTTGCAGGTAATGTCAAGATGATATTTTCCTCTCTCAAAGAGTTCTTTGGGAAGCCCTTTGTGCCCGAGCCCTACAAGGAACAGAAATGAGCGATTGCGAAGAGCTTCCTCGGCAATTTTTACAGGTAGAACCTGTCTTTTTGGGTCGGGTTTTGAGGTCGTAATTACAATTTCCCCAAACTGGGACGGAAACCCTTTCTTTGGGAGGTCGGATACCGACAGATGGTTTTTTTCGTAAAGAATTTTGAGGTAACTTCCCGATTCCCCGATAGTGGTTTTTTCCATCACGAAAGCCACCAGTTCTTCCGCAGTCATTTTAAAAGGAAAGTCGTAAAGGGCAAGGTGGAACCCAAAAGCATGGCAGATCGGAGCAGCTCTCGCAATTGCCCGGTAATGCGCATCTAGAACTTTGATCTTATCGTAGGTATTTACGATCCCAAGGGTGAGCATAAGGTGCTTCATTATTCTTTTTCGTAAAATAATGTTTCGTCAACCTTTAAGGGTCTGTTTAAAGCTTTTTTGAAACTTTTTTATATCTTATGGTGCCGTCAAAATTCAGATTTGTTTTTAACATCTGCTGGTCCAGCAACGAAGGGAAGATTAAACCGAAGCTACCTGGAAATTTCAGGATTTGTCGGCACAATAAAAGTAAGAGGGGACTTTGATCATCTCAAATTCTCTTAAAATAAGTTAAGAAATTGGATTGTGAGAGTAAGTTACTGAAAATCGTAAAAAAAGGTAATTCCCAAATCTGACCAAAAAAGGCGAAAGTACTCTTTTTGCCAGACTTGATCGATGACCCTCACTATCCTTTAGCCTTGACCTTTTTATTGGTTTTTCATTAAGCTATTCATTACTTTTTGGAGACTTTAATATATCTCGACTTTGCGGTTGAATTACTTCCAGCAGCATTCTTTACTGTTAAGCTAACAGTGTATTTTCCTGCGGCAGTGTATTTATGTACAGGTTTCTTGGCTGTGGAATACGTTTTATCTCCAAAACTCCATTTCCATGAAGTAGGTGTTCCTGTGCTTTTGTCGGTAAATGTTACTTTCAGTGGGGCTTTTCCAGAGGTTGGAGATGCAGAGAATGCAGCAACCGGAGGGGTTGAAAGAGTGCCCATGTAGATATCAGCGTTTCCATTGCGATCATCTGACCACACTATCTTGTCATCATAGATACTTGGATAGTACTGACCGGATCCATCGGTAGTGTGACTCTCCTGGCGAGTGGCGAGATCGTACACATAGATATCCCGCCGGTTTCCATTGCGATCGTCCCACCACGCTATCCTGTCACCATAGATTACAGGGTCATATGAAGCTGATGGATTGGCGGTTATCTGAGTTTCCCTGGAAGTGGAAAGGTCGTACATGTAGATATCAGCGTTTCCATTGCGGTCATCTGTCCATACTATCCTGTTACCGTAGATATCAGGGCAGTATGCTGATCCGCTTGTGGTTATCCGAGTTTCCCTGGAAGTGGAGAGATCATACATGTAGATCTCCCCATTGCTATAATCCATCCACACAATCCTGTCCCCGTAGATTGCAGGATATTCATGATTTGCTCTATCGGTGGTTATCCTTTTTTCTTTGGAAGTGGAGAGATCGTACATGTAGATATCGAAGTTTCCATTGCGATCATCCTGCCACACAATCTTGTCCCCATAGATTGCAGGAGAGATCTGCCATGCTCCATCGGTGGTTATCCGAGTTTGCTTTTTAGTGGCGAGATTTTGCATGTAGATATCCCAGTTTCCATTGCGATTATCCATCCACACTACCCTGTCCCCGTAGATATCAGGGTCCCACTGAATTGATGTGTTAGTAGTGTGAATTTGTTTTTTAGTGGAGAGGTCATAGATGTAGATATCCCAGTTTCCATTGCGATCATCTGTCCACACGATCTTGTTACCGTGGATAACAGGCGAGTACTGATCTGATTTATCTGTGGTGATCCGAGTTTCAGTGATCTTGGGCGCGGCACTCGCAGTAGATGCCGCTGTTGCGGCACTTTTTAAAGTAAAATCCCCCTCGGACAGAACCGGGTCAGCGGAGGAATACCCTGCTCCACTGGTGATACTCGGTGGAGCGGGAGTGTTCAGCGGATTTTGTTCGGGAGATGCCGAAGCCGTAGCCGAAGCGATAATTAAAAATAAAATCATAAATGTTGAAGCGAAAGCTATTGAATGCGCTTTTTCTTTATATTTCATTTCTCCGTCCTCTTTCATCGTTTTCATTTATTTTAGTGCTTATTATTCTCCGGGGTTGTCAAAATCTAGCATTGATTCTGCTTGCAATTGGCCACCATCGCTAGACAACCTGGAAAATGTTGAAAACTTCCTTCAGTTAAGATCCCAACTATTTGCAATGGTTGCTAAATTAATGAAAGATACATCCTTACATAAAAACATTTGAAACTTTTTTATACAAGAATGTGTCGGCACAAAAAAAGTAAGAGGAGGACTTTGAAAATCTCAAATTAGCTTAAAACAAGTTAAGAAATTGGATTGTGAGAGTCAGTTACTGAAAATCGTAAAAAAGTAATTCTCAAATCTGACCAAAAAAGCGAAAGTACTCTTTTAGTCAAATTTGATTGATGACCCTCACTATCCTTTAGCATTTGCCTTTTTTATTTGTATTTCATTTCATGTGTTCATTACTTTTTGGACACTTTAATATATTCCGACATGGTTTTAGTGTTACTTCCAGCCGCATTCTTTACTGTTAATCTCACAGTGTATTTTCCAGCTTTACTGTACTTATGGGAAGGATTTTTGGCTGTTGAATATGATGTCTTGTCTCCGAAATTCCATTTCCATGAAGTTGGTGTTCCTGTACTTTTGTCAGTAAACTGCACTTTCAGTGGAGCTTTCCCAGAGGTTGGAGAGGCAGAGAATGCAGCAACCGGAGAGGTTGAAAGAGTACCCATGTAAATATCAGGATTTCCATTGCGGGAATCTGTCCACACTATGTTGTTACCATAGATAGCAGGAGAGTACTGAGCTGATCCATCGGTAGTGTGACTTTCCTGGCGAGTGGCGAGATCGTACACATAGATATCCCAGTTTCCATTACGATCATCTGACCACGCGATCCTGTCACCATAGATTGCAGGGTCATATGAAGCTGATGGATTTGTGGTTATCTGAGTTTCCTTGGAAGTGGAAAGGTCGTACATGTAGATATCCCAGTTTCCATTGCGATCATCCATCCACACTATCCTGTCACCGTAGATAGCAGGAGAGGTTTGATATGATTCATTGGTGGTGATCCGAGTTTCCCTGGAAGTGGAAAGGTTGTACATGTAGATATCATTATCAGTCCCATCTCCATCTCTATTGCAATCTGTCCACACTATCTTGTTACCATAGATATCAGGATCGAATTGATCTGATCCTCTTCCGTCGGTAATAATTTCTTCCTTTTTGAGTGGAAATGTCGTACATGTAAATATCGTACTCCTCGGAGATTTCACCGAACTCATTGGATTCTTGACCGTACCAGACAATCTTGTCACCGGAGATTGCAGGGTTGTATGCTGGTCCGTTGGTAGTGATCCGAGTTTGCTTTTTAGTAGAGAGATCTTCCAGGTAGATATCATTATTAGTCCAATCTCCATTTCCATCGCGCCAATCTTCCCACACTACCCTGTTACCGTCTATATCAGGGCTGGACTGATATGATGTGTTAGTAGTATGAATTTGCTTTTTAGTGGAGAGGTCATAGATGTAGATATCCCGGTTTCCATTGCGATCATCTTCCCACGCGATCTTGTTACCGTGGATAACAGGCGAGTACTGACCTGATGTATTGGTGGTGATCCGAGTTTCAGTGATCTTGGGCGCGGCACTTTGTATTGATTTCGTGGCTGTCCTATTCCCTTCTGTAGATAACTCCTCGGACAGAACCTGGTCATCGGAGGAATCCCCTGTTCCACTGCTGAATGTCGTGGCTGTCCCATTTCCTTCTGTAGATAACTCATCGGACAGAATCTGGTCATCGGAGGAATCCCCTGCTCCACTGCTGATCTCCGGTATGGTGAAGTTGTGAGACCCATTTCCAAGGGGTACCGCTGCAGCAGATGAAACAAAAATTAAAAATATAATAAATGTTGAAGCTAAAGCTATTGAATACGCTTTTTCTTTATATTTCATTTCTCCTTCCCCTTCTATCTTTTCTATTTCTTTTAGTATCTATTATTCCTCATGGTTGTCAAAACCTATCATTGATTTTGCTTACATTGGTCACCATCGCCAGACAACCTGGAGAACGTTGAAAACTTCCTTCCGTTAAATCCCAACTATTTTCGATGGTTGATCGATGAATGGCATGTCCTTGTATATAATACCTTTGAAACTTTTTTATACTCTCTGAGATTGTATAAATCTTGCATTGATTCCGATAACATTTGACCTAATCAATGAGCTGATCCCAAAACTCAAAATTGTTTCTCTAGATCTCATTGGCATGAAAGTGCTTTCAAGTACTTTCATTTATTTGTGCCTGTTATTCGAAGAATTTCATGTTCGTTTTGTAAGTAACTAATCGAGCTTCTGGATTTTGGATTCCAATCGCTAATTTCACACCCGATTGAATTCCAAACATTACAACTTATAAACATTCATATAATTTGTATGACCAAAGTATCTAACAATTAACACTTTAATCAACTTTATGAAAATTAGTGATTGAAATTAAACAGCGTGCGAATTTTTGGCAGTCAAGTTTTGGGATGAGCTCAATAAAAAATTCAGAACAGGAAAAAAGTCTCTTATTTTCTCGATTTTTCGAACTATAGGACCCGGATCTTTGATCTGGATATTCTGGTATGGAGGGTTAATCGTTGAGTCGAAGGCTTACCCGTTGTAAGAATACTTCATCGCATACTGCGTACACTTCTTAAAATGCTCACAATTTTTGCAATCTTCCCAGAGCAATAACTTTTCAGAATCCTCTATTTTTATAAAATTTAGTTTTTCAAAAAATACAGGGGCAGTTGTCCTGACATACAAGTCGCAGCCTGGGTCCCCAATAGTTGTCAGAAGATACTTAATAAGCCTGGTTCCAATCCCTTTTCCCCTGAAGTTCGGATGGACTGCAATAGAATGAATCTCCAGGAAATCTTTTCCCTGGGATTCGGACTTTATAAGGGCAGCACATCCTATAATTTTTCCATCGATTTCAGCCAGCACGAAATCTTCCGGTTCAAGTCCTTCCATGTCAAGAAAATAAGTGGATAGGAGCCTCTGGATTGCCGGCAGGTCTGATTTTCTGGCTTTTCGGATAAGGATTTCTGTCATATCTTTCCGTAATTAGTTTTTTCTGGCTCATTAGACTTTCTTCTGGGTATGAGGTTCGTCCATGCTCCCACTCCGAAAGCCCTCAAGGTCAAGTGTTACGTAAGCAAAGCCCAGGGCTTTCAGATGTCTGGAGATTTTCTCTCTTTTTCGGAAAGCGTCCTCTAACTCTTCGCGAATTACCTCTATTCTGGCAAGATTCTCATGCATCCTTACCCTGAACTGGGTAAAACCCAGGGAAAAGAGATATTCTTCGGCTTTTTCTATTTTCTGGAGGGCTTCGGCAGTTATGGGCTGCCCGTAAGGAATACGTGTGGCAAGGCACGCCGCAGATGGCATGTGGGCCGCTGAAAGGGAAAGACCCGAAGCGATTTCCCTGATTTCCTCTTTTGTCACATTCAATTCCACGAAAGGAGAAAAAACCTTTTCACCGGCTTCCTGTACTGCCCGATATCCAGGACGGTTTTCTCCCTTTATTTCAGAGGAGTTTGTGCCCTCAAGTACGACACTATATCCCATTTTCTCTGCAAAATCCAACAGGGTTTTAAGCAAGGCTTTTTTACAGAAATAGCACCGGTTTATTGGATTTGCGGAAAAATAAGGAAGGCTCATCTGGGAAAACGGGAGGACTTTGTGCTGAATTCCTATTTCACAGGCTGTCCGGACAGCTGTTTCCAGTTGCTGCCTTGGAAAAAGCGGTGAGTCTATGGTTACGGCAAGGGCTTTTTCCCCAAGTGCCTCAAAGGCAAGGGCTGCAAGAGTCGCACTGTCCACCCCTCCTGAAAACGCGATAACTGCACTTTCTCTGGCTTTTATAGCCTCCTTTATCGTTTCGATCTTTTCAACGGCCATCAATAACGGATTTTCAGCTAATAAGATATATGTATTTGCCAGTAATATAGGCAGGCAGTTTAAAGCAGCCGAAAAAGGGAATTTATGGATGTACTTAATGGTCACTATTTCTGAATTTGAGTCCTCTCTCTAAATAGCATCATTTTAATAATCGTCTTTATGTTTTTATTCCCGGAACTCTGTTTCGTATCAGAGCTTTATTTACCATGATAACTCTATTAAAGAGTAATTTACCATGATAACTCTATTAAAGAGCAAATAAAGAGCAAATTTGCCTGAATGGCATAGTTTTCACTTAAATAATACAGACGGAGACCTTACATGGCATTATTCGGAACGAACGGTGTACGTGGTATCGCCAATGAATACATAAACCCAGAACTGGCAGTCAATTTAGCCAGGAGCCTTGGTACATACATGGGTTCGAAAGGCACGGTTGCTATAGGCTGTGATACCCGGATTTCAGGCCAGATGCTGAAGTCTGCCGCAATTGCCGGGGCTCTTTCAACAGGTCTGAATGTAATTGATGTGGGAACTGTTCCCACTCCTTCCATTCAGTATTATGTGCGCGACTATGCTGACGCAGGGATCGTTATCACGGCATCCCACAACCCAAGAGAATATAACGGAATCAAGTTGATTGCAGGGGACGGCACGGAGTTTCCCAGGGATGGGGAAATAGAAATAGAAAAAATTTACCTTTCAGGAAAATATTCGATTGTATCCTGGGAAAAAACCGGCAGTTTCAGAACCGATCCCGGAGTCAATGACTACTATATCAAAAATGTTATCAATTCAGTAGATGCCGAAAACATCCGCAGCAGTAGACTCAAGGTAGTTGTTGATACGGGTTGCGGAGCAGGTTCTCTTACTCTTCCTTTCCTGCTCAGGGAACTGGGCTGCCAGGTGCTGACTCTTGGAGCTCAACCTGACGGGACTTTTCCCTGGCGGAATCCCGAACCCTTGCCCGGAGCCCTGACCGAGCTTTCCGAACTTGTGAAGATGACCGGCGCAGATTTCGGAGCAGCTCATGATGGGGATGCGGATAGAATAGTCTTTATGGACGAGAATGGCGAATTCATAAATGAGGAAGTTCTGCTTGCCATGATGGCAAAATATATGCTTGAACGTGAAAAAGGCCCTGTAGTAACTCCTGTTAGCTCTTCGCAGCGCATGGCCGATGTAGCAAAGGACGCAGGCGCCGAGCTTTACTGGACAGCTGTTGGCTCCATCAACGTCGCTCGAAAGATGATGGAAGTAAATGCAGTCTTCGGAGGCGAAGGCAACGGAGGCCTTATTTTCCCCAAACATCAGTATTGCAGAGACGGAGCAATGGCCTGTGCCAAAATCCTTGAAATCCTGGCTAATGGACGTAAGCTTTCCGAACTTACTAAAAGTGTGCCTGAGTATTTCAACGCAAAGACAAAAATTCCATCTTTAGATACGCAGGTTACGATGGAAAGAGTGAAATTCGAAGCTTCAGGGCTTGGGCTCAAAATTGACACCATCGACGGGGTCAAAATCTGGTACGAAGACGGCTGGGTTCTTATTCGCCCCTCTGGCACGGAACCGATTTTCCGGGTCTTTGCCGAGGCAAAAAAGCAGGAACGAGCAGAAGAACTCATGCATGAAGGCATGGAAATGGTCACTAGAGCAGAAAAGGCCTCAGTCCTCAAATGAATTTTCTTACAGGTTAACCAGTGAGTGGATTCAAAAAGTCATAGCGCAGCAAGACTTGAATAAATCTTGATTTTCCTGTCGCAGCTATGGTAAATAAGGAATCCTGACTCTCTGGCATACCCATGCTGGAAACAGGAAACTCCGAGATCTATGAAATTTCGGGGTTTCAGTTAATTTCAAGATCTTAAACCCTTTTTAGGCTTCCCGACTTTTTGAGTACTTTTCTCTTATGATTTTATTATTGTTTTGCGGTGTAATAAATTATTTCAAATAGTTGCAAAAAATAAAAGCGATTATCCTCAAGCTGTCTCAAAATCAACCAATTTCTACAATTGGAATAAAACATTTCACTGTGAGTTCGCAGGTCTGAATTCCATAATTATTACTCATATACGGTAAACTCACGCATTAATTACGCTTTTAAACATAAATTCAAAGCATCTTGTTTATTTTATTAAGTAGTGATTTTTACTGTGAGGACTACACATTTAAAAGTCACTATTATTGAGACAGCCGAAATTATACTTTCAATTCAATATTAGTTCTGGATACACTCTTATAGCCTGCTTTCGGCAGGTACTTTGTATTTTCGGCATAAATCCTCCAATACCCTTTTTGCCATTCAACGAAAGTCACGTCCAACATATACAATTCCGTACATGTGTACTCACTTACATATGAATCAAAATTTGGGACATATGTAAACCATATCTAATATGTAAGTGAGGTATAGCTTCAAAAACGTCATCAGCAATAATTCTCATATTTTAATGTCTGCCTGCCGAATGCAGGTTACATGCAATCTTAACTATAGGTTCTAAATACATTTTCTCTAGCGTTTTTATATATTCATTGCATTTATAATAACGGTCATATATTAAGCGGGCAGACAAAACGCGATCAGTAAAATATTAAGAAAAAACAAGTTGCCTGCCAACACGAAATCCGTAAAAATCTTAAGAAAAAATAAGTTTTCCTCTCACATTCCGAATTCTAACTTTTTGTATCACTTTGCGAGACAAAAATCTAATATTGGTGATGATTTGTTCGTAAATTATCCCGGTCTCAAATGTAATTGGCGCTTTTGAGAAAGGGTCGGAATGTGAATTATTTGCCGAAAGTAGATATCATGGGGGAGGAAATAGATATGAACAATTTTGCAAAAGTGGGGTCGGATGACAAATGTTTCTCAACGTTTATTCCACCTTATGTTCTTGATAATATGGCGAAAGCTGGAATTGAAGAAGCAAAGTCGACCATTCTGCAGAGCCAGTCTTTCCGGGAAAATAGGGCTGAGACTTCTAAAAAGATGGGTCTAGAGGCGGGATTACTTGGAGCTGTTGTGCCAATAGGCAGAGCATATGTGATAGTATATGATTCTGAGAATACACAAGAGTTTCAAAAAAAATTAGTGCGTGATCAAGGAGGCAATTCTTCTGCTACTGGCAAAGAACCCGTAGACCTTGCTTACGATTACGTTAGCAAAGATCGCGATTGTTTAAAGAATGAAATAATAAACCGAAATTCCCTCGATAACAATGGCATGGATCTGATATGCAATGTACATTTCGGTGTAAAATATAATAACGCTTTTTGGGATGGCGAGCAAATCACTTTTGGTGATGGAGACGATGTACATTTCACCAACTTTGCCAAGTCCCTTGATGTAATAGCTCATGAACTAGGCCACGGCGTTGTTCAGCATACGGCCAACTTTGAATATAAGGGTCAATCGGGGGCGTTGAATGAACATTTCGCTGATGTATTTGGAACTGTGGTTACGCAGTGGGTCGAAAAGCAGGCCACAAGAAAGGTTGATTGGCTACAGATGACAGAACAGGCTGATTGGCTAATCGGTGACGAGATCATGGGGCCTGAATTATATGGAGAAGCTCTTCGTTCCATGAGTGAACCGGGAACTGCATATGATAACAATATTTTAGGCAAGGATCCTCAACCTGCGCATATGAATGACATTTACACTGGCACTGGTGATAACGGTGGTGTGCACATCAACAGCGGCATTATGAACAAAGCTTTTTACCTTACAGCCATCGAAATAGGAACCGATCAAGCAGCTTTAATCTGGTATAATGCATTACAGAACCTCTGGCCTACTGCAAATTTCAAGGAAGCCGTCGGGCAGATTGTAAAAGCTGCACGGATTCTTGCAAAAAATAACAACGTAGACAAAGAAGCAACACAAAGAGTAAGAGCAGCTTTTAGGGAAGTCGGGCTATTTTAAATTAGATTAATCAGCATAAACCTGATTAATGTAGAAAATCGGCTCTGTAGAACCCTCTTAATTCGTGTAAAACTTCAAAATCACAATATTGTTAATATGCTACCATATATTAGGGGAAATGCCCCTTTAGCCGATTGATGTTAATTTTAGGGTACTTCTACAGAGCCGAGAAAGAAGTAACTGTAAACTGGCCCAACTATCTCAAAATAATTATAATAATTAATGGGTAATTACCAGATGATTCTACATTCAGATAATAATTAATCAGAAATTCATATTTTACAATAGTAAAATCTATTATCCAATTTATATTAGTGAATTGAGTTTTGAGACAGCCAATTGAGGAATTTCATGGATTGCTTCCAGTGCCTTTGTGAAAGCACTGGGAGCTTTGCATAATAATACAGGAGCAGATGGCTATAATGCACATCGACTTTGAAAGTTCAGGTGGATATGCCAATATTACGTTAACATATCATGGGAACACCGAAGAACTTCCTGGTGAAGTTGCCAATAAACTCATAGAGCTAGTAGAAAGCTCCAGGATATTTGATCTTAAAGAAAAAGAAGTTGCTCCCGGTTTATTCGGTCCTCCTGATGTGTTATACTACAAACTTACGATTTATGAAGGCAATAAGAAGATATCTTTATCTTTTAATGATATTACAGTTCCAAATTCTTTACGCCAGCTTTTAACTTTTTTGCAAGAGCTTGCATGGGAACAGATCAGAAAAGGCAAATAGTAACTATTTGCCTCGTTACCTTAATTGTCTTAGAACTACCATCCGGGATCCTGGTTTTTTTGTACCCACTTTGCGGGATAAAAATATCATATTGATGACACTTTGTTCGTAATACCTTGATTTCAAATCCCTGACACTCTTATATCTATTTACTGTACCAAAAGTTTCATTTTGCTGTTATTATATTAACAAAATGACCTTTAAGCAGGCATTATTTCCTATCTTGGCAGGAGTTGGAATGTGGGTCATATCGTTATATTTTTTCCTTCTCTTTATGAGTATAGTATATTTTAGTATGAATAATGTTAAAATAAGTAACAACAAATTATAAATAGATTAAGCTCTTTATTACAAATGGGACTAAAACAGAGTTTCCCTCCGTAAATAAGTGTCTGTATGAGAACCTCCTGAGCTGAAAAATGCGTATCCTCTAAATTAAAAAAGTAGAAGGTTCTACATAATCTGATAAAAAGAACAGCCGGTAGTACAAGATCAACAAAAACACGAGATCAACAACTTATTTAAAAAACAGTCCGCGAATTCAAAAAGATGAGGTTGGGTTTCAAAGCCGGTACTGGAATTTCGATGTCGGCTTTCATTCTCATCTCTTTAATTTTACTTTTTTCTGATTATTCTGTGTTTTTCCCAGTGTCCTGTGAGTTTCCCGCCAAAGGCAAGTTTTCCGAGCTCTCGCCTTACTCCGTCACTTACTTCTGCCGGAACGGCAGATGCGTAGGGAGTTCCTGGCAGGGGAGTCAGGTAGTGAGCCCTTACCGTGCCTCCTTTTCTGCAGATCCAGCGGACAAGGTCAAGGCTTTTTTCCTGGTCCTCCTCGGTTTCTGTGGGAAGGCCGAAGATGAAATCAACTGCAGGAACAATTTCATGCTCCAGGCAGCACTCAACGGCTGAAATGCTGTCTTCCACAGTATGCCCTCTCCTGATCTCTTTGAGAATGCGGTCACTGCCGGACTGAGCACCAAGGCTGAGGCTGTCGTTTGCGCAATATTTCCTCACAAGTCCAGCCGACTCGTCGGTCACGAATTCCGGGCGCACTTCCGAAGGAAAAGTCCCGAAGAAAATTTTTTTATCGGGCAGTTCATAAAGGGCAGAAAGCAATTTTTCCACTTTGTCAAACCTGGGATGGATTCCGTCACTTCCGTAGCCAAAGGCATTTGAGGCTATGAAGCGGAGGTCTTTATAATGTCTTGCATTTTTCAGAATGGAATCGATACTTCTGTGCCTGACTTCTCTTCCGAAAAGCCTGGGAGTCTGGCAGTACCTGCATCCCCAGGGGCATCCCCTGCTAATTTCAATAGGAGCACGAAGCTTTTCAGGGTCGAAACATGGATAGATATCAAGGTCTGCATATGGCCTTTTCGGCGTTATGACAACCTTCCCGGTTTCTGAGTCCCTGTATGCAATGCCCCTGACCTTTCCCGGATCTCCTCCGTTCTGGATAACTTTTACAAGTTCAGGAAGGGTTTCTTCCCCTTCCCCGAGCACGACATAATCGAAATATTCAAGTGTCTCCTCTGGAACCCCGGACGGGTGAGGTCCTCCCGCAATGAAAATCGAATCCGTATCTGCATTTTTCACTTCCGTGAAAACCTTTGCTGCCTGCCGCGTCGTAAAACTGTAAATCATGATCCCGTTTAGAGGTTTGTCTGCAAACCCGGCGTCTGGCAGTAACGGGGAAAGGACCGCAAAGCTGTATGAGTTTTTCTTGCTATAGCGGAAGTGCACGTCCATTATTCTTTTTCTCCTTTTTTAAAATCCCGGGTTCTCTTCAGGGAATGGGTTTAAACGGGATTAGAGTAAAGCAGAGAAGGCCCAGGATAAAAGTAATAATTCCCAGGATGATGCGTTTTTTGTCCAGTTCGACCTTGTCGTGCAGGGGAGACGGATGGCCAGCTACTGCGAAAACCCAGAGTAGAAGAGCCCAGAAAATCCATATAATCCCGTCTTCCTTCAGCCAGTAGATTACATAAAGCCCTATCAGGAACAGTATACGCGGCATCAGGGAAGAAACCTTTTCCGCTTTTTTGCCAAGCATCGCTCTGAGGATATGCCCTCCGTCAAGTTGCCCGGCAGGAAGAAGGTTGAGCAGGGTCACGAACATTCCTACCCAGCCTGCAAAGGCTACCGGATGCAGGTTGTTCCCTGTAGCACCGACAAGTTTCTGGATAAATACGAAAAGAGGGGGCAGGCCGAGATCATACATCAGAGAATCTGGCAAAGGTTTTACTGCAGGCACTTCAAGATTAAGTCCTATGAAAGTAACTGCAATTGATATCAGCAGTCCTACCAGTGGCCCTGCAATCCCCACATCAAAAAGCGCTTTTCGGCTGGGCACAGGCCCTTTGTAGCGAATTACTGCTCCCATAGTGCCGATAAAAGTGGGGAAAGGAATAAAATAGGGGAGGGACGCCTTCATCCCATGATACCTTGCCATTGCATAATGAGCCATTTCATGAGAACCCAGAACTGCCATTATCGCAAGGGTAAAAGATAAACCCCGGAAAAGCTGCAGAGGTTCGTTCTTGAGGTCCACTCCGAACATCCAGGCTCCGCAAATCATGGTTGTAAAAAAGGTCGCTATGAAAAGGGCAAGGTTTAACCAGGTCTTTTCCTTTGCCTTCTTTTCAGGAACAATCAGCAGTACATGTTCTCCAAGCTCGTACTTTAGGGTACATCCGAACCCAAACTGCTGCAAAGGTGCCCAGAGTTCTCCCATGACGTTCTCAGGATCGGTTTTCGGAGTTCCATAGAAATAAAGGGCTTCCCCGGAATTCTGGATCTCATACACGTCGAATACCCTGATTATGAAAGGGTATAAACGCGAAACCGTTTCTTCGGCATCGAGTTCTCCATGGCTTTTCTTATGGTTTTCTCGGTTCATTTTGGGGTTCCCGTTTCCGCAGCTTAAGATTTCATTTTCAGGTTTATCCATTTCAGGTTTTAAAACTTAATGTATCGTTTTTCGTTTTGCTGATTATTTTTCAGTTTTACTGGTTCCCTGTTTGATCAGTTCAATAAATCCTTTGCTTCCGTTCACCAGAACAAGGTCTCCGTTATTTAATACTTCGTAAGGGCTCTTTTCAAGCATATCTACGAGTGGGATTTCGGAAATAATGGCTCCAACTGCCACTATAGGTTCGGTTTCCAGGTTTATGATCGCTGCAGGAGCAGCTCCGTTTTTTTTCAGCTGATACATTACATACGAGCCAACTGTAGAGCCTTTTCCGTGGGGAAAAATAAGAACTTTATCTTTGATCGATTTTCCCACAAGAACATGGTTTTCTTCAATTATAACCCCCGTTTTCGGGTCTACACTGCCAAGGAAAGAAATGGGGTCTCTGGAGAGCAGTACTTCCCCTTTTGCACACCCTCTGGAAATTGTCCTGCCTTTTAGTTTAATAGGAACCACCTGCCGTTTTTGCTGTCCTGCCAACTGCCTCCTCGATACAGGCCTCCATACTTCCGTAGACGGCTTCAGCCCTGCACATCCCTGGCACGTAAGCGAGAGCTTTTCCCGAGTTTACCATGACGCAGGAATAATTGTTGGTAGCCGGAGAAACCACCATACAGGTGTCACAGATAACCTTAGCTCCACTTTCTTCAATAGTCCGAATCTGCTCCGGATAACGTTTTGCAAGTTCCCTTGAGGTAAAAATCCAGAACTCTTTCGAAACGGTTTTTCCTTTCAGGAGTTCAGCTGCCTTTTCAAGCTCGGCTGCAGAGCAGTGAGGACATCCTATAGTTATCAATTCGGGTTCTCGGCAGGCTTTTCTCCGGCTCTCGTAAACGTCGTCAAGCTGATTTCTCTCAATAGTAATTTTCTCTGCCGGTTCTTCAAAATCCAGCCTGCAAGCTTCAGGCGTGACACCGTCCACATGGTAAAGGGCAACTGCCCCTGAAGCTGCCATTGCAGCTCCGAGAGATTTTAATTCATCTGCGTCCGGAATATTCCTGAGATGAATAAGAGGCACTCTGCTCCCTACAAGTTTGCCGGCCACATAGCCAAGTGCGCCGTAATCCGATTCCTTCAATGAGCATTCCACATCAATTGAAACCTCAGGCACACGGTTTTCGTCCAGATGAAACCCGTAGTTTGCGGTTTTCCCGAGGAGTGCCGCAGAGAGGGCTGATGGTCCACCTTCCCGGTTTGTCCTGGCTCCGATCACGGAGTTTGCATAGGAGACGGCTGATGATTCGCTCCAGGCCAGGTGGTCCCCGTAACTGACATCAAAACCCACAAGGGTATAAGGTGTGCACGTGCACTCACAGCTAATTCCCAGCTTTTCATATGCCTGAATGATTAACTTTTGTTTTTCCGCAAAATCAGGCGAGATCCTGAGCCTTTCCCAGTCTTTCAGGTCCATTCCCGCAGGGTTCAGAATTGCAGGGACCTTGACTCTGCCCTGCAGGTCTGAGATCCATTCAAGGCCTGCATCGCCTATCGTTTTGTAAGAAACACCCGCTATCTGGGCGCTTTTGATGGGGATAAGCCTATCTGCACCGTAAATGTCTCCAAGGGCCACCAGGATCTCAATGGCCTGCCTTAGAGTCTCCCCGGCTCCTCCATTCAAAATATTCTCTTCTTCTTTTGTGAGGTACATGCAAATTCACTCTGTAATTGCCAGTGCTTGAAAAAATTTTTATGTCCGCGCCTGCATGCCTTCTATTAAAGAGGTTCCGACAAGCTGCCTTTATTTATCCTTTTATTTATTCTTCCGGGATCACTGCCCTTTCGAAATTTTCTTTCTCTACAAGGATCTTTGTAGCATCAATTCCCACTTTTGTGGTCGTCCCATCAGGAGCCCCTCTCGGGTCTAAGGAACTGCCGCGGACATTAGAGATAACAAGAATATCCATATCCCCTTTTACCCTGGTGGCAATTGCAAACTCAACATCATTAGGGTCAAAAATATTTATATCTTCGTCCACAACAACCACATGCTTGAGGCTCGTATGAGCTGCAAAGGCTGCCATAATAGCGTTTTTCCCGTCTCCTTCGGTCTGTTTCTCGATCTGAACAACTGCATGAAGATAACAGCATCCCCCTTCTGTCAGCACCACGTTTTTAACAGTGGTAACTTCCCCGACAGCCCTGTAAATCCTGGGCTCGTAAGGCACACCCATCATCAGGAGATGCTCCGGGCCAGCCGGCAAAATCCCGTGATAGATCGGGTCTTTCCTGTGGATAATTCGGGTGATATGGATAACAGGTTCTTTTCTTACCACATCGTAGGTTCCCGTAATGTCCACAAAAGGCCCTTCATCAACCTTTTCTACGGGATCAACATAACCTTCAAGCACAATCTCGGCATGAGGAACCTTTACTCCATTTGCACACTCAAAAAGTTCCACAGGGGCACCCCGCAGGGCAGCTGCATATTCGAATTCTTTTCCTGCAGGAACCCTTGTAGAAGTCGCGTAAATAATTGTCGGATCGCAGCCGAGCACAATTGCAACAGGTAGAGGTTCGCCTTTTTCGGCGGCTTTTTTGTGCAGGAGGTAGGTATGCCTTGGAGGAACCAGGCGGGCTGCGAGTTTATCTTTTCCTGCGAGCATAAGGCGGTGAATAGAAGCGTTAATTGTGCCTCCGTATTCGGAAACCACAATTCCTGCAGTTATATAAGGTGCTCCGTCTTTTTCAAAATGGGTGAGGATAGGGAGTTTTGTCAGGTCAACCTGATCTTCCACGACCTCCAGGGTTGGAGACTCTGTCACCAGCCTCACTTCACCTTCAGGAGATACTTCCGAAAGCTTCTTTATAATTTCTTCTTTAGGGACTCCGAGCATGGAAGCCAGTTCATCCCTGGACCCAAGAAGGTTCATAATAACCTTTGAACCTGATATATTATGGAAGAGAACCGGGGCTTTTGCGGTTTTTGCAATTCTTGAAGCTTCGAATTTCGGGGAAACGGGTTGTGGAATTTCTACCAGTTTTCCGTTTTCTTTTAACTGGTCGATGAAATCTCTAAAATTCATGGGTATCTGAGTATCAAAAAGCTGTCAGATGATAAAAAGATTATCCGATTGCCGAACGTAAATAACTGCCGGACTCACTAATCTTATCAGTGGGCAAACAAAACAGGATGAAACAGAGCTTTTACGCCTACAAACCCTGTCATCTTAACATTCATCAAGCATGAAAGCCCTGGGCCTTATGATCCTTTTCTTCTCATACTGGTCAAAGCAGTGAGCTATCCAGCCTGAAACCCTGCCGATTGCAAAGATGGATGTTGCAAGTTGAGGGGGGATATCCATATACTTGTAAATAACTGCCGAGTAGAAGTCTACGTTCGGATAAATTGGTTTTCCTTTTTTCTCTACAAGTTCACGGATAACAGTGTTTTCGATTGCTTCGGCTGTTTCGTACCAGTGCATATCCCCTTTTGCTTCTGCGAGTTGCCTGGAAAGCTGCTTGAATATCGTGCCCCTGGGGTCATAAGTCTTGTATACTCGGTGCCCGAAGCCCATGATCTTTTCTTTCTTTGCGATCTTTTCGAGGACAAATTTCTCTGCATTTTCCGGACAGGCGATTTTTTCGATCATGTTCATGACTTCTGACCTTGCCCCTCCATGCAGGGGGCCTTTAAGGGTGCAGAGCCCGGAGACAACAGCTGAGTACAGGTCTGAAAGGGTGGAAGCGGTAACTCTTGAAGAGAAAGTGGAAGCATTTAGCTCGTGTTCGGCACTGAGGATAAAGTCTTTTTCCATGACCTCAGCTTCCAGCTGACTTGGTTTGCTTCCTCTTATCATGTACAGGAAGTTAGCTCCGTGGGAGAGGGATTTATCAGGGGGTACAGGTTCTTTTCCATTTGCCACTCTGTAGTACGAAGCAACTATGGTTGGGATCTTGGCAATTAACCGTATGGCTTTTCTCAGATTTCCTTCTGGAGAGCTGTCGTTAATGTCCGGGTCGAATTGTGATATGAAAGAAACAATTGTACGCAGCGCTTCCATAGAGTCAATATTGAAATTGCACATGCGGATAATGTCCATTACTTCTTTGTTGATTTCACGCTCCCCATGCAGGCGGGATGAATATTCGGCAAGCTCCTGATCTCCAGGGAGTTCTCCCAGGATAAGCAGATAGGATACTGCATCGTAGGGAAGCTCAACCAGCTGATTAATGTCTATTTCCCTGTATTTCAGAGTGCCCTCTAACCCGTCTATGAAACATATATTTTTACTCATTTTCTACCTCACAGTTATGCCTCGAGGATTTTCAAAAAACTTTGAAATTTGGGGAATCCTCTGCTTATACGTGGAAGATTTAACACGAAGGGCCTTATGAGACCCAAAAATAGGGTGACAATGCACTCCTATTATCGTCGAATAAGTATATTAAATTTGTTGAAATTGTATCTCAAGATCTCTATAATTATTTTTAAATTTTAGGGATGCCACAACTTTACATATTTTAGTTATATTATATATACTATCATATGCTATTCTTCAGAATACCGTGTTCCTCGAAATACCTGCAGCAATTAAAATAACCCTTTTTCCAGTTCGGGTAAAAGGAAAGGTTCCAAGAATAGGAAACTTTATGTAAAGCTTGCGGAACCTTTTCAAAAAGGCTTTTTCATTACATTCTGGTATTGATAACCTATTATTTTTTCTTCACCGAATCCCGCAGGAACTTATGCAAAATCCCACCATTCAAGTAATACCCGATTTCCACAGCCGAATCAAGCCTTAATATTACCTGGAACTGCATTTCTCCCCCATTTTCGTCCTTTGTCCTTACTGTAAGCTCTCCGTGGGGTTCCATGTGTTCAATGCCCAGAATATCATAGCTTTCCTTTCCTGTAAAGCCGAGAGTATCGGCATTCTCTCCTTCCTTAAACTGCAGTGGAAGAACTCCCATGCCAACGAGGTTGCTTCTGTGGATACGCTCGAAAGACTCGGCAATGACTGCCTTTACTCCAAGAAGGAATGTACCTTTAGCTGCCCAGTCCCTCGAACTGCCTGTCCCGTACTCCTTTCCTGCGATAACTATCAGCGGGATATTATTTTCGGCATAAAGCATAGCTGCATCATAGATTGAAATTCCACCGCAGGATTCCGCCGGAAAGTCCTCTTTCCTGAGGTGGTATACGGTCCAGCCCCCTTCGCTGGCTACAAGCCTGTTCCTGAGCCGGATATTCCCAAAGGTCCCACGCATCATTACCTCGTGGTTACCCCTGCGAGAACCATAGGAATTGAAATCTTCAGGGTCCACACCCCAGGATATCAGGTACCTGCCTGCAGGACTATCTGACGGGATGTCACCTGCAGGAGATATATGGTCCGTGGTAATGCTGTCTCCGAAAAGGGCCAGGACTCTTGCATCCCTTATGCTCTCTGGCGAAGGTGGAGCAAGCGGAAAATCCACGAAATAGGGGGGTTCCTGAATGTAGGTGGACATCGGATTCCAATCATAAAGGGTGCCTGCCGGGACTTCCAGCTCTTTCCAGAGTTTGGGGCCCTCCAGAGCACCGGAATACTCTTTTTCGAACATTGAGGGCCTAATACTGCTCTTTTCAGCTTCCTTTATCTCATCCCTCGCAGGCCAGATATCCTTAAGGTAAACAGGGCGCCCGTTGGGGTCATAAGCAAGGGGATCAGTTTCAAAGTTGATATTCACAGTACCTGCGATCGCATAGGCGACAACAAGGGGAGGAGAAGCAAGATAGTTTGCCCTGATAAGCGGATTGATCCTTCCTTCAAAATTCCGATTTCCGCTTAGCACGGCTGCAACAGTAAGGTCTTTTTCCTTAATTTCCTTTGCAACATATTCAGGTAGAGGCCCGCTATTCCCTATACAGGTCGTACAACCATAGCCAACCTGGTGGAAGCCCAGGGCTTCGAGATAGGGCAAAAGGCCTGCGACTCCCAGATATTCCGTAGCTACTCTTGAACCCGGGGAGAGGCTTGTTTTTACAAAAGGCTTGACGTGCAGGCCCTTTTCTACAGCCTTTTTCGCAAGCAACCCGGCTCCTATCAGGACTGAAGGGTTTGAAGTATTGGTACAGGAAGTGATGGCTGCAATCACCACAGAACCATGTGTGACCCTGAAGGCTTTTCCTGGAGATCCCACTTCTTTTGCCTCTTCCGTACCAGGGAATTCAGGCTCCCCGACCGGAGTCCCTCCTTCTCCTATCCAGCGCTGGTAAGCAGGGTCTCTGGACAGTTCAATACCAGCCTCTTTTTTCCGGATAAAGGTTTGCTGCATCGTTTCATGGAAATTCTCTGGCACTTCACTTAAAAAGAGCTGATCCTGGGGGCGTTTCGGGCCTGCAATACAGGGCTTTACCGTGCTCATATCAAGTTCCAGAGTACTGCTGAACACAGGTTCGGGTTTGTGGATCGAATAGAGAAGGTCCTGAGCTTCCAGATACTTTTTCACAAGGTCAACCTGCTCTTCGCTCCTACCAGTTCTTCGCAGGTAGTTCAGGGTCTCGGCATCAGGTGGGAAAATTCCAAGGGTTGCCCCATACTCAGGAGCCATATTGGAGATTGTTGCCCTATCCGGAAGGCTCAGTGAGCTTAACCCGGGCCCGTAGAACTCCACGAACTTGCCGACAACTCCCTGTTTTCTCAGCATTTTTGTAATTGTCAGGACAAGGTCGGTGGCAGTTACTCCCGGTTCCAGTTTTCCGTAGAGCTTGAAACCCACAACCTGGGGCACAGGCATATAATAAGGCTGCCCGAGCATTACGGCTTCGGCTTCTATGCCTCCCACGCCCCAGCCGAGTACCCCAATCCCGTTGATCATTGTGGTATGTGAGTCAGTCCCTACAAGAGTATCCGGAAATGCATACAGCTCACCATCCTTCTCCTTAAGATGCACAAGCGGGGTCAGGTACTCAAGGTTTACCTGATGGATTATTCCTCTTCCAGGGGGCACGACTCTGAAATTGTCAAAGGCTTTCTGGGCCCAGCGCAGAACGGAATAGCGTTCCCTGTTGCGTTCAAACTCCTTTTTCTCGTTTTCCTCAAGAGCATATGAAGTCCCGTAGGAATCAACCTGAACTGAGTGGTCAATGACCAGGTCTGCAGGGATGACAGGGTTGATCTTCGTGGGGTCACCTCCCAGGCGCTGCATTGCCGAACGGAGGGCTGCCAGGTCTACTACAGCTGGAACGCCTGTAAAGTCCTGCATAATTACCCTTGACGGAATAAACGGGATATCCCTCTCACTTATATTTTCAGGATTCCAGCGAGCAAGAGCCTCCACATCCTCGGTAGCTATTATATGCTTTTCAGTGTCCGCATGCCTGAGCAGGGATTCCAGCAGGATCCTTATAGAGTAGGGAAGCAGGGAAATTCCCTCAAAGTCTTTTTCTTCTAGTTTGCCCAATCTGTAAATCGTAGCTTTTCCGGCAGCTGTTTCGATAATGTCTCTTACCCCAAATGGGTCCAGACCTTCTCTCATATATTTCTTACCTCCAGCAAAAAGATGAAATTAAAACTATGATATTATAGACTTTCCTTTATCCTGTGAAAGCCCCATCTTATCCTCAGACTACTTTATTCCTTCGGGTTTATTATCTCCTTTTTATATGCAGAATTTACTCGCACTGGCAGGTTTTCCTTTACCTTCCTCCGGAATCCCTGAAAATTATGCCTTAACTAAATTATATATTAACCAATATAAAAATTGTTGATTTTTACTCCACGGCTTGAGATACACTGGTTTTGAAATTTCTATTCCTTCACTACTACAGCAGGAATATCGATAAAAAGGAAAGGAAAAGGAACAGATGATTACAGCAGGGCAAATATAAAATGGTTCCAAAAGCCCTGAAGCGTCCTGAAGTTCCCGTGTTTTAAGGGGTCGAATGCGGTACCGGACTTCTATACTGTCCGGAATACCTGAAATTAAAAGAAAAAAAGCTGGAAGCTGCTTATTCTTCAGCAGCTCCGATTATGATTGAGTACTCAAAATTCTCGGTGTTTTCGGGAAGGATTGAAAGTGTCCATTTTCCTGCAGCCCCCGGGACGGTGTAAGTTTCCACAAAGGTTGTAGTTCCTCCCTGGTAACTTCCCTGGTTAGTAGAAGTCTCCATACCGCCCGCAATTCTTGAAGATATGTATGGAACAGGATACGGCTGCGGATACGTATCATCTATTATGTTTATCGAGCCGCTGTATTTTGTGTTCACAGGGACAGGCGTTACCTCATTTCCTGAGGGGTCTTTCAGGCTCACATTAAAGGAAGGGGTGAGATCCCGGTTTCCTCCGGCGGTATACAGGGCGTACCCATACTGGTAGGCTTTAACCTCCACGGTGATGGGGGCGTCTGTCCCGGCGTCGAAGGCAGTCTCGTAAGGCTTTTCGAGAACCGGGAGGATGCGGAAGCTCAGGGAAACTATCCCTTCGTATTCGCGGATTCCCGGGTCATCAATATTCAGGTCAAGGCTGCCGCTGTAGCTTCCCTTTGCATCAGCCGGAACCGCAAGTGTCAGTTTTACGATAGCTGTCTGCCCGGCTTTTATTTTTTCCGGGGCTTCCACGCTTATAGCCCTGTTTCCGAAAGCCTGCTGCGGCATTCCTGCAGAGGAAGACGTGCTTTCAGCGTAAATGATGCCCCCTCCCTCAGTAAGCTCAGGGGAGAGTGCAATGTCCTTATTTCCGATATTCTTGAGTTTTATTTCATAAGTATAGTTCTTCCCGGCTTCCACCAGGTCATTGACATAAGGCGTAAGGATCTGGACTTCAGGCGGGACCCATACCTGCACGTTCAACTGCATTGTGCCCGGGAAGTTTGGATAATAACCTGCCACATCTCCTTCAGGCACATTTTCCGTGAAAGCAATGAGTACGGCATAATTCCCAGGGTCCGCATCTTCTGGTATGCTCACCTTTACCTCAAACTCCTCTTTTTCTCCGGGCTTCAGGGCCTTTTCGGAGGGACTTATGCTGATCCAGCTCTCATTTATGAAATTTTCCGTGTAGGGAGTGATTAAAAGTTTTGGCTTCAACTCAATTGTCTTGTTGTCTTTGTTCTCAACGGTTACGGTAAAGTTTTCACTGTCTCCGGGTTCCAGTTGCAGGTACTTATAAGCCGGATCAACTCTGATTTTCTCAAATTCAGGGAAATAATCCCCGGCATAAGCTGCAGATGCGGGTACGGTGCTTGCCCCTACTTTTGCCTGTACTGCTTCTTCTTTTGCAGGCACGGCAGTATTTCCATCCCCTGCTCCTGCACAGGCAATCGAAATGATTGATATGACAAGGAGTCCGCATATGATTCCTCTTAATGTCTTTGTATCCAGTATACGCATACTTTTAACCTCGCTCACTATTTACTAAGGAATGAAACTTATAATAGAATTGCTTAAGCTGCGAATCAATTTGCAGTTATTTCTAAAAAATAAGGACTTTAAAAGCTTTTTTTTATTTCATTTCTTTTTCAGGGGCTTAAATGCAAAAAAAGCTGATCTAATTCCTTTTTGAACCCCGGTTTTTGCCCGCCAGATGTGAAAGTTCGGACTTTATAGTGAAAGGTAGACAGAAAAAGATATTAGATCCGAAGGTTAAACTCATTTAGGCAGTTATTATTTTATATTTAGCTGTGAATTATACTAAAGTTATCTCAGGCTGTGAATTATCCCGGTAAAGACAGCGTTTTGTTTTAACAAGAAGGTATTTTGTTTTAAGAAGGGGTGCATTTTCTTGCTTAAAGAGAGAGTATTCGACACACTTTCAGATGCAGGTTTCAGGATCAGGAAGAAATCCAAATCCAGAAAGGCTTCATCACGTGAATCTCTTTTAGGGTCCAGTCCTATAGTTGATGCTGACTTTGTTGAAGTAGAAGAAGACTTTTTTCGCGACCCGGATTCCTCTTCTGAATTGAATTCCAAATCAATTGACTCCGAACTGCTGGAAAATCTCAAAGAGTACCTTAAAACGAGGTCTCAGGAAGAAATCTCTGAAATATTTGAAGAAGTTCACAAGATTCTGGAAAGCAGAGCGTCTGAAAGTAAATTCCAGGAGGCTTCTGGAGAAGAAATCCCTATTAATAAAAAGACGAAAATAAAAGATATCTCAAAGAATGCTTTTAGACTTTTTTCGGAAACTGCATCCTTTGGAAAGAAGCGGATAATAAGTGCCTCAAGAGTTGCCTCCTCTAAAGCCTCATTAATGGCATCCGAAGGAAAAGAATCAATAATGGGCTCTTCGAAAAAACTCAATGAAAAATGGAACAACCTGAGCCCCAGAGACCGTAAAATCATTTCCGAATTGATAGTTGCAATGATCGAAATAGGGCTGCTTAAGGGAGCCAGCCGGAGTAAAAAAGCAACATTTGCGATTCTGTCAAGCATATCCAGGCATCAGACACCGGGCAGAAAAGACCTGGAAGAGTTAGTAGAAGGTTTGCAGAAACTTTTCAAGCGCAGGCGTTGAATCACGAGTGCCGGGCCGATCGGAAAAAATGTCCGGTTATTCAAAACCTGAAGGGTTTGCTTATAGCCTTCACAAAACCTGCAGGGCTTTCCCCGACTTCCCAGTTTTCCGCATTCCTTATGAGATATGTGTGGTCCGAAACCTGTTCCAGTCCGCCGGCTTCATAGTTTCCTATTATTAGAGAAAAAATTCTGGCTTTTCTTTCGGCTTTTATTTCATTCCATTCCCTGATAAGAGGCCTTTCTGAAAGTTCGGATGCCCCATCGGTAAGAAAAAGAAGGTCTGCTCCTTCAAAGGCTTTTTCATTTTTCATAGCCTTCAGGCCTGCGCGAAGTGCGGTATTGAAATCCGTGCCGCCGCCGAAAGTAAATTTCAGGAATTCCAGAAACTCCTGGCCCATACGCTTTTTATCCGTAAGTTCAATCTCAAAGGTCTGCCATTTCGAAGAGAAAAGAATTACTTTAACATCTCTGCCTTCTTTCAGCATTCTTTTTGTAACTGCAAGCAGCACGGATTTTGCCAGGATCTCGGGGCTTCCTCGCATCGACGCCGAGGTGTCCACGAGGGCGACAACAGGCCCTTTTCTCTTCTTTCCTGAAGTGTCCGAGTTCCAGTTCTTGCCTCTGAGCTGGTATGTCAGGAGTTTTCCTTCCAGCATATCCGCATAGAATTTGAGCTTTAGAAGGGGATTTTTCAGCTTTACGGCTTCTACTGGAAGCAGTGTCTGGATATTGCCTGAAAAAGTAACCGAATGCACCTCGCTTTTACCGTATGGCGATAGATTCAGCTTTTTTGAGCCGTACTCAAGTTCGATTCTTCCAACCTGCTCCAGAATTTCATGAAGGTCGGAACTCTTTCTGAGAATTGCGGCATATTTTTCCAGGTTCCCGAAGTATTCCCTGTGCAAAGCCCTCAGGGAGTGGTCCCACATTCTGCCTGGAAAGAGCATTGAGAGAATTTCGAGCATTTCGAGGTGGTCTTCGAGGACGGGAATGAGCTCTTCAATCTTTGCAGCTATTTTCTCTCCGACTGCAGAGTCCAGTGTCTCTCCAGCCTTTTCGGAGGAAATGAACTCAAGGGTCATTGAGGCCAGTTTTTCAGACCCTGCCGCTTTTCCAGGTTGAAGATCGGGGTTTTTCCTGTTCTCGTCATCAGGGACTTTCAGGGACTTTTCCCGGTTATTCTCTTCAGTCCCCTGTTTCCGGGGCGTATCCGGTTTTTCCTCCCATTGGGAGCTTTTCTCCATCTGCTGTAATCTGTTCTTTTCCCATACAGCCTTAGTTTCCTTTATCAGATCGTTCAGGGCTTTAAGACTTTTTTCCAGGCTTTTAGGGAACTTCTTTGAACATTCTGGGTCTATTTTTTCACAGTCGTCCAGAAGTGTAAAGAGTTCTTCAAGCAGAGTTCTCAGGAGAAAAACTCCTGCCATGCTGTTGGTTCCGGCAAGAGCTTTTATTTCGGGCCAAACCCTTAAATCCCTCATACTCAGAAGGATAGGATAAAAAGCTCCGAATTTACTCATAAACAGCTTTTCATCCTTTATTTCATATCCTTTTTCTGAAAAGAGCTCATAAACAAGAATTTCTGCAATTTCTTCCCTGAGCTGCCTTGGCACTCTTCGCGGAGTCGCCAGGACTTCCCTAAGTTCGATATTCAATATCGTGGAAGGATTGAAGTCATGGTTGAATGATAAAGATGAGGCTGACCCGGGTATGTCTCCAAAATTTTCCGTCCGGTTTTTTAATTCCTGCATATTTTTCCTTTTCCGGAGTTTCTCCAAGCTTTTGAGATTTTTTGCTTATTCCAGTTTTTCTTATTTTTCCAGGAATCTCCTTTACCTTCAGGCGACTTCTTCTGTTTTTTCAATTGCCACATCAAATACCCTGGGTTTTTCCAGCAAGAACCGTATTTCATTCAGCTTGCTTGCAATTTCGTAAATATCCGTGTTTTTGGAACGGTATTTTATAAGGATTTCCTGGCTGTCCTGTCCTGAAACCCAGATATTCTCTCTCAGGGTATTCTCAAGGGCTTTTTCTTCTTCCTGGATTTGCTTTCTGAAATAGTTCAGTCTCTCTTCCAGATTTTCGTACTCTTTTTCATATAGCTTTTTATCTCCGTAGTCAAGGCTGATCTTGAACTCAAACCCGTATTTCCTGCGGAACTGTTCGGCCACGGATTCGAAGTCCAGAGAACTGTTGAGATTGCTGTAATCGAGCCCATAGTTGTAGGTATGGGTTGGGAACTCGGTATGGTGTTTCAGTAGATCAAGGGCGTTGTCAAATGTCAGATTCCTCTGGGTTTTCATTCCGGAAAACCTTGAGCTTTTCATGCTGCCTGTTGTTTTTCTCTCCTCTTCATAGCACTTATTGCAGGCTACAAGATCCGGAAGTTCCTGCTGCAGGCAGCTGTATATGGAGTTTTTCAGGTCAAAAACGTCCAGTTTCAGTTTTCCGGTGTCTGTGCCCCCTGAAACAACCCTATCCAGAATGAGCTTCCTGATTGCTTCCTTCTGTTCCGGCACTTCCCAGAGCACATGCTGGAGCAGAACAGCAGTCATCCTGTTTACGCTTGCATGCCCGTTTACGGCCGAGGCTACCCTGAGCACGTTTACAATCTTTTTCCAGCGCCTGTCCGAAACGAAAATATTGGAGTTTTTAAGTTCTCTTCTGAGCCCTTTTATAATTGCCCGAACCTCAGGATCAACCGGGAGATCTCTTGCTTTCTTCTGGATTTCCCTTATATCTTCTATGTTGAGTTTCGTTGAGGGCACGAAGTCTTCAGTATTTTTGAAGATCAGGTCTTCAAGGTTCTCTTCGTGCTGGATATAATCCACCCTGTACCTGAAAAGAAAGCGGTCGTAAAGGGCTTCGAGGCTTTCATCTTCTTCGGGCAGCTCGTTGGAAGCCCCAAAAACGGAGAAAAGAGGTACCTCTATAATTTCCTTGCCGTTGTGGTACTTCCTCTCGTTCAGCACAGTCAGCAGGCTGTTTAAGATGGAACTGTTTGCCTTGAAAATCTCGTCAAGAAGGGCGATATGGGCAGTCGGCAGGTAGCCATCTATCCGTCTGCTGAATTCGTCCCTCTCAAGTGCCTTAAGGGAAAGCGGTCCAAACACTTCTTCAGGCGTGGAAAAACGGGTCAGGAGATAATGAAAAAAATTCCCTCCCTCGATAGTTTCGCAGATTTTGCTTGCAAGCAGGGTTTTTGCAGTTCCTGGCGGGCCCAGCAAGAGGACATGTTCGCCTGAAAGGAGTGCAAGAAGGGATCCATTTATTTCGGCATCCCGTTCTTTAAAGTAACCTGAAAATTCCTGTTTGATACTGATGATGGTATTTTTTAAATCCAGAACTTTCATAAATTCCAAAACCTTTATAACTTTCTCTTTTCCAGCATCTCACCTTAATGTATGAGAAAGTATTACAATAATGAGTTGCAATAGGCGGTTAAAATGATATTAAAAATGAACTCATCATTTTTATGGGCCTTGCCTTAATTAATTTTTCTAAAAAAAAATTCTTGCCACTGATATATCTGCGGATTATGTCTCTTCCTGGTGATATATCTTTCTGCCTTTATATTCTGAAATTCCAACCTTTTACCAAATCTCATGCGCTGACCTGGAGTACCCGCATGATTAGAGTTTCTGCCGATTCTGCCTTTTGCTATCCGAAGAAGTTATGCATAAAGAAGTCAATCACTACTGAGAATGATTTAAACTTCTCTGGACAATAGCTTTTTCGGAGACGAACCGGTAAAATCAGTATTCGAGAAGAATATTCTGGAAGATCTATATATGAATGATTTTGAGCGTGAAAAATACAGCCGGCAGATCCTTCTTTTTGGGGAAGAGGGGCAGGAAAAGCTAAAGAATGCAAAAGTACTGGTTGCCGGTGCAGGCGGTCTCGGAAGCCCGGTTTCGACATATCTCGCAATAGCCGGGGTAGGAAAAATAATTCTTGCAGATTTCGATTCAGTGGATCTCAGCAATCTAAACAGGCAGTTTCTCCATCACGAAAAGGATATTGGAAGGGCTAAGGTAGAGTCAGCAAAGGAAAAGCTTCTTTCTATGAACCCCGACATTGAGGTCGAAACTATAGGGGAGATGCTTACCGAATCAAATATCGAATCTCTAATTCCTGAATGTGACATTATCGTTGATGCCCTTGATAACCTCGAAACGAGACATGTGCTTAACAGGCTTGCCATAAAAAGGAGAATTCCTTTAATTCATGGAGCAGTTACCGGGTATGACGGCCAGGTAACAACAATAGTTCCCGGAAAAACCCCATGTTTTTACTGTATTTTCCCGCGCATTTCCAAAAAAGAAGTTTTTCCTATTTTAGGGGTAACTCCAGGAGTTATCGGTTCCATTCAGGCAAATGAAGCGATTAAATTCCTGACAGGAAAAGGGAAACTTCTGGAAGGCCGCCTTCTGTTCTGGAATGGACTTTCAGGAAATTTCAGTGAAATTTCACTCTCAAAGTTAAACAATTGTCCGGTTTGCGGATATCTGAATGAACGAATTGAAAATAAATGAGGACTTTGCCTTTTCTAAGGCAGGGTAAATCTTTGTTTCAATTCCCTGCTGCCTATTGATCAATTTTTATATATCCTCAGTAATAATATCATATAGGATATTTACAAGAGGAGATTTGATGAAAAGGAAGGCCGGGCAAGTTGAGAAAAAAAGCAGTGATTGGGAAGACAACTCAGGCTTATGGTCTCATGGATTTCATGATCTTAATTCATCCGCACCTGATTTCTCTTCTGCTCCTATCCCGAACATTCCCTATTTTGACTTTCGGATCTATCGGGAGTCCGGGGTAAAGTCGCTGATAAAGGTACATAGTAAGGATATTTCTCGGCTGCTTGAGAAAGTTCACTTTGATGGAAACTACTACAGGGTAAAGTGTGTAAGTTCGGAGGAATGGGAATACTGCTGGGACCTGGCGGTCAGGGTTCAGTTTTTCGGAAAAATGCAGGGCATGACTCTTTATCCCAATCGGCTGGTTTCACCGAAAGAAAAAAAGATTGTCTACAGGTCCCTGATCCTGGTTAACCCTTACCAGCTCTGGGATGAAGCTCTTGTAAGCAGATTCTGGAACTTGCAGGAGAGGGTTGAATTCCTGATAGCCAGAATCCTTTTTCACGAATGTCTTCACGTTATGATCTCGCTTGGAAATATCCTGCCTTTAAGTTTCGGAAACACTGATACGTTTCTCGAATTCAGGAGGATGCTGGAAGTCTCGAATTCTAAAAAACTTTCCACTTATCTCCACAATGTGCAGTTTCGCCTCTGGAATCTTGTCCTGTTTGGGGCGCGAGGTTCCGAAAGTGAACAAAAACTGCTCGAAAGGGTTCAGGAGATCTATGAGTTCCTTATTAATGAAAAATACAGTAACCAGAAAACGGGAGACGTTTTCAATTTTCCTTCGAACAACATGAAAATAGCCCGGAAATATGCATGGATAGCAGCCGTCAGAGCCGGAGGAAGCGCGCAGGTCAGCAAAAGGGTATGGCAGGTTGAGGTCCGCAGGCTCAGCATAGCACTGAGAGAACTCTATGATGAAATTGATATGCAGTTGAATAAAGGTTGAACCGGATAGTCTTCTGATTTTCCCGGGTATTTTCCTTAAATGTTTTTCCTTAATTTTTCAGTTCCTTAAAACGCTTTTTCTTAATTTTCCAGCCAATACCTCAATCAGTCTTTCTTACTCTTTCCTGCCTTTTCCCTCTGTTATTTTATTGTTTAAAACTGAACCTTATTTTTCCAGGATCTGTATGATCTCAGCGATATCAGGAAGTTCATGCCCAGGATATACTTTGAAGAATATCACTTTCTGTTCCTCGTCGATAATTATGTTCGCCCTTTCAGATACCCCTTCCTTTTCCCTGAATATTCCATATGCTCTGGCAACCTCCCCATGCGGCCAGAAGTCCGAAAGAAGCCTGATGTGTGTAATTCCCAGTTCCCTGGCCCAGGCCTTTTTTGATGGTATGGTGTCCACACTTATGCCAAAGGCCACTGTATTTAGTTTGGTGAACAACTCCTGGTTTTCTTCAAGTGAGCTCATCTGCTCTGCACAGATCTTGGTCCAGGCGAGTGGATGGAATGATAGGAGCACCTTCTTGCCGCTGAAGTCATAGAGATGCACCTCTTTATCCTTGTGGTCTTTTAACCTGAAATCCTGAATTTTATCCCCTATTTTAATCTCGCTCATGATAAATCTCCCCATTTAATAAATTCCTCTTTATTTAATAAATTGTCTGTCTATTAACCTGTTAACATCTTTGGCAGTATCGAATAACCAATCTGGCAATCATAAAAAAGAATCAAAAATGGTATAAATTGTAAGTCAAATGAGGGGCTGGAAATGAAAATGGTATTAACTAACCATATATTTAATAGTATATCCTGGGAATCCTATTTCCTCAATAAAAAACTTTCCTTTCCATATTAGTTTTTTTGTACATTATCTTCTATTTTCCGGAATACAACTTCTTCAAATCAAATGTTAACCTAAATCCCAGTCATATTTCGTTAACATTTATATCGGATTTGTTACAGACACTCTATTTATGGCAGAAACATCCGTCGCAGATTCTATGGTTATTAAGGAAAACCTGGTGGATTTGTCGTTCCAGAAACATTATCTTCAGCTCGTTTACTTCTGGATGTTTGCAGGTCTGCTTGTCTCAGGCTCCACAGCTTACCTGGTCTACAAAAGTCCATTTCTCTCAAAGCTGATACTGGACAGTTTTCTGGTCTTTTTTGGGCTCCTGATTGCAGAAATTGTCATTGTGGTTAAACTCTCTAAAGACATCGACGTTCTGACTCCCCTTCAGGCCAGAGCAATGTATATGTTTTATACGTTTACCACAGGGCTTACCCTTTCTGTGATATTTTTTCATGACGTTCCATTTTATGGAGACAAAAATACTCCCGGAATTAGGGGGATAAAACCAAAGAATGGCAGTTCATGGGGTAAATCGTTCTGTACCCTGGATATAATTGGAACTTCTCACTTGACACTTGACGTAATCGACATTAATAGTTTGAACAAGAATTATTCTCTATTCATCGAATCTTTATTCGAAAGACTTAAGACAATAGGTGTAAAAACAGGAACAGCATACCTTGACAAAGAATTTTGTAACAGATCTGTGATTTCAAAATTAGATGAACTTAAAGTCAATTTTGTTATAGCAGCTAAATCAAATCCGGTTATCAATAGAGAACTTAAAAATCATCAAAAAGAGTGGGGAAATACTTCAACTATTTTTGAATATCAATTTAAGCAAGGAGGACCTTCCTTCAATATTGTTGCAATATATGATGATAAAAGGGAAAGGTACATCCTGTTTGCTACAAACAAAGAGGCAGAATCAACTGAGAAATTTGAAAAGACAATTCCAGAAGAATACAGAAAAAGATGGAATATAGAAACTGGCTATAGAGTGAAAAACGACTTCAAGATACGAACATGTACAAAATCTCCAGTAGCAAGAGTATTGTTCTTTGTTATTCAATGCATCATGTACAATGTTCTAAATATGCTAAAGTCAGTTATTGAAATTACGGCTTATGAGCTAAAATCATTAATAAATGAAGACATAAACAAAGCTTTTAGATATGGGCTAAAGTCGTTGAATTTTATTCCGGTTAAGGTATTACTGGAATGTTTAAGATGGTTTAATGAAGAAAGAAATCGAGTGCTACGCACTCGATTAACTACAATATAAATCACATAGAATAATAATTATTAACTTAATAGCTTATGCTATCAATGTGCTATAAAATTATTCGATAAGATCCTATTTTTTGAAAAATGTTAGTGGAAGTTATAGCTTAAAAATATTAAACTCTGATTAACAATCCAATATATTTTTAAAATTAGTAAGTGAAAAGTAAAATGTCTACACAGAAACTTCTATTTACTCCCTCTTTGGGATCTCAGCCTTTACCTTCGGGGCCATGAGCTTTTATGGTTACACCACAAACACCGACCTGAGCAGAATTGGCAACTTGCTTATGACATTCGTGGTGGGCCTTATCGCAGCTCTGCTCGGCAATTTATTCCTTCAAAGTTCGAAAATTGATTTAATTATCTCAGTCGTTGGTGTTCTTGTCTTTTCAGGGCTGACGGCGTATGATACCCAGAAGCTAAAAAGGTTGAGCCAGGGAGATCTTGAAGTACTTGAGGAACTTGGGTTCTCCAATAAAAAGGATAAAAATAAAGAGATGAATAAAAATCAGGTCGATGCAAAACCTGGAGGAAAGGAAAAAACCGGGGAAAAACCTGAAAAACCAAGGTCTCCGGAACTTATTGCAGCCGGGTCCGCGGCTCATAAAGAACCCATTATTGGAGCCCTGATACTCTACCTGGATTTCGTAAACCTCTTCCTGTACCTTCTGAGGGCGATGGGGGAAAACAACGATAACGATTGAATCCTGAATAAATGAACTAAGTAGCCATGAAAAAGTATAAAAAACTTTGTTGGGGACTGAAAATCTCGGACCGGGATAAAAGATCAAAATAAAAGTAAAACGGGTTGACAGGCAGATGATATAAGTCTTTAAATGTTCTTGAAGGGAAAAGTGTTATACTGGAAGGTGACATGGAACTATTATTGCTTTTCTGTGACTGTAAATCTTATAATGAATTCAGTTCCAGAATCTCTTTTTAATTCAAGTTCACCATCTAGCTGGTTTACCAGTGTGGCTATCAGTTGAAGGCCGAGAGTCTCGGAATTTTGTATATCAAGACTTTCAGGAATACCTACCCCATTATCTTTAACTGTCAGGACAAAGCCTGTATTTTTGCAGTCTGCTTTTTCTCTGTCCCCCCTGTCGTTTTTGCATTGCCCGGTTTCTTCCCTGAAGAGCTTTATTTGGACGCTCCCTTTCTCTCTACCGGAAAATGCATGTTTGAGGGAGTTTGAAACAAGTTCATTTACGATTATCCCTAACGGGATTGCTGTATCCATATCAAAGAAAATACTCTCTTCCATGTTTATTTTCAGGCTGATATCCGAGTCTCCGAGCCTGTTAGTCTGGAAAAGGTTCTCACTAAGTTTCTGAAGGTATGTTGAAAAGTTTAAGGTATCGGCTTTCCCGCCTCTGTGCAACTCTTCGTGGATGAGAGCCACGGATACTACGCGATTCTGGCTTTCCAGAAAAGACTCAAGGATTTCTGAAGTTTGAACGGTTTTTCTGTTTCTGAACCTTTCAGCTTGAAGGTCAAGTAACGACGAGATTACCTGCAGGTTGTTCTTTATCCTGTGATGGATTTCTTTTTTGCGGGTAATTTCGGCATTTGCAAGGGTTTCTTCTGCTTCTTTCTTTTCGGTTATGTCGTAAATTGTGCCCTGATATATGTCAGGTTTCCCGTTACTGCCAGGTATTTTCTGGTAGGTTTCATGAACCCATTTTACTTTCCCATCCTTACGTATTATCCGGAAATCAATTTCTCCGCAGCGAGAGTGTGAAGAGGTTTGAATATTTTTTTCTTTTTCATAGATACGGGGCAGGTCTTGAGGGTGGATAATCTCTTTCCAGGGGTGTCTGGATATGAACTCTTCTTCGCTATATCCTGTAATCTCTTCAACAGTTCCGTGGAGGAATACAGGAACGAAATTCTCATCCGCCTGGAAAACGATGCCTTTAAAATTCTTTATGAATGAGCGGTATTTTTCTTCGCTTTCCTGAAGTTCTTTCTGCGCTTTATTGCGTTCGGTAACATCAAGCACGGCACCTACCAGTCCACTTATCTCACCGTTTGTACTGAAACAGGGGGATTTGATAATGATAAATTCTTTTCCGAGGCAGTTTGGGAGGTATCTACTTTTTAATTCGCAACACTGCTCTATCCCATCCCGGTAAACCTGAAAGTCCAGCTCATTATATTTCTTTATCAGCTCTTGAGGCGCCCGGTGTGTAAGTTCGACATAGACTCTGCCTGTTATTTTCTCTTGAGGGAGGCCTATGATTTCCGTTGCAAAAAGCTTATTGCAGCCTGTATATTTTCCTTCCGTATTCTTATAAAAAACAGGCACTGGAATTTCATCAAGCATTTTTTCCTTAAAGTCCAGGTTTTCCCTCAGGGCTTTTTCAGCCTGCCTGATCTCAGTAATTTCCTGCATAACCGTAACGAGTCCGATAATCTCCCCTCTTTCCCCACTGAGGGTTGATTTATTTGTCAGAAAAATTCTTCTTACTCCATCCGCACAGATCCCCTCGATTTCAAGGGTCAGGTTTTCTCCGGAGTTTAGAAGCTGCCGGTTTGCTTTATCCCATTCTTCAAAACACCTGAGAATACTCTGCTCGTATCCGGGAAGCTTTCCTTGAAGTTTTTCGATGGCATTGTCTATCACCTCAGGCAGGGTGTGCCCGATAATTGCTTCTTCAGAAAGGCCTGCAATTTGCCCGGCGAAAGATTTGTTAACGCCAAGGACTACCCCTTTCCTGTCCGTATATACAACAGGGTTTAGCATGTCACTGAATATTTTAGCTTCATCCCCTGCCAATTTTTCAGCTCCCCTCTCTCCTCTCATGCCTCTTTTGCCTCTTATTTTTCAAACCTGGATTCTACTGGACTTTATGGCTAGACTTTCAGGAATTTGCTGCAGTTTCTTATGTTTGTTATTTTACGTAAATTCTTTTATTAAAAACTTTTTTCAGACGTTTCCCAAAATAGAGATCCCCCTCACTATTTAAATATTTTTTTATTAAAAATTTTTTATATTACTATTTCAATGTTAATTGTGCCCGACAAAGGGGAATCGCTGGCTCATACGGCTATCAGTAATAAATTGTGATATTACAGGATTTAAAAATGTATCTTAAAATGGTAGAGACCTAAATAAAATTGAAGGAGGTCTATATACAATTAAAAAATCAAAGTTTGAAAATTTTTCTGCCATTATCCTCAAAACCGTTATTTCTTCAAGAAAATAATATAATTCTGCCAGTCAAACCCTGATCCAGGAGACCAACAGGTTAAACATTAAGCTGCTTCCGGAGAATATGGAACTAAAAAGCCCTGGTGGAAATTCTGGTAATAGAACTAAGGTCTGTTTCTGTCACAACGGAGGAAACAGAACGTGTGACAAATACAGACCTTATGCGCCCATTACTCTTTAGCCATAAATAACCCGTAGTAACATTGCTGCTGAAGTTTGCTACAGGAAGTACTGGTCCTGGTGCTGGAAGAGAAACTATAAATTGCCCGAAGGCAGAAGGATCAACTCCGACTTTCACGCCTTTATAACCTTTTTTGTGGCAGTGCCAATTACAGATACTGTGCCTCTGTATTGGTTCATAATATATGCATATATGCCAATGGGCAGAAAAGCACAATGAAACATCAATGAAAGACAATGAAATAACTGGAGAAGGCAAGCCCTTCTATGATCCCCTTCTCTATTTGATCCTGAAAAATCAACTATGCGTCAATGAACTACCAATTGAAGCCACTGGAACAAAAAAGCACATCAAAGAAAGAGAAAAGCCCGGAAGAGTTCTGTTCCTTCTACTGTAGCCCCCGATACAGTCGCTCCGAAGTTATACCCCCATCAAGTATATCTATTCGGAATAGGACCAATGTCTACCAGGCAATTCTTCACTCACATATCATACCGGTTATTCCCCATCCTTTTTGACCTATTTACTCCTGCTATAATATACAATTATCCCAGTTGTTATTTTAAATTAATTATACGAAAAATTGTTTCTGAATAAAAGTTACTTCCACATAAAATATTTTTAAATCGAACAACAATTAAATATTAATAATACTTTTTTATTATTTTCCGAGGTCTTCAAAATTTAGTATTGAGTTTTTTTCCTAAAAAAGCAATCCGGATTCATTTTATATTAAATTCCTGGATTTAAAGGCGCGATAAGAATTATTGTGAACACTATATAAAAATTAAAAATATTGAAATATTGTACATCTCCGGTGGAGATTTTGGTAACCTCATTTATGTGTACCCCACTTCAGGTCCGCATTTTTCTTGTCATAATATTCTTTTGTAATATCTCACAGAAAACGGAGTCATATAACTGAGTCATATTATAGACGAAAACGAACTCCCTTAAAGGAGTTCATTTTCATCTGGACATTCTTTATCGTTTTTCCAATTTAATATGTTCATTTGCTTGTGTTAGTAACTGACATTAAGCGGCGCTTTTCATGATGTTACGGATGCTGAGAAAGCAGCAACCGGGGCTTTCAAAGAGTTTGCAACGCTTATATAACTATATTTTGTTACCACACTACTGCCAGCCATATTATTTGTCGTCAAGGTAACGGTATATTGTCCTACTTTACTGTATATATGCGCTGGATTCTGTTCGGTTGAAGTATTTCCATCTCCGAAACTCCATTTCCATGAATCGGGTGATCCTGTACTTTTGTCCGTAAAACTGATATTCAACGGCGCTTTTCCTGAAGTTGTGGATGCCGAAAAGGCGGCAACAGGAGCTTCCAGAGAGTTTGTAACACTTATATAGCTGTATTTTGTAATCACATTACTGCCAGCCATATTATTTGCCGTCAGAGTAACGGCATATTGTCCTGCTTTACTGTATGTATGCGTTGGATTCTGTTCGGTTGAAGTCTTTCCATCTCCGAAACTCCATTTCCATGATGTTGCATCTTCCGATAAGTCTTTAAATTGCACCGAAAAGGGAACACGGCCCTCAATAATAGAATCCTCCGACTTTGCAGCAGTTATATAGCTGTATTTTGTTACCGTATTACTGCCCTCAGAATTATTTACAATAAAGGTAACGGTATAGGTTCCTGCTGCAAAGTAAGTATGCATTGGATTCTGTTCGGTTGAATTAGATCCGTCTCCAAAGTCCCAGTTCCATTCGGTTGCATTTTCCGATAGGTCTGTAAACTGGACTGAGAGAGGAGCATAACCACTGGTTACGTTGGTACTGAAGTTTACAACAGGAAGTACTGCTGCAGGTTGTTCCTGTTCTTGAACAGTTATTGTAGCTAACCTTGAAGCTGTACCATTTGCATTGCTTGCAGTCAGAGTAACTGTATAGGTTCCTGGAGTTGTGAACTCGTGAATTGGATTTCTGTCTTCGGAATCACTAATTCCATCACCATTAAAGTCCCAGCTCACAGAAGTTGCATTTTCAGAACTGTCGTTAAACTGGACTGAGAGAGGAGCAAAACCCTCACTGACATTGGTACTGAAGTTTGCTACAGGAAGTACTGCGGCTGGTTTCTCATTGAATATCTCACTAACTATCGTTAATTTTGCTGCTGGTGGATACTCAAGAGAGTTAAACGCAACAAATGGGCCATTCATTGGTATCGCACTAGGTTCTGCATACTGGAAGTTGAATGCTGCATATTTAGCACCTGAAGAAACCATATTTTCTAAAAATTCCGTAACATCCAGCTGAACAGTTTCCTCCCCATAATACTCAAATGTGTGGAAAAGTGTACCGGAATTAAAATCATTAAGGTCTAAGTTTCCGTCTCCACTGTATGTAAATACATCGACTTTAAAGGGATAGGGTCCATTACTGGAGAAGACACTTAAATTTAAAGTCGCATTTGTTACTGGACCAGAGATTGTCGATATGTCGAACTCGATAATACCTCTATCCTCAAATGGCATGTCGCCTCTCTCAGTGTCGAGAAATTGAACCACGCTGTTATCCAGGGTTACATCTGCGATACCGTCTTTCGGGGAATCTAATCCGTCTCGAATAGATCCATCTACTACCGGGAATACAGACTGAACATTTTCAGCAGATGCATTTCCAATTGGTCCAATACTCTCAGAAACAGTTATTGTAGCTAACTTTGAATTTGTACCGTTTCCATTGCTTGCTGTCAGATTAACGGTATAGTTTCCTGCTGCAGAATAAGTATTCATTGGATTTCTTTCTGTAGAGTCAGCAATTCCATCACCATTAAAGTCCCAAGCTACTGTGTCTACATTTTCAGAACTGTCATTAAACTGGACAGCAAGCGGAGCAAAACCGCTGGTAACATTGGCGCTGAAATTCGCTACCGGAAGCACTGTTACAGGTTGATCGATTTCCTTAGGTTTAATGGTTATCTCTTTCGTGATGCCCCCTACCTTTATCTCAAAGTCTCCCGGAGGAACAGCTTTTGTATTATAGGAGTAACTGAAATCTCCGTTCGAATCCGCTTTTATCCTCTGAAAAGCCGTAATCTTCAGATTAACCTCTGAGACTCCTTCTCCAGCGTCCCCGTCAATCTTTATTTTATAGGTTCCCGAAGGGACATTTGACTGAGATACGGTTGCAGTATCTCCTGAAGCCTCTGAGCTTTTTGTTACCCAGATAACCATTTTTACCCTCACGTTGAGGTTTTCGGCTCCTCTGGCCTCGACCGTAAAGAAGTTGTTAAAGCCCTCTGGAATTTTTACGTCTTTAAGATTATATTCAAATTTTCCCTTTTGGACAGGAATGGTTTTCTCAAAGGTCACGAATACATCGACCTTCTCTTCCGGAGAAGCATTCCCATTTATATTTAGGGTCTCCCCGGAAACAGGTTCTTGAGGGAAAAATTCCCAATCGCTAGCAGGTACAGGTTTTTCTAAAACAGTTATCGTTGAAAACGTTGAATTTGTACCGTTTTCATTGGTTGCTGTCAGATTAACTGTGTAATTGCCTACTGTGTAGTAAGTATGCGTTGGATTCTGCTCGGTTGAATTAGCTCCGTTTCCAAAGTCCCAGTTCCATCCTGTTGCATTCTTCGAGAGATCCGTAAACTGAACAGTAAGAGGAGCATAACCCTCAGTGACATTGCTGCTGAAGTTTGCAACAGGAAGTACAGGTTGTGCTGGGAGAGGACCTATAAACTGCCCGAAAGCCTTAGGAAGGTTTCCTACGTCCACCGTGGCTGTAACATTGTTTGTGGCTGTATCAATTACAGAGATCGTTTGGTCGGCGGAGTTCGCTACGTACACGTTTGTTCCGTCCGGGGTAACAGCAACTCCAAAAGGATGCAAACCTACAGTCACCGTGGCTGTAACAGTATTGGTAGCAGTGTCAATTACAGAGACGCTATGGCTGTCAAAGTTCGTGACATATACCTTTGATCCATCCGGACTGACTGCAACTCCAAAAGGATAATCTCCTACATTCACCGTAGCAACAGTGTTGGTTGCGGTGTCAATTACAGAAACAGTATATTCCCATACGTTCGTCGCATATACTTTTGTTCCATCCGGGCTGACTGCAACTCCAGTAAGAGGGCTTCCTACAGTCACCAGGTGTGTAACCTTGTCTGTGGCTGTATCAATTACATAGACAGGGCCGCCTTCGTCCCCCACATATACCTTTGTTCCATCCGGGGCAACTGCAACTCCGTAAGGATGATCTCCTACAGTCAAAGTTTTCTTTACTGTGTTGTTTGCAGTGTCAATCATAGATACGGTACCGTCGCCCCCGTTCGCCACATATACCGTTTTTCTATCAGGGGTGACTGCAACTCCTTCAGGGATACTTCCTACATTCACCGTGGCTGTAACAGTGTTTGTGACTGTATCAATCACAGAGATATTATTGCTGTAACTGTTCGTCACATACACTTTTGTCCCATCCGGAGTGACTGCAACTCCCAAAGGATGCGAACCTACAGGCACAGTGGCTGTAATAGTGTTTGTTGCTGTGTCAATTACAGAGACATTGTCATCGCCGTAATTCGTAATATATGCATATGGCGATGCGCCTGCAGTACTCACCAGCATTAAAATCATAGCTGTTGAAACTAAAGCTATCGAATACAACTTATTATTAGGTTTCATTTATCGTTCTCCAATTTTTAATATTCGGACAGTAAAAAACAGACATCACAAAAAACTGTTAAAAATTACTACTTAAGATACAGTTAAAAAATATAAACATGTCTATTAGAATTTTGGCTTTACACAGATCATTGAATTTGATAAAAGCTATCAAGTGGCGGTTAGCCGATAAGGGTCGATGTAAAAATGCTCAGATTTAACAACACAAAATGTAAACTGCACATATAAAAAATTTAAAACGAGTTAAAAAGGAGAGATTGAACTAATTAATGTAGCCTCGCAGGAAGACTCCAAAATTAGGGAATCCTCCCGCCTGCAGGCAAGACTAGAAGAATTACAGGCCCACAATGAAGCGTTAAAGAAAGAACTTGAGAATGCAAGCCAGAGAGAACAAGACCTCAAAAGCATGCATAATAATTACCTGCTACCGGTTCAAACACTCATCAATCAGAAAGCAATTGAAGCTCCTCGAGCTAAAAAGCCATGGTATAAGTTTTGGTGAAGTTTAAAACACTCTTTTTTAGCTTATTACCCATTAACTATCTTACGAATCTTATCAAAGGCAATCAATAAAGTAATAACAGCCACACCCGCCTTAACTCATAATAAAAATTCATTCTAAGACCTCCTAATTCTGAGACCTCCTAATATAGTATGAGGGAAACAGATCTAAAAAATTAACTGAGGATTTAACATCTGACCTGTTTTTTATTGCAGTTGTTGTCCCGTCTGCTCCTTCTGTTTTTAATATCTTCAGGACTTACGCACTTGAAGTAAAAATCAAGCACAATTGAAGTTGTGGTTTAAAGTTATATTTTAAACAGTTAAAGGTTTAATGTTATTGATTTCTCAGTTCAACCGCGTAAGTCCTGCAAACAGAACATGTAAAATGGATGAAAGCTCGAAGTTAATGGATTGTAATCCGGTACTTGAGCTTTAGCTCGATACCAAGTATCAGGATAAAATCGAATTAAAAGTACTTTAAACAAAAAAGAATTTTAGAAGCCTCGTGCGTGATTTGAACACGCGACCTAGTGATTACAAGTCACTCGCTCTACCGGGCTGAGCCAACGAGGCAAATTGGAACTGACTGCAGACTTATCTAAATACAATACTTACAGATAAACTTTATGGCAGATTTCTTTTTCCGAAAGTCACCCGCCATGTTTTAACTGCTTTCTTTTCTCTTTTTGCCTCTTTACTTCGATTATGATACATAAGCCTTATGGCATTCTTCCTCTATATCTCGCTTAAAGTGTTGCTATTTCTCTATTTTTCAGGCTTGTTTGGCAGTGTCGCAAATTTGCTGTAAATTCGAAGTTAAGTTTTTATGTACTGTGTGTAATTTCGTTCTTCCGATATGGAATTTTTAAACTACCAACTTTTTGAGATTTATGATTTTACAGCAAAATCGGCACACTGCCGCTTGTTTCCTGCAGTTTTTGGTACTTGTTACATGGATTATAGCAACAGAACACTAAAATATTGCTATAATCAACGTAGCATGGAAATTTTTTGAGCACAGGTACTGCGGTCACTTTCAGATTACTTTTCAGAACAAGCCAGATCCTTATGTTGGAATTATGATTAATTACCATGGGGAACTAAGGGACCAAGAAAACAATATTCATCCCGAGTCTATCATTGCAATTGACGGGAGAAATACATCGAAATTGAGCCAAGAGGAAATTCCGGCCGTAAGCCAGATAAAATGAGACCATTGTAAAGTATCGACGAGAATAAAAACCAGTCAAATTGCGTTTTCTTTATCAAATCTCAATTTTATTAGCCGATATGATATGTATATATATTAAAATTTATATATCTTTTGCATTATATTGTTGCAACTGTTTTTTGACTGCATAGTTCTCAATAAGGTAGGAAAATACCGGGGTCGTATAAGATCGTTTGGATGATTCATATTACATCTGCCGCTCCGAAACAGCGAAACGAGAACGGACAGCAGAGCAGAATTCTTAATGGGGAATAATTGGATGACGTAATTTTTGGATCGATGCAGCTCTTAGACATCATGTTCGATAATCCAGGTTTCCATGGTCAGATCTGCTGTGAACTTGAATCCGTGATGGAGAAAGGAATGCCCATCTCATTGACCTGATATTAGTATGGAAAGATTAAGAAGGGAATATTAGGCATATGGAAACTACACAGTTGGATGAAGAGGAGAAAATGCTTTTTGGAGCCGTTATAGGAGAACTCATTTGGTATGGAACCGGCGGCGAAGATGGGAGATAAAAGGCACTGAGGCAGGAATCCTGGCAGCAGCCTAGGTAAATTACGGAATCACCGAGAAAGATATCCTAGAGATAGCCGAGACCATTCATAACGGTACCGCCCCTGATATCCTCATCATCGAACACCTCTGGGCAAAAAATCTGAAGCAGGAGATCCGCGAAGCTGGAATAATCCTGGTCCCCCAGGGCATGCTCACACCCGAGCTTCTCGTTGCCGTTGTAGAAGAACTGGCAGAGGCGGTTAAATCTGGCAGAGAAGAAAAAACCGGGATCCAGGGTAGAGTCTGCAGTCTGAATGGCTGCCCGCTCGAATTCCTATATAAAAAAATTATTACCGGAAGTTTTGCTTCAAATTTTATAGAAGAAAATTAGCAGCAAGAAAAGATTGGAGGATGTGAACATAAATGCGAATACTGGTTCAATACCAGCCAAAGTTCTAATTTATAGCACTGCTGCAGTTCTCCTGACACTTGGTATGAAGGCGATTTCAACTATACTGTTGCCGGTTTTTTTCGCTCTTTTTGCCTATTTAATCTTTGCCCCTCTGGTTCACTGGCTCCAGAGGAAAGGGGTTCCGGGAACGGTTAGTGTTCTTCTGGTGATCCTTTTTTTCATTTTTGTTTTTTTTGGAACCGCAATTCTGTTTGCAAGCTCTTTACTCCAGCTCAGTGGGCGGATTCCAAGCTATGAAAATCAGTTGGAGAGTATTCTGAACAGTATTTCAACATATTTGCCTGCATCTGGAGTTTCCGTGGAATCGGTCCTGCAAGATATTGCAGCATTTGCTTTCAGTGTGTCTGGGGATATTATTTCAGGAACCTTAAATGCCGGGTCAACACTTGTGCTCATTGTTATCACGACAACGTTTTTACTTCTGGATGCTGCAGGTGTGCCAGAAAAGGCGCAAAAAGAAGTTGAAGAGCAACCAGTCCATCTTTCGCGGTTTACCGAATTAAGCAGAACCGTCATAAATTACATGCTCCTGAGGACTGAGACCAATTTGTTTGGGGGCATTGGAGTTGCCATACTTCTCTTTATTGGGGGTATAGATTTTCCTATTCTCTGGGGCCTTCTGTTCTTCCTGTTCGGTTATATCCCTTATCTGGGTTTTTATCTTGCCGCTATTCCACCTATGCTCCTTGGCCTGTTCAAATACGGGCCTATAGGGGCACTGGGTATCCTTGCCGCCATCACTATTGTCAATGCGCTCGTAGAAGATGTTATTTTTCCATCTCTTGCAGGAAAAGGCCTTAAATTATCTCCGACGATTGTATTTCTTTCTTTATTTTACTGGTCTTATGTGCTTGGGACTGCAGGCGCACTGATTGCTGTACCCCTTACAATGGTCGTGAAGATGATCCTGGAAAGTTCCGAAGATACGCGCTGGATGGCTAAACTGATGGAATCAAGTGGGGATAGAGATCAGGATGAGGAAAAGATTATAGGAAATTCATCTTGAAGTTCTAAAGACCTGTGATTTCAAAATTAATTAGTCACTGCGATTCAGAGTAGATGCACAAGTTGATGCTACTTGGCTTTGTATTCGAATGCGTCTAATGCAACGACTATGAGATTTTTCTATACTATGCTATAAGAATCTATGTTTTGGTGCTTGTATTATTGTAACTACCATCTGAATTGTTAGGGAACATGAAAGACTACAATATCTCCAATGTTTCTTATGATAAGTCCTGCAAAAGGAGAGCAAGTGCAACAATAAAATGTAAAATCGGCCATTCAGAAAACCACGAATCATAAGATAACGGCTTTCTTGTTTTTATAGCAGTGTGTAGGTATTATTGGAATCTATTTGGACGAAATTTCATAAAATTAAAATAGATAAGAAGGATTATAGTTTTAGAGTTTTTAAACGTTAAGAGAAAAAGAAGGATTATTGAGAGCCTATTTTTTAGATATATAACCGCGAACTTCTAACCAATATATATTATTAACCGAAGGTATAATATACCGCTTAAGATGTGGCAGGAAATAGCAAAATACGGGCGCAAGCTTGTTGAACACGGGCTTGTTGAATCCAATTTCGGGAATATCAGTCTCAGGGCTGGCGATAAAATGCTTATTACCCGGACAGGGGCAGCTCTTGATGAGATCACCGGGAATAGTATTGTTGAGGTGGACATTCAGGACACTTCGTCTCTGGACATAATTGCATCTTCCGAAACCGTCGTACACAGGGAGATTTACAGGCAGACTTCTGCTCTTGCAATCATTCACGCTCACTGTCAATACGCAGTTGTTGAGTCCCTGCTTGCAGGCCCCGGAGGGATAATTGCGCCTGTAGATAGCGAAGGGCAATACTTTCTGGGGGATATTCCTGTGGTCGGAGGGGGAATAGGCAGCCGCGAGCTTGCAGGAAATCTTGCAAATATACTATCGAGACACAGAGGCGCTGTAGTTTACAGTCATGGAACTTTTGCAATCGGGAGAACGCTTGGAGATGCATATATAGTGACCACACAGCTTGAACATTCTTGTAAAGTTAAATACCTGTATGAGCGTGCAGTTGCAGAAAAGGGAAATAAGTAAACTTATCTATTGAGTGTGCGGATAACTATACAGCCTTAAGTATAAATATAAAAAGCAGGTAAACACAGAAACGATATAATTCAGCAGATCCAAACCGGCATACTGAGCAAGACAAGGTGCCTGTTTTTGGGGCAGCTCTCTATCACTATATTCACGATATATATCTAAAGGAAGAATCATCGAGTACCATGACGTTTAATACCCTGAGACCTTTTGCCTCAAAAGTCATCGAACCGCTGGCAGACTTTTTAATCCGATTTGAGGTCTCACCTGATACAGTTTCCATAGCTTCCCTTGTCTGTGCCTTTTTTGCAGGGCTCAGTTTTTACTATTCTCCGGCAGCTAAGGAACTCGTCCTGTTGGCAGGCATCCTGGTGATATTTAACTCACTTCTTGATGCCCTTGACGGGGTAATTGCACGGAAATCCAATAGGGCCACTCCCAGAGGCGATTTTCTGGATCACGTTATCGACCGCTATTCGGATGTTTTCATTATATGCAGTATCTTTTTTGCAGGTTATGTTCCCTGGCAGATCGGAGTTGCGGCAATAGTAGGTGTGCTTCTTACCAGCTATCTCGGAACCCAGGCTCAAGCCCTCAATCTGGGAAGGTACTATGGGGGGATTATGGGCAGGGCTGATCGCCTTGTAGTTATAATTCTTGCAGCTTTCATCAACTTTGTCTTTTCATCATTGATCGCAGGTTTTTCAATCCTGGGCTGGGCTGTCATCCTAATTGCTGTAACCAGTCATATAACTGCAATCCAGAGGATTATCTATATCTGGAAGAACCTGAGCTGATGGCATCTTTTTTGAATCATCTTGTAATAATTTTTATCTCAATTCATGGAAGTTTCCGTTACTCCTGAATGCAGGCTTCTGAAGCGGATAAGTTAATGTAACACAAAACCCAATACTTGACTATGCCGTCTCAACAAAAACCGTATGAGTACCTGGAACACACGGCAGACGCGAAATTCCGGGCTTATGGAAATACTCTGGAAGAAGTATTCGAAAATGCAGCTCTCGCGATGTTCAATGTTATGATCGATACCAAGAAAGTATCGGGAGAGATGGCAAGGGAGATCTGTCTTAATTCTCCTGATCTGGAGTCCCTGCTTGTGGATTGGCTTTCTGAACTTCTGTACATCTTTGAAGTGGATGAGGTTGTTTTTCGGAAATTCCGGGTTGAGGAGATCAGGGAAGTGGAGGGCGGGTACTCAATAAAAGCCCGGGCTTTCGGGGAAAGATTTGAACGTGGAAGCCATCCCTTCGAAACCGATATCAAAGCCGTCACTTACAATCAGCTCGAAGTTTCAAAGACCGAAGAAGGCTGGGAAGCCCAGGTTGTTGTTGATATTTAAGGACACAGAGTTTCAAAATCCGGAATCCGGCTGGCGTATTGTCTGTTAATTTCTTTTTTATCAGTTTTGCAGGCTATATATTCATTTATGTGAATAATTTCTGTGGGCAATTCTCCTGGCCGGCATCATTATATCCAGATTGAATTTCATTTAGTCCCAATTGGATCTTATTAGATCTCAAATTGAACTTCTTTACATAATATTCAGGATTCCTTTATCAGATATTCATGCAGCCCAAAGGCTCGTATCTCAATATTATTCAATCCATTACAGACCTTTAAGGAAACAGCAAATAAACAAGTAATTTCAACTTATATAGGCAAATTAACACTGGAGCATCGATATGACAGAGAGTGAGGAGACAGGTACTGAGGAGACGGATACGGAAAGTGTTCCCCAAGCAGCGCGTGGAATGGTCAGGAAGCTTTCCGATAACAGCTGGGAAATCCCAATAGGGCACACGCCGGGAATGAGGGTTCCTGGGCGCCTTTTTGTGTCGGAAAGTTTGCTTGAGGGTATCGATCCGGGAACCATTGAGCAGATTGCAAACGTGGCAACTCTTCCCGGCATTCTGAAGTATTCCATGGCAATGCCTGATGCCCACCTGGGCTACGGGTTTGCAATCGGCGGGGTTGCGGCTTTTGACAGGGAAGAAGGAATTATCAGCCCCGGAGGGGTGGGGTTTGACATCAACTGCGGGGTCAGGCTAATTCGCACTAACCTGCAGAAAGAGGACGTGGTTCCCCATATTGAGGCGCTTACCGACGCCCTTTTCCATAATGTTCCCTCAGGAGTCGGCTCAAAAAGCCGTATCAGGGCTTCTGACCGGGAGCTTGATGACGCTTTTCTCCATGGGGCAAAATGGGCTGTGGAGGCCGGGTATGGAGTTGAGGCAGACATGGAACACTGTGAGGCAGACGGTTTCCTGGATGGCGCCGATCCTTCTCACGTGAGCGCGAAAGCCAGGACCCGGGGCAAGCCCCAGTTCGGGACCCTTGGGAGCGGAAACCATTTCCTTGAAGTCCAGTATGTAGATGAGATCTATGACAGGGATGTGGCTTCGGCTTTCGGGCTTGAAGAAGGGCAGGTCACAGTGATGATCCACTGCGGTTCACGGGGTGCGGGACACCAGATCTGCACGGATCACCTCAAGGAGCTTTCCCAGGCCGTAAAGAAGTACGGGATCCAGATTCCGGACAAACAGCTTGCATGTGCTCCGGCTCAGTCAAGGGAGGCACAGAACTACTTCAAAGCCATGCTCTGTGCTGCAAACTACGCCTGGGCTAACCGTCAGGTGATCACCCACTGGACTAGAGAAACATTTGAAAAGATCTTCGGCAGGGATGCTGACGATCTGGGAATGGACCTCCTTTATGACGTTGCTCATAACGTGGCAAAACTTGAAGAGCACATTGTGGACGGCAGGAAAAAAGAGGTATATGTGCACCGGAAAGGGGCTACAAGGGCATTTCCCCCGGAGCATCCCGAAGTTCCGGCGGCTTACCGGGCTGTAGGACAACCGGTTTTGATCCCGGGGAGCATGGGGACCCCCTCCTTTATCCTTTGCGGCACAAAAGAAGCAATGGATATCTCTTTCGGCAGTGCCTGTCACGGGGCCGGGAGGGTCATGAGCAGGGCACATGCAAAGAAAGAATTCCGCGGACAGACTATAAAAGAAAACCTTGAGGCTCAAGGCATTACAGTAAGAGCAACGCATCCTTCAGTAATTGCAGAGGAAGCTCCGGGTGTATACAAATCCAGCAGCGAAGTGGTAAATGTCGTGCACGAGCTTGGCATTGCGCGTAAGGTTGCAAGAGTTATTCCTTTAGGGGTTGCAAAAGGTTAAGTTAAGATCTTATGACGAAAAACAGGTTCAGATCCTGAAATGAGTAAACATCGGAAGTTTCTGGAATACTTTGGCATGCAGAATGAAATTTTTAACCTTAATTTTTTCTTTTAATATTTTCTTTAATTCTTTTCTTTTAATTTCCGGCCCTTTCATTTTTCAGGAGCTTCATTCTTTTGCAGGATATCCGGGCTCTTCCATATCTTCTTCCATTAAGTGCGAGTTCAGAACTTTCGAGTTTTGATTCCGGGTAGAATTTGAATACGATCATGCTTGAGTATGAGGATGTCTCGAAAGGTGTACCGTTTTCCCTGAATATGTTCGAAAAGTATTCAACAAGGTTGTGGATAACTCTTTCATCTTTGAAGTCGTGGAAAATGGTTAAGGACTCATTCCCGGGTTCAAGGCAGCTATCTATATTCTTGACAAGCTGGGTTGCCAGGTACATTCTCCTGAAATGGACAAATAAATCCGGAAGAGTCATATCAGTTACCGACTGCTTGCACAGGCGTTCAAGGATTTTTGTCGGGTTTGGAACTTCTCCGGTTGCAAAAATTTCAAACTGGCTCCGATGCAGAGTTACGAGATTGAACCTCTCAACATTATAAGTATACATGAGCTGAGTCCAGAACTCGGTATTGTCGTCCAGTTCCTTACATAAAATATCAAGATACCCGAAGTGTTTCCTGATTCCTGGCATAGTCTCATTCGAAGATGTAGATGGATTCTTTTTGAAAGAAATCTGGGTCGAGTTTGCTTTCCTGAAAACATGCTCAACATCGAGTTGTCTCCATCTGGAAAGGAAATGAGCCACCAGCTGGGCAAAAAAGTCTCTACTATGTACAGTAGCGTTGGAGATGAGTACGAGTGCGGATTCGGGATTATGGATATCTTCACATTTTATTGAAGTTCGGATTGTCCATTGATAGTTTCTGGAAACCCGGTTCAGATGGTCTTCGAGTTGTTTCATATCCTGAATCTCAAACGGATTGACAAGTTCATTGACAAGCTCTTCGTCCGTGAGCCTGCCTCTGGTATACCTGAACAGCCATTCGAGCATCGTCTTATTTATAACGATATTTTCTCCGTTCTGAATTGTATCATTCAACTCTTCTTTTGCAGGAGTTTCTTTTAAAAACCCTATTGCTTCGTCAATACTCTTATGATATGTAAGAGCTGTATCCGCAACTTCAATGGTATCCCTGACTGCAGCGCTCAAGTTCCCATTATTGGCATCCAGAAGGGGCTGTAACTTTTTAAGGTATTTGTCATCCAGGGATATGTTCTTTCTGATCAGCATATTTCCACCCGATATGATCCGGTTCTCTGGCTCTTTATGCTACGATCCGTTATTGGTGCCCTTAAAATCAGGACTCTTTTATGGCTTCCGGTTTAAAAATTTAGAAAATTCCTTTTTTATAAAGAGATACTCTGCAAGCCCTAAAAATTTTTACTTATAACCCTATTTTATGGTACTGGTAAGTACTACCGAATATTAAATCTTTCTGTTTAGTATTATTTCTTGATAACTTTCTTTAATATATAATTCCTCAGGCTTGTCAATTAATTTCACATTTTTATACAATATTGTCATATTTACAAACTCTGGCGATTTGTTCAGATGCACATTTTTGTCGATTGTCTTATTTTCAAATTTTAATTGAATTTTTCTTTTGATGTCAAGCGAAAAACGTGGCAAATGGCCGGAATCAGATGATACCGGTTCACAACTCTTTATATATATATGTTAAGACAGTGTACAACATGTAAATTACAAAAGTCGGAATGTGAATAGGACTGGTATAACCTGGAAGATCACATTATCGGTTTCACCCTGTCCTTACAGTTTGTCTAACCTTTGATCGCCTACTCTAATCTCGATAGCATCGGTTGACACTTTTTAAAAGCTGTGAGTTTGGGAGTCTATTGTACAGCTTCTGCTTGAGTGCGGGGTATATACTCTTCAGGTTCTTACAATTTCCTGATAACTCATGATCTTCCGAGGCAATAGCAGCCCCAAAAAGCGAGTTTGGGAGTGGATTAATAAGTACCTGGCAGGTTCTGATGGAATTATTCAACCAGCCAGGAACTTTCATCCTAAAAAGAAATGTAAAACCTTTTAATATCTGTATTCTTTCTGCCTTTTCCTTTGTGGCCTCTACTCGGATACTATATTTTTGCCGGAAAAGTAGCAGATAATATAAGAGTGAACTACCACTCAGCTAAAGACTGAGTGGCTTCTCGTTTCATTCCCCGAACCATTGTCCGTAAGTCCACGAGCACTACCCTACGTTCCATAGGTGAATTAGATTACTACCAAATTTTGAGACTGTAATGCAAACTTCTTAATATTTATCGCCGCATTTACATCTCTATCATGGGATGTATTACAATCAGGACAAATCCACTCTCTAACCTTGAGAGTTAAATCCTGATTGTAGTATCCGCAATTGTTACATATTTTACTTGATGGTACAAATCTACCTATCATTAATACCGTTTTTCCGAACCATTGAGCTTTATATTCTATTTTAGTTACGAAGCTACCCCATGCTGCATCACTAATAGCCTGAGCTAAACAGTGATTTTTTACCATACCTTTAACGTTCAGAGTTTCCAGAGATACTGCTTGGTTTTCGCTTATTAGTTTAAAAGAGAGTTTGTTCTGGAAATCATTACGTTGATTGGTAACTTTTTCATGGAGCTTTGCAAGTCTAATTATAGCTTTTCTTCTACGGTTAGAACCTTTTACCTTTCGACTTACTTGCTTCTGTAATACCTTAAGGGTTTGTAGTGATGTTTTCAGGTACTTCGGATTTTCTACTTTCTCACCATTAGAAAGAACTGCAAAATCCTTTATACCTACATCAATTCCTATGGTTGTTGCTGCTGTAAATTCTTGTTTTACAGGAGCTTCTTTGTTATCTTCCACAAGAATACTGATGTAATATTTGCCAGTACATGATTTTGAAAGAGTTGCAACTTTTAGTGTACCATCAAACTTCCTATGAATGACAGCTTTAACTTTACCGATTTTAGGAAGTTTGATTATCCCACTATCAAAATCGACAGTATAATGTTGTGGAATGGGAAATGACTGTACTGGATTCTTCTTTGATTTAAACTTAGGGAATCCGGTCTTTTCTCTAAAGAATTTAGTAAATGCAGATTCAAGATTTCGAGTCATTCCCTGTAATGATTGAGAATTTACCTCAGTTAACCATGTTTTCTCTTCTTTAAGTGCAGTTATTTTTTTGTTTAAGTCAAACTGTGAAATAGAATGATTTGTTTGTTCATAGGTTTTGATTTTCTCTGCTAGAGCCCAGTTATAGACAAACCTACAGCTACCAATGTGCTTTTCTATTAGCGTTTTTTGGTATTTTGTAGGGTAGAGTCTAAACTTGTAGGCTTTTAACATAGTAATTATTATATATTTACAGATACTTATATTTATCTGTAAATATGATGATACGAGACAAGAAACCATAGCAAATTTTCGTTAATGTACCATGTTATCTTCGTTTGCAAGTACCGGAAAAAGATACTTGAACCTATTAGTGAAGAGCTTAAACAGATCGTCTTTGATATTTAAAAGAGTCAGATTTTGAAATGCTTGAAATGGAAACTAACAAAGACCATATCCATTTCTTAATTAAGAGCGAACCGAAAGTTAGTGTGCTTGCAATAGTTAGAAGATTGAAACAAGAGTCTACTAACAGGTTATGGAAAACTCAAAACGGCTATTTGAAGAAGTATTATTGGAGTGAAAATTCATTATGGAGTGATGGGTATTTTGCATCTACTATAGGGAATGTTAGTAACGAAGCTGCTGAAATTACATATGGAATCAGGGTTAAAGTTGACGCTTACATTCCCTGAGCTAAAGACTCAGGGGTTTTACGCTTCTTTCTATAAAAAGTGGAGAATCGGTGGAGATGTTCATGCACCGATGGAAAACAAGCTCAAATTTCTTATGAGATTGGAAGGAAAAGAACAGGTAGGAATGTACCTGAGAAACCAGAACATCAGAGATGAGTCTTTTGATGACCAGTATAAAAAGAGAGCTGAATGTGAAAAGATACATGGAAATATTACGGGTACAGTAAAATTCGATATCAGAAGAGTGAGAAATGGGAGTAGAGGACTCTACTCTCTATTAAGTTTCATAGCATATCAACTGCTGGTGCTGACAGAAATACAAAATAAAGTTGGAAATAAGAATTATTTGGGAGATACTTTTAAAGAAACGGGTGTCAAATTAGATTAAAGATTTTAAGAGCTAATTTGAGATCCTTATATAAGAATAAAGATTTGCCAGAAAAGTCACAGTGAATCAAAAATAGGAAGTAAAGCAAAGGAAAATTTCCTCTGCTTTCAAGCCTTAAAATGCTTTTCAATTTTTTTTTCGTTCCGTTTATGTCAGCTTGGTAACCGGGTGGTTTGCCAGATCTGCGATCTCGACGCCAAGTTCCTTTGCAGTTTCTCCAAGCATGATGTCGACCATTGCGACAGCAGGGAAAACTTCGTTGACGTTCTCGATAGGTCCATAAAGAACGTAATCGGCGCCTGCAATCTGTGCTACCAGGTTGGTACCAATGTCTGTAGGCATGTAGACAGCTTTCGGATCAGGCTGAGTTTTCTTGAATTTCCGGAACCAGCTCCAGGAAGATGCCATGTTGTGGAATCCACCGCCAACAGGCAGGCCGAGTATTCCTTTAATTGTCGGAACTGAGCGGATTGTTGCGCCTGAGCCTGCACCGAGAGGCATTGCTGCAACGTCAATGATGGGACGCGTTATTCCGCATTCCTTGGCGACCTGGAGCATACCCTTGGTCTGTCCGGAACCACCGACTTGAAGGATGTCCAGCTTTCCTTTTAAGGACGGGTCAGTTGCGTTGAAGGCAAGGACAATTGAAGAATTCCACATCGCTTTCCTTGAGCACGTCTATTTCGTCCTGTTCAATACTTGCATTAATCGAGTTGTGAATCGCCCTGTCTGCAACACCGATTTCGGTACAGTACTTAGCTGCGGCTGCACGCACGTTTCCGGCTGAGGAGTCGATCAGGAAGGGGGTCTTGTCTTCGAGCCCAACAAACCAGTCAATATAACGTATAATTGCTTCAGGGGTTTCTCCCACAATCTGGTTTACGTAGGGGTTTCCTGTGGCATCGCTCATAGACACCTGGGTATTCCAGAGGGTTTCTGCAGCTGCCCTGTCGAAGATACCCTTGTCTTCATCAGTCACAATCTTGTGCCTTCCATAGAACATGGTACTGACTAACACGGTTGGGTATTCACCCGGCTGTCCGCCGAACTTAACTCCTCCGATTTCAAAAACTTCCTGTTTCTTGTCAAACTTGAACATTTTGATCCCTCACTTACATGAACATTGATGATACCGAGACATAGATCAGGAAGAGCAGAAGGCCAATAACTCCGCCGTATAGAATTCCCATATCTCTTCCTACTTTCTTTCCGATTCTCTGTGCAATTTCACTGTTGACAAACTCTACTTTTTCATCGATCTTATCGAGCCTTTTCATTACTTCGTTGAATTCGCCTGGCTCTACAAATGCTGCTGGTGCTTTTACCATATTATTCACCTCTTACGCTTATAGACCGACAGCTAGTGGGAGTATAATTACCATCACCAGTGAAAAGAGGAAACCAGCTACAAAACCGATCATTCCGGTAGCCATGACTCCGGAGTCCAGCTTCTGGTTCCTCGCAATCAGCTGTGCTCTGTACCGAATGCTCTCAACAGTAGCGTCAATTGCACCCATCTGGGGGGCAAGCACCATTGGGACCCCTTGTCCGTATTCTTCTGCCATTTTCATTACCTCCCGAGCAGTAACATTCCAAGCAGGGATATGGTTACGGCCAATCCGATCATGGCACCTTCAACCTTGCCTGCGTGAACCCCTGAGTGGAATTTGTTCCAGTTTCCTATGTCAAGCATGCGGGATTCAATGCCCTTCAGCCTGGCGCGGATAACTGCAATTTCACCGGATACCGGCCTGACAACAGCGCCCTCTTCTTCCTCTCCGCCTTCTTCACTGATCTCCACGACCAGTGGTTCTGCATCAAAGGCCCCAGGGTCTTTTGAGGCGAGTTCCCTCACCTTGGCGGTGATGGCACCCATGTCTTCTGTATCCAGCAGATTGACGACCTGAACCTGTTCCTGGAAACGGGTAACTGCAGCTGGATTAAGGTTTTCCACATACGGAATTGCACCTAATGCTCCTGCAATCCTGTTGTCTTTTACACCGTTTGCATGGAGGCTCATCATTGACTGTCCGGTAATGTGTCCCTTAACCTCAGAGCCGGTTACAAGCAGGTATCTGATGTTCGGGTTTGAGATAATGTGGGCAACGACCTTTTCAATACCGAGGTTTTCGGTTTTACATGAGCCGGTAACTGCTGCACCTGCATCAAGAACAGGCTTCCCTGCAAGGTGTGATCCGCAGGTAATTACCAGTACACAGTTCTTGACATCGCCAACTTCGTATTCACCTTTTAAAATTGGCCATCCTGGTGCGGGCTCTCTTTTATTCACCATTTTACACTCCTCCCATCATTCTACTTATGGCTATGGCTAGAGCCAGCAGTCCGCAAAAGGCAAGACCTACAACGACTCCAAAGAAAGAGTTGCTGTAGAATCCAGCCATGTAGGATGTATTTTCACGACCGGGCCATGAGTTAAGGAGCGGCATGCTTGGGGAAAGGGAATTTACAAGGTCCTCCGCGATTGCATCAAGCTTGTCCAGCCTCTCAAAGACAGGTTCCATGGAATACTCAATCGAGTCTTCCCTTTCTTCCGCCACAATTGCGGTGTCCGGGTCAAGGACCAGATGTACTTCGGGAGCTATTCTAATCATGCTCATTGTAGTTCCTCCGCACTGGGCAGCAGACCGGTTCCGACCACCTGGTATGCATCTCTCTTAATAAGCGCATAATATTTGGTGAAACCGAAATACCAGATAATGATTCCCAGAAGTGTTGTCACAAAAGCTGGTCCCAGCCCTACACCAACTGCGGATGCTATGCCTGCAATGACCATTGAAAGTGCACCTTTTTCCAGGGCACATACAAGAGTCCTGTCCTGCGATTCATCAGGTCCAAGGTTTGCATTGAAAGGGTGCAGCATTGCCATACCGCCTGCGATGTAAATCACTGCTATAAAGCCCGTTGTGACCACATTTTCGACTACTGGCATGTACTCAAACGAACCGGTCATTGCGACACTTAATCCGATAATTAACAGGGCTCCTGCTCCCGCAATCTCTACCATTGTCTGTTCCATGACAGGAATGGCCATGCCGATTACCTTGTTAGCAAGTAGACCGATCACAGCTCCGAGGATGCATGCGACAATGAATGCGACAATAGGGCCTAAGATGCCACCAACGGACAGCCCGAAGAGAGCTGCGACTACTCCCATACCAAGGGCAAGCAGACCGATTGACGGGACACCTGTACCAAGCCCGTAGCTTGCAACGCGCCGGACCGCATCAGCACCCCATATAGCGGCGCAAATTGCTCCAATAGCTCCGAAGAACGAAAATAGCGGGCTTATTAAGGCACCAAGGTAGATCCCCACAAGGCCGCCAACTACACCGAGACCTATGGTTGTTTGCGGGGGGTATTTTAGTTTAGCTGCTCCAGATCCTCCTCCAGACATTTAAATCCCTCCAAGCTGTCCGATTGCTACTACTGCCACAAGGGCGCAGAGAACTGTTGCAATCAAGGAACACATAACCGCTTTCGGCCATTTTTTGAATTTCGGGTCATGGAATCCTTCAATTGTACCACCGATGTTGTACGAGGGGATAACAGCATTTACAAAGAAAATTCCTATTGAGAAAATTGCCACAACTGCTACAAGATTCGGATTAATTGTAGCGCCTGTCATTCCTACCTGCATAAGGGCATAGTATATGAGAGCTCCTCCAATACCTCCGAGGCCGCCGCCTATATTTCCGCTTACGAAACAGACGGTTGGAAGCCCGTGTCCTTCAGTACCCTGAGAGACATAGAGGTCCTGTCTGTACTTGGTGATAGGGTCAACCTTTACCTTTGCAGATGCAGGTACACAGCCCACACCATAGGCGTAGACCCAGCTTCCGACAAGCATGGTGACTGCTATCATGATCATTGCACCGACTGCCGCAGAAGCAATGATTAGAGGGAAATTCGTGGTTACTTTCATCATATACGCGGCACTTACAAGCCCCGTAAGCCCGGCTCCGGCTGCGAGCTGCACTGTACCGGTACCGATACCGGTTGCCTGAGCCATTGCTGCAGGAGCACCGCCCACAGGTACGAAGTGGACGCTCTGGGAAATCAGCGCACCGCCGATTGTAATTATTGCTATCCAGAGAAGGTTAGCAGTGATGATTTCAATCATGCGTTCGCCTCTTCTTCGCTCTTGTCTGCTTTATACGGACCGAATGCCTTCCTGGCTCTGGCTTCAATATCCCAGTTCCAGATAGTTAAAATAACAACAATAAGAAGACCTGCAGCAACTGAGAGCCAGCCCATGCCCACTCCTTTTGCAGGATCAAAAATAGTGGTTATCCAGCTGCCCAGGAATACAGTCATTCCAAAAGCAAGCCCTGTAACAGGTCCACCGAACTTTGCACAGAACCAGGAGTTATCAAAACCGTCCCTGATACCTGATTCGGCATACCTGACAATGTTTCCTGAGTTTGAAGCATTCAGGCCTGTCCCGAATTCAAACTGCTGGAATTCACGTTCTGCACCATAGTGGACGTCACCTGTGGACGATCCGATTGCACCGACGGTGATTCCCCAGATAAAGGCCATTATAGGCATCGGGAAGGGGTGACCGAGTACGGCGACCATCAGGTACGAGACTACCAGGACACAGAACGTCGTTATGAACGAATACCCCATTATTGCGGGGGTGTGTGATCTGATCATGTCCAGGTATACCGGCTGTTTGAAACGACTCTGACTGGCACAGCGGCCCATTGTAGCGGTAACTGCATACGTTCCATGCACAGTCGCTGCAACAATGGAGCCGAGAACCAGTGCCAGAAGCGGTGAGAAATTTAATACGCTAATTAATGTAACCGCCACAGTAGCACCAATGCTGCACATTAACGCATTGGATGGTGGTTCACCGGAAATGGCTTTATTGAAGATTCTATGTGGATACGCCATCTGGGGAGCTAATTGCACCTGAGAGTTAGGGTTACTCTGCGATCCTATATCAGATTCCAGGTCCTCTGAGGCACCTGCAATGGTCGCAGCCACTCCGATAAGTGCAAGCACTCCCATGCTTATGAGTGGTTCCATTCATTTTCCTCCTTTGTTTATTACATGTAATAAGGTGGATTCAAAAAAACGTTGTACATTTTTTTAATATCGTCTGCCATATCATCACAAAGAAATATGATTATGACGCGCGTTAAATTTTGGATTAGAGAGGATCATTCATAAACCTTTCGAAATATGCAGGCTTTTAAAATATTATTATACAATTATATAATATACAATCAATTTTATAAGATGTACATGAGGGGTTAAAATAAACAAACTCCTATATATATATAAAAAAATAAATTCTACTTTTCTCAATATCATATAAAGATTCCGATTCTTACTAATGATTTTTTTTGTTTCTTCTTTAAAAATATATTTCATATTTTTATATTTATGAGTTTTCCCAATGTGGTTTTTATATTAATAAATTTTATAAATATACACCTTATTAATCATTCCTTTTTCTTCCGGGGATAAACAGAACGTGGCTTCCGTGTCTAAAATGCAAAATTATTTTTTAATGTACAGTTCTCGGATGAAATTATATTCTTCCTCAAAAACTATATACTTTTTTTAACAACTACTTATAAATTCTTTTTGGCCGTTACACCGGCAACACTTATTTATATATAAATATGTTGGCTAATTTTGTCGCTTACAGCAGCGTAAATTTATTGGGGCTTTATTTGAGAGCAACTCAAAATATTTTTTTTCTTTTTACCCTTTAACGGCTTAATTATTTTTTAATGTTTGTCGCATCTGATTCCTATGGGATTAACAAAAGTATTTTTATATTTTGTCTCCTTGCTTAATACGTGATTTTCGGAGCCTCATCCTTTGCCGGTCCTCTTGCGGATTTAAAAGGGCACGTTGGGTCCATAGAACTGTACATTCCCAAGATGGGTATCTACAACGATTCTGTACTTGAAAAGGAAAAGCTTGACAGGATACTTGACGAAGTATCTATCTACGATTTTGCGAGCACAGTTCACGCTCCTTATTCTGCAGCAGACTCCAAATATCCTGCAGCCCTTCAGGTAGACACTGCACGGATGGGCGAGAGAGAGTTTGCCCTTATGGGGGAATCCGTTGCGCTTGCAAACCGGATCGGAGCTAAGGTAGTTGTTTTGCATCCGGGAAGGGTTGGGCCTGAGAGGGAGAAATCTTTTCTCTCTATGGTCAAAAACCTCTGCACTCTTGCTTCTGTAGCTGAAGATTACGGAGTTACTCTGGCCCTTGAAAATAAAGAAGGTACGGACTCTTCCAATTTTTGCTGTGAGGCAGAAGAGCTTTCGCGGACCATCGAAGCTGTAAATTCCGGGCATCTGAAGGCTACTTTTGACATAGGGCATGCAAACCTTACCTGCGGAGGCGATCCTGAAAAACTCGGAAATTTTGTCCGAACCCTGCAGAAGCATATTATCCATCTTCACCTGCATGACAATAGCGGGCAGTGGACAGAAAAATACGATGGAGATGAGCATATGGCTCCCGGAAAGGGCTGTGCGGATTTTTCAGTCCTGAAATTGCTTTCAGGATACAGGGGCGTCTATAACCTTGAAGTATTTTCCCTCGAAGATCTTCGTTTCGGAAAAAAAGCCCTTGAGAGCGCCTTCAAGCTTTAAAGACCATTTAATATTCTGAAAAAAGAGATAAAGCCAGGGTTCGATTGAGAACCTCAGCTCTTTTTTAATAAAAGTCCAGATTTACACCCTTCTGGTCGAGTACCTTTTTCAACTCTTCGTAAGCCGTGAAAAGCTCTTGCTTCTGCCTGCCGACGGTTTCAAGCCTGGGCTCGGCCTTAAGCCAGATATCCCTCTCCCCGGTCCCTCTCGTGACCGCAACACAGGCAAGCATATCCCCATGGGTCAGCCTGTATATTGAGTCAAGTCCCGTAGGGGTGACCCAGGCAGGAGAAACGATTTTAAGTTTTTCTATAAGTTCTTTCCAGCTGAGATTTCCCGACGCCCGGAGGTTGAGCTGGAGGTGGGTACGTTCCCCTGCGACTTTTTCATCAACATTTTTGAGGAAAGTACTGTACTCAGGATCTTTCTCGTTGATCTCTCTTGCTTCATAACGGGAAAGTTCTTCGGCTTCCTCTTCGAAGAAAGGCGCAAGATTAACCCTGCTTGAAGGTTTTGTCATCAGGGAAATCCCGAAGAAAGCGATAGCACTCAGAGACATTCCCACGATAACCCCGTGGCTCATGAGAATCGGGTGAATGCTTTCCAGATAATTGGGGGCCAGAGGGGGCGTTTTTATAAGGTCCAGAACCACAAGGGCTACCTGAACTGTAAACCCTACTACCATGCCTGCAAAGGCTCCTTCCTTGGTAGCTCGCTTCCAGTACAGGCCTCCCATGAGCGGGAAGAAGTAGGAGGAACTTGCAATGAAAGTTGCGATGTGAATTGCATCGATAATATTGGGGATTACAAATGAGCCTGCCGTTGCAGCGAGTATGATAAACAGCACACTGATCCTGTTTATCAACATCATTTCCTTCATTGTTGCATCTGGCTTTATATACCTCTGGTAAATGTCCCTTGAGATACAGGAAGCTCCTGATGTTGAAAAAGTGTCCGTACAGGACATGGAAGCTGCTGCAAGCCCTATTGCACTGAAGGCTATTACCGCGGGGGCAGAGGCGAAACGTTCACTGACAAAGGTCAGGAGTGCGGGCTCTGCAAGGGCCATGCCTGCAGGAAAACCCATTCCTGCTATTTCAGGATATATGGCGTTGAGGGCTATTGCAATCACAGCGCAGGCTGCAAAGACCACAGTAATCATAAGAGAGCCAATTATCATCCCAAGACTGGCAGATTTTCCATCTCTTGCAGCCCAGACTTTCTGCCAGGGGTCCTGCTCGGTAATCCAGCCCGGAATTATAGCCAGGATAAAGATCAAAACCATAGGAAGGCCGATTGAGAAGGGATTCCACCAGTCCCCGGATACATTTCCGAAAAGCTCTGAAGCGCTTATCGCAGTAGTATTGAGGCCTCCATCCGCGACTGTTCCTACTGCGGCAAAAGCTATTCCTACTGCGAAGAGGGCAAGGAAGGAAAACTGGATGACATCCGTCCAGATTACTGCATACAGCCCTCCGAGAGTTACGTAAAGGGAAACCGCAACTGCAACAATGGCTGCAGCGTAGAAAGGATCAAGGCCGTAAAAGACCTGCAGCACAAGGGAAAGTCCTGTAATGTCGGCTACTGAAAAAAGAATCATTACAACAGTGATGATCAGGGCAATCGGCCATCTGACTATACTGCCGTAGCGCTGTTCCAGAAGTTCGGGCTGGGTGATTGCAGGCAGGTTTTTGATCTTTCCCACAAGTACGGCAATGATAAGGAGGGCGAGGATATTGGGAGCCACAAATCCCCATATAGAACCCATTCCCTGAAGCATATAAAACCCGACAACCGCAAGAATTCCACCGGCTGTCAACCAGGAAGCTGCGGCTGAAAACCCCAGAGCTGAGGGTCCTATCCTGCGCCCTGCAAGCCAGAAGTCCGTAACGGATTTCTGTCTACTATTAAAATACCAGCCAATAGCAACAAGTCCGGCTATATAAACTGCAAGCATTACAAGGAAAATACTGTAACCATCCATATGCAAACCTTCAAAAAAAATTAAATAATATTTATGAGTCTACTTCTTTTATCGAAACTATGGGTATTATTCGTTTCTGAAATATATTACCGTTTATATATTGCCGTTTCTGAAATATATTACCGTTTATATATTGCCATTGTATCGACATACAAATAAATAAACTTTTACTTCGGTTTATACTGTTTATCTCTCTTTTTGCCGGGGGAATGGCTCTTTTCTTCCTCTCCACGCAAGTTAACTTGAATTCAAATGATCTTTTACTTCTATACTTATGAGCGGAAATATTTACACTGCATCCATTACAGAAAAGATTTACACTTTACTGAATTCGCGAGCAAGATTCATTAAAACAAGGATTAAAACAAAATAAAGCGGGGAGAGCTGAAAGATTTAACCAATAACGAACTTAACCAGATCTTCCAGGATGAAGATGGAAACAAACAGTTCAAAAAATACCGGAACTGGATTATAGCTATATCAAGAAGTAAGGAGATACCCTATTTATGGTTTTATTGGACGACAGCAAACCATATAAAATAAATTTTAATTTAATTTGTATGAGATGCAAGCATTTTCACATAGAGGATGTGAAACTCCATACATGCGATGCGTTCCCGGACGGTATCCCTGATGAAATATGGCGGGGAGACAATGACCATAAAAAGCCGAATCCTGGAGATCATGGAATACAATTCGAGCAAATATCACAAGACTAAAATTTTTTATAGAACATCTTTCATTTACTTATTGCAGTTATCGAAACACTATCCTGGAAAAATTTCACCCACTTTAAGATAAGGGCCCCTGAGTTGACCGGGGGCTTGGATTCTCTTCCTTTCTCTCTTCTTTTCCGAATTCGCGAGCAAGATCCACTAAAACAAGGATTGAAACACACCGCCGAGCATGAGGTATTATATCAAAAAGGACAGCATTTAAAATTATTAGGAGTTGAAGGAGTTGATAGGGTCGGCATGATAGGAGATGACGGCACATGGGTTGCCAGCACAAACAAAATAAGACTGTTATACTGTAAGCTAATTTAAACAGATCAACATTATATATACCCGAATCGTCCTGGAAAGCAGACAAACAGGAGGAAAAGCAGCCATGCCAAAAGATGAGAACGGTCGCGAGATACCGAGCCGGTTTTATATTGATGACGGCGACCTGCGATTTATTGACGCGGCGCCCTTAACAGAAGAGGACCGGGCCGAGCTTAAGCGTATGAAAGAACTTATGGAAAAATAAAGGATTTAAAGAAGTGAGTACAGGAGCGCGAAAAAACAGTGGAAGAATTAAACTTTAAAAAGTATTCGGAAGAGACATTCGCGAGCAAGATCCACTAAAACAAGGATTGAAACCTGAACTACTCATTTATCAAGAAGTAAAAGGGATATTATACATATGGTTCTATTAGATGATCGCGAATTATATAGGATCAATTTTAATCTGATTTGTATTAAATGCAAGCACTATCACATAGAAAATACAAACCTCAACTCCTGTGATGCGTTCCCGGATGGGATCCCGGATGAGATCTGGAGGGGGGACAATGACCACATAAAACCGTATCCTGGGGATCACGGTATCCAATTCGAGCCGGAAGAAGAAGACTAAAATTGTTTATAGAATATCTTTCATTTATTTGTTGCAGTTATTGAAACACTATCCTGGAAAAATTCTACACATTTTAAGAATTCGCGAGCAAGATCCATTAAAACAAAGATTAAAACGTAATCCTTTTTTAAGATAATTTCAGGTTACTTTTTTCAGTTTCTTTTATTTTTGCAGCTTCTAATGGTTAAAAAAGATTTATTATGCCTTTAATTTCTATTTTCTTCCAAAATATTACTTTTTTAATGTAATAAACCAGTTATCTTACTTCAAAAAGCTTATATCTGTTATGTTCAAGAACACATAACCATGAATGTTAAAACCAGAATTTTTAAGTTAATTTCAGTTCTCTTAATCCTGGTTGTATTTGCCGGTCTCGGTTGTGTTGACAACAGGGCAGAGAACGAAAGTGCAGACACAGTGAATAACGCCTCTGGAAATACCTCTGCAGGAGAGGGGGAAGTCCTGACAGTTTTCCACGCAGGAAGCCTTGGTGTACCTTTTGAAGAACTTGAAGCTGAGTTCGAAGCCCGGCATCCGGGTGTCGATGTCCAGCGGGAAGCCGCAGGCAGTGCACAGAGTGTAAAGAAGATCACCGAATTAGGGAAAAAGGCCGATGTTCTCGCATCTGCAGATTATGCCCTGATCCCATCCATGATGATGCCTGAATACGCTGACTGGTACGTGGATTTTGCAAAAAACCAGTTTGTGATTGCTTACACGAATGAAAGTAAATACAGTAATGAAGTCAATGCAAACAACTGGTATGAAATCCTCAGGCGTCCTGATGTCCGCTATGGCTTTTCCAACCCCAATGATGACCCGGCAGGCTACAGGTCACAGATAGTAACCCAGTTAGCTGAATCATATTACAATGACAGCCAGATCTATGACGACCTGATGCTGAAAAATACGGGCATGACTGTTACTACACAGGAAAACGGGACAGTCCTTATACACGTTCCCGACTCCGAAATGATTTCTCCGAATCCCAATAAAATTATGCTCCGCAGCATGGAAGTTGAACTTTCTTCTGCCCTTGAGATGGGGGAAATCGATTACTTCTACATTTACCGGAGTGTTGCTGAGCAGCACGGCTTTAAATACGTGGAACTCCCGCCTCAAATTGACCTGAGTTCACTGGATTATGATGACAATTACTCAAAGGTTCAGGTCGAAATGGCAAATGGGGAAATAGTCACAGGCTCTCCTATAGTGTACGGTGTAACCATCCCCAAAAATGCTGAAAATCCGGAACTCGCTGCGGAGTTTGTAAAACTCCTCCTCGAAGAACCCGGCCAGCAGATCTTCATCAAGAACGGTCAGCCTCCGATTGTCCCTGCCCTTGCTGAAGGAAAAGATAAAATGCCTGAAGAATTACAGGCTCTTGTGAAATAAAGATTATAACAAGTACCAGAAATCCTTACTAATTTCAAACAACAAGTAAATCACTGGAAACATAGAAATACACGGAAAATCTGTAACCTGGTAAATTGGCCCTCGTGAGCGAAGCACGATTCCAAGCTATAAGTTAGTCTGCTTGAACGAGCGAAGCGAGTGAAACGGACAGCGCACTGCAGAGCCGCAACTCTGCTGGCGCAACTCGGGAAAACAAAAACGACAGTAAAAAGGTATACGAATGAAAGCCATAACCCGAAAAATCCGCAAATTTGAACCTATGACTTTCATTTTTTCCCTTTTACTGTTTGTTCTCTTTCTTTTCATTTTTTTAACTCTTTCAAACATGGTTTTCGGGCAGATTTTTGATGATTTCCAGGGATTGGTCGAAGCTGCACGAACCCGGTCTGTAGTTGGCTCTATTTTTCTCTCCCTTTATGCAGGCTTTCTCGCAACCCTTCTTGCCTTTTTTCTCGGAGTGCCCTCAGGTTATATTCTTGCAAGGTTCAATTTTCCCGGAAAAAGATTAGTTGAAAGCATTATCGATGTGCCTGTGGTGGTTCCGCACACAGTAGCAGGGATTGCCATTCTTACGGTTTTTGGGTCAAGAGGGCTTATTGGCGGTCCTCTCAATGCTTATATCCAGTTCCGGGATGCACTTCCGGGAATTGTGGTTGCAATGCTCTTTGTATCCCTGCCATATCTTGCCAATTCTGCAAGGGAAGGCTTCAAAAGTGTGGACCCGAGGCTTGAAAATGCAGCCCGCTCGCTGGGGGCTCCCCTCTGGAAGGCATTTCTTTTTGTAACCCTCCCTCTCTCGGCAAGGCATATTTTGATAGGAGCCATCATGACCTGGGCAAGAGCTATCAGTGAATTCGGAGCTGTTGTGCTGATTGCCTACTACCCCATGATAGGGCCTACGCTTATCTATGACCGGTTTCTTTCCTATGGGCTGTCTGCGTCCAGACCCATAGCCGTACTGCTTATACTGGTCACGCTTTCCATATTCATAGTAGTAAGGGTCCTTTCCGCAGGCTGGAGTATATATGATAGAGATTGAATCCCTGTCCCGAAAATGGAAGAATTTTTCTCTGGATAATTTGAGCCTTAAAATCGAGTCAGGAGAATATTTTGTAATTCTCGGGCCTACCGGGGCTGGAAAAACCCTGTTTCTGGAACTTATAGCTGGTTTTCATTCCCCTGATTCCGGAAAAATTCTGATCGACGGAAAAGAAGTAACCCACCTGCCTCCGGAAAAACACGATCTTGTCTTTGTCTATCAGGACTACTCGCTTTTTCCTCACATGAGCGTAAAAAAGAATATCGAATTCGGAATGCGGATGAAAAAAATAAAGTCACGGGAGAAGCTCCTTGAAACCGCTAAAGACCTGAAGATCACCCACCTCCTTGATCGTCATCCCCTTACACTTTCAGGGGGAGAACAGCAGAGAGTTGCCCTTGCGAGAGCCCTCGTGACCGATCCTAAAATTCTGCTCCTGGATGAGCCCCTGAGTGCACTCGATCCCAGAACACAGGAAAGTGCCAGGGAACTGCTTCTGGCTCTCCACAAAAATAAAAAACTGACTGTGCTGCATATCACCCATGACCAGACTGAAGCCCGGATAATGGCTGACAGGATTGCAATAGTAATGGACGGGAAACTTATGCAGGTCGGGGTTCCCGAAGAGATCTTCGAAAAGCCGGTTGATAGCAGGGTAGCCAGTTTCGTAGGGTTTGAGAATATGCTGAAAGGCAGGGTCATCTCTGCTGACCGCGGTCTTCTCAGAATTGAAGCCGGGGAGATGGTCATTGACGCTTCAGGGGATCTGGAGGTAGGGAGCCAGGCATATGCTTTCCTGAGGCCTGAAAACATAGTTTTAAGTAAGATTTCCGCACAATCCAGCATCAGAAACTCCCTGCAGGGCAGGGTTACCGACGTCTTAATATTGGGCGCTCTTGTAAGGGTAAAAGTTGACTGCGGAGTCATCCTTAATGTCCTGATAACAAGGCAGTCGGCAGAGGAAATGGGTATTTTTCCGGGAGTTCCGGTCTACGCTCAATTCAAGGCAAGTTCTGTCCATGTGCTCCACTAAAAGGTGAATATCTGTGAAAGCAAAAACAAAGCTCTGGTTTACGGAAGACGGAAAAACCGTCATGGGTGCCGGAAGGGCCGAGTTACTTAGAACAATTGACAAAGAACGCTCCCTTCGAAAAGCCTGTAAGATTCTTGACATTTCATACAAACACGCCTGGATGATGCTTAAAAAAATGAATGAAGCTCTTGGCGAACCCGCAGTAACCACAGTACGCGGGGGAAAGAATCAGGGCACTTTCCTGACTGATCTTGGAAGAAAACTGCTGGCTGAGTATGAGACAAACAAGCAGATTATCAATGAAACAATTGGGGATGAAACTGCCTGGGAAAATGTAGGCTTCAAGTTATCAGCCAGAAATCAGCTTCCAGGTAAAGTGCTTAAAGTGGAGAAAGGCGGGCTCGTTTGTAAAATCACAATTGAAATGGAACCCTCAATTATCACCTCGGTAGTCACTGAAGAGGCTGTAGAAAAGCTGGACATAAAACCCGGAGACAGGATTTATGCGGTCATCAAATCGACTGAGGTAATGGTTGCAAAAGCTGTCAGTGAAAAAGGACAGATAAAAGCCGACTCGAAAGAGACGGATCGCTCCGGCTGAAAATTATAACCCCAATTTGACAGAAGCATACATTTTCTAATGTATAAATGGGCGTTATATTTCTGTTTTCTGTATATAATTTATAATTTTATCTTATGTCTTTGGATTTTTAACATTCTTCATTTTAGACATTCTTCATTTTTCTGAAAGATTTTGTGCCGATGCAATGAATCTGTTTTTTGGCATGCAATTTACACCTTTGAGTCCGCTGAATCCTGATTTCTTTCTTTTCCCAAAAAGCTTCCAGTTAACAGAAAGTTTCAGCTTTGCTCTTCTCCCCGGACGACCATGACCGGGACTTTTGAGCCTCTCACTACTTTTTCTGCAACGCTTCCTATTAGAAACCTTTCGAGCCCGGTTTTTCCAAGGGTACCCATTACTATCAGGTCAATGTTATTATTTTCTGCGAAATCGATAATTTCATTACTCGGGTGCCCGTCTAAAACAACTTCTCTTACCTCCACTCCTGAGGCCTCTCCAATCTTCTTAATTTTAGATACTACTTTTTCTCCATCATTTCTCATAATTTTGTAGATTGTTTCTTTACCAGCAGTCCAATTTTCAGAAATTGTAGAGGGTGTATTTACTACGTAAAGGGCATGGACAGTGGCTCCGCTAAGTTTTGCAATCTCAATACCGTAAGAAATGGCCCTCTGGGTATTCTTAGATCCGTCTGTTGCAATCACTATATTTCGGTAAAGCTCTCTTTTCATGTGTTGTCCTCCATTTGCTTTACGCATAAAGTACCGATATGACAGAAAAGATTAATTCAGTTATCTCATACAGGTTCGATTTTCAGAATTATTTGGGGTATTGCTTTGCAATTTGAGCTAAAAATTCAAAATTATAAAGCTGGATGAGTATATTTCCGAAAATAAGGGTTGTAGCCTTTTAAAAAGGCTACCTGGATATTTCCTTAGATATGCTGTTAGCTCAAACCTTTTCGGTTTTTTAATAAAATTGCGAGATTCTATATTATATCTTTATTTATGACTACAGGTATCTTTTTCTTTGTTTTTTGACTTCAATCCTGCTTCTTCTTTCTTAACATGATGAAACAGGCTGCGAGGGCCATTGCAACACCAGTCCCAATCTGATATCCCGGAAGCGTTTCTTCAGCAGGCAGGACTTTAGTGTTGATCTTGACGCTGTCTGAGACCTGGTCGTGCCCGTCGGCATCTTCGTAGAGGATCTCGCTGTTAAGGGAATAAGGCTTGGGAGTTGCGGTTTCATCCACACTCATTTCAAAAGCAGCAACCGCGCTTTCCCCTGGGTTCAGAGTTCCGAGATAAGCCTGGTCGTCGGTGGTACTGAAGGGATCAGCTGCACTGATTCTAACGGTTGCATCTTTTGCAGGTTCTTCTCCGGTGTTCCTGTATGTGACGTAAAGCATCCCGCTTTCGTCAGGGTAAAGGTCACCTGTTACATTTGTGGCCTCAAAGTAAGGTTCTTTTTTGACTTCTACATCTATAGTCTGGGTCTGAGTCTTGTTTTCGTACCAGATGCCTACCTCCTTGTTTGTCACAAGGCCTGTAGTACTGTCGAACTCGTCCCCTCCTACCTGAACATTGTTCTGGTACTTGTACAAAAGTTCCAGGGTTAAGGGATAGGTACCTGCAGAGGTATTTTTGTTAATCTCAATCGTAAACTTTGTGGGGCTTGAACTCTGTTTTCCCTGCTTGAGAGTACCTGCTTCCTGGGGACCTGATTTGACCTTAATATTCGGATTGTCGGATTTGAGAGTTGCAAGGATGCCTACTGCTGTTACAGCCTGAGCTTCATACTGCATTTCTGCCTGCTGGAGCATCTCGTCCGCATAATTTCCCATATCTATCTCATTTTCAGACTTAAAGCCGGAAATTGCGCCCTTATTCATCATCTCTATATTAAGGGTTACAGTATCTCCTCTGGAATACTCATTGTCTCCGATGAGTGTTGCATTAAGGTCAGGCCCTCCGTACACTGTGTAGTAGTTTTCACTAATATCGAAATTCTCGGGTAAAGCTGCCTGCGCTGGCAGGACTACAGAGCAAAGGATTAGAAGGGTTGTGAAAGTAGTAAAAAATCCATTTTTATTCATTCTCATCACCTGATGCGTTCTCATTATTCTGGTTTCTTTTCCGGTGTACATTTACTATCTGGTAAAGGGCGATAAGGATAATCAGTATGATTGCTATGCCGGTTGTGCTGAATTTCTTTTCTGTGGCTTCAAGGGGCACATTCACTTTCATGCTTTCTGAAAAGGAAGTTTCCCCCTCTTCATCAATATATTTTATTTCGCTGTTGATGCCGTAGTTCTTCACAATGGCTTCCTGGCTTGCCAGAATTTCGAATCTGGCAGTTCTATTCTCCCCGGGCCCTATATCTCCGAGCCTTACTATAGACTCCTCAGTGCTCAGGGGACTCATAACAATAATCCGGGCTATGGCATCTTTTGCCACGTTTTCTCTGGTGTTTTTATAGATAACTTCAATGACTTTACTCTCTCCCTGCACCAGGCTTCCGGAGACATTTGTTACTTCGAATCTAGGTTCGCTTTTTATGGAAATAGGTACTCGGAGAGTCTCATTTTTCATTTTATACTCTCTTGTGTAATCCATATCCGTGATCCCCAGGTTTATTACATCCGCAGTTACAGTTCGGACGTTTGCCTGGTATTGATAGTTCACGGGAAGGAGGAGTTCATAATTCCCAGCAGGTGTGTCGCTATCGATTTTCACAGTGTAGCTTAGGGTTGCCGTATTTCCGGTTTCAAGTTCTTCCACACTCTGGACACCGGTTGTGGGCTCGACTTCAATGTACTTCGTTCCCGATTGAAGGGTAGCTTCGATGTCTTTTGCTGTTGTACATTCTTTTTCTTCTTCTACCTCTTTCAGTGCAATCGTTTCCTCAATGGAATCGTTTATTTTTTTCTGGTTTACGTTCAGCCTCTGAAAACCATCTATAACTCCGGCATTCGCGATTTTTACCTTCAGGTCTGCAGTTTCTCCCCTTCTTAACTCGGGATCTCCTGTGATTGACACATGCATGGATGGCTCCCCGTAGCTCCTGTAGTAGTCTACGGTGTACCCATGGTCTGGAATGAGGAAGTTTGTTTCTTCATCGTCACCGTTATCGTTTCCGAGGGCTGGAAATGCAGTCACTGATACTATTAACAGAATTAACGCAAATGTAGCAACTTTTTTAATCATTTTTTGCCTTAATTTTTTTATGGGCACTTGTATCATATCTCGGCCCCCTGAATTTGTTTTTTTGTCTCTTTCTCTGCCGTCCTGAGTCCTTTTCTTCTATCTCGCCAGGTATCAAGGATAATAATGAGCGGCGGGAAGACCACAAAGGTTGCAAGGAGAGCCAGCACGACATCGATAACCGTAACCATACCAAAGTCAGCTATCATGGGAAAAGGAGAAGCCAGCAGGGCCATGAACCCGAATACTGTAGTCGCTCCCGAAGCAACGATTGCACTTCCTATTTTGGCACTGGCCATATGGATTGCTTCCATAGGACTTTGTCCTTTATCCTTTTCTTCAAAGTAACGTTCCATCATCAGAATCGCATACTCGGACCCGACTCCTAGAATCAGAGCTCCCAGAGTTGCTGTTAGAGGAGTATAGCTGATGTTAAGGTAGCTCATAACTCCTCCTGACCAGCCGATGACTATAACCATTGGGATCACAGGGACCAGGGCTTTCACCCAGTCTCTGTAAACAATATAAAGCCCTGCGAGCACGAGGACAAGGCCGAGGAAAGTCATTGCTACTCTTCCGCTGGTAAGAGCGGTAATGACTTCCATAAAGACGACCGAACTTCCGGTAATCGTGACTGTGGTGCCCGGTGGGGCTGGCATCCACTGCATATCCTGTTTGACGATGTTTATAAGTTCTTTAATTCCTGTTAACTTGATGTCTGCAACCGCATTTCCTATGTTGAAGTTCAGGAGAAGCATGTTCTTCCCATACATGTAGCGGTCTTTCTGTGCCTCAGGAATTTCGGAATAGATGTTCTCTATCTCCTGGCTGGTGTCAGGGATCACGCCCCCATTCCTTTCCTTTACGAGAGATACAATGCTCGAAGCGCTGTAAATATGGCCACTGGTTGCCACTTCATGTTCGGAAAACTTGTCAATCCATTTCAGGACAGCCGGATTGGTGATATCCTCAACCTTGATGATAAGATTTAATTCGTCTTTTCCGCCCATGATATCCCCCATATGCTTTAGATCCAAAAGGGCAGGCATATCCTGGGGTACAAAGGTCTGAACATCAGTCTGAATAGGTACGGACTGATCGAGGTAGAGGCCGCCAAAACAGAGTAAACATGCGATTCCCAGTACGACAACATCGTATTTTATTGTCAGGTCTGTGGTTTTCTGGAGAATTTTCCCTATTAGACGGTCGCTTCCGCTTTCTTCCTCTGGCTTTTTCTTCTTTTCCGAATCTGCAGGTTTTATCTTATTTGCTATCTTCCTCAAGGGATTTCTATCTGAATAGCTATCAAATAATGAAAGCGTTGCAACACCTACGAATATGGAGGAGAGATAACACATAACAATACCTATCATGAGCAGTTTTCCAAAGTCCTGGATCATTGGTACTGTGGATGTGAATAGGGAGAAAAAACCAAGAGCTGTCATTACCAGAGCTATGAGGACTGCAGGGCCTGTGTGTTTTACGGTTTCTACAATCGCTGTTGTTTTGTTCCCTTTATCCTGCAGTTCTTCTTCAAGCCTGTTATGGAACTGGATGGCATAGTCGATCCCTACGCCTATGAGGATCGGGAATGCAGACATTGAAACCATGGACATGGGAATCCCGACATAACCCATAGCTCCGAAGGTGTAAACAATGCCAAGAAGAACCACCGGCAGAGGAAGAAGACACCAGCGGACATGCCTGAAAACAAGGAGCAGTACCATAACCATGAAAACAGCGGAAAGCCCCAGAAGTATGCCCATACTGGAATTCATCTCTTTATTCATGGAGATCTGGAATGCCGGGTCACCTGTAACTATAATATTGTAAGAAGGTGGGAAATCCGCAAATGGGACTGCATCTTCAGTAGCAGTAAGGATATCTTGCTGAGTTTTGTCACTGGCTGAGCCGGCCATGACTACCGAAATCAGCATATGAGTATTGTCAGGGATAATCTGGCTGAAAACAGCAGGATTTCCGTCTATGATAGCTTCTATTTCTTCATCTGTTTCAGGAAGCACATACTTCCCTGTCATCTTGTAGTTGACCGTTTTGATAAGGGAGGCAGGGCTTGTAGTCTCAATCACTCCATCCGTTGCCTGAAGCTGATGTTCTAACCTGTCCACAGCTTTCATCAGGTCAGCAATCTTCACATCGTTGCCCTCTACCATTACAACAATAGACTGTGTCTGAAAAATATTTTGATAAAGGTGATCAAAGTCCTGGTAGAGAGGAGAGCTTTTTCCGACAAAGGTCTCCGTTCCTGATTTCATCTCGATTAGCTGTGCTCCCTGCATTGCTATGATTATGCACAGGAAAGCTATCAGGAGTACGGAAAAACGGTTATTTTGAATAAAAAACCCCAGTTTTTCAAAAGATTTTTTAATAGTTGATTCCTCTCATATTTTTTAGTGTGAAATGAAATTTGGGAACTCTGATTCAAAACTTCAACCTTCCGGTTTTTTCCTTAGGGCTGGAGGTCTCCCATTCAAGGTTTGTTTATATACACATTTATCTTTTTTCTACTGTTTACGTATCTCTTTAGTGTCGTAGATCTGGCGACGTATTATAGATAGAAAAGATTTAAATCTATTGTTACTTTAGAGGTAACAAATGTTTTCACAAATTAATCCTCAATTAATTTGCAACCTTGAAAAGCTCGGGCTAACTGAAAATGAGGCCAAAGCCTATGTGGGGCTTGTCAGTTTGAGAGAGGCTACAGCCCGCGAGATTCATGAACTTACAAATGTGCCGAGAGCCAAAATATATGAGATCCTTAAAGTGCTTGCGAAAAAAGGCTATCTGGAAGTACGACAGGGAACCCCAACGTCTTTCCGGGCAGTTGACCCCAGGCAGGTAATCGGGAAGATAAAAGATGAATTCCTAAACTGCGCAATCGAGACACTTGGCCAGCTCAACGAACTGAGTTATGAACTTCCAAAGACCTCTCCTGTATGGTACATCCAGAGTGACTGGGGAATAAAGAACCGGATCCGTGAAATCATGGCTGGGGTAAAGGAGGAATTGATTCTTTTCTCGTCCAGCCCTGAGTTTCTGAAGGAGTTTGAACCGGAGTTAAAAAAACTGGAGAAAACCTGTAATCTAACCCTTATCGTTAATGAACTGGACAGGTTCAGATCACTGCCTTTTGAATTCAGGGAAACAACAAAAGAGTTTACGGAGTTCCTGAATAACATTGTAATTGAGGGAGTCCGGTATAATGAAGAATTCTTCATGATTGCCGATGGAAAGGAATCAATAGGGGTTCACAGTGCAGGGAACAAAAGAGAAGCAGTGGTAATCAAACTGCCGATTGTCTCTTATATGCAGAAAATGATCTATGAAAGGGTGCTTGAGCCAAGTTTTGTCAAAAAGGACAGGTAGCCGCCTACAGGTCAGAGTTCTACAGTTGTTCTTAACCTTCAGGATACTTATTCTCGGACACTTTAAATCATAAGTTTGCCCGGAATTTTAAGGGCTCTTTTCTCTTTAAAGAATAGAGTCAACGCTGTCGGATACTATTAATATAATCCCGGAACAATCCTTCTATAAGTTTTTCTCACAAGCTCAGTTACGGAGTCCGGAGGTGTATCTGAAATGAACAGTGTAAAGATTGGGAATGTTACTATTCAGTGGTTGGGTCACTCTGGTTTTTTGCTTGAAGGGGACGGTAAAAAGATTTACATCGACCCCTATGAACTCAGTGAAGAGCCGGCTTTTGATGATAAGGCAGATATCCTGTTGATCACTCATGAGCACTTTGACCACTGCAGCCCTGAAGATATACGAAAAGTCAGGCGGTCTGACTCAACCACGCTGATCCCTGAGAGCTGTTCCCTGCAATTCAGGGGGGACGCAAGGCGGGTTTCTGAGGGGGATATCCTGGCTGACGGGCTTGAAATCAAAGGAATTCGGATTGAGGTAGTTCCTGCATATAATCTCGATAAACCTTATCATCCCCGTGGATTCGGAGTCGGGTACATCGTAGAGATTGGAGGAATCAGGATCTATCATGCAGGGGACTGCGATTTCTTCCCTGAGATGAAAAGCATAAAGGCCGATGTCGCCCTTTTGCCTATAGGAGGCACGTATACAATGGATGAGGAAGAGGCAGCCAGCGCAGTTGCAGCTATATCCCCGAAGACCGCAATTCCGATGCATTACGGGAAATCAGACATAAAGGATGGAAATCCCGAAAAGTTTAAAACCTTTGTACACGGCAAGAATCCGGATATTAATGTGATTATTCTTGATTCCTGATTTATCTTTTTAACGAAAAACAGAAATCGGATTCTGATACGAGAGAATCCACAGGATCGGTCTACCCATGTCTAAAATGGCAAGAAAACAACAAAAAAACCTGATTCAGGTTATCGCAACCCAGCGCATGTGGCGGCTTTTTGAGCTTGCGAAAAGGGAATACGCAGAACATCCTGACCGCAGCGAGCGTTACGTGCAGCTTATCAGGAATATTTCGATGAGGAACAGGATGAGCATTCCAAGGGAGATCAAAAGCAGAATCTGTAAACACTGTTATGCTTTCCTCGTGCCCGGAAATAATGCCCGCTACAGGCTGAAAGAAGGATACGTTGTTGTTTCCTGCCAGCGCTGCGGAAAAGAGATGAGGTATCCTTATAAAAAATTAAAATAAAGGTTAACTGGATTTATAGGGGCTGCCTTAAAGCTCAGACCGGGAACTTCTCAAATTGTCTCTTTTTCCCTATCAAGAAACAAAATGTAACTTTAGGTTCTGACCTTTAAGTTCTGGCAGAACTCTCCTGGCCTCGCATCTTCTTTATGGATGAAGCTATCTGTTTTGCAATGACGGATTTCGGACCTTTATCGTCCACAAGCACTCTCCCGCTTACTTCCCACCATGTCTTTGGGTAGGCTTTTTCCGGCTCTACTTCAGGGTTTAAGCCAAGTTGCCTTGCTGCTTCTTTTATCTCATTGAGCCGCGGCTCCTTTATCGCATTTTTTCGGGAGATTATTCTGCCGCTGCTCCTTGATTTTGTCTGGTCGATGTATGCTGGCCAGATTACAAGTTTTCCCTTATCTTTCATCATCATGTTATCTTCGTTCTAAATTGCTTTCATGCAATTTAAAACTGCCCCGGAAGCCTCTTCATATACAGGTCTTCTTTCTTATCTGTAGAGTTTTTCATTTTCTTGAATTTTCAACCTGTAATTATTTATCTTCCCCGGACAACTTTGCATGGTGTTAATATGATTCCGTCGTTTGCAATTGATGAAAAGGTAAGAGCTTACATAAGAAAAAACGGGCAGGATTTCAGGCTCTCCACATCCCCTGAGGGTCCTGTACTTCTTCCGCTCGGTACAGCCTCTCCCAAACCTTCCGACATTAAAATACTCATTGGTAGTAATGTTCTTTATATTTCCAAGCTTCAGGCAAAATACATAAAAAAAGTTGACTGGCCTATGGTGGAAAGGTTCCTGAATTCTTCCGGAGAGTTTAAAACGTGAATTTTGCTATCTGCCGGGCTTACTCCTTTTATTGAGAAACCGGGCTTTTGTCATATTTCTTATAGATGTCTATCCGTCTTGTTTATTAAGAAGAGGGAGCATAGGATAAATGTTGACCTGTTCCAGATCCTGCACGGGCTTCACCTCAGGAGAGAGGGAAATTGCCGCAGGCTGAAAAGAGATCGCTTCAAGCTCAAGGGAGAATTTGTCTGTGAAAATGAGAACGAAAACCGTGTTTATGCTCCTTGCCCTGCTGGTGGTCTTCGTATCGGGCTGTATGGGTGAAAAAAAGGAAATTGTTCCGAATGAGCCTGGCAATATCTCTAATTATGAATTTGAGGTTTTTCTGAACGAATCGGATGTTCAGGCGCCTGCAAATACCACCACGTACTATCTTCTGGAAAACAAAACAAGAGTGCAGGTTGTAAATATTGTAATAAACACCAGCAAGCTTGAGATCTATCCTCCTGATACCCTGGGCGGCAGTTCAGAGGACAATCCTATTGAAAACTTTGTACTGCTTGTAGACCCTGCAAACGAGACCACAGCAAGCCCGCAGACTTTTAAAGAGCTTTCCACCAGAAATGAGACCTCGGCTATCAATTATACTCTGACTCAGGAAATTAGCCGGAGCATGAAAGTTATACACCTGGAGTTCAAAGAGCCTGTGACAGGCTTTATTGCATATACTCTTGAGACACCGGCAACTCAGAGCTTTGCATTCCTTAAACCTGATTCCGAATTCATCCGCGTGGTTCTTCCCGAGGGGTATGTAACTGGCAACAGGGTGTTCGGGATAGCAAGGCCGGAGCCTTCGGATGTAACTTTTGATGAAAAAGGAAGGCAGACTCTCCTTTGGATTTCTTCGGAGATGGGAGCTCGAGAAGAGGTTATTCAGGTGAAATATTATACAAAATCGGCACCTCTATTTTTCTCAGCCGCAATTATAGCCCTGCTCTCCGGAGTTGGTCTTGTGCTTTTACATTATGTCAGGAGCAAAAAAGAACTCGAAGCTGTTAGAGGAATTTTCGAGCTCGAAAAGGAATATGAGAAGAAACAGCGAAAACGAAAATAATCCTGCGAGGAGATTTTTTTCCTCCGGATTTTGTTTTCTTAAAATTCATCTTTTTCGGATAATTAATAAATTATTTATGGCAGTTTGCCCATATTTTCTCCTTGATGAAGCCCTGGGGAAAAATCCGGTATAAACATTTCTTTTCATCAGAATCAGTGTCAGAAGCCGTAACCCCTGTTATAGGTTCCCTTCTCATGTTGCTAATTTTATTTGTACTCGCAGGTGCGGCTGCTACTAATGTTTTTAACATTGCCGGGGGCGGCACGAACTCTCAACCTCTGGCGGCAAAAATTTCTCTTGAATCCTGCGAAGGGGGACTTTTTAATAATGGACCTGAAGATGAGAGGGCTACGCTTGAGAATAACACAATCGTGCTTGTGCACGAAGGAGGCAGTTCTCTTCCTCTTGACACCGTTTCCATAAAGGTTTCAGGATATGGGAATTCCTACACGGGTATTGCTGATGGAAATGGGACAAAGATTGTAGGAAACACGGAAGTCTTTTACCAGAACCTGAGCCCGACAGGGAAAAACCCCAAATACATGACCCGAAATAATCAAGTCCTTAAAGATGGCTCCTGGACCGTTGGAGAAAAACTGATCCTCTGCGGACAGGACAGTTCGACATTCATCGATTCAAGTGTAAAAGTAAGTGTTGATGGAGTCGGTAATACTTCTGACAATTATGGCTTTAAAGCAGGCTCCGAAATTATATTGAAGGTTGTTGACATTCAAAGCAGGAATATTCTTGCTGAACAGAGAATTTTTGTAAAGCATGCAGGAGGATGAAATGAAAAAAAAGGAAACCTCCGTTTTCATTGTCTGATTTAACCTGAGCTCTTTTCTATAAACTTTGTTCTTATTATCCTCTTTTTTGCCTTTTTTTGGATCTGACAAAGTCAAATTACAGTCCCGCTCTTTCAACCATTATGTCTGCCACGTGTTTTGCATCTTTGAACGGGAAATCCTTTTCAGTAATCAGGCTTTCCGCCTCTTTTGCAGTAACTTCAACATCACCTATTCTGCACGTGGTGTCCAGCCCCTCGGGTAAGGCAGCAATCAACTCATCCATCGTGTTTATGGGAAATTTTGCATCTTTAAGTATTGCAAGGATCTGTTCGTAAACTTCTTCCTTTACGTTCATCTCTTCCCTCCGATTCTGGTCTTTTTGTTTCGCGCCTTAACTCGGATGAATTAGGGTATAAGCATTAAATTAG
>CAVRJG010000047.1:0-34131 GCA_963721455.1 uncultured Methanosarcinaceae archaeon
GAGTTTCTGAAAAAAAATTCGCCAACTGTTTATGAGATATTTGATAACATATCGATAAAGGAAAAGTCTTCCGATTACTTTGAGAAAACCGTTAATGGGATTTCAAACCTCATAATAATATCTATCGAGGCTGGCGATACTCCAGGAGATTTGTTGGATCTTCTGGTTGATCTTAAAGATAAGGATACAACAAAAGTGAGGCCCAAGTGCGTGCTGACAACTGGCAGTGATGGGGAAGGAGATTTAGAAATTTCGGACTATGAACGAAGTGATCCTGTAGACGACGTACCCGGAAAGAGAAAAGGTTTGACAGCATTTAAAGGAATTGAGGACATCTCAATCATTTATGCCCCAAACGCTTATTCGATCAACGGTCTTGTGGAGTTCCCTATCTCGCACTGTGAAAGCCTCAGGTACCGTTTTGCAATTCTCGATGCTCCACAGCGGATCTTCAGATGTTTCCAATCTGGACCCGAGAAGTGAAGAACCCAACAGACTTTGCAGCGTTCTATTACCCCTGGATCAAGGTAATCAACCCGGAAACCGGAATGCTTCAGCGTATGCCACCAGGCGGGTATGTTGCAGGCATTTACGCCCGCAGTGATACTGAAAGGGGAGTGCATAAAGCTCCTGCAAACGAGATCGTTAAGGGAGCCTCGGACCTTGAGTTCCAGATCATGAAGGGAGAGCAGGATGTTTTGAACCCGAGAGGCGTAAATGTCATCCGGGCATTTTCCGGGCAGGGGAATACGTGTATGGGGAGCCCGCACTACTTTCTTCCAACACTCTCTGGAAATATATCAACGTTCGCCGTCTCTTCATTTATATTGAGGCATCCATAGAAAAAGGAACCCAGTGGGTCGTGTTTGAACCCAACGACGACAGCCTCTGGGCAAGGGTAAAGGCGACAATAACCCAGTTCCTGACAGGTGTCTGGAGAAGCGGGGCGCTCATGGGGACAACCCCGGAGGAAGCCTTTTTCGTAAAATGCGACAGGAGCACGATGACCCAGGACGATATCGACAATGGAAGGCTGATCTGCATCATAGGAATAGCACCCGTGAAACCTGCGGAATTTGTGATCTTCAGGATAGCACAGTGGCAGGGTGGCTCTGCGGCTACGGAATAATTATCGAATATGATCGTTCAGAATAGGATATCCACGTAATCAACAATCTTTCAGCACATATGGTAAATCCTACAATATTTTGGTATTATCAAAACAGGACTTTGTACAAAGGAGATTAAAATATGCCAGACAGAGTAGATCCTTATAGGACTTTCAGGTTCAGGGTTGAGATTGACGATGTTGGACAGGCCGGATTCAGTGAATGTACCTTTGCGGACACATCGACTGAAGCCATTGACTACCGGGAAGGAAACGAGCCTCCCATATTTAGAAAACTTTCCGGCCTTACCAAATACGGGAATATTACCCTAAAATGGGGAATCACGGATTCAATGGACCTTTACAAATGGAGAAAACAGGTTATAGATACAGGAGCAGAGGGTGCAAGAAAAAACATGGCCATTATTCTGATTGATGAAGCCGGGAAAGATAAAGCTCGCTGGAATATTGTACATGCATGGCCGATAAAATATGACCCTACGGATTTCAATGCCAAAAATAATGATATTGGAATAGAAACGCTCGAAATAGCCCATGAAGGCTTTGCCAGAGCATCCTGAAAAGAGATTCTTCTGAGAAGTTTCTCTTTTATTTTAGTTTTTTAAAAAATAAGCTTCTTATTCAGAGATCGATAATATGATATTTCAAACGGAATTTGAGTTTATCCTCCCCAAAGGTTATGTGGACAATGAGGGAAACCTCCAAAAAAAAGGGATCATGAGACTTGCAACGGCTGCAGATGAGGTTCTGCCCCTGAAAGATCCGAGGGTGCAGGCAAACCCCCCCTATTTGACCGTAATCCTGCTTTCTAGAGTAGTAACAAAGCTTGGGAATTTGCCGATGATCGATACGAAAGTGGTCGAAAGTCTCTTTGCTTCGGACTTTGCATACCTGCAGGATTTTTACAACAGAATTAACGATAGCGGTAGTCCAAACCTCAGGGCAACCTGCCCTAAATGCGGCCATGATTTTGAGGGAGAACCATATTCTCAGGGGGAATAAGTGGCTACCCCCTTAGCAGAATTTACGAGGAGGTAGCCTTTATCGCGTACTATTTCCACTGGTCTCATGAAGAGATAATGAATATGGAACATAGGGAGAGGCAGCACTGGTGTGAAGAGATCTCAAAAATCAACCGGAATCTATCAGACGAAAAACAGAGGAGTATACTTGAAGTTGAATAATGGGGGAACTGGATGGGTAATGGTAGCTGGAAGAATTACTACACAGAAAAAATAATAGACCCTCTAATGTCTTTTCGGTTTAAGGTAGAAATATGCGGAATAATGACAGCACATGCTTCCGAAGTAACCGGACTTCAGATTGAGACCGAGACTGAAACATATGAAGAAGGAGGTGTCAATTATTTTGTTCATCATTTTCCTAAAAGAACAAAATATCAGAATATTACTCTGAAAAGGGGCATTACAGATCGAGATGAACTGTGGAGATGGTATCAGGAAGTAGTTAGTGGGGAATTTAAACGTGAAAACGTGGCAATTATATTGATGGATATCACTGGCGAAAAAGAAAAATGGCGCTGGAATTTTGAAGGGGCATATCCTGTAAAATGGACAGGACCGGACTTTAAAGCTGATAGTAACACTGTAGCTTTTGAGACCATTGAACTCGTGCATAATGGAATAATCCAGAAGGGCTAAAAAGTGGGTTTGTCTGGTATAAAACCTATAACTACTCTATCCAGTTCCAGTCTTTACCGAAAAATTATGCAAAAATATCAGACTGGTAAAAAGAATACTTCCAGGTTTCCTACAATGATTTTTTACAAAGAAAAAGGGTATTTTTTCCAAAAAAAAATTATTGATAAAAACCGGAAATGGAAAAAAATGGTTGTTAGTTATCCGTTTCTTGTGTATAATACAGCCAGTAACACTCCTAGAAGTTTTAAAAGCAAAATTAATTTTTTCCTTTCTTTTCACTTTCAAAAACAAAATCATAAGTTTTTTAATATTCTCTGGAATCATCTGAATTTGGTATTAATTAAGCTGAAAACTAGCCTCTATCAATCAAAAATCGAGACAATAACAAAAAATTTCAAAAAGACCTTTTTGTTATCAATTACAGAGAGTAAAAATATCAATATTGATAAAAGAAAAAATACAAATAATGTAATAGAATTTTTTAAAAGCGGAATTCGAGTTCCTGATACTGTATTTATATTTAAAAAAACTTACATTCAAAAATCCTGTCTTTTTGAATGTAGATTTCTGAGATCTATTTCGGAATTGAGAATTTCCCGAATCGAAAACAATATAAAAAGTAATATTGAAAGATTATCAAATAAAATAAAGAACTCAAATTTGTTATTTATTTTAAAAATACCTCAAAGTCTGTATTATCCGAAAGTTACTGGGCATCTGAAAAATAGTAAGCTTTTAAAAAAGATTTACTTTCCAAAAGATACTATCCCTACAAGCAAGATAGATTTTATCAGGAGTGACTACACCTTAAGAGTTCTCGAAGTATTATCTAGTAAAAAAACTTTGCACAATCAAGATTTATTGAATAATGCAGGTAGTTTAAATAGTAGCGTCTTTTTAACTGGTATTGACTATTGGAGTAACTCACGTTTTTTGAACACAGTACTACAGCTTCACGATATATTGTCCTCAAAAGCTTCCATCCATATATATTTACAAAATTTTGCGGAAAAACCTTTGAGAATGGATTTCTCGACTGCTAAAAAAATGACTGAACCTAAAATAGTTAATAGTAGTTGTTATTTCACTAAAAATTCCAAACTGTTGAAAGCGAACAAAATAAAAAATCCGGTTTTATTGTTTCCTATAAAAGTGCCTGAAAATATTCCAGACCAAATGCTATATGAGTTTTCAAAGAGTATACAGCTTTCGAAAAACTTACATTTTCTAATAGATAATATTTTTTTAAACAAGCAAGAATTTTTAAAAAATGTCTTTGCCTTAAAAATTTCAAACTCCTCAGCTATCAAGAATGACTTATACAGCAAATATTTCTTCAATCATTTCTTTAATCGGCATAGTACTTTAAATAGTAATGTCTTTTCGACTGGCATTTATCGTTTAGACAATATAAGTATTAGTAACACAGTGCGCCAGCTTCGCAATACATTTTTCTCAGAAGCTTTAAGCCAAGTAAATTCAAAAAATTTTTCAGAAAAATCTTTGAGAATGGATTTCTCGATTGCTAAAAAAATGACCGAATTCAGAGTAACAGGTAATGAGCATTATTTCACTCAAAAGTCCAAAATGTTTAAAGCTCAAGGCTCGGAGAATGCTCATCCGGAATTTGAAAGCATAACAGCTTTTCCTTTCCGCCTTCCTAATTTATCTTTAGAGAATTTGATTTTTCTTGGGAGAAACACGCAATTTTCTTTTTTAATAAGCCAGAAGCCTACTATTGTAAAAAATAATCTTATACTGTCCCTCTCTGACCTTGAATTAAGAATTAAAGGAATAACACCTGTTTCTATGAAAAAGGATTTGCCACTTTTTGCTTCAGGCAATGAAATTCCTGGTTTAGAACACAGCAAAAATCGTAATTTTCGGATAAACGGTGAGAACCTTGTTTTCCGTATGCAATCGGATATGGAACAAAGAATAGAAGAAAAAATTGAGCAAAAAATCAGGCAAAAGATTGAGCAGATAAAAAAAGCTTCAACTGATGTAAAAGAAGCATCTGTAAAACAATATCTTTCGGATTATTCAGCAACAAGAGAGTTTCAAAAACAGTTCTTAGACATAAATTACATTTCAGACCAAGTTTTCAGGTTAATGGATCATAGGCTGCAAATTGAACGTGAAAGAAGGGGTATTCTATAATGGCTGGAGAAATAAAAAAAAAAGGGTTTATTGAGATCTGTGGTGGAGAGAAGAAGGGTGAACAGATCGAAATACTCTATTACCCTACCGAGTATTCAATTGAAAAGAGCAACACTTTTTCGGAAATTTCTATCCCAGGGCTTGAGTCTCCATATCTTCAATATGTAAAGGGAAATGCCAGTACTATTTCCCTTGACGTTTTTTATGATACCTATGAAACTAATAAGGATGTTCGAGAATATTCGAATAAGCTGTCTAGTCTCATGGATATTGATCCTGACCTCCACGCTCCCCCTACTCTGCGCTTCATATGGGGCATGTTTTCTAAAGAATCATTTAACTGCGTCTTAGAGAGTGTAAATAAGAATTTCACTATGTTTAATAAGAGTGGAATTCCTGTTCGGGCAAAGCTCAAAATAAAATTAAAAGAGATAAAACTCGAGCTTAACGATCGAGAAAGAAAACTTCAATCATCTGACAGAACGAAACTTTACATCGTAAAGCAAGGAGACAGTCTGTGGTATATTGCCTCCAAGGAATATGGAGATTCGGGGCTATGGAGACAAATCGCAGATGCAAATAACATTTATGACCCTAAAAAGCTTAAGTCGGGAACTGAACTGGTCATTCCTCCCCTGGAGTAATTATGGAAAATAAGATTTCTGCAGCTGAAATATATGCCCCGGCTTTTTCGGTACAGCTTGGCAACAAAACGATTCCAAAGAGTGAAATAACCGGAATTAAAATTGAAGAGGATCTGGAAAAACCTGGGATATGTACTATTTCCTTTAATGAATTTCTTGATCCTAATTCTCAGAGATTTAAATGGCTGGACAATGAAAGTATTGCTCCGGGAACAGATATTTTGATTAATTTTGGATATGTTTCTTCAAAAGCTAAGGGGGTATTTAGAGGCAAAATTAAAGCTCTTGAGCCGTCTTTCGCATTAGGTGGAGTTTTAACCCTAGATGTGCAAGGATTTGACCTTTCCCATGAGCTTCAAAAAACACAAAATAAGGTGATCTCAAATGATTTGACCTATCAGGATGTTGCCAGGGAGCTAGCCGGAAAAAACAGCCTCACTTTTTCAGAAGATGGCACCGGCAAGCCGATAACTCATCAAAAGGCCAAGCGAAGAGTTGATGAGAATGACTATGAATTTTTGAAAAGGCTTGCAGGAGATATAGGGTTTGAGTTTTTTGTAAGAAATACTACTCTATATTTTCGGAAACCTCAGGATGATAAGGTTCCAGCGTTTAGTTTTGAATTACATAACAACATAATTAGTTTTAGTCCGAGAATGAGTATTGCAAGTGTTGTAAGTAAAGTAACGGTTACAGGCTGGAACGAGGAAAAAATGTCTATTTCAGAAACTGCTGAAATCAATGAAATTAAAAGCAGTTTTGGAGTTCCAGATTTTGAACAAATAGTTAAACAGGCAAAAATTGCAACGAAAGAGGAAGGGAAGGTTGTGCGTTCCACAGAAGAAGCAAAGGAAATTGCTCTTTCGGAATTAAAGAGAAAAAACAGCAATCTTATTACAGGAACGCTGGAATGCGTTGGAAACGAAGTCCTCAGACCTGGAATGACTGTGAATATAGAAAAAGTTGGGAAGCGCTTCAATGGGCGTTATTACATTACAGGGACAACACAAACATTCGGAGATAATGGGTATCGGACTACACTCAAAATTAGAAGGTGCTTATAATGGATAACCTGACTGATTTGCTGCCTCCTCAAAACACAAAAGCTTCGTTATCTTCCGGAGTTTTTGTCGGAAAAGTAACGAGCAATAAGGATGAGAAGGGGCGAGGCCGAGTAAAAGTAATGCTTCCCTGGAGAGGGGAAGAAGATGAATATTGGGCAAGAATCGCAGTTCCCATGGCTGGAAATGGAAGAGGCATGGTTTTTTATCCAGAGGTCGAAGATGAAGTGCTTGTAGCCTTTGAACATGGAGATATCAATCACCCATATGTAATTGGTGCTCTCTGGAATGGAAAAGATTTGCCTCCTGAAACAAACAGTGATGGGAAAAATAACATCCGAAAAATAAAGTCAAGAAGCGGGCATGAGCTTATTTTTAATGACGAAGAGAATAAAGAAAATGTAGAGATTCATACAAAAGCAGGTCACAAGATATTTCTTGACGACTCAAGCGACGAAGAAAAGCTGGAGATACTGGATAAAAGCGGGAATAACTCGATTTTAATAGATTCTGTCGAAAATTCGATAACTATCACCAGCCAGAAAAAAATCGATATAAATAGTGGGAATAACTCGATTGTAATAGATTCTGCCGCGAATTCGATAGCTATATCCAGCCAGAAAAAAATCGAGATAAAATGCGGAAATAACTCGATTACAATAGATTCTGCCGCGAATTCAATATCTATATCCAGCCAGGCAAAACTCAGCATAAAAGCCCAGATTATTGAGATCGAAGCTGGAGGGATGATGACCATTAAATCATCGGGTATTTTAACTCTCCAGGGTAGCCTGGTAAAAATTAATTGAGAGGATATCAAAATGCCACCAGCAGCCAGAGTAGGAGATTTAACAAGTCATGGGACTCCTCTTGGTCCAGGTCCTGGAAGTGTCAACGTATTAATCGGGGGAATGCCCGCATGGAGAGCAGCAGTAGATACTCATACATGTCCTCTAGTTACTGGAGTTGTGCCACATGTAGGAGGGGTCGTTGCCTTAGGAAGCGTCACAGTTCTAATTAACAACCTCCCTGCGGCACGCCTGGGTGATACAATAGTTGAGAGCGGACCACCCAATACTATTGCAATGGGCTGCCCAACTGTACTGATTGGTTAAAGCAGAAACTCTTTTTGTATCTTATTCAAAATTCAAGGGAGAATTTTCCAATCAGAAAAATATGCAACAATTTTGTCATCCAGTTTTAAAATTGAACGCGTTGCTTGAGAATTTTTTGAAACTTGGTTAAATTCTTACATTTTCACCAAATATGTGAAATTTACGTTTACCTATACAATTTGAAACGGATATCTCTTTTTTAACTTTAAATCCTACATTCGGCAGGTCGACATTAGATATTGAAAATTTTTACGGATGGCGTTTTTTAAACATTATGCAAATATATATTGGGTTTGTAACTGGTTAACGTATAACCCAAATCTCACGACATATATGAACAATGAATCATTTTTGCAATAACGTTTGGTATCAGATAATATGTGTTTTCGAGCAAAAACGCTAGCAGTAAAAATATTGCGAAAAATACAAGTTACCTGCCGAAAGTAGGTTAAATGGAGGAATTATAATTAGTAAGGATTTTCTTGGGAAAGGGTGGAAATTTCCTTTCAATCTTAATTCAAGAGGGAAGGTGGGAGTTTCCAGTTATGAAGAGGACATAAAAGAGGCTATACATATAATACTCGGTACAGCTAAAGGAGAACGACTGATGAGGCCTGACTTTGGGTGCGGGATCCATGAATATGTGTTTTGTTCCATGGATGTTGTTAATCTTCACCTTATTGAAAATACAGTATATGAGGCTTTAATGATGTGGGAGCCGCGAATAAAGGTAATCAGCGTGAAAGCAGAATCCGCTGCAGAGGAGGGGAAATTGCTAATGGAGATTGATTACCAGATCCTCACCACAAATACTCGATTTAACCTTGTATATCCGTTTTATTTAAAAGAAGGGTGACCAGATGCAAGTCCCTGAAATTTGCAAACTCAATACAGATACAACAATGAGGGAAGTCCGGAAAAAAGCCCCTTTTTATGTACCTGAATGGAATACAGAGGATGAGAAAGACTTTGGAATTGTTCTTTCAAGTCTTTTTTCCGGTATGGTGGATTCGGTCTCAAGCAGATTGAATGAAGCTCCAAAAAAGCACTTTCTTTCTTTTCTCGAGATGATCAATACTTCAATAATTCCTGCAAGCCCAGCAAGAGCTCTATTTACATTTATACTCAGTGAAGGAGCATCTGAAGCTGTACTTATAGAGGCTTATACGCAGGCTTCTGCTGATGGTCCTGATGGAAAAGCAGTCGTTTTTGAAACCGAAAAAAACATCCTTGCAACTCCTTCAAAGTTAGTATCTGTATATAGCGTAATAAAAGAGGAAGATAAAATAATTAAAAATACAGATGCAGTAAACGGGACAAAATTCACAGAACTTTTTGCAGGGGATTCCCTTCAGAAGCATATTCTTTATATTGGCGACGAAAACCTGTTCAATGTACAAAAAGGGCAGATAAGCGTTGAGTTTGGACTAGATGAGACAGAACTCAAATACCTTGATCCAGAACAGCGTCTTGTTGAATGGATGTACAGTGTAGAATCCATAGTCAAAGAAAATGGTAAAGAGGTCAAGAAAATTGAGTGGCAGCTCCTAAAAGCCAAATTGGTGAAAAAGAGGCTGGTATTAGATACTGAAAATAAATCAATTGATAAGGTGAAGTTAAACGGGATTGGAAGCAGGTGGTTAAAGTGCCAGTTGAAAAATTCCAAAATTGAAGATCTTAAGGACTTGAGAATAAATAGCATAAGAGCTTTAACTTCACCTCAAAAAAATTCATCTGATCTTCAAAATTCACAAAGTACCTCTCATAGTATTCCTGATTGTTTATTCAGTAACGATATCCCAATAGATCCAAATGGGAATTTATTTTATCCATTTGGTAAAAAACCCTATCTCTATGATACTTTTTACATAGGGTCTAAGAATGCGTTTTCAAAAAAAGAGAATGAGATCACTCTGATACTTAGCTTGACACCAGGAAGACCAAGTTCAACAAACAAGGCAGATAGTTCAATAAACGGGGTAGATAGTTCAATAAATGAAGTAGATAAACCTCAACTTTCATGGGAATTCTGGGATGGAGAAAGCTGGAGCCTTCTTCTTATTCAAGGAGATGAGTGGAAGAAAAACTTATGTGAAGAGATTGAATCCAACGTGCCAAACGAACCTCAACCTACGACTTATGAGTTGACGATTACCAGGATGCCTGAAGTAAAACTTACGAGGGTTAATGGAAAAGAAAACTACTGGATACGCGTTAGAATGGTTGGCGGAAACTATGGAAAGGAATATGAAATCATAAGTTCAGAAGAGATTATAACTGCTGAAGGTAATAAGGTTTCATGTGCTAAAGTTGTCCCTGGTCATTTCTTCCCGCCTCAAATAACTAAATTAAGAATTAATTATAATATCAACAAAAATGATAATGACAACGATAATGATGAAGGTAATGATACTGATCAACTAAAGCCGCCAAAATACATTTTTACTGAAAATAACCTTATCTTCACAAGTTGCCTGGAAAAATCAGAAAAGAAAGAGGGTTTTAAGCCATTTGAACCTCTTCCCGACATTCCTCCTGTAATCTATTTTGGGTTTGATAAAGAGCTCAAAAAAGGGCCTTTTAGCCTTTTCATAAATGTAGATGAAAGCGTTGAATACCCAGAAGATTTTCTGCCAAAAGTTAAGTGGCAGTATTTAATTGATACAAACCCCGAAGTATGGGAAGAACTTGAAGTGCTGGATGAAACAGCAAGTTTCACAAAGAAAGGAATGGTACAGTTTAATATTCCAGGGAAAATACAGGCTTCCGGATTATTTGGTTCGGGGAATCAATATTGGATACGGGCAGTTGTAACGGGAGATTTTTTTACCGATACCAGAGATTTCATAAATATAATGTTAGTTTCACTATACCTAGAAAAACTAAAAGAACAAGAGGTCAAATCTCTTCTAAATAGTCCTCTTGCAATCTATTTTGGGTTTGATAAAGAGATCAAAAATGAACCTATCAATCTTTCCATAGATCTTGATGAAAGCATTGAATATTCTGAGTCATTTCTTCCAAAAGTTAAATGGCAATATTTGGTTAAAGAAGATCCTAAGGTATGGGAAGAACTTGAAGTGTTGGACAAAACAGAAGGTTTCACAAAAAAAGGAATAGTACAGTTTAATATCCCAGGAAAAATGCAAACTTCCAATTTATTTGAGTGGAGAGATAAATACTGGATGAGAGCAGTTGTAATGGAAGAATCTTTTCCTGTTACTTCCGGTGATATTATAAATCAAATTCTGACCTCACTCGCTATGGTGGATCAACTGTTGACTTCACTAAAGGTTGATAGCGTTCAATTAAAAATCAAAAAAATAATTACAAGTTTTCACTTTACAAAAGAACTCCTTGATTATATACAAGACTTTTTGATGTCCAGTGAATATGTGAGATATATTAGAAAATTCAGGCCTGCAATCTATAAAGAATTGGAGAATTTGAATGAAACACTGGAGAGAGGTCGACTGAAATCTATTCCGCCGAAAACTGTAGAATTAAACGAATTAAAAACAAGTTCATTACCAAAAATGCAATTAAAAGATCAGTCAAATGTTTCTATGGAAAATAAAGAGGATTTTAAGATCTTTAATATTGATTTATTCTTCGAAAACAGTCTAAAGTTTCCTCCAAAAGTTCGTGGTTTTTATCTTAATTCCGTATGGGCCGGTCAATCCAAAACAATTAGTGATGAATTACTCGGCTCAGGAAATGGGGAAGTAAATCAAAATTTTAAACTTGCTAATGCTCCTGTAATAAGTGAAACGATATGGATAAATGAATTTGCTACTCTTTCAGAGAAAGATAGGAAAACACTGCTTTCCGAACCTAATAGAGCAAAACTAATCCAGGACAGTAAAGGCAATATTCTGGAGTTTTGGGTTAGATGGACCCAGGTAAATGATTTTTTAGACTCGGAGAGTAAAGACAGGCATTATGTAATTGACAAAACAGATGGAGAGGTCTCTTTTGGAAATGGAAGACGTGGGATGATTCTTCCAATAGGTTCTGATAATATTAAAGCTACATACAGTATCGGTGGAGGTAAATCCGGAAATTTTGATGCTTCAAAAATTTCAAAACTTCAAAGCTCCATAGCTTTTGTCGATAAAGTTTTTAATCCAATCAGTTCGAGTGGAGGAACCGAAACTGAAGATATAGATACCTTTCTAAAAAGGGCACCGACCATATTCAAAAAAAGAGACCGTGCAACTGCACTTGAAGATTACGAGTGGCTTGCAAAAAAAGCATCAGACCAGGTAGCAAGGGTGAAAGCACTTCCCAATTTCAATGCCGAAAGAAAATTCAGCACCGGCTGGGTAACGGTTGTCATAGTTCCGGAAAGCCCGAGTTCAAAACCCGTTCCTTCAAGTGAATTAAAACGCAGAGTTACCGCTTACTTAAAAGAAAGATGCCCGGCTGTAGTAATGCTGCGAGTAATACCTCCTTATTATATCAAAATAGATGTTTCTGCAGAAATTGTAACTGCTTCTATCGATGCAATACCTGTGATAGAAAAGGATGCCCGGAACAAAATCTCCGAATTTTTACATCCTCTAACCGGCGGTACTGAAAGAAACGGCTGGAGATTTGGGGGGGCGATTTGTATCTCTGACCTTTACAGAATTCTCGAACAAATAAAAGATATCGATTATGTAAATAAAGTAATAATAAACCTTTATGATGATGATTCAGGAGATACGGGTCCAACTATGAAACTTAGTGATGCGCCTACAGTAGCTAAACTTCCTGAATATGCCCTTCCCTACAGTGGTGAACATGAAATAACTGTAAAATTGAAAAATCCTGAAAAGGAGGGATAAATATGTCCCTACCTGTACCTGACCTTGATAATAAAACATTTGCTCAGTTTGTAGAAGAAGCAAGAAAACTCATCCCAGGATACTCATCTGAATGGACAGATCATAACCTCAGTGATCCCGGAATTACTCTTTTAGATCTTTTTGCGTGGCTCTCCGAGATTGCGTTATATCGTACAAACCTTGTAACTGAGAGTCACCGCCTTAAATACCTTGAACTGTTGGGAGTTAAACCTCAGCCGGCAAAGCAAGCAAGAGTGGACTTAACTTTTACTTCTGATGAAATAAAGATTTTGAGAAAAGATAAGGGTACTAAGGTATCAACTGCAGTAAACGGCAAAGATATTTATTTTCAGCTTGAGGAAGAAATATACATACTACCAGCAAAGCTTGAGAAAATAGTGGTTGATGAATGTACATCCGGTATTTACGAAAGAAGTCGTTCAAATTCAGATGAAAAAGGGGATCTTTTCTTTGCTCCTTTTGGAAGTGAAATCCTGGAGGGATGTGCCCTTTACCTTGGTTTTGTTCTTAATACGAATACTCCTCCACATATCTCCCTTGATAACTTAAATTTAATGTGTTATCTTTATGAAAAAGATCTCATAGAAATCAAAAAATATGGGACAGAGCAGGATTATAAAATTGAGAATACAGGATTAAAATGGGAAATCTGGACCGGCAGTATATGGAACCCTGTCTTCCCGCAGGATGAAACGCAAGGTTTTAGAAAAAGTGGAAAGATTGTATTTAAAAAGCTTGAAGATTGGACAGCTTCCGAGAAAATTCCAAAAATGAGATACGATATATCTGATACCCAAAATACCTACTTTTGGCTTCGATGCGTGGTGGAAAATGCGCTCTATGAATATCCCCCCAGAATTGAAAATATGAGACTTAACACCGTTTCTGCAGTCCACGGGTTGACGGTTAAAGATGACAATTCAGAGATTGTTAGCAACGGATTGCCAGGTCAGGTTATTGAGCTGAGGGAAACTCCGGTTGTGGATAATACATTAAAATTATCAATCGAAGAATGGGTTGAGGTTCAAAATTTTGAAAAATCATGCCCTGATGATAAGCACGTTGTGCTGGACAAGGAAAAAGCGGAAATAAAGTTCGGAAATGGAAAGAAAGGCCTGGTCCCATCAAAAGGCCATACAATTACACTGATAAAATATCTACCTGAAGATGGAGAAAACGGGAGGTCGATAGCCGATTACGATGAATGGGTCAGCAAAGGTTCAAATGATCAGACTTTTAAGATAAATCGTCTCGTGCTTGGAATGACATTTAAACTATCTGTTGAAAAGGATAAGTGGGTTGAAGTTGATAATTTTGAAACATCAGGCCCTTACAATAAACATTTTGTTCTAAATAGAAAAACGGGAGAAATAAAGTTTGGGAACGGTAAGAAAGGCTTAATCCCACCTGAAGGCTCTATTATTATAGTTAAAAAATATGCTTCTGAGGATAGAAAAAGAAGGCTCGCTTGCCGAATACGAAAAATGGACCAGTACAAGTTTACCAGATCAGATTTTTAAGCTAAAGGAAATCCCAATTTCGGGACTTATATTTAAATTACTGATTGAAGATAAATGGATTGAAGTAGATGATTTTGAGGGATCAGGGCCTTCAGATAAACACTTTGTCCTGAATAAAGAAAAAGGGGAAATTAAATTTGGGGATGGACTGATGGGGCTTGTTCCATCTCAAGGTTCTAAAATAAAATTGCTGGAATATGTGACTGGGGGTGGAGAAGAAGGAAATTTGATGCCAGAACGCAGCTGGAAGAAAATAGAAGACTTTAATGGCTCTATAATAAATTATCTGGCTTCAACAGGAGGCAAGGGAGCGCAGACTATTGAAGAGACAATTGAAGACTTTTGTAGAGATCTGAAGACTCCCTATACAGCTGTTACACTACAGGATTTTGAACAACTAGCCATGAGCACACCTGGACTGAGAATTTCCAGAGCCAAAGCAGTCCCGGATTACAAACCCAAAGCGAAGCCTAATGATAAAGAACTTGAAGAGAGCAGAGGATCTGTAACAGTAGTAATTATTCCATATACGCCTCTTGATGTTTTGAAAATTCCTCCCGAATCTTCAGAAGAATTCAAAAAAGCAGTATGTATCCATCTTGATAAACACCGCATTCTTGGAACTGATATCCATGTAATTTCTCCTATTTATGTAAAGGCTATTGTGAATGCAAGAATAGTTCCAATGGATACTTTCCGTGACGATAGCCTGATCCGGGAGAAAGTTCTTAAAAAACTCAATCGTTTTCTTCACCCGATACAGGGAGGCGTAGATGAAAAGGGATGGCCTATTGGCAGAGGTATCTATCTTTCAGATATTTATAATTTAATAGAAAATATTGAGGGTGTAAATTGTGTTTTAAGGCTGTCAATCTCTGGGGATCAAAATGCATCCACTGATGCCGACGGAAACCTGATACTTAAGTCCAGGCTAGCAAGCGTTTATTCAGGTGTACACAACGTAGAGATTTTTAGAGAAAAAGATCAGTGCTTTAAGAGAGGTGACAGCCATTCCGGAAAGTAATTACAAACGAATTAATTCTCAAAAACTCTTTGAAGATTTTAAGGTTTATGAAAAAAACCTGAGTATGAATTCAGGGGACTTAAGGATAAATAGAGGTTATGTTTACAATCAAGTGAATGATGTTTTCAAGGGTATTACTGTAATTGATATGGCTATAGACAGATGTGGTACACTTTATCTCATAGGCCAGGTACAGATAGACAATGAACAAATAAACAACGAGCAACAAAAAAAGGAACAACTGGACAATAAACAAAACCCGGAACAAAATTTGTACAAATTTCATGCGAATGAAAAAATCCTGGAAAAAATCGGAAGCGCTGAGAAAACCTTTTCATTAGCATTGAAAAATATTTCCGCAATCGGGGTAGATAAGGATACGATATATATTGCAGATTACGTTTCTGGAGATTCAAATAATCAAACCAAAATAGATGCCGCCCGCCTTATTGCCCTTACAAAAAGTGATCTACAAATTCGCTGGATTCTTTCAACAGGTCCTGATGGAAGATCTTTAAATAAAATTCATACAATTCAATGTGATAATCGGGAGAAAATCTATGTTCTTGAAGGAAACGAGAAAAGAATACTTTACATAAATACTGGTGATATTTGTTATCCGGCTTTCCGCTTATTTGACTTAACTTTTAAGCTAGAAAAGGGGGACTTTACACAGAACCTCTTTCTAGGTGTTGATGGCTCTCTTTATGTTCTGGTTGTAAATGCAGTGAAAAATGAGAATACGGTAAGTGGGCCAAAAGGATATGTTTTAAAAGTTCGGTCGACAAAAAAAGAAAAATCGGTTGAAATGATCGGACCTAAAATTAGTGATTTCTCACCTTCAGGAATTGCAGTTGATACCAGGAATCAGATCTTCATAGGTGGATCTAAAACCGGTAGCCAATTACCAATTATCAAACTTTCAAATAATGCAGATGCCTGGGAATCACTAACAACTTACAAAGTTACAAATGGGACTTCTTTAGGAGCAAGCCGAAAATTAATAAGTGATTCAAAAGGAAATCTTTACGTTATTAATTATGAAGATAAATTGACACTTCTGGATCGTAAAGAATTAAACATTCAGGGTGAGAATGGTTACGAAGGGACTTATATATCAAAGCCTATTGACAGCCAGATTTCCGATACTCACTGGCACAGGCTATTGCTGGGAGGGGAATTCGAGAAAGGTACTCAGGTTGACTTTCAGTATTTTGTTTCAAATAATAAGGATGAAGGACCTAAAGACTCCGATTCTAAAAAATGGCACAACTGCGTTTCGAAAGCCTCTGCAATTCAGGGTAATAATAAAAGAGATGCCCTTTTTATAGAAAATACCAAGGGGCGATATCTCTGGTTTAAACTTATCCTTTCAGGTAATGAAATACTATCTCCTGTAATCAACTCTGTTACTGTGTTTTTCCCTAGAATCTCATACCTTGATTATCTTCCTGGCATCTATCAGGAAGATTCTGCAAGCAAGGGATTGCTTGAACGTTTTCTTGCGATATTCGAAAGCATATTCTATGAGATTGATTTTACTATTGACCACATAAGCCGGTATTTTGATACCTCTGGAGCGCCCCCTGAGTTTTTATCCTGGCTCGGTTCATGGCTTGATGTATCCATAGATGAGGATTGGCCGGAGGATAAAAAAAGACTTTTTATCAGGAATGCTATCTCACTGTATAAGAAAAGGGGCACAAGAGAATGCCTGGAGGAGAGCATTGAACTTTTTACAGGGAAAAAACCATTTGTTGTTGAGAATTTTCAGGCGGCTAAAGCATGTAAAGGCAATATTTCTCAACCCTGCAATAACGGGAAAACAGTCTCTTTTCCTTCTCAAGAAAGGATATTTTTCCCACCTAAGGGAATTATGGTGGAAGAATGTCCTGAAAAAAACACTGCCGGAAATAAAGGTAAGGAAGAACCAGGCAAGGAAGAGCCTTTAATAAACAAGCTTTATGGAACTGAAAGGTTTGGTTTCTGCGTGCTACTGGCGGACCCTGATCTCGATACAACTGCTCAAAGCCGTGTTAGAAGAATAATTGAGGAACAGAAGCCTGCCCATACCAGCTATGAGCTAAAGGTGCTCGAACCATGGTTTCACCTGGATATGCATACATATCTTGGAATCAATACTGTGGTTACAGAGCCTAAATTTGTTCTGGAAAAGACATCTATGATAGGTAGGGACACAGTCCTCCATGATGAAGAGAAGGCAGGGCAAGTTGACAGACATTCAAGAGTAGGAATCGATATTCTACTTTCTTAAAGCGTTATTCAGGCAGATTAATTCAAAATAATCTTTTTACAAACCCGAATCATTCAATCTTTTTTAAATCATAGTACTTTTTATAAATTTATGTTAACTTTTGTAAATTTTAAACATTAAAGATATCCTCATAAATCTGTATATTTTTGATTATAGGATAATAACAATTGACTTAAAAATCTAGCCAAAAGATGTTGATTTTTCGATTTTTTTCCAAAAAAGCAGTCAAGAATTGTCTACATTGAAAAACGTTTGCTGCCCGGATGAAGGTTAAAGGAAATTGATATTAATTTAAAGATTAGAGGATGTGAAAAGTATGCCAGATAGTGACCAGAATATAAACAATTGCAACTTTCATAAGTTTGAAAAAAATAAATACTTTTATGGAAAGCTGATGACTGTCAGGGATTTTGAAACCGAGCAGCGGTATTTTGACGAAAAACGCAATCTTATTAACAGGCTGCTTCACGGTACTGGAATAGTATGTGGTTTTCAGAATGTAAAGTTAGTAAAAAAGGACAATGAACCACTCAAATTGAATTTTGAGGATGGAGGGGTAGCTCTTACCTGCTGCGGGCATGAAATAGTTGTCCTTTCCAATACAGACAAACAAATTTTAGATGAAACTGGTAACAAGGTTTCGGACTTATCCAACTCCCCGTATCTTTATTTAAAGTATAAACCCTATGATTGCGGTTATGTTGCTGTGGCTTCAAATTCTTCAAGTTGTGAAGAAAAGTGTTGTCCGGGGCGGGTTATTGACGACTTTGAAGTTGTGGCGGCTAAAGAGTCACCCAATTCAGGAATAAATTGTAATGATCAATCCAAACTATGCAGGTGTTTAACCGATCTTGAAAATAATAAAAAGAGTCTGTCCGGCATGTGGGGAAAATCAAAAAGACAGAGTTTTCCTTGGAATAGTTGAAAACGACGTCTCTGTTACACAGAAAGAACCTGAAAAACACAGGATTTTTTTTACACCGAAAGAGCTGTATCAGATTTTTAAATGCCATAGTCTGGACTTCGAGAATCCGCATAAAGTTACCGCTCTCCAGGCAGGCGCACTTGAAAAACTGGATGGAGTTTTAAATCTGAATGGAAATATCGACCTTATCCAAAACGGATCAATTGTAATTACTGCCTAACGGAAGTGAAAGGTCTATAACTATAGGAGAGACTCATTCCGAGAAAATGAATAATCCACATAAAGTTACCGCTCTCCAGGCAGGCGCACTTGAAAAACTGGATGGGGTTTTAAATCTCAATGGAAATATCGACCTTATCCAAAACGGATCAATTGTAATTACTCACGAAAGTGAAAACTCTATAACTATAGGAGAGACTCATTCCGAGAAAATCGACAATCCACATAAGGTTACGGCTTTCCAGACCGGCGCACTTGTAAGTCTGGATGGGGTTAGCAATCCCGGAGGAGATATAGACCTGATTGAAGGCACGAATATAAAAATAACTCATGATAATAACTCCATAAAACTTGACTGTACTCTAGGGTTAGAGGTCCAACCTGCTGAAGCTGAGCCAAAGAGTGTAGGCATTAACAATGTGGTTGGCACTTCAACCAGATATGCTCGTGAAGACCACGAACATAAGCTTGAAGAGAATTTTGTGGATTACACCAGACTCTCTGTAGACCTTCAGAAACAGCTCGACGTTCTCAATGTGTACCTGAGAGAAAGAGCTCTGAAATGCTCCGTAAGCAGTTTCAAAAAAGTGGAAGAAGAGTTTAAAAATAACAGATCGCTTGGGATCTCACTGCTTTTCAAAAAAGCAGTCCGGGAAAAATTGTATGAAAAAGAAAACGATTTCATCGACTTCATGATGAACGTACTGGGTCAAATTAATGCATTTAAAGAAGAAGTCAAATCCCAGGCTGAGGAAGGAAGCTTCAAAGACTTCGATGACGCTCTTGAAGACCTCAAGAAGGCTCTTCTAGGAGATACCCCCCTCAAAGTTGCTGCACAGCAGGATGAAGTCTGTTTCTACGCTCTGGAACTCAAACGTAATGTCAATGAGCCCATGTTCAGAGCACTGAATTGTACTGTGATTAACTTTAGAAAAGTTGCCGATGATTTCAAAAGCGAGACCGCGAACAGAATTTCATTGAAGTTTGAAGAAGGCATCAGCAGCAAGGTGTATGAGAACGAAGAAGCGTTCATAAAATTCATGACAGTAAATCATCAATTGCTTAAAAATTTGCCAGACGAGATAAAAGAAAATACCATTGAAGAAACCCTTACTAATTATGTTTCGGCTGTAGATGGGCTTGTGGAAGTAATAGAATCAAACGATGCTCTTAGCATTGCTACCATGCAGGAAGAAGTCTGCTCTGCTGCTAAGGGACTGGAGCCTATCAGCCAGAACCCGATGTATAGAGCACTGAAATGTACTGTGAGCAGCTTTAGAGATATTTACGAGAGGTTTGACAGCGATGTTGCCAATAAAATTTCAGAGGAATTCGAAGAAGCTCTCAAGAATAAAATGTATGATGATGAGAATGCGTTCATACAATTCATGAAGGAGAACCTTGGGTTCCTTAATGATCTGCTTCCAGATGAAGTAAAATATACCGCTATTGATAAGGATCTTACTAATTATGTTGCAGTTGTAACAGAGCTCACAGACATAATCGAATCAAATAAAGCTCTCGAAATTGCTGCCAAACAGGAGGAACTCTGTTACTTTGCCCGTGAACTCAGACGTGCCACCTCCTTATACAGAGCCCTTAGATGCACTGCGGTTAACTTTGTAGAAGTTGCTGATAAATTCGAAAACAAAACCGCCAAGAAAATTTCAGAGGACTTCGAAAAAGCCGTAGATAACGAAGTGTATGAGGATGAAAATGAATTCATAAATTTCATGAAAGAAAATTTCGAATCATTTGGAACCTTTGAAAGAGAAATAAGAGACCTTGCTACTAAAGAAACTTTCCACGATTACATTACAGCTGTAAGAAGGCTGGAAGAGGTAATTGAATCCGGAAACACTCCCACGATTGCTGCCAGGCAGGAAGAAGTCTGTTCGTCTTCCAAGCAACTTGAAGTGCATCTGATTGCCTAATTTTTGATTTGAGCCAAAATTACTCAAAACAATTTTTACTCAACTGTTGAATCTTCAGAAGGAGTTTAATTATGTCTGAACATCAGCAAACGCAGCAGTCCAAAAAACCGGAGTCTTCTTCTCAAAAACAAATAACTCCCCTAAGCCAGACTCCTGTATCAAATCCAGCGTCTATTATCCAGCGTGCCAGAATAGATCCAAAATCCCTCACCCATGCTGATGTAATGCAGCTTCAGCAAACCATCGGAAACAGGGCAGTCGGCAGGCTACTTTCAAGTATCAGAAACCCTTCAAAGGTTCAAAAGATGCCGATTCAGCGGCAAAAGCTGGAGGAAGAAGAAACATGCCCTTCATGCGTGCAGAGACAGGAAATTCCAGAGGAAGAGGAACCTATTCAAGGCAAATTTGAAAGTAAACTGGAAGCAAGGAAGACATGTTCGAATTCCTGCAAGCAAAACGTAGGCTTCAATTCTTCAGGACCTACTGCTGATATGATACTGCAACTTCAGAGAACTGCAGGCAATCAGGCAGTTCAGAGGCTGATTAAATCACGAGCCTTACAGGCTAAACTCAGAATTGGCCAGCCTAACGATGTATATGAACAAGAAGCTGACAGAGTAGCGGAGCAAGTAATGAGGATGCCTGAGCCGCAGGTTTCAAATGAAACAAAAGCTCCTAAAAAGGCGACAGCTAATCTCGTTCAGCTTAAGTGTCCAGAGTGCAGACTAGAAGAGGAAGAAGAGAAAAAAACTCTCCAGGCTAAGGAAATTTCTGGCTCAACTCCCAAAGTCACACCTGAACTGGAATCACGCATCAGTGCAATCCGTGGTGGTGGCCAGCTTCTGCCTGATTCTACGCGCGCTTTCTTTGAGCCGCGATTCGGGCATGATTTCAGCGGAGTGAGGGTGCATTCTGGTGCAGCTGCCGTACAATCGGCACGAGATGTAAACGCCCGTGCATACACAGTGGGGAGCGACATTGTGTTTGGTGCAGGGCAGCTTACACCGGGGACACACGAAGGACGGCGGTTGATTGCTCATGAGTTGACGCATGTGGTACAGCAGAGCCAGGGCGGTCTGCCACCAGTAGCGCCGAGAGTAACGCACGAGGCCGATGCCGCAAGGGCTCCCGAGGCATCGGTGAGCGGTGGGACACTGGTCCAGATATCGGCTGCTACCGGCGTTGAATTGACGCGTGACGAGGATCCTGAGGTGGAAAAGGCCCTCGGCGGGCTCAAGGAACAGGAGGTCCCTTCAGGGCAGCCGGCAAAGCCGGCCGCGCAAGATGCTTTGACCACGGATGAGCTGATCGACGAGCATGTCTTTGGGCCACGCATCCACGAGGAGGTGGGGGATCTGCGTAAACGGCTGGCTAACCAGGAGGCTAGGTTGAAGGTGAATCCAAAGGACAAAGCGTTACAGGCAAAAGTGACCGAGATGCGAGCTCGGTTGCGTGTCCTCGAGGGCCGCGGACTTGACCCCAGCGCACGTGGGGCTAATGTGCCGGGTGTTGGTAGTATCAATACGCGGGCCGCAATTCAGGTGATCGGCCCCGACGGTAAGATCATCGCAATCGAACGCGGGAGTTGGGGTCCAACTCACCACGCCGAGGGGGACGCACTCGCCAAACTGCGCAGTCGTCTGGGCACACAGAAGCTTCCCGAGGGTACGCACATTATGATTGCCGGCAACCAGGTAGTTTGTGGCAAGGTCTGCAAGCCCGATATCGCTCGTTTTGCGAAGGACTACGGCGTTCCCCTGGAGAATGTTAACGCCAGTGTGAGAACACGTCCAAAAATGGTCGGTCAGGGACAGGCTAGTAGTAAGACAACCGAGTTTACGGGCTTGCGAGGCGACGTGCCGAAAGCAACGGTCAAGACCGAACCGCTCTTCCACGGTGACAAAGAACCGGCGGCACCTGCCAAGCTGCCACTAGAAGGTGCTCCATCAGCAGAAGGATACAAAAAGGTTGTTTCAAATCAACCTCCTTCGCCTGAAGAGCCTATTGTCCAAAAACCCAGTCCTACAGAATTTAAAGTTAATACCCAATACAGAGTTCTCAATGTTGATCAAATCCCTGGTGGAAGGGTCGTCTCGGAAGTTGAAGTGGTATTTAGCGAAGGATTGGAACAGACGAACCAAGCTGTAAAAGTCCACGGTGGGAAACCTTTTCCTTCTCGTCTAATCTTGCATATTACTACGGACTCTAATGGTGCTCTGGTCGCTGCCGAGATGACATCAGGAGAAGCAGCAGGTCTAGCTGAAACTCTAGCGCGCCAGGCTCTGTCGTCTGCGCCTCGCGGAGCAACCGGGGCTGAGGCTGGAGCGGTTGCAGCATCAAGGGGAGTATCCCCTTGGGTGCGTGGAATCGGATGGGCTGGTATGGCGCTTTTTGTCGTTCTAACAGCTTGCAGATATTCTCAGGCATCTCCTGAGGAAAAGCCTAAAGTTTTAGCGACTGCTGGAGGTGGTCTCGCAGGTGGAATGGTGACTGGATATGTTGCATGCAACCTCATTCTAGGTATTGAAACATTAGGTTGGTCTCTTTTGATATGTGGCTTTGTAGCAGGAATACCTGGTGGGATTGCTGGTGAAGCAATTGGAGAGACAGCCTATGAAGCAACTATCGATGATGATAAAATCCGAGATTGGGTTTCAGCAAACGATCTGGCTTTGATTAAACGATTACCGGTCTCTGAGAAGGTTCGCATGATACTCAGCCTAATGAAGGGTTGGATCAGTGATGCCGATATAGCAGCTATCGAGCGTATTTGCCTTAGCGTCGCAAACAGAGCAGAGATGGTCAATATTCGTCGTGAAGTGGAACCCCATATTTTAGATATGACCAGTATCGGCCAGCGTACTCGAGTGCGGGTAACTCTTGCTCGAAATCTATGAATTCAGTTGCCAATGGTTGATTTTCAGAAAAGAATTATACAAATCATTATAGTAACCTGAGTTTGACAGATAAATAAAAATAAGTGCTCTTTATTTTGTTTTATTCGGTCCAATGAATATAAAAACAAAAATAAGAGCATTCCCAACTATTCCTAACAAGAATAAATGTGTTTCTATCGGATCGATGCTTGCTGTTCAATACTTTTATGAAAAACTTAATTTTTCTGATGTTTTTAGCAAGCATAAAAGTAAGGGTTTAGATCTCAATAGTTTATTAATTGGCTTGGTGAGCTATAAGCTCACCGAGAATTTTAGCATCAAGGAAGCTAGTAAATGGTTAAATCAGAAAGAAATTCTCGAGATTTTGAACCTCAAGAGTTTTCATGAAAAAGTTCTTTACAGGACTCTTGAGATCCTCGGACGTAATAAGGAGATAATTCTCTCGGAGATCTTAGATAATCTGTTTTCTGTTTATGGTTTTGGAGAGACTGATATAAACCTTGACTGGACTAGTGCATCAATTCCAAAATAAATCCCTTTGTTTAGCGGGAAACTCGTTGATCGATGGATAGATTCAAAATTTCAGGTTTGTGAACATACTTTGGAATCGAAGCACTAGTATAGTTCTTCACGGAACTAAATCCAAGCTTGGTAAGTACGGATATAGCAGGGATCATAGACCTGATAAGTTGCAGATAACAGTTGGAGTCAGTGAACTCAGAAAACCAATTAACATCCCTATTGGAATTACAGTTAATAGAGGAAACGTTCTTGATCTGCAACATTTTCCTGAGACTTATAACCAGGTAAAGAGAAATCTCAAAAAAGGATCTCTTATTGTCTTTGATAAAGGTGCAAATACAGTTGACAACATTAAGCTAATACAGGAAGATAAGATGACATATCTTACTTCCATGAAACTGAACGCAAGCGACGATAAAATCATTGAGAATTTTGATAAAGATAAAGCAGAGCTAATAGATTCTGAAAAAAGTATTTATGGGATTAAGATCATCAAGACAAATAGCATTAAATATTTTTATTTCTCAGAATCACTACAAGAGAAACAGTTGGAAGCAAAGGCAAGAACTGTTCTTAAGAAGTTACAGGAAGCAAAAGAGATACAAGAAATAATTGTTAAAAACAAAAAGCTTCCCAAGAAATTCAGAATCAACAATGAGTTGATTGAGATTGACTACTCTTTTACAACTAAGCTCGAAGAGCTTAGTGATGATGAAGCAATAGAACTTCTGAAAAACTCGATAATTAATGGAAGAGAAGGATTTTTCTGCCTTAAATCAAACAAGAATTTGACACTTGAGAAGGCATTAGAAATATATCGAGAGAAGGACTCTATCGAGAAAATATTCAACTCATTGAAAAACGAATTACAGATTAAGCCGTTAAGGGTTTGGTCAGATAATAGCATTTATGGAGCTGTTCTCTTAGGATTTATTGCTCAGTTGTTCATATCGCTGATGCGATATGAATTTGAGGAAATCAAGCATAAGTCCACAAAATTCATCAAAAAAAGCTTAAAGAATTTGACACTTACAATAAAGTTCGTGAAAAACGAGGTCAAAAATCATATTTTTGCGAATTTTGATAAAATCAATAGCTTAATAGTAGCAAAAATGGGCACTATTCCCTAGAATTTATTATAAAATTCGATGGATTCATAACCTCCTGTCAAACTAATTTGAGCTAAAAATAGAACAGATTTTCAATATCAATTAGTGAATACTGTCAAATTAAGGTAGTAAAAGTGCAATGTTTACACACATAAAACGTAAATTCATGAAATCCTTGGAATTTCTTTCATTAAATTGACCATAATTCTACAGTTGGATATATTCAAAGAAATGTAATCTAATGAAGGTAATGAAAATAAGGAATCAAATTGTGGGCGGAAACCTCATCTTAGAAGGCAGGGTATGCTTTGGACCATTCGCAGCATCTAGAACAAATTAATATTATTGACAAAGTTTCTATAAGAGTTAAGTTTTCAACTACTGTGAATAGGTACTAAGAAAAATTATTTACAAAATGCAATGATAAGAGGTTTAAAGGGAACTAATAAGATGTGAGGGTTCACTTCATTCCTGATCTGAAAAAGTTTGTTCGATAATTCAATTTTAAGTAAAAAACGATAAAAAAGAGCTTTTAAAACTCTTAATTTGAAAAAGAAGGATTTGTTTATTGATCTTAGGACTTACGCACTTGAATCACCGCAAACTTAAAATCATTTAAAATATAATTCATTTTTTATATAATATGAAAATGGTTGGAGTTATGCCTATAAATCCACCCAAATGTACTGTCCTTGATTACATCAATTTTCTTATTGCAGCATCTACCGTTTATAGTTGTACCGAAGCTGCTCGCTGTTATTCATCTTTAGTCAATGCTCCTTCTCATGATTGTTTTACTCGCCTTCTTCAAAATCAATCTTCAGATACAGAATCTTTATGGACTGAAATAAGGAAATTTGTTACTCCCAAAGAAGGCTACATGATTGTCGACGATACAGTATTGGATAAACCTTATTCTGAAAAGATGGGCTTTGTTCGGTACCAGTGGAGTGGAAAACATCATCGTACTGTAAAAGGGATAGGCCTGGTTACCTTAGTTTGGACAGACGGTACAACCGTCATACCTCTCGATTTTCGAATTTATAACATCGATGAAGACGACAAAACGAAAAATGACCATTTCCTTGATATGCTTGACAAAGCGGAAGAACGTGGTTTTAATCCCGAATTTGTTTTGTTTGATACATGGTATGCAAGTGTGAAAAACCTTAAAGCCATAAGGAAGAAAGAATGGCATTTCCTTACGAGGTTAAAAAATAATCGTTTGGTAAATCCTGACAACAAGGGAAACGTACCACTTGAAACAGTAGATATTCCTCCAGAAGGACTTGTGGTTCATCTCAAAGCATATGGATTTGTAAAGGTGTTTCGGATTGTTTCAAAAGATGGAGACACGCAACACTGGGTTACAGATGTGCAGGATATGGATGAATCAAAACGTGAGGATTTGGCAAAGAAATCATGGAAAATTGAGGAATATCATAGAGGGATAAAGCAGTTCTGTGGTGTCGAAAAATGTCAGGCAAGGAAGGAAGAGTCACAAAGAGCACATATAATGTTCTCATTAAGAGCTTTTTTCAGACTGGAATTACAAAGAATCAAAAGTGGAATATCCTGGTTTGAAAGTGCCATGAAAATTAGAAGAGTGGCAGTGACAGCATATTTAAATAATCCACTGTACACATTAAATTAATTTGTATGGATGGGAAGTTGTGAAAAACGATATGCTAAGAGCCAACTGCGTAACTCCTAATTAGTTTCGGTATGGATGGGAAGTTGTGAAAAACGATATGCTAAGAGCCAACTGCATAACTCCTAATTAGTTTCGGGATAGGCTTTATAAAGAAAAACATTCGATAGAACGGATAAGCTTCAAACGTAAGTGCCTGTAAATATATAGATTACATTAAAATAGGAAGATGAATTGAATACGGTTAAATAACGGGATAAAGTTCACATCCACAGGACGAAGAAAAAGTGAGGATTAGAAACAATCAGTTATCCCTACTAAATGTAAAATTCTGTCTCCTCCTATCGGAAAGCGGCTTTAACGGTGAATTTGGTGAAAAAAGATCTTATGGATATTCTGGCTTGCCCTATATGTAAGGGCGACCTGATTCTGAACGTTGTCGAAGAAAACGAAGAAGAGGTCATCTCAGGAACCCTCTACTGCCCCGTATGCAAGGAGCATTATCCTATAGATGAGGGAATTCCCAATTTGCTTCCTCCTGACCTCAGGAACTGATGTGAGGGTTAAACTTGCAACAGATATTCCAGAATGTTATTATCAACCGTCAGGAAATAAACTCAATAGAGTTTGAAAACGAAAGCATGGAGATCTCTCTTTATCCCGGCGGCGAGCAGACTTTTGAAATCCTGGTCACAAACTACGGATCTCCAACCCATATCCACCTTTCAGTAAGTGAAGAGTTAAAAGGCCAGATTACTTTTTTGAGGGATAATCCGTATGTGCTTCAAAAAGAATATGTTTCCGCAGTTGCAAGAATCCCTCAAGAAGGCAGGATGCTTACAAAAGGGCAGATCTATATCACAGCAGGTTACGGCTCAAGAAAGAAAGGTTTTCCAGTACAGCTTGGAAAAGTTGATTCAAAGCCGCAAGAAAACTCAAGGGATGAGCCCTACACACGGGAAAATGAGGAAGATCTGAAGCCTCAAAAGTCCTCAGTTGCGCTACCTGTAAAAAAAACTTCTCGCCCGAAATCAGGAAATGGAAACGGATTTGGTGAGATGTTGTCTTCTATCCGTAAAGGCTTTACAGGAAGCTTTTCAGCTTTCCCGGGAAAAAGAGCTCATAAAAATATAGGTGGGAATGAAAAGCTTCCTCTGACTATGGCTTTTGGAGGCTTTTTACTACTGGTGTTCTTATTCTTCCTCTACTTCATTCTGCCGGCAGGCTTGCAGTTCAGTGTCAGCTTTACCCAGTCACTTTTGTTTTCAATCCTTTTTGTGACATGTATGACATATATCTTGCTGAAAATTGCAGAGGAAGGTTAAGCACCTTCGGGAAACTATAATTTCGAACCTGATAATTACACTAATTTATTTCAGGTTTATAACCACAGAAAGCATGGGAAAACGCAATACAAAGATTCTATAACCACGGAGTTTTACAGAAGGACACGGAAATTTGTATCTTCTTCTACCTCATTCCGTGTTTTGTGTCATCTGTGGTTCTTAATATCATTTTTGTAGATTAGTCCTCTCAAGCGTAACGAGAAGGGCAGCGTACTGTTGACATTTGAAAAATTAGTCCGCTTGAACGAGCAGAGCGAGTGAAACGGCCCGCGTACTCCCGAGGCGCAATTCGGGAGATTGAGCTCGTTTTTTATCGGAATTTATTTTTTGGTTTCATTCCTTATTTGAACCTGTTCCTTTTTGGAAGTAGAGAGTGTTTTTTATATCATGAGGATATTGGTATTGTGTTCGTACAAAAGGATTAATGACAGATTTCGTACTATTTATTTGACTATTTTCTGGTCTAAGTTCATGTGATTATCCTTTAGTCTAAAACCGCTATTAGGAAAACTGTTGAGGAATATTATCATGAAGTATATCGTAGTTACCGGTGGGGTGATGAGCGGGCTTGGAAAGGGCATCACCATCGCATCCATTGGCAGAAACCTTAAAAATAAAGGTTATAAAGTTACGGCTATCAAGATCGACCCTTACATCAATATTGATGCAGGCACCATGAGCCCCTATCAGCACGGGGAAGTCTTTGTGCTCAAGGACGGAGGTGAAGTTGACCTGGATCTTGGGAATTATGAGCGGTTCCTTGATACGGAACTTACAAGGGACCACAACCTCACCACAGGCAAGATTTACCAGGAAGTAATTTCCAAAGAGAGAAGAGGAGATTATCTCGGGAAAACCGTCCAGATTATTCCCCATGTTACAAACGAGATCAAAAACAGGATAAGGAAGGTTGCGGCCCGGAGCGGGGCTGATATCTGTCTTATTGAAATCGGAGGGACTGTCGGGGATATTGAGAGCATGCCTTTCCTTGAGGCTGTACGCCAGATGCACAGGGAAGAGCCTTCCGAAAATATCGTATTTATTCATGTTACCCTGGTTATGGAAGACCTTCAGGGTGAGCAAAAAACCAAGCCTTCCCAGCATTCGGTAAAAGAACTCCGGGCGCTTGGTCTGAGCCCTGAAGTAATCGTTGCAAGGTCGAAGTCTCCTCTTCAAGAAAGTGCCAAGGAAAAGATCGCTCTCTTTTGTGACGTGCCCCAGGAACTGGTTATCAGCGCCCATGATGCCGACGATATTTATGAAGTCCCTCTTGTGATCGAAGAGCAGGGATTGACCACCCAGCTCATGAAGCACCTGCAACTGGAATCAAGTGTCGAAAGCAGTGGGTGGAAGGATATGGTCGCAAGGATGAAATCCACAACCGATAAGGTTAAACTGGCAATTGTCGGAAAATACACCAATCTTGAGGATTCTTACCTCAGCATCCTTGAGGCTGTCAAGCATGGGGGAATTGATAACGGGTGCAGGGTTGAGGTCAACATGGTTGAAGCCGAAACCCTGGAAGAAGACCCGGCAGAGGTTGAGAAGCTCCTGCAGTTTGACGGAATCCTTATTCCGGGTGGCTTTGGCGGGCGCGGGACTGAAGGCAAGATGATGGCAATCAAGTTTGCCAGGGAAAACGACATCCCGTTCCTTGGGATCTGCCTGGGCATGCAGCTTGCAGTCATCGAGTTTGCCAGAAATGTGGCTAACCTTGGAAAGGCAAACAGTACGGAGTTTGACGAAGACACTCCTTACCCGGTAATTGATATCCTGCCGGAGCAGACCGGTGTTGCGGATATGGGCGGCACGATGCGCCTCGGGGACTATGAAGCCTTCCTCAAAGAAGGTTCTATTGCCTCAAAACTCTACGGAACCAATTACATTGTCGAGCGCCACCGCCACAGGTATGAGGTTAATCCGGAGTTCGTGGACAGGCTGGAATCCTTTGGCATTATCTTTTCCGGCAAAAACAAGAACAGAATGGAGATTGCCGAGATTCCTGGAAAACGTTTCTTCTTTGGTTCCCAGTTCCATCCAGAGTTCAGGTCCAGACCGGGTAGGCCGTCTCCCCCGTTCAATGGTCTTGTCAGGGCAATGTGTGAATATAGGAAGGAAAAGGAAGGGCGGTAATTCAGGTAAAAGTTATTTGAGGGAATCTATCGTTTTTAATTCCCTTTTCATACTTTCTTCAATTCCCTTTTCAGATTTTTCTTTAATTCCCTTTTCATCATTTTTCTGCCTCTCTTAATCCTTATTAACCCCATCGAGTCTAATCTGATCCCTGTAATATTCTGTACCGGATAAATTACACCTTTAATCTGACCTGACATTCCTGCTAAAGAATTTTCCTATCGCGGGAAACTGATAAATACTTTTAAAACTGAAAATGATGGATTACGCGATATCTATTGAGGCACTTCATTGCAGTAACGCCTGTAACAGATATTGTAACTTCACAAAATTTATGAAGGTACGCACTATGGCAATGTCTAAAAAAGATATGGATAAGAAGAAGATCGCTAAGAAAGAAAAGATGGGAGAGCTGGAAAAAATGGCTTCCGCAGGCAGCAAGGATGCAAGGAAGAAGCTTGCAAAGGAAATCAAGAAGAAAAAATAATTCCCGAATAAGTGTTTCTTTTCTATATAGCGTGTGAGAAGATCCGGGGATTATTCACCCCGATCCCACCAATTTTTATTTAAAAAATCGTACTCTATCTTTTGAACCTTTACTCTTCTTTTGAGGTCTCAGGACTTTTTACCATAACAATAGATTAATTTATCACTTTAAGTTTTAATCTCTTAAAAGATACTTACTGTAATTACTATATCTTAAATTTTATTTTTACTAAGTTTTATATACTTGAAAAGACGGAATAACTTCAGGTGATTATTATGGAGACCATAAGTTTTTCAGATGCTTTTAAGTATCCGTTCAAAACTCCAAAAAGACTTCTCTATGCACTCTGGTTGATCATTCCGATTCTGGGGTGGTTTGCACTCTTCGGTTATATCGTAAGGCTGGTTAATGAGTTTGTCGAGGGCAGGTATGAAGGGCTTATAAAACTCGATTTTATGGAAGACCTGAAGCTCGGGTTCATAACTTTCCTGAAGGCTCTTCCTTTCTATATCGCATATGTGGCTATATTGTTTGCAGCAACTTACGTCAATGAGACCCTGGGAAGCCTAGTGAACTTGCTGCTCGGTTTCTTTGTGGTTCCTATTCTTGTGGTTAACTTCTTCAGGAAGCAAACCATTGAGTCTTTCTTTGAGTTTCAATTGCTGGATATTGTCAGGAACAACCTTGGAGATTATGTCATAGCAGTACTGAAACAGTACGCTCTTGTTATTATCTTTGCATTCCTTTCAATTGTACTCGTGGGCATACCAGCCATGTTCTTTACAAATTCAATATTCATTGCAAACTTCTACGGAAGGCTTGTTGAACAAAAACGCACCCTGACCTAAAAACCCAGCCTAAATATCCTCTGACAGTTTAACCCGGATAAATATCAGTTCCAGACCCGATTTTCCTGGCTGAATTACATTTTTATTTTATTTCTCTTACAGGGTGCTATAGGGGGGCCTGTATGCGGCTTGCTTTGTAAATTTGATTTGGTGATCAAGAGGGTCTGTAAGATGAGAGTTTGTAAATTAAAGATCGCTTTTATAGCTTTTACATTGATAATTATCCAATTATCTCTATTTTGTGGAGTCCATGTAGCCAGTGCCATTTCAAAAGAGCCGGAAATGGAGTCTTTAATCCGGAATCTTAGCGCTTCGGACTTAAATGTTAAAACAGATTCCGTAAAAGCCCTGGTTGAAATTGGAGAACCTGCAGTTGAACCTTTAATCCTGGCGCTTGGAGTTGAAGATCCGGAACTCCGGGAGAACGCAGCCGTAACCTTAGGTAAGATAAAGGACGAAAGAGCCGTCGAACCGCTTATCGGACTGCTTACGGACGAAGAGTGGGAAGTCGAACAAGCTGGAAACAATGCCCTTATTGCAATCGGAAAACCTGCCGTAGAGCCCCTTATTAAGATTTTACAGGATGAAAACGAAAATGTTTTTCTCCAGAGAGAGGCAGTTCAAGTCCTTGCCGGAATCGGAGACGAGAGAGCAATACAGCCCATGATCCAGGCACTAAAAGAAGAGCCGGAGCTTGATGCAGATCTGGGTTATTTTCTGGGTCTGATGGGGGAGCCTGCCGTGGAACCTTTGATCCGGGCCCTCGGTGACGAAGATCCGAACGTCCGGGTGCGCGCGGCTGAAGCTCTCGGTAGAATCGGGGATAAGCGCGCAGTTGGACCGCTCACAGATGCTCTAAACGATGAAAATGAAATGGTCCGGACATTTTCAAAACTAGGGCTTAAAAGCATTGGATCTCAACGCGAAAATACGTTAATTGCCACTTATGGAAAAGAAGGCGAGTTCTATATCGAAGATCAGAGGCGAGAATGGTACGATCAACTCGATACAATCTGTAAACTTGCAGGAAACGATATGGAACCTTATAAGTATCCGGAGGGGCCGGTAATAAGCTATGGCTGGGGCATTGAGAATTGTATAGGAGTAGGAATTCTGGAAGGCTCGGAAGTTAATAATTCTACTCTTGACAATATTTACGGTGTATTTGACATGATGGGAAAAGAGATCGGAGTTAACGATGTGCCTGTTGTATTCCGTTATGAAGGATCCGTTCAAACGGAAACTGCACAGGAAGTATCAGAAGATATTGAAAAAAATAACGAAACAGAAAAAACAGATAAAGAACCGGAAGAAACTGACAAAACGGCCGGAGATCTGCGGAAGTCCACGCCTATTCCAGAGTTTAAGTTCGTTTTTTCATTGTTACCTTAATTTGACAGTATTCACTAATTGATATTGAAAATCTGTTCTATTTTTAGCTCAAATTAGTTTGACAGGAGGTTATGAATCCATCGAATTTTATAATAAATTCTAGGGAATAGTGCCCATTTTTGCTACTATTAAGCTATTGATTTTATCAAAATTCGCAAAAATATGATTTTTGACCCCGTTTTTCAGGAATTTTATTGTAAGTGTCAAATTCATCAAGCTTTTTTTGATGAATTTTGTGGACTTATGCTTGATTTCCTCAAATTCATATCGCATCAGCGATATGAACAACTGAGCAATAAATCCTAAAGAGAACAGCTCCATAAATGCTATTATCTGACCAAACCCTTAACGGCTTATAGTTTCCAACACAACTTATTACACATATTAATGCTTATATTCTTTTATGGTGGGGAAGGAACAAATTCCGATTGATCGAAATGTAACTCTCGCTGAGATCAACGTTTTAATCAAACACGAAAACAATTCAAGAGTGCTGAAGGCTCTATTTTGTCAAATTTAGGTATTTGGGAGACTCTGTTGAAGAAGCTGCTATTAAAGTTGGAGTGACTAAGAAAACAGGATATTACTGGCAGGATGATTGGAATAAAGGCGGCTATGCCGCCTTAATACCAAATTTTAGTGGGGGAAGAAAGTCCAAGCTGACAGATGAGCAAATAGAAGAATTAAGAGCCTTGTTGGAAAATAAGGATTATTGGACTACCAGAGAAGTTTTGGAGCTAATAAAGGAAAAATATGGTGTAGAGTATTCACAGAAACAAATCGGAGTTATACTGCATAATTTTAAAATGTATCACTCTAAACCATATACTCTTGACTACAGAAGGCCTGAAAACGCCGAAGAAATTTTAAAAAAAGTTAACCGAAGCAATTCCAGCATATATTGGTCCAGATGAGCAATATATCATAGGTTTTCTGGATGAATCTTCACCACAAACAAAGGCAAATACTCAACGGTTATGGTCATTCAAAAAACCTGTGATGATAAAAAATATGGATTATATAAAAGCAAATGCATTTGCATTTTATTCAATTAACGGTAGCAATCTCATCGATTTTATGGAAAGTTCAAAAGCAGAAAATGTATGTGAATTCCTGGAAAAAATTGTGAAACAGAATCCAGAGAAGAGAATAATTCTTGTTGTGGATAATTCAAGGTCACATCATGCTGATAAAACGATAAGAAAAGCAAGAAAATTAAAAATAATGGC
>CAVRJG010000048.1:0-33845 GCA_963721455.1 uncultured Methanosarcinaceae archaeon
GATCCCCGGTTTTCCAGCATGGTCGAGCGCGTCCGCAACCGCGCCCTCACCGACAAGACCGTCGGCGACATCTTTGCCAGCCTGACCCGTGACGAATTGCTCAAGCGCCTTTCCGACGCCGACATCGCCTTTGCCGAGGTCAACACCATGGCCGACCTCGCCGTGCACCGCATGCACCGCATCGAGGTCGATACGCCGAATGGCAAGGTGAACTATGCCGCGCCGGCCGCGATCTTCGTCGGCGAGCCGCGACGCTATGGCGCCGTGCCCGGCATCGGCGAAAATACCCATGCAACCGGGCCTTCGGCGGTGCGGACCAAATCGTCATGACCGACAAGCCCGATCTCGATCACTTGCGGCAATGGATCGGCCGCACCGAGCGAGACTACCGATATCGTCACCGCCCATCTGGTGACGGGCCTGCGCCCACATTGTTCCTCGATGTCGGCGAATCCGAAGGCCGGGCGATCCCGCACCGTGCACCGCGCATTGGTGCCTGACGCTTCCGGTCGTTGCCGCTGTCGGCAGTCAGCGCCGACGGCCATCCCACTCACGGGGCTTTCTGCCGCCGGTGCCGCTGCCGCGCCCGGATGTGGGCCGGCGGCGGAATGGAACTTCGTCGATGCCGCTTGCGCGTCGGCGACACGTGACGCGCGCCTCGCGCATCTCGGACCTGACGCATGAAGACCGGCAGCACCGGCGACGTTGTGCTTCGTCTCGGTCGACCACGTGGTCTCGACGCCGCGCGGCATCTCGGTCCGCGAGCGTCAGGACATCGTCTATCGCGAGATGGCGGCCGCGGCCGGCCAGAACGGCCACGCCGGCAAGCCGCCCGCCGCACCGTCGGCCGCGCGGATCCGCGAACGGCATCATGGCCGACCCGGTGCTGCTGTTTCGCTATTCGGCGCTGACCTTCAACGGCCACCGCATCCACTACGACCGCGACTACGTCACCAAGGTCGAGGGCTATCCCGGCCTGGTCGTCCACGGCCCGCTGCAGGCGGCGCTGCTCGTCGAAATCGCCGCCCAGCTCCACGGCGGCAAGCCGCCAACGACGCTCGGCTATCGCGGGCTGCAACCGCTGTTCGACGGCAGCGAGTTCAGCGTCAACGCCACCGATGCTCCGCCGGCCTCGACCTGTGGACCGCCAATTCGGCAGGACAGCCCACGATGAGGGGCACCGCGACGTGGTGATACCCAACCCGTCATTCCGGGGTGATGCGAAGCATCAGACCGAAATATGAGAATTCCGGTTTTTTCATTTTTATAGGGATCGTCTAATTGCTTTAGGACTTACGCGGTTGAACTGAGAAATCAATGGCATTGAACCATCAACCGTCTAAATTATGCATTTATCTGTAACGTCCATTGTACTTGATTTTTCATCTCAAGTACGTAAGTCCTATGCTTCTTAAAAATGCAGACGCGTTCAACTCTGCAAGATTACTTACAAAACTTATAGTATTCTCCAAAGTCGGTTTCAGTAAAGAGTTTTCCAATTTTTTGGTACTCTCTTTTTGTGGCTTTAATTAGGTGTTCCATTGCAACTTCCCTGGAGTTTTCCGCAGCCAAAAAAGAGGCAGCAAGAACTATATTTTTAATATTCCCTCCGGCTAGCTTAAATTTTGAAAGAAAAGGAAAATCCACATCTTTTGCAATTGGGGTTTCCTCTGGGAACGTTTTTCGCCAGATACTTTCTCTTGATTTCTCATCAGGAAGAGGAAACTCTATTGTGAAATGAAGTCTGCGGAGAAAGGCATCGTCCATGTTTTTCCTAAAATTGCTCGCTAAAATCACTATTCCTTCATGTTCCTCCATTTTCTGAAGCAAATAAGCGGTCTCAATATTCGCATAGCGGTCGTGAGAATCCTTTACTTCGGATCTCTTACCGAAGAGAGCATCAGCCTCATCAAAGAAGAGGATAGAATTGCTCGTTTCAGCTTCTTCAAAGATTTTTTTCAGATTTTTCTCTGTTTCTCCTATGTACTTGCTGACAAGGCTTGATAAATCGATTTTATAAATGTCCAGTTTTACTTCATTTGCAAGAATCTCTGCAGCCATGGTTTTTCCGGTTCCGGGTGGGCCTGAAAAGAGAACGTTCAGGCCTTTTCCAAGAGACAATTTCTTTTCAAAGCCCCAATCGGAATGCACCTTTCCTTTGTACTTGATAAAACCAAAGACTTCTTTTAAATGCTCCAGTGTGTCTTTAGGAAGAATGATATCTTCCCATGTATAATGTGGATTGGTTTTCAGAGCCAGGGAGCTTAGTTTTTGGTTAGACTGCGTCTTACAACCTTTATAGAAATCTTCCATAGATAATATCGGGCTGGTTGAATTTTTTTCACCTGAAAAGCTATGTGCTGTCTGGCTAGCATCCCTTATTTGACCGCCACTGAACTTGAATTTGCTCGCAAGCGCATTCACATCCACTCCTTTGGCTAGCTTGTAGTCTTTCAGGCAGGAACTCCACAGCTGTTTACGAATCAGGTATGAGGGTAGAGGAAAGACACATGGAATAAAACTGTTATTTATCAAGCCTCTATCGAATTCAATGGATTCTTTTCCTGCCAAAAATATCCATCCTGGAAAGGTCTTTAGAGCCTGTATCAGGAATGCAGGAAAATTCTTTTGTTCACTGCCTTCGAGAAGCGTATCAAAAGCTTGAAGATACAGTGCAGAATTTTGCAGGAGCGCTTCTCGCATTATGAGATCTGCAGTTTCGAGAGACGGGCCTTCAAGCAGGACCTTTGAGTCTACTACAAGAAGATTTATTCCTGCTGCCCTGCAGAGAGCTTCTGCAGCGGTTTTTTTCCCGCTTCCTGAAGGACCGCAAAATAGAAGCTTCAGTGGGAGCTTGTTTCCGCTGTACAGGCTTGCCATATTAATTAACTTGCTTTTGAAATCTGCAGGCAGAATAAGGTCCTCAAAAGACCTTTTGGGTTTTATTACAGAACAAAAATCCCTAATTTTCAGGTCCGGATCATCAAACCCAAGCAAAAAATTAACTATTCTGTCATCTATTTTGATAAAACGGGATATAAGGGACAACCCAGCTCTTGTTTCTCCCTCCAATAGATAAACCATATGATTTTTTAGAAGAGGGGAAGCAGGTGAGAAATATGCTCTAGCCTTAATTTTTCCCTCAATTGTTGGAAAGAGCATAGACAGAACTAGGTATATTGTTGGCTTTTTTTTAGTCACATCGTTTTGAAGATATGAGTAGAGCTTCTCATATTTGAGATCCAGTTCCGGGACAAGCCCGACCAAAAGTATGTCTATTTCAAAAGAATCAAGGCCAAAAAGTTCGGAAAGGATATGAAGCCTCAATTCCCTTCCTTTTTTCAGGCTTTCTTCTTTTTTGGCATCGATTTCTTTTCTTAATAAATTAATTTCCTTAAGGTTTTCAATTCTTAAATCTGACAGTGTGCCTTGTCTGCTTTCGAAACCTGGATTTCTCTGAATCCATTCTATTTCAGCCTCATAAATGTACAGACCCCTTAATTCATCTCCAGCTTCAGGAAAATTCTCCTGCAAGTTTTCAAGGTAGCTTCTCATCAGTAGGTCTATTCTTGAAAGCTCGTCCAGAAGATGTTCGAGATTATCAGTATATGGCTTCATATGTTTTATACAAATGTGAATCTATTTTTGGAAAATCGGACTTCCTATTCAAATAACTGGCTCACCCGTGCTTTTAGATTTCAAAACATTCTGGTATGCATACACTAGAATTCTCTCATCCGAAAGCTTACCATGAGACTTGAGCCTGTCCACTTCAAGAAGAAATCTTGCAGCTTTTTCGGAAGAGAATTCATTGGTTTCCGCAAAAGTTGCCGCTAAAGTTTTTAATTCTCTTCTTGAAGAATACTTCCTTGGCCAGTTTCCATCCACAAAATTAAAAGTAAGCCCGCAATTCCTGTGTCCTATAGTTCTGGTAGATGGATTTTGGGATGTCTTAATATAATCTTCGAATGTGTCTTCCTGCAGTTTTCCCTTTACTAATTTTCCACACTCACATAAAAATATAGAATCATCTCCTTCCCAACACCTTTCTAGAAAAATAACCCTTGATTCTGGAAATAATCAGATTATAGTTAGAAATGTAAAAATTTCCAGCGATTTTCGCCTTTAGCTGTTTATTTACCTGCAGTATTTTCCTATCCATAGGGAACTTATGAAAAAATAAAAATGTGTTTTAAGATTTACAGTTCAAACTGGTCATAGGAGTTTTCATCGCCCTATTGCTCGCTCCAGACAGCCAAAAAGCATGATGTCCTCTAAGAGGATACATCACCATCTAAAATGTCTACTTTCTTTGATTACTTATACTTTCTTATTTGTTCTATTTTTAGTATGTAAAATATACTTCATGCCAAATTTTTTATTATTTTCAGTAAATGATTTACAAAAGAATCAAACACAAAACATTAATCCAATGCATTCAATCCTTCAATTCCAATGTACAGAATAATTCGGGTTCCCCCAGAAAAAGGGGAAGAAATCAGGCAAAAAGCAATTGCTGTAAAATTTCTGGACACTACAAGAAAAATCCGGAAAATTCAGACCTTAGAAGGCAGTTTCCTGGAAATCCCCGTCACTGAGGCTGCAGGAGAAAGAGTAGGAGATTTTCCGGTAACAGAACAGGAAACCCCCGAATTTCTGGAAAAATCCGGATCCCTGAAAGAATACCTTAAAGAATATCTCTCCGAATCCGAACTTGTAGACGTCCCGTCAGGCTGGCAGATCCTGGGAGATATAGTAATAGTCAGCATCCCTGAAAACCTCGATGAAAAAAAGCTCCTGATAGCCCAGGCTCTGCTTTCCATGTGCCCAAAGTGCAGGAGCGTGGTAAGAGACTTCGGAATCGAAGGGCAGTTTCGCCAGCCAAAAAGAGAACTTCTTCTCGGCAGTGGGACGGAAACCATCCATAAGGAGCACGGCTGCTTTTTTAAGCAGGACGTAACAAAAGTGATGTACTCCAAGGGCAACCTGAATGAGAGGAAACGGATGAGCAGGCTTGGAGAAGGAGAAGTTATAGTGGATATGTTTGCAGGAATAGGGTATTTTTCAATTCCCATGGCTGTCCATTCCAGGCCGAAAAAAATTACAGGCATTGAAATTAATCCTGAGTCCTTTGCCTACCTGAAGGAAAATATCAGGCTAAATAAGGCAGAGGAGATCTTTGTCCCGATATGTGGAGACTGCTCGAAGGTTGCTCCGGAAGGGACAGCCGACCGCGTGCTTATGGGTTATGTGGGGACCACTCATCATTATCTTGAGCCGGCTATAAAAGCTCTGAAGAAAAAAGGAGGGATTCTGCACTATCATGAAACAGTCCCGGAGAATCTCGCCAGAACCAGGCCTCAGGAAAGGATAAAAAAAGCTGCCGACGCCCTGGGAAAAAAAGTGGAGATTCTGGAGACCCGCAGGATAAAAAAATACTCTCCGGGCATCCTGCACGTGGTTGTGGATGCGCAGATATTCGAATGAAGGTTTAATTCCTGTTTTTATTGAGGGATGAAGGTCTTTATCCTTTTACGGCCTTCAGTACAAAGGGCACCAGCCCGGGAAGTAAAAATTCCGGTTTTTCCGGGCCGCTATCCTGCAGTCAGCCTTTATTCGGTAAAAAACGGTTGTCTGTCATTTTTACCCCACCCGGGGAGCCAGGTATGACACTTACATGCATGCTTACGATCTTCCTGTAAATATTTCTTTTTTGCACAATGGGCCACCACCCATAGAGAAAAACATAAACAGGCTCCCACATAGCAACCCAGCCGGTGATAGTCAGGCCTTCGGAAAGCATGGTCTTTACAAGGCCTCCTTCAAAAGTTGAAAGAATCCGGATCATGAGCAGGCAGAGAAAGAGGAAAACAACAGCAATTGTCATGTTTCTCCTCCCCCGCTGAAGAAGCCTCCTCAATTCTATTTCCGTGAGAAGTTCCCTGTAAGAAAAGTGATTCCTGATCGCTTCATTAAGAGTACGCCCCGTTTCTCCATCAAATTCGGAAGGGGGAACGTATATCATGAGTTCAAGAGGCTTTTTTAGAGGGAATTCTCCAACTGTGTTATAGATATATACTTCTGCATTTTCATCAAGCTCTTTTTCGTGAAAAGGGGCAGGATCAAAAGAATTGAAAATCTGCATTATACTGTGTAGCTCAAGCTCAATCAGGAGTTTTCCATTCTGCTCTCTGTAAAGAGCTTCAGTTCCTATCGGGGAAAAATCTATCCCCCAGACCATTTTTTTATCTACCTTCTAGAGAATGTTTCTTTAAAATCTTAGTAATTTACTTTCAACAGTAGCTGAGTTCTATATAAGGTTTTGCTTTTTGCGCTTTCGACTTCGGGTAATACGCCCGGAAAAACACTGAGGGTCTTAAAAATGGAAATGGGGGTAAAAAAGCCGGCACTTACCTGTGAAAAGCAGGAATTCTCAGTACTGTGCTGCAGCCTGTGTGATTGCGCTGTAGAGCTCTTCGGGTTTTCTGGAGCTGATGAGCATTCTTTTTCCGGAAATGAGCTTCAGAATCACAACCAGATTAACTCTTTTAGAAGACTGTGATACATCAGACTCTTTCCCTGTGAGGGGGTCATAAGCCTTAATTTTGCATTCTTCCACTATATAGAAAGGAATCTTTTTAAAAGAAGGATTCAGGGGTATCAGGCGCATATATATTCCATCACTTCTGACCTCAGTTATGTGTTTTGTACAGTAGAATATGAGGGGGAAAAATAACCCGAAAATAATCCAGAGCGCTGATAAGTATATGTCAGGAATATTCTGAACCCCGGCAGGTTTTCCGAAGACCAGGCGGTGGATCTCGATATACCAGAGCAGGATCGCAGGATAAAGGACAGAAACCAGAAAAATGTTATTGCGCAGATCCTGTACCTCCCGAAAGATTACACGTGTTTCCGGCTGTTCCATAAAAACCCCTTCCTTGAAACGTGCCTTACTTATACATGTTTTTATTAGAAATGTACTTTAGATTTGCCTGGTGAACAGGCGCCTCAATGCTGCTGAGAGGTATATCTTGCATGTACCTGAATTGCCTGTTCGTACTTAATTCAAACACTAGCTATGGATTCGATACTGAAATAAGGGCCTTCCGTTGAAAACATTCCTGACTCTTTCTATAAAAACTGAGTAAATAAACCTTCCGAAAAAAATAAAAATTGTATATATCGGTTAATTTAAAAATTGGAGAATAATCAGATTTAGAAGAATTTAGATGAATCTAGAAGAATTTGAAAGAATTTACACAAAGATAGGTAAGACAAACGAAAAAAAATAGTTTGAAAGGTCCTGAGTAAAGCGGGAAAAGAACTCAGAATACCAGAAGTAGAAGAAGCATCATCCAGGAGGGAGCCGGGTTGTCTCCAAAGGGCTTTCGGAGTAAGAACTGCTGGTCAGGGACCGTACATGAAGGAATGACAGGAATCGCAACAATGGTTCAGAGCAGCATCAGGTTCATTTTTTGAACTTCTCTAAAAAGAACGGGACCGTTTACTCTCTTACCTGTAAAGTCCATTTTTTGCCAGGCCTTCGGACTCTGCAGGATCTATTACTGATATTGTAAAATGGATTTAAAAAGTGGAATATTTGTAAAAATGAAACACTCATTTAAAATCGAAGATGCTCTGAAAAATTAAAGAAAGATGGATTTTAATAGCCTAATCTCTCCATTTCTTTAAGTACTACTGCACTGAAATCCGTGAAATGCTGGATCCCGCCAGTCCAGGCAGCAATCATCATAGCGTCAGCGATCTCGGCTCTTGTGGCCCCGAATTTATGAAGCCGTTCCAGTATTTTGGCAGCACTTTGTGTGTTGTTGTTGGAGCAGGCAATAGCAAAGACAATGAGATGCTTCTGTTTCATAGAAAGTCCGCCTTCCCTTTCATCCCATACGGCTTTATAAAAACCTGCGATCCCTTCGGCAAAATCTTCGTTTATCTGTCCGGCATACGCAATAGACCTGGGCAAAAAGCCCTTCAATTCTTTGATTTCTTTAGCATCTTTCCCCATAATCATCATATGTCATAAGATAGGATCGGATATAACTGTATCTTATTAGAAAAATTACAGGATCAGAGAAAAAGGGAAAAAGTGAAGAAAATAAATTTTCTCTGCTTAGAATCCTCAGGAACATTCTGGAAAATTGATTTCGGAGATTTTCAGATTTCCTGCACTTCAACAGCCAGGTCAGAATTAATGATATAATCAAAGTTAATTATCTCGTCCCATTTCTGCTGCATGAACGTGGACTGGAAGCAGACTCCGATAATTTTTCTTTTTTCCGAGCCTTCGAGGATTTTTGTAGCGACGTCCTTTGCTTTTTCAGGGCTTATCTCCATCTTTGGCATCGCAAGCCCGCCCAGCAGGACAACAACTTCAGCGTGCGTATCTGTAGGTTCTCCAAGCTGCATCCCCTCTGAAGTCATATAAATAGACCTGGCTTTCTCAAAGTCCACACTGGAAATGAAAGCGAGCTTTCTGTCTCGGACTACAAAACCGAGAAGTTCCGCAAAAGGGGTGCAAAATCCTGGAGTTCCTACAAAAGTGATCTTTTTTGCTCCTTCGACAAGGCTCCTGAAACTATTCAGTATGCCTCCTACTCCCTGTGAAGTGTTTATTATTGGCACGAAAATTTCTCCTTAATCTTTCAGTAAAATCCTGCTTTTTGAGCATTTCATTCGTAGCATTATATTTCTACAGTAAGATTGGAGACATTCGCTTAAATAAGTAATGGTAACAGCATTCATCAACAGAAATTCGGGAAACGAAGAGAATTTCAGATAATAAAATGAAAACAGAAAAAGGGAAAAAACTAAAAAGAATATTAAAAAGAGGATTAAAAAGGGCATTTGCCCTTTAAACCTGCCTGATTCCGAAGGACTGAAGCAGGATTTCCGGATAGAGACTGCCGCTGGAAATGGTTTTTGTGCTCTTAAGGTCGTTTACAGTAAGCCGTGCGGGGGCGAACATGCCTGCGTCAACCTTGAAGAAATCAAAGTTTGCTTCCTTGAAGGTCTGGTAGAAGGGCTTTCCGAAGTCGCCTGAGGTTTTGGAAGGTACTTTCTTTACGAATTCCTCAAGTTCGGCCAGTTCCCCGTCAAAGCGGACTGTGTAGTTGGTTTCGCCGCAGTAGATCACACAGTCATTGGTTGAACCCATGCACTGAACATCATTTCCGACAACAGGAGCAATAGGGGCAACACCGTATCCACTTTTAATGCAGTTGATATCAAAACCGATGGATTCAAACTTGTGGATTCCGGTTTCTACGACACGAGCTGAGATCTGGACAGAACCTGCAATAGAGGCAGTCGGAGCAACAGCAATCATCACGTTTTCAGGGTCTACGCTGCAGTGTTTTGCAATATGTTCCACAACTTTCTCATCAGGGAGTTTGTCGGACTCCAGGACCAGGACTGCAGCTTCAAAGTCATCTTCATACCCGATTTCTTCATAGAGTTCTTTAGGTTTTAAGCCGAGTGCACGTGCAGGGCCCGAACCCATTCCAAAGTAGCCACCGACAGAGATTCTCCAGCCTGCGTACTGGGAAGCCATACAGGCAATTAGAGGATTGTCAGTTGCTACCTGGATGGCAGGCCATTTAAGGCCATTCAGGTCAAAGGTGGTGTACCTGAGGTCAGCAAGGTCAGCCAGGCAGAGCCTTGCCAGGTACATCCCGGCTTCATAACCACCCTCGGCTTTAACTCCGCAGTCAATAACCGTAGCCCCGTTTTCGAGCTTGATGACTTCGGTTTTCAGGTCTTCGCTCCAGTCGAGCATCTCTTCGATAACATATGATCCCATTTCGTTGACGCTTATCAAAGTATCACCTTTACTGGCTCCGGGATAAACAGGAATAATATACCCGCTCACTCAGGAAATCAATCCTATAGCTGTCCTTTATTATGCAGGAAGGCTGTTTATCGGTCAGAGAATTGTTTATAAAGAATAATTTTCAATCAAGAATATTTCGATCAGAAGACCGGCTATTAATCGGCGGCAGTTTACCCGGATGAAGGTTTGGCCAGCCGCCCTGGGTTAACGGATAAGGTTATTTATGCGATAAAAGGGTGTCCAGCCGATCGAGGTTATTACCGGAATTAGACACAGTAATTCTTTCATGCAATTTGCTATCGGTATAGGAAGAATCCAATATATAGCTACTGTTGTATTTTTTAATTATACTATGAAAATCCGGTCATTTTTCCTTACTTCGCCGTCAACAGCGAGGCCTACGTTTTCCCCTTTTTCAGCCCTTGCAAGGGCTTCGCCTTTTATCTTCAGAGAGCTAACCCGCTGCCTAAGGTAAGTGGTATTTCCTTCAATTACGATCTCATCTCCGACTGTAATCCCTTCTTCGAGAAGCCTGACGGCTGCAGCCTGCTGTTTTGGATAATAATTTTCGATAACTCCCACAGCCCTGCGCTTCTTTTCCGAGGCATTCATATCTTTTTCAGGAGAAAAGCCGTCAAGGCCCGGGACCCCAAAGTAAAAGCCTGTCGAAAAGCCCCTGTTATAAACAGAAGCAAGTTCGCGCCTCCAGGTTTCTGTTTTTTCAGGAGTATGGTTTCCTTCTCTGCATGCATCGATTGCCTCCCTGTAGCAGCGCGAAACAACTTCAAGATAACCGGGACCCCGCAGCCGCCCTTCTACTTTAAAGGCACTTATGCCGGCTTCAAGAAGTTCGGGAATATACCCTATCATGCATAGGTCTTTTGCACTGAGAAGGTACTTCCCAAGGCTTTCTGCAACAAGCCCGTTTTCCCCGTGAAGCTCCCATTTCCACCTGCAGGGCTGGGTGCACTCCCCGCAATTCCCGGACTTCCCGAGAGCGTAAGCCGACAGGTGGCATCTGCCCGAAACTGCCATGCACATTGCACCGTGCACGAAAGTTTCGATTTCCACTTCAGTTTGCTGACCTATTTTCCGTATCTCTTCAAGGGAAAGTTCTCTCGAAAGCACAATGCGCTCTGCCCCGAGAGTTCTGTAAAAATTTGCAGTTTCGTGGTTTGTAACGTTTGCCTGCGTGGAGATATGGATTCGAAGCCCTGCTTTCCGCGCCTTCAGGATCACAGCCGGATCCCAGGCGATAACTGCATCTACTCCTGCGTTTGAAGCTGCAGTTACCACATCCGATACTTCCTCGAGCCGGCTCTCATTTACTGCCGAGTTTACAGCCAGATAAGCCCTGAGACCTCTCGCTTTCACCTCATAAACAAACTCGCCAAGGGATTCCAGAGTAATTTCTTTTGCTTTTGCCCTCAGGCTGAGCCTGTCGGTTGAAAAATAGACAGCATCCGCATAGCTGGAACAGGCCTCAAGCCCTGCAAGGTTCCTGATACCCAGGATGAGTTCAGGTTTTGAACTTTTACGCATGAAAACAGAAAATACCATACATTTCATTTAAAAATATCTTATCGTCCCCACACAGTATAATAAATAATGGGAAGAAATGTTAACTTTTGGTATTCGGCAGGAAGATATACAGGTTTACAGAAAACTTTATATAAATGAAGAGCATTTTCCAAAATGGGGATTAAGGTAAATTCAAAGAAATCGTTTTTGTGAATAATCAAAGACAAAAATAATCTACTGTTATCACAATAGAAGATGGGGGATAAAATGGAATACGAACTCGAAGAAGTCGAGAGAGATTATATCGAATTCAGAAGAGAAATGGGCGAAGAATAAACTGTAAAATGAAGGTGGGAAGCGGCATATTCAAGAAAGAAATTTAATTTTTCAAAAATGAAGTTAACAGCCGCATCAACACCGAAACCATATATTTTTATTTTTTTGTTAAAAGATATCAAAAGACTTTTTTGCTGCTTTTCGGATTTTTATATGGACCGATCAGATTATTAAATCTATGCGAAAACTCTTATATTTATGAAGACTATTTTACTTTTTAAAATAAGTAAATTTCAGGTTTTACCATGGGCTTCGTAAATATATTTAGAGATATCCTGTTACAACCCTCAGACTTCTTCAAGCGGGTATCCTCAGAAAAAGATTTTTCTGATCCTGTAATTTTTGCTCTCATATGCAGTCTGATCCCCGGAACAATACTGATGAGAGAAAAGATCACCTGGGAAGCTCTTCCCTTCTTCTTTGCCGGATTCCTGTTTGTCTTTATCACGCGTCTTTTTATTGATAGTGCTGTTTTACACGGATTATTTAAGATGTTTGGAGGAGAAGCTGTCTACCCGAAATCCCTCCAGATTCTATCATATTCATACGCAGCGTATCTGTTTGTCACGATTCCTATCCTGGCGATCGAATTCGAAATCGTCCCCGTAGATTTCAGCCTGATATTCACATTGTATGGTGTATACCTGATAACCAGAGGAGGCCAGTTAATTCATAACCTGAATTTTAAAAAATCAGCTTTCGCTGCAATCTTATGGGAATCCTGGTACCTTGTCACGTCTTTTATCCTGGTTACTTTCCTGGGGATCTCTTTATAATATAAAGAGATTTTTCATAAATTTCCTTATGAGCTGATCCCAAAACCCATTTTATTCTTTAATAGTTGAATTTTTCAGGATTGTTTTCGGGATCAAAAACTTATTTGGCCACTTAAAATACGCGATCTAAAGAAGCTAATTTTGAGTTCAGGAATCGGCTCTTTAATAAAGAGTAAGTTTATTAAAAATGATATCACTTTTAAATTGTAAAAATTTGTACCCTTTAGAAGATCATAAGATCTTCATCTTCATTTTCTGGATATAAATTTAACTTTAACTCCTCCAAGATATCGAAAATGAGTTCCATAACCTGCAAGGATTTCGCTGAATTTCATACCATGCCCAGGTGTTTGAATTAAATTTGAAGAAGTATTTCACGCACAAAAAAGCCCCTGGCACTGATCTTTCCTTCACAGGAGCTACACCAGGCTCCGGAAATAAAGAGCAAAGAACAAATCAGCTTTAAACAACATTCTAGAACAGACTTATAGAAAAATATCCATGTGGATTCGGTTAAGGTGCAAAACGTCAAAAAGTGTTATTTTTTATGTAATATATCTAAAAATTATGTTGGAAAATCGCTACACGTGGTATTCGAAGTTGTGCATAAAATTCGTTAACCGATGACCAATGGAAAAATATCTATATAAATAAACGAAAACTTTACTATTTCCGGTACTGAAAACTTTAAAAGCATAATGTAGAAATTTATATATAAAGTTTCAGTCCGGGAGATCCTATTTTTCCTATTTTCAGTTTTATTACAAACATATTAAGTGAACTGCAAAGCATTTCAACATAATAAATTGTTTAATGCATAATTTATAACTGGCGCGGCAACCCATCAGAAAATGAAATTAATAGTTTAAGAACAGAAAGATTTTTAAAAAAGATTTAAAAGTTACGCTGAGGGGGAGATTCGAACTCCCGTAGCGCGTGAGCACTACCGGTTTTCAAGACCGGCGCCGTAGTCCGCTGGGCTACCTCAGCAGGTTGAAAGAATGGTTCTTGCAACTTCCGAAAAGGGAATGATGCGGATTATCCTGACATTCAGGGAAGCGTATACAGAGAACCTGATTATTATATATAAAATTTGCGAAGAGAAAGGGCTCTTCGCTTTTTCGGTACAGTTTCAGGCTGAAATCAGATTTCCGGTTCTGAAGGCTCTTCACTTCGGCTTCAGCTCCGGCTTCAGCTTCGGCTTTAGCTTGGGATTCGATCTCGGCAAGTTCCTGGGCTTCGGACTCGGCCGTGAGCTTTTCAATGATCTGGATTTCCGTAAAGCCGACGTACTTAAAGAGTTCGGATGCGACCCTGTTCTTTGCCATGAGCCAGCGCTGGTTGAAGGTCAGGCCCGTGGGTATATAGATCTTTGCAACTCCGTCAGCGGTCTCGATTTCCAGATCCCTGATGCCGGTGTAGAGGGCGAGCAGTCCCTGGATCTTCTCGGTGTCAATCTCAAGGATTTTTTCAATGGTGTACTCGTAGGTAACTGTCTTGCCTGCAAGAGGGCTGTTAAAGTCCACAGTGACCCTGCGGCCTATGACCCTGCTGACAATACCTTTCCTGCCTTCAAGCTCAACAGCAAGGCCAGGGTGGACATTTCTGTCCTGCAGTTTTGTAATGGAAACGGTTTCTATAAGCTTTGGGCTGCTCGGGCCAAAAGCCTTTTCCGGAGAGATTACAACGGTTCCGCTGTAACCGACTTCCTTTCCTTCGAGATCTTCATCAAGGCCTTCGATAGTATGTCCTGCCCCGACAATAACAACGTCTCCGCCGTAAAGCCCGCGCGGATTAAAGATATCTTCTTTTTTTGCAAGCTCTTCGTCTGTTGTATCGAAAATCTTGCCGTCTTCGAACCTACCTGTGTAGCTTAACTTTATGAAATCGCCTTTCTGGATTGCCATAATTTTCAACTCTTCTATTAAATTAGCTAAATTGATAAGCAAGGAAATTATTCTTTGTCAGCCAAATTTCGGAAATTTTGGAGTAAATGTGTTTCACGCTATAGAACTCTGCCTTTAATAAGCTTTTTGGGAATCAGCAAGGTTACTGAAGATCTTACCGGTCATTACAAAAAATTTGGATTTCAAAGGAATTCTCCGGAACCCGCATCTGTTGACATCTGGACTTACTTTTAGCGGGCTTTTGCCTTGAAAATGAGCAGGTAAGACTTTTTCTTTTTCTTTTTTAGGAAGCGGTTAACTTCTGCAAGAATATCCCTATCCTGCAAATTGCTCAGATAAAAGTAAAGGTTCCGGCAGGGAAAATTTCTATCCAGATATCTTGAGTCTGATATATTTTTAAGTTTGATGCACTTTCTCATATTCCATATGTCTTTCGATTACTATTTATGCCACTGAATTACAATAAAATATTAAAATATAACTCTGGCTATTGTAGTGGGAATTCGGGATATATAGATAATTTTTTGAGTTCAGGCATCCGGTTGTATTTTCAGCCGGTTGAATGCCTGGAGAGGATGCTTAAGAGAAGGATTTCCGTTTTCAGGAGGGGTATATGGAAAAGAGGCTTATGAGAATAGGGATTTCCCTGCCCGGGAAACTTCTGGACAAATTTGACAAAACTCTTCTGAAGAGAGGCTACTCCTCTCGCTCTGAGGGTATAAGGGATGCCATAAGGACATACAATCAGCATTATGAATGGATGCAGCAAATCAGGGGAACAAGGGCTGCAACGATTTCTATTGTATACGATTGCTCAAAGACAGGGGTATCGAACACCCTGGCAAAAATCCAGCACGAAAATACGGATCTGATAAATTCCTCAGTACGTTTCCATATAGAGGCGGATTCCTGTTTTGAAGTAATAATTCTGGAGGGAGAAGGGGAGAAAATAGTCGAGCTGGTTGAAAAGATTCTAAGTTTAAAGGGAGTTAAGCACTCCAGGTTAACAACCATCCCTAAAGAGAAAATTGAAAAAGCGGACTTGGAAGCCTTCTGATTCTGGAAATGGTCCAATCCAGAAGTAAATTCGCCAATTGCTACTCGCTTAAAGGTGATTTGTATGGGTCTCACAAAAGTTCAGGCTACATTAAGTGTGTATTTAATGAGTTTTGAGGGATTGGTGCGGGATATTATCGGGACTTTATTTATACAGAGATGGAGACAGATAGAGAAAGAAAACGTCGTACCTGTAGAAGACTCCATGCTTTCTGAAGTAACCAGGATTCAATCTGAGGGATTTGAGAATAAAAACCGGGATGGCGTTAGAAGATATTCGAAAAGAATGAGAAAAATATTTTACGTAATCAAAAGCCAGGACCAGGTTGTGGGCTACTGCATATACTACATAAAACCCTTTCTGTCTCCAAAGGGCTTTAAGAAAAAATCGGTGATTTATTCAATCGCAGTAGACAGAAACTTTAGAAGAAAAAGCTTTGGTGAAAAGTTACTGAAAGAGAGCATCAAAGAAATGAGGCTAAATGGAATATCATCGGTTCACTTATATGTAAACACAAAAAATCTTCCTGCCATCCATCTGTACGAAAAATCCGGTTTTAGAATAATCAACGAAATAAGAGACATATGCGGCCCGCAGGAAACATGTTATGAAATGGAATTAAGACTTATTTAATTTCAGGTCTTCGTAACTCTTACAAACATTTTTCGATGGGAGCCCATAAATAAAGAAAGCCATACCCACATCAAAATTGATTTTATTTAAATGCTCTTTTTGCATAATAAGATATCTTTAAATAAAGATAGTATTCTTTAACACGCGTTTGATTACATCACTTAGAGCGTGTCTTAAAATTAAATTTGGTTCTATAATTGGAATAGGACTTACACACTTGAACTGAAAAACAGTATAATTAAGCCGTTAAATGTCAAAAGTGTAATTTTAAGCAAAGGTGGTTATTGCATTTGATTTCATACATAGAGTGCGTAAGTCCTATGGGATAAAGTAATATCTTAAGTTTCAGTGTGTACCTGAATTTCGGAAAATTTGCTATCTGAATCTAAAATTAACGTTGCTCATTGTCCAATTGTAGAAATAGTTTGAATTTTAAGACAGCCTCTTAGGTGTGTGGAACACCTGCTGCCTTTAAAGGGACAGGTTTTTTAATATTAAATTATAAGACTTCTCAAAGATAATTTCACCAATGGATTTACTTAAAAGTGATTTGGATGGGTCTCACAAAAGTTCACACTCGATCAGTTACATATTTAATGAATTTTAAAAAGCTGCTGCAAGATACTGCTGGCGTTTTCCTTCTGAGGCAGTGGAAACAGACAGAAAAGGAAAACATCGTATCTATAGAAGATTTTATGCTTCCGGAAATTCTTAAAATCCACGCAGACGGATTTAAAAACGGAAGCCCGAAAAAGCTTGTAAAGTATTCAAAGAATTCCAGAAATATCTTTTATGTTATCAAGAATAGGGATAAGGTTGTAGGCTACTGCATATACTACCTGAAGCCGACATTTTCTTTCAAAGGTTTTGAGAAACAATCGGTAATATATTCAATTGCAACCGACAGGAATTTCAGAGGCATGGGTTTTGCCGAGAAGTTGTTAGAGAATAGTATCGAGGAAATGAAGTTAAACGGAATATCATCCATTATCTTATATGTAGATGTAAATAACCTTCCTGCCATACGGCTGTACGAAAAAACTGGCTTTCGGGCAATCAAAGAAGTAAAAAACGTATGCGGCCAGAAAGAGACGTGTTACGAAATGGAATTAAGACTTGTTTGACTTATTTCCCACGTCTTTCTTTAAAATCTGATTCTCTTGAACTTATTGGTTATCCATGCCAGTTAATTTTAAAATGAAATTGCCCGATCGATGAGATTGGTTTATCAATAAAACTGATATATGTAACCTTTATCATTGCGTCAAGATAACTGCGACGTTCTTCTGATTTTGTTCTTGCAGGTAATTTCCAGATCAATTGAGTACCGTTCAGGCCATTTTACGCTTCAGGATATATTTAAATAATAATCGGGTTCACACTTCAATGTGCCTGTGGTCAACGTCCTTGTATTTCTTGGCGGGCTCGTATTGCTCGTAAGAGGAGCCGACCTTTTTGTAGTGACCTCATCTTTGATCGCAAAGAGGTTTGGAGTATCTGAGTTCATAATAGGGTTGACTCTCGTATCCGTGGGCACGTCAGTGCCTGAACTTGCATCCTCTCTGACAGCATCTTTCCAGCAGGCAAACGGGATAGTCATAGGCAATATACTCGGATCAAACATTGCCAATATAGGGCTGATTGCAAGTACGGCTGCTATTCTGTCAAATATCAGGACCGAGGAGGTTATGCTGAGAAGGGATGGCTATATAATGTTATTTTCTTCATTTCTCCTTTTTCTCTTTATGCTTGACTTCAAAATATCGAGGCTAGAAGCCTTAGTTTTTCTTTTATTGTATCTTGCCTATCTTTTATTCCTGCTCGATAAAGTGAAAAAACATGAAGAAGATATTTATTTTAAAGATTTTTTGATCTATTTCCTCAGATTCGAATACTTTTTCGATTTAAAAGCAAGGATCAGATCCGGAATTCGGAGTTATGGAAAAGAAAACGGAATGCCTGGGCTGCCGTCGGCTCTGGGAACCGGAGAGGAGATTGAAAAGAAGACCGGAGCCGAATCCGTAACCGAATCGGAAAATGAAAATATTGATGTGGATATTATAGCAGAAAACCTTTCTGAAACCAGCCTTTTAACAGAATTCCTCAAAATGGTTGCAAGCGGGATTGCAATCATTATTGGGGCAAAGTACTTTGTTGAACAGTCAATCTTCTTCGCAGTACTTCTTAAAGTCCCGGAAACACTTATTGGAATTAGTCTTGTTGCAGTTGGGACTTCAGTTCCCGAACTCATGGTAACTGTCTCGGCAGCCCGCAGCGGCTATGCGAACATCGCCCTTGGAAATGTTATAGGGTCAAACATTACGAACATACTTCTGGTTATGGGCTGCGCAGGACTTGTCCACCCCCTCACGATAACCGGACTCAGCATATATTACATAGCACCTTTCATGCTGATAATAAGTACTCTGCTGCTCCTTTTTATCCGAACAGGCTGGAGAATCAAACGGTTCGAAGGGCGGATCCTTCTCCTGCTTTATTCCGGATTCATGATCCTGATCTTCCGCCTCGGGTAAGAAAATGCCCTGTTAAGATAAACCCTGGGAAAAAAATATAGAAATCGAAAATTAGCAGGTGTGGAAAGTTGCCAGTGAAAATCCCTGTTCTCGGTTCAATGGTACATACGAGTTAAAGGCTCGATTGTTATAACGACCAGGGTTAGTTTTTCATAATTAACTCTATAAAGCAGTCTTAGATGCCTGGAACGAAGCCTGAAAATTTTTTCATGGCACTCAATTATTCTTTTTGCCCCCTGGGGAACGGGATCAAGGGCAAGCTCCTCAAGAGTTTCCCTAACCCGGGAATGCATACTCTCGCCTGCTTCTTCCAGGAAAGCCTGCGCAGGAATATCAAGGAAAACTTCAAACATTTTAGAGCCTCATTTCTTCAAACTTTTTTAAAGGTACGAGTTTTCCTCTTGCCTCGTTTTCAAAACTTCTAAAGACTAACTCCTTTTCTTCTGCAGTGAGCAGGCTATCTATATCCACCATATGCTCCTTTATTTCCCCAAGTTGTTTTTTGATAAAGTTAAGTTCTTCAAAGAGCTTTTTCTCGACATTCTCCCTATTCATAACATCACTGCCTTTACTTACTTATCTGATTTATCACTTTAAGGAATTCTTTAATATCCTGTTTATTATCCAGAACTGCATATATATGCTATTTAACATTCTGATTTATTTAATATTCTGATTTATTTAATATTCTGATTTATTTAACATTCTGATTTATTTAATATTCTGATTTATTTTGTATCCTGTTTTACTTATATAATTCACTGTAATTTTCAGGCTGTCTTTTATTATCTGGAGATTATCTTTATATTTTTTATTATTTATTTCATTTGCAGGCAGTTAAAAAAGTTATCTCCTTACCTGTTGATGAACTTATCGTGAACCAGATAATATAGAGAAATTTGAACTGTTTGATGCGTATTATAGGATGCGTGTTACAGATATTTAAATAGGGGGTCTTAAAATGAACGTTATGAACTTCTAATAGGTAATATTATAACAGAAAAAATTTATATGTATAAGTGGGAGAGTAGTAAAAAGGCAGGAGAAAAAAATGATAGCCGAATATCTCGGGTTTTTCATTTACATATTCACAGCTATCTTTGTGGTCGTCAGCCCCATCAGCGGAGTGGTAACTTTCATCTCCCTGACCAGCAAGATGACACATGAGGAAAAAAATGACATCGCAAAAAAATCAGTCACACTGGCATGCGTGATTGCCCTTTTTTTTGCAATCGCAGGAAATGTGATACTCAACCTGTTCAGCGTCAGTGTGGATTCATTGCGGGTTGCAGGAGGGATCCTGCTTTTCAGCATTGCCTTTGATATGATGCACGCTAAGATTTCAAGGGAGAGCATTACTGAAGAAGAGATTTCGCAATCCCAGGAACGCGAGGACATCTGGGTATTTCCTATAGGCCTTCCCCTTCTGACAGGCCCTGGTGCAATCAGTACAGTAATTGTCCTGATGGGAAGCACAGAATCCATTGAGCAAAAAATAATAATTCTTGTATCAATCATACTGACATTCGTTCTCTGCCTGTATATTTTCCTCTTCTCAAGGAGGATCCACAAATTTATAGGGTATAACGGGATGCTGGTCTTTACAAGACTCATGGGGCTTTTGCTTGCAGCTCTGGCAGTAGACCTGACTTCGACAGGCATAATAGATATATTCCATTTAACAACTTGAAACAGTCAGTTAGAGAATGGTTAGAGACAATGAAGTGGGTTAGAACCACTGAAAGCACGCTCTTGAGCGAATTAGTGTAAATATTCAAGTCCAAAACCATAATAAAGAGGAAAGGCCAGAGAAAAATAAAAACCGTAATCAAGAAAAAGAAAATACATAAAAATTGAAAATCCTGTCAATCGTGGCTGCGGATTCGGCCTGAACAGGATTTTTTGGATTTTCCGGTTTGAAGGTTATTTCCGGATACAAATTTCAAAATTAACTATCTGCTGAGTTGTGCACCGAGAATATGTACTCGCAGATGTGGCTGAAGATATATACCCGCATTTTCTGCAGTAGTAAAATATATTTGAACCAAGTGCCTGATTTTTAAAGGGTGTACCGAACCGGATACATTCCGCAGAAGATCCAAACAGCCTGTTTCACTCCAGGATAACCAGCGGCTCAAGTCTTACAGTTTCCTTTCTTGTCCAGTACCCGTGCACATGACAGTACTGGAATTCCCTGAAGCGATCATTTTCAAGTTCGGAATGACACTCCAAACACTTTTTTAAGAAGGACATTCGATACATCTCCTATTAAAAAATACCAATCGAAAATCTCCGTCAATCTACGGTTAAGATACTTTTTTCATTACTTTTCCAGCCATTTTCCGCTTTTTTACTGCCTTCCCAGTTTCTGTTCAGTTTCCAGAACCTTAAGGGTGATCTTCATAACCGAATCCGGATTAAGGGAAATGGATTCTATCCCCTCTTTTACCAGGAACTCCGCAATCTCAGGGAAGTCACTTGGAGCCTGTCCGCAAATCCCGCTGTGCCTCCCATTTCGCTTTGCTCCCTGCACAGCCATTGCCATTATTTTCATGACTCCCGGGTCCCGCTCGTCAAATTCTGCGGCAAGCAGTTCCGAATCCCTGTCAACGCCAAGGGTTAGCTGGGTCAGGTCATTTGAGCCTATGGAAAAGCCGTCGAAAAATTTGCTAAATTCGTCTATAAGGAGAACGTTATTCGGAATCTCACACATGACATAGACCTGTAGCCCGTTTTCCCCTCGTTTAAGCCCGTTTTTCTCCATTTCGGCGATCACTTTCTGCGCTTCCTCAACAGTCCTGCAGAAGGGAATCATAAGAATGATATTTGTAAGCCCCATTTGTTCCCTGGCCTTTTTCATAGCCCTGCACTCGAGGGCGAAACCTTCCCTGTAACGCTCATCAAAATAGCGGGAAGCTCCCCTGAACCCTATCATAGGGTTGCTTTCTTCCATTTCAAAGTAGCTGCCCCCAAGAAGGCTTGCATACTCGTTGGTTTTGAAGTCGCTCATGCGGACTACAACCGGCTTCGGGTAAAAAGCCGCGGCAATGGTCCCAACTCCCTGGGCAAGCTGCTCGACAAAATATTCTTCTTTATTGTAGCCTCTGGTAAGCTGTTCGATTTCCCTGAGCACTTTAGGGTCTTTGACCCTTTCAGGATGCACAAGAGCCATCGGGTGTAGCTTGATATAGCTTGTAATGATAAACTCCAGCCTCGCAAGCCCTATTCCGTCATTCGGGATCATAGAAAAGCCAAAAGCTTCTTCAGGGTTTCCAAGATTCATCATAATCTCGGTTTTCGGGCGTTTCGTGTCTTTCAGGCTCAGGGTATCTTTATGAAAAGGAAGAATACCATCGTATACAAGCCCGTCCTCTCCTTCGGCACAGCTCACGGTGATATCCCTGCCTGTCTCAAGGACTTCGGTTGCATTGCCTGCTCCTACGACTGCGGGAACTCCGAGTTCCCGGCTGACAATGGCTGCATGGCAGGTCCTTCCTCCTTTGTTCGTGACAATTGCGGCTGCCGTTTTCATGACAGGTTCCCAGTCCGGAGTCGTGGTGTCCGCAATCAGGATTTCTCCTGGTTTAAAAGAGGGCAGATCCGAAATATCAGTAATCACATGGGCTTTTCCGGAAGCAATTTTATCTCCCACGCTCCTGCCTTTTGCAAGGACATTTGATTTTTTTTCAAGTACGTAGGTCTCCAGGACATCTTTGCTCTTCTGGGACTGCACAGTCTCCGGTCTTGCCTGTACTATAAAGAGTTCCCCTGTTATGCCGTCCTTTGCCCATTCGATGTCCATGGGGCGGGGTTCCCTATACTTGTTAGAGTAGTGGTCTTCTATATCAATCGCGTATTTTGCAAGTTTGAGCACTTCGTCATCATCAATACAGAAGCGCAGCCGATCAGCCTCAGGAACTTCCACATTGCGGGTGAGCACTTTTGAATCGCCGCGCCCGTAGATCATTTTAATTTCCTTGCTCCCTACCTTCTTCTGGATAATCGGCTTGTATCCTGCCTTGAAAGTCGTCTTAAAAACGTAGAACTCATCGGGATTGACCTGCCCCTGAACGATATTCTCTCCGAGCCCGTATGTACCCGTGATAAAGACCACGTCCCTGAAACCGGTTTCCGTGTCAAGGGTAAAAATAACCCCGCTGGAAGCCAGATCCGACCTGACCATTTTCATGATTCCTATGGAAAGGCCCACTTTGAAGTGGTCGAATTTATTGGTTACGCGGTAGGAAATAGCCCTGTCCGTAAAAAGCGAGGCAAAGCAGCGTATGCATGCATCCCGAAGCCCTGGATAGCCCCGGATATTCAGGTAAGTTTCCTGCTGGCCCGCAAATGAAGCAGTTGGAAGATCCTCAGCCGTTGCCGAACTCCGCACAGCTACATCCGTATCCTCCCCGTACTGTTCGCAGAGGCGGTCATATCCGGTTTTGATCTCCTCCCAGAGATCGTCCGGGATTCCTGCCCCAAGGATCAGGTCTCTTGCAATCTTCCCCCTTTTTGCAAGTTCTGCAACATCCGCAGTATCGAGCCCTTCCATTGTTTTTTTGAGTTTCTCCAGAATCCCTCCGGCTTTAAGGGTATGCCAGTAAGCTTCAGCAGTGACTGAAAAGCCATTAGGGATCCTGACCCCCTTCGAAGTAAGCTCCCTGTACATTTCCCCGAGGGAAGCATTCTTCCCGCCCACCAGCGGGACATCATCAATCGTGGTCTCTTCAAACCAGCGGATGTACTTGCTTTTATTCTTAGACATTTCCCCGAAATCCCCTTTAAAATTATTTATTGTAATTTAAAAAGTGCGGCAATACATTTAACTTTTGATGAAAAACTTTTAAAGTTTTCCCCGATCCGGACAGAAAACTCCGTATCAAATTTGACCCCAATTATAATTTATGCGTTAATGAAAGAAATTAGTTTGCTTCTGGAAGAGGAACAGTTAAGTCAAAGTTTGAGAGTATCAGAATTCGAATTATTCATTGAAACGGACTTTCTTTATTCTGAAACTATCAACAATTTTTTTCGCTGGGTTTTAACATACTGTCACATACTCTTTTAATATCTTCATTTTTAAAAACTCAGAACAATTTCCAACAGGAGAAGATAATTGAGGGATTGAGAATGGAAAAATGGCTCTCAGTGCCGGAATACAAAAAAGAAAAGGGCCGAAAAGCGTCAGTATTCTATCTTATCCTCGGATTCTTCCCACTCCTTAAAAGCCTTCAGTGCCTCTTTCCGAAGAAGCTGGCGGAATTCGATATATCTCTCCTGAAGAGGGCGTGAGATTTCTTCATAGATTCGAGAATCCGCAAAGCCGATACTTCTGGCATCGGACGCTGTATTGGCAAAAAAGACTTTGTCAATCCTGGCCCAGTAGATAGCCCCAAGGCACATCGGACAGGGTTCGCAGGAAGAGTAGAGCACACAGCCGCTAAGATCAAAAGTATCGAGTTTTTGGGCTGCGGCCCTTATTACATTAATCTCTGCATGGGCTGTAGGGTCATTAAGCGCTGTTACCTGGTTGCAGCTTTCTGCAAGGATTTCGCCTTTTCTGGTGATTACCGCACCAAAAGGGCCTCTCCCTTTTTTCACATTTTCAAGGGAAAGTTCAATTGCACGTCTCATAAACAAAAAATCATTATCTGACATGTTTTGCTCTCTAATTTATATTCTCATTTGCTGCTATCGGAAGCACTTTTACTGAAAGATAAGACTCTTCTATCCAATGCTAAGGATAAACGAAATAAAAGGAGTTTTGCAGGATAATTGTTAAGTACAAATGTATGTTAAATAAGTACAAATGTATATTAAATAATTAGTCGAAAATTAAACAGCAGGCAAAGATTAAACAATAATCGAAGATTAAACAATAATCGAAGATTAAACAATAATCGAAAATTGAACAATAATCGAAGATTGAACAATAATCGAAGATTGAACAATAATCGAAGATTAAACAGTAGGTGGAGTGATAATTTTGACAAAGAAGCAATTTACGGCTGAAGAGGCAAAGGCAGTTGGGGAAAAGCTGGAAATAAAATGGGATAAGTTCGATGTCGACCAGTTCCGCAGAGGCATGGACGTAGAACTTGAACACGGGACCATAGACCCCGCAACAAATGTTACTAACGACGACCCCATAATGACAGGAAAAATTGCTCTGGCTCATCTGAATGAGTTTTCGGACTATTATGACAGACTGGAAGAAATGGAAGAAGAAGCCGAGGAGTTCTGGGAAAAGAAGTAAACATCGAGCTGGATCAACTGCTTTTTTATTTTTACTTTGAATTTTATTTTTTACAATTTCATATTTAAATTACCTTTTTATCAATTACCTTATTTTGGCTTATTTTTCAATAATTCGATAACTATTTACTACCATTTTATTTTTAGCAGCATATAATAGTTAGTTAAAAATGGTTTAAAACAGCCGATGAAGCAGTAAAACGTACAAAAAGTGAGTTTTTTAGAAACATGAGCCAGGAATTGAGAATTTCTCTAAATTCAATAACTGTATTCCTTCACTTGTTAAAATTCATCCGTCTCTTACAGCCTTACCTCATTATATTCGCTATATATTCATATATCAGCTTGTGCCATAGCCACTGTATATGACCAGCTATAAAGTTCTTGTAAGAGATGTTATAAAAAAAGCTGATGTCCTTCTTGAAGTCATAGATGCCAGATTTCCTGAAGAGACACGAAACAGCGAAATCGAGCGTGAAATAGTCCGCTTGAACAAACCTTTCATAATAGTCATCAATAAATGCGACCTTGTATCAAAGGAAAAACTTGAGAAAACCAAAGCCCGCCTCTCAAAAATTGCACCTGCGATTTTTATTTCCAGCAAAGACAGGTCAGGAACAACGATGCTAAGGCACCAGATCCTCGCATCCGCCTGTATAAAAGATAGGGATATCCTTGTCGGAACCCTCGGCTATCCCAATGTGGGCAAATCCTCGGTGATCAATGGCGTTACAGGCAGACACAGAACGGGCACGTCTCCTATATCCGGCTACACAAAAGGAGTCCAGAACGTGGATGCAGGTTCACGAATTATGTTTATAGATACTCCCGGAGTAATTCCCTTCGATGAAAACGACGAATACATCCAGGGCCTTCTCGGAATAAAAGATGCAACCCATCTGAAGGACCACATTGGCGTCGCCCTGAAAATAATCGGAATAATTCTTGCTGAAAACAAAACCGCCCTTGAGTCCCTCTATAAGATTACAGTAGAGAATGAGAGTGACTATGATGTGCTTAAACTTATAGGCAAACAGTGCAATTTTCTGCAGAAAAAAGGTGAAGTTGATGAAACAAGGACTGCTACCAAAATAATCAATGACTGGCAAATCGGGCTGCTTCGTATTTAAGCCTGATATGCAGCTTCACGATGTCTATAAGAACATTGCAGGCCATATATTGGAATACGTTTTCACTTCTATTATGAATTTTTGTTACAGGTATGTGGGGATGAGATTTTGACGACAGACCAGGAAATTCTTGCTAGAATCCAGGAAATTGAAAAGAGAATGGAAAAAATGGAAGCTGTGCTTGAGAATATTAACAATATCCTGAAAAAAGTCGAGCAAAATACCTATTTCGGGTGCTATATGCCAGAGGGAAAGCTGGAGTAAAGAAAAAAAACATATTCAGATTTTCGGTGTTCCGTGGGGGAATTGATTGAGATTATTTCAGGGAAACATGATCATCATCCGTCTGGCGTTCTTGTCCCGCGCCGAGGCGCGGCTGGAGCTTATTGTCTTCGAGTAATAAAAAGGAAGACTTCAGCCTGATTGGATAAATCGAGTATCAAACTATTAACCGATTCGTAGTGGACAACCTGATTTTCCAAATCTTGTTTTTTTCCAATTTTACTATCAATTCTTATTTTGAAGCCTGATTTTTCTTTATCCCATAATTTTGTGAAAAACCACTCTTTTTTTATATTTATATCTAAGACCTACAATAAAAACCATAACTATAAATTTAATAGTTTCTAATTTTTGTTACTGAGAAGGTGTTTTTTCTGGATTATCATTCTCTTGACCTGCAAATATCAAAAGTAACTGGAAATTCCCGCAATCTGTACACAGCTTCAATTCTGGAAAACGGAGATATTAAGGCTACCCAGGATTTTGAGCTTAGACAAGACTTGAAACTTAGTCAAATGCTGAATCGGATTGAAGAAAAAGCTGTAATTGCCAAACCTCAGCCTGAAGAGACAACTCATATCGAATTCGGAAAAATGTTGTACGATGCTGTATTTTCAGGCGAACTGGGAGGTTATTTCAACAAACGTTTCAATGAAGTTCAGGACGAAAATTGCGGACTCAGGGTTTCCATGCAGTTCAGTGAAGATGTTCCCGAAATTGCAGCTTTGCCCTGGGAATACCTGCACAACGGAGAAGACTTTTTAATCACCAGAAGGAGCATTTTGCTCTCAAGACTCCCGCCTGAAGTAAAGAAAACCGAATCCCAACCCCTTGATTCTATTCTCAGAATGCTGGTAGTAATCTCAAGTCCGGATGGTCCGGGAATTTCACCTTTGAATACCGAAAAAGGGTTCCGTTGCAAAAAATCTCAGAATAAGCATGTAAATCTATAGACAGTAAACAAAAGTTAAAATATTCAAGAAGATTTATCAATATTATACAACTATCCCAAATAATTGATTTATGTATTTGACTTCATTAAGAACAGAGTAGTTCAGATTCTTGACTTGTCCCTTTTTAATCATATTTATAGCTTCAATTCCTTTTAAAGTTTTATTAGCAGATTGAAAAGACTGAAATCCTAACATTGGATTAACAATTCGCTTTATACATCTATGATCTTGTTCTATGATGTTATTCAAATACTTTATTTGTCTAATACTTACGTTTCTAGGTAGTGTTTTGTCATTTTTTAGTTTATCTATAGCAGGTGGATAAGCTGGATTTTTATCAACTGTGATTACTCTTGGAATTTGATTATGACTAGAATTCAAAGCTTTCTTAAAGAACCGTTTTGCTGCTTTTCGATCTCGTTTTGCACTTAACATGAAATCAATTGTATCTCCATTTGAGTCAACTGCTCGGTAAAAATATTTCCATTTACCCTTTACTTTTATGTAAGTCTCATCAACTCTCCACGAATCATTTGTTTGTCTTAAATGTCTTCTGATCTTCTTTTCGATTTCAGGGGAATATTGATGCACCCATCTCATGATAGTACTGTGATCAACTGGAATTCCTCTTTCTGCCATCATTTCCTTTAAATTTCTATAACTAAGTGGGTATTTTAAGTACCATCTAACATTCAATAAGATAATTTCACCAACAAAGTGTTTCCATTTAAAGGAATTTACTGGCATAATGTCTACTCCAAAATTTCTACTTACTACAGTAAATCCCTATCATAATTTTTTTGCAACGGAACCCAAATTTCCGTGTCCTTCTGTAAAAATTCCGTGGTTATAGAATCATTGTATTGCGTTTTCCCATGCTTTCTGTGGTTATAAACCTGAAATAAATTAGTGTAATTATCAGGTTCGAAATTATAGTTTCCCGAAGGTGCTTAACCTTCCTCTGCAATTTTCAGCAAGATATATGTCATACATGTCACAAAAAGGATTGAAAACAAAAGTGACTGGGTAAAGCTGACACTGAACTGCAAGCCTGCCGGCAGAATGAAGTAGAGGAAGAATAAGAACACCAGTAGTAAAAAGCCTCCAAAAGCCATAGTCAGAGGAAGCTTTTCATTCCCACCTATATTTTTATGAGCTCTTTTTCCCGGGAAAGCTGAAAAGCTTCCTGTAAAGCCTTTACGGATAGAAGACAACATCTCACCAAATCCGTTTCCATTTCCTGATTTCGGGCGAGAAGTTTTTTTTTCACAGGTAGCGCAACTGAGATCTTGAGGCTTCAGATCTTCCTCATTTTCCCGTGTGTAGGGCTCATCCCTTGAGTTTTCTTGCGGCTTTGAATCAACTTTTCCAAGCTGTACTGGAAAACCTTTCTTTCTTGAGCCGTAACCTGCTGTGATATAGATCTGCCCTTTTGTAAGCATCCTGCCTTCTTGAGGGATTCTTGCAACTGCGGAAACATATTCTTTTTGAAGCACATACGGATTATCCCTCAAAAAAGTAATCTGGCCTTTTAACTCTTCACTTACTGAAAGGTGGATATGGGTTGGAGATCCGTAGTTTGTGACCAGGATTTCAAAAGTCTGCTCGCCGCCGGGATAAAGAGAGATCTCCATGCTTTCGTTTTCAAACTCTATTGAGTTTATTTCCTGACGGTTGATAATAACATTCTGGAATATCTGTTGCAAGTTTAACCCTCACATCAGTTCCTGAGGTCAGGAGGAAGCAAATTGGGAATTCCCTCATCTATAGGATAATGCTCCTTGCATACGGGGCAGTAGAGGGTTCCTGAGATGACCTCTATCTTGTTTTCTTCGACAACGTTCAGAATCAGGTCGCCCTTACATATAGGGCAAGCCAGAATATCCATAAGATCTTTTTTCACCAAATTCACCGTTAAAGCCGCTTTCCGATAGGAGGAGACAGAATTTTACATTTAGTAGGGATAACTGATTGTTTCTAATCCTCACTTTTTCTTCGTCCTGTGGATGTGAACTTTATCCCGTTATTTAACCGTATTCAATTCATCTTCCTATTTTAATGTAATCTATATATTTACAGGCACTTACGTTTGAAGCTTATCCGTTCTATCGAATGTTTTTCTTTATAAAGCCTATCCCGAAACTAATTAGGAGTTATGCAGTTGGCTCTTAGCATATCGTTTTTCACAACTTCCCATCCATACCGAAACTAATTAGGAGTTACGCAGTTGGCTCTTAGCATATCGTTTTTCACAACTTCCCATCCATACAAATTAATTTAATGTGTACAGTGGATTATTTAAATATGCTGTCACTGCCACTCTTCTAATTTTCATGGCACTTTCAAACCAGGATATTCCACTTTTGATTCTTTGTAATTCCAGTCTGAAAAAAGCTCTTAATGAGAACATTATATGTGCTCTTTGTGACTCTTCCTTCCTTGCCTGACATTTTTCGACACCACAGAACTGCTTTATCCCTCTATGATATTCCTCAATTTTCCATGATTTCTTTGCCAAATCCTCACGTTTTGATTCATCCATATCCTGCACATCTGTAACCCAGTGTTGCGTGTCTCCATCTTTTGAAACAATCCGAAACACCTTCACAAATCCATATGCTTTGAGATGAACCACAAGTCCTTCTGGAGGAATATCTACTGTTTCAAGTGGTACGTTTCCCTTGTTGTCAGGATTTACCAAACGATTATTTTTTAACCTCGTAAGGAAATGCCATTCTTTCTTCCTTATGGCTTTAAGGTTTTTCACACTTGCATACCATGTATCAAACAAAACAAATTCGGGATTAAAACCACGTTCTTCCGCTTTGTCAAGCATATCAAGGAAATGGTCATTTTTCGTTTTGTCGTCTTCATCGATGTTATAAATTCGAAAATCGAGAGGTATGACGGTTGTACCGTCTGTCCAAACTAAGGTAACCAGGCCTATCCCTTTTACAGTACGATGATGTTTTCCACTCCACTGGTACCGAACAAAGCCCATCTTTTCAGAATAAGGTTTATCCAATACTGTATCGTCGACTATTAGATAACCTTCTTTGGGAGTAACAAATTTCCTTATTTCAGTCCATAAAGATTCTGTATCTGAAGATTGATTTTGAAGAAGGCGAGTAAAACAATCATGAGAAGGAGCATTGACTAAAGATGAATAACAGCGAGCAGCTTCGGTACAACTATAAACGGTAGATGCTGCAATAAGAAAATTGATGTAATCAAGGACAGTACATTTGGGTGGATTTATAGGCATAACTCCAACCATTTTCATATTATATAAAAAATGAATTATATTTTAAATGATTTTAAGTTTGCGGTGATTCAAGTGCGTAAGTCCTAAGATCAATAAACAAATCCTTCTTTTTCAAATTAAGAGTTTTAAAAGCTCTTTTTTATCGTTTTTTACTTAAAATTGAATTATCGAACAAACTTTTTCAGATCAGGAATGAAGTGAACCCTCACATCTTATTAGTTCCCTTTAAACCTCTTATCATTGCATTTTGTAAATAATTTTTCTTAGTACCTATTCACAGTAGTTGAAAACTTAACTCTTATAGAAACTTTGTCAATAATATTAATTTGTTCTAGATGCTGCGAATGGTCCAAAGCATACCCTGCCTTCTAAGATGAGGTTTCCGCCCACAATTTGATTCCTTATTTTCATTACCTTCATTAGATTACATTTCTTTCAATATATCCAACTGTAGAATTATGGTCAATTTAATGAAAGAAATTCCAAGGATTTCATGAATTTACGTTTTATGTGTGTAAACATTGCACTTTTACTACCTTAATTTGACAGTATTCACTAATTGATATTGAAAATCTGTTCTATTTTTAGCTCAAATTAGTTTGACAGGAGGTTATGAATCCATCGAATTTTATAATAAATTCTAGGGAATAGTGCCCATTTTTGCTACTATTAAGCTATTGATTTTATCAAAATTCGCAAAAATATGATTTTTGACCCCGTTTTTCACGAACTTTATTGTAAGTGTCAAATTCTTTAAGCTTTTTTTGATGAATTTTGTGGACTTATGCTTGATTTCCTCAAATTCATATCGCATCAGCGATATGAACAACTGAGCAATAAATCCTAAGAGAACAGCTCCATAAATGCTATTATCTGACCAAACCCTTAACGGCTTAATCTGTAATTCGTTTTTCAATGAGTTGAATATTTTCTCGATAGAGTCCTTCTCTCGATATATTTCTAATGCCTTCTCAAGTGTCAAATTCTTGTTTGATTTAAGGCAGAAAAATCCTTCTCTTCCATTAATTATCGAGTTTTTCAGAAGTTCTATTGCTTCATCATCACTAAGCTCTTCGAGCTTAGTTGTAAAAGAGTAGTCAATCTCAATCAACTCATTGTTGATTCTGAATTTCTTGGGAAGCTTTTTGTTTTTAACAATTATTTCTTGTATCTCTTTTGCTTCCTGTAACTTCTTAAGAACAGTTCTTGCCTTTGCTTCCAACTGTTTCTCTTGTAGTGATTCTGAGAAATAAAAATATTTAATGCTATTTGGCTTGACGATCTTAATCCCATAAATACTTTTTTCAGAATCTATTAGCTCTGCTTTATCTTTATCAAAATTCTCAATGATTTTATCGTCGCTTGCGTTCAGTTTCATGGAAGTAAGATATGTCATCTTATCTTCCTGTATTAGCTTAATGTTGTCAACTGTATTTGCACCTTTATCAAAGACAATAAGAGATCCTGTTTTGAGATTTCTCTTTACCTGGTTATAAGTCTCAGGAAAATGTTGCAGATCAAGAACGTTTCCTCTATTAACTGTAATTCCAATAGGGATGTTAATTGGTTTTCTGAGTTCACTGACTCCAACTGTTATCTGCAACTTATCAGGTCTATGATCCCTGCTATATCCGTACTTACCAAGCTTGGATTTAGTTCCGTGAAGAACTATACTAGTGTCGCGTCAATCTTCAAGTGTCGGATAAAGACGTGATAATTTTATCCTTGCATCTTCTGTTGTGAATTGCCAATTAACCTTTGCATTTTTGTTGTTTCTGAACTTTTGCCAGGCTAATACTTCTTTCCTAACAGCCTCGATGTTATCCATTCTCCTTTTTAAACATTGACCTGTAAGTACATTCAATTCAATCTCTGCCATATTCAACCAGCTTCCATGTTTTGGTGTGTACACAAACTCAAACCTGTCCCATAGAGCCTTCGCCTTTTCTGGTGGAAATATTTCATAGAGAGATCCTGGAATATGCGTGTTTAGATTGTCCATTACCAGCGTAATTTTATCTGAATTTTCCTGTTGAAGTGCAATTTCTTCCAGAAACCAAGCCCAATCTCGCTTGGTTTTTCTTTCAGTAATTTTCACCATTCGTTTTCCTGCCAATGGTTCACAGGCAAGGAATATATTGCACATTCCACAACGTTTATATTCGTAATCATACCTGGCTGGTTTTCCAGGTGAACAGGGGACAGGAACCCTGGTTTCTGCAATCAGTTGTTTTGGGGATTCATCCATACATATAACAGGATTTCGTGGATCAAATGGACGCTTATAAACATCCAGAACCATTTCCATATTTGCAACAAAGCTACTGTTTTGTTCTGGGGGAATTACCCATCCTTTCCTTTGCCAGGGTTTGACTTCGTTTTTTTAAAGTACGGCGAACTGTTTCATGAGATATATTCTCGATATAGCCAAGCTCTACAGCCTGATCAGCCAACAATCTCAAAGACCACCTTGCAAAACCTTCAGGGGGTTCACTGCAACTCAATGCAACTAAATGGGCTTCAAAATCACCATCAACTTTTTTAGCATAAATACGATCTCTTTTTTCCCCGTTGAGAGCAACTTCAAGACCTTCTTCAACAAATCGTTTCTTAACACGGTCAATTTTTCTCATACTAATATTCAGGATACGTGAGATTTCTTCATTGGTTGAATGGTTAACATTCCATTCACTTTTATCACAATTAAGTAAGATCAGAGCATTGAGGATTTTTTGTGAGCTATGTTTGCCCTTTGAGGTAAGTTCACAAAGAGCTTCACGTTCATCTTTGGTAAGTGTCACAGTGTATCTATTCATAAGTAATCCTCCAGGATTCTTTATGAACAATATACAATATAAAATTTACGACATTTTATTGTTGACTCGACACTAGTCCAGTCAAGGTTTATATCAGTCTCTCCAAAACCATAAACAGAAAACAGATTATCTAAGATCTCCGAGAGAATTATCTCCTTATTACGTCCGAGGATCTCAAGAGTCCTGTAAAGAACTTTTTCATGAAAACTCTTGAGGTTCAAAATCTCGAGAATTTCTTTCTGATTTAACCATTTACTAGCTTCCTTGATGCTAAAATTCTCGGTGAGCTTATAGCTCACCAAGCCAATTAATAAACTATTGAGATCTAAACCCTTACTTTTATGCTTGCTAAAAACATCAGAAAAATTAAGTTTTTCATAAAAGTATTGAACAGCAAGCATCGATCCGATAGAAACACATTTATTCTTGTTAGGAATAGTTGGGAATGCTCTTATTTTTGTTTTTATATTCATTGGACCGAATAAAACAAAATAAAGAGCACTTATTTTTATTTATCTGTCAAACTCAGG
>CAVRJG010000049.1:0-10199 GCA_963721455.1 uncultured Methanosarcinaceae archaeon
CACTTTTTGAACTATACCATGTTTTCCCCATTTTTACCGCATCCAGAAGCCCCTGCCTGGCCCGCAGGCTAAGATATTCCTGAGAATAAGGAGTCATCGGGGCAAGTTCTTTGAGGGGTAGAAGTTCGTCGGTCCCGCCGAGATCGAGAGGTACAGGGTCAGGTTTTCATCCACGGCTTTTGCAATAAAATTGGCAAATGGGCCGAGGTTCCCTGCATCTGCAGCTTTAAGGGATTTATAGTATTTTCCTCGATCCTCCTTTTTGAGCACGACAGGAGGATAATCTCTTGCAATCAAATACAGATTTGTGAGGAGTCGGGCTACTCTGCCGTTTCCGTCACTGAAAGGATGAATCTCAACAAATTTGTGATGCAGGAACGAAGCTGTTTCAACGGGATGATCCTTACTTTCAGCTATCTTTTCAATCAGTTCGTCCATCAGTTTCACTATCTTTGACCAATCAGGAGGAGCCTTTACTGCGCCGGTTATCCTCACATTTCTGGTACGGTATCTACCGGCCTCTTCAAGTATACCTCTGGTTACTATTTCATGGATCTCCTGAATTGTAATATGGTCTATTGAACGTTTTTTCTTTGCAAGCTCTTCCATTAGGTCAAAAGCTTTTGCGTTATTGCTCGCCTCAAGATGTTCTCGGAGAGATTTCCCGCCGATGGTCAACCCTTCTTCCAGAACAAGTTTTGTCTCTTGGAGTGTTAATGTGTTCCCTTCTATCGCATTGGAGTGATAGGTATGTGCCAACCTCATCTCTTCATGCAGCTTTCCTAAAGCATCTGCCGGAATGGGTCGCATAGAGTCGAGCCGCTTCATTTTTTCATCTATTCGTTCAAGAAGTTCTTCTTGAATCAAGGGAGTATCGGTATTCGTCATAATTAGGCATATCCGATATGTATCTCCTGATATATATCGGTATCGGAATTATTTCGAGTGATCCGATAATAATTTTGTTTAAAAAGTTAAGGAAAAGAGAAGAGTATCCATTCCCTGGATAAATCTTGGTCGCCCATTGATACAAGGTTGGTGTTTTCAGGATAAAAATTTCCAATGCGATTCTTGATTCCGTTTTGATGCTTTTGCGACACAACCGTTCTACAAATGCCATAGGCATGGAAAAGAATGTGAGTAGACGTTATTTCGATTACTGTGAAATATTAACAACTGAATACAAATGGACGACCTATTCAAACAGGGAAACTCTAATTATCCACGGTAATTCTCGGACAGCCTGTATAGGTTTTGGGGTTCCGTTGCAAAAAATCGGCTTTTTCACAAAATCAGTAAAAACCATCACAATTCGGAAATTTGTCCAGTACTTGCAAATGCTACAATATTGGGTCTCACCGTCTGAGCGCAATTTCAAGTTCGCATGGCATTTTGGACATATTGAAGTCGTATTGCTTCGTACCAGCATAGGACAAAAACAGATATTCGGTGAGCTACTTACACTAAAAAGGCAATTATGCATATTAACTACCCTGATATTGGAATCTGTGGACTTTCTTGTAGACTTTGCTCCATGTACAATACCGAAGCAAAGAGCAGATGCTTAGGATGCAAAAGTCCAACCAGAATGGTTGTTGGGTGCCCGTTTATCACATGTGCTGTAAAGAAAAAAGGAATTGAATTTTGCTGGGAGTGCGAAGAAAGCAATACTTGTGAAAAATGGAGGAAACACAGAGAAGCAGGTAAAAGACATGATTCTTTCAAATGTTATCAAACACTTGAGGAGGATATTTCGTTTATACATAAGAATGGCATCAATGAATTTGAAAAAATACAGAAACAAAGAGAGCAGTTACTAAAAGAGATGTTAAAAGACTTTAATGAAGGTCGTTCAAAAAGCTATTACTGTATTGCTGCGACCGTTTTAGAACTTGAAGAACTTAAGGAAGCTCTGACCCAAGCAAAAAAAGAATCTGATGGAATTGATAGTATTAAAGAAAAATCAAAGATTCTTCATTCGATTTTAGATGACATCTCTTTTAAGAAAAAATATTACTTGAGATTAAGGAAATGAACAAGCTAGCAAAGCAGTGTGCAATTTTTTCGGTTCCGTTGCAAAAAAAATATTTCTGCAATTTGACACTATAATTTTCACCTTTATGTATCATTTTCTTTCTAATGAAAATGATTAACTTTCCGAATTGTGATGGTTTTTACTGATTTTGTGACAAAGCCAGATTTTTTGCAACGGAACCAGTCAGGTTATGTTTTTTTCCATTCAGTGTGATTCCGGCTTTTCATTCCTAAGTCGAGTCTCATTGAGTAGCTTTGTAAGTCCGGTTCTGTCAACTAAATTAATGTCATTTGCTCTAGCTAATTGTATCGCCGAATCCGTAAAATAACTATTCGTAACTACCATTCCCTTACTGCATTTATGAAAACCTTTTGCAGCTACAACTTCCTGAACTGCACCATTTGAGACCTTTCCTGAATATCTTTTGAGCTGAACAGCTGTCCTTATCCCCTCATTTGATGTTATAATAAATATCGGCCCCTTGATCGCCTGATAACGGAGTATGATGTGTCGAATATCCTGAAATTTTCAAAAACACGCTTGATATGCTTTTCAAACTCATACCCGTCCATTGCATCTATATCTGCTAATGTACATTGCTCCGGCATTGCATCTATTCCTGTGAATGTACGTTGTGCTGGAATAGTTTTTCTATGTATATCCTCTAAAACATCTTTAAATATATATTTTATAATTTTATATCCACACCACAAAATAAAAAAATAAGACGTAAATCTAATTAAAAAATCGTTTCCAGAGAATGATATAAACACAAATATAAACACAACCGCGACTAGACTCCAAGCCCAACGCGGAAGTAGTTTTTTTTCGTTCTTTTCTTTCTCAGTATCATCCATTTAATCGCCTATGTAAAAAATATGGTCGCCCATTTGTATTCAGTTGTTATTATTTTACAGTAATCGAAATAACGTCTACTCACATTCTTAGGACTCGTGTCGAAATAACCTATGCAACACATAATTATTTTGGAATTAAATCGATGAGCTTGCTTGTGAAAATGGTTGAGTGCAGTCTAAAAAGTTATCTATATTATTTCGCGGTGAATCCTTAGCTCACGTGGAAGGATTGCGGTAGCAACGGTAGGGATCAAGGTCTTTACAGCAAACGTGAACAGGACTCTAAAAAGAAAACTCCCTTAAAGGGAAACTCGGAAATTTGTATCCTCTTCAAATTCGAAGGGGAATTTTCCAACCGAAAAAAAATGCAACAATTTTATCGTACAGTTTGGACGTTGAATATGTCTCATGAGTATGTTTTTTAAACGTAGTTAAATTCTTAAATTTTCAGCACATGTGTGAAATTTACTTTTTCCCCCACAATTTGAAGAGGATACGGAAATTTTAAGAGTGAGGCCTTCTTACTTTACCAATTTTTTGATTTTTATAGCCTGCTTGTAGGTTAATAACTGTTCATTAAAAAGTGGTAGAGTGATATGCTAGAGGTTCCTTTTATGAGTTCATTGGATACGCCTAACTAATTAATAACAATGGTTTGTTTACGATTCGGTACACAGGAAACTCTCTAACATACCAACATTATAAATTATTATCTTTTTGTATATATTTGTTCTGTCGGTGTCTGGTTGTATCTCATCTCTTTAGAAAAGAAGTCAGAAGCTGCCAAAAGGCAGATGTGCAAGAAAACAGATCAGAAGCCGTCAGAAAGCAGGCCTGAGAAATGCAGTAATTTTCCCCCAAAACTACTGGATTATCTGGCCTTGTTGCAAAATCAGTGTAAACTTTAACTATCAGGTTTTACGACAAAACCTTGCGGTTGTAAAGACTATAAATCTGTTTTTTGCGAAAGAAATAATGGTGAGTAATTCAGATTTGTCGGGTAAGTCGGGAGGATTGCTCCTCCTTTCTCCCCTAGGAACCGTACTTGAAAGTTTCCCTTCATACGGCTCGAGTGTTTTCAAACCTTTTCTGTATCAGGCATCAGTTATTGTGCTAACTGATTTTGTGATTCTGGATAACAGTTCACTAACATAACTGTCTGTAAGCCTCTCACCTGTCGGTGTATTTGAGTATCCCACATTCGTGAATTTGTTTCCGTTCACACATGAAAACACCATCAGTAAGTCTGCATCCTTTCGAATTGAGGCAAAGTTTGAACCTCTATCCAATCCATTACAGATTGGCATTCGCTTTTTACTGAATCCTATGCCCTCTACGTTATCGTTAGCCTTTGCAGACGTTTCTACCTTTTTTTTTTAAAGGGACGTATAGGGTTTACCAAGTTCTATTTCATGAATAGTTGCAGATGCCTTAGGAGCCATCTATGAGCCGAAAATCATTTGTCCATTTTCCATAATGTTCTGTAAGCCATTATGGCCTGATTTTGTACCTTTTGGTTTAAGCGTATCAATCCAGATTTCGCTTATTCAAATTTACGACTCTTACAATGATTCACTTTACGTTCTCCATAGCACCTTTATCCTGGCAAATTGTCTAAACTGGATTTTTAGAGGTCTTCACATTGTCCCAGAAGCTTTGTACCTAAACATTACTGTAAACGCACATCCTGGTAGGATTACTCCAAATGGAAGGAGTAGCACATAGGCAATTCATGAAACAGCTTCTTGTCGCACTACAGAACTTTTGATACACTGCCGTAACTGCATGTAGTGCACCAATAGTTCTGTAACTTCTGATTTACTCCGTACTCTTTTTCTTTATCACTGTGGAAATATTATTTTTGCAACAGAGCCGTTTTTTCTTCCCTCTAGGACTCACCATTTCTTCTCGTGGTTCTGGAATCAATTCGTTTTCCTTCAGGATTGCTACTATTTCTTCCAGGTATCTGTAGAGAGATTTCATGTCATTCCCTACCAATTTGAAATCTTGTGCCACCGTTTCTTTATACTTTCTTAGATCCTCTTCTAAGTCTCGAATCTGGATACGAAGAAGCTGCACCTCTTTTTTTCCAACTTTTTTGATGTCTGCTATTTTCTTGCTCCCGCACTTGGAACAATGGGGAAGAGAAGACTTTGTTCTGAATTCATGCCCACACTTGAGGCAAATAACCAATTTTCTTTCGAGAATTTCATTTCTTTGACTGCTGCTTGGATTCAAAGGTAAAAATACCCCCTGAGTCTGAATTTATATATCTGTTTTTCAGGGTCATAAACGCTCATATAATCACCATTCTTTCGGTCATAAAAGGTCATAAACGCACATAAATTTTTCCCTTTTTTGGGCGAAAACAGATGAGAAAATATATTTCATATACTAGAGATTCAGAAATCATTCCGTAACTACCAAAAAAATTTTGTATTAATGGACTCTCTAGTACTATATGCAAAGAACATCCTAATTTTTTGCAATGAATCTTAGGAAGTCTGCTATCTATTTTTGGCAATTCTGGTTCTGCTTAGAGTCTATCCGAAAAATCAATAATGGCATGTTATGGAAGTTACAATGAGTTATCATATCGAGTATAAGTTAAGTGGTTCTGTTGCAAAAAATCTGGCTGTTTTACCAAACCAGTGAAAAACATCACAGTTGGGATATTAAGATGTCATAAGCAGATCAATAATAACACAAAAAGAAATTATTATAGCCTAAAAGGGTAGAAAAATTATTTTTGCACCAGAACCTTATTAGGACTTACGCGGTTGAGCTGAGAAATCAATAGCATTAAACCTTCAACTGTCTAAAATATGAATTCAACCACAACTCCTGTTGTACGTGATTTTGTACTTCAAGTGCGTAAGTCCTACTTATTTTTGCACCAGAACCTTATTTTTGCACCAGAACCGTATACTTTATCATGGAATAAAGAATTTTAGCAGTAACATTCAAGGGAACATAACGACTGATGTTGACGCGATCTATAAAAAGTTCAACTACGTCATAAGCAAAAAGTATTTCCTGTGAAACACTCAAAAATAAGTGGAAAATATTAGCGAGATTTGCCCGAAGCAAAGGCTCCTGTACTGGTTGCCAAAAAATTGGGCTTCTCGGATGTAGACGGTGACAGTGTGAAGGTTGCAGACATTACAGATGAGAATAACAATGTTAGTTTTATTGCCAGGATCGTTTCTGGCTTTGAAGTCAAGGAGTTTACTCGAGACGACGGGACTATTGGAAGAGTCGGAAACCTGATAGTGGGAGATGAGACCGGAAAAATCCGGATAACTCTTTGGGACAACATTGCAGACCTTATAAAAACGGGGAAAATCAAGGTAGGACAGACCATCCAGATCAGCGGACACGTTAAATTGGGCCATTCAGGGGTAGAGGTTCATGTCGGAAACAATGATAGCCTGACCGAAAGTGAGGAACAGATTGAAGTGGCCGAAAGGGTTCAGCAGATAAAAGATATTAGGGACAGCATGGGCGACCTTAATTTCACTGGAAAAGTCTTAGAAATTTCAGACGTTCGGATTTTTCAGCGCAAAGATGGGACCGCTGGAAAAGTGGGAAACCTACTTATCGGAGATTCCACAGGTGCAATTCGGATTATCCTTTGGGATGAAAAAACCGATATTTTAACCAGCGTCAAGTGTGGAGATGCCATAGATATTATCAACGGCTACGCCCGAGAAAGTGCCTTCAGCCACAAAGTGGAACTGCAGATCGGAAAACAAGGTATAATCCGGAAAAGCGAAAAACAGGTTGAATATGAAGAAAAGTTTCTCCCGATTGCAGATATAGTGGCTGATATGTATGATATAAATGTTTTTGGAAAAGTGCTTGACATTTCGGCAACGAGAACTTTCGAGAAAAAGAATGGGTCATCTGGAAGAGTCCGAAATTTCCTGCTGGGCGATGCCACGGGCAAGATAAGTGTTAGCCTCTGGGATGAAAAAATCGATTTATTGGAAGGAGTCAATTTTGACGAAACTGTAGAAATACTCCATGCTGATTCTCGAGAAAATGTTTTCAGTCAGCAGGTGGAACTGAATCTCGGAGCCAGAGGAGTCATAAGGAAGAGCGAAAAGACGGTGGAATACAGGGAAAAGTTCACGGATATTGCCAATATCATCCCCGGGAAAAGTTATTCCGTCCAGGGGAAAGTCTCCGAAATCGGGGACCTCCGGGAATTTGGGCGGGAAGATGAAACCGAAGGTGTGGTTGCAAATCTCGAACTCAAAGACGAAACCGGTAGCATCAAGCTGACTCTCTGGGGAGATCAGGCGTATGTAATCGAGAATCTTGATATCGACTCTGAAATCCAGATCATTAACGCTTATGCCAAGAAGGGCTTATATGAAATAACAGAACTTAGTGTGGGAAACCGGAGCAGAGTGGTTATTCTCTGATTTCTTCTCAGATTTCGGTTTTTTACGTATCCTCTTCAAATGTGATGAGTCTTACTTACGCTTCTGCTACTGCCCCTGGCTGACTCTTGAAGGTCTCAAACCAAGCGAGATTGGGCTGGGTTTCTGGAAGAAATTGCACTTCAACAGGAAAACACAGATAAAATTACGCTGGTAATGGACAATCTAAACACGCATATTCCAGGATCTCTCTATGAAATATTTCCACCAGCAAAGGCGAAGGCTCTATGGGATAGGTTTGAGTTTGTGTACACACCAAAACATGGAAGCTGGTTGAATATGGCAGAGATTGAATTGAATGTACTTACAGGTCAATGTTTAAAAAGGAGAATGGATAACATCGAGGCTGTTAGGAAAGAAGATTAGCCTGGAAAGTTCAGAAACAACAAAAATGCAAAGGTTAATTGGCAATTCACAACAGAAGATGCAAGGATAAAATTATCACGTCTTTATCCGACACTTGAGGATTGACGCGACACTAGTGCATCGATTCCTAATTATCTCGGTGATAGGAATGATTAACTTTCCTAATTATGAGAGTTTGTTGTCGAGTTGGTTTTTTCATTTTACAGGGACAATAATGTTTCTAAGGTCGGCCAACTCTTTTGCGTAACCTGCAAGCATTAGATCGGTAAAGACCTTTATCATTTCTACATTTTGATTATTATTGCCTGATGTCAGGGCTGAAATATATGCTTCCCTAGATTCTTTTGGAATAATCAGTTGTGGATACCTTTCTTTTTTCAAAAGATAATTCAAAACTTCACGCCCAGTTCTTCCATTACCATCAGAAAAGGGATGGATCAATTCAAACTTGTAAGTCAACAATATAGCCTGCTCGAAAGGATGCTTTTTATTTTTAATGGCATCATAATAGCTGTTAATTAGATCCTTCAAGTCTACCTCAATCATATTAGCAAGCGTAACGCTTAGATCACAACCACCTATATAGACAAGGTTGTGCCTTCTGAAAGTTCCCGGGCTCTCAAAACGCATGTCAATATTATTCATTATCAAAGAGTGCAATTTTCGAATAAACTGCAGATTTACTTTACCTTTGTACTGTTCCACATAAGCCTTTACATATTTGTAATTTTGAACCTCATTTATTTCTCTCAAAGATTTTTCTTTTGGCACAATCTCTTCATTTAAGAGATAGTGTGTTTCCTGCAATGTCAATGTGTTTCCTTCTATTGCAGTAGTGCCATGGATATACAAATTTTCGTTTTGCTGTGTATAGACTTCAAGTTCTATTTTGTTGAGTGATGAAATGTATGAATTGTGTAGGAATCGAAGCTTCTCAATTTTCTTAATTTCTGATTGACTAAGATAATCTGCTGTGTAATGAGAATAAGCCACATCTGCTACTTTCTCGGCAGCTTTCAATTCAAGATCATAAGCATAGTCTCTAATGGCTTTTGCTAGGGCTTCAGAAGTAGGCTCAGTGGTGCCTAAATATTGTCTCACCCTGCTATTCTTTCCCTTAAATGAAATATAGCGTACCAGGAAATACTTAGGGGATCTATTCTCGGACTTTTCTGATTCTGATTCGTACCTTAAAGGTTCCATGATGCCTAATATGGGTGGCGTACCATTTTACTCTTTTGGTATAACGTTCATGTCCACAGACCTCTTGCAGTAAATATAATTTGAATCTTCTGACATATTTGTAAAAACAAATCAACATCTATAGTTTAGAGGCTAAATACTGCAACTGTAGATGAGTACAAAATGTTATTTTTTGCAGCAATTATAGGCGTTACTATATGTCTGAAATACATGTTTATAAATGGGAAGATATCCGAAAATATTTTCCACCTGAAAGAGTGGCAGAAATTCGAGCCAAAGTCCTTGAACCGCGAAAATCTGGAAAATATACCGATAGAGAACTGTGGGAAATGCATGGAATGAGCGAATGCACTTTCTATTATCTTGTTGAAAGAGCAAAAGATGGAAGTACAGCAGAAGACTTAAAGGACAGGCCTTCGAAGCCCAAAAATCCATATCGAAAGCTAACGGATGAAGATAAAGCTGAAATAATAAATCTCTTTTTGGATGATACAAACAGAATCGAATCATCTAAACATGCGTTTGTTGATGCAATGGGAAAAACAGCCAATGCCTTAAAACCAGAGAGAGTTCAGCAATTGACGGGATTAATGGATAAAGCTGTGAAGGGAGTTCGAAGAATTGCAGCTTCATTCAGTAGAAAAAAGGAGAACAAAAAGAAAGCTCAGTTCGTGTTGGCAAATCATGGGTTCATCATATTCTTGCTATTGCTGGGCTTACTGGAAAAACAGAAGACGGCTATAAATTCCAAACATCTTCAACGCCCTCAAGAACCATTGAACTCTTTTAATATGGACTATACTCAACGGAGAATTGGAAGTGGCGAGACTGCGTATGCTTTTGGTGTGCTTGATATGTTTAACAGTGGTATCGTAATCCTTGATGCTCATAAGACAAAATCAGGTGCAAATGTAATAGAATCTCTTCACCAATTACGCAAAATGGTACCAAAGATGTTGTAATAGAGATTCGATCTGATGGAGGTTTGGAGTTTAATAATGCGACTGTGCGTGAATATTGTAATAAAAATAATATTATACACCATATTCTTCCAAAGGCACATCCGTGGTTAAACGCTTTCATTGAACGAGCAATAGAGACTTTGCAATATGAATTCATAAATTTACAATACCATGCGACGTTTAATGATTTTCAGAACTTTCTTGTGATTGCGAAAAATGGATACAATTTACGTGAGCATTCATCATTCAACTATCGAAGTCCAGTGGAAATATGGATTCTCGGGAGTTTCATTAAGTGTTACTGCAGGAGGTCTGTGGACATGAAGAT
>CAVRJG010000050.1:0-49887 GCA_963721455.1 uncultured Methanosarcinaceae archaeon
CCAAGAAATTAAGAATACAAAAACTAAGGCTATTGAAGCTAAAGCTATTGAATAAGATATTTTTCTCTTCGGGTCTTATGAATAGGCATAAAACCAGCATCTTTATTTTCTGCTCAATTCGTCTCCTTAAAGTTTATTACAAAGATCCCCACTATTATTATGTGACTTTCCTGAGGGTGAGGTCATGAATCTCAAATCAGTTAAACTCCCTACTTGAGAAGCAAACTGAATATGTTCGAGATGAAAGCATGAAATTAAAATCTGTTAATCCCTATACAGAAGAAGTAAACTGGACATATGATTCTTTTTCTTTTGAGGAATGTGAGGCATATATTAAAAAATCAAGGGCTGCTTTTTCCATGTGGAGTTCCTTGTCTGTTGACGAAAGGACAAAGTATCTTGCAAGGGTTGCAGAGGTACTTCGAAAGAATTCCGATATCTATGCCGAGATTATTACGAAGGAGATGGGAAAACCTATCAAGCAGTCGAGAGCCGAGGTCCAGAAGTGCGCCTTTATATGTGACTATTACATTAAAAATGCGGCTGAGTTTCTGAAAGACGAGTTTGTTGATACAGGGGCTGACAAAAGTTATGTGACTTTTGAGCCTCTGGGAATAATTCTCGGGATCATGCCCTGGAATTTTCCTTTCTGGCAGGTGTTCAAGTTTGCAATACCTACAATTTGTGCAGGAAATGTCTGTGTACTAAAACACGCCTCAAATGTGCCGAGGTCAGCCCTGGAGGTTGAGAAGGTCTTTCTGGATGCCGGGTTTCCGGAGCATATTTTTAAGACCCTGTTAATTGACTCTAAAATTGCCATGGAAATTATTAAAAAGGACATGGTGGACGGGGTTTCGCTTACCGGCAGCGTAAATGCAGGCTCTGAAATCGGAGAGCTTGCCGGGAAAGCTATCAAGCCTTTTGTGCTGGAACTGGGAGGCTCGGACCCATTTATAGTGCTTGAAGATGCCGATATCGAAAAGGCTGCCCAGGCTGCAGCAAAGTCTCGTTTCCTCAACACAGGACAAGGATGTATTGCTGCCAAGAGGTTTATTGTCCTGGAAAATGTCATTGCGGATTTTACGAAGGCATTTGAACTCGAAGTAAATAAACTGAAAGTCGGGAACCCAATGGATGAGGAAACCGATATAGGACCTGTTGCAAAGAAGGAATTTGTCGAAAATCTCGAAAAGATCATGCAGGACGCAAAAAACAAAGGGGCAGAGCCCCTTGCTTGTGGAAAAGAGTGTGAAAAGGGCTTTTTCTTCAGGCCGACCATTATCCCCGCAGCCAGTCTCGATATGGAAGCCTGTAGTGTGGAGGTTTTCGGCCCTATTGCGCCATTGATCACGGTAAAGGACGAGGACGAGGCAGTAAAAATCGCAAACTCCACAGAGTTCGGGCTTGGAGCCGAAGTGTGGTCCGGAAACCTGGAAAGGGCAGAGAGGCTGGCAAAAAGGATCAGGTCAGGATTTGTAGCAATCAATGGAATGGTCAGGTCCGATCCGAGGCTGCCTTTTGGTGGGGTCAAGAAGTCCGGGATCGGGCGAGAACTTTCCCATTATGGTCTCAAGGAATTTGTTAACATAAAGACTGTCGTGGTTAACAAATAACAGATATAAGAATTAGGACTTACGCAGTTGAACTGAAAAATAGAAGCGGAAAACTCCTCACTGTTTAAATCCCAATAACAATTGCGCTGGCGCACCCCTCTGCAAGCAACAGTATGTTCCCGCCACAGCCCCCAATTTATGAAAAGAAGACAATAACCTGATACTATTTAGCTTCAGCAAAATTTCACAAACAAAAGATTGATGGACAAATATCACGTAATTTTCTTATGGCTTATGGGGAAGTTTTTATCCCCGCAGTAAGCTGTGGGGTATTCGACTGAAAAGAATTAGTTTATTGCAGTGTCAATGAAGCAGATAACAACACCTACAAATGAAAACTTGTGGAACAATGTTTCCAGAGAGCACTAAAATACGAAACAAAAACGCGAAACATTGACTCCGCCATCTTCAGGGAATAGTAGGTCTGAATCCGGAATTTCCAACATCAATCGCCTCGAATGTGAGTACTTCAGTTTTTTTACATTCCCTGATGGGGGACACATCATTTTGGCGGACGTGAACTGTAGGATGCCTCTTGATTCGGGATATGGGGTTCATATTTAATGCTTATACCCTAATTCATCCGAGTTAAGGCGCGAAACAAAAAGACCAGAATCGGAGGGAAGAGATGAACGTAAAGGAAGAAGTTTACGAACAGATCCTTGCAATACTTAAAGATGCAAAATTTCCCATAAACACGATGGATGAGTTGATTGCTGCCTTACCCGAGGGGCTGGACACCACGTGCAGAATAGGTGATGTTGAAGTTACTGCAAAAGAGGCGGAAAGCCTGATTACTGAAAAGGATTTCCCGTTCAAAGATGCAAAACACGTGGCAGACATAATGGTTGAAAGAGCGGGACTGTGAACTACCAACGGCTAAAGCACATTGGCTTCCTACTTCATCCCTTTCTCTTTTGAGAACAAGTCCATAGGCTCTTCCCTGCGTTCCGCAGGTGTCAAGTAGTTATGAGATTTTGATCAAGGAGAGAGAACTTTTTGATATTAATTGCAGCATTAATATCCCTATCATGCGGAGTCTTGCAATCAGGGCAAATCCATTCTCTATCCTTTAATATCAAATCTGAATTATAATATCCACAAACGTTACAAAGTTTAGAGGATGGTTCAAATCTTCCTATTCTTAGAATAGTTTTCCCGAACCATTCAGCTTTATACTCTAACTTTGTTACAAAACTACTCCATGAAGAATCTGAAATAGCCTGTGCAAGAGAGTGATTTTTCTGCATCCCTTTAACATTCAGAGTTTCCAACGCAATAGCTTGGTTCTCGCTTATTATTTTAGAAGAGATCTGATGCTGGAAATTATTTCTCTGATTGCTAATTTTCTCATGGGTTTTTGAGAGTAGCATTCGTGCTTTATCTCTACGTTTAGAACCTTTTACTTTTCTTGATACTCTTTTTTGGAGACATTTTAGCCTTTTAAGAGAATTTTTTAGGTATTTAGGGTTTTCAATTTTTTTTCCTGTAGAAAGAACTGCAAAATCTTTGATACCTACATCTACACCTACAGTAGTAGATTCCAAATATTTTTGTTTATTAGGAAGTACGTTACCGTCATCTACAAGAATACTAATATAGTATTTTCCTGTGCAGGATCTTGAAATGGTTGCAGTTCTTAGAGTACCTTCAAACTTTCTATGGAAAATAGCTTCAACTTTTCCGATCTTAGGAAGTTTCACAATGCTGTTTTTAAAATCTACGGTATAATGTTGAGGTACGGGAAAAGATTGAATAGGGTTCTTTTTCGATTTGAAGCTTGGAAATCCGTCCTTCTCTCTAAAAAATCGAGTGAAAGCAGCATCTACATGTTTTGTCATACCTTGAAGTGCCTGAGAATTAGTTTCTTTCAGAAAAGGTTTTTCGGTTTTCAAGATAGGGAGAAGCTTATCAATATCAAAATGGGAAATTGATTTTCCAGTTTGTTCATAAGTTTTTATTTTCTGTTCTAAAGCCCAATTATAGACTAACCTACAGCAGCCAATATTCTTATCTATTGACACTTTTTGTTTTTTTGTAGGTTTCAATCTATACTTATAGGCTTTTAACATTACTATTTATACGCTTTACCCGCATATATAAACGAGGGGTAAACTTTAAAATGTAAGACGGTTAAGTTGACGGATTCATCCCACGACTAAAGATCGTGGCCTTTCTCCTTCGACTTTCGTAATTTGACTTTGCCATAACCTAAAAAATATAATATAGAGAGTAATGAGAACAAAGTTTATAGAAAAGAGCTCAGGTTAAATCAGACAACGAAAACGGAGGTTTCCTTTTTTTATTTCATCCTCCTGCATGCTTTACAAAAATTCTCTGTTCAGCAAGAATATTCCTGCTTTTAATGTCAACAACCTTCAATATAATTTCGGAGCCTGCTTTAAAGCCATAATTGTCAGAAGTATTACCGACTCCATCAACACTTACTTTTACACTTGAATCGATGGATGTCGAACTGTCCTGTCCGCAGAGGATCAGTTTTTCTCCAACGGTCCAGGAGCCATCTTTAAGGACTTGATTATTTCGGGTCATGTATTTGGGGTTTTTCCCTGTCGGGCTCAGGTTCTGGTAAAAGACTTCTGTGTTTCCTACAATCTTTGTCCCATTTCCATCAGCAATACCCGTGTAGGAGTTCCCATATCCTGAAACCTTTATGGAAATGGTGTCAAGAGGAAGAGAACTGCCTCCTTCGTGCACAAGCACGATTGTGTTATTCTCAAGCGTAGCCCTCTCATCTTCAGGTCCATTATTAAAAAGTCCTCCTTCACAGGATTCAAGAGAAATCTTTGCAATCAACGGTTGAGAGCTTAAACCATCCCCAGCACTATTAAAGAAACTGCTTGCAGCCACACCTGCGAGCGTAAACAAAATCAGCAACATAAGAAGGGAACCGATAATAGGAGTTATGGCTTCTGATGTTGGTTTAGATGAAAAGAAACGTTTAGATCGGATCTTTCCCCAGGCTTTCATCAATGAGGAGATATGGCAAAACTGTAATAAATAGTTTATGAACTTCAAAAAAGAGTTATTATTCGGAGATAAAATCTGGAGGGAAAAATATCCTCGCAGGATTATTTCCTTAAAGTATATAATCCTAAATACCTGTTTTATATTATATGACTAAATCGGTTGATGATGTCCATTGTATGGACGCCGGCTATTTAAACGCAAAGCAGAGACTGAAGAATGCGGACATTGGGAAAAAATAAAGTATTAATTGAAGATTTTATAATTGCCTTGAGGCGGGAAGGGGTAGCAAAAGCAACAATCACAGTACATATTAGCTATATTACCCGAATGGCGCAGCAACTTCAGGAAATAGGATTTACTGAGACTCTTGACAAACTGGCCCCCAATACTTTTGACAGGTTGCTTATTTTTCTGGAGGACGAAAGAAAATTATCCCCAGGTACAATAAGGGGTTCCGTTGCAAAAAATATCTGCCAGGGATATACTAAAATAAAAATGAAATCAAAGATAGTGATATGCTATCTAATTCCTTCAAATGGAAGCACTTTGTCGGTGAAATTATCTTATTGAATGTTAGATGGTACTTAAAATACCCACTTAGTTATAGAAATTTAAAGGAAATGATGGCAGAAAGAGGGATAATAGTCAACCATACAACCATTATGAGATGGGTACATCAATATTCACCTGAAATTGAAAAGAATGTCAGAAGGCATTTAAGACCAACAAACGACTCTTGGAGAGTGGACGAAACCTACATAAAAGTAAAAGGTGAATGGAAATATCTTTACAGAGCAGTTGACTCAAATGGTAATACAATCGATTTCATGTAAGTGCAAAACGAAGTAAAAAAGCTGCAAAGAGATTCTTTAAGAAAGCTTTGGGTTCAAAGCACAATCAAATCCAAAGAGTAATAACAGTTGATAAAAATCCAGCTTATCCACCTGCTATAAATGAACTGAAAAATAACAGAATGTTACCTCAAAATGTAAATCTTCGACAAATTAAGTATTTAAATAATATTGTTGAACAGGATCATAGATCTATAAAACGGATAGTGTGTCCAATGTTAAGTTTCCAGTCTTTTTCTACGGCTATTAAAACTATAAAAGGAATTGAAATCATGCATATGATAAAAAAGGACAGGTTGATACTTTAAATCAATGTGTCCGTGTTGAAGTCAATTTTATAAACCAGTTATTCGAAATAGCTGCCTAAATCTGGATGTTATTTGAGATATTCTGTTTTTTTATGTTCTTTGTTGTGAAACTAAATTTTTGCTTCAATATCATGATTTTTTGCAACGGAACCTAGAAAACTATCCCAAGGTCATTTTTCTGTACAATATAAAATTGGTACATAATTATGACGCTTATGTATATAAATATACACCATTAATACTTGCTTATAAATTACGAACCAGATCTTTAAGGTGTTGATAATTGATGGTTGTGATATTATGGTAAAATTAGATGAAGAGATGAAAACTGCATTTTCAAAGGTTAAGATTTTTCCTGTAGCTACAGCCTCAAAGGATGGAATTCCAAATGTAGTACCTATAGGGTTCTGCCAACTTATCGATGATGATACAATCTGGATTGTGGATAATTTCATGAGTAAATCCTTAGCAAACTTAAAAGAAAATCCTAATGTTGCAATTTACGTTTGGGGTCCTGATACAGGTGGCTGCTTTCAAATAAAAGGTAAAGCAATTGTTATCGAATCGGGAGAAAAGTTTGAAAAAATGAAGTCAATTGTGCATACAGCAAAACCCGGACTTCCTGCAAAGACTCTTATAGAAGTTCAGATTTCCAACGTCTTTCAATGTGCTCCTGGTCCAAATGCAGGACAGAAATTGCTTTGATCAAAGTAAAGGTGAACTCAATATGGACTCCTCTAGCATGGATAGAGAAAAGTTCTGGGATGCACAAACTTTTGCAATAATCACTGATCACACAAAGCCGGCTATGAAATGGACAGCCTCTGAACTCAAAAGCAGAGGTAAAAAAGTATATCTTGTAGACCTTTCCCAAAAACCTGATCGAGATTCACTTACAGACCTGGCTGAAATCCCCGTAGACGTAGATCATGTGGTTATTGGAGTCACAAATACCGAACCAGGCGATTTAATTCCTATTCTTAAAGGAAAAGGCATAAAAAAAGTATGGCTTCACTGGAGAACTGATACTGAAAAATCCGTGGAAGCCTGCCAAAAACAGGGATTTAAGTGTATAACTGGATACTGCCCAATGATGTATCTCGGTAACGGGTTAAGCATTCATGGTATGCACAGGGGAATTGTAAAGATTATGAGAAAGTACTAAAATTTAGCAAATGATTCAGGAATATCCATCATAGATAATTCAGTAAACCATGGGGGAAAAAACATAATCCAAATTGCTCTTTATGGGAAAGGAGGCATAGGGAAGTCAACCATTGCTGCAAATCTCTCGGCTGCCCTTGCTGATTTGAAAAAAAGGGTGTTGCAGGTCGGCTGCGACCCAAAACACGATTCTACTCGTCTGCTCCTTGGAGGGGCCGATATCCCCACAGTGTTGGACTATATGCGCAAAAATCCTCAGGAAGCGCAGCATCTTGAAGCCGTGGTCTTTGAAGGCTATGGAGGCATTGCCTGCATAGAAGTCGGAGGTCCAAAACCCGGAATAGGATGTGCAGGTAGGGGAATACTGAGTAGCTTTGAGGTCTTAAAACGCCTAGGGCTTAGAGCTTCCTCTTTCGACGTCGTTCTCTATGATGTTCTTGGGGACGTAGTCTGTGGAGGGTTTGCACTTCCCCTCAGGAAAGAATATGCTGATGCGGTTTTTCTGGTGACTTCAGGGGAATATATGGCCCTATACGCAGCCAATAATATCCTCCGGGGAATCCAGAATTTCGAGGACGCAGCCCCCAGAGTTGCAGGCATCATCTTCAACAGACGCGGACTTTTCGCTGAAGAGAAAAGAGTTTATGCCTTTGCTCAGGCAGTAGGGCTGCCTGTAGTAGCCTCCCTTCCCAGGGATGAAGTATTTTCTAGGGCTGAAAAAGCCGGAAAAACCCTGGCTGAAGCCTTCCCTTCTTCTGTCCCTGCAAATGTTTTCAGGGAGTTAGCAAGATATGTTGAAACCCTGGAAAAGAATCGGAGCCTGCTCTACCTTGCCAACCCCCTAAGTGACCTTGAGCTTGAAGCCTTGGTGCTTGGAAGGCGTGAACGACCCGATATAAAGTCATTTGAAATAGGTTCTGTATCCGAAAAAAGGCAATATGCTGAATCTGTTCCTATCAGACAAGAAAACGGATCTTCCACGAAAATCCACATGAAGATACCCGAAGCAAGTTCTGAAAATAGCTGTAAAGTGATTCCCGAAATACAACCTGTAGAAATTTTCACGGGAACTTCCAAAAAAGTGTCTACGCCATCTCCAATAGTATTTACTTCTAGACCGCTTCTTTATGGTTGCGCTTTTTCAGGGGCTGTAACTGCGACTTTTCAGGTTAACGATGCTGCTACCGTTCTACACGGGCCAAGAAGCTGCACTCATTTTATAACCGATGCCCTTGTAGGCTCATTTTTAAGGGGAGGAAGAATAAATATACAGACTAACGATGAAAGGCAGATCTCTAGCCTCTTACCCACAGATATAAACGAAGAGGAAGCAATTTTCGGGGGATTTGAAAAGCTTGAGAGGAAAATCGAAGAAGCCCTTTCAGCTGGCTGGCGAACTGTTTTTGTGGTGAACACCTGCCCCACAGGGATTATAGGCGACGACATAAAAAAGGCAACCTCAAGAGCGAAAGTCCGTTTTCCCGGAGCAAGAGTTATCCCCATTCCTGTAGAAGGAGTTATTACAGGAGACTTTTCGACTGGATTGCTTGAGGGCTACAAAAAAGTTGCTGACCTGATTGATCCTTCTGTAAAGCCTGAAAAAGGTCTGGTCAATATTATTGGAGAAAGGAGTGTTTCCCTGAGGGACGAAGAACACTTCCATACTGTTGAGAAGCTCCTCAAAAGGTTGGGTTACAAGGTCAATTGCAGGTTTTTAAAAAGGACAGACACTCTTTCCCTTCGTTCTTTTAAAAAAGCGGAAATCAACTTGTTAGCCTATGATGACCCAGATACCCGAAACATGCAAGCATACCTTTCTGAGCGTTTCGGGGTTGAGTTTTTTGAGCTTCCATTTCCTGTGGGTTTCCAGGAAAGTTCTCTCTGGGTGAAAGCCCTAGTAGCACGTCTGCTCCCTGGAAAAGATTTCACACCCCTGCTGCAGGAACAGGAAAAGATGTATAGATTAGGGATTGAAAAATATGCTCCTTATCTCTCAGGTAAGCGCGTACTTTTGGTGAACTACACAGAGAACAGCGGATGGGTGCTGGACACCATCCAAGATCTAGGAATGGAAATTATCAAAGTTGGAATTCCAGTCTCTTTTTTTGAGAGGAAAAACCTCAACCTCCAGTCTCACGAAAATTTCCCAATAGAGAGGAACTATACTGATGAAAAAAGAGAAAGGGATATTAAGATTTTCAAGCCAGACTTTGTCCTTTCGAATTATGCACTTTCGGTCCCTGAAGATGGAGTGCATTACGATACCATCCCCTTTTCCCCACGGGTGGGGTTCCTTAGTGGGCTTGAGCTTGCAAAACGCTGGAGTACACTTCTACGGCTTCCAGCTGTGGAAGGATGGAAGTATGACGGTGGTGATGAATGTTGATTTTTTCTCCTGATTCTTTTACAGGTTCTATCATGGCGGTAGAAGGTATCAGAGATGCGGCTGTGCTCCTGAACGGGCCTACAGGATGCAAGTTATACCATGGTTTTCTCTCAGACAGACAATTTCCCAGAGAAAGTTCACATGACCCCCTGGCATTCCAGGATGAGTTCTATGTCGGGCAGCCTAGAGTTCCCTGCACCTGCTTGGATGGGGAAGACTACATTCAAGGTTCCCTTGAAAAATTTGAGAGAGCACTTACAACAATAGCAGCAAAGGAAAAAGGCTTACTTGTGGTGATTAATTCCCCAGGAGCAAGCCTTTTGGGAGACGACCTGGAAGGTGTAATTAAAAAAGTAAGGATGCAGGACCGCTGTTTTGTGATAGAAAATACAGGTTTTTCCCTTCCCGCAGCAACTGGCTTTGAAAATACTGCCCTTACCCTGCTCAAGCACCTGAATCTTCAGGCCTCCCATAATATAGGCTCTTCAAAAAAAGTGAATCTGATTGGGCTTTCCCTGCTCAATAAACACTGGGAAGGCTCAGTTACAGAAATGAAGCGGCTTCTGGCTTTTCTTAACCTGGAGGTAGGAACCGTTTTCCTTGCCGGAACTTCCCTCAACGAAATCCGGAAGTCAGGCGAAGCAGCCTGTAATATCGTTATTTTCCCCGAATACGGAAGAAGGATTGCAGAATGGTATAAAGAACATTTTGGGATCCCAGCTGTGTTTTCTCCTTTTGGGGCTCCCCTTGGGTTTGATGCGATTGAAAGCCTGCTGAGGGAAGTTGCAGCTGTTCTGGATATCAACCCTGCACCTGCCCTCGCAGAAGTCCATAAAGCCAGAAAGGTAAGTTATCAACAGATTTCGCGTTTCCATTCTTTCTCAGGGCTTCCCAAAGGAGCCAGTTTTTCAGTCAGGGCTGAAAGTTCCCTTGCCTATTCCCTTATACACTGGCTTTATTCTTACTTGGGAATGGCTCCTCTTGCAGTAAAACTACTTCCTGGAAGCGATCCTAAAGCAGCAGAAAATCTCAGAATATTTCTAGAAGAAAATGGTTTTTTTGAAGCATGGGATAAAGATCTTACCCTTGAATCGGTGGACATTGCCTTTGCAGATGGTCCTACTCTGCAACTTTTAAAAGCAAAGGAATGTTGCAAAACAGGCATTGAAATAACCATTCCTGAAGAGGGATACATCCACTTTCTCCCTAAGACATATCTGGGAGTTTCGGGTGCCCTCCTCCTTCTAGAAGAAATCATTAACGGATTACGCTCTAGCCAATAACCTTCTATAAGGGGTAGAGCTAGGGTTCATGTCCACAGACCTTCTGCAATAGCACTCAATGAAACTCCCAAGGAATTCCATATTTCCACTGGACGATGTCAGAAGATTTAAATCAAATTTACTGCAGAAGGTCTGTGGACATGAACATTAACTTCTTCGGTTCCGTTGCAAATAATTATAAAAGAGTTATTAAATCTAATTTTTCAGGATATTTTAATCCGAACGTTGTATGCTAAGACGTTCGGTTTTTTGTTCATTTTATTAATATCATTTTTGTGTAAAAATATAATTGTGATTTCATGTTTGCACGCGGCCTTCCTGTATGTGGTTTCTGTGGATGAAGATAAGGTTCTATGGTTTTCCATTGGCGTCATCGATTTCACGAAAATACATAAAAGTAAATTTATAATTTCGACGTAATATTACTTTTGGGATAGGAAGGTTTTCAACGATTTTGTAAAATGTTCTAATTTTTTGCAACGGAACCGCATTTATAGCGTGCTTGACCTTTTTGCGACTTAAATCATATTAATGGACAGAAAGATCAAATTGTTGTAATATACATATGCTCCAACTGTTACTGTCAATAAAAGTAAGACTACAACCAGAATAGCCCTTCTTTTTTTCTTTTCGTTGGCTATTTGTTTATCAATGGATTTCTGTTCGTCCAGTTATTATACCCCCATATTACGTATTAAGCTACATTTTATTTAAAGAACCTATACCAAAACTCAAAATTACTTCTTTTAGTCATGAATTCGGAGTAATTAAAGAATTTCTGATCATGGAAAATAGTTCTAAAATTCTTATCGATTTGAGGTTAAAATTGGTTTTGGGATGAGCCCAGCAAAAAATAACCATTCGTAGCATAATTTTATTTCTCAGAGAATGTATATATTTTTGACATTCAACCGTACGGTTATCGATAGTAAAAATACTGTTGTCGAAATATCAAGGCTATTGATGGCGTTTTCTTAAAACCGTTCTATAGTCTATGGAATGATTATTAACCCAAACACATAGGCACGTTTAACCGATCGCTTTTTTATTTGTTGAGTTAACAAAATTGACAAATATACTGAATTTTCATTTATAGTTGGTATTATATTATTGTGCAAAAATAGAATGTTAAGTTAGAAGATTGTGTTACTTTTGATAAGATATTGGCATAACATCTGCGTATCTGATATAAAGGAAAAAATTGAAGAAAAATTCAAAAAAGTGTACTGTCATATTATAGAAGTTTTGTATTTAGTTCCATGATTATTATAAAATGATATAATTTTAAAGGTTATTTTGTATTCCTCGTAGTTTTGGATTTTTAATTTTATAATTTCAAAAAGGAATTGATTTTTTAAAAATAAGTGGAATCTTTGAACTAATCCGAAAATACAAATTAGTGAAACTCCACAACGAAATATAGGCTTATTTTAAGGCTCTCTATTGATTTTTTGACAAAGGGCACGACTAAATACATCAAGCATGTTTTAAAAGTCTCTTAAATGGGCTTAGAATCGTTGCGCCTACTGATAACGTTTTTATTATTGCATTACTATAAGGAACGCCATATAGTTAATTATATACTTGGAACGCCTTATAGTATATGCAGTAAGATAAAAGGAGCACAACACAATGAGCGTTTTCAACCAGACCAAAGCAGCACAGAAAGCCTGGCAATATCGCCACTATGGAAGAGATGTTAAATTCTTGAACTTCGAAGACTGGTTTACCTGGACAACCGAGAAAATCAGATCCAGAGGCGCAAAGGTAGAAATCATTTGTAAAATTGTTTTCATTACCTGGCCTGGACAACCTGTAACAAGCTTTTCAATGCTGGACTTCAAAGCTGAATACGAAAACGTTTATAAAAAGGGAAAGCGGGCAACCGCTTAAACTGCTTTTTCGAAACTCTCTTTTTGTTGCTCCTTAAAGGAAGGTGTCGAACATGGCTAAACTTAAAGCAACTTTCGAAGGACAGACTTTAAAAGGTCAACTGATAGAACATATACACACGTTGTTATTATCAAGAACGCGGGCGAAGCCTGGAAAGCTGTTTCCTGGGCGGGAAGTCTTGCACTTGCACAGAAGAGAATAAGCGAATTCCTGAGATCTGGCAGGGAAATAAAAATAATTCCGGTGGATGTAGGGGTTTAATATCCCTTATTACTTTTTTGGTGAATATGAGACACAAAAATATTATCTGTCCTTATTGTAAGGCAGTATTGACGAGATACAAGAAACTGAAAACACATATTGAAGAAGATCATCCCGGGGAAGATGTCCCTGGATGGGTAATAAAAGAGGCTGAAAAATAATGACTGAACCAAAACGAAGACAGGGACAGAAGAAGGCCAACGGCAAAACGGCAATACCTAAACCTGTATGTCCGAAATGCGGCGAAATATGCGTTAGATCATACACCAGAGGAAACGAAGAACGGAAGCGGGCTTATATCGGCTCTGGCTGGATGTGTCCCTCTGCTACATGTGATTACCTTACTAAAGATTTTGTCGAGATGAAAGACGAGGCAGCGGAGGACACAGATAAGGCAGAGAAAATAAAGAAACTAACGGCTGAGTTCGTTAAAACACATGAACGTCTCAACGAGCTTGCAGAACTGATACACGAATTAGAAACAGAGTAATTTTTCCTTTTTTCGTTCCTTTTTGCGTCAACTATTAGCTCCGGTACTGCGCCGGTCTGACCTGCAAATAGGTTATAATCAATAGTTAACGGCTTTTCCTGATTGGAGAATAAAACAAGTGTTTAGGGGCTTGCACAAGGTATAGATATGAAACGACATTATGTGGACACAGTAGTTTCTTGCACAAGCCCGATGGATGATAAAAGGGGATACTTGAAAAACTTTTCTTTTTGGCTTGGTAATTCAGTTGGTTTACCGTCCTCTACAGGGCTGGAAATGCAGGAAAAGAAGTTACAATTATTGTACATGGAGATAAGAAGGACGATGAAGAAGAAAACGAAACTGCTTAAAAACACAATAAAACCCTTCACTGTTACGTTTTGGGCTGTTGTGGTTGTTGTTATGGCTGCTTTCGGGCTGCTATTAAGACGAAAGAAGGTAACCTGATAATCGGGAAAAAAGAAAAGGCAGGAAAACTTAACATGCTGGTAGAACGAATTAAAGAGTTAAAAGGGGGAGTGGAATGTATGACTAAAATGACTCTAATCGAAGCACTTGAAAAACTCGCATTAATCAAAAAAAACGGACTCGATACACTGATCCAGATTCAGGATAGTGAAAATGAACCTATTACAATTATTGAGGCAATTGAAGTTATTAGGAACGATGCTATAGACATTTATGAAGCTGATAATTATGTCATAAGCGGCGACGGAATCCAGAAAGTAGGGGATGACGGATATCTAGGCGATATTGTATATCGAGTTAAAGACGAAACAGAACCGATCAATGAAATGGAAAACGATTAATTCACTTTTCTTTTTTTTCCTTTTTGCGCCTCCATCCGCTCCGGGTCCGCGCAGGCCTGGCCGGATAACATGCTATAATCAATAAGTAAAGGGATTCCGTTGCAAAAAATATTTCTGCAATTTGACACTATAATTTTCACCGTTATGTATCATTTTCTCCTGAATGAAAATAATTAACTTTCCGAATTGTGGTGGTTTTTACTGATTTTGTGAAAAAGCCAGATTTTTTGCAACGGAACCTTATCTTTGGTTTTCTTTTTATTCTGTTGTATCATTAGAAAGGATTTTTTGCAATGGAACCAATTTGAGAACCACTCCTCTATTACGGTTTTCAGTAACTGATCGCTATGACCCTTATTTCCAGGCCTTCAGTTTCAAGCTCTCCACAGGCAGGCATCCACACCGCCTTTCGCTTATATCTAAATCTTCAGATAAAATTTCAACTGAAAATCCGGCTTTTTCCAAAAGTCTGAGATACTCTTCTTTTAATAACGCACCTGCAATACAGCCTGCCAGCATGTCTTTGTCGTTTTTCAGGTCTTCAGGAAGCTCGGCCAGAAGAACCATGTCTGAAATGTACATCCTTCCCTTTGGCTTCAGGACCCGAAAGGCTTCACCGAATACTTTTTCCTTATCCGGTGCCAGGTTAATTACGCAGTTGCTTATAATGGCATCCACTGATCTATCTTCAACCGGAAGGGCTTCAATATCCCCAAAGCGGAACTCAACATTTGAATATTCGTATTTAAGGGCATTAGCCCGTGCTTTTTCAAGCATCTCAGGAGTCATGTCAACTCCGATTACCTTTCCAGAACTCCCCACTTTTTGAGCTGCAAGAAAACAGTCAAAACCTGCGCCTGAGCCTAGATCAAGGACAACATTACCGAATTTCAGTTCCGCAAAAGCTGTAGGATTACCGCACCCCAGACCCATGTTTGCGTCCGGAACAGACATAATTTGATCCCCGGTATAGCCAACAGATTTCGAAGCATCAACTACACTTGACTCTTCACAACATGTGCTGCTGCAACAACAGGAGCCTCCTGCCATTGCAATTTCACCATATCTCTTTTTAATGATTTCTTTTTTTTCACTGGAATCCATTCTTTCACCTGATCCTTACCTTTTTTCTTTACCTTCTTTTTTGCTTTCGGTTTCATCCTTGCAACAAACCCGGAAATTTTCCGGACCACTGCAGCAGGGCTTTAATTTCCCAATTCCAAGGACAAGAAGAATTTCCCTGGTCTCTTCATCCTTTATGCTGTATATTACATTTCGTCCCCGCTTTTCATACTTTAAGACACCTGCCTCAACAAGCACTTTCAGGTGCTTTGAAACAGTTGTCTGGTCCTTTTCCGTAAGGGGGGTAAAATCACAGGCACAGTAACTGTGCTCCAGCAGGTAGGAGAGAACAGTAAGCCTGGTTTCGTCTCCGAGAGCTCTGAAAAATTTCGCTTTATTTTCGAGCATATTTATATGCACATATGCGCCTATATGCATATAAAGCTTATGAAAAAAAGAATGAAGGCAGTGTATCAAAAGTTCTGTAAAATCTGAATTACTCAGCATTATTTTTTTCGCAAAAAACAGATTTATAGCCTTTACGATCGCAAGGTTTTACGACAAAACCTGATGGTTAGAGTTTACCCCAATCTACTTGCACGTTGGGGTAAAGGCCTTCAAAAAGCTCTCAAAATCAGTCAAATAAACAAAAAATTGACCAAGAATCCAGGAACTCGAACAAATCAAACACAGAGGAGTTAATTTTAACCCTTCACTCTTAGCCCATCCCTGAAAGTGCACACAATCCAAGCTGCCTATCCTTTTTCGGTCTTCTCTCTTAATCATAATAAGTAATTTGGGGATCATGGTCTTTTGCAATCTATGAAGGTCTGGAAGATATAAGAAAAGGTAGAAGGCAACTTATCAATAGCTCATAGTATTTTGGATCCCCCGAATTTAAATGAACATGAATATCAGATTTTGTAGAAAAACTCTCTAAATTTTTAGACTGCCTATAAATCAGGAAAGGGAAATTTCCTCTTTTTTCCTTGCTACCTGCTCGATTTCTTTTCCTCTTAACTCCCATACCTGATCCAAGCACCATCTCAGGGCTTCGGAATCGAGATCCGTTCCTAGAGCAATCTTGATTTTCTCAAGATTTTCATTCTGCTTTTGCGAGATTTTGAGCCCTTTCTGGATTGTATACCTCTCCTGACTCTGCTTACTTGATTCTTTTGAGAAGAACTTTCCTATTGTTTTTTCTGGTGTTTCGGATTTTTCGGATTTTTTCAAGCTTGTTTCTCCCATTCCTGCCATTTTCACGCCTCCCACCATGACAACAGTTCTTCAGTCAATTGTTTATAGGCCTGTGCCCCTTTGCTGTCAGGATCATAGGAAAATATTGCCTGATTGTATGAAGGAGCCTCATCTAGCCGGATATTTTGAGGAATTGTAGTGCTCAGAACCCGTTCTCCGAACACCTCCGTAACCTTCTTTTTGATGTCTCTATTAATTAAGAGATGGTCATCGTACATTGTAAGCAGAACCGATCCTATTTTCAGATGTGGATTTACATTTTCCCTGACACTCTCAATAACATCAAGGAACTGCTGGATGCCTTCCAGAGAATAAAACCCCTTTACTGGAATAAGCAATTCATCCGCAGCAGAGAGAGCATTTATTACTATGGATCCAAGTAAGGGGGGCGTGTCGATAATTATATAGTCGTATTGTTTTGCGAAGTCGCATTTAAGAGCTTTCTGGAGAAGGCGTTCTCTTCCTATTTTTGAAGTGATTTCCAGCTCAACGGTTGCCAGATCCATAGTAGCAGGAACTATATCCAATCCCAGAACAACCGAAGGATATGTTGCATCCTGCAATGTTCCCTGAAAATACAAAGATCTGGCACTGTTAAGGATTACAGTACTCTTTGGTAACAATGCAATTGTGGCATTGGCCTGCGGATCATTATCAATCAGTAGGACTCTTTTGCCTGCCATAGCTAGCCCTGCTGACAAATTTACAGCAGTTGTGGTTTTGCCTACCCCCCCTTTCCAGAGGCTAACGCATACGATTTTTGGTTTTGACACTCTAACGCTTCCTATTCAGTTTTCAGGCTATTCAGTTTTCAGGATATCCCATTTTCAAGATACTTAGTTTTTAAGATACTTAGTTTTTAAGATATTTAGTTTTTAAGATACTTGGTTTTTAAGATATTTAGTTTTTAAAATATCTAACTTTTAAGATATCTAGTTTAGGATATCTAATTTTTAAGATTTTTGATTTTCAGGATATCTAGTTTTCAAGATGAAAGGATCTCCTAACATAGAAGGAGAATCCTTATCTTATGGCATTGTACATGGAAAATCAGCGTAGAAGAACTTCCTAAATTATCAATAATATCTTGAAAATAAGGGAAACCAGGAAGAAAAAGAAGCATACGAGCAAATGAACACTGGATTTTGACTACTCCGATATAACGAAAGCATTGGCGTGAACATACCCCGTTGATTGTAGCAGGTTGTTATTTCCTCACTTAACCACAGACGCATGGATTGCTGTTTGGATTCAGTGGTTCAAACCCTCATGGTGCTGATTTTTATTGGAAAAAATCCCAAATCTTGACCATTTTCAATGTAATAAACTGTAATAAACTCACAGGATTCAATGTAATAGACTGTAATAAACTGTGTCAAAAACTGTGCCTTTTTTGGTCGAAAACAGATGAGAAAATATATATTATATACTAGAGATTCAGATCATATTGCAGCTCAACAATAAAAAATTTGTAGTATCCAGGTCACATCTAAGAACTTTTAACAGTTATATATATGCCGAGAACACTCTAACTTTTGCAATGGATCTTCGGAAATCAGCCCTCTATTTTGTAGCCATTCTTGTGCTGCTTAATGGAATGACTGGCGGCACTGTCCTTGATAGCACACTCAGTACGCTGACCTCCGAAGATAAGGCTGCATTTCGCTCCTAGATCTACTGCATTGTGGGGCTTCTAATCTATACTCCTGTTCGAGAAGTCTGGGATTTCCAGCTCCCATGTCCATCATTCAGCGACCTAACGCTCTCGGCTGCCATTACAAGTGTGCTAATTTTCATGCTGCATATCACAGGACATACTCAGGGCTGGAAAAGGGTAATCGAAATATTCGTTGTGGTCTGGATACTTTTCAAAATCTTCGGGCTTTTCCTGATTTATTATTCCGGTGACACCTGCATTATTCGCCTGACCGATAGTGCAGGTATATACAACGGAATCTACCAGCTTTTAGCCCTGCTAGGCTTCGGTGTAATTTACAGGATTGCAAACATGGCGAGAAATTCGTAATCTGGCTGTCCTGTCACTTAGATTCAACGTTTTTCAGAGTATTTTCACCGGAGACCCACCTTCCTTGAATGCCACCAGATGCTACCTGAGAGCTTGTCTGTTACATGAACTCCTGTGTGTAGTAGGTAGTGTTTACTCGCGTACTGAACGTCCTTAGAACGGCTCTAATGAAGCAGTCGTGGTTTGATGAGCTGACTACATAGTTAGCCTTTGTAACTGTAAGTTCGAGTTTGAATATATTTAGAGGCATGACTGGAAACGGTAGCAGAAGCCGTTGTTTTTATTTTGAGCTGATTTTTGAGGCATTGAAACGCAAAGATAACACTGGAAATGATGAAGCGCAGGCACCTTTTTTCTGTCAACCTAACAAAAACATAACAAAAGGTAACCAATTGCCAAAAAATACGAAAAACCTGCATCATTCGACGTGATTTTGAAAAAAGACCTAACACATAATCTAACAAAAACCTAACAAATCTAACAAAAACCTAACACTTTTTTAGACAGATACCTAACACTAAAAAAAAAGAGCATTCGACACTTTTTGGAGAACAACCTAACAAAAACATAACAAAAACTACTGGTTTTGAGTGTTAGGTAGCCAGCGAGGGTAGACCTAATTATTTAAATTAATTTAAAGAGCGAAAAGATACCGTCACGTAGTTGAGATACTAACTAACTATATATACTATATAGCTCAAATAAAAAACACTTTCATATTATTTATAACTTTCTACACGGTTGAAAAACATGTGCCGAAATCATTCTACATTCGGTCTACCCTCGCAAAACGCCTAACAAAAACCTAACAATATCCTAACACCCATTTATGACATACGTTGTGTTACATTTAGATGAAAAATTCATATCCATATAAAATGCAAAAATAAGCGATAAAAAAAGTAAGTCAATAGATGCCGTTTTTCAGTCTCTCACTCAAGGAACAGTATTCTTGATGTCAGTAAGTATCACGAAACCTACCAGAACCTAACATGTCAATTGATGCTGATTCCGGCAAACATAACATCATATCTCCAGTCTCTGATAAATCCTGCCAGAACCTACCAAAACCTACCAAAACCTAATACGTCAATTGATGCTGATTCCGGCAAACATAACATCATATCTCCAGTCTCTGATAGATCCTGCCAGAACCTACCAAAACCTACCAAAACCTAACACGTCAATTGATGCTGATTCCGGCAAACATAACATCATATCTCCAGTCTCTGATAGATCCTGCCAGAACCTACCAAAACCTACCAAAACCTAACACGTCAATTGATGCTGATTCCGGCAAACATAACATCATATCTCCAGTCTCTGATAGATCCTGCCAGAACCTACCAAAACCTACCAAAACCTAACACGTCAATTGATGCTGATTCCGGCAAACATAACATCATATCTCCAGTCTCTGATAGATCCTGCCAGAACCTACCAAAACCTAACACGTCAATTGATGCTGATTCCGGCAAATATAACATCATATCTCCAGTCTCTGATAGATCCTGCCAGAACCTACCAAAACCTAACACGTCAATTGAGAAGGAGTAGCACATACGGGCAATTCATGAAACAGCTTCTTGTCGCACTACAGAACTTTCGGTACACTGCCCAATTCGGAAATTTGAGTACTCTCATTAAGAGCCTATCCGAAAAGTGGTTACAAGCTACAACTTTTACAATATGCAATATGCAAAACCGGAACCGATACTCTGATATTATAGACCTATTGTGACTTTTCAATATGCATTACTGACTTTTCGGATAGGCTCTAAGCAGAAAAATAACATTTAAAGGCCAGAATTATAGCCTCAAATTGCAGAAAAATTATTTTTGCAACGGAACCGTTTCTAAAGCCTTCAAACCAAAATATTTAATTGGGTTTAATATACAGTTGGAGATATAAATATTATATATGTTAGGGGCCCCTCTAATGAAAAAAACAAAAATGTCGGCAGACGCTGGCAGGACCGGGACTTTGAGTTTTGTCCATGCTGCTGATCTCCACCTTGACAGTCCATTCACAGGAATTTCCGGAATTGACCCGGAGCTGGGGGAAAGGCTTGCGAAAGCTACCTTTCAGGCTTATGAGGCAATTATCGAACTTTGTATGGATGAAGAAGTTGACTTTCTGCTTATTGCGGGGGATGTGTATGACAGTACCGACAAGAGCCTTTATGCGCAGGTCAGGTTTATAGAGGGGCTTCGGAAGCTTGAAACCGCCGGGGTTCAGGTTTTTATCTGCCACGGGAACCACGATCCTCTTGACGGTTGGTCGGCAAGCCTGAAGTGGCCCGGAAACGTACATATAATGAGGGGGGAAGGGGCAGAAATTGTGGAATTAGAAAAAGAAGGAGTAATTGCCGCCCTTGTAGTGGGGATGAGTTACCCAACACGACACATAATGAAAAATCTTGTAAGAAACTTTCCAAATAAAGGTGATAACTGGCCATTTACTATAGGACTGTTGCATTGCAGCGTGGGAAGCAACCCGGAGCATGACCCTTACGCACCCTGTACCCTGCAGGACCTCAGGGAGCTCAACTATGATTACTGGGCTCTGGGCCACATCCATACTCCTTCTATAGTTTGCAAAGAAGCTCCCGTTGTGATATATTCCGGCAACCCGCAGGGCAGGAATCCAGGTGAAATAGGGGCAAGAGGGTGCTTTATAGTGGATGTTTCCTTTGGAGGAGCCATTTCTACCAGGTTCATCGAGACCGACTCTGTCCGCTGGCATACCAGGGAAATTTCCATACAAGGCCTGGAGAAAGAAGGGGAGCTTATAGAAAGTCTTCAAAGCCAGCTTGATGACATAAGGGAAAATTCTGGGGGAAGGTCTGTGATTTGCAGGTTTGTCCTCAACGGGAGGGGGTCGCTGCATCGCACCCTCAGGGAAAAGGGATTTCTTGAAGATCTACTCCATTTGCTCAGGGAGGACGAAATCCGGGGCCGGCAGTTCGTCTGGGTAGAGCGCATTGAAGATGAAACACTCTTTCCCGTGGAAAGGGAGCTTCTTCTTAAAAGGGAGGATTTTGTGGGAGATCTGGTAAAAATCGTGGAGGGCTTGAAAACAGATGAAAAGGCCCTAGATGAGTTCCGTGAAGCCTTTTCTCCTCTCTTTAAATACGGGAAGGGGAGAAAACACGTTCGCAAAATTGATGACGAAGAGATGAAATTTCTGCTTCAGCGCGCCGAAAATATCCTTCTTGATGCCCTGCTCACGGAGGAAGACCATGAAAATTAATGCCATCCATATTGACGGTTTCGGCAAGTTTTCCAGGTTGTCGATGGAAGACCTGCCCTCCGGTCTGGTAATTTTCACAGGGGCAAATGAGGCTGGAAAATCAACATTATTCACTTTTATCCGGAGGATGTTTTTTGGCATCCCTAACACAAGGCTCTGCAATCTCTATCCCCCACTTGAAGGAGGGAAGCATGGGGGAAGGCTTGCAGTCATTGATTCCTCCGGAGACCGTTGGGTCATAGAGAGAAACATAGGCCGAAAAGAGGATGCAAAAGTAGTGCTTCCAGACGGGAATACAGGGGGCAGGGCTGAACTTCTTAAACTCTTGGGCCACGCAGACAGAAACGTCTTTGAAAATATCTATGCTTTTGGCCTTGAAGAATTGCAGAGTTTTGAGACCCTGAACGACCAGAGCATCAACAGTAAACTCTACAGTGCAGGTACAGGGGTTGGAGTTTCCATTTCAGGACTGATGAATTCAATCAGCAGCATTGAAAACAACCTGTATAAACCCAGAGGTAGCAAACCCCTTATAAACGAGTTGTTTAGGGAAATAGGGAAAACTGAAGAAAAAACTGCCGAACTTGAAGGAGCCCAGAAAAAATATGATTCTCTTCATTTCGAACTGGAACGGCGGACCCTAGATATTGACCAGTTAAAAGAAAAGTCTCAGAATATACGGAAAAAATTAAACCACATTCAAAACCTGCTTTTCGTCTGGGAAGACTGGAAGACCATCCTTGAGTCAAAAATCGCCCTTGAAGGCTTATCCGGGCTTGAGAGTTTCCCCGAAAAAGGGGAAGAAAAGCTTACAAGGCTCCTGGAAAGAATTGAAGAAATAAAAGAGACAATTTCGAGGCTGCAGCAGGAACTGGAAAAAAATGCCATTAAAGAAAGAAGCATTTCCCCGGACGAAAGCCTTCTGAGGCAAAAAGATGCGATGTTGGAACTGGAAAGCGGGATTGAAAAGTACAGGTCCGAAGTAAAAATGCTCCCGTCCCTGGAAATAAACCTCAAGCAGGAAGAAGAGGGGCTTTCTGAGCTACTCCTGGAACTGGGCCCGAAATGGGATGAGGGAGCTCTGAACCGCTTTGATCGCTCAATCCCAGCAAAAGAAATCGTCATCCAGATGCGAAGGTCAGTAGAGGAAATTGAGGATCAAATAAAAGAGACCAGAAATGAACTCCAGCAGATTTTAAACAGCATCGAGCGGGTCCTCCAAGAAAATGATGTTTTTGAAGAAAGCCTCCTTGTATACAGAGTCCAGGTCATCGAACTTGGAAACGGGATCGAGAAATACCAGGCTGATAAGGACTTTCTTCTTTCCGGGACTCAGGAACTTCAGGGCAGAAAAGCCGAACTAAGGGAAACTCTGTCAGGGCTTGGAGAGGGGTGGAACGAAAGTGCCCTTGCCCGTTTCGAATGTTCGATCCCTTCAAAGGAAAACGTACTCAGAAAACGAAGGGAAATGGAGGAGGCAGAAAAAACAATTGAGAGATACCGCGACAGGCTCGAACTTGTCCTTGGGGAAATCAAAGAAGTCAGCGAGGAGATCGAAGCTCTGAAAGAGAAACTCGAGCTATACTCAGCACTTCCCAATCCTGAAGAGCTCAAGCAGGGGCTTGAAGCTGTAAGCTACCTCAGGGTGAACTATCCTCTCCTAAGGGAAAAGGAAAGCGAACTCAAAAATCTGGAAAAGGAAGAGATGCTTTTTGCAGCTTTGAGGCCCCGGGAAGCTGAACATCAGGACGGGCTTCCCCTCTGGCCTGCAGGAATGCTCCTGCTTGCAGGCGGCATGAGCCTGGCCTACGAGTACATGAATGGAACCCTGCTTTCCGGACTTGGCATATTTTTCCTCCTTTTCGCTACTTCTGCTGCATACTTCCTGAAAGCCAGGAAAAAGCCCTCAAGCCCTCCTTCCGGGGAGGAGCACCTGAAAGAAACCGAATCCCGGAAACAGAAAGCTCAGGACTCAAAGGAAAAGCTATACGGAGATATTGCCACCCTGAAAGAATACATAAAAACCCGGGCAAAAAAGTGCGGCTTTGAAGACATCCCCGACCCTTCGGTGCGGGAACAGAAAGCCGATGAGCTGCAAAGGGTCTTGATTGAGTTGAAAACTGCCGGGGAACTGCGCCAGGGAAAGAATAAGCTCCACAAGAAGCTGGAGAAGTTAAATGCAGGTTACCTGGAACTTGAGGGTAAGCTGAAAGCCGGAGAGGAAAGGCAAGAAGAGGTTCGCCAGGAATGGGAAGAGTGGCTTTTTTCTTCAGGGCTCGACCCGGAACTTTCTCCCGAACATGTGCTTGAGCTCCTTTCCGTAATCAAAGCCTGCCTGGAAAAGCAAAAAATTGTTAAAGAACTGGAAAAACAGGTAAAGCTCAAGGAAGCTGCTGTTAAAAAGTACGAAGAGGAAGCCCTTAGCATTCTGGAAGCCTGCGAAAGGCCTGTTTCGGGAATCATACTCGAAAGTGAAATAGCAAAGCTCCGGGAGGACGTAAGTTTTGCATTTAACCAGGCCGAAAGAATGAGGACACTTGAAGTTGAATCCGAAAGCCTTGATCACGAAAAAGAAAAGCTCGAAGCCCGGCTCCTTGAGGAGAGAAAGGAAAGGGACTCCCTCTCCGAAAAGTGGACTTGCTGGCTTGGGGCTTACGGGCTTGACCCCTCGCTTTCCGTGGAAAGCGTGCTTGAAATCTTTTCGGTAATCCGGACGTGCTTTGACAGGCAGCGGGCTATCCGGAACCTTGAAGGACAGATAGTGTCCAGCAAAACTTCGATAGAAGCCTATGAAGCAAAGGTGAGCGGGGTTCTGCAGGAATGCGGACGTCCGTTTTCTGGGCTTTCTTTCGACACTCGGGTAGAGAAACTCCGTTCGAACCTTGAACAGGCATCCGAGGAAGCAAGAAGCCTGGAGCAGCTGAAAACAAGATCAAAAGAACTCGAGATCGAACTTCAGGCAGCTCGGGATAAGTATGAAGACGCTGCAAAAGAGCTTGCAGTCCTTCTTGAATCCGGTTCTGCAAGCACGGAAGAAGAGTTCTGTGAAAATGCACGGCTCTGGACTCAGCGAACCGAGCTCGAAAAGCAGGGAAAGGGAGGCTGAACAGCAGATTCGTAGGGTTTCCGGGGATGGGGAAAAGTATGAGCATTTTCATCGAAGAACTGCAAGCCTCCGATCCATCAGGCCTGGAAGAAGAAAACCGCAGGCTAGAGGAATGCCTGAAAACCCTTGAACAGGAGACCACCGAGAATATGGACAGGCGTGGAGCGATAGGAAACCAGATCGAACAGCTCGAACACGGAAGTGAAGGTTCCCTGACAAGGGTAATGCAGGAAAGCCTGCTGGAAGGCCTTCACGAAAAGTCAAGGGAATGGGCTTCTTGGTTTGGCCCGGGAAAGTCCTTGCTAAAGCAATCGAAATCTATGAGAAGGAAAGGCAGCCTGCAGTTATCGTTGAAGCCCAGGCCTTTTTTTCAAAGATTACCGGAGGCAGGTACACGAGGATTTATTCCCCGCTCGACTCTCCCGAAATCTATGTTGAAGATCGGGAAGGACGTCAAAAGAGCATCCGGAACTCAGCCGGGGAACAGCCGAACAGCTTTATCTCTCCCTGCGTTTCGGTTTTATCAGGGAATTCGGCAGGCATTCGGAATCTCTTCCGTCGTTTTTGATGACGTGTTGGTGAACTTTGACCCTGAACGCTGCAAAAGCACCTGTGAAGCCATAAAGGACCTTGTTTCAGGCAACCAGGTCTTTTACTTCACCTGCCATCCCGAAACCGTGCAGATGCTTGTAGAAAGGTTCCCCGAAGCCCGGGCTGTAGACCTCGATAAAGTAGCATAATAAGAGAGTTGAAGCGTAAAAGGGTTGGATCGGAAGAATTGAAACTAAACCGTTTTACATAAATTGTTGTGAAGCACTTTCACTCAGGAAACGGACTTCATCCCGGTTCCTGGTGTATCAATTCTATATCCTCAATGAACCCAGGACTATACGCGGATGAACAATGATGAATTCAATTAAGCGTGTTAATCCGTGTCCATTTGTAGTTGTTCATGGGAAACGCATTGGCAAGTGTTGACTTCAAAGTCGAGTTGTACTTGCCATAATTTGTACCTCGAGTGCACTAAGTTTTTATATTTTATAATTTATATCAGAAATCCGGATTCTGTTGTGAACAAATCATCAAAATTTACAATTGTCGACTTCCTGTGTATTTCAGAAAAAATCTTCCTACCGATTCAAGTTTCCAAACATTCACAGATCAATTCCCTCGCAGTATAATCTAAACCCACACTCCTTACAGTTGTCCGGATACTCTGTCCTCTCAAACCCATGCTCATAATCATAAGCAATATTTCGTGCAGTCTCTACTATAGAGTCGATTGCTCCTCTATCAAGGGGACTTACCCTGCCTTCAGTACCTCTGTATTCCCCGTCTTCCTGCAACTCAAAACTCCTGGGTTTTTCCATGGCCAGCATGTCAAGGGTAAGCCGCTTCACCCGGTATTCCGGATGCATGTGTTCAAAACCTTTTGCGTAAAGTAGGAGCTGCCTTGAACGGTCTTCGGGGCTCACATCGTACTTACCGGTTTTATAATCGATAATTTCAACCTCTTTCCTGGAAGAGTCAAGTAAATCAACTCTGTCGATTTTTCCTTTGAAAATGAAATCGTCTATAGGAACGCTAAACCATTTTTCAACCATAAGATTGTTTGAAATCCGGTCTTTATTGCGGAGCCAGAACACTTCAAAAAGAGGGAAAGTTAATTCTAAATCCACATACATCCATTCCGGCTTTTTATGCAATGCTTCTATTATCTTATAGAGAGCCTGTTTTTCTGAAACTTTTTCTTTAACTGCGATTTCAAGCACCTCATGCACGAAACTTCCCTTAGCCAGAACACCTGTGGAATCTTCGTTCTTCCGGCTTGGCATGCGCAGGATTTCCTGCAGTTCATATTGTCTTGGGCAGTTTTCGTACACTTTCAAAGCAGAAAAGCTGAAACCAAAAGCTTCTGGATTGAACCTTAAGCCGTTGCTTCTGGTCTGCATTTTTGAGAAGATCTCTCCCGCCTTCTCTGCCGGGTCTATCAGGCTCCACTTTTGCTGCATTTCTTCAAGATAGTTCCTACATCCACCATCTCTTAGAGCCCTATATACCATCAGGTAGTGTACAGCTTCTTCAAGGTCCTTATCAAGGGATTCAATAAGCAGCTGAATACACCTGTTTTTCTCTCGCTCAAGTTCATTGTCCCTTACAAGGCCTGCAGTTTTGATCTCAAGGTCTCTCCGGTAAGACAAATCAAGCACATCAAAAGGGGTCTCTATTTCCCTGTTACCGCTTGCTTCCCTTTCCACAGCAATTTCCAGATCCCGCCAGTGGTCATACCCAACTTCCATGAGAAATTCGGAAGGCTCCCGCTCCTTACCACCATATTCTAGAGAAAGAGTTAGTATAAGGTCTTCTTTTGCCCTTGTAAATGCCACGTAACAGAGCCGGCGCTCTTCTTGTAGTTTTATCTTTTTTTTACGCTCTTTAATTGCATTTTCAAGCTCTGCTTTACTTAATTTCAATGAGAAGAGATCCTGATACTGGCTCATCATTTCCAGTGGAATCAGAGGTTCTTGCCCACCCCTAAGCAGAGGGAACTTATCCTTTGCCATGCTGGTCACAAAAACGACTTTGAATTCAAGCCCTTTTACTGCATGGATACTCATCAGGCTTACAGCATCGTCCTCCTTGATCTTTGCAGATGCAGGGTTGCCTCCCATTTCGTCCAGAATCTCTAGATAATCAATGAAACCAAAAAGCTCTCTGTTGTAGAATTGTTCATAATTCTTTGCCATTTCATGCAGGTTTCTCAGGTTAAGGAAAGCTTCTCTGGCTTTCAACGTATCCAGCCTATTTAAGTGTCTCACAAGCCCACTGCGGTCATAAATTTCAAGCAAAAGATCCGAGACATCCAGCAGGTTTTTCTCTCCAAGAACCCTGACTGTTTCTTTCACTTTTTCAACAGTACTCCGTCCTTTTTCACTTAGAGCCTATCCGAAAAGTGTTGTAACCAGTGTATCTTACTATTGGAAGCCAAAGACGTTCGCCTGCTGTAATAGCTACTGCATAGAAAGATCTGTAATCAATTTATTTTGCGAGAGTGGTAGGTTTCTATTACCTCTCTTTTTGAAATATCTACAACGCCTCTCTATGTAGAAAAGACTCAAGCAAAAAAGAAAGAAAAGGATTTCAGATAAACATCGAGATCTTGGCTATAGTAAAACTAGACTAATTTTATAAATGTTATATTAAATAAGGAATAATTATTCTAGTATCTTAATATTATTGTAAAATATATATGTAGATGCACTCAGGTCGATAGAATTGAACATTTTTCTCATTATGTTGATAAAAATGGGCAGTGTGCCGTTTTTTCTGTAAAATCATAAATCTCAAGAAGTTATTGGGTAGAAAAATCGATATTGTAATTAATTTTACCTACCATGGTACAAAAATTAACTTTGAATTTACAGCAAGTTCGCCACAGCCGAAAAATGAACGTCATGAGTGCAATAGCAATAAAAATAAAATAACAAATGTGGAGGCAAATACTATGGGATTTGGATTATTTGGTAGAGGGTTTGATGGTTGCGGCGGCTTTGGCGGCTGCGGAGGCGGGTTTGACGGCGGTTGTGGCGGCTTTGGAGGTTTTGGCGGCTTTGACGGCGGTTGTGGCGGCTTTGGCGGCTGCGGCGGCTTTGACGGCGGTTGTGGCGGATTTGGCGGGTTCGGCGGTCGCATCCGAGGCGCCTTCCGTGGCGAATTCCGTGGCGGACGCCGCTGGTAATTATAACAGTCGAGTCTGAAAGAATTAGTCCCTTGTGAGGGGCGGGGTCACAGGTTTGTGGCATTTTCTCCTCCCTCTCGTTTACGTTTTTTGCTTTCATGTTTTGTTTGTATCCTCTTCAAGTTTGATGGGTTTTCAATCACAGGAAAAATATAATAGTTGCTCCATTTACCCTTATCATATTTTGGAGTAAAAAGATGGTACAATAATAAATGTTTCAATAACTCTTTCTCTTATTTTTGATATTTATGAAAAGTTGACTGGTATCTCGGTTATTTATAGAGATATAACCAAAAGAAAAGAAGCAGAAGACGCTTTGAAATATTTTGAGACTGCTCGTAAAAAAGAGATCCACCACAGGATTAAGAATAACCTGCAGGTAATCTCCTCCCTGCTGGAACTTCAGGCTGAAAAATTCAACAATAGGAAGGATATTGAAGATTCACAAGTTATGGAAGCCTTCAGGGAAAGTCAGGACAGAGTAATATCCATGGCTCTTATCCATGAGGAACTGCACAAAAGTGAAGGACTCGACACACTTAACTTTTCGCCGTACATTGAGAAACTCGCCAGGAATCTTTTTCTGACATATAGACTTGAAAATACTGATGTCAGCTTAAATATGGATTTGGAAGAAAATATTTTCCTCGACATGGATACTGCAGTTCCAGTAGGGATAATCGTTAACGAAATAGTTTCCAACTCCCTTAAACATGCATTTCCCGGCAGAGACAAAGGAGAAATCCAAATCAAACTCCATAGAGAAGAAAATGGGGAAAACAAAAAGGAAGGAAATAAGAGTACATGTTTTACTCTGATCGTTTCAGATAATGGTGTAGGTATTCCTGAAAACCTTGACATTGAAGATCTTGATAGTCTTGGCATGCAGTTGATAACCACCCTTGTAGATCAGTTAGATGGGAAACTTGAACTGAAAAGCAACAGTGGAACAGAATTTGCTATAAGGTTCACAGTAACAGAAGAAAAATAAACGAGCATCAGTTCCAGCGTTAGCGAAGGATCTGAAATCAAATTTTTGGCTCTGTAGAAATCCTCTGAAACATCGAATTTATAGCAAATTTGTAAAATTACCTGAAATTCCATTGTAAAAATGAAAATTTCAAGATTTTTGCCTATGCGTCTTTATACTAAACTGTTCCATAGTTTATAGGAATATACTTGTTTACTCCGATTACCGGCCGATCAAACGCAAAAATCCTATGAGAAACACATAGGTTATCCTAAAAAAGTTATTTATAGACTTGATTTTATCAGCTTTGGTTTTGTAAATGATCTTATTGTTGTCTTGTCGTCGCATGCACACAGACACACGTCTAATTAATTATAAGAATGCAGCATAATTTTTCCAATTTTCGAGAAGGTAAGCATTTTATTGAGTGTTGGCGGTGTCGGAGCGAAGAGACACTCATGCCCGAGGAATCTGGCGATATTCAGCGACATGAATCTTCCTCAAAACGATATTTTATCCTAGTGTCGCGTCAATCCTCAAGTGTCTGATAAATACGTGATAATTTTATCCTTGCATCTTCTGTTGTGAATTGCCAATTAACCTTTGCATTTTTGTTGTTTCTGAACTTTTGCCAGGCTAATACTTCTTTCCTAACAGCCTCGCTGTTATCCATTCTCCTTTTTAAACATTGACCTGTAAGTACATTCAATTCAATCTCTGCCATATTCAACCAGCTTCCATGTTTTGGGGTGTACACAAACTCAAACCTATCCCACAATGCCTTTGCCTTCGCTGGTGGAAATACTTCATAGAGAGATCCTGGAATATGCGTGTTTAGATTGTCCATTACCAGTGTAATTTTATCTGTGTTTTCCTGTTGAAGTGCAATTTCTTCCAGAAAACAAGCCCAATCTCGCTTGGTTTTTCTTTCAGTAATTTTCACAATTCGTTTTCCTGCCAATGGTTCACAGGCAAGAAATATATTGCACATTCCACAACGTTTGTATTCGTAATCATACCTGGCTGGTTTTCCAGGTGAACAGGGGACAGGAACCCTGGTTTCTGCAATCAGTTGTTTTGGGGATTCGTCCATACATATAACAGGATTTCGTGGATCAAATGGACGCTTATAAACATCCAGAACCATTTCCATATTTGCAACAAAGCTACTGTTTTGTTCCCGGGGAATTACCCATCCTTTCCTTTGCCAGGGTTTGATTTCGTTTTTTTTAAAGTACGGCGAACTGTTTCATGAGAAATATTCTCGATATAGCCAAGCTCTACAACCTGATCCGCCAACAATCTCAAAGACCATCTTGCAAAACCTTCAGGGGGTTCACTGCAACTAAGGGCAACTAAATGGGCTTCAAAATCACCATCAACTTTTTTAGCATAAATGCGATCTCTTTTTTCCCCGTTGAGAGCAACTTCAAGACCTTCTTCAACAAATCGTTTCTTAACGCGGTCAATTTTTCTCATACTTATGTTAAGGACACGTGAAATTTCTTCATTGGTTGAATGGTTAATATTCCATTCACCTTTATCACAATTAAGTAAGATCAGAGCATTGAGAATTTTTTGTGAGTTATGCTTACCCTTTGAAGTAAGTTCATTAAGAGCTTCACGTTCATCTTCGGTAAGTGTCACGGTGTATCTATTCATAAGGAATCCCTGAGATTCTGTATGAATATTATACAATATAAAATTTACGACATTTTATTGTTGACTCGACACTAGTGTTCATGTCCACAGACCTTCTGCAGTAACACTCAATGAAACTCCCGAGGAATTCTATATTTTCACCGGACTATGTCAAAAAATTTAAATTAAATTTACTGCGGAAGGTCTGTGGACATGAACCCTAGTATTTTCACTTTTTTGTCAGAGCTTCATTAAGTACTCTAAATAATGCCTCTGCAACTGAAACAAAAGCTTTAATAGTAGATGAGTACTTATTCATAAGTACATATGAGCAGATGTTCATCTATAATTATGTTTGAAAATTATTCATATTGGAGAGTTAGCGTTGGCTGAACTAGATAGGTGTGAAATCAATTGTATACATGATGAGGCGGTAAAAGCAGTACAAAATGCTCTATTCAGCGAGGACATAGCTATTTCTTTGGCAGAACTATTCAAGGCCCTGGGAGACCCGACAAGAGTGAAGATCTTGTTTTCCTTAATGACCAGAGAACTTTGTGTTTGTGACCTTTCAGCTGTCATAGGGGTTTCTGACTCGGCAGTATCTCATCAGCTTAAAATCCTCAGGACTTTACGTCTTGTTAAATATCGGAGAGAAGGCAAGATTCTGTATTACTCACTGGCTGATGACCATATTGAGAAACTGTTTGCTCAAGGACTGGAGCATGTCACCGAATAAAAGTCTAAAAGAATGAAGAATAAAATTATGCCCGAGGGGGAATAAAGAACGGAACCAACAGTGTCATCGAAATTTCTCGTAACAGGCTTGGATTGTGCCGATTGCGCAGCCAAAGTAGAAAAAGCCGTTAAACGTATACCAGGAGTTACTAACGTTACAATCATTTTCCCCGCCGGAAGACTTGATGTAGATTATGACCCTCAACAAACCGGTATTACCCAAGTGATAGACAAAGTTAAAAAGTTAGGTTATGAAGCGCGGGAAGACGACAAAAAAATGCTAGAAGTTTTAAACACTTCCCAAACTACTGACTTTTGCATTATAGGAATGGATTGTGCGGACTGTGCGGCTAAATTGGAAAAACTTGTTTCCAAGGTTCCAGGAGTTGAGATTGCACAAGTAAATTTCGGGGCTTCTAAACTGACGGTAACCCATAGTGGACAAGCGGCAGAAATCCTGTCAACAATTGAAAAAATGGGTTACTCAGGGAAAGTGGATGAGGATCATCAGATAAAGAATGAACCAACTGGTTTTTGGAGATCAAATCAGTATTTCAAGCCCACAGTCATTTCTTTCCTTATGTTGGTCTCTGGGTTTATTGCTGGGAGGCTGGAAACACCGGAGTTAATGGTCAACGGACTATTCCTTATCGGGATTTTTCTTGGTGGCTATCTACCAGCTAAGAACGGCATTTCCGTACTAATTAATGCCCGAGAATTTGACATGAATTTCCTGATGAGCATAGCAGTAATAGGCGCATCAGCACTTGGTGAGTTTGAAGAGGCCGCAGCGGTTGTATTTCTGTTCTCTTTCGGAAACGCTCTGCAAGGTTATACCCTCGATAAAACCAGGAATTCCATTCGAGCGTTAATGGAAATCACACCAAATGAGGCCTTGGTCAGGAAAGGAACGACTGAAGTAATGTTGCCAGTAGAAAAAATAGTAATTGGAGACATCATTATCGTTCGTCCCGGTGAAAGAATTGCTATGGATGGCAAAGTCTTTACTGGTTACTCTACTGTGAATCAGGCCTCAATCACAGGAGAGTCTATCCCGGTAGAGAAACGGCCTGGTGATGAGATATATGCGGGAACGATCAACGAACGTGGTTCGCTTGAGATCAAAGTTACCAAACTAGCCAAGGATAATACAATATCCAGAATTATTCATATGGTAGAGGAAGCTCAGGGACAGAGGGCGCCATCTCAGCAATTTGTCGATAAGTTTGCGAAATATTATACTCCTCTTGTCATAGTTCTGGCTGTTCTGGTTGCTGCGGTGCCCCCATTGATTTTCGGACAACCTTTTGAGAAGTGGTTTTACGAGGCAATGGCTATGCTTTTGGTAGCGTGCCCTTGCGCACTGGTAATCTCCACACCTGTGTCTATCGTATCCGCAATCGGTAACGCAGCAAAAAACGGTGTACTCATTAAAGGGGGTATGTATCTGGAAGAAGCCGGGGCTTTGTCAGTAATTGCCTTTGACAAAACCGGTACCCTTACAGAGGGAAAACCACAGGTAACCGATATCATTCCTATTGATGGCATCCCAGATAAAGAATTTTTATCAATAGCATCAGCAATTGAAAGTCGGTCAGAACATCCTCTGGCTGATGCAATTGTCAAATCCGCTAAAGAACACGGAGCCGAAGTATCTGTTATATCTGCATTTGAGGCGATCCCCGGTAAAGGGGCCAGAGCAATGGTTCAGGGCAAGACTTATCAGATCGGCAATTCGAGGCTCTTTACCGAGCAGTCAATAGATCTGAAACACGTGGAAGATAAAATTTCCCGTCTGCAGAACGAAGGGAAAACTGTAATGATGCTCGGAGACGATAAACGCATCTTGGGCCTCATTGCTGTGGCGGATGTATTGAGGGAAAATTCCGGACAGGCTATCAATAAGCTGAAAAAAGCCGGTATTAAAAAAGTCATTATGCTCACCGGAGATAATGAAAGCACAGCTCGTGCTATAGCCATAAAATCAGGGGTCGATGATTTCCGAGCAGACCTATTGCCTGAAGACAAAGTAAATGCGATTAAGAGCCTTCTTGCTGAGCATGGTAAAGTAGCTATGGTGGGAGATGGCGTCAATGATGCCCCTGCTATGGCAATATCCACGGTCGGTATTGCAATGGGAGCTGCAGGAACTGATACAGCACTTGAAACTGCGGATATTGCATTGATGGCTGATGACCTTACAAAACTGACCGACACGATCATACTGAGCAGGAAAACCCTAGGCATTATCAAACAAAACATCGCTTTTGCCTTGATAGTTAAAGGATTAATTCTTCTGCTAGTCATTCCAGGATGGCTGACTCTGTGGCTGGCTGTAATAGGAGATATGGGCAGCTCACTTCTTGTTACTCTGAATGCAATGAGATTATTGAGAATAAAACACGAAGATTAAACCTGAATCTACGAACTTAAGGAATAAAAGGAATAAAAAAGGAGTAAGAAATATGGAGACTTTAAAAGTTTTAGGTGTGGACTGCAATAACTGTGCAGCGAATGTACGTAAAGCCCTGGAAGGCATTAATGGCATCGAAAAGCTTGACATAAGGCTTTCAGATAAAATAGCGGTGGTAACCTTTAATCCTGACAAAGTTAGCAAGCAGGAAATTACTGAAAAAGTGGAAGATTTCGGCTACGATGTCGAATAATATTACAAGAACTTACTAGAAATCCATTTTATCCTTGGGCCGACTGTAAAAATCAAAATTAGACTCTTTGAAGCTTATTTTTGAGTGGATAAGGAACTTTTGATTATTAAAATAGTCCTAAAAAGAGAGTTGAAATGTAAATATGAATTTGGTTTTTTAAGAAATATCTTGCTGAATAAAGAATCTTAATATTCTCTGAACTTTATGATTTTTGCAGGAGTCCCTACAACAATTGCGTTTTCAGGAATGTCTTTCGTAACTACAGAGCCAGCTCCTACTACTGCACCGTTGCCAATACAAACTCCTTTTAAGACAGTTGAGCTTGCTCCAATCCATACGTCATTTCCTATTGTGATGGGCATTCTAATATCGGGCTGTTTTCGGATGAGTTCTCCTCTCCGAATTTCTTTGTCTTTTCCCCATATTACTGTTTTAGGGCCAATCAGAACATCGTTTCCAATCGTGATTTCTCCCAAAATATGGCAACCTGCGTTCATGTAAAAGTTATTTCCTATTATGATTTCTGGATATCCTATTATCCTACAGTAAGGCTCTATTCTAGCTCTTCCGATGAAATTAACTCCTGAAAATATGCAGTTATTTTCGATCACAACACCCTTTCTTCTCAATAAAAGCTTCTTTATGAATAATCTTACTTTTTTCTGTAGACTTTTTGGCATACTTTATTTACACCTCTAATTCTTTATGCAATATTAATACAAAGGCACAGTGACTTTTTTTCGTAGAAAGTACCTCTTTTTTTCAGTCAAGAATTTTAGAGATAAAAGTGATTAACGCCGTTAACTTTAAAGATATTTTGATATTTTATTCACAGTGTTAACTTTGAACTTTTATTTACCACCGATGTCATCATCGTAAGCGAATTGTGTAAGTTCTACAGAATTAGCCATATCTTCCTATATTTGTCTGGTTACCATTTTTACCAGAATCTTTTGAAGAAGCTGAGGGAGGATATCCTGCAGCAGTGCAAGGAGAATTTGATTTCAGGTGGTAATCGTGTTTACTCTGGTTTACAAAGAGAGGATCTGCATATATGTCAGCAGTTGAGTTTGCATTTTTATAATTACCACCTGTATTATTATATAGACAGTTGTTTTCCAGCACAAAGGTATGTGTTTTAGGAAGATAATTAATCACAGCATATCCTGTGTCATCAGGATCCTTTGTACGCTTCTGGATATCAACGATTATGTTATTACGGACAATTGTTTTGTACCCTGTCCCTTGAGGTGAAAGATCAACTGAGTGATCTACGTCTGCGGAGGAAGGATACATGTTAATAATGGCTCCATGATATACGCCGTCAAATACATTATTTTCAATGAGAGTGTCGTAAAACCCGCTGGTCACGATCCCTCCTACCCAGTCAATACTGGGATTCGTACCAGTGTCGTAGAAGGTATTTTGGTAAATGTGAACATTCTTAGCCTCTCCCTTTGGATAAGAGTCCCCATAACCTATCAGCCACAGCCCAGGCCCATACGTATTATTGATAGTATTATTGTATACCTCGACGTCGTTAACGACACCTGTTGTTTTCTCAATCAGAATTGCAGAGCCGCCTGCACTCCAGTGGTAAAAGGAATCGATTACATTATCATGGAATTTTACGTGATTTGAATTCATTACTCTAAGCCCGCCATTAGTTCTGCAGTTTATTCTGTTATTCCAGGCCTCTACATTCTGACTATCGATGGCAAAAAGACCATCATGTCCTAATTTATACACTTTGTTATTGTAAAATTTGATATTGGAGCTTCTCTCTACTTTTAGCCCATCTCCATGTCCGTCATGCATATACATGCCATGAATGTCTATATTCTTGGAATCAAGGAAATGGATCAGATTGTAGTATCCTTGCCCTCTCTTTTTATCTTCATTCCTGTCATGATTCCCATCAATTTGAAATCCTTTTACAGTGACTCTATTGACTCCATCACTGTCCATCTGTGTTATCAGGGGTTTGCCCACTGGCCAGTCTGCATTATCTTCAAGTTTAACTATAGCTGTACGGTCTCCCTGAAGGACTGTATTACTCCCGATTAAAATACTGTCGGAGATAACGTATGTAGTATTACCTTTCAAATGAACAGTTGAAAACTCTGGATTTTCTGCAACATATGCAAGAGCCTGATTTATCTCCACCTGATCATCAATCCCGTCACAGGTAAAGTTTCCACTTCCATCGGCAGCTACATACACAGTCTCATTTGACGGTGTAAGAGTAGACCTAGGCTGTATGGTATGAAAAATGAATATTCCCATTGCAATCAAGAAAATGAGAATTACAATGGAAACTCCTATTTTTTTCCTGTTTTGATGTATGTATCTCAGATGTTTTCCGTTCATTTTTATCCCTTATTTTTAATTATAAACTTTCAATGTTGAAAAAATCAGGGAGCAGGTTATTGATAAACGTGAAGAAATGATCAGTCTTTCGTGTTTTGAGAATGTAGAGGAATTATTATACTCACGATTTTCAGTAATATCTCGACAACCAATTAATTGCTACCTTCAATATTATGCATAACAAAACTCCAAGCTTACAACGAAAATGTATACTTCTTTCAAACATCAGAATACTGTTTTTAGATGTGAGTAGGTTTTCTATTCATACTCCTATGGGATACTTTATCAACAGCCAGAATATAAGGTTTAATTAACTTTTGTCAGCTTTTATTGCCATGGTCATAAAACCTTTAAAAGTTATAATTCACATATGTGATGGTTTTTTGACATATGAATAACACTATATTTATAATAAACTAATCTAATTTATATTGCAAGTATATTTTTTGTAGAATTTACATACATGAGGCTAATAAAGCATATATGGCCTGTCATAAATACTCAATTTAGACATTTGAAGTTTTATGCAGCAGGCTACTCAATTGAACTGAGTAGTTGTTTTTCATTCTAATTGAAATAAATAAATTATTCCCATCCTAGAGTTATTCTTGCAAAAAATCGTACTTAAAATTGAAAGGACATATCCAATACTGTCTAAATCATTATATTTTAGGCATCCTTTTGAAAATTAATAAAAACGTTTATGATATTACTTTTCATTGTGAGCTATATATTTTCTGAGAAATTTGGAGGAACTATCTTGAATACTCAACCCAGAAGTTCCATGCAATACATTTCAACATCCATTAATTCCCTAATAAATGTTTTAAGATGATCACGACAATCTTAGATTTATGGAGATTTGGAGTTCTCAGTTTAGTGAAACACAGAAAATTTAATAATGATACGAATTAATGAACTGGTTATGGGTGATAGGGAAAAAAATGTGTTATTTGCTGCATCTTTGAATATACTTTTCACAATTATAGAACTGATTGGAGGACTCTTAACAAATAGTTTAGCACTGTTGGCTGATTCATTGCATGATTTTGGTGACAGCATTGCATTATTAGTAGCTTGGTTCGCAGAAAAGAAAGCAAAGAAACCTGCAACCAGTAAAATGACTTTTGGATATCGAAGGTTATCTCTTTTTTCTGCACTATTTGTTGCTGTTGTGCTTATAACTGGGTCATTGTTTATTCTATCCAAAGCAATTCCGCGTCTGATTAATCCGGAACACGTAAACGCCGAAGGAATGATTTTAATTGCAATCATTGGAGTTACTATAAATGGACTCGGATTTTTAAGATTGAAGAAAGGGATGAGCCAGAATGAAAAAATATTATCGTGGCATCTTCTAGAAGACATTCTGGGGTGGTTAGTCTTGCTCATTGGAGCAATAATCATCAGGTTCTGGGACAATCATATTATTGATCCTATAATGACAATAGGATTTACGGTTTTTATATTATGGGGAGTTTCTAAAAATGCAAAGGAAATATTTAATCTCCTTCTAGAAGGTGTTCCAGGGCATATTGACATTGATAAGGTCAATGAATCTGTTTTATCGGTAAAAGGAGTGAAAAAAATTCATGATATTCATGTATGGTCCCTGGAAGGAGAAACAGATATTTTAACAGCTCATATTGTTGTGGAAGACACATATCTACAGGAACCAGATAAAATAAGGCAATCTATTAAAAGTAAATTGGAAAAACATCATATAGAACATTCAACGCTCGAATTGGAAAGTGAAGGATTTTGTTCTGGAACAGAATGTATTTTTGAATTGAATAAATAATTCACAGTGAAAGATGATAGAGAACAATCTTTCCTTTTGATAAGCGGAAGCCCGGAGAGACTCCATTATTTGTAGTTATTCTTGCATAGAATTACACTTAAAATTGAAAAGGCCCATTCAACATAGTCTAAACCATTATATTTTAGATTCTTGTTAGAAAATAAGTGTAAATATTTACAACATATACTATAATTGAGCTAAGAGCGTGTCTTAAAATTAAATTTGATTCTACAAATGAGATTGGACTTAAACATTTGAACTGAAAAAAGGTAGCATTAAACGTTTAAATGCTTAAAATGTAAATTTTAACCATAATGTCTAATGTGTTTGGTTTTATACATCAAGCGAGCAAGTCAATGTAATGGATTTACAGTGCAAATTTGAAATCAACAATACCTACTATCCAAATGTAGAACTGATTTGAATTTTAAGACAGCCTCTTACATTTTTCATCGAATTCATTTGAATCAATATCCTCATACAAATTTCGTAAGTATATTCATTCACTTGAACTAACTCAAATGTTAGACCACAGTATGTTTAGAGTACTTTTGCCTTAAAAAATAGGTTTAAATATTAATATTATAGTATATTATCAGTTCACAATTGTGAATAGGAGAGTTTGAATTTTAAGACAACCTCTAAGAACCTATCCGAAAAGTCAATAATATCATGTGTAGAAGTTATATATCGAGTATCAGTTTCGTTATGCATGTTGCCAATTATAAAATATATATCTTCGAACCCCTTTAATATAAAAGTATGAGGATTTTGAATTCATTAGAATTATAGAAATATAGTATCATGTAGAGAATTTCATATGTCACTTCCAAGAAACTTTATTTGCTCGATATTTCTTCCATTTCTCAAAGATAATGAAAACAAAATATAGAATTAGCTCCTACCCCGGACAAAAAGGTGCGTAAAAAATGATAGAGAATGTACTCTGGCTCGCAGTAGGGTTAATGGTTATCTCATCCCTAATCCCTAAAACTCTCAAGGTTCGCAAACTTATAGGAGGGATAGGATGGAGTGTATTTTCCATCCACTGGAGTTACCAGCCTCTCCATTATCTCAAGGTTCTGGACTATGCGAACGTGTTCCTGTCAATAATAGTCGCACTATTTTGTTTACTTGTGGCATATATTATGTTTCGTGAGTACAGGGAAGGCCTCTCTCCACATAAACAATAGAAAAGTCTTGCGTTCTAAATTTTCAGAGCAAAATGGGAGTGCTTCTATTGATACAACTTCAATGCTCACAAGTGCCAGTGCCCTTGGAGCTTTAGTTTATTTCCCATTTGCAAATTTCTCTTCTCTCAATACCTGGATTATTGGAGAAGTTACATCACAGGTGTTTTGGGTTCTCCAGTATTTTAATATTCCTGCGTACCTGAAAGCCTGGAATGAGATAGCGCTTAATGGGTATACAGTGGAGATAATTCTTGCCTGTACAGCTATTGAAAGTATCGCTCTCTTTATTGGCCTCATATGCGCGGTCAGAGCTCCCTTTAATCGCCTAATTAGAGCTCTCATCGTATCCATACCCGTAATTTATTTACTTAATCTTATCAGAGTTATCTTTGTTATAGTGGCTTATGGAGAGCAATGGTTTGGTGCTGACAGTTTTGTAATTGCGCATAATTATATCGTAAAAGCGGGATCAGGAATTGCCCTCTTCATAATCTCATATGCAGTGCTCCGAATTTTGCCAGAACTACTGGAAATGATTGATGGTCTTTGGATTATACTTTCCAAAGAAGTGAGATCCATTTTGCATATATCTGGGAGGGATTGAGGTCGATGTTTGCAAAAGGCCCAGAACCCTGGCTTTTTACAGCTGCGTCTGTAACTACACTGCTTACAATTCTTTCAAGTGCAATCAAAGTTGTGCTGGCGCACCCCTCAGAAAGCTGCGGAGTACTCGAATAAAATATATCACTGAGGCCCTGCATACAATGCCTCAAGCCATGGAAAATCTTTTTTCATAGATATATCCTTATTTACCTGTTCCACATACCCCTTATCAACGTTAACGTCGGATGTAGAATTTGCATAGAGATAGTTCCCACCAGCGTTGTTCGAAAGGCAGTTATTTACCAGAATAAATGAATGGGTGGTATTCAACTTATTAAATATAGCATACCCTTTTCCAGCTGCATGACTAGACTGTGTATTAATTAGTATATTGTTTTTTACAACAGTTGTATAGCCTGAATCAGGAGCTGCAAATTCATCAGTAACCTGTCTATGGGCAATAGCTGCACCATAACATCCGTCAAACAGGTTATTTTCTATAAGAGTGTTCTGGAAACCATTGAGCACTATACCCCCTGCCCAGTTAGCATCCAAGTTAGTACCGGTTTTGTAAAATTTATTATTATGGATATATATGTCTTTTGCAGTATCTTTAGAGTACTTTGATCCATAACCCGTAATCCAGACACCTGCGGTATTGGTCTCATACAGAAGGTTATTGTAGATTTCTATGTCATCCATAACGGTTGACGGGCCATCTTTTTGAACCTGGATTCCTGCGCCGCCTTCTCCCTCGGAGTTAATGGTATTGTTGTAGAACTTTACATGGTTCGAGTTCCATATTCGAAGTCCACTATTAGTCCTGCAGGTTATTTTGTTGTTCCAAGCTTCTATGTTTGAAGAATAGATCGCGTAGAGGGCATCATGCCCTAACTTGTACACTTTGTTATTGTAAAACTGAATGTTTGAACACCTTGAAACTTTCAGCCCGTCTCCATGGCTGTCGTGCATGTACATGTCATGCACCTGTATGTTTTCGGAGTTGAGGAAGTGAATAAGATTGTAATAGCTTTTTCCTCTCGCTTTGTCACTATTCCTGTCATGATTTCCGTCAATTTCAAATCCCCTTATGATAATATTATTATTTCCGGAGCTGTCCGCCTGCGTGATTATAGGTTTTTCTGTTGGCCAACCCGCTTTGTCTTCAAGTTTAAGAATAGATGTGGAATCTCCTTCCAGAATCGTATTGCTTCCAATAAAAATACTATCTGAGATTACATATGTAGTATTACCTTCCAAATGAACGGTTGTGTACTGAGGGTTTTCCACCACGTAAGCAAGAGCCTTATTTATTTCGACCTGATCATCAATACCATCACAGTTGAAATCTCCACTCCCATTGGCAGTTACATACACTATCTTACCAGAAGGTTTAGATGACAGGAAGAGAATTATAATTGCGATTATAAAAATGAAAATCAAGCTGAAAATTATTATTTTTTTTCTGTTTCCCCACATGTTGATTCGCATTTTTTCGTCCATTTTTGCATCCCCAAATACATTAAACTATAAACTACTTACATTAAAAATTAATATGTTGAAAGCTGCAAAAATCTATAAGAAAGTTTTGAATCCTTGTAACTGCTTGGATAGTAACTGCTTGGATATCAACATTTAAGTCCTCAAAGTATACATTTAACTTTAAACATATATAGAAACTGAATATTCAGAAGTATATCATAATAATCCATCGAACGTCTTTGGAAAGTGTTTTGTCCAGTAAAATTCTCCGAAGATGTTTAAAAATTCGGCTGGCAGCGGATCAGCAGATCAATCTAGAGACTTCCTTAAACGAGCCATGAATCCTTCATAACCTGTAGATGACCCCTTTTTTCCCAATATGAAAGGCAAATAATTGTTTATGATAAAAATTATAGGCACCAAGAGGAGAAGGTTTAGCATCGTTAAGCTCAGTGCAAAAGCTGTTTTGCAATAGAAACACTCAAGCTCTATCCCAAAAATGATAACTGTAAGTTTTGTCAGGACATCCTTTATAGGAAAGTGAAGTGCAAGCACAATTAAGCTGTTTCTGCCGTAATATTCCAGTATTTTTAAACTACCTATTTTTTTGAACAAATAAACAAAGGCAAAGATTCCTGAAAAAGCTAATAAGTAAAAAGAGAAAAATCCCCCATATTTCAGTACATTCATATTGATTTTATCTGTTGGAAACTCAAGGAGATAAGCGAAATATGTCAGGTTCAGAAGGATAAAGATTCCAAGAAAAAGATTATCAAATCGAATGAACATTTCTCGGAATCCCGAGTTTAACTCCATAGTGAAACCAGCTTCTGATTCTGCTTCCGATTCGGTGAATTTTTTAAGTGAATTTCCGGCTCCGTAAAAGACCACTGCCGAGAGAGCTACATCAGCGTTCCAGGGCAGCCTGAAAGGCACATATACAGAATAGAGATACCCGACAATTCCGGCAGCAGTAAGCCAAAGTACAAGTTTTCTCGGTTCTCCGTAATACTTCTTCGCAAATACATAAAAGAGAAGCTCAGTTACGAAAAGGCAGGTCAGAAACCAGAGAGGAGGATTATAAGAGACAAGGGGACCCAGTGCATACAGAATAGAATAAATCCCATAAAGAGCACTGGCTTCAAAAAAATCAATATTTGTAACTCCTGGCTGGAACCCTGTATCAAGCAAAAAGTAAAACAAACAGGTAAGCAATGCAAAACAGAAGTAAGGTATGATCAAAGACCTGAATCTCCCCTTTACAAAATTCGAAGCTGATCCTGCATATTTTCCAAAGTCAAACAAAAATCCAGAGATGAAAAAGAAGAGTGGCATATGAAACGAGAAAATATAAGTATCAAGCGCTATCGGTAAGCTATGATGCGCAAATACTACAAGCATAATTCCAAGCCCTTTTAAGGCGTCAATCCAGTGGAGCCTCATATTAACCCAATAAGTTAACAGTGTTTACAGTATAATAATATTTTGTGAGTTGTATCGAGTTTCTATCATTTTTGGATATTACCAAAACTTCCACCATCTCTTTTTATCCCAGGTGCTTCTATTGCCTTTTGATTAATCAATGTTTGAACCTGCAGGAAGTATTGTTACTTACTTTCGGCAGGTCGACATTTAATTTTTGATAATTTTTGCTGATGGCGATTTTGAAATGAGGCACCATAATTATGTGCAGTTGTTAGGTTTACATATGACCAATTATTAATTTCTCATACTAGACTTTAATGAAAAAATGATTCAGTACTTATATATGTCGTGGGAGTTGAGCTACACGTTAACCAACTTTAAACATAATACATAGTTAGCTAATATTCAAAAACGGCATCAAGAAAAATAGTCTAATTTATATTGTCGACCTGCCGAAAGCAGGTTGTTATAAGTTGTTTTTAGGTCTTCTTTGTCACTTTCTGCCTTATCGAGTTCTTTTATTAATGTGGAATTATGCCTTTCGAATTCTTCAGTCCTAGCGCGCAGCTGGAGAAGTTCTCCAGGCTTCCGGGCTTCCTACAGAGAATATTTAAGCTTTATGTTTTCGACTTGCAGCGCCTTGATATCCTTTTTGTATCATTTTATATCCTGCCATGAAGGGGAGGTATTTATTGATAAGAAAGATCACAGGAACCAAGCTGAGAAGGTTCAGCACTGTTAAGATCAGTGCAAAAGAGGTTGTGCAACAGAAACAATGGGTCTAGATTCCAAAAATCAGAACTGCAAGTTTTGTCAGTACATCCTTCATAAGAAAGTGAAGCGCAAGCACAATCAGGCTGTTTCTTCCGTAATATTCTAATATTTTTGATATCTTTATATTTTTTTAAAAGATAAAAACCCTGAAATACAAAAGAAGAGCAGAGGATTTCTTCTGAGCATAGAGATTTTATGGACATATACATATCGCCACATAATAACAGGTAGTGAAATGCGACAAAACGAAAAATGACCATTTCCTTGATATGCTTGACAAAGCTGAAGAACGTGGTTTTAATCCCGAATTTGTTTTGTTTGATACATGGTATGCAAGTGTGAAAAACCTTAAAGCCATAAGGAAGAAAGAATGGCATTTCCTTACGAGGTTAAAAAATAATCGTTTGGTAAATCCTGACAACAAGGGAAACGTACCACTTGAAACAGTAGATATTCCTCCAGAAGGACTTGTGGTTCATCTCAAAGCATATGGATTTGTAAATGTGTTTCGGATTGTTTCAAAAGATGGAGACACGCAACACTGGGTTACAGATGTGCAGGATATGGATGAATCAAAACGTGAGGATTTGGCAAAGAAATCATGGAAAATTGAGGAATATCATAGAGGGATAAAGCAGTTCTGTGGTGTCGAAAAATGTCAGGCAAGGAAGGAAGAGTCACAAAGAGCACATATAATGTTCTCATTAAGAGCTTTTTTCAGACTGGAATTACAAAGAATTATAATGATTATAAAATAGGTACTTCTATACGTGCCGAACATAATGTTGATCACATATCACACGACACACAACTTGTCGTTCCAGTTAAATATAATAGGACTTACGCGGTTGAACTGAGAAATCAAGGCTCTTCGCTGTTTTGTATGGGTTGAAAATAATTGCTTAGTTAGACAGTTGTCCGGCCAAAATGAAAAACATCGAGCTTGACTGTGATTTTCAACAACAAACGTTCCTCAATTTTATGCAAGCTACTTCCGTAGTTAGAAATGGATGTAAATTACCCACTCGAAACAGCGAAGAGCCGAAATCAATAACACTAAACCTTCAATTGTTTAAAAAGTGAATTTAACTACAACGTCTAATGCACTTGATTTTATACTTCAAGTGCGTAAGTCCTACTTATATTAGTTTAATTAGACGTGTGGACGTGTGCACGAGACGACAAGACAAACAACAATTATAATTTTTGGCTCTTCGCTTTTTCGAGTGGGTATTCGTATCCACTTCCTGAACGTGAGAGTGACATATCTAATATTTAGAAACGTTTGTTGTGAAATCTCACATGCAAGATCGATTTTTATCTTTTTGCCATGATAACTTTCTGATTACACAATTATTTTCAACCCATACAAAACAGCGAAGAACCTTATTCGGTTCTGTAGAAATCCTCTAAAATACAGAATCCCCATTAATTTAGATTGAATGGTCTGATATTTTTACTCTTTTATTATTAGTCTCTTGATGCTGATTTAGATAGGTTTTCTACAAAGCCATTTATCCAGAAATTCACCTACTTGTGCTCTGCATCTCATTTCCCACTTAATCTGAAAATCTTTTAGGTTTTGGTTTTCCGTATACAGGTAAGCTTAGAAAACGAGTGCATTTGAGCAAAGTGCATTTAAAATGAAATATCAACCAGCTAATGGGGCAACACTGCCCATGAAAAATACTGATGAAATTCTCATTGACTTGAGAATAAAATTGGTTTTAGAATGAGCTCAAAGCTTAAATCTCTGTTTTGGTAGAAACAATTTCTTGACTTTACCACAAGCCAATCAATTTGAGAGAATATAAAAAAATAATTCCTGACAGGATATTGATTGCTACAAGCTGACCTTTTCTTTTATTCCATCTTTTCGCCATGATATGATTTACCCAGTAAGCCGTCGAAGTTGCCATCATCCCAATCACAAAAGCCACAACAACATCAGGGAACCCAAAAATCCTACTGAGGATAAACCCAACTCCTCCAACTACACACACAGGACAGACCATATTACTCCTCCTTGTTTTTGCCTCTATTCAAGCAATTAAATAAATCCCCACAAATTTGCATATCCAGACAAATTATATAGAATAAAAAGATTCAAAAATATAAATAAACATATATAAGAAAAAGCAGGAATAATAATAAGTATCTTAGAAAGTTAAAAATGTATTTGATTATTTAGAGACTATCTTAAAATTCAAACAATTTCTACAATTGGGATAGGACTTATGCATTTGAACTGAAAAATGAGGCAGTGTCGCAAATTTGCTGTAAATTCGAAGTTAAGTTTTTATGTACTGTGTGTAATTTCGTTCTTCCGATATGGAATTTTTAAACTACCAACTTTTTGAGATTTATGATTTTACAGCAAAATCGGCACACTGCCTATAATCTCCTGCAAGCCCGTGTATCAGATAATAATCGAAGTATGGAAAGTGAAATCAGTGATGAGAGCGTTGCTGTCTGGTTTCATTCTGATAAAATAGGCTTCCTCCTTGCAACTGTTGATGATTTTCTCATGAATGTTAAAATCGGGGAGGGGATCGAACAGGTTCTGGAAAAAGGAGACATAATCCGGGAAAGCTAAATTTATTTCCCAGTTTTTCTTTCTTCCCTTTATTTTCTTTCCTTTGCCTTCTATAGTAAACTTACGAATTAATTACACTTTTAAAAACCAATTATAGTTTAAAATGTAAATATTTACACTTAAGCCGCTATGGGTTTTATAACTACTAGGACTTACGCATTTGAAATGCCGAAAAAGTAATATCATTTAAAATATACTAATATCTCCATAGTTCCCCAAAAACGTACGGAGTTATGGATATAAACCCACCCAAGTGTAGTGACATTGATTTCATTAATTTTCTCATTGCAGCATCTAACGTTTTCAGCTGTACTGAAGCTGCTAGATGTTATCCAATCGTAGCTAATGCTCCTTCTCATGATGCTTTCACTCGTTGCCTTCAAAGGCAACCTCCAGACACAGAAGTATTATGGGAAGAAGTAAAAAGTCATGTTAAGCCTGAAGAAGGCTTTCTAATTGTTGACGATTCAACATTAGATAAACCATACGCAAAAGAAATGGCTCTTGTTCGTCGTATGTGGAGTGGAAAACATCATCTTGCTGTAAAGGGGATAGGTTTGGTCACCTTAGTTTGGACAGACGGTACAACTGTTATACCTATCGATTTTCGAATTTATAACATTGATGAAGACGACAAAACAAAGAATGACCATTTCCGCGATATGCTTGACAAAGCCGAAGAACGTGGTTTTAATCCCGAATTTGTTTTGTTTGATACATGGTACGCAAGTGTGAAAAACCTTAAAGCAATAAGGACGAAAGAATGGCATTTCCTTACAAGGTTAAAGAAAAATCGTTTGGTAAATCCTGACAAGAAGGGAAATGTGCCACTTGAAACAGTAGATATTCCCCCAAAAGGACTTGTGGTTCATCTCAAAGCATATGGATTTGTAAAGGTGTTTCGGATTGTTTCAAAAGATGGAGACACGCAACACTGGGTTACAGATGTACAGGATATGGATGAATCAAAACGTGAAGATTTGGCAAAGAAGTCATGGAAAATTGAGGAATACCACAGAGGAATAAAGCAGTTCTGTGGTGTCGAAAAATGTCAGGCAAGAAAGGAAGAGTCACAAAGAGCACATATAATGTTCTCATTAAGAGCTTTCCTTAGACTGGAGTTACAAAGAATCAAAACGGGGATATCCCTGGTTAACTACCAGGCCTATAATTCCAATGATAAGATAAGAAGTGCGCCAGTCAGTAATAGAGATTAGCCATTCAGCTATAGGGCCGATAAATCCACCGATGCCCAGTCCTGCAAGGACTATGCCCATAATCATGGTCCGCCTGGCCACAAACCATCTGGCTACGGTTGACATGAGCGGTACCCAGGATCCTCCCATGGCAATGCCAATGATAAGCCCATATAACAGGTACAATTGCCATAGTGCAGTAACCCAGCAGATGATTATATAACCCAAACCCATAAGCAGTCCGCATAGTGTAACTACCAACCGGGGGCCGAATTTGTCGGTCAGCCTTCCCATCAGGATAGCGGAGAAGCCGCTGATAAGCAGGGATAGTGAAAAGGCGCCGGAGGTCTCTGCCCGGGTCCAGCCGAACTCCGCTACCATAGATTTGAAGAAAATGCCGAAAGCATGAAAGGTGACCCGACGTTTTACTGCCATGATGATAAATGCACCGGCGGCTACGGCATAGCCATAGGAAGAATTTTGATATTCTGAAGCATGGGCCGGGCGGGTATCGTGAGAAGTTGTCACAGTGAACCTCCTCTTCAGCAGCTTTTATTCGTGAGATTGGAGCATTATAGCATATGAAGAAGGGCTGACAACCTAGATTACTCTTTGATTACGCCCATACTTTCAACCAGAGTTAATTCTATTAAGAAAACAATGTTTGTTTTTCTGAAAGATTACCTTAAAATTACATAATATTTTAACTTTTTTCGTCCCGATTTTATGATTTCTTAAGTGTTTGTTTACTATAATTGTCAATATAGGTAAGGCAATCTTTTTAAAGGAGGTGCTTGCATGCTATTCCAGGTTGTTCATGCTCATACCAGCGAAACGTGTCCGGCCCAATCGACTGGTGCGGCCAAGCGTTTTGGCGAATGGTGGCAGACCATGAAGAAAACACTGGGCGTGAAAGTGCTGGTAGGAACCGTCTCCCCGTTGGACCATACTTTTTACATCACTGTGGAGGCCGATGACTATCCGACTTTAGCGCGAGCACTGGGGCAGCTTGTAAGCATAGGGACGGGAAATGTCAGCCCTGTTCTTACGCTGGACCAGTCATTTCCTATGGCTGAAGCTGGTGCCTTTCGCGCCTCCAAATAGTGCCATTCTTGACGGCAGTGGCAACGTCTTGAACGCAGCTGAGGAAGGCGGTAAATACCTCTTCGACCAGGTTACACGTAACCTCTTAGGTGTTTCTGTAGACGTCCGAGGAAGATATAGAAAGGCAGCTTTTACGCTGTCTCTTTCATTTTTAGAAGATCATTTAGCCAAATGGAATGTTTCATACCACACCAGGGCCTTCAACGGTTTCCTGGTTTTGTCATGCCTTTCTGGAGATGCGCTTTCACCGGCAGCGTACCCAATACCGAGTATATTAATCGGTTCAATATCATCAGGTAGATTAAACTCTTTTTTAATAACGTCTGGCTTGAAATAACATACCCAAATTGTTCCCAGACCTAATTCCGTAGCTTGTAGCATCATATGGTCGGTTACGATGCTTGTATCTATATCGAGTAAGGTTTTACCATCATATGGCCGTTTCCAGATGCTATTTTTATCTCCGCACACAATGATGGCTAAAGGTGCCCCGTATAGGTTCCAGGCTTTTTTGAGTTTTGTAAGTCCTTCATCTTCTTTTACGACGATGAGCCGTTGAGGTTGCATATTAGCTCCTGTCGGAGCTATCCTGCCAGCTTCTAAAATCTTAATTAATTTTTCCTTTTCTACTTTTCTTGTTTGATATTGACGAACAGAATACCTTTTTTAGCTAATTCCAAAAAATCCATTCTGGTCCTGCCCTCCTGATAACCCTGTGTCAACTGAACAAAACTCTACATTTTGATTAGGTTTTAGGGAATTCTGTGTAAGTACTATCTAAACATTATAACACTGGCAGCCGAACACGCAGTAAGCAGACTATCTAAGAGACTTAT
>CAVRJG010000051.1:0-118819 GCA_963721455.1 uncultured Methanosarcinaceae archaeon
ACTTTTTATTATTTTCTGGTCTTCCGATTTTTCTCTGAATCATACAAAACAATAAAATTTTAATTTCATTGAAATAATTTATTTGTTAATGGGAAAAGGAAACAAAGCAATAGATAAGTCAATGATAAAAACGATCTTCGAAGGTAATATAATAATTCCTTTGCCTAAAGTCTTACTTGAGAATCGATACCATTCTATGTTCTCTTTAATATCTCCGACTCATTGTGATTTTTGTGGCACTAAACTAAATGTGAATTCTCACTATACCCGTTCAATTCTCACGAGTTATGGCACCATAACTTGCAATATTACATACTGGATTTGTCCTAATTGTGAGAAGCATTTTCATGATCATATCGTTGGTGTTTCTGGATCTGCAAATTACAGCGATGAGTTCTATGACAAACAAATGTTTGTCAGATACAATGGTAGATGCAGCCTTCACAATTCCTGTATTATAGGTGAAACATATACAGAAGGCTTGACTGATATATGTGGGCGAGCTCCTTGTGCCTCTTCATTATGGTTGCATGAGCAAAAACAAGCCGAATTTTCTAAGCAAGAACTTTTAGATCAAAAAGTTGGCTTTGACCGAACATTGTATGTTGATGGGGATTGGATCAAAAAAGGATGGAAAAAGAAGTTTGAAACTTTGATGGGAAGAGAAATTACAGTAAAAGAATGGAAGAAGATGCGATATAAATCCGTTTACGTTATCGCCACAAAAGAAAAGGTAATTTTGGATTTTGAGATTACCGACAGATTACCAACAATTGAGGCTTTGAGTCCTCTTTTTATACGAATCAAAAACCGATTTCCTGAAGGCAAGATACAAAAGATCGTTTCTGACGAGGATAAAGCAATCATTGGAGCTATAAAGAATGTCTTCCCTGAAGTGACTCATTCCTTTTGTGTGTTCCATCAATTAAAAAACGTTAGCAAGAGGTATAGTGATGAATTCAACTCTATCACAAATATTCCAGATAATGATGAGCTTGTGTACAATGAGATCTGTCAATTAATACGCTCTGATACGGTAATCAGTGCTGTTGTATGTTTTCAAAAGATACAAGAATTGGATTCTGGTCTGGAACTTTCAAAAGCGTCTCATAAAGCGATTTCTTATGCAAAAGAAATTTTCACGAAAAATGTAAGCTTTTTGAAAAAAGGGTTTACACCTGAGACAGATAATACAATGGAACAGATATTTTCTTTGATAAGTGATGTTGTAGACAAAGCAAGATCATTCAAAACTGATAGTGGTCTAACTAATTTTTGTTACAATTTGTTTACTTATTTCAACAAACGGTGTTTCCGCACTGGTAAATGGAGAGGATTCTCTCCCTTAATGAGGGCAAGATTCCAGTATGGATAAATAATGGGTAAATAGAAACTTTCAATCTAAATCTGCAACATTATAGCGGTAGCTATCGAATAATGATGGCAAAAATCAGAAATTTGGATGAAAAATGAAAGAGTTTAGATATGAGTGGATCAATTTTTCCAAAATGAGGAAAAAGGTATAATGAATATGGATGGAATTCCATTGTTCTTTTAAAATTGGAGAAGAACCAGAAAAAATTAAAAAGACTCTCTATTTTTGACTAATTTTCCACCATAATATTACTTTATTTTCCGTGTCTATTGATGTTGAAGTTTTCTGAGAGCTTTTACGAAGCTTCTCTGTCCTTCTGGAATAATAATAACTTGCATAAAAACTTGTAATTTTGGTGCATCAATTGCTGTAATAGAGACATTTCCCGATTGAAAAAATAGATTTAGAATTTTTGACAAAAGGAGATTAAAAAGAGAAGAAGGAATCCTGTTACAAACTTTTGAAGAGCAGTGAAATATGGAATCTTAAGCAGATCAAGTATTCGGTTCTGTAGAACTCTTTTAAGTTGGATTTTTATTCTATGTTTTTAATATAGATTATTTATTTGATGCTATAATAATGTCACAAGCAATGATTAAATAATAACAAGTTCTTACAGTGAAGAGCATATTTTAGGAAAAATTATTTAGGATAGAAAGTTTCATAAATATTTCCTCGAAACTGTGAAATTTAATCAAATATATTAATATGTGACAATATGACAGATAATAATGAGGATATTGAGCATCAAGATTTTTTACGACATAGGAAAGAGTTTGAGCTTTTTTATAGTAAAGTATCAAAGTATGCTACTTTTGAGAACTCAACTATTGTAGATATTGGCGCAGGTTGGGGGATGCATATTGGTTTTATTGTAAACAGTGGTGCCAAATATGTCACTGGCATAGATATTGCCGATTATATTAATTATTTTAAAAACGATTATAAGCTTAAAGTTTCTCAATATTATGAAAAATATGGTTATAAATTTATTTCAAATAATTATGATTTAGTTAGAATGGATGCCCAAAAAGTTGCATTAAAAAGCTCATCTTTTGATATTGCTGTATCAATTAATGCTTTTGAGCATATCCCAAATCCTGAACTAGCGCTTTTAGAATTAATCAGAATCTTAAAGCCAGGTGGATATGCTTTTATTAGCTTTATTCCAGTATTCTTCTGTGATGAAGGTTCTCATATGACCGAGTTTGTCAAAGAGCCTTGGGCTCATTTAATATATAGCGAAGAAGAATATATTAAATTGCTTAGGGATGCAACACCGGGTACTGAGTATTATGTTAATGAATTTAAATATGGTCTTAATAAGCTACCAAGGAAATTTTATTTAGATTTATTTAATAAATATAATAGTCCCAATAATGGCGAAAAATTTACTAACATAGTTAAAAAGTTATTTAATAAAAATTATTGTAAGTTTAGTATTATTGAAACTGAAGAATGGAAAGGGGTCGGAGATGAAAAAAATTTATTACATGAAAACTTTGAAAAATTGAAAAAAAGATATTCCTCTGAAGATTTACTTTTTCGGGGCATGAATTTAGTTTTAAGAAAAAATTAGTACAGGTATAAATAATTTTAGATCAATAATATGGTCCCTGGAAGCAACTTTTATGTTCACGCTATCGCTATCGTTATATTGCAAATTACCTTTGTAGGAAGCCTTTAATTTATATAATTTCAAGCTTTTTAGTTGGTTTGCAGTCAGATTTTTTAAGTTTAAATTTAACCTTATAATGCCACCCTAGAGAGTTTCGATTGAGTCAATTAAACAACAATAAATTCTCTAGTGTCACGCCAATAGCATTATGTTTACAAAACCTCTTGTAACTATTAGCAGCTTCAAATCTGTGATAATTGATGCGACATTAGTTTGTTGTGTGTAGTATTGTTTAATCTCTCACTATATTGCCAAATCCTACATTCCGCAGTATTTTTTCGAAAATCAATAATTTTCCTGATAGCGTTTTTGGAACATATTCAAATAATTGAGGCTCGAACTGGAACTTGGTGAAAATTGAGTGATATCGTTTTTTGGTCTCTAAATGCACCACATAGTTGCTTTTAACTTCTGCACAGAAATTCAATATATTCGTGTTAGATTGAAAATCGATAACAGGAAAAATTATGAATATACTAAAATTTACTGCGGAAAGTGGGCAAATTCATTAAAAATCTCTTTTAATTCTTCATCTGTATCAAATAAAATGTCATTTTCTTCAAGTTGTTCTGCCAATCCTCCGACATTTGAAGCGATAACCTTTTTATCAAATAATTTAGCTCTTCCAAGCACTCCAGAACTCCATATTTCTCTATAAGGTATTACCATTACATCGCAAGCAATTATCCACGTATCGAAATCTTCATCAGACAAATATCTCTCTACAACATGGATTTGAGAGTTTTCTGCAGCAGTATTTTTCAATTTTTCAAGATAATCTACATATACATCCCATTGAATCCTTAAGGAACCAACTATATAAAGATGCATTTTTTCATTATTAACACTTTTAAATGCCTGAACTGCTCTGTCATATCCTTTATGAGGTTGAATAAAGCCGATGCATAGAAATACCATTGCATTAGTAGGAATTCCTAACTCTTCTCTGGCTTCTTTTTGCGAAATATCTCTAAACTTATAAAAGTAAGCATTTGGAGATCGCAATTCGTAAGATCTCTTGGATAAATTGAAATAATTTCCAAAATCATCAATCTCTTTCTGTGTGTGAAAAACAGAATTCGGGCATAATCGCCATTTCATCTTCTCTAGATGATAGGTCAAGGCAGACGAATGTAACCTTGGAAATTCATGTACGTCTACTTCTAACTTCTGCCTTAACATTAAAAAGATTAAATAAAATGAAAAATGAGTCATTAATATACTAATGATATTCCTCTTATTTTGATCGTCATAATAAAAAGATTCATGATATTGAATTACTATTCTATCATAAAATAAAGCATATTTCAATATTTTAAGAAGATTTGCATTCCCTTTTAGCTGAAGGGAAAAATCACCCCCTGTACCTTCGAGGGATATTATATTAACAACGTGACCTCTCATTTCGTAAATATTTTACCGTTTGAAAAGCATAAGTCCCGATTCCACATTTATTAGGAGGGTAGGTTGAAATCATTAAATATTTAATTATAACCCCCCCACCCTATTTGTAATCTCTTTACCTGCAATCCTTGAGATTTTATTCCAATCATATTTCTCAGCAAGAAGTCTCGCATTCTTTGAAATTTTATCCCTTAAAGAGCAATCGTCTAATAATTTTTGGATTGAATCCTGAAATTCATCAAGTTCTGAGATAATTCCGTTTTCGTAATTATTAAATTCAATCCCTCTAGCGCCAACTGGTGTGGTTATTATATTCAGCCCTGCTGCCAAATAATCAAAAACTTTAACATTTGTACCGGAACCTTGAGTTACTGGATTAAGAGCAAAATCAGAACACGATAAAATTCTTTTTTTCTCCTCCGAACTCACAACCCCCATCAAAATCACATTTTGTTCAAGCTGCTTTTTCATTTTTCTATTAATAGTATCGCACACACTCCCGACCAGAACGAAGGTTACTCTCTTTAATGATGGTGCAAGGTTTTTACATATATATTCAGCAGCATCATCATTGGGTTTATATCCTCCACTTGCCAGAAAAACAGCTACGATTTTATTTTCAAAACCAAATTGAGACTTTATGCATTCTTTTTCATCAGCACTCACGGGAGTTATATCATTTATCGAAGCGCCATTTGGAACCAGTAATATTTTCTTTAGATCTGCACCGTAAACTTCAGAAAAGGCTTTAGAATCGTTACTGGAACATGCAAATATCAAATCTGAGTCTTTTACTAACTGTTCCTCTACACTATGAACCAAATTGGCTAAACGCTTCTCCACAAGTGTGGAGTTTAAGATATTTTTTTTAATATTATATTCCAGATTATGGGAATCATAAATCAAAAGAGGTTTCTCTTTCATATCTGCAATTTCCTTTTTTACATAAGGATATACCCATGGATGAGAAACAATAACGACATTTGCTTGTGTGCATAAAATATTCAATCTCCGTTGATATTTCGGAGTTAATTTCATTAATAGAGGAATCGTTACATCTAAAGTGGTTTTTCCGGCACATAACCTACTGATAATCTTATCTATTGTAATGTGAGGTACCGTCATTGGCACCAATATCTCTGTAAAATGATCGGCAAGTTTTTGTTCTCTTTCTTCAGGGCCCAACCAATCAAAGGTACCCAAATAGGTTATGTCAAAAATTTCAGGATCAAAGTTTTTGTATAATTCATAAATCCTTACTCTTCCTCCACCAATTGGGGGGTCCAGAATTTGGTTGTCTGTAACAAGAACTTTTACTTTTTTTGGCTCCTCAACAGAGTGTGAAGTATTTCCCTCTTCACGAGTCGGCAAACTTGGTTCTTCAAAAGAACAACAAGTACTTTCCTCTTCACTGATCGACAAAATTTCAGAAACAACGTTTTCCCAAGAGATATCCTGAACAAGTTTGCAGCCTTCTTCCCCCATTTTTCTGGCATCTTCTGGGTTTTCAATTAAATAATTTATTTTTTCAGCAATTTTTTTGGGGTCAGGCTCAACAACATAGCCACTGATTCCATCTTTTACTATCCTTGCAGGCTCCCCAGAATCAGAGCATGTAATTACCGGTTTTTTGCTTTTGTAAGCTTCAACAGTTATTAATCCGTAGTCCTCATTTATAGGTACAAAAGGCACGACAATAGATTTTGAATATAACTCCACTAGTTTTTTATCGTCAATCCAACCTACAAACTTTATTCTATTATCATTCTTTGCCAATTCCTTGTATTGCCTTTCGTCTTCCCCTCTACCTGAGATTACCAGATCTATATTATGGTTAACATACTTCATCGCGTTTATTATCAAATCTGGCCTTTTCCAGCGATGCAACCTTGTTGGGAAAAAAATTATTTCTCCCTTCTGTGGTTCCCTATAGTTCTCAACTTTTGGGGGATGATGGAGAACTTCGAAATTTACTTTTTTCCAGAAATCATCTACTTCCATCATCCTTTCATAAACGGGAGCTCCATTAACGAAATGCTTTTTTACTCTTAAAGGGTCTAATCCATGTTTATCACATTCGCGAATCAATTTTCGCTCTTTCTGTTTTTCTTTATCCCGCGGATCAAATTCCCGATCAAACATATCGTAAAAAACGCGAATTGTATGCAAAAGATACGAGACGTGATTCCTATGCCTTACCATATAGGTCGGTGCCTTCGTCGAGACAACAAGATCATAGTCATCAAGATCAAGGTAGAAACAGTTTGAATATGCTTCAAGAATACCCTCAAAAGATGATTCATCTACCAAAACTTCAACTTGAACAGCTGAATGTCCGGCCTTTTTTAAAGCGATAACCAAGCCCTCATAAAGATTCTCTGCTCCACCCTTTTCCCCATTTAAATTTCTTGGAGTAACGACAGCAATCTTCATTTTTTCACCTTATTTCTTACCTACAACAACATAATCCTGCGGGCCGTATAGTCGGTAATTCAAAAGTTCGATATTATGATTGTAGATCTCTGCATCTGCTTTCTTCCTCTCATCCATTTCTTCAAAAACCGGGAGTTTTTGCAACCTTGCTTCGTCCTCCACAGGAGAAATAAACTGCATATCTAGGTCTCTGAAACCTGATGATTTAATTAGAAACTTCAAAGTTTCAGGGTGCACTGGTCTAACATGTGTTAAATCAATGTAAAAGTTGGCAAAAGAGAAAAATGAAAGTGGATTTACGGTTTCGACCACAATATGATAACCAAAGTTTAATTTTTGGTAACATAGTTTTAGTAGCCTGATTAAACAACTGGCTTCTAGGTGCTCAACCACCTGGTCAATAAAAACCCCATCGAGGCTATTATCATCGAGCTTTTCAAGGTATTGTATTGCATCATTTTTCTCTACATCTAACCCTTTTATGAGACAATAACTTACCATATCGTCATCTATATCCACGCCTTTTGCACCAACACCCTGTTCTTTTGCTAACTCCAGAAATTCACCTCTTCCGGATCCAATATCAAGGACATTAGAACATCCAGCAAAATAATTCATAAACTTAGATTGACGTCCTTTTATATCTTCACTTGAGCCGCGAAACTTATTCTCAAAGTCCACATAGTTTATTTCCAAATTTTGGGACCCTGAAAGTATAGTTTTCTGATGTTCAAAATCTTCTTCAATTTTACTTTCAACTATGGATGAACATTCTTTATTATCTGTCTTGGAGTCAATTGAAGAAATTGCCATATCAATTTCATTCATTATTTTTTCGAGAAATTCCAACCTGAGCAGATCGATCTTTTTGTTAATTTCAAGTCTAAGTTTGTCTATCTTTGTGTCTATTTCCGGTCTGAGCTGGTCTATTTTGGTGTCTACTTCCGGCCTTAGCTGGTCTATCTTTGTGTCTATTTCCGGCCTTAGCTGATTTATCTTTGTATCTATTTCCGGCCTTAGCTGGTCTATCTTTGTGTCTATTTCCGGCCTTAGCTGGTCTATCTTTGTGTCTATTTCCGGCCTTAGCTGGTCTAATCTGTTACTTACATCGTTCAGGAGTTTAACTGCACTCCTATTAAACTCCGATTGTTTCCAGACAACCGGATCTACATACCTTCTGACTTCCCCATGCACCAGTTCTCTACCTTTAATTAAGTATCTCCCCACAACCGGACGATGAGAACTTATGAAATAACTGCTGTTCTGAGTATCCCAGTTTGAATTTAAATAATCAAGATCTCTTCTAGTGTTATTTTCACTAAAAGATCCCTCAGGTAAAGAACCTTTATGAAGATCAACGCTTTTCTCCGAAAAGGCCTCTCCTCCTTTTCGTTTACGTATGTTTTCCCTTATTTTTCCCATAATTTCTTCAACGTTGATTTCTTCTCCATTATTAATCTCAAAAGTATCCATAATTTTACATCCTAAACTCAGATCTTCCAGTTGCAGGGTACCTCGAAAAGTCCACTTTCTCTACATGTTGGAATTACATCAAAAGAATACAGTTTATCATGCCAGTCATAAGGCTTATGATCATGAGTATGCACCGCTACTGTCAAAAAAAATCTTCCTGTTATCATTGGGATTCTTTCTATCATAAGGTCAATATGTCCTTTGCCTTCAAGTAAATCAATTGAAATATCTTTTAATTCTGTATTTGTACCAAACAGGCTTTCTCCATTTTCAGAATAAATAGCAATGCCGAAAACCGGATCAGGGACTTTTCGATGCGCGTTGTAAAAGATCCTTACTGTCATCGGATCAAAAGAGTTAAATCTGGCTCCTTTATTACCAAATTTATCATAAAAGTCTACATGGGTAATTTCAACTGTTTTATCCCCCCATCTGGGAGTTTTCCCTTCAGATTTCTCTTCAGATTTCTCTTCAGATTTCCCTTCAGATTTCTCTTCAGATTTCCCTTCAGTTTCATCACCCTCCAGTGTATCCTCATGATTTTCAGGAGAGTAAGGTACTACTTCATTTTTGCCACCATATACATAACGGTCAATTACATCTCCTGTATCCCCTAAGACTACCTGCTCTCCTTTATTCAGAAGCAATGTCCTATCACAGAATCGTCTTACTGATCCAAGGTCATGCGAAACGAAAACAATTGTAACTCCATCTTTTCGATACTTGCTAAGCACATCAATGCACTTTTGTTGAAATTCCATATCTCCCACTGCCAGAACTTCATCCATCAAAAGGATTTCCGGATCAGTTTGAATTGCCGTTGAAAAGGCAAGTCTTACCTGCATGCCTGAAGAAAAGTTTTTGAGTTTCGTATCCCTGAATTTCTCAAGTCCTGCGAATTCAATAATATCGTCTAGTCTATCATTAATTTCTCTTTTCTGCATACCCATGATGGTTGCATAAATTTTTACGTTTTCTGCAGCCGTGAGATCATGCTGGAAGCCAACTCCAAGTTCAAGGAAGGGAGTGAGTTTCTTTAGGGCAGTAACCCTCCCTGACGACGGACGTAAGATATTTGCAATAATTTTCAATAAGGTGCTCTTTCCACTTCCGTTCTCTCCAATAATCCCAAGGGCTTCCCCTTCTTCAACTTTAAAATTAATATCCTTGAGCGCATGGAAAGTTTCATACGTAGGAGAGTTGAAAGCCCCGGTCAAAGTTTCAAATATAGTTGTTCTTTTTTCATGAGGTATGCGGAATGTTTTGTGCAAATGCTCAACTTCAATTGCTACCATCAGATCTCCTCAGCAAATCTGGGTTCTAATCTGGAAAATATAACATATCCGACAAGAAGGAAGAATATTGATGAAAGAAAAATAAATAAAAGATCCTCTATTTTAGCTGGAGTCGAATAAATAATAGTATCCCTTGCAGAAATAATAATCCGTGCAACTGGATTCAATAAGGCAAACGTCTGTAGATTTTTAGGGAATATGTCAATAGTATAGAGTATAGGAGTTGCATAAAATCCAATCTGCAAAAGTACTTGCCAGATAAACTGCACATCCCTGTAAAATACATTCAGCGCGGAAAGTGCCAGAGCGATACCTAATGACATAATAAACAGGAGGATTATGATAGGAAATACATATGCCAGATTGATAGAAATTGGTACCCTGAAATATATCATAAACATTATGAATACCAAAGACTCGAAGATGCTCATAAGCAGAGCTGTGATGCATGAAGAAATAACAAAGATCTCTCTTGGGAAGTAAATTTTCTTAACCATTTCTGGTTTTCCTACTATGGAAAACATTCCGATGGTAGTAGCTCTGCTCAAAAAACCCCATATAATAATTCCGATAAACAAGAACAGCTGGTAGTATTCTACCTGGACCTTCATTAAGTTTGAAAAAACCATGTATAGAACTAGGAGCATAAGCAGAGGTTCTAGAAGAGACCAGAAATAACCCAGTATAGAGTTTTTATATCTTAATTTAAACTCACTCCATGCCAGTTGCCAGATAAGATTCCTGTAGTCATAGAGCTCTTTCAGGTGATTAACAATCATTATTTACCACATTTTTTATTTTTTCATTAAAGATCGAAATATCAAAGTGTTTTGCCTGCTCAATACATGAGGCCCCGTAAATTTCAGGTTCACGAGATACGAATTTGACAGCTTCTATAACACTATGAACATCTGCGTTTATAAGAAGACCCGTTTTTTCGGTTACCGTCTCCTTAAACCCTCCTTCATTTACAGCTACCACGGGTTTTCCACTTGCCATAGCTTCCACAGGTGTCATGCCAAAATCCTCATCCATGGCAGTGCATATAAAGCCCCTGCAACGGGAGTAAATGTCAAGCAGCTCAACTTCAGAAATCTCTCCGAGCACTTTTACATTCTCCGGTAAGTCATTAATAATACTTTCTGCATAACTTTTCGCGTGGTCTCCTCTTGAATATCCACCGACAATGACAAGTTCTTCTTCAGGCATTTTCCTGAAGGCTTCGATCTGGATTTCCACTCTTTTTTCAGGATAGAGGCGGTTTACTGAGAGCCAGAAGTTTCCATACTCTTTACAGGTGAACTTTGAAATCTCAACCGGGGGATAGATAACTTCAGCATCCCTGTGGAAATACTTTTTGATTCTTTTTGATGTATTTTTTGAATTGGTTGCAATTTTACAGACGTGGGAAAGGTAATATTCGGAGACTGGCCTGTGAAGCCTAACCCATATTCTGAAGAAAATTGAGATAAAGAGCGGCTGTCTTTTTATAAATATATCGTAAAGGTCATAGAAAGCTCGTGTAGGAGTATGGCAGTAATATAGGTTCGGCTTATGTTTCCTTGCAGCGAAATGTGCCCAATTTCCGGAAAAAATGAAGAAATTGTATTCCTTTGAAAAATCACACGTTGCAAAGCGAAAAGATGCTGAGATTTGCTTCATGGGAGGCACTTTTGAAGTTTTTCCCAGGCTGATTATGCGTATGTCGGAATAACCCATCTTTTTTACGGATTCTGTGTTTAAGTCCGTGGTAATAACATCGGCATTAAGACACTTCGCGAGCATCAGAACCAGTTTTTCTCCGCCGCCAATGGCTCCAAAGTAATCATGAAATATGGCTATTTTCATCGATTTCTCACTTTTATCAGGGGGTTTAAACAAAATACAGGTTCAAGAGACTACTGGAAAATTAAACGTAAATATCAAGTTCCCGGGAGTGGGAAGAATACCGTGTCAGGTTTTTATAGTATGTAGAACTCCTAACCTATCCTTTAATTAGCAGTACGAGATTTTTATCAGCAGTACCAGATTTTCTGTCAATGTTTTATATCAATAGTACTGGACATCCCATTGGTAATACCAGATCTTCTTCACGATTTCAACAATTCATTAAGCTCAACGGTTATAAATATATTGAAGAATGCATATCAACATTGGGAGAGGTATATATAATACTTGCCAGATGAGATGGTTCATTAGATTGTATTGAAGAGAATTAACCTTCACTTTAAGTATCACTTTAACTGTCATTTTAACTCTCATTAATATACTAGTGTTGTGTCAACAGCAAAATATCGTATAAAATCGATTGCAACTATTCAGATTTGTTGAATCTTAAAGGATTGACACGACACTAGTCTAAACTCAGATAATATTCAACACTCAGGCTACGGTTACAGTCTATGGTTATACTGGTTAAGAGCACTCAGTTAATCATTTAGATTATATAACCCTAAAGTTATTATATTAATTCGCCTACTATCAAAGATTACTTTACTTAAAAGTGCAATAAAAAGCAAACAGCTAAAAATTAAAAGAGATGGTTACAACGAACAAAGGCATGGGATGTCCGGTGGCAAAACGGCCCGCTCATAGTTTAAAATTTAGTATTATTTCTCTGACCGCAGTTACATTAGTTGCTTTTCTCATGCGCATGCTCTCATATGCCTCGGTTACTGCAAACGGAGGTATAACCTTCACTGGATATGATGACTTCTATCATATGCGGCGCATTCTTTATACAGCTTCCAATTTTCCTCATTCCCTTAATTTCGATTCCTACCTCAATTATCCTTACGGTTTTGAAATTGGGTGGCCGCCTCTTTTTGACCTGTTAGGCGGTCTGCTTGCAAAAGTCCTGGGAGGAGGGCAGCCGGATTTGCATACTGTCGAATTTGCAGGAGCTCTATTACCGGTACTTCTCGGGATTCTGACAATAATTCCATTGTATATTGCAACTGCCTCGGTATTTGACAGGAAGACAGGAATTCTTGCGGCTTTCATTTTTGCAGTTCTTCCAGCTCATGTATATATATCCCGGTTTGGGGCAGTTGACCATCACGTAGCAGAAACACTCCTCTCAACGGCAGCTTATGCGTTTTTTATACTTGCCTTAAAATGGGCAAGGGATGGGTCTCTTTCCCTGACTTCTCTCAAAACCATCTATTCTGAAAAGAAACTTGTAAAATCTATGGCTTTTGCAGGAGCATCCGGGCTTTGTTTCGCACTCCTTATTTTCACATGGATAGGAGCCCCTATTTTTGTAAGCTTTATTGTATTGTATGCACTCATACAGGCCACAATCGACCTTAAGGCCGGGAAAAACTCCGATTACCTCCTTATCTGCTCTATTGCATGCCTCTTTGCAACACTTCTGTTTACCATTCCCCTATCAGCCGGATCTTTACGCCCGGGCCTGGAAATGAGTGCGATGTATCTTTCCTGGTTCCAGGTGTTCTATGTGTTCAGCATGTTAGCCGGAACCTTTATTCTCTGGGGCTTTTCCTTATATGTCTCCAAAAAAGGCATGAACTGGAAGTATTATCCCGGAATTCTAATACTGGTTTTCGGTGCAGGGCTTCTGTCCCTGAGATTTTTTTCCGCTGAATCCTATGCTTTCGTAATTGAGGGAATGAAGTTCTTCCTCGGAAAAGGTGAGTACATAGGCACTATTTCCGAAGCTTCGCCTCTATTTTTTAATGCAGGAAAACTTACCTTTTCGGCAGTACTGGGTGCTTTCGGAGTTTGCTTCCCTGTGGCTCTGGCAGCTCTTTTCCTGCTCGTACTTGAGTGGAAAGGAGAAAAGTCGAAGCCGGAAGGGGTATTTTTCCTCTTATGGACAGTCTTTTTCGCATATCTGGCCATTTCTCAGAGGCGTTTTTCGTATCTGTTTGCAGTAAATGTTTCAATCCTTACCGCATATCTTCTCTGGGTTTTACTCGAATCCCTCAACTTTGAGGCTGAGGCAAGAAAACTGATTAAATCCTGGCCGACGACTGGAAAAAATACCATACCTGCCTTTCAAACCGGAAAAGAGACTAAGTTAATAACGAGATCAAAACCGAATATGAAAAATGGGTCCGGATCAAAAAAGGCGCAGGACCCCGATTACTTCAAACTTGTGTCCTCGCTGGTACTGGTAGGGCTGGTTTTTGTACCCAGCATATTGATTGGGTCTGCTTTTACAAAAAACGTAGACTCGGTTGATCCTGAATGGCAGGACTCTCTCAGGTGGCTTGGAACGTCGAGCCCTGAGACTTCTCATTACCTTGAGCCTTCAGAAACTCCCGAATATGGGGTTTTGAGCTGGTGGGACTACGGAAACTGGATCGTTTACCTTTCCAGAAGGCCTGCAGTTTCAAACAATTTCCAGACCGGCGTGCATGATTCTGCACTTTTCTTCACAACTGACTCGGAACAGGAAGCAAAGGCAATTATGGAAAAACTCAACGTAAAATATGTAATAGCCGACAAACTAATGGCAAGCGGCAAGTTTGCGGCTATCGTTGAGCTCGCAGGAAAGGATATTGGGAAATATTTCGACATAAAAACAGTCACTGGAAAAGAAGGCTTTGAGACCGTTGCGACTGCTAAAAATGAATTTTTGAATACCGAAATATACAAACTTTATGAACTTGACGGAACAAACCTCGGAAACTTGAGGCTTGTCCACGAAAGCACTGCCCCGCAAGAGGGTAGCAAAAAAAATGATGTAAAGGTATTCGAATTTGTCCCTGGAGCCATAATCTCAGGTACTGCAGTCCCGGGTCAGCCCGTTAATGCAACACTTGAGCTCAGCTCGAATACAGGCCGAAAATTCACATATCAAAATAAAGCAGTTTCAGATAAAAACGGTTCATTTGAGATAACCGTACCCTACTCGACCGAAAATACGGCAGGTGGAGTCAATGCTGCATCGGCTTATTCCCTTAGTGCAGGAGAAAACGTTACAATATCTGGAATCCAGGTAACTGAAAGTGACATTCTGAAGGGAAATAGGGTAGAAGTGAATATTTCGGAAGCTAACTGAGCATTTCCTGAACTGGATTTCTAAATGAATAAAATCCACAAAATAAATATATTCGGAAAAGTGAGGGGAAAAGAAAAAGGATAAAATGAGAAGAAAGAGAAGAAAGAGAATAGAAATAAGTGAGGAAAGGAAGAAAAAGAGAGAAAAAGAAATCTTTTCCTCCTATCATTTTATTGAAAAACTTTTACTGAATCGTTTTTGGAAAGGTACTTCAGTTGCGGGGGTCGCCGCCGAAAATTTCATTCTCATGTATTTTCAACTCCTACCGCACTCAGGAACCTTTTGACCACTGCTTCATTAACCAGCCTTAACAGTGTCTGACGGTCTTTTGTAGCGCTAAAAACCCCGAGGGGAATCTGGGCTCCTGCTGCGTTTGCGTGCCCGCCTGCATCCTCTCCGAAAGCCTGGCGCATAATTTCTCCGAGATTGACTCTGATATCGTTGCTGCGCCCGGAAATATAGATGCGGTCTTCAGTAACCCCAAAGACGACTGTTGTGGATATTCCTTCAAGGCTCAGGAGGTAATCTGCAGCCTGCGGGAGAGTGTCCCTATCCCGTATGTTCCCGACATTTGAGAGGAGGTAACTCCCAAGCACCTGCCGGTTCCGGATGGCTTCTCCGAGCACTTCAAGGGTTTCAATAGCCATTGAAGGCTGCTCGAGCTGATCCAGAATGCCGTGATTCGAAAGGGGATAGAGGTATGAAGCAGCTGAGAGGTCTGCAGGGTCGGTTTTCCTCTTGAAGTCCTGTGTGTCAGTCCGAATCCCGTAGAGCAGAGCCGTTGCCATGGTCTTGGATATATTGATATTGAGCTGCTGCAGATACTTTGTCATTATAGTGGCCGTTGCCCCGAAATTAGGCCGAATGTCTATATACTCGGCCTTTATCTCAGTCTCTCCCGGTGGATGGTGATCGATCACAATGCCCACATATGAGTTGAGAGGGACCATATTGTTAACACCTGGGATGGAGCAGTCTATCAGGGCAATTTCATCAAAGTTTTTAAGATTGTGCTCTTCCATCTTGCCAAGGTCAATCCCGAGCAGGTTTACAAAGGCTTTGTTTTCCTGGTGCCCGATCCTGCCGTGGTAGATGATATTTGCTTCCACCCCCAGGTTTTTTGCAATTTCTTTTAAGGCAAGCCCGCTAGATATGGCATCCGGATCAGGGTTATCGTGAATTACAATAGCAAGTTTTTTTTCTCTTATTCCCTTCAGCCACCGCGCAAGCCTGTTGCCCCTGTGAACCGACTCGGCTCTCTCAAGGGAACGGGAAAGGGAGCTTGCAACAAGCTTGGAAGGCATAAAGACATAATCTGCCCCAAGATCTTCCATCTTTTCCTTATTGATAATATCCGAGGCCCGGGAAAAGAGCTGGATGTCAGGATTGATTACCTTTTTGAAATTCTCAAGGCCCTTTCTGTTCGCCTCGTTATTGGAAGTCAGGAAAAGTATGACAACAACGTTTTTAAGGTCAATCTTATTAACAATCTCAGGATCGGAGATGTCGCCTACAATCGTCTCAAAGCCTTCTTCCCTGAGAGTCTCTACTTTGGCTTCATCTTTATCTACAATAATCACAAGCTTATTGCTTTCCCTGAGCTCTTTTGCAAGCGCAAAACCAACACTTCCACTGCCCAGAACCAGGTATCTGGGTTTAACTGTGCTCTTAAGGTTGCTGTCTGCATCTTTTGAAAAATTAGACAAAAGTAGTCCTCCCTGTTTTATGTAAGTCCAGACACGTGCAAAGGAAAGCAAACATTTGATCAGAATCCTGCCTATTCACGTTTTACTGCAGTTAGTTAACTGTAACACTGGCTATAGCTATTTTAGGTAGTTGCTCTTACTGATAAATACTCTAGGATTAACACCGTTTTTCCTGGGAATTAAATCATCTCGGTATTTAAGCCATCTCGGATATATATTATATTATTATATCGGAATGCAACGTATATAGTTAATAACATCAAATAGGTTTTCCTCGGTGTAAAAATAATAAATAAATTATTTCAATTACCTGAGAGATATATAACAGTTTCTATAACAATCACGAAGTCAAATAATTCAAGCTTACAGAAACATTCGAAAGATTAAGCAGATAACAGGAAACTGAATAAAATAAACAAACCGGTAATTATTATGAAGTGCATCAGTTCTTTGAGGATGAAGGCAATAGACAGAAACTGCGAATGCCTTGGCCTTCTACCTGTCCAGTTAATGGAAAATGCAGGAGCCGTTATTGCGCAGAATATAAGGGAGAAGCTTGAAAGCGGCAAGGTTCTTTTTGTTGCAGGCCGGGGAAATAACGGAGGAGATGCTTTTGTTGCCGCCAGGCACCTTGCAGGTTCTTCAGGGTACATTGTAAAGGTAATTGTTCTGGGAAAAGCCCGGGATATAGGAACCGGGGAAGCTTTCCACAACTTTTCCCTGCTGAAGTTCAGCCGCGTGCAGATGCTCGAAATAACAGATTCAAGCCAGCTTGGGGCTGTAGCTTCTGACTGGTTTTCAGAAGCTGACCTGCTCGTAGACGCAGTATTCGGGACTGGAATTAAAGGGAACATAAAAGAACCTGAGTCCACAGTTATCGACCTTATAAACGGGGAAGGAAAAGCAGGGAAAACCGTAATTTCTGTTGACATTCCATCAGGACTTGACCCTGATGGCGGAGACTTTGAAAAAGCTGTGCATGCAGGGCTTACAGTTACTTTTCACCATATGAAAGTAGGGCTTTTGAGCGAGAAGGCAAAAGAATACACTGGCATGATAAAGGTTGTAGATATAGGAATCTGTGCGGATGCCGAGCAATATGTGGGTCCCGGAGACCTGACGATGCTGCACAGGCGAAAGTTAGAAGGGCACAAGGGAGATTCCGGAAAGATCCTTGTTATCGGAGGCGGCCCGTATTCAGGAGCTCCAGCCCTTGCAGCCCTTGCAGCTCTGAAGGCAGGGGCAGACCTGGTAACAGTAGCAGTCCCTGTGCCTGTAGCCGAAATAGTGGCATCTTATTCTCCGAACCTGATAGTCCGGAAACTCTCTTCAAATGTACTCTGCCCGGACGATCTTTCCATCCTCCTGGACCTCATAAACTCCCATGACGTGGTCGTGATGGGAATGGGGCTGGGGAGAGCGGCAGAAACCCTGGAAGCCGTCCGGAAAATCCTGCCCTTCTGCAGGAAAGCCGTCCTTGACGCCGATGCTCTCTCAGCCCTCTCAGGCTCTATCTTTGAAGCCCTTGCAGGCAACTGTGAACTGATAGTAACCCCGCACGCAGGAGAATTTGCCCGCCTTAGGGGCATGGACACTCCTGAAAGCTGTGAGGCCCGTATCAGAGCCGTCAGAGAGTTTTCTGAGGAAAAAGGGGTTGTAACGCTCCTCAAAGGAAAGACAGACATTATCTCGGACGGAAAACAGACTCTCCTGAACAGGACAGGGAACGCAGGCATGACAGTCGGAGGTACAGGGGATGTCCTGGCAGGGCTTACAGGGTTCCTTTTTTCCAGAAATCCGGCATTTCTTGCTGCAGCCTGTGCTGCATATATTAACGGGGCAGCCGGAGACCTGGCTTTTGAGAAAGCAGGAAACGGACTGCTTGCAACGGATATAGTAAAAAAGATTCCCGAAATAATTAAAGAGGCAGAGATAGGGTAAAAGAGATAAAAATAAACTCTAAAGGCGCCAGTGTGGTACTGGAAATCCAATACTGCGATTAATTTTACATTGCAATTTATTTAACACTACGATTAATTTAACATTTCAATTAATACTTCTATAATGTAAATTTAATGTAAAATACTGTAAACGGGCGTAAAATGGGGAGGCAACTGATATGGTACAGGGAATTGAAAGGAAAATAGAGTTAGAAATCGAAAGAAACAGGATAAGGATTACGATTTTTCACGGGGAAGACGAGCAGATTATAAAACTCAACCTTGAGGAAACCAGAGAACTTGCAAAAGATCTGGAGAAAGCACTTGATGACTATTCAAAAAGAAAGCAGATAAGAATTGACTGATCAGAGAAGAAAGGCCCTTCAAAATTGAACAAAACGGCAACTGGAAGCCAGATGGGCTCGAAACCAAAATGAAATAAATTCAAGATAAAATACGAAAAACGCGGTGATTTAGTGGAAAAGAGATTTACTCATATCGAGTCCGGCAGAGCGCGTATGGTTGACATCAGTGGAAAAACTGATATTCCAAGATTGGCGCGGGCTGCTGGGGAAATCGTACTCTCCGGGGAGACCATAGAAAAGATAAAGACTGGAAATGTGGAAAAAGGAAACGTGCTTGCAACTGCGCGGGTTGCAGCCGTGCTTGCGATTAAAAAGACCCCGGAAATAATTCCCATGTGCCATCAGATCCCGATCACTGCTATAGATGTGGATTTTAATCTAGGGGAGGGAGTGATCTCGGCTGTAGTAGAGGTCAGGACTGTCGGGAAAACAGGAGTTGAAATGGAAGCCCTCACAGGGGTTTCGGCAGCACTGCTAACGATATGGGATATGGTAAAATCGGCGGAAAAAGACGAAAGCGGGAATTATCCCCATACTTCGATAAAAAATATAAGGGTGCTCGAAAAGCTCAAAGGGTAAAGACCCAAAAAAATTAAACCCATTAAAATAAGCTTTTTAAAGGATGGGATATATCAAGACGGCAGACTGAGGTATATATCTTGAAGATCGTAGGTGGACCAGCATCACAATTACTCGCCAGCCGCACTGCCCGGGCTTTAGGGACAGAACCGGTGCTTTGTGAGTTTAACCGTTTCCCTGACGGAGAACTTTATCTTCGAATCGCAGAAGAGACCGAAAACGAGAGTGTGACCCTTATCCAGAGCACACCCACAGATTCTGACCTTGTTTCCCTGCTCCAGCTTATCGATGCCTGTGACGGGGCAAGAGAACTCAATGTCGTAATCCCTTACATGGGATATGCCAGACAGGACAGGAAGTTCAAACCCGGAGAGCCTATTAGTGCCCGCGCAGTTGCCCGCTGCATCAATGCTGACCGGGTTTTTACAATAAACATCCACGAAAAAAGTGTGCTTGAATATTTCCCGGGCCCTGCATACAACCTTGACGCAGCAAAGCTGCTTGGGGAGCATATCGCAGGTTTTGGCCTGGAAAACCCTATTCTGGTTGCACCTGATTCCGGAGCCGAAGGGCTTGTAAAGAATGTATCTTCAGGCCTGGGTTTTGATTACGATCACCTGCAGAAAACCAGGCTCAGTGGAGATACGGTCGTAGTCAAGACAAAGAAAGTCGATGTAACCGGCAGGCACGTCGTCCTTGTAGATGATATGATCGCAACAGGCGGGACAATGGCCGAATCTATCAGGATGCTCAGAGACCAGGGAGCGGTCGGAGTTTATCTTGTTTGCGTGCATCCCGTACTTGCAAGGAATGCAGCTTTAAGGCTTTTCAATGCGGGCGTAAATGACATAATCGGGACCGATACCCTCGAAAAAGCAGAGAGCCGGCTAAGCGTTGCCCCCCTGATTGCAGACGCCCTTAAAGGTCTCTGATCAAATTACTTTAATTTTTATTACCGTTAACTATTTTTTATATTCTGCTTATTCTTAGTACTATGACCCTTCCAGAAGTCTGCCCACTTGATGAAAGCCAGATCTGTAAAGGGCGGGAGTGCCACCTCTTCTGCCTTGAGTGGAGAACGAGAGAACCCACCTGCCTTATAGGCTACAGCACAACAAGTAAAATTAAGTTAGGTAAGGCTGACCGCAAAAAGGATACCTACGCTGAAGAGACCTTCCGTAAGTTAGGTAGACAGCCTCTCCCTAAAAGGAAAAACGTCTCTGAAAAGGGAGACTGGACCCCCACAAGGCTCACAGAAAAACCTCCGGAAATATCCGTTGAAAGGAAAGAGGAAAGATTTACTCAGAATCCAAATTTCCAGGAAGCAATTGTCAGAAATCCTGACCCAAGAACTGAGGAAAACCACGAAGAAAGGCTGAAAGAAAGATACTCTGCCAGTGAAGCTGAGAAAGCTTCCATACGGCTGGAAGCCAGGTTGAAAAAAGAGCAGGCTGAACAAAACCCGATTATATGTGCAAAAACTAAGCCAAAAGTCCAGGAAAAGCCAAAAGCCCAGGAAAAAGTAATTTCAAGAGATAAGCACACGACAATCTTTGCATCCTGTGATGCAGATGAAAAAGATAGCTCTTACCCATCAGGCAGAGAAGAAAAAACAAAAAAGCCCCCTGAGAATAGGGAAAGACGTAAGAAGCTTGATGAAATGATGGAAATAGACCTTCCTGACGTTTACGATGAAGAGTTCTGGAGTTAACAGCCCGGAAAGAAGGAAAGAGCCTGGATATACAGGCAAAAGTTCCGGAAAAGGGTCATCTTGCCCGTGAAAGAAAAAAATCGCTTTCTTCGCGGCATTTCTTAAGAGAACCTTCGTGACTTCTTTAAAAAATCGCCCATTCTGGGTTTTAAGGCATGGATTATTATTATAAACCATGAGCATAGAAGAAATTATGAGAAAATCAATTGCACGTCTGAGAGACTTTTGATATTGTAAAATTCTCGTTTTTCATGCTGCTGAATTTTCATTTTGCATGCTCAGGAAAAAACAAAAAAGGGATATGATGATTGAGGATGGACCGCCAGACATACCAGAAAATATACAGTTCACTGCATGACTTTAAAGATGTTTTCCGCCTCTCGGAGGAATATGCCAAACCTGCAGGCATGCTAGCAACAATTCTTAACCAGAAAATCGTGAAAAAGACAAGGTTCACGCACAGAAAGATTTATTCCAGAGAGAATGAAATCTTTTTAAAATGGAAGCAGGGACGTACGATTCTTGATCTTGCGGAATATACCGGTTTTCCTCCGACCCTTATGGCGTCTCTAATTATGAAAAATTGTGACATTTCCAAGAAGAATATAAACTGGCTTTTCAAAAACATCGATTTAATCGAAAGCAGCCGCCTGAGAAAAGAGGTCCAGAAAGCCCTTGAGGCAGACCATTTCTTTTCCCCCCACGCCCACGAGATGCAATGTAAGAAAGGTGAAATGGGAGAAGAAGTCATCCGGAAATGGCTCGATGACAGGGAAATTCCGTATTGTACCGAAGCAGATATTCGGGCTCAGGGAGACGGCAAGACCCCGGATTTTGTCCTGGTAGACCCTATACGCATAGACAACCTCATGGTCAAATGGATTGAAAGCAAAGCCCTCTTCGGGGACGACTTCGAACATGAGCATTATTCGAAGAAGCAGTTCAGGGAGTACGCAGGTATTTTCGGAGAAGGTATGGTCGTCTACTGGTACGGTTATCTCGAAGATCTCCCTGCAGACGGCTACCTTGTAAAGAACTACAGTTTCTTTGAAGAGTACACAGAGGAAATTGACGGATTGTTTAATTATCTGGTATACTGGTGAATTGGGTAACAGCCCCGCTTTTCTGCACTCAGACGTTTTTAAAGCCTTACAATCGAGGACATATTAGTAAGAGGGTCTTTTTCTACCTGAAATACATGGTCTGCCGAATCGATAAGGGATTCGTCATGGGAAACCACGATTATCTGGCCGACCCCTATGCTGCGCATCATATCTATGAGTTTCAAAAGCTGCCTTATATGCCCGCGGTCCAGGAAAACCGTGGGTTCGTCAAAGATCATTGGTGGAAGCCCATCTGCCCTATCTCCCCCAAAACCGAGGGCAAGCAACCTGTAGATCGCACAGCGCAGGACAAGGTTAAAGATAGCACGTTCACCCCCACTCAGGAGTTTGGGTTCAAGAGGTGTTCCGTCTTTTCTGTAGACTGTAAGGTTGTATTCCGGGTCGAGTTCTATATGGGAATAAGCATTGTTTGTGTACATGAAGCCGAACATCTCATTTAAAAGGGCAGAAAGTGCGCCTATGTTCCTTGCCCGCATATCAGCCCTGACGCGCATATAGGTATTCTCAAGCTCTTCGGCATTACTGTGTACGGCTTCCAGGTACAGTTGCCTGTTTTCGAGAGCCCTTTGTTCTTCTTTCAATTCCCTGAGGCGTTTTAAGCTATTCTCGACCATACCGATTTCTTTTAAAAGCGCATCTTTTGCAGCAGTCATTTGCCGGATTTTTTCTGTAATGTTTGCCTGAGCCTCTTCGAACTGGGCGCGCTTAAGCTGAAGGTCTTCTAGCCTGTTTCCCTCCAGTTTTTCTTCGAGCTGCTTTACCCTCTCACTCCGTTCAAGGATTTCGCGGTCAAAGAAACCGACCTTTTCTGTGAGGTTCCTGATCGAAGCCTCAAGCTCTGAGATTTTGTGCTTTGTGTTATCCATGCGGAACAGGTTTGCCTGGAGCTTTTTTGCCTGCAAGAGGAGCTTTTCGCTGTCCTGCTGGACTTTTTTTGCCAGCTCCTCTTTTTCCCGCATGGCTTCGAGATCAATCCCCAGAACTTTGAGTTTTTCTTCCTCAAGGGTCTCCCGTTCTGCAAGCCCTTTCAGTTTCTCATTCAACTCTCCAAGCCGCTGCCCGTGATTTTCGATTAGCGCAAGGGAAGTCCTTATTTTTCCATTCAGGGTTTCAATTTCCGAGGCGTTTTCGGCAAGCTTTTTCTCTAAAGCTTTTGCCTCCCGAAGAGCTTTTTCACTCTCACCATGAGCTTTTTGGGCGGCCTCCTCCCAGCCCTGCAGGGCTTTAATATCGGGAAGGAGCTGGCCCATTTTAGCCTCAAGCTCCTGTTTTTGTTTATTAAGGCCTTCCAGTTTAAGGGAATCTTCTTCGGTACGGGTCCTGTGGATCTCTATCCTTTCTTGCAATTCCTTTGCCTTATCACTGAGTTTTTCGGTTTCCAGGTCGTAATCCGAGATCCTTTTCTCCAGCTTTTTTGCGTCCTTGAGCCGGTTGAGCTTCTTCTCAATCTCAGCCTGCTGGAGCTTTATATCCATAAGTTCTGCTGCAAGCTTTTCTTTCTTCTGTTCGGATTCCTCTGTCGTGCAGGCAATTTCAGACCCTTTAAGCTCCTGCCCGCAGGTAGGGCATTTTCCTTCGGCAAGCAGTTGCAAGTTTTTACGGATAACTTTCTCAAGTTCCCTGAGGGTAGCCTCAAGCTCTTTTTCCCGACCATGCAGCCGATTTTTATTTTCCAGCAGAAGCTCGCTGAAGTATTCCAGGTCTTCGAGCTGTTCCCCGGTAAAGCCCAGTCCCTTTAAACCTGCTGAGGCTTCGGATTTTTGCTCCCGGACTCCCAGAACTGCCCTTCCGTTTTCCCTGAGTTCCTCTTCAAGAATCTCAATCTCTGTCTTGCCTTTCCGAACTGCAATCCTGTAATTTTGAAGTTCTTTATCGAGCGTGATTAAATTTATGTCTTCGGTTTCTTTCTCCTGAGAGGCAAGGGCAAGCTTTGCAGACACTTCGCTTTTCCTGTCACGAAGAAGGCTTTCTTTTTCTTCCAGTTCCTTTATATATAAAGAAATCTCGTGAGCTTCTCCGACTTCTGCCTTTTCTTTAAGCCCTTTGATTTCCTCCTCGATTCTCCGTATACTTTTCCTGTTTCCTTCGATTTCCCCGTTTGTAGCCCCGATATCCGCTCTGCACTGCATGAAAATGCGTTCAGTCTCAACCTTTTCTTTTCCGAGGTCGCGCAAGGCCTGAGCGTGAGCTTCTTCTTCTCTGAGGAGGAGAGCAAGTTCTTTCAAAATTCCATTTACCTTTTCCCTGGCAAGAAACTCTTCTTTTTCCTGCCGCAAGATCAGGGTTTCAATATCAAGGCTTCCAAAGCCGCATTCTTCCCTGATAGAATTGTTTTCTTCTCCCAGTCCAAGCAAAACCTGCCTTTGATCCTGGGTTTCCCCTGAAAAGGTTTCTTTTTCCCGGAAGCAGCCAGCCTTGTTTTCCTGGGATTTAAGTATAGCCTGCTTAAGGGTCCCAATCTCCTGCAGGCGTTCCCTGTACTCTGCAATCATCAGGTCGTGTTTTTCTTTGCGGGCAGCTGCAAAATCTTTTTTTTCATTAAATTCTTTTAAGGCGGAATCGCTTTCCTTTACCTTATGCCTGAGCCCGTTCAGTATGGCAAAAGGCCCTGTGCTTTCAATTCCCTCAATCTCAGCTTTCACGCCAGAAAGGCTGTTTTTTGTGTCCCTTTCAAGTCTTTTGACCGCTGTTTTTGCGCTGCCTGTCCTTTCCCTGTATTCTTCAAGCTTGCCAAGCTGCAGCAGGTCATCGATCATGCGCTGCCTGTCTTTCGGTTTCGCATTAATAAGTACATCAATTTCCCCCTGCCGGATGTAAGCACAGTTCCTGTATGCCTCCTCATCCATATTCAGGAGAGAACAGACCTCTTCATAAGTCCGCGTGGTCTGGTCTACAATACTTTCTCCGTCGGCATAGAGCACACATTTGGAGCTCGAAGCGTTCTCATTTTTAAGAGAATACCTGAAAGCCTGCTCGATAAGGTATTCCCGCCCTAAATGCTCGAAACCCAGGCTGATTTTTGCATTCTCTGCCCCCTTGAAGATCACGTCCGCAAGCACAAAATCCTTTGAAAGGATCTTGCTCCCGAAAAGCCCCATAAAGCAGGCTTCAAGCAGGCTGGACTTTCCGCTCCCGTTAACCCCGGAAATGACTGTCACTCCGTCTTCGAAAGTGAAATCCAGCTTTTTGTAGCTCCGGATATTTTCGATATACAGGTTTTTCAGCTTCACAGGTAATCACCAAGGTTATACTGTCGAAGTGCAGCAGGCTTTCCTTTTCTCTTTTTCTGCCCTGCCTTTGCCGTTTTTCCGGCTGTATCCGGAGTCTTGACCAATTTTTCTTCCGAAAGCCTGTCTGTTTTGCCTTCTGCCTCCATTCCGGGACTGGCGTCAACTCCGGGTTCAACCCAGGATTCAGGCAGGTTTCCAGCTTCTTTTTCAGGCTCTTTTTCGCCATCTTCTGAGAGCTCAATTTCTTTTACAGGGCTTTCTGCAGGGTTTTCAGAACCTTCTTGAGGAAAAGCCGGTGTAGAGGCAGGTTCGGATGCCGGTCCAGAACTCTCCGGACTCACGGCAGAAGGTTGAAAGCTCTTTTTTTCAGGGCTTTCAATTCTTTCTGAAGCCCTGAGAATTTCAGAATTTCCAGTAATTTCAGAATTTCCAGTAATTTCAGAATTTCCAGTAATTTCAGGGTTTCCAGCAATTACCCCGACAAATTCAGCTTCTCCAACAGATTCATTTTCTCCGGCAAGTTCATTTTCCCTGGCTGGTCTGATCTCCTCATCAGGCCCAATTTCATTACCCGGCCTGGCTTCTTGAGACTCATCAAATCCGACAGGGCTGGCAGGAATTTCTATCCTGAAATCCGGGTCTTTGAAGTCTCTAGCCTCAATAAGCTTCAAAAGCCGGCCTTCGGTCTCTTCGTCCACCCTTGACCTTGAGATGTTCGGATTCCGGACAACTTCATCAACAATCAGCCCGCCATCGTTTAAGCTCATTCTCCTGATCTCGTTTGCAACTGCATGGTCAGGGTCAGAAAAAGTTACTTTCAAAACATCGTCCGGGAAAGACTCTTTAATTCTCAGGTCTCTGACCCTTGGAACGAGAACTCCTTTATTCAGCAGGTATTCCTCAATCTCGCTGAAGGAAAGAACTACTCCCGAATCCCCGGAAATTTCCAGAAACACAACTGATCCGTGGAGCTCTTCAAGATGCTCGTTTACTGCAGAAAAAATCTGTTCATAGGGTTTCTCTTCCCCATCCAGTTTTGCTGGGATAAAAAGGAAATCACGGGTAGGAATTGTTCGCCTGCTGATCTCCAGTCCCCCGTCTGAAAGAGTGATAATGTTATAGGAACGGGGTTCACTTTCCGACGCGCTGTTTCGTTCTGTACTCCCGGGGTAAGTGACCCAGGCGTCCCCGACCTTAATTTTTTCATATTTATGATAATCGCCAAGAAGAATCGCATCAGTCTTAAACGGGAGCTTCTCAAGCACCTCAGCACAGTCCCATTCCGCATACGGAAAAGGGTGCATGATCTGGTGCATTACAAGCAGTTTCCAGCAGTTTTCCGGAAGGGAAAAAAGGGCAGAATCCGGAGCTTCAAACCCTGAATAGTCGAATAAAGGAATCTTTGACTTCGGGACGCTGTCGATCCCGTAAATTGCCGCATTCCCTACCATCAGCGGCTTTTTCCCAAGCCTTGCCGCAAGCCCCATTTCCTCAAAGAGGTCGAGCCACTGGGTATTCTGCTTGCTCTCATGGTTCCCGACAATTCCAAAAAGAGGTATGCCAGCAGCCTTCAGCCTGGACAGGATATTCATTGTCTCCAGCAGGTCTTCAAGGGTCGGGTTCCTCGAATCAAAAAGGTCTCCCGCATGCACGACAGCATCAACCTGCATCTCAACCGCATCATTTACAACAACCTCAAAAGCCGCAAAAAAGTCCTTTCTCCGGACCTCACTGTGGTACTGCCTGTATCCCAGATGCGTGTCTGCAGTGTGGAGTATCCTTATTTCCCTGGCCATGGTTCTATCAGTCTCTAATTTTTATCCTATAAGGATTTCTATATTAGTATTTAACTCATTTCCACAGAACCAAATCTCACCCGAATCAGGAAATTAATAAACTAGCGCCAGAAACTCAACTCACTCGCATAAACTTTACGTAAAACTCTAAGATAAAACTCCGACGGTCAGTGGTTTAAGAGGCTTATATTAGTCCAGAGAAACCTGAATAGCATCTTCCGGTCGTTCCTGTCCCGCGCATCTGCGCGGTTGGAGCCGATTGGCTATGATTAAATGAAAAAGTGACTTCAACCACACTGGAAAAAATCGAGTATCAAAAGAACAATTATTGAGCGGTGGACGACCAAATATTACAAAGTGAATACATTTTGGGATGTTGGGGATTATTAGCACTCCTGCTACTCTTAGACAAGCTATTATTAGCATCTCTCTAAGCTTGTTGAAAACTCCAATAATATCGAAAAACAATCATTAACGGCTGTTCTTTTCCTTCCATCGAAAGCCGTATATGCTCATCAATTCAATTATTCGTAACGCAGATAAATTAAAAATCAGTTTAATGATTATACATATAAACAGTGAGATAAAACCCACAGGTGAAAACCGTATGAGTCAAGAAGATTATATGCTAATTCTGGGAACGAACGTGTACGCAAATCCAGAGTATACAGTGTCATATGAGGTGGATAAGGACACACGAGACAGGATAAACCTGTTTACCCTGGAAAATCGCGAGAATGGCTTGATTCTGACAACCGAGATCCGGGATGAACACGCCAACCTTATAGCAAAAATAGATAAAAACGAGGTTACTCAGGTTAACGAGAAATTTGATGTACAGGGAGAAATCGAGAAAGAACCAGGCCTCACGCTGACAGGAAAAGAAGACGGTACTGTTATTTTCAATGCCAGAATCACAGAAGATGGGTACGTTGCAGTAACCGGACTTTTTTATATCGGAGGCAAGAAAATCCATATAAGTGATGATACAGTAAAAATAGACGATGTAACCCGGCAGACCATAAAAGGAATGAATATACACGATAACTTTTTTGTTGGGATTGGCGATATTACGATAACCGATGACGGTTTGAAGTTTTATACCCCGGCTGATTGCAACCCACATGATTGCAATTTATAACCGGAATTTCAATGTTCTCTCACACTAAAAAGGCAAAGGAATAAAGAATTGAATGAAAATTGAGCGCTTGATATCACAAAAAAGAAAAGCCTCATCTTTCTCAGATTAAATGGCCAACTGCCGGTAATTAACTCCTACAGGTAAAAACATAAATTATTGGGTTTTACTGAATTAGAGAAGTTAAAAATAATCTCCGCAGGCATCTCACCTGCGGAACAGGGCAAAGGCCAATGCAAGAACTGAAATTGAGCCGGCAAGTGTGAAAGCTGGCGCTGATGAAGATGTGGACGAAGGTTCGTTTTCTGAAACTGGCTGTTCCTCAGAAATTGGAGCTTCACCTTTGTAATGCTCGTTGGAGATGGTGCAGTAGGCGACGGTAAATTCACCATTTAATAAGTGTTCACTCGTTCCAATTCATCAATTTGATACACAATAGTCAATAGGTATCGATCCACCTGCCCATTTTTCAGTTGGTTTTACTGTCCATTCATATAAAATAGTGAGATTTTCTTCCATTACATCTGCCCAGAATATATATTCATTTTTGAAGTTGGACCATCTACAATTCAAAATATCCGTCTCCCATTTCACTTAACTTTACAGATACTTCTGATTTTTGATATACAGTTAGATTAATACCTAACATTAAAAGGCTCTCCAATTTTTAAAGACGGTTTTGCAATTTCTTTTCCAGGTAAAAGCTTATCATTATAGTAAACATCCATTTTACCATATGGACTGTCTGCAGTAGCATATTTCTGCTAATAAAATCACACAATAAAATTCCAATAATAACCAGTTTTGTTTTCATGATTTCTCCACCTAATTCTACAATAAGATCATTCATATCCAGCTGATTTTTCAGTAGCAACCACCTGTTTTATCTCCAACACCTTTTGGACCTGGACCAACAATCGTAGAAGCAGTATCCACTAAAATGAAACGTCAGTCGGTGTATTTTTTCCAATCCAGATACTACTTCCATCTATCGTTTTTTCTGGAGGGATGATTTATGTGTTCTTCTTGCCTCACATACCTCTGCCCTTTATGCCCGAAATAAGGCTCTGGAATCACCTCGTTATCATTGTCGATAACAGTAAACACCTGATATTTTCCCACAATCTCATAAGTCCAAACATTTACTGTAAAAATCCAGTGCGGTGGCAATACTGGCAGCCCGCATGGGACAGCCGCCATCGTCCTGTCCAGCCTTTTTGAAACCTTGTTTCCCATCTCTCCTGAATACGTGTCAACAGTTTCATTTGCCAGGTTTTTCAGTTCACTGTCAACCTTACCGAAGCTGGCGTCAAGAGCTTCGCCTTTATTTACGGTAACCGAGCAGATACCGTTTGCAACACCGATTCTGATATCAGTATCAACTCTATTCAGAGTGGCTTCAAGTTCATCAGGTCCAACAGGCGGGTTTGAATTTCGGATTTCGGATTTTACGACGGCGGAGAGTTCAGAGGCGAGTTCATTTGTAGTGGATTTTTGAATTACCCGGTCGTCGGAGAGGCTGTTAAGGTAACTTGTTGTGAGTGCCCGGACTCTATTTTCCTTTATCCAGCCTGAAACAACCGGATTTGAACTCACTTCAGAGGCTACCTTTTCAATTATCTGAAACCTCATTTCCTGAGCGTATGTGTGCTTCAGGTTAGAGACTTCAGTGTTGAGACGGGTTGTATCCAGGGAAACATTCTGTTCGCTCAGGTTCTGCTCAAGAAGGAGAACTTCTGCGTTCAGGGTGGAGACGCCCTGGCTGATCTGCTGGGAAGTTTCGGTTTTTACGGATTCGCCGCTTGAAGAAATTGCATCTGCGATCTCCTCGGAAATGCCGGTTGTGAAAACGCAGGTATTCCGGACGCCGAGGGGATAGATTGTTTTTCCGGTCATGGAATCGGTCCATTCGTATTCTTTCCTGAGGTCAAAGTCAGGGTCATGATAAAGGTAGTTCGGTTTCTGGTCAATAATCAGGGTCAGGTTTTCAGTCCAGTTGTATTTGCTTTCCGGCTGGCCGGTGACGGTCATTGTGGATATGATGCCCATATCTTCCCCTGGAGCTGAAGCAGCCCTTTCAATTGCCGGGTTATTGAAAAGGGTCATCGGGCCTGAGGTCACGCTGTCAAGCATACCGGTATCGAGGCCTTTTTCCTCAAGGGCATCGAGGATGTAGGAATTGAGGTCAGAGTCCAGCTTACTGTTTTTCCGGTCAATGTCTTCAAGCAGCCTGTTGTAAGCTTCATTTTTTGCAATGTAGCGGGCAGAATCGCTTGAGGTGTACATTTTCCCTGAAGGCGTGAGGTACTGCCCTTTGTTTACGTAAGTATCCCGGCTTTTTTCCAGGGCCAGAATGAGTTTTTCGGCAGCTTCTACCTGCAGGTCTGTCGGGTCCCGGCCCGGAGATTCAACAAGAGAGTAATTGAAGGCTGGATTATCCTTTTCGACAGAATCGAGCATTTCCAGCACCTCTTCTGCCATTATCCTGTGCAGCCACGGCGGGATATCGCAATTTACCCCATGCCGGGCCAGATATTTCCCGTCAGGGTATGCCCAAAAATTGCTCTCGATTGCCCTTAAATCCACATAGGAATCCCTGTATTTGTCGCCAGCATCGGAACAGCACGGGTCAAACCTTTTACTTTCATCTATACCGCTGTCTACACCGTCCGAATAAACTGTTGTTTCCCTGTATTCCCGTTCGATGGGATCAGCATAAGTTGACAAACCTGTATAGCCGCCTGCCGGAGGGCACCTGTGGTAAATTACTGTCAGTTTTTCGGCTTCGGTTTCGGTGTGGGAAAAGGATTCCAGATTGGTTTTGCCTGCAGTTTCGGAGTCCGAACCGCTTGACGTATCGTAATGTGTCGCAGTCGTATAATTTCCATCAGGCAGCCGTTCTCTTGTTTTCCACCTGTAGGTATAATCATAACTGTAATCTATTTTCCATGCAGTTCTTATTTTATAGGAAATATCGTACCTGATTCCCCAGTCAAAAATGTGGTCTTCCCGGTTCAGGTAGCCTTCGTTCCTGTTTTCAACCGTAAGTCTATCGTTACTCGCGTAAGAGTAATGAGGCTCAATATTAACATCACTTATATCGGCAGAAATCAGGCTGACAGATGCTCCTGTAACAGACCAGCTGACCACACTCCCTTTCGGCGGGTCAATTGAAGGGCTTAAGGATTCGGAATAAGAATTTCTATTGAAATCGCTCCAGGAATAAGGAGGCACAAGAGACCCTTTATGCCTCCCTGATGCGAAATATTTTGAATCCCAGCTAACGGTTTGCCCGCTGCAGGAAACTGAACTGCTGTCGAAATCCGCAGTGACTGCAGAGGCAAGCGGGTCTGGAGAATCAAAGCCGTCTCTTATTATTTGCCCCTGTACCGGAGCCGTATAAACGCTATCCGTGACGGCATGGATAAGGTCAGGTTTTTTCTCTGTCCACAAATGGTCATTGAAGACCCAGCCATCGAGAACTCCGTCTGTATAGTCCGAGGCTGAGACTGTTATTTCCGAATATTCGGAAAGCTCCTCAAAGGAGGTATTTGTCTCTTTAAGGGATTGTCCGATGCTTTCTTCAACGTCCAGGGAAAAAGACCTGTTCTGTGCAAGCGAATCATAAGTGGTTGTGAGGTTTACGCCTCTATTCTCTTCATATGCACTCTTATTATTTTCATAAAGGGACCCTGAGGTGTTGAGGCTGGTAGAGAGGCCTGAGCCTGTTTTTCCGTTGCCGGAGGTGAAAACGTCTTCATAGAGGACCTTCCCGTTGTAGTAGGTTGTGTAGGTGAGAGCCAGAGGGTCAACCGAATCAAAAACCTTTTTCTGGGTATAAAGTGTGGCCCCGTTAATTGAGCTTGAAAGGGCAGGGTTGGTCAGGATGTTTAGAGGGCCGTTTGCATAATGCTGCCAGGGACCGTAAACGAAAGTCCTCAGGTTTGTCGCTCCGAGCACGAGATTGGATGTCGAATCAAGGCCTGAGGAATTTCCAAGTTCGGTTTCGTATTCCCTGACAAGCTCTTCCAGAAGCGGTTCCCTTGATGTGATCAGCGTGGAAAGGTTCATGCTGCTGTTGAATCTTTCTCCGGATTCAAGGTTCACAAGGGTATAGTTAAGGACAGGAATTTCAAAAACGTAATAAATAGTGTAATTTCTGTCAGCACTGGTGGTTTCCCGCTGCAGAGTTCCCCTTACCTGTCTTACTTTTATCTGTTCGGGTTTTATGTCAGGTTCTACATTGACTGCATATTCCATGAAGGTGTGGCTATTTCCCTGGTAATTTGCAGAGAGCAGCCTGTTAAAAGAGTCCACTGTGATATCTTTTACAGGGCTTACTTCAACCAGGAACCAGTCGGAGGCTTTGAGTTCGTCCCCGTAATAGAGTTCGATTGATGCGTATCCTGATTCTGTGGAATCCGGAATTTTAGCATATTCCTCGAAGGAAACTTTTTGAAAAAAACCGGTTGCCTGGCCGTAGTTCAGGTTTTTGATTTCACGGCCTGTGGAATCTTTGACAATCAGCTTAATATCCCGGTTCTTCCAGAGAGCTTCGATTCTGCCCCAGATATCGGAAGGCAGGTTTATGGAAATTTGAAGCATGTCACCTTTTTCAAGGTTCTGGTTTTCTGGGATTGCCAAAAAGCCGTCCTCAGAAAACCTGTTAACAGGATTGCCTTCAGGCAGGATCACAGGATGTTCTCCCTGCCATTCAAGGGCTTCCATTCCTGCATAGTTCAGGCAGCGAGCAAGATCGGATGCGGCAAGATTGATAGCAGTCTGCCTGGGATCACTGTTCTCTGTCGTGTAAATGGTTTCGGCTACTTCACTGTCTATTTTCAGAAGGTAAACTGAGGTAAAGGTTGCAGCAAGGATTATGAAAATCCCGATTACGGCATAGGGAATATACGCACACGTATCCTCAATGAACGATGAAAATTCCCCGGATAATTTTCCAGCCGTAGACCCTGCCCCCGGAAAAAAACATCTAAACTGTATATAAAAAATAAATAAGTTTTTCACCCATAAATATTTTACTTCTAATTGGAAAAACGTAATAAGATAAAAAATAAGCCAAAAATAAAAAATAGTGAAATCTTTCTGCTCAGGTTTAACGATTTCCTTAATTACTTCCATTAATAATAGGTGCCTTGAACTCAAGACAAATTTTTATACAAATTTTTATACAAATCTCTCAAATAAACCTCTTAATACAAATTTCTCATCTTACATTTTCTAGTACAGTCTTCTTTTTGTCAGTTTCGTCTCTGATTTTTAAATTTAAAGGCTAACATTGAAAGTCCGAAAGACGACTCTATAAATTCTTCAGTTATTTTTCTTTGAACCCTGAGAATATTGAAAACTCCAGATAGAAGCGCGACAGATATAAATTACTCATCTAATGTTCCTTAATAAAGATCCTTAATATAGGGGCGGCTTCAGAAAAATTTAAGGTTATATGCACCGGAAAAATCTCTCCGGATCATATCAAATCAAAAAGTTTAATATTTCTTCATTTGTATTCGGTTAAGGATTCTGTTAACATTAAAATGACTACTGCAATGATCTACGCATCTCGATTTACATTTATAGGTTTACAGAAACGGCAACAAGAATAACACATTTATTATAGATTGTATCTTAACCGAATACAAATGAATATTTCTTATAGCAATTCCCGTTTGCAATCTTAGCCCATTCAGGTAAGGAGATATTGATAATATATCGCAAGAGATGAATATATCATCCTTTTCGATCAACCTTACAACCTTTTACACATAAAACTAATTTAATAATTCATTGAGATTTGCTTTCATCCGAGTTAAAAACGCAAGAATAATGAATGTCTGGCAGTTAAAAAATCTTAAAAAACGTTCTTTCAAACATCCGGCTAAACGAGCCTTAAAAGGAAGCCGGAATCTTACATGGGGGAGCGAGATTTCCGCAAAAAAGAAAAAAGCAGGGTGGCTGAATTGAAAAAGATAATTGTAACATTAATGCTTCTATTCTCCGTATTCTCGGCTTCAGTTTTAGCTTATGGAGAGCCGACACAGAATTCAAACGACAATACAACCGTCACTTTAATTGCAGACTTTACCATGAATCCGGCTTCTGGAACTGGGGAAGCACCACTCAGTGTACAGTTTACTGATACATCAACAGGTACACCTACAACCTGGCAATGGGACTTCAACAACGATGGTACAGTAGACAGTTCTGTACAAAACCCCTCGTATATCTACACTACAGCCGGTACATATACAGTCAGGCTCACTGTAACGAACGCTGGAGGTAGCGATGATGAGGTGAAAAACGGATACATCGTTATAAGTGCTCCCCTCCCTGCAACACCTGTTGCAGCGTTCACCGCAACACCGACTTCCGGCAATTCACCGCTTACTGTCACTTTCACAGATCAGTCAACAGGTACACCTACAATCTGGCAATGGGACTTCAATTCTGACGGAAAAGTGGATTCAAATAAACAAAACCCTGTTTACAAATTTAAAAACCCCGGAACTTACTCTGTCAATCTCACCGTATTCAACGGTGTCGTGTGGGATTACGAACGAATAGATGACTGTATCACTGTAGAAAATTCTCTACAGGCAGGTTTTACTGCTTCTCCTAGAGAAGGGAAAGCCCCGTTGACCGTTCAGTTCACTGATACTTCTACAGGAGCTGCAACTGGATGGTTCTGGGAATTTGGAGACGACCTTACCTCAACTTCCCGGAATCCCAGTCACGTATATTCCGAAGCCGGCACCTATACAGTGAAGCTGACAGTGACGGATAGTTCTGGGTCGAATACCCGGGAAGTTCCTTCTTCAGTCAATGTGCTTTCCAGCACTGATCCGGTGGTCGATCCCCCTGTTAACCCTCCTGTCAATCCTCCTGTTAATCCTCCGGTAGTCGATCCTCCGGCTGTTGATCCCCCTGTTAATCCTCCTGTTGATCCTCCTGTTAATCCTCCGACTGTTGATCCTCCTGTTAATCCTCCAGCAGTCGATTCTCCTGTTAATCCTCCGGTAGTCGACCCTCCGGCTGTTGATCCCCCTGTTAATCCTCCAGCAGTCGATACGCCGATTGTTGATCCTCCGGTAGTCGATTCTCTGTTAGTCGATTTTAAATCCGACATAACTTCTGGCAAAGCCCCTCTTATTGTCCAGTTTGAGGGCAATTCTGGTGTAGATACAGTAGCCTGGGAATGGGACTTCAATTCTGACGGACAAGTAGACTCAAAAGAAAAGAATCCTGTTTATGAGTTCAAGGACCCGGGAGCCTATAGCATTACCCTGAGAGCAGGCAATGGAACTTCTTGGGAAGATGTTACAAAAACGAATTATATTATAGTCGGAGATGGCCTTCAGGCAGGTTTTACTGCTCTCCCGACAGAAGGGAAAGCCCCGCTGACAGTTCAGTTCACTGATTATTCTACAGGTTACGTTACTTCGTGGCTGTGGGACTTTGGAGACGGCAATACATCTACCTCCCAGAACCCAATCCACACGTATTCCGAAATCGGCAACTACTCCGTAATTCTTAACGCCAGTAACATGTACGAGTACAATGTTCTCGCCTGGACGGATTATATCACAGTCACTGAAGAAGGCGAGAGTAATGGAGATGGCACTGGAAGCTCGGATAAAGATGGTTGGGGTTACACTGAAACAGGCGCAATTACTGGTGGAGGAGGTTCCCCTGAGCCAGCAAGTAATATTGATACCACGGTACTGACCCAGAGATTCATTACAGCTGGGAGCCGCATCAGGTACAATTTCACACAAAATGCTACCTGCATTGACTTTGTTGAATTTGATGCAAAGAGAACTATCGGAAAAACTACAACGATCATTGAACAGCTCAACGGAAGGTCAGTCCTGACTCCGGCCGAACCCGGAGGAACAGTTTACAGGTACATGAATATCTGGGTGGGAAATAAAGGCTTTGCAACTCCGGAAAATATAGAAAATGCCGTTATAGGTTTCAGAGTCAGCAAGGCTGAAATCCCGGTGAATGAAACCGATAATTCAACAGTTGTTCTTCACAGGTATGCAGACGGAGAGTGGACCCCCCTCCCTATCCAGAAAACGGGGGACGATGACCTCTATGTCTATTTCCAGGCCATGACTCCTGGCTTTTCACCGTTTGCAATCACTTCCGGCAGGGTAGAAGAAATTGTGCCTACAGAAGTGGATGAAGGAGTTCAGGAAGGTATCGGGCTTTCCGCTGAGGGCAAGCAGCCTGGGGAGCCTGAGAGGCCTGAGACAATTTTTGAATCCGGACTGATATCTGAAGAAGACTGGCCAGGATTTTCGAGTGCTATAGGGCCCTTTATCGGATTCATGCTAATACTTTTTATAGGCCTCGTCGTAAGAGAAAAAAGAAAATAATACAAGCAGGAAGGTTTGAATATAGGAATGTTTGAAAAATAAAAGCTATCAGGTGACAAATCTGTCCAATTATTTATTTTTTATAATTACTTTATATGAAATGACAAACGATTCTTAACGGGGATAGGTATGAGTTTCATGCTTAAAATAGAAACCGATTTCTCGCCTCAGGAAGTGAGTGAGGCTATTCGCTCGGCTCTGGAACACGAAAAGCACGTTGCAAAGTATAAAGTCAGGCGTTATTCTATAATCTGTAAGGATTTCGAAGCGAAATTTGGGATCAGTTCTTTTGAACTCCAGGCAAAGTTCGAAACTGGAAGTATAGGAAAAGAAAGTAATTTTTTCGAATGGTGTGCAGCAAAAAGAGGGATGGACCACTGGAGCAAAAGACTTGAGATTCTTTCGGGCATTTCTCTTTAAATAGTGATTATAAGGGTTCAATGATTTTATCCAATGATTTTATCGGCACGGTTATGCCTTCCGAAGATTTGCTTGAGTACTCTTAACGATTCTTCTATGAAAGTTTACTTATGCCTTGATCCGGAGCACCTATCTTCGTTTATGCTGTCGAGATACAACTGGCAAATTATTTATGTATGTGTATAAGTATTACAGGCTTAACTATTCTTTATGATCGAAATAATCGTGCTTAATACCCTACTTGTTATCTGATTTATTGATTAGCGGATATGAAGATAAATTCACTTCTCTGTATCCGGGAATTTTGGGTATCAGGCTTTCTGTTGTAGAATATAAGCTGAGGTGTTTAATCTGGTCAAAAATATTCTAAAAAGTATGGTAGGAGAAGCTCTCATAGGTTCCGGTCCGGAAATTGCACACATAGACCTGGTTATCGGGCCTAGAGGAGGACCCGTAGAAGCAGCATTTATAAATTCGCTTGCAATGCCCAGACAGGGCCACACACCACTTCTTGCAGTTCTTGAGCCAAATGTCCAGCCAAAGCCTGTTACCCTGCTTGTAAACAAGGTAACTATAAAGAACGTGTCGCAAGCTGCCCTTATGTTCGGGCCGGCTCAGGCTGCGGTTGCAAAGGCGGTCATGGATTCCGTAGCTACTGGCGTGCTCCCTGAAGAACAGGCTGATGACACTTTTATTATCGTTTCTGTCTTTATTGAATGGGACGCAAAAGACAAGGACAAAGTTTACGAATACAATTATGAAGCAACAAAGCTTGCAATAGCACGAGCCATGGAAAACAGGCCGACTGTTGAAGAAGCGCTCGCTAAGAAAGACTCGGCAAAACACCCGTTTGCGTGAGCCTGTGGGTTCAGGGCAGTTTAAATTTAAAACGCAATTTATTCCGGGTTTAAACCTGATAGATTTACTTTAAATTGTGGGCAGGGTCCCGGGGCATCTCACCTTTTCAAAGAGGACTCTGCCTGCAGTTTTTTCTAAAGAATTCTCGGAGATTCTGGTAAAGAAGAAACGCCTGGGAAATACTTATTATGTATGCTCTTCAGACCCTTCTTTTTTCTTGTTTTTGGGGTGCCTGAGAATAAAAATAATCCCCGGAAGGTAACACATGCGAGCCTGAAGCAAGTGTAAAACTGAATATAAGAAAGGGGATATAATATAAGGTACAAAATATCCGATAAAAAATTTCTATTGGTGCAGTAATGTAACCTGTATGGTTATTTACAGGAACATTTCAGGTATAATCTGGCTATCTGGGGGAAAATGGTATGCAAATAGCTCAGTTTTTTGTAAAAGGTATAGCTCACAGTTCATATATCCTTGCAGGAAAACAGAATTGTGCGGTTATTGATCCGCGCAGGGACACAGATATTTATCTTGAAGAGGCAAAATCCAGGGGCTTGAAAATTACCCACATTCTGGAGACTCACCTGCACGCTGATTTTATCTCCGGGCATCTGGATCTTGCAGAAGCAACAGGGGCAAAAATCTACGCTCCCAGAGCTTCGAACTGTGAGTTCGAGCATACCGGGCTGGCCGAAGGAGATACCTTCGAAATCGAAGACATTGCTATAAGGATACTTGAAACTCCAGGGCATACGCCCGAGCATATCTGCTATGTTGTTTCAGATACTTCGAGAGGTCCTGATCCGGTTGCGGTATTTTGCGGGGATACCCTTTTTGTCGGGGACGTGGGCAGGCCAGACCTGTTTCCCAACCGGGCAGAAGAACTTGCTTCAAGGCTTTATGACAGTTTGCACGAAAAATTGCTTTTCCTTCCTGATTCTTGCGAGGTTTATCCTGCTCATGGCGAAGGTTCCCTTTGCGGAAGAGCCCTCGGGGCCAAACGCTCAAGCACAATAGGCTATGAACGCAAATACAACTATGCCCTGCAGATTCCTGACAGGGTCGAATTCATAGATAACCTTACAACTGATATGCCGCCTGCACCCGACCACTTCAGCCGCTGTACTGAAATCAACCGGAAAGGGCCGACAAAACTCAAAAGTCTTCCGCCTGTAAGGGAAATCCCTCCAAAGGAATTTCTCAAGCTTTCAGGAAGGGATGACATTGTTATTCTTGATACACGCTGCTATGAAGGGTTCGGGGGAGAACATGTTCCGGGTTCCTGGTGTATTGATCTTCGGAGCAATTTCGCAACCTATGCAGGCTGGCTCCTGCCCCCGGATAAACAGATCCTGCTCGTATCAGAAAGCGAAAGCCATGCTCTGGGATCTGTTGTCTGGCTGCACAGGGTGGGGCTTGATAATATTATCGGTTTTCTGGACGGGGGGACTTTTGCGTGGGTGACTGCCGGTCTCAGGGCTGCCCATGTGCCCCAGCTCTCAATCCCGGAGCTTCATGAATGGATTATAAGTGGAAATCCACTTGTAATTGTCGATGTAAGGACCTCTTCCGAGTATGAGATTTTCCATATAGAAAATTCCATTCATATCCCGGTCCAGGATCTCAGGGAAAGGTACACCGAACTTGATCCTGAGGCTGAGAAGGTTGTTATATGCAGTACAGGACACAGGTCCAGTATGGGCTGCAGTATTCTTAAACAGCATGGTCTTTCCAGGGTGAATAATGCCGCAGGAGGAATGACGGGTTATAATGCCGCAGGTTTCGGGCCCGAATGCCCGATATGTGCCCTTTCCTGGGCTGGAAAAGCCGGAAAAGAGGGGAGACCAGAATTCTTCGAAAAGCGGGATCAGAAAAAGTGATAATCCGGGCTTGGACATAATCTCTTTATGAGGTTGTAACGGGTGCGGGGAGTCCGGGCTGGCCTCCTTTTCTGTTCCCTAAAACGCTTAATGCTTCAATTGGTTGAACACGGGATCCTCAAGAAATTTTTCAGGGAAAAAAGCCAAAAAGATTGAATATTTTGCAAAGTTCTGGCTAATGATGAATTGGGAATGAATATTTGCAGCAGGCTTATCTCTTGCTTTTTCTTTCCCTGGGCATTTTCCTGTATCAATGGATATCTTTTTTCTCGGAACTGTTTTTTGCTCCCTGTCGTTTATTCCTGAATTCCTCTGGCTCTTTCCTCTGGAGAGTAAAGTTGCCAGGCGGCTTATAATCTCGAGTATTACATAATAATAGGACAGCTTTCCCTTGCCCGTTTACAATACTGAAGATTATACTCGCCATTTTATATTACCAGAGTAGATCTCTTAAACTTCCTGAGGTTAATATACCTGTATTCGAAGCCGATTTATTTTTATGAATATTCCTGAGTTATATATTTCTCGATAAGCAATTCGGAGTATCGCGGTCTGGCAAAGTGCCATTACGGATGTTGCAGTAAATTTTTTCCAATCTGACTCTCAGGGTAGAATGCCATGAGTTTTTTCTAAGATGTAACGCTCTGTAAAACTTACTGCAAGTTAAAAGATTAATTCCGGAAAAAGGCGGATTAAAGGCATAAAAACCTTCCAGAATTTTATAGGTCCGCTCCCATGATTATTTTTTTTCTTGGTTTTCTTTGCTGAGAACATTCCTGCAGGGATTAATATTTCTGAGTTATGGTTATTTTTGCAGGTTTATCTCTTCCAGGCTTTTTCCAGCATTTAAGGGTATCTAACAGGAGATAGAAAACCCGGAGTACTGTGTGAAAAATAAAAGTGCTGATAGATAAATATTTATAATCTGTATAAGTAGTTTATATTAAGGTAAAAACGTAAAAGAACTTTATAGTGGGGGAAAAGTATGAAAATTAGAGTAGTTAGTTCCAGAGAGGAAATTTTCACTCTCAATCCTAATGAACGTGTCGTTCATCTGGCTTTCAGGCCTTCGAACAAGGATATCTTTGCACTGGTTGAAACATGCCCGAAAATTGAGGTAATTCAGTTACCTAAATCCTACAGGCGCACGGTCTCAAAATCAATAGAAATGTTCCTTGAGATGCAGAGAATCCAGCTTATTGAAGGAGATGTCTGGGGTCACAGGAAGGACATTAACGAATATTACAGTATTCCTTCCTCAGTGATTGAGAAAATAAGGGAACTAAAATCGGAGGGTACACCTGCTGAGAGAATCGAAGAAAAGGTCTCAAGGGAAAGCAAACTCAATCCTGAGATGGTTGCTTATATCCTGACCAAGGAAGCTCCTGCCTGAATAGGTGTCAGGCCAGAATTTCCACTAAATTCTTGAACGCAGATAAAACCACGCAAATAGTATCAAATCTTTGAGAATTCATTCATTATCCAATTTCCAGCTAAAACATTAAACTTAAGGAGCCCAAAAGGCCCCCTGACCTTGGACAATAGCATTAGCTTTCCAGGTCAGGGAGACTCCACATGTTTTTTAATCGTCAACTCTTTTGTTTTGCCAACTCTTTTTTTGTTTCCTGTTTATATGATAAGTAGTTTTTTATTTACTCTTTGTTTCCTACCTTATTTTCGATACCGGGGAATAATATGGGAAAAGCCTCTGCAGTCTATTTAAACAAAAGGCTGGCGGACAGTAATAACTTATATACTTTTGAAGGCTGTAATCTTTTTAGTCACATAAAACTCGAGAGGAGACTGATGGGTTGCAATTAGAACTTCTAGAGTTGATTTTTCTTTCCGATAAGCGAAAACAGTTATTGCTTTTTCTGAAAAACGGGCCGAAAAACATGGATGAAATCAGGGAAGCTCTTCAGGTAACTTCCACAGCCATTCTACCTCAAATTAAAAAATTAAAGGAAAAGTCCCTGGTTATTCAGGAGGACAAAAACTATACACTCTCCCGTATAGGAAAAGTCCTTGTTGAAAAAATGCAGCCGCTTGTCAGTGTAATTGATGTTTTCGAGGACAATTTTGAGTACTGGGTTGAAAGGGACCTGCATGGAATTCCCCCTTCTTTTCGAAAGCGGATCGGAGAACTCGGGAATTGTAAACTGATCCAGCCCGATCTGGACAGGATGTTTGAACTTGATCCGGAAATTGTGGAAAACCTCTTTGAATCGAAATATATTCTTGAATGCATAGCTTATTTCGATCCCTCGCTCATTTCTATATGCCAGAAGCTTTCAAAAAATGGGGCAGAGTTCTCCTTTCTTATGTCTGAACCTGTTTTTCAGCGCTATTCTAAGGATTACCTCGAAGATTTCAGGAATTTGCTGGCCTTCGAAAACATGAAGTTTTTCCTGTATTCCGGAGAACTCAGGATCGCGAACCTTACTGTTACGGATAAGTTTTTTTTGATCTCGCTTTTCCCGAAGAATCAGAAGCATTTCGATAGGGAAAGCCTGATTAGTTATGAACCTTCAGCTCTCATATTCGGAAATGAGCTTTTTAACGAGTTACTCAGGAGTTCTACCCGCATTACTCGAATGCCATATGAATAGATTAAGAATCCTGCCTGCACAGACGTGCACAGGACTATGTCTCCGGAACTTTTGAGCTTTCTGTTCCAGTTTACTTTGTGACAATGTCCTCAATTAGAGTTCTAAGTATAATTTCAATAGGTTCTTCTCTCCTGAAATTCCTTGGTTAATCTCAAAAAAGGTAAACTGCCGCCCGAGTTTTGCTCCCCGAGTTGCGCCAGCAGAGTTGCGGCTCTGCAGTGCGCTGTCCTTCTCGCTGAGCTCGAGAGGACTAATTTCAAAGAATTGCTTTTCAACTCGCTCAAAAGGACTAATTTATAGATAAGTAGTATTGTTTTGCTCAGGCGGGTTAATTTACAAAATTACAACGTTTCCGTGAGGTCGGTGCTTTCTGCGGTTATAGAAAATGAAGTGAACCAAAACTGCTGAAAACACCTGCAACCCGGAAGAAAAAGAGCATTGTCAAAGCTTTTTCGTGCTCTCCGTGCTATATAACGTCGATTGAGTTACGTACGGATATCAGGTTCGAAACTACAACGTCCGCTTGCTGTTTCCTGCGGTTACCCTGTTTTTCTCCTGTGTTTCAGCTTTTCGGCAATGTCAATACCGAGCCTTTTGCATTCCTGGACATCCTTATCTGTGGGCTTGTGAAGAATCCGGAGCACAGGGTCTATAACAGTCATTCCCATCTCTCGCATCTTTTCGGCTATCAGTATGGGCGCTTCTCCGCTCCATCCGTAAGACCCGAAAGCAGCTCCTAATTTGCCTTTTGGGTTTGTGGCAGCAAGAGTCTCATTCATGAATTTTTCCATGGGCAGTAGCATTTTGTAGTAAAAAGTCGAGGAGCCAACTGCAATTGCATCTGCTTCATCAAGGTCTTCGGGCTTTATGTCATAAAAGCTGACAGCTTTTACATCCACATTCTTTGATTCGATTCCACTAGCTATAGCTTCGGCCATAGCTTTTGTATTCCCTGAGGTACTGAGATAAACCACTATTGCTTTCAACCTTATCCCCCATCCGATGTAAGATTTGATATTAACGCCGGTTACGGACAAAAAGTGAGCGAAAATACGCAATTGCATATCTACCCGAAGCCCAGGGAGAATAAAAGTGAAACCTGAGGCTTTCTCACTTTCCGATCCTGCATTAATTATAAAAATTATTTTAAATAAGGATTTCGTCCAGGGTCAGATTTACTTCAGGCGTGAAAGAAAATCCTTTATCCCAGGTCTGCCGCAATACGGATGGGGGCTATATAGTTCACTACCTGGAGAGCTACGCTCTCAAGAAAGTTGCGGACATTCTGGGAAATCCTGTCCGTAGTATGAGAGGCAAAGTTAAGGCTGCCTATAATTTCTCCTCTGTATTTCATAGGAATCACCGCTACCGAAGTAATTTTTTCCTTCCTGATCAGGTCTGCCATTTTCTCTGAGAAAAAATCAAGCTTGTAAACAGGTTTTTCAGTCCAGATCTGCCGTGCTTCAGGGGAATCTGCCTTATATGTGGAAACACTTTTCACAAATTCGGGGGAAAGTCCTCTTTGTGCAACCAGATTAACCTGGTCGAGGAGCTCATCTTTCAGGTATATGCCTGCTGCATCTATCTCTTCTATCTGCAGGCAGGCATCAAGAATCCTGTTAAGCATAGTCTGAAGGTTCCAGGTGGTACTCAGGGATATTCCAAGTCCTCTCTGGATCTCAAGCATTTTCTGCGCCTCTTTTCTTTCAGTAACATCCACAACTATCCCCTGGAAATGAGCTACATCGCCTTTATCGTCTCGCTGGATAAATGTCCGCTCCTCAACCCAGTGCATACGGCCGTTCCCGGTAAAAATTCTGTACTCCATCTCGAAAGAATCGTATCCTTCTCTTATCGAACGCGCAAGTTTTTCGATAACTGCTTTGATATCGTCTTTATGGATTATATTCCCGTAAAGTACATTTCCGGAAGTGAAGTCCTCTACTGTATACCCGAATTGCGTTACATTTTCGGAAACAAATTCTGCAGGCCAGTTTTCCATGTTTTTCCATGTAAAAGCTACTGCCGGACTTTTGTTAATTATGGTTTTCAGCAATTTCTGCGTTTCAAGAGATTTTCTCAGGGCCTCTTCAACTTTTTTTTTGGGAGTTATATCAAGCACTATCCCCTGAAAACAGCTTACTTTCCCGTCTACCTCTCTCTGGATAAAAGTTCTTTCGTTTATCCATCGCACGTCTCCGGCTTTAGTAAATATTCTGTATTCCGAATTGAAGCTTACCTCTCCTTTCTGGATGCTCCTTTCAAGCTCCTCTTCTACTTTTTCCAGGTCATCGGGGTGTATGATTTTACCGTACTGAATTGTCTGTGATAGAAAATCATCAACCGTATATCCAAACCGTATCACGTTGTCTGAGACAAAAACCGCAGGCCAGTATTTCTCGTTCCTCCAGAGAAAGATCACTGCAGGGCTATTATTGATTACCGTGGTCAGCACTTTCTGCATCTTAAGGGTTTTTTCCAGTTCTTCTTCAATTTTCTTCCGCTTAGTGATATCGAGCACTACGCCCTGAAAGTGTGTTGCCTCTCCGCCTGTATTTCTCTGAATAAAGGTCCTTTCATTTATCCATCGAATGTTCCCGGATTTCGTAACAATTCTATACTCCATGTTAAATGCAGGAACCCCACTTTTTACTCTCTTCTCAAGTTCCTTTTCAATATTCTCGAGGTCATCGGGATATATTATATCCCTATACATTACCCTGCCAGAAGTGAAATCTTCTACCGCGTATCCGAAATTCGCTACGTTTTCAGAGACATATTCTACAGGCCATTTATCTTCGTTCTTCCTGAGAAATAGCACAACCTGGCTGTTATTGATTATCATTTTCAGGGCTTCTTCTTTTTCCAGGGCTGTGTGAAGGGCCTCTCCTCTCGTGTTATTTCTACTCTCTGTCGCCTGGAATTGCGTGTTTAAAGCTCTTTTATCTTCCGAACCCTCACCATCCATTTCTCCAACCACCTGCAGAGGGCTCTACAATATCCCCCTTTTATGTGCTCCTGCATTGTTTTTCCGTGTCTTTCATCTATATTCCATTTATATAATTATGTTTCTATCAAATATCAGTTTTCTTGATTACTGTCTCTTATTTTTCATATTTCTATTAGTGCTGAAAAACCGATAACTATAAACTGGTCAGTTTTTTAGCTCCCAAAAGTCAGGCTTTAGGTATTGAATTCCGTTTTCGTGTCGCTTCCGGAATCCATATATATTAAAACAAAGGTAATAAGATTCCGTACTCCGTATTTCAGGTACGCCTCTGCCAGTCAGAAAAGCTCCTTTATTATGCAACCACCAAAGAAAATCGGCTGGACATAAGGCTTTAAAATCCGCGTGCCTACCATGAACCCCATTATGAACCCAACAGGTGAATAGCTAAGATCTCAAAGGAATATTTGTCGGCAAAAATTAGTTAAAGCGGATTTTAGAAGACCATATTGTAACTCAATAAGACCTGTAAATACGGAATACGATAAAGAAAAATGGCAAAAGTCTAAAAATGGCAAAAGTCTAAAAAAGCAAAAATGGCAAAAAGGCCTGAAACGACATAAACCTCCATAAAAGGGCTTGCGGTAAGGTATGAGGGAGACTTTACTGCAGTTCCTTTGCTTTTTACCCATTCCTTTGATTAGCTCTTTATAATATCATTTGCTTGAAGGTTCATTTCTCAGCGTACGCTTCGATTTCCAGCCTTATCATCTGGACATGGATATGCCCCTTATTATCCGGGGGGCGGAAACTGACAAAAAGATTAACAAGCTCATCTATAAATTTATAAAAGATTAACAAGCTCCTCAAATTTATTTTCAGACTTTCAGGTACTTGCTGTGTGAATGGGTGCCAGGTTGAAGCGATTGAGGCAAAGAGACTTTCTTTTCCCGCAAGAGCCATATCTTTTGAGTTCATTTCCAGGCGTTTCACTCTAAAACCTGCATTCTTGAGCCATTCCCGATATTCTTCAGGTCCGTAAAACCCGTATGGAAAAACAAAATCCCTGAAATAACAGCTCCATTTTTCATCTTCAAGCATTCAATCAATGATTTTAAGGATTTCTGCAGCGTTTCCCCTCCCTCCAAACTGCATCAGCAACGCTCCACCGGGTTTCAGGCTTCTCCAAAAACCTTTCAGGACAGGTTCCGGGTCCTTTATCCAGTGAAGAGCAGCATTGGAAAAGATAATGTCGTATTCGGAGTCAAAAGGAAGTTCTCCCGCATCCACCTGCATAAAGGCAAGGTTTGGGAATTGCTCGGGAGGATAATGAGCCTTTGCAAAATTAACCATTGTTTCTGAAATATCTATTCCGAGAATCGAGCCTTCAGGCAGGTTCTTTGCTATTTCGGCGCTGAGTCTTCCGTCTCCGCAACCTACATCAAGAACTCTTTCGTTTCCGTTGAGGGACAGTTTTGTGAGAAGTTCGAGTCCCCAATTATTCTGGGCCGAAGAACTGGAAGCGTAAAGTCCGGGGTTCCAGCAGTACATAAAAATACTTCGTCCCGTTCTGAGATAAATATTTTCGGCGAAAATAGAGGTTAACTCTTAAGAAAGAAAGTTTTAAACAGGAAATATCAAAAGAATTAAATGGAGAAACAAAAATGGGTAATATAAATAGGAGTAATAAAATTTGGTGAACGGGTGCAACTCTGTCGTGGTTAAGTGTCTGTGGTATGTCCTTTTATTTGGGTGTGATCTTGTAGATGTGGTCCAGAGCAGGCCCGTTCACTATGCTATTGGTTCAAGACTCGGACTGGCTATATAAATATTTGGGCATTATTATATTAAATTGCCTTTTTGTGAAATTACGTGCAAGTTTTAAGAGCTAAAATAAAGATTTCTATCCGGATTTACTTTTATTGTTCGAAATGAAACTATCTTTCTCCTTCTAATTTTCTTACTTATATTTTTCAGTCAGCCTTCTGTACCTACCATTTTTTAATTAATTTTATCGGTTCTTTTCAGTAACCTTCCCGTTCTTTTTCATCCGATATTCCCAGTACTTTTTTCTGCCCTCTTCGCAGCTTTTTCTTCCCCAACCTGTTTATACTATGAAGTTTTTTCCTATCTATACATTATAACTCTTAACTCTCACCATAAAATTCGAAGGAGATTTACAATGAGAAGCGCTATTATCAAAGAAGGACCGGAACGTGCTCCCAACCGCTCACTTCTAAAAGCGACCGGGGTCACAGATTCCGAGATGAAGAGGCCGTTCATCGCAGTCGTCAATTCCTGGAACGACATAATCCCTGGCCATATCCATCTGGATAAACTTGCGGAGGCTGTGAAAGCCGGGATCAGGAATGCCGGGGGAGTTCCTTTTGAATTCCACACTATAGGGGTTTGCGACGGAATCGCAATGGGGCACGAGGGTATGAAATATTCCCTCCCCAGCAGAGAGGTTATTGAGGACACAATCGAAATTATGGTCAAAGCCCACCAGTTTGACGGCATGGTCCTTATTCCTTCCTGCGACAAGATAGTGCCAGGGCACCTTATGGCAGCAGGCAGGCTTGACATTCCTTCAATCGTTGTAACCGGAGGGCCGATGCTTCCGGGCTATGTGGATGACAGGTATACGGACCTCATATCGGTCTTCGAAGGGGTCGGAGCTTACAGGGCAGGCAAACTCTCCGAAGCCGACCTTAAAAGGCTCGAAAATCTTTCCTGTGCAGGAGCCGGGTCGTGTGCAGGAATGTTTACCGCAAACACCATGGCCTGCATGACCGAAGCTCTGGGGCTGAGCCTTCCGGGATGTGCAACTGCCCATGCAGTAGATGCGAAAAAGACCCGCATTGCCAAGGAATCTGGAGAGCGTATTGTGGAGATGGTCAGAGAGAACCTGACTTCCAGAAAGATTGTCAATTTTAAATCCTTTGAAAATGCCATAATGGTGGATATGGCAATCGGGGGGAGCACAAATACTACACTGCACCTTCCTGCCATTGCCCATGAATTCGGGCTAAAGCTCCCTCTCGAGGTTTTTGACGAACTGAGCCAGACGACTCCTCATCTCATCTCCCTGCGTCCGGGAGGCCCTAATTTCATGCTGCATTTTGACAGGGCAGGTGGAGTTCAGGCAGTCATGCAGAGACTTGCTCCTAAGCTCTATCTGGATCAGCTTACGGTTAACGGCAAAACTATCGGGGAAAATCTGAACGAATTCGATATCGTTAACCCAAAGCTCAATAAAGAGATCATTGCAACTCTCGAAAAGCCTATCCACGCTCAGGGAGGAATTGCAGTTCTGAAAGGCAGCCTCGCTCCTGACGGCTCGGTTGTGAAACAGACAGCAGTTGACCCCAGAATGCATGTTCACACAGGCCCTGCCAGGGTTTATGACTGTGAAGAAGACTCTATGAAGAGCATTCTTGCAGGTGATGTAAAGCCTGGAGATATCCTTGTTATCCGTTATGAAGGCCCTAAAGGCGGCCCTGGTATGCGGGAAATGCTTGCAGCTACAGCCGCAATCGGAGGCATGGGCTTGCTGGAGTCTGTGGCTCTGATAACTGACGGGCGCTTCTCCGGAGGCACCCGTGGGCCATGCATAGGACACGTCTCTCCCGAAGCCAGTGAAGGAGGGCCGATTGCCCTGGTAAAAGATGGAGATATGATAGAAATCAATATTCCTGAAAGGGTTCTGAATCTGAAGGTTTCAGAAGAAGAGCTTAAGCAGCGGAAAGCTACCTTCGTACCTCCGAAAAAGGAAGTTACAGGTTACCTTGCCAGGTACCAGCGTTCCGTACATTCAGCAAGTACGGGCGGGATAGTGGACTGAGCTGCCCGATGGTTATATTTTAAAAGATTTTTATTTCTGGAGGGTTTTATCCCTCCCTGGTTTTTTAGCTTTTTTCAAGCCTGAAATCTATCTTTTCTGAAGAATCCTGTGAATAACTTTATCGAAAAAATTGGAGAGGTGGAACTTTTGGAAGTAAAAGGACTATGTTCAATCTGTGGACTTCCGGCTAAACTTTATACATGCCAGTTATGCGGAAAAACCGTATGCAGCCAGTGCATGGATCGTAATAAGAGTTTCTGCATCAGGTGTGCCAGCGGCAGGACAGGTCCTGTACCTGGCTCTGAAGATATAGGGACACTTAAATGATTGAATCAAAAATGGAAGTATTTCTGAAAGTAGTGGTCTGGACTTTAAAACCTGCAGGTCTTACCAGCCGTGAATTCCTCCCTCAGGTTCAGGTAAATCATACAAGCAGGTTTATAGGGTGTCGGGAGGCAGGTTCTATGTCGAGGTCAGCTACAGCTTCCGCAATCATTATGTCGCTCATGGCAGCCATGGGAAAAACATGTGGAGCATACTCGATAGGTCCATAAAGGATAAAATCTCCGGCTGCTGCCTGTTGCAGGCAGATTGAGCCAATATCGCAGATCCTGTACAGGATAGGGTCTTTTTCTTTCTTCCGATTCAGCCAGCTCCAGGCCGAGGGCGCATTGTGTATCCCTGAGCCTGTTGGGTGTCCCCATTTTGCTTTTGCGGTGATGGTCATCCTGAGGGCAACGCCTGCTCCGTTTCCCATAGGGGTGATGCTCGGGTCTATGAGCTTGTTAACTATTCCGCAACTGTCTGCTATTGAAAGGAGCCCTTCTTCCAGAAGTCCGGCTCCGTTTTCCAGCAGTTCCATCCTGCCCTGAAGGGTTGAGTCCATTGCATTGAAGCCAAGGATAATCGAACTGTCTATATCGGATAGAGCAAGAGCCTCCATTTCCGAAGCGTTTATGCTCAGATTTATGGAGTTATAGATTGCTCTGTCTGCAAGCCCTACCTCGCTGACATATTCTGCTGCATGGGAACGTACAGCTCCTTCGGGGGAGTCGATAAGAAAAGGAGCTTCTGAAATTTCTGTCACAAAGTCAATATAGCGAGTAATGCTTTTAGGGGTAGTACCGAAAATATGGATTATATGGGGGTTTCCTGTTTCTTCCGAACTTGCTTCCTGCAGGTTTATCAGTCCTTCGGCAGCAGTCCGGTCAAACAGGCCTTTTGCAACGTCTTCTACGATTTCATGCTTATCATAAAAAATAGTTCCTGCAAGTACGGTCGGGAGTTCTCCTGGCTGTCCGCCTACTTTTACCCCTGCAATGTTAACTATTTCCTGTTCTTTCTGGAACTTAAACATCTTTACGCCCTCAAAATCTACAGGTTACTATTTTACTTTAAAATATCGTAATATACTTTCAAAGTGAGTCTCTTCCATTGAAGGTCAGAGACTTTCGGCATGGCAGACAATTCCTGCAGCTGCGTCCATAACAAATTCTTCGGAAATGATTACATCGCCTGAGATAGGGACTGCAAAGGGAGATTGCCTTCTTTTCGGGGAACAGATGATAAAAGGCTCATCCGGGTAAGCTTCTCCTCTGCCTTTATATTTTTTCACAATCCTCAGGATTTCTTTGGGGTCGACAAGTCCTATTCTGTCAAGGAGTACGACCTGCTGCTGAAAGCGTCTGACTGCTGCTCTGGATATATTCTCTATGAAAGGGATTGCTCCCTCAGAGCCAACGATCCTGCCCTTTTCGTCAACCCCGTTTTCATGAATTGCAAGCAGGGAATGGCCTGCCAGGTGCCCCCTTGACTCTGCCCCACAGACAAGGACATACCGGATATTAGAATTTGAAATAATATTTACGATTATTTTTTCGACTCCGAGATTTTCGGTTTTTGAACTTCCCCAGATGGCCGCTTCAGGTGAGGGATTGATCTGGCTTGCAAGAGTTACAACCGCAATCCGGGATTCTGGATTCCCTACGATGTGGTCTCCTTTTACTACCGGCCATGTCTCTGCAATGGTTTTCAATGGATCACCTTTTTTCTTTCCTTATTCAGGTAGGATAGTGCACTTGCAAGCATTATGGCTTTAGTGAAATGTCCGCCTACTCTTGATGTGTCCACAAAAACGTAATCGTCCATCAGCACTGGAGCCCCGAGTCCATCGCCCCCACCCAGGAAAGCAATTGTTCGGAAGATCAGGTTTCCTGAGATCCCGTCAGGGGCAACGATAAAGTTCGATTCTTTTATGGCATCTTCAATAAGAATGGTGTGGTGTTTAGCATTGATCCCCAGTTCCACAGCTCGCCTTGTCACGAATTCCCCTTCCGCAAGGGTCCGGTCCACACGTCTGTCCCTTCCTATATCTCCAATCCTGCCTCCGGAAAGCACACCGACCGCAGGCTCGATCCCGAACCTCCTTATATATTCGGCACCAAGAGTTACCATGTGGAGCTTATCTGCAATGGTATTCCCTTCATCGATTCCTACAGGGGCGAGAAAGAAAGGCGTCCCGTCAACCGTCAGGAGGAGGGCAAGCCGGCAAATTCTTTTCGTTCCAAGGGCTTCTTTAAGGTGGGCAAGAGCTCCGGATGCCTTTGCAGTGCCCCTAATAGCAGCATCGACTTTTCTTGAAATCAGGAGTTCTGTAAGAGTCTTTTCGGGATCGTCTGTATCCATTACCTCAAGTTCTGTCCCGATCTCATCGATTTCTTTTTTGCTTCCAACAAGGACGACCTGTGCATATCCCAGTTCCTGGGCTTTCCACGCACTCTCGAGAATTTTGGGAGTTGGCTCTCTTATTCCCATAGCTACTCTGGCCCTGTTCGTCCTGGCTCTTATTTCGATAGCCTCAAGGAGGGAATCCATGCTATTTTTTTCCATATCCATCCTAACTTTTGTGTAAGATTTTAAGTAGTTCAAAGAAGTACAAACACGATCATTAATTAATTTTGTCCCTGCAGAGTTGCGCCAGCAGAGTTGCGGCTCTGCAGTGCGCCCCGAATTGCGCCTCGGGATCACAGGAAATCGTAGATTTTCTGGGAGTTGCGATGTAATCGCAACAGTACGCGGTCCTTTTCGCTGCGCTCCCCGAGTTCCGCTTCGGGAGCACGGGTCCTTTTCGCTGCGCTCAAGCGGACTAACTTCAGGCATTGGCGTTTCACGCTGAGGTTATCTTAAAATTGAAGAAAAGTTTATACTGTGTCAGGTCGCCAGATTTATTTGACAATTGGAAATTGTCTGTTTTTTATATACGCAAAAAAATAATGTGCATGCAAATGTAAATTCATTGTTGTCAGTTAAAAAATCAGTATCAGAAGATGATGTGGGTAAAGATTTTTTACATAATAAAAAAATCAAAACGTATAAAGTTAATAATTAGTTCATTTTTATTGGTATGGTTTTAGATGATGTCGGCAATTGAATGGGCTGAGAAATACCGGCCCAAGACCCTCAAGGAGATCGTGGGAAACAAGAAGGCGGTACAGGATTTGGAGACCTGGGCTGAGGAGTGGCTTTCAGGCATTCCTGAGAGAAGGGCAGTGATCCTTCACGGGCCTGCAGGTGTAGGGAAGACTTCAAGTGCCCACGCTCTTGCCCGGGATCTGGGCTGGGAAGTAATCGAACTCAATGCAAGCGACCAGAGAACTGCAGGTGTGATCGAGAAGATTGCGGGATCGGCAGCGTCGATGAAGACTCTCTTCGGAGGAAAACGCCTGATCATCCTGGACGAAGCGGACAATATCCACGGGACTGCAGACAGAGGGGGGATGCGGGCCATTGCAGGGATTATAAAAACCACACTTCAACCAATAGTGCTGATCGCAAACGACGTTTACGGGTTGACTCCTGCTATCAGGAGCCTCTGTTTTGAAATAAAGTTCGGGTCCGTGCAGAGCCGCTCCATGGTCCCGGCTTTGAAGAAGGTATGCGAGAGTGAGGGAATTTCATGTAGCCCGGATGCGGTCCAGAAGATTTCGGAAAGTGCGGGGGGTGACCTCCGGAGTGCAATGAACGACCTTCAGGCTTCTGCCAGCGGAAAGAAAGTGCTGGAGGCGGAGGACATCAGCACTTCAGGCAGGGACGTCAAGGAAAATATCTTCAAGGCAATGCAGAAGATATTCAAGAGCACTGACTGTAAAAGGGCCCTGGAAGCTGCCCGTGGGCTTGATGAAAGTCCTGAAGATCTTGTACACTGGATTGATGAAAACCTGCCTATCCAGTATGCCTGCAAAGACGGGGACCTCGGGGATATAAGAACCGGTTTTGGTTATCTCTCTAAGGCTGACCTCTATCTGGGGCGCGTAAAGAAACGCCAGAACTATCGGATGTGGAGATATGCCAGTATGCTGATGGTTTGCGGAGCTGCAATCTCAAAGACAAGGCCCTACCCCGGATTTATCAAGTACCAGCAGCCTTCTCTCTGGAAGAGGCTCGGGCAGACTCGTTCGAAGCGAGATCTCAGGGACAATCTCGCTTCTACAATCGGAGAACACAGCTTCAAATCCATGCGCTATTCCAGAAATAATCTGCTGGAGCTTTACTCTCACCTGGTAAAGGACGAGGAATCTGCGGTTGAAATTACTGCAGGCCTAGGGCTTGAACTTGAGGGATTGATATATCTCTCGGGAAGCACAAAAGCCAGCAAAAAACTGCAGAAAATTTATGATGAGGCGCAGGAACTGCTCCTTGAAGGAAAAGAAAAATCTGAAGAAATGGAATTTTTCAAAACTCCTGCTCCTTCAGGAAACGATAAACAGGTATCCTCCGGTTCCGCAGTTAAAATTCCCGGGGGAAAAGATGTGGAATCTTCTGGCAAATCTGAAATCTCCGCTTCCCTTACTTCCGAAGGCAAGCAGAAGATCCTTAAATTTGGTTTTGACATTTCTCCGGAGGAGATCTCCGGGGAAAAGAAGAATTCAGGAAGCAATACGTCTGCTACCCTCACATCTGATGATCTTAAACCTGATACCCTTACATCTGATGAGACTAAGGCTAAGAATATTTCCTCTTTGCCAGAATCCTCTGAGAAGGGTGTATCTGGTGGCCCTGAACCGATGGCTTTCGCGGCATCTCCTGAGTTTTCAAAGCAAAAGGAACTTACAAACAGCGAACCTGTTATCAGGAAAGTTACTGAACTTAAGCCCGCAGGCCTTGAGGTCGACGCCACCGAAGTTTCTAGAAAACCCGAGTCGAAATCCCAGAAGACACTTTTCGACTTCTAATTTTTTTTCGCTCTTTGTTCAAAATAATTTACATTTTTTTCCGGACTGCAGTATCGTAAGAAGGCTTCTTTCAGATTGCATGGGACTGATGAAAAGAGAGTTGAAATGCAAAATTAGAACAAAGTTGAGATAAGTCCCACTAAGTATTTGTAACGAAATAACTTAGGCAATGAATAATTTAGTTAAAGTTAAATAATCCCTCTTGCGTGTGAAAGTTATTTAATACATCTTTAAAAACTGCCTATATTATTTCGCGGTGGGTCCTAAAATGAGATCAACTTTGAATAGATTGAGATAAACTCCGAATAAGCTGAGATAATTTTACAAAAAGTGTGATAATTTACAAGAAAATCGAGACACAAAAAAGAGAGAAAAGTTTGTGAGCGGGTTGGAGAGTTTTGGGGAATAGTTGGGGAAATAGTTGGGGGAATAGTTGGGGGTTATACTATGGAAAATAGACCCGCTCACTTGACATGACTACCTATTCATGCTATAAATAGCTTTTCACTTTATTTTTTATAATTTATAATCGAGGATTTATAATTCAAGGCTCGTCTATTTTGCAGGAAATTATACTTCTTTATGTAGAACTCGATAATTAATGGGCGGAATTAAAACCTAAATAAATATTTCTCTTTTATGAGAATGGAATGAGCGGGTTGGGGGTATGAATTGGGTTGTTGGGTTGTTGGGTGTTTATCTAACAAAAGAGAGACTCGCTCACAAGCTAATCATGCTAATCCGATATAAATATATTTTGTTTAATGTTTATATTCCTCAAAATTACAGCAGGCTTACCTGTAAATGAAATAAATCTAATTGTCCAAAACAAGTAAACTTTATTTCAGTTTTCCTATTTTTTCCTGTACACAAGATAGTAGACGTGAAGGATATACATCAATTTCACTTCGTGTTAATAATAATAATAATTCCTCAGATAATCTCTTAAGTTCCTCCCCTAACAAAAGAGATATATATAACTAGTGACATTTTGACCCTGCACTTAGAGCAATTCTGCAAATGTAAGCAACGGTAAAATGGGCTCGTGGTCTAGTCGGTTATGACATCGCCTTTACACGGCGGGGATCCTGAGTTCGAATCTCAGCGGGCCCACCATATTTTTTTGAGTTAAATTATTTCTAATTTCTATAAATTTCTTAAACAGTATTGGCTCACATATATGCCTCACATATATACTTTTGTGTATCTTTTCAGTTTTTCTCTTATACATTTTTAGTGTGTATTCTTCCTTAATACTGATTTTTTTTAAAAAGACTAAGCAAGAGTTGTTTCCAATTTTTTCTCTTATAATTGCCCCTTTTCCCCCGCCGCAACAGGGAATCCATCAGTTATAATCATTTTTCTTTATAACTTGACCTTTTATATAATACTGATATTGTTATATAGAAAGGAAAACGATTAAGATTTAGAATCTTTGTTACCTACAAAAAGATACGCTTTAATATTTTTAAAGCGTAACTTCATACAAAGATTATTTTCGAATCTACCGTGGGGGAGGAGTCAGTATTAAGAGAAGAAGCAGGACTGATATTGCAGTAGATATTTTAAGAGTAGCAATGAACGGGGCGAAGAAAACTCATATTGTATATGAGGTAAATCTAAACTTTAATATTGCCCAGAAATACCTGGAAATGTTGAAAGAGAAAGAGCTTATCAGGCACGAAAATGGGCTTTTTATCACTACCGACAAAGGAAAAGTTTTTCAGGAAATGGCTAAGGAACTCAAACTTTAAGCGGTTTTTTATCTCTTTTTAATTTTTTATTAAATCTTCCCATTTTTTTCCTTTTTCAGGTTTACTTTTTTTATTTCACTCTAAACCGATTTTTCTTTACTCCTACTTTTTTCTTTAACATTTCAATTACAAATTCCAGCCAGGATGATCAGAAAGAGCGCCCGGTAAGTAATTCAGTAATAATATTTCTGAATTATCGTGCGCTCCCGTATATATAAAGGCAGATTGGAAACATATACACTATGGCGATGAAGGTACTTTTTTTGAACGGCACACTGAAAAAATCGCCTCAGGTATCGAACACTCGTGCTCTTGTTGACAAGGCGGCGGCTATTTTTAAAGAATTTGGTGTTGAAGGTGAAGTGATAAGGGTTGTAGATTATAATGTAGCTTTCGGAGTTTCCTCGGATGAAGGAGGAGATGAGTGGCCCCTGATCCTTGAAAAAATAAAAGCCTGTGATATCCTGATAATCGCGTCTCCTATCTGGTTCGGGGTACGTTCTTCGGTAGCCCAGATGGTTATCGAAAGGCTGGATGGGACATACATGGAGGGGGACCCTCAAACAGGGCAGTATCCCCTTTATGGAAAGGTTGCAGGGGTCATAGTTACTGGAAATGAAAACGGGACGCACAATGTCGCCAGCACCACACTTTTCAACCTGACTCACCTGGACTGCACCGTACCTCCTAACGTGGATTGTTACTGGGTTGGTGATGCAGGTTCGGGTCCAAGTTACATAGAAGCTGGAGGAGATAGGCACCTCTATACAAATCGGACAGCCAGATATATGGCACACAACCTGGTATATTTTGCAAAGCTGTTCAAAGAAAACCCTATCCCTGCCAACTTAAAAAAACTTGATGAGGAGGCAAAGAAGGTAAGCGACTGATGCTGATCAGCCTGAAAGCCGCTGATTTTTTCACAAAAGTCCTGAACACTCTTACTGCTGGAAATGGGGGTATTATTTGACTGACAAGGATAAAACAACGATAAAATTGAAAGTTGCAGAAGCCGATCAACGGGATGTTGGAAAAGGCATCGTCCGGATAGACGAAAGCTTCAGGGAAAAGCTGGGCCTAAATCCCTTTGACGTTGTGGAAATCAGGGGGGAGAAACCAACTTCAGCCCTCATAGGGCGGCCTTATCCGAGCGATGAGGGGCTTGATATCATTCGTATGGACGGGCTTATCCGCACGAATGCAAAGACCAGCATAGGGGAATATGTGGAAATCCGCAAAGCAGAGTGGAAAGAAGCAAAACATGTGACCCTATCTCCCGTAACGAGGGGCATGCAGATCTACGCTCCCGGTGAGACTCTGAGTGCGGTCTTCATGAACCGTACGGTTTCAAAAGGAGACTTCATCTCCACCACCAGCTTAAGGAAGTCCAGGGACAGGGACACCTATAGCAAGGAACTCATGTTCGATGACTTTTTCCAGGACTTTTTCGGGCAGGGTTTCGGCCCCTCCTTCGGGCTTGGGGAAATCAAGCTGCAGGTTGTTTCCACCTCCCCGTCGGGGATCGTAAAGATCACGGACGTGACTGAAATCGAACTCCTTCCCGAAGCCGTGGAAATTGCTCCTGAGCAAAACATTCCCACTGTTATGTACGAAGATCTGGGTGGGCTCAAGGATGCCATTACAAAAGTCAGGGAAATGATCGAACTTCCTCTAAAACACCCTGAACTTTTTGACAGGCTAGGGATTGATGCCCCAAAGGGGGTGTTGCTCCACGGCCCTCCAGGGACGGGCAAGACCCTGCTTGCAAGGGCGGTTGCAAATGAGTCTGATGCCCATTTCATCTCCATCAACGGCCCGGAAATAATGTCTAAATATTACGGGGAATCCGAAAAAGCTATCCGTGATATCTTCGATGAGGCCGAAAAGAATGCCCCTGCAATTATCTTTCTGGACGAGATCGATTCCATTGCCCCAAAAAGAGCTGAGGTCACAGGGGAGGTCGAGAGAAGAGTGGTCGCCCAGCTCCTTTCCTTGATGGACGGCCTGAAAAGCCGCAAGAACGTGATCGTTATAGGTGCAACAAACCGCCCCGAAGCTCTGGACCTGGCACTGCGCCGTCCAGGCCGGTTTGACAGGGAAATCGAGCTCCGGGTCCCGGACACCGAAGGCAGGCTAGAAATTTTCCAGATCCATACAAGGGGGATGCCCCTTACCGAGGACGTAGACCTCAGGGACCTCTCCCAGATTACCTATGGGTTTGTGGGGGCTGACATTGCGGCACTCTGCCGGGAATCCGCTATGAGTGCTCTTCGGCGCATCCTCCCGAAGATCAACCTGAAAGAACCTCAGATTCCAAAAGAAATCCTGGATTCCCTGCAGGTCACAAGGGCAGACTTCGAAGATGCCATGAAAGAAGTCCAGCCCTCAGCTATCCGGGAAATCCTGATCGAGATTCCCGATGTCAGCTGGGACGATGTGGGCGGTCTGGAAAATGTAAAATGCCTCCTGAAAGAAGCCGTGGAATGGCCGCTTAAAAACCCTGAGTCTTACCGGGACATAGGGGTGGAAGCTCCGAAAGGCGTGCTTTTATATGGTCCCCCTGGTACGGGAAAGACTCTCCTTGCAAAAGCCATTGCCCATGAATCCGATGCAAACTTTATCACTGCCAAAGGAAGTGATCTGCTTTCCAAATGGTACGGTGAGTCTGAGAAAAGGATTGCTGAGGTTTTTAAGCGGGCAAGGCAGGTTGCCCCTGCCATTGTTTTTCTGGACGAACTTGATTCGCTTGCTCCCATTCGAGGGGCCTATGCAGGCGAGCCTCAGGTTACGGCTCGGATACTTAATCAGCTCCTTTCCGAAATGGATGGGCTCGAAGAACTCCGGGGTGTGGTTGTGATCGGCGCAACCAACCGCCCTGATATCATCGATCCTGCTCTCATCCGGCCAGGGCGTTTTGATGAGCTTATTCTCGTTCCGATCCCTGATGAAGGAGCTCGAAGGGAAATTTTCAAAGTTCACACCGCGAAAATGGCTCTTGCAGAGGATGTTGATATTGAAAGTCTCATTTCAATGACAGATCAGTATACAGGTGCAGACATTGCAGCTGTGTGCAAAAAGGCAGGAAGGCATGCCCTGCGTGAGGATCTTCACGCAAAAAATGTCAAACAGAGGCACTTCCTTAAAGCAATTGCAGAATCGGGTCCTTCAGTTACTCCGGATACTATGAAATATTACGAAGCGATAAAAGGTGAGCTCAGGACCAGGAAATCTAAGGAAATAGAGAACCCCTCTTATATCTGAGTAAGGACGGCGGTTTATTTTCCTATAATTTCCGATTTATTTATTTATTTATTTATTTATTTATTTATTTATTTATTTATTTATTTATTTATTTATTTATTTATTTATTTATTTATTTTTTATTTTTATTTAACTACTTTTCTTACAAACTTAAACACTTTTATGATACTGTTATTGCATTAACTGATCTTTAAAGTCGACCAATTTTTTTAATTAGACTCTTTCTTACTCACCTATATTACAGAGCTTTTCCAATAACGATTATTTGGTTCAGAGACTCATTTAGATATATACTCTATTAATTATGTTAACCAATGATATTAAATATCATAATTACTATCGGTAATATATATGCAGCTTCCAACACCCGAAGATCTTAAAAAAAGAAGAAATGAACTCGGGCTTACCCAGAGCGACCTGGCTAAAAGGGCAGGAGTAAGCCAGCCCCTCATAGCTCGTATAGAATCAGGAGATGTGGACCCCAGACTTTCTACTGTCCGGAAAATCCTTGATGCTTTTGAGGAAGCTGAAAAGGAACAGCAGATTATCATAAGGGACCTGATGCATTCCCCTGTTATTCATGTTTCTCTGGATGACTCCCTGGAAGAGGTAGTAAACCTGATGCATGTTCATGGTTTTTCACAAATTCCTGTGCTTGATGGAGGCATTCCGGTTGGAAGCATTTCGGAAGAAATGATCGTGAAATTGATGGGCGAAAGTAAGAAAAAATCAATTTCCCAGTTGAAAGTCTCCGGAATAATGGGTGAGTCCTTCCCAACAGTATCTCCCGGCATTTCTATCTCAGTAGTTTCGCATATACTGGAAGGAAATCCTGCCGTACTGGTGGTGGAAAAAGGGGCAGTAGTTGGTGTCGTAACAAAACATGATGTTATGAGGCTCCTTCAGAACCAATAACCGGAATCCTTCTTCCTGATAGGGTGACATCTGAAGCTGAACATGGAAAGCACATCAATTATATACTAGGATTCAATTAAACCTGAACTCTAAATTTGATTTAACGCTTGATCTGTCCAAAGTAACTGAATTTAATAAATCCTGTTGAAAAAAGTACCAGGACATAAGAAGGACATAAGAGATACTGTAGAGCCGTTAGGGCACACCGTATCAATACCGATATAACTCTGAGTTATTTAAAAACGGTGGGATTTTAAAGCTACAGAATTTAAATAAATTTCCTTAAACATATAAAAAAACAAAAACCTATTAAATATTTCAAAATATGGAGCATAATATATATGGATCTGGAAGATACCCTTCTCATGATGCCTGGTCCCGTACCTGTTGCACCCAGAGTCCTTAGAGCCATGTCAAAACCGATGATCAATCACCGGAGTGCGGAATTTGCCGGAATTTATACCGATTGCAGGGAAATCCTTTCCAGCGTTTTCCAGACAAAGAATGATCTCTTTTTGCTAAGTGGTTCGGGAACTGCGGGAATGGAAGCTGCTGTCGGGTCTGTGGCTGGAAGCGGGGACAAAGTCATTGCCATAGAAAATGGAAAGTTTGGAGAGCGCTTTAAAGATATTGCCAGCCCTCTATGCGGAAGTCGTTCCCCTTGTATTCGAATGGGGTCTTCCGATTGACCTTGAAATGGTCAAGGAAAAGCTTGAGGAAGGGGCAAAAGCCATCACCCTTGTCCACAACGAGACTTCAGCAGGTATTCTTAACCCGGCTGCGGAAATTGGCAAACTTGCCAAAAAGCATGACGCCCTCTTTATTATGGACGGCGTGACCTCCCTTGGAGGAGATGACGTCAAAGTCGATGAATGGGGAGTTGACATTGCAATTGTAGGTTCACAGAAGTGCCTTGCAGCCCCTCCAGGGCTTGCAGTCGTTTCCGTAAGTGAAAAAGCTTTTGAGGCTATGAAGGGTGTCGCAAAAAAGCCTTATTATAACGACCTCATGGCATATAAAAAGAGTGGGGATAAACCCAGGCCAGAAACACCTTACACTCCTGCAATTCCTCTTTTCTATGCACTTCAGGAAGCTCTGCATATCGTAAAAGAGGAAGGTATGGAGGCAAGAATTAAAAGGCACAGGATCCTTTCAGAAGCCGTAAGAGCGGCAGTTGCCGAGATGAACATCGAGATGTTCCCGCAGCTTAACGAGTACAGCCATTACTCCAATACAATCTCTGCCATGAAAGCTCCTGAAGGCATTGATGGAGAGGATATTAAGAATGATATGAAGAAGCGAGGCGTAATTATCGCAGGTGGGCAGGAACGCCTCAAGAGCAAGATTTTCAGAATCGGGTGCATGGGAAATGTCACCGCAAGGGACGTGCTCTCAACCATCCAGCAGCTGGAAATCGTACTGAATAAACGTGGTTACATTGACAGCCTGGGAGCAGGCACAGAAGCTGCAACCAGGGTTATTGACAGGGCCTGAATGGGATAAACTATAGATCTATCAAACCTTTTCAGTAAAACCCGGAAAAAGATTTTAATCTTGAAATTCGATCGGATTCACATGCCCACAATAGGAATTGCAGATACCACATTCGCACGCTGTAATATGGGGCGTGCGGCAATTGACGAGATACAGAAAAATGTATCCGTAAAAATTAAAAGAGTAACCGTGCCCGGGATAAAGGACCTTCCGGTCGCAGCCAAAAAACTTATCGAGGAAGAAGGCTGCGATATCGTCATGGCCCTTGGCATGCCCGGTGCAAAGCAACAAGACAAGACGTGTGCGCATGAAGCTTCACAGGGCCTTATCATGGCCCAGCTCATGACCAATACCCATATTATCGAAGTTTTTGTCCATGAAGATGAGGGAAAAGATGAGAAGGAACTTGCTTTTCTTATGGACAGACGAACTCGGGAACACGCTTTAAACGTGATAAAGCTGCTCTTCAAGCCTGAAAATTTAATTCGGGAAGCCGGTACCGGCCAGAGGCAGGGTTTTGAAGATGCAGGCCCATTGAGGATTTGAAGCAATTTAAGTAAAAACAACGACTGGAGACCTTATTAGATGACTATCAGCCTAGGATTTGTTGTAGCTGAATTTAACAGGGATCTGACCTATCAGATGGAACTGCTTGGAAGAGAACACGCAGAGTTCCTGGGGGCAACAGTTAAAGAGACCATTCTCGTTCCAGGGGTCTTTGACATGCCCCTTGCAATCAAGAAGCTTTGCCAGAGGGATGACATTGATGCCGTGGTTACTATCGGGTCGGTAATCGAAGGTGAGACTGATCATGACCAGGTGGTTATGCAGCATGCTGCAAGGAAGATCATGGATCTTTCCCTTGAGTTCAATAAGCCTGTAACTCTCGGGATTCCAGGTCCGGGTATGACACGGATGGCGGCTCATGAGCGTGTGGACTATGCAAAACGGGCAGTTGAAGCTGCAGTAAAGCTGGTGCGGCGGCTGTGAATTCCTGTAATTTCTTAAATAAGCTACCAAAATGTAACAAACCAGGACCATCTCTATGACATCCACAAGGCTCAAGCGTGTAGAAGAATCCGCAACGATCAGGATCTCCAACATTGCAACCAGAATGATTAAAGAGGGTACAGACGTTATCAATTTCAGCCTTGGTGAACCTGATTTTAATACCCCGAAAAATATCTGCGACGCGGCGGCAAAGGCCATGTATGAGGGAAAAACCCACTATGCCCCTTCCGGAGGCGTTCCGGAATTAAGGGCAGCCATTGCCGAAAAATTAAGAACGGAAAACAATCTCGATGTGACTGATTCAGGCGTGCTGGTAACTCCGGGGGCAAAGCAGGGAATTTTTGAGATAATGATGGGTGTCCTCGATGATGGGGACCAGGCTATTCTGTTTGACCCTTCATGGGTAACTTATGACGCATGCATCCGGTTTGCAGGAGCAGATACTGTCTGGGTTCCAACAGTGCCTGAAAAAGGTTTCCTGCCTGACAATTTTGCAGATTACATAAACGATAAAACAAAACTCATTGTTGTAAATAGTCCGGGAAACCCTACAGGTGGGGTATTCGGAAAAAAGACTTTGCAATGTATTGCCGATCTTGCGATTGACCACGACCTTACAGTCGTCTCAGATGAAATCTATGAGAAAATTATCTATGACAGGGAGCATATCAGCATCGGCAGTTTTGACGGGATGCAGGAAAGAACCATTACTGTAAATGGCTTTTCCAAGGCATACGCCATGACAGGCTGGAGACTCGGCTACCTGACTGCTCCTCCTGAAATCTTCAAGCTTCTACTTAAGATTCAGTCCCATTCAGTAAGCAGTGCGACTACATTTGTTCAGTACGGCGGGCTTGAAGCCCTTCAGGGCCCTCAGGATGGCGTTAAAGCAATGGTGGACCGTTTCAAGGTACGGCGCGATGTCCTCATCGATGGCCTTAACAAAATGGGCATCGAATGCAAAAAACCAGATGGAGCTTTTTATGCCTTTGCTAATGTCAGTGAGTATGGAAATGGCACGGAGGTTGCAGAAAGGCTCCTGAAAGAAGCTCAGGTAGCAGTTACGCCTGGAATCGCTTTTGGTGCGTCTGGCGAGGATTTTATCAGAATTTCCTATGCGACGTCAATTGACAGAATCAGGGAAGCCCTTGAAAGACTTGAAATAATATTTGCATAAATTAAATGCAGCAAATAACCTTTCTAAAAAGGGGTAAGAATAACAGGTATTGATTGAATACAGCAACGGTAGGGGTATGTTTATCCGTACCGTTTAAGTACCTCTTTTATGATTGCACCTGTACTGCAGAGGGGGCATTCCTTTGAAAGCGGAATCCTTATCACTTTTGCTGGAAGCCCTCTTTTTGTAAGTTCTTTTTCCAGAAGATCGGTGTCGAAGCGCTGGTCATAGCCCAGAGTAATGATATCCGGCCTGATCTGCTTCAGGGGTTCAAACATATCTTTTTCGCTACCAAGGAACGCTTTATCGACCACGCCGAGTGCAGTTACCATTTCCAGCCGCTGCTCCTCGGGCACAATAGGCTTTGGCTTGTGAGTTACGTTTGAATCCCTGGCAACAATGACGAAAAGTTCGTCTCCCAGAGCCCTTGCCTGGGTCAGGAAATAAACATGTCCGGGGTGGAGAATATCAAAAGTCCCGGTAGCAAGTACACGTGTCAACAGATCACCTGGTCTCGGGTAATATCCTGCAAGCATAAGAAACTTACTGAAAATAACCCTGTCCCCTGCCTCATAAGAACTCTGCGTTGTTCAAACTATATACTGTATGGACTTTTACAATCTATTTATAGCCAGCTATTATAATGATGGAATTTCAATTATCGCAAGTAATATATATGGCTCACAAATATGATTATTGTTCATCGAACTAAGGATGCGAACCGGGAAGTCGGTAAATAAATCAAATGCGGACACAGCTTTTCGCTTCTTCTGGCAGGGCTGTTACCTTTTACATTATCACAAGTAATATATAATTCTAATAAATATTACGATCTAAATAAACTTATAAAAAGAGGAAACCCAATGATTAAAAAATCAATTCATGAGATCAATAGAAAAATTGAAGACGGAAGCGTCAATGTAGTCACAGCCGAGGAAATGGTCTCAATTGTTGAAGACCTTGGCGCGGAAGGCGCTGCAAAAGAAGTAGATGTAGTTACTACAGGCACATTCGGAGCTATGTGTTCATCCGGTTTGATGCTTAACCTTGGCCATTCCGAGCCACCTATTAAAATTCAGAAGGTCTGGTTCAATAATGTGGAAGCATACAGCGGACTTGCAGCCGTGGATGCTTATCTTGGGGCTGCCCAGATTTCAGATACTCGGGGAATTCAGTATGGTGGGGCTCATGTTATTGAAGATCTGCTCAGGGGAAAAGAAATCAATGTTCACGCAACTTCATATGGTACGGACTGTTATCCCAGAAAAGTGCTTGATACGACAATTACCCTTGAAGATCTGAATGAAGCAGTCCTTCTTAATCCCAGGAATGCCTACCAGAAATATGCAGCTGCAACCAACAGTTCCAAGAGGATTTTAAATACCTATATGGGTGAACTTCTTCCCAATTTCGGAAACGTAACCTATTCCGGGGCAGGAGTGCTTTCTCCCCTCTCAAATGATCCAAATTATGAAACTATCGGTACCGGGACCAGAATTTTCCTTGGAGGGGCCCAGGGATACATTATAGGAAACGGAACTCAGCACTCCCCCTCTTCCGGTTTTGGCACCCTGATGCTCAAGGGAAACCTGAAGGAAATGAGCCCTGATTATTTAAGGGCTGCTTCCTTTAACGGATACGGGACCACCCTTTACATGGGAGTTGGGATCCCTATCCCTATTCTCAATGAAAAACTGGCGGCTGCAACTGCAGTGCGTGATGAGGATATAACAACCAATATCCTGGATTATGCCGTGGGCAGCCGGGAAAAACCGGTTATCAGACCGGTAAACTATGCTGAACTCAAATCAGGCCTGGTGAAAATTGACGGAAAGGATGTGCCTACTTCTTCTCTTTCCAGCTTCAAGAACGCAAGAAAAATAGCCAATGAGTTAAAGGAATGGGTGAAGCACAGAAAATTCTTTGTCAGCATGCCCGTGGAAAGACTTCTTGGAGAGGGTCTGGCCAAACCCATGAAGCAGACCCAGGCTGTACCTCTTGTAAAGGATGTGATGTCCGACTTTATTGTGACCATTAAAAAAGACCAGACCGTTCAGGACGCTGCAAAGAAGATCTGGGAAAATTCTTTTAATCATCTGGCTGTGGTTTCTGATGCCGGTGAACTGGTTGGAATCCTGACCGCCTGGGATATCTCCAAAGCTGTTGCAGAAAACAGTTTTGATTCAGTTGAAAGTATTATGACGAAAAGGGTGCTGACCTGTGCTCCGAACGAACCGGTCGATCTTGCAGCCCGCAGACTGGACCGCTATGGTGTGTCTGCTATGCCGGTAATCGATCCTCAGAGACGGGTTCTGGGAATAATAACAAGCGACAATATAAGCAAGCTCTTTGCAAGGAGGTGCTGAATATGAAAATAAAGATCAGCATCCCTACAGAAAGGATCCATAACCCGATTATTTCCGAGTCCATAGTCGAAACCGGAATTCTGATTAATATAATGGTCGCAAATATCGACTCGACTTACGGCGAACTGATTGCGGACGTAAACGATTTACGGTTCGATAGGATAAAAAACGCCCTTGAATCCAGGGGAGCGATAGTTTCCATTCTGGATCGGCCAATTCACAGGGATGAGGAAGAATGTGTAGATTGCGGGGCCTGTATTTCGGTCTGCCCTATGAATGTTTATTCTTTTGATGAAGCCTGGAGTGTCCATGTGGATGAAAAGAAGTGCATCCAATGCGGCGTGTGCATTAAGATGTGCCCGCATGGCGCCTTGAAACTGGGAGAATGAAGAGAGGAAAGGAAGATTAAGCCACAAAATCTTTCCTTGACAATTTTTTTGTTTTTTTGTTTTTTTCGTTACGCTTTCTCCCTATTTTTTTCTTCTTTTCGATCTCTTCCTGGCACTTTTTGTTCTCTTAAAGTATGTATAGAGGTTTAGTTATGGATACTGATTTCTATTTAGAAACTCTCATTACTTATACTTTGAATCAAATAATTCTAAAGTACAATAAGAGAATAAGCATTAAAGGAGGGGTGCTGTCAGAACTGAACATTCGCAGGTTCTCAAGCAGCTTCTCTAATATTTCCGCGTTGGTCTCTGCTCCCTATTCTTTTCTTCCATTGTAAGGGGCAAAGTAACCCGAAATTTTATCTCTACAAAGAAATAGAAAATTGCAAAATAATCATTAAAATCCTTAAAAAGTGGGGTAAGTTATGAAGATTCTTGTACTCTATTCAGGCGAACTTGGGAAAAAAGTGATCCAGAACCTGATTAACTCGAGCAATTTCTGCGTGTCCTGCGGAGAGCTCTGCAACCACTGCAGGCAGGCCAGGAAGTCATACGCAAACTTGATTGTGGGAATTCATGAATTTCCCGGAGACCTGCCCCCATTTATAGAAGAGCCCGGACAGTACATGCCTACCAAGCTGCCGGAATGTGACCTGATACTGGCTATCGGCATCCATCCCGACCTCCTTGCAGCCCTTCCGGATGTCGCGCAGAATACGAAGGCAAAAGCCGTAATTGCCCCTGTTGAAGACTCGAAGAAAACCCCTGCAGGCGTCCTTGAGCAGCTTCGAAAAGAGCTTGAGGCCGTTGGAGTTGAGTTTGAGGCACCAAAGCCCTTCTGCGCTCTTGAAAAAACCGGACAGCCCGTTATAGATGCTTTCGTTGATCTCGGCTTCGGAAGGCCTGTGCTCAGGATCGAAATGAGCCCTGATGGGAAGATGTTTATCGGGGCAGGCGTAGTCAGGGATGCCCCCTGCGGTTCCACATGGTTTGTGGCAAAAAAGCTCGGCTGGACTGATGTTCCAGGATACAAGGAAACCATTTCAGGAGCCCATCACTCTTATCCCTGCACAGCCAGCATGGACAAAGACCCCCAGCTCGGAGATACTATCCTGCACAAGGCCGGGTATATCATCAGGGAAGCTGTTGAAGACGGAATGGAGTGTGCAGAAAAGGAAAAGTCCAGACTGTCCCGAATTGCGCCTCGGGAGTACACTGACCTTTTCGCTTCCGCTCAAGAGGGCTAATATTACAAAGTTACAGCCTTCCTATACCCTTTTTTTCCGTGGTTATGGATTTTGGGGTGAGTTTCCCCTGCACGTCGGGGTTTTCCGCATTACTGAATCATAAATTGAGTTAAGTGCAGATATTTACATTCAAAACTGTATTTTCAGGCCTGCGCCTGGAAGTAAACTTCTTCATAAGGTTGGATCACCACAAATCCTTCTCCTTTGAAAGCCATCTGGATGGACTCTCCACTGCTTCTTCCAACCAGGGTTTTCAGGGAGATGTCTGTTTTTATCTCAGGCTCCAGGTTTCCTGACCAGGCAACTGTAGCATTTGGGTCGGTGAAGACCGGGTGTCCTGCGCTTACCTGGAGAGTTAGGGGGTCATGGTGAGTTGTGACTGCAACCATGCCTGTCCCTTCAAGTTTCACGTTGAAAAGCCCTCCTGCCATCATACCGGCAACCTTTCTAAGCAGCCTGATATCCCAGTTTATAGAGTTCTCAAAGGTGAGGAGATCGTTGCCGTTTACAAAAATAGATTCATTTTCAAGTTTCAGGACAGAAACCTTCTTTCCTCCGTCTGCGAGATAGAGTTTTCCTTTACCTTCGGCTTTTGTGAGGCTGACTCCTTCTCCTGTAAGAGATTTTTTCACGAGTTTGCCAATCCCATGCTCAAAAATCCCTTCCCGTGTAAACATTATGTCCCCTGTGTACGCGACCATTGAGCCTCTTTTTGTCCAGACCATACCGTCAAGGTTTACCTCAAGCAGGCGGTCGCGTTCCAGTTCAAAAACTCCCTGATTAAGATCCCTTTCTCCTGTGCTTTGAATAAAATCTTTTATTGAATAACGTTCCATTTTACCATCCCTTTTTGCGTTTTATTTTTTAAGACTGTTTAAATGTTATTGTTTATACTGGAATATAAAGTGCTCTCATATTTTTGGCTATCTTATCGAGCTGAGAATAGAGGTGTGCCGGGCATACCTGCCGTTTACATTAAGCAAGCTGTGTCTTAACAGAACTGATGTTTCTAAAATGCCATTTTGAGAAAACGGCTAACTCAGAGTTAATGAGCGTATCAAATAATTCAAAATTCACTCCCCTGAATCTCGCCTTTTGAATAACCAGGCAAGTTTCCAATAATGAAAGCAAGACAGATAATATCAGTAAACTCTGGTTCTTGTCCTCATTTCCCCATTAGATTTATAAATATTTGCCTTAATATATAATATCGGTTACATGTTAATGGGCCGCCCGTATTATTGTTTTTACGTTATTCGTTAGCGTCAATAATAACGTACAGGTTAAAGCAAGCTAGAGGGACTAATCATGAATCAAACCATTAACTTACTCGAACCAACGACAAGAGCATTTTTGGAAAAAATAAACAAGCAGGATGGAACGCCAATTTACGAACTCTCACCGAAAGACGCCCGTAATGTTCTTTCCGGTTTGCAGGCTGCTGAGGTAGCAAAACTAACTGCAGACATTGACGATCTCAACATTCCAGTCGGTCCTGAGGGACAGGTTTCGATTCGAATAATCAGGCCAAAAGGAAACAGGGAGATATTGCCAGTCGTGATGTACTTTCACGGCGGCGGCTGGGTGCTAGGCGGAAAAGATACGCATGATCGGCTGGTTCGGGAAATCGCCAATGGAGCCAACGCCGCGGTTGTGTTTGTCAATTTCACGCCGTCTCCAGAGGCGAAATATCCGATACCGATCGAAGAGGCATACGCTGCGACAAAATATATTGCAGAGAACGGAAAAAATTACAGCCTGGATACTTCAAGGTTCGCAGTGGCTGGCGACAGCGTAGGCGGAAACATGGCAGCAGCCGTTATACTGCTAGCAAAGGAGCGGGGTGGCCCGAGAATTGACTACCAGGTGCTTTTTTATCCTGTTACTGATGCTAATTTCGATACCAAATCGTATCAGCAGTATGCAACCGATATATGGCTCACCCGCGAAGCGATGAAGTGGTTCTGGGATAACTATTTGCCCGATGAAGAAACGCGCAGGCAGCCGACAGCATCCCCTCTACAGGCACCGATTGATCAACTCAAGGGACAGCCACCGGCTCTTGTGATCACTGATGAAAATGACGTGCTTCGTGACGAGGGTGAAGCGTATGCTCATAAGCTGATTCAGGCCGGTGTCACTGTTACAGCTGTTCGATACCTGGGAACTATACACGATTTCGTGATGCTAAACGAACTTGCGAACACACCTGCGACTCGCAGCGCAATCAACCTGGCGAATGATAATCTCAGGAAGGCTTTTGCCAGGTCGTAATCAGGCGGCTGCCCCCTGAATAAATTAGAGTTCATCTACGGTCTTTCAGCCGGTGCTATTGACTTCCCCATAGCAACTGTTTATTGGCTTCGAGAAAAGCATTAGCTATTGCTTTCTCAATTGGTTCACCGAATTTTGAGAGGCTTTCCATACTGTCCCGCCGCTTTAGGAGCTGCCATGCTCGGATATTCCACTATTATTAAAAAATCGAATACCTTCTATTGATGTCTTTTATTACTCTCAGTAATGCCAGATAATCTAATGCACATAATACCTGAGATAAGTTTGTGCACAACATAAGTATATATGAAGTATGTGTCACAATTGTAAAATATGCAATATCGTCTTCAACTTTAGTTTTAGAGGTGAACCATGAAGCCAAAGATTGATTCTACGAGTTTTGGTTCGATTACTGTAGATGGAGAGACCTTTGACTATGACATTCTAATCCGCCTTAACGGGCAGGTCGAGAAAAGGGAGAAAGCACTATCAAAGGAACTGTACGGAACTTCTCATAAAATCTCACTTGAGGAAGCAAAGCACATCTATGAGGAAGGGACAGAAAAAATTATTATAGGAACCGGGCAGACAGGTTTTGTGAAACTGTCTGAGGAAGCTGAAGATTTTTTCACGGGAAAAAAGTGTGGAATAGAACTGTTTCCGACGCCGTGGGCAATTGAACGCTGGAACGAACTTGAAGGCAGGATCACTGCAATGTTCCATGTAACATGTTAATAAAATGGAGATAAGGTGGTCAGGCAGGTAAAGGCATGTTATTCAAAAGATAATTGGCTCTGCTAATATAGCCCTTCCGCATCGCGCCCTTCTTCCAGTGCTGTTATATTTTGTTCGATTGTGTGTTTTCCACTTTCTTTTGGTTTAATTTCTTTTATATTTATATCCATCTGTGGGAACGGAATTTCAATTCCTTCTCTCGTGTAAGCCTCAAATACGCCTGCTATCAGATTACTCTTTACAGTTCCCACATCCCCTGTCTTTGTCCATGCCCTGAGCTGCAAATTTATAGACGAATTCGCAAGTTCGGTAGTGACTACTGAAGGCTCAGGTTCGGGGAGGATAAGAGGGTGCCCTTTCATGAGGCCAAGTGATATTCCGATGGCTTTTTCAAAGTCTGAAGAATAACTTATTCCTACATCCACAGAAACTCTCCTGGTGGGCATACGTGTCATATTAACAATAGAATTTCCCCAGACAAGCTTATTCGGGATTGTTATAAGCTGGTTGTCAGGGGTCAGGAGTTCAGTTGACATGATTCCTACGGTTTTTACTTTTCCTGTCTGTCCGTTTATGGTTACACTCTCTCCCATATCGATAGGCCTTATTGCCGCAATACATACCCCAGCAGTCAGGTTTGTAAGGGTATCCTGCATGCCGAGGCCCAGTACAAGACCTATTGCTGCAGATACTCCTACTATATAACCATCCACATCAAAATTCAAACTCTTCAAGAAGGTCAGGATCACAATTACATAAAGGAAAATACCCAGAAAATGGGCGAGAAACTGAATGGTAAGGTCTGGAATCTTTGTTTTCTGTATCCCTCTTCTGAAAGCATGAACTATATATTTTGATAAAACGAACCCCAGGACCAGCACTACAGTTGCGAAAATCAGTCTGGATACTGTTATCTCAGTATACGGAATTACCTGTTCCATTATTTCGTAACTCATTTTTACCCTCCTCACTTTTTGTCTCTTTGTGTGGAGAAGATCAAAAACGATTTCATGCCGCTTTCCAGTACAATTTATAAAGTAAGATGCAGAATTCTATTAGTCAGATTTGCCGTCAGTATAATATGCATTAATTTCTTTTATAAGTATCTGGTCGATGCCGTCTTTCTTTTATCCTGTTTTCTTAATCAGGAATAGTCTTTCATAGAAAAAGTCTTTCATAGGACAAGGTTCAACATATACAGGGATTAAAGAAATACATTTCAAATAGTTTCATCAAATTCAGGGAAGGTCCAGGTTGAAGTGGATTAAAAAGTTCTTCGGAAAAAAAGAAGGTTCCAGTGAGGAAACTGTCTTCAAAGAGATCGATTTTGAAGACCTGCCCGCGTGGCTGGATGACAGCTTCCAAAAAATATCTTCCGGAATAGAAAAGGACGTCTCCGGCCTTTTGAGGGAACTTGAGGCTTCGCTTTCGGAACTCAAAAAAAGCAATTCCAGGCTCGCAGAAGCGAAAGTAGAGGGAGACTTTGATATCAGGGCTGTAAAGCGAGCGAAGAGCAATAGGGAAAACGTGACAAAACAGGTCACGATGCTGATAGATAAAATCAGGGTGCAGGAAAACACAGACTTCAGGGCTCTGAGGGAGTTTTATGAGGCAGCCGCGCAGAATCTCGATACCTGCCTTGAGAATATGAACCGGAGTTTCAGGTATACCAGAGGTGTTTTTCCTCAGGAATCAAAAGAGGTTAGTGATAGCCTTGCCAGTTTAGGTCATGTCTTCAATGAGCTCAGAGAAACAATTCTGGAAAATAAAAAGGAAATGGATGGCATTGAAGCAGCTTCTTCAGATACGGACAAAATAAAGGAGCTTTCGGCTTCAATAGTAGCAGAAAAGCTGGAACTTGAATCTCGAAACCGAAAAATCCAGGCTTTGAAAGAGGAAACTTCCAGAGCCAGTCAGGCTCTCGAAGATTTCAGAAAAGGGGATGTCTGGCAGAGTTTACAGAGCCGGCAGGAAGAATTTGCTGCTGCCGGGGACAGGCTTAAGAAAGCCGAAGCAAGTTTGAGTTCTCTTGTCCTTCCGCTTTCAGGCCATTTCTCAAGGATTACAAAACTTCACGAAAGTGGCAGGTATACCTTAAAGCCGGAAGTAAAGAAGCAGCTTGACATTTGCCTTGAAAATCCCATACATGTCGATCCTTCTTTTTTCCCGGAACTTCAAAAGGTCTTTGAGGATAATGCTCTGGATATGCAGGCGCAGAAAAAGGAAAAAGCCCTGTCGCAGGTAAAAGCTGCAATTTCAAACTTTTCGGAGAGGAAAAAAGAGTATCTTGAAGTCCTGAAGGAATTCGAAGCAAAAAAAGCTGAAATCGCAGGCTTGGATACCGGAAAACTGGCCGGGCTCGAACATAAAGAAGCAGAACTTCTTAACAGGACTCGCTTGCTTGAAGAAGATATCGAAAATTCTGAAAAGAAGCTGGCCGTTTTAAGGGAAGAACTCGATGACAGGAAGGAAAAACTTCTCGCCAGTATCAATTTAGTCGACAGCAGTGTAAGAGTGAACTTCAGGCCTTAAATTTTTTAGTTTACATAACAGAATGAAGTGAGTTTTTCCTTGCCATCGGGGTTTTCATCAATTATAAAACCTGAGCTTGATTAAGTGTAAATTTATGTTCAAAACTGTATAGTTTATGTATCTGACAGTTTTAATTTCTCCTTAAATGAATTTTAAGAAAAGAGGTTTGGCAATGACAGAAGCGCTCTACTTCCTTGACTGTTACCTTACAGAGTTCAAAGCAACTGTCGAAAAAGTGACGGATGGTAAATTTGTAGTTCTTGACCGTACAGCCTTTTATCCCGAAAGCGGAGGTCAACCAGGCGATACCGGAAAGTTAGTACGCGAATCCGATGGTGCTGAATTTGAGGTACTGTATGTGGGTAAGTTCAATGGAGAAATCAGCCATGAGATAGCTGGTGAAAATGTCTCTGCAGGATTAAAAGCAGGGGACAAAGTAAAAGGATTCATAGATTGGGATCGCCGCTACAGGCACATGCGTATGCATACAGCAACTCACGTAATCGCAAACGTAATTGAAAAAGAGGCAGGAGCCCAGATAACCGGAAACCAGCTCGGCCTTGATCAGAGCAGGGTGGATTTCAGCCTTGAGGTTTTTGACAGGGACAGGTTCACTGAATATGAGAAAATCGCAAATACGGTGATAGCCCAGAATCGCCCTGTCAACCTCTATCTGGTCAGCCGTAAAGAAGCCGAAGAGAAGCTCTCAAGGCTTACCACCCTTGCCAAAGGTTTTTCCGAAGAGATAAGTCAAGTCCGCCTTGTTGAAATCGAAGGTGTGACAATCGAAGCATGCGGCGGGACCCACCTGAAGAATACAGGAGAGATAAAGGGTATCCGGATTGAGAAGCTTCAAAACAAAGGGAAAAGCAATAGGAGAATGTATTTTACACTTGTGGATTAAGCTCGAAACCGAATTTGCATTTCTTTACTCTTTTTTTTCGATTCTTTTCTCCTTTTTCTTTATCTTTTCTTTATCTTTTCTTTTTCTGCCAGGGTTCAGGTCTCAAGAAGGCTTATTTCATAGGCAGGATGCATGAGATTGAAATGATGATTTTTAAGTCTGAATATGATTATTTAATATAATTTATAATTCTTAAATTATATACGGATCAATGGGGGGTAAGATTGCTTAAACTAGGATATAAAATTGCGCCTGAACAGTTTCCTCCGTCGGAGATGCTGCAACAGGCTATAACTGCTGAAAAAGCAGGCTTTGAAAGTCTTGATGCCAGTGACCATTTCCATCCATGGAGTGAAAGCGGACAGGCCTGTTTTATCTGGAGCTGGCTTGGTGCGGCGGCTGTGAGCACTCAGAGCATAGAACTGGGAACAGGGCTGACCTGCCCGATTCTGCGATATAACCCTGCTGTTATTGCCCAGGCTGCTGCAACAGTATCTTCGCTTGCCGGGGGGCGAACATACCTTGCCGTCGGAACAGGGGAAGCTTTAAATGAATATCCCGTAACCCTCGAATGGCCGGAATACGAGGAGCGCCAGATACGGATGGTAGAGGCAATAGGACTCATTCGTGAGCTCTGGACAGGACAAAAGGTCAGTTTTGACGGGTGTTACTACCAAACAAAGAAAGCCAAATTATATACACTGCCAAAAAACGATATTCCGATCTATATCTCCTCTCTAGTACCTGAAAGTGCCTATATTGCAGGTTACTATGGAGACGGCCTTTTGACTGTAGGAGGGGAATCGGATATGCAGAAATATGAGCAGATTCTCTCCCAGTTCGAAAAAGGGGCTCAGGATTCAGGTAAGAGCACAGAAAACATGCCAAAGGCAATAGAGCTTTTTGTCGATTATGGGGTAGATCCTGAAGTATCTATTAAGAGTTTTATGGAATTCTGGGCAGGCGCTCTCATCCCTGCGCTTTTCGCGAATAAAATATATACTCCCGAGATGTCTGCTCAGAACGGGAAAGTTGTGAGCCCGGAGGCAGTTCGAAAACATGTTTGCCTTTCCGAAAATCCTGAAGACCATATAAGTTTTGTGAAAAAATATATTGACTTGGGTTTCACACATATTTACTTCCATTCGGCAGCCCCGGACCAGATAGCTTTCCTCAAAGCTTACGGAAAAGATGTTTTACCCGCATTGAAAGAGATAGGATAAACTCTCTCTGTCTTTCAATTTTTATGAAAATATCTCTTTTAAAGTTTCTTTCGTGGAATGTATCATTGCCATAAAAATAAACCTCAATTATTCCCTTGAGCCCTCAGGTTCCTACTGTATCTGCTCTGTGAATGACATGAGTTCAGTTCTTAATGGTTTCTAATTTACTTTTATTATCTGGGTGCAATAAATAACTTTTTCCATAAATGAATCCTCTAAAGGGCCTTTCTGTCTTTCAAAGTTACTTTATGTTTTGAAAAATAGATAATTCTGCGAATTTAAAATTACCTAGCTTTTTCGTCATTCTCTCGGAGCCCAAAAGTGTTATTTTCTGTATCCGTACAAATTGCAAGATATCCCCAGCCTGGAACAACGGTTTTTGGTATCAGTACTTTGCCTCCGAGTTTTTCAATTTTCGGAAGGAACTCATCCACTGAGCTGATACCTGTATAATTCACCATCCTCTGGTCTGCAGTTCCCCTTTTTCCAGGGCCTTCAACCATCCCGGATTTCCCTTCAAGGTCTAGGCCTCAACGAGATAGTATTCCATTGTTTCTACAGGCTCTTCAAACTTCCATCCGAACAGCCTGGCATAGAAAATCTTCACCAGCTCAGGATCATCTGCCGGGATATCAAAATGAACAATCGTTGGCAATTTATTCCCCATCAATACTTTTGCATGATTTAGTTCTTAAGGTCGCGGAAGATTTTTAAGAGTATTCCAGTTTAGAATCCGCAAGAAGACAGGTTTAGTATCGATTATTAACACTTCCTGCCGGATAAGTCGAAATTGAAAGCCAGATCATCTGTCTAATACTAACCATGTAAACTTATTCTGTATACATTTATATATTCCAGGAAATATTTCTTTTATTATGCAGAACCACAGAGAATAAGGATTACTTTTCAGGCCTTTATTTTTCAGATATTTTAACTCTGGTTAGTTAGTCGGGCTCAGGTACGTGTAAGGTCATGAAAGAGTGATTTCATGGTAAACAGATATAACCAGAACTTAAAGTGTGATTACCGCGACAAAAGATCCTCTCTCAAAGGTGAAGTTGAGCGTCAGTTGATACACCTGTTAACAGGCATAACTTTAATTCTTTTAATTCGGACAGCCGGCGACATGGCACTGGCTGTTCTGCTGCTCCTGCTTGCTTTCTATGCGACGATTTCAGTCGTAATTATTCTAAATAAACTTCCTCTTTCACTGTCCGCCTTTCTGTGCAGGTGGGGAAGGCCTTCGAAGCAGACTATACCGTTTAAAGGAACTATCCTGCTCCTTTGTGGAATAACTATTTCTTTCATATTATTTCCTGAAGAAATCGTTTATGCCTCGATCGCGGTAGTTGCATTCGGAGATTCGGTAGCAACAGCAATAGGAGTACTGATAGGCAGGCATAAGCTGCCGTATTCGGAAAACAAAACCGTAGAAGGAACAGTCTCTGGTATAATCGCAGCCTTTTTAGCATCCTCTTTTTTTGTGACTCCTGTTCAGGCCCTTCTCGGGTCCGCAGGTGGGATGTTGCTGGAAAGCATTATAGATTTACAGACAATCCGTGAATTTAACTCGCAAATGATATTCAAGTTCTTTCTTAACGATAATTTTTTGATTCCTTTATTCTCAGGTTTACTCATGTTTATTATCGGTTGACGTGACACTTGAGGATTTTACCGAAGCGTGCTGCAGATTTAAATTATATTTTATTTATCTATAAATGCAGGTAACTAAAATGCTAGCCTGGATTATAAGAGTAATTGTTTAATTAATCGCCCTTCTGATTCTGGTATGAATACTGATGAATTTACTTTAATCGGCAGGAAAAATAGTAGTAGTTATCACTACATTGTTAATCTTGTTTTTTCGCAGGCAGTTATAATGAATTTAATAATAGGGAATAGCTTCATAGAGGACATAAGGCTTAAGTGCATTATTAGAAGAAAACAGCAAGAAGTTTGAATTTTTTTTCCAAAACAGTCAACAATCAGTCAATAATTAGACTTATGCCCGCGTTTTGGTAATTTCGATTCCCTATTTTTTCAATTCGTCTTGAGCATTATAAAAGCGCTATAAGAAAAGCTCCTTGAAAAGCCATCAAAGCTTTCCTTCTCATCTTTTTATTTCTATCCAATGCTGACAAAAACAAGAAGTATTACACCTATTCCAGAAGCTTTACATCCGAAACCCCGCCTTGCTGAGATACTACCACCGCAGGTTCCTTGAGGGAAATCTCGACTGATCGCTATGCAACTTGTAATAATGTCCGCATAAGCGGATAGATCTATCTCCAGATAGGCTAAGCGTGGGTTTTAATATGGTAAAATAAAAAGTCGAAATAGATCTCTTTTTTCTTTTGTAAATTCTGAAACTCAGTTGCTTTCAAGAAAGTTTTTCTGTCCAGGTGGTGAACTTATTTCTTTATAGAGTGATTCTTCTAATTCGGGAGCCTTTATGAACAGACTTTTCCTTTAATTTTCCTGTTTTAAGCCAGACTATATCCGGGGTATGGGTTTCAATCGGAGTTGGCTCAAAAGCCTGGTTCTCAGGTACCTTCAGTTTCCGATAATAACAAAATATAAAGAGCTGCTGGACCTAAATAATCATCTTCTTCCAAACGTTTGGGTTGAATTCTTTTTTATATTATATGCCACATAATACTGAATGGAGGGTGGGCAACTAATCCGGATAGGTAATAGATACCTGAATCTAGGGAGGTGAACTCATCAAGAGGGCTCCAAGCCAGATTAAGGTGTTTATAAAATGCAGGAAATGTACCAAACCAGAGTACTGAATTCAGTGAGTAGGAGATTTTTTAGTAATCCAGTACGGGTTCAGATGGCACGAAAGCATGTATTATCCCTGCAAAAGTGATTTATCGAATATAATACAGTCGACATTGTCGATTAGCTGGAAAGTACGGTGCCAGAGGTTTGGTAACAGAAATGTCCAGAGGAGACTTTCTGACATAAAGTATACCGATATTGAAATAGTTAGTAAGGAACTGAAAAATACACAAAATATGGGGGAAATTTAAATGCAAACCAGTCCAATTGAAGTTCAGAAGGCTTTAAAGGATATAGATTATCCTGTAAATAAGAAGCAGCTTATTGAACACGCTAAAAAGCATAAAGCCGACAGTAAAGTACTTGAGGTTCTTAAGGATCTTCCGGACAAGGAGTACACCAACGCTGCAGATGTCAGCAAGGCATTCGGAGGCAAATAACTCTACTTTAGAGTTAGTAAGGCATCAAATGGGGAGCGAGCAAAAAAGCTCCCCTTTATCCAGATAAAAGTAGGAGGCTAATAAATCTCCTTTCTTTCTCCGGAAATCGATACCTGACCGAAATTTCCGGGCTTTTTATATAATAACCCAAGTGCTAAAGTTTTTAGCAAAGCTGAGAAAGGTATTACGAATTTTTTGTCGGAACTCTTAAAGGAACTCTTAAATATTAATTATGGAGACTCATGTTCTTTATTGAGATCCTATTGATTGAGATCCAATGCGATAAATGCTGTACTAACATGTGAAGGGAAACAGCATAGCCGATAGAAATGGATTGTAATGCATTCGGTTCAAAAGGCAAGAAATTGTTAAAGCTTAATGCAACAAAATTAAATATCATAATACCAGATATTAATAACTCAATTAGTTCATCGAGACCCGCAGGGAATAGTATATTCGTAAGTGAGGCTCTTTTTGAATTATTTGATACTTCTCTAAAGTATGAACTTTAACGGGAAATTATACAGGGGAAAACATAATGGAAAGAAAAGGTTTCCAGAGTAAGGATCGGGGTTCCAGCAGAGAACGCGACTACAGTAAAGGGCCACAAACGATGCACAAAGCAACATGCGCAGACTGTGGTGAAGAAACAGAGGTACCTTTTAAACCGGATCCCGACAGGCCGGTCTACTGCAGGGAGTGTTACGCAAAGCGCAAACCTAAAAGGTATTAAGTAAATGCGATTCAGGTATCAACCCGTGGTGGTTTCATTCTACATTTATAATCTTTAATTGATTTGCCGAGGTTACTATTCTTACCTCAGCTTTTCTCTTTTTCTTTCTCTATTCTTGAGAAAATCCTTCTTTTCTCAAGATATGATGGAGATCATCTCAAAGATGAAAACGCCTTAAGTTTAAAGGGATTTATTTCTTTTCCTCGGTTTCGAGTTCTCTTTCTAACTTCGTTATATCCAGCGATACCCGAAAGAAAGCGTCCCTCCCTGTATCTCTTACATTGATCTCTATGGGTTGAGCTAACGTAGCTTTAACGGCTCTCCATTCTTCCCTGATGACATCAACTATTTCCCATGGGCCGGCAGAGTTGTTTTCCACTCTATCGCGGGCAAGCTGCAAAAGCAGGTGTTTCTTTTCTGTTCGGGTAAGATTCTCTATTCCCTTGACTTCTAACTCACTTACCGTAGCTTCACCCATTTTGGATTGAGCTACCATGGGCTCTCCTGTTTCATCTTTAACTCTTTTTTCCATCAATTCCCCCCTACGTTAAAAATACTCACGGTTTCGGGCTGAATGTTCTCGGGTCAAGGTAGATGTTTCTCTGGCAGTAGCTGCATATGGTTTCAAGGTGTGTCCCTGCAAGAAGAGCTCTTTCTACCTCCTCTTCCGGTGAGATATACTGGGTCATTTCCTCTCCGCAGTAAGGACACTTTATCTTCAGCCAGTCCAGTTTTGTAAGCTGCCTTATATTCTGTATAAGTTTTCCCAGGGCATCCTCATAGACGTCAGGGTAGAAGTCAATCGGCTGAAGGTGGCGCAACAGGACCGGCAGCTTTATCCCTTTCTCCAGGAGTGGAATTATTAGCTGATCGGTTCCTACAGCCAGACCTATCTCCTGGTTCACCTCCGGTGATATTATCCCCTGCTGTGTGAGAATCGGGATAACACAGTCTGATTGACGGATGCCAAAACGTATCCTCTCTGCCAGGGAAATAATTCGAGCTTTCCTGTACAGGGATGAAAAGCTCTCCAGTTCCACGGTCCACAGAGCTCGAGCCAGTTCATGGGCAAGCGGTTCATCCTGCTCGCAGTGAGCTATATAAATTTTTGTGATCATACCTGCTGTACCTTAACGCAGTTATCTTTTTTTCTTTGACTTGTTTTCATGCTTCGTTTCTGGCTCCGGGTGAGGTATCGGTTCAGGTGAAGGAACCGGTTGAGGTTCCGGGTAAGGTATTGGCTCAGGCTGAAAAGATGGTTCTTTGCTTTCTTTTTCCAAAATGACTCCTCCTTTATCAGTAATATGGCTTTCAAAAGAATTTGCTTTCTTAGATGCCTGTTTTCTTAGAAATTTGCCTTTTTATGAATTTACATTGTTAAATTTTCCTTGTTAAGAAGTAAGTTAGCGGGAATCTGTTTTAAGCTAGTAAGAATTTTTTTGGTAGGGCTTTCTATCATGCAGTACTAAATCATGCAGGTCAGTCAGAAGCTAGCATCACGCTTGTTGCTTTTATTACTGCATATACCTCGTGCCCTTCTTTCAAATCAAGATTTTCGGCCGAGTTTTTTGTGATAATGGAAGTAATTTCCACACCACCCGGAAGTTCAACTACTACTTCCGAGTTGACGGATCCATGAACTATTCTTTTGACTTTGCCTTTCAGAACATTCCGTGCACTTATTTTCATCTTCACCCCTCCCTAATTCAGGTATTTATTTTGTTATCAATAAGGTTAGTCTTGTCAATTATAGAAGCATAGGAATCTTGTTTTCTGAACTCAAATCCGAATTATAAAATTTTATTTATATATTTGTGAATCTGGACTTTCCATCAAAATAACCCTTTGAGAACTGCATATCATAGAAAAAGGAAATAAGTAAGTATCCAGCTCTGTACTTACATTTTTCGATATGTCGTCTTTGCACGATTATTAGCAAAATATGAATCGAAGGACTGCAAAAAAGCTTTCTTATATTTTTTCCTTTCAATGAGGGTGGTTTTGATGAATGACAAGCTGATTTCAAATCTTCTTTTTTATTTTTGGCAGTTTCGGGTCACTTGCTAAACTTAGCCGAAGCAAACTTAATTTAGTGCAAAAACAGAATTTGACATGCTTTCCCCTTCTATTCGTCCCTATCTGTTAGAATTTGATTAATTTTATTACTTGAGGCAGGTAAGAAGTGAAAAAATCTTAATCTCCGGCGAGGAGATTAATTTCAAGTCCTTTTCTTCCCCTTTCCTCCCACCAATTCCAACAAGTTTAAAAGTAATGCCCGTAATCAAAATGTGAATTTCAATGCTTGCAGATCAAGGTTTACAATTCCCTGGTTTATTTCTGGAAAAACCGGGTGGTTTTCCCTAGATTTTCAACCCTAGAAGCTTTATGAGAGATTAAAATGGAACTCGACGAAGTCATAATCACACGGGCAATTTTTGATGAGTATTCTAAAACCTTCCTCGATTACACGGACATCGATGTGGCACTTGTAGGAGGAGGGCCTGCAAACCTGGTGGCTGCAAAGTATATCTGGCAGAAGCAGGGGCAAAGGTCGCCATTTATGAACAAAAGCTGTCTCTCGGGGGCGGCATGTGGGGTGGGGGCATGATGTTCCCGCGCATAGTTTGTACAGGAAGAGGCCTGCCGCATCCTGGATGACTTCGGGATCAGGTATAAGGAGTACCAGCCGGGGTATTATGTGGCAAATTCCGTAGAGTCTGTCGGGAAGCTGATTGCAGGTGCAACTTCAGCCGGGGCTGAGGTCTTTAATCTTGTGAGCTTTGAAGATGTCATGATCCGGGAAAATGACAGGGTTACGGGAATCGTTATCAACTGGGGGCCTGTGACAGCACAGCGCCTGCATGTTGACCCTCTCATGATCCGCACAAAACTCGTAATCGACGGGACAGGGCACGATGCAGTTGTATGCAACACGATTCTCAGGAAGATTCCCAATGCAAAGATCGGAGAACTCGGGATGCTCGGGGAAAAACCCATGTGGTCAGAGGTTGGCGAGCGGCTGGCTGTTGACGCAACGCAGGAGATTTATCCGGGCCTGATCGTTGCGGGCATGGCTGCAAATGCCGCAACCTGCGCCCCGAGGATGGGTCCTGTCTTCGGAGGCATGCTCCTTTCGGGAGAAAAGGCTGCAAAACTTGCCCTTGACAGGCTCAAAGAACTCTGATATCCGTCCATGGATTATTTTTAACCCAATTTTGCTCGTCTTGAGTGCCGGAAAGCAGACCCCTTCCCTTCCCTGAAGAGGGTCTCCTGCCCTTTCCGGCAAAAACTTTATATAAAAAAACTCCTTCTATAGGTTGCTTCAAATCTGAAGTACCAGACCCTGTGGCCGGGGTAGGGTAGAGGCCATCCTGTGGCCCTGTGGAGGCTACGACCCGAGTTCGATTCTCGGTCCCGGCCCTAATTATTTCTTTTAACTAATTTTTTTGTTTCTATGGCAGGCGTTTCTTTAATTTTCTTTGAGTAAGTGCCTTTTATATCGCTTCTAACATTTATTTATAATTCTGAGCTTAAATATTTACACAACTCAGATTTCTATAACCACATCCCGCGCAGAAAATACCTGCATGCCGGAAAACCACTGGCGGGCACAGACACAAGTGGACACGGAAAAACTCTCTTAAGACTCTATAACCACGGAAACTTCCGTCTTTTCCGTGCCTTAAGTGGGTTTTTCGTTTAGATATCTCTAATAAGACTGTATCATCTGTTAATACCTGTAATTATTCACCTGTAAAATCACCTGTAATTTAATATCTTACCTCATTGCATATGCTTCCACCTTCGATTATCAAACAAAGGAAACGAGAACTGACATGAAAGCACTCATTATAGACGGCTATGTGGACGAACCTGCCTGTCTTGGGGTTCCTCCCTACCTTTCTCCCTACCCGCGGTACATAGCAGGCGCCCTTCGAGAACGCGGGCTTTCCGAAAAGGACATTTACTACCTGACTATAGACACTCTAAGGGAAAACCCGCCCGGCGCCGGGGAACTCATAGGGAAAGCAGACCTCCTTATCATTATTGCAGGCATGACCGTACCGGGAAAATATCTCCGGGCTTCTCCAATCACCCCTGGGGAAATCGAGGCTATCTTCCGGGCTGCAAACGGAGTAAAAGTTATAGGCGGCCCTATCAGGCTTGGTTTCAGCAATGAAGGTGGAAGGGCTGCAAAAGGTACGGAAGGTGGAATAAGCCTCGAAGGTGCAGTGCTTGCCAGAATGGATCTCGAATCTTTCGTCTATGACCTCTTTGAGGGTGGGACTGGTAGGAGCGGAAGCCTTCCTCCCATACTGAAAGCTCCCGACGCCGTAGAACATCGTTTCAGGACAACAGCCGAAATCGGGAGATGGGGACTCAAAGGAGCTTTTTTGATCAGGCAGCACCCTGACTTTCCTTACTGCATGTGCGAGCTTGAGACCTACAGGGGCTGCGGCAGGCAGGTACACTGCTCTTTCTGCACGGAACCTTTTTACGGGGCTTCAGATTACCGGCCTGTTGAGGACGTGGTATCTGAGGTTTCCTCCCTTTATTCCCATGGAGCCCTCTGTTTCAGGATAGGACGGCAGCCTGACCTTTTCTCGTATCATGGGACGGATGCCGGAGGACCTGTCCCGAAGCCCTCTCCTGCCGTTATAGAACGGCTCTACAGGGGGATCCGGAACTCTGCCCCTGACCTTTCCGTGCTCCATATGGATAATGCAAATCCGATAACGCTTGCAGCTTACCCTGAAGAGTCGGAGCAGATCCTGAAGACGATAATTAGATATCATACAGCAGGCGACGTGACCGCTTTTGGAATGGAGAGTGCCGATCCGAAAGTGATTGCAGCAAATTTCCTTAAGGCAACTTCCGAGGAGGTCTTTGAAGCGATCAAACTTGTAAACAGGTTTGGGGCCGTGCGAGGGGCAAACGGGCTTCCTGAAATTCTTCCGGGAATCAATTTTGTGCACGGGCTGATGGGAGAATCTAAAAAAACTTTCCAGCTTAATTATGATTTTCTGAAGTGCGTGCTTGATTCAGGGCTGCTCCTGCGCAGGATTAATATCCGCCAGGTAATGGCTTTCCCTGGAACACCTATGTACGGAAAGGACGAAGCTGCGAGGAAACACAAGAAAATCTTTCTGGACTATAAGGGGCAGGTCAGGAAGAATATTGACCTCCCAATGCTGAGGCGCATTGTGCCAGACGGCACGGTGCTCAGGGGTGTAATGTGTGAGGTACACGAAAAGGGAGTTACTTTCGGAAGGCAGCTTGGTTCATACCCCCTGCTGGTAGGAATTCCCACTTCTCTGCCTTTGCGGAAATTTGTTGACATTACCGTCACAGGGCACGGGATGCGCTCGATTACCGGTATCCCTTATCCTTTGCCTATAAACACCGCTTCTTCTTCCCTTATCAGGGAACTTCCCGGGCTTGGCAGGAAAGCTGCGGATTCGATAATTGCCGGAGCCCCCTATACTGACAGAGACGATTTTCTCAGGCGAGTAAGTGAAGGAGATAAATTACTCAGATTTATTGAGATTTAATATTCTCAGGATCTGGTACTTTATTGGGGTCGGAAAAATTCTATCTGAACCCGCCAGGTTATGGAGAGTCTTAACCATATCAGTAAGTTCGGGTTTACCGCAGTTTCAGGTAATTCTTAAAAATTCTCTTTCACATGTATATTTTTCGGGTTCTGATACCTTCATTTCAGATAAACACTTATTTATCCAATTGATAATTATTTTTTAGTGGGGATTTTTATAAGGGGGATCTTTTTGAGCGAGAGCGCGGAAATCTTATACAGAGCAAAAATTGCTCTTCAATTAAGCTTCATTGTCTGGGTCATGCTTGCGATTTTCATGTTTTATGCTACTTTTGAGGCAACGGCCAGAATGTACGGCACTTTTCTGCTCCTATTTATGGTAATCATTTTTACTCCTTTTCTGCCGGACGGGGCAGGTTATGAAGAAGGGGAACCGGAATGACTGCGAGGTAAACTGAACCTTCTCCTGCCAGTGCAGGCAGATCTCAAAATTTTACTCTTTTATAAAAAATTCTCTTTATTGTCTCAGCCGTAAGGATGTACAGCCCTATTATTGCTCCAAGAATCAAAATAACCTGTATTGGGAGAGGTTTGAAGCCAAAAGGTGCTGCAAAAGGTGTCAGGGGGAAGGCAAGTGCCAGAGCTCCGGTCAGCACGGTAGCCAGTAGCAGGTATTTTCCTGGTCTGCTCCTGAAAAAAGGTTTTCTGCTCCTGATTACCAGTACTATCATGGATGCTGAAATAACGGATTCAACAAACCAGCCTGTCCTGAACTCTTCTGTAATTCCTGGAAGGAGGAAAAGTAAAGTACCGAAAGTCAAGTAGTCGAATACAGAACTGGTAATGCCAAATACCAACATAAACCTGCGGATAAAACCTATATCCCATCTGCGAGGCTTTTCGACCATTTCCCTATCCACTGCATCCGTGGCTATGGTCATCTCTGGAAAATCGGTCAATAAGTTGATTAACAGGATCTGTGTAGGCAGCAGGGGAAGGAAAGGCAAGAAAAGGGACGCTCCTGCCATGCTGAACATGTTCCCGAAATTGGCACTTGTAGCCATGAAAACGTACTTCAGGGTATTGGCAAAGGTTTTCCTCCCCTCCTTTATCCCCTCCACAAGCGCATCCAGGCTCTTTTCCATCAGCACAATGTCTGCAGCTTCTTTGGCGACATCTGCAGCACTGTCAACCGAGATTCCCACATCTGCTGCATGAAGAGCAGAAGCGTCATTAATGCCGTCTCCCATATATCCGACGACATTTCCGCTTTTCTTAAGCGCAAGGATAATATGCTCTTTCTGGCTCGGCTCTACCTCGGCAAAGACATCATTATCGTTTACCTGTTTCATCAGGGCCTCGCTGCTCATCTTATCAAGTTCGCTTCCGGTTAGAACCTTTGAGTTCTTAAGCCCCACCTCCCGACTGATACTGCCAGCCACAAACCTGTTGTCTCCGGTAATAATTTTCAGAGAAATTCCAAGCTGCCCCATGCTTTCTATCGTTTTTGTAATGTCTGGCTTTGGCGGGTCAAAAAAGAAGAGGAACCCGAGGAAGATCATCCCTGTTTCCTGTTCTTTTCCGATAGTTTTCTGCTGCCCCATCTCCCTGTACGCAACTCCCAGCGTTCGAAGCCCTTTTTCGCTGAACTCCTCAAACTGCTGCTCAATCCATTCCTTTAACTCGGAAATTTCTACTGTTTTTCCAGGTTCAGCCTCTGCCAGGGAGCAAATTTCAAGAATATTCGGGAGCGCACCTTTGGTTATCATCAGGTTCGTGCCGCTTTTTGAGACGAGGATGCTCAATCTTTTGCGCACAAAATCATAAGGGATTTCGTCCAGTTTCTCATACTCGGCCAGATCGGGTTTATTCTGTGCAAGAATTGCCCTATCGATCGGGTTTTCAAAGCCTTTCTGATAATAGGCGTTAAGGCTGGAATAAAGCAGGATTTTTTCATTCTGTTCTCCTTTGAGGTCCTGAAAGGAATGGAGTTGCAGCTCCCCCTCGGTCAGAGTGCCGGTCTTGTCAGAACATAGCAGGTTCATGCTGCCAAGGTTTTCAATGGAAGCCAGCCTTTTGACAATCACTTTCTTTTGCGCCATCTCTCTTGCGCCGTGGGAAAGGTTAACACTTATAATTGCAGGCAGGAGCTGAGGGGTCAGACCCACTGCAAGAGCCAGCGAGAAAAGGAAAGAGTCAAGGATCGGGCGCTGGAGATATACATTGATCGCGAAGATGGTTATTACCATCAGCATCGTAACTTCCATTAAAAAGTATCCAAAATGTGAAATTCCCTTTTCAAATTCCGTTTCCGGGGGCCTGAGTTTTAGTTTCTCTGATATTTTCCCAAACTCAGTTCCCTTTCCTGTGGAAACTGCCAGCACTTTTCCGCTGCCGCTGACCACGCTGGTTCCCATCCAGAGGGAATTTGTGCGCTTTGCAAGCGGGGTTTCTGCTTTCAGTACGCCGACTATTTTTTCTACGGGATAGGTCTCTCCTGTGAGAGTGGCTTCACTAACGAAAAGGTTCTTTGAGTCCAGAATAAGGCAGTCTGCAGGAATTATATCTCCTGCGTTGAGGATTATTATATCCCCTGGCACGATCTCTTCCACAGGGATTTCTTTTTCTTCGCCGTCTCTGAGCACTGCCGCCCTTATTTGCACCGCAGCCAGAAGTTTCTCAAAAGCGTTAGATGCTCCCTTTTCCTGCCAGAATCCAAGCAGACTGCTGACCAGAATAATAGCCGCGATGATTATGGTGTCTGTTGGTTCGTGGAGGAAAAAGGCAAGTCCGGCTGCAAAAAGGAGGATAAGGGTAATCGGACTTTTGAATTGCGAAAGCAGGAGTGTAAGGGTATCGGACCGTTTTTTTGGTTTGAGAATGTTAGCCCCGTATTTTTTAAGGCGTTCACTGCTTTCGGAGCTTTTCAGGCCTTCAGCCGTTGTTTGGAGTTCCTGTAACATCCCGGACGCAGAAATACTCCAGAATTCAAGCTTTTTCTCCTTATTGGCCAACCGGATGTCCCCTTATCTTCTCCTTATCGCCTGCTCATTACCTGCTTATTTTCCCTCAAGCCTCCGTAACCCTCAAGATTTTGGCAAGCTCCTGTCCTTCGCTCCCTATGGTTGAAAGTTCTCTCAAAATCTCCGACTTCCCAAGGTATTTTTCTGTTCTGATCCCTTCGGGCTCTTCGATTTTGAGGGTAATTTCCCCTTTAGTATATCCTTTTTCAATGCATTGCGTTACCAGTTGTCCGTATATAGCAGCAATTAGCTTCAGGCAGTCAAAAACTCTGTTCTCGTCGATTACGTTTTTGCCGTCAAGCATAATACGCCTGAGCCTCTTTGACCCCACGGATTCCGTGAAGAGCTCTATGAGCTTTATTATGAATATATTGACAGAGTCCCTGTTTAAAGCGGCGGACAGTTCTTCATATCCTGTAATTTCATAATCCTTGTGCACAATCAGGAAAGTCTTCCCATCCGCCGACATTATGAATCTGTTTTCCGGGTCTTTGTTGTCTTCAAGTATAGCTCTCAGGTTATTTCCTTCGTATTCTATACTCGAGATATAGAAGTCAGATATATCGAGTTTTTTCACCTTTTTTTCCCTGGATATGATTCCGCTCTTTGACCAGACCGGCAAAGTCAGGTCATGAAGGTCCTTTACCTTTTGCGTGTCCCGCGTGAAATCCAGTTCAAACTCGTATTGAATGCCGTCACCAAAACTAACCTGCTTTCCTTTCAGTTTTTTATCCTCAACGGAAGCATAATAGGTGCTTTTAGTTCCATAGATACTGTCTTCAAAAAAAGGGCTCAGGGTTGAGAGTATCCTTGTCTCAAGCTGCTGCACTTCCATGAGGTCCAGTTTATTCCCCCTGTCGAGCTCTTCAAGTTTTTCATTCTTTTTTGCCAGCGCCACTGTCGAGGAGGTCTCAAGAGTTCTGGCTTTTACCTCAAGAATCTCCGCTGCATCGACTCCAGCTGCACGGCTTTCAATACAATCCCTTATATCTTTCTCAAACATGTCTATTTCTTTAATCCTTTTTTCGGAAATTACAATCTTTTCTCTGTTCTCGTTTTTGATCTTGATAGCTGATTTTTCCAGAGGTATGACTTCTTTTGAAATTCTTATAAAATCCTGCAGGTCCTGGATAAAATCTCTCTGGACAGGAAAATCGGTAGAATCCTGAAAAGTATATCTCATTTTAAAATCTCCATTCCTTCCGCATTAAAAACGTTTTTATTTAAATTATGTTTTTTCCCACATTAAGTTTGTGAGCTTACATTTTTGAAAAGGATAATGCGGTTTCCTCTCTTATTTCCAGGGATTTCAAAAAATCTGAGAAGTCTCTCTAAATATTAAAGTCTTATTCTGTCTGGATTTTCTCTATAACCTTAAATCAAATAACCTATCTTCCCAGGTTTTCAACTTCAAAATTTTTTCATTAATTAATATTGAATTTCCTTTTTTATTTCATTCAAAATTTTTCAACTTGTATCTTTCAGAAAGATTTATATCAGTTATTGTGCAATCTTAGTTATATTATCATCACAAGATAATATATAAAGACGTGTACTCTATGTAAAAATAGAACATTTGCCGTCAGTGGAATTTAGCTTACGATAAATTTACGCTGACGCTTTGCGATAATAGGTGCATGTCTTATGTTCCGGGCTGATTGTCAGCACTGGTACAAAAACGGGATTAATTCACGGCTTACCTGATTGCAGCAAGAACCAATTAGGTTACTGCTTGCCGCACCAGGATCAGAGGTACCGCATTTCTCTCAAAAACGAGTTCATGAGAAGTGTTAGGTTTCTTGTCAACTGAGTAGATAAGAATTATATCAGTTTAATTATGTAGAGGGGGTTGGGCTGAGAAAATAGGGGTAAATTATAAACTATGATTATCCTAACAGTCTTTTCTTATTTAATATGTTAATTCCTTATGGGCTTAACATTTATAGACTGTTTGTCGAATGGTATTTTAATATCTGGGTCTGCTATACCTCTTGACTTATAAATATTATTTTATATGATCTACTATTCAATATTAAATTGGAGTTAAATTGGAAATTTGAGGAATCAAGGTGCAGAACATGAAACAAAGATCAATACAATTTAGTGCACTGCTCATCATATTCCTTGTCTCAGGGATAGGAAGTGCACTTGCAGAACCATTCTCTTTTCCAGAAGCCAATGTGACCGCTGGTAATATGAGCGTTCTGATCAACTACACCGTAACCGGTTACGAACCGGGAGACACTGTAAATATCACCGCAGATTTCAATCGATCTGTCGATCACGCAAACATATCGATTGCTCCAGGCAATCTAAGTAATTTTAACCGCAGTCGTCCAAATTTAGTGGGCGCTAGTAATGACCTGGGCGTTAGTGACTTTTTAGTAACTGATGCTCCGATGACACCACAAGTAGGTGGTAATGAACTAGGTGGTAACTCCTTTAGCTTTGACTCTCCGATCCCACAGGACCTGATGGGTCTTTTCGATGTTGAAATCTCTCCATTTGACGCTGAAGGAAATCCGCTGAATGGCGGCGGAGATCTTTCAGATCTTGGTGGATTTGAAGTTGATCCGTACATAGATATCATTAGCCCTGACTCCGAGTTCGCCAACAACAGCTGTGTCAACTTCAATTTCAGTGCATACGATTATGCTGGATACGGTCAAGCTGGAGGGCAAATCACCTACACTTTCTATCTCAATGGTATTGCAAAGAGTACCGGGGCTATAGCCTCTGGTGCATATAAACAACTTGAGCTTAATCTGGCTGACGGCTATTACACATGGGAAGTTAAAACCAAGGACAGTATGAACACCATACACACAAGTGGCTCTCGTTCTCTGTACGTGGACACTCAATGTCCCAGTGTAACACTTATTTCTCCTGAAGATTGCTTTAAAGAAGTAATAGGTCCCGAAACAAAATTCAACTTCACCTGTGGAGATGCCTTAACAGCTCAATACCCAAGTGACCTTGATCTCACATACACATTGTATGTAGATGGACAACCTGCAGGTCTTCCCGGGGACATAGATCTCGAAGATCTGGCTTCTGAGGCCGGCATGGATTTCGCAGATATGCTTTCCCTCATATATCCCGACGGTAAGAGTTCCGGGGTCATGGACTCTGGAGCCTATAAAGTCGAGGAACAAACTCTCGATGACGGTGTTCACTACTGGTATGTTTCAGTTGAGGATGGAGCTGGAAACAGCGTTACAAGTGAAGTCAGGAAATTCTATGTGAGTCTTGACGGGCTTATAGTCACTCTCGTTTCTCCTAACGGAGTATTCGTTCCCTCAAACCCGACATTCAACTTCAATGTTACGGGACAAGTTATAGGATCTGATAACGGGACCGAAGTCGAGGAAGGAGCAGGGCTGCCTTTCGACGTCAAACTTCTCATTGACGGTAAAGAAGTAAAGGTAAGTAGCGAATGCGACGGCGACTGCCCCAACTGTGACGAAGAAGAAAATGTCTGCGACGAATGTGGCGAAGACGAAAATGTATGCGACTGCCCCAACTGTGACGAAGAAGAAAATGGCAAAAACTGTGTGAGCTGCGCCGAAGGAGATTGCACCGGAGGAAATTGCGACGAGTGTGGCTTCTTTGTCGGTGAACGCGCCTATTCCGTAACAGCTGCGGTAGCAGATGGAATTAACAAAAACTGGACAGTAATTATTACTGACAGTACAACCGGCAAAACCTACCAGCCTAATGTGTTCGGTTTCTCAGTTGATAGTGTTGCCCCGGCTGCTGTGGCAAACCTGAATGTTGAAGATGCACTGGGTTCTACCGATTGGACCTCTACGAGAGATTATCCCGGGCTGATGGTTAACTGGAATGCAAGCACTGACAAAGATCTTGCCGGTATGCCATATGAAGTCTATATCAGCACATTTGAGCCAAGCTGCATTGAGGATATGCAAAAGGTAGACACATCTGGGTTAGAGACTCACACAGATGGGACAAAGACTCCAAACCAGAAATTAGAGAATTCAAGCGTTACGGATCTGTGCATTGAAGCACTCGACGGAAATGACCTTGTCTACGGCAAGGACTACTGGGTGGCTGTTATTGCTCGGGACAACGCCAGCAACTACAACTCTGCTTTCTCCAGGTGCGGTCCTGTACGGACATATGAAGATATGGATATTACGCTTGAACAGGGCTGGAACCTGAAATCCGTTCCGAAGAGCCTCGTTGCATCGAATGCCTGCGCATCGGTCTTTGGTGAAGGTAGTACAGTTCTCTACTGGGACGGCTCATGCTGGCAATTCCCCGAAACCATTGAACCGTGCAAAGGCTACTGGGTCTACACTCCGGCAGCTCGCATGACCAACGTCAAGTTCAAGGGAATGTCAGCTGACGGCACCAGTCCTGATGTGCCAGCTTCTCTTGAGCTCACTTCAGGGTGGCACATGATAGGGCACACCTCTGCATATGCTCAACCCTGGTCCACAACTTTGGTTTCTCTCAACAATCTCCATACTGAAACAGCCGACGACTACAGTTTCTCCAACCTTATCACTTATTCTAACGGTGAAGGTTGGGGTGGCATAGTCCCTGTCAAAGAGGAGTCTGCAGGAGAATCCCTTAGTGGTAACAGTCATCCCGTGCCAGTTGAAGCTCTTCAGTCCAAAGGCTATATGGTTCCCGGACAGGGCTACTGGATCTTCATGAAGGATAAGGGTACCTACGCATCCATCGAAAACGTATACAACCCGAATGTAGGCCAGAATACGAACAACAACGGAGGTTTCCCGGAAGGCTTTGATCTGGATAATCAGGGTACGTGGCCTTCAGGCTTTGAACCGTCGGATGCAGGTACGTGGCCTGTAGGTTTTAATCCGTTGAATACAGATACGTGGCCTGTAGGTTTTGATCTGGCTGATCTTAGCGAGTTACTGAACGTGATGAATCTGGAATCCTAATTTCCGGAACAACTGACTGTTCAGCCTGAACCGGCTGAACGGTTCTTTTTCTTTTTGTTGTTCGCGTATAATTGGAGGTCTACAATGAATACAAAATTAAAAAATGGCCTGTTAGGAACATCTATACTACTGTTGTTTTTCCTGGCCTTCTCCCAGACATGCATGGCAGAAGCGGATGTTCCTTCAGCTCCTCCGACGCTCCCGATGACAGTAACAGGAGTTGCCCTCATTGACGGCACACCTGCTCCCAACGGGACTGTTGTTGCAGCTTACCTTAATGAAAAAGAGTTTCTCGCAAATACTTCCTCTGGAAATTACTATCTCTTGATTTCTGGAGCTGCTGAGGATGAGGGAAAACCGGTTACTTTTAAAGTGGACGGAAAGAATGCTGCAAGCAGTGTTGCCTGGGGATCCGGAGGTATAGTTACCGTCGAACTGCCTGATGGTAAGGTAGTTTATTCGGAGACTACTGAAAGTAATTCAAATAGTGACACAAATATTAACACAAATAGTAATTCAAATAGTAATCCAAATTTAAAAACAGGTTCAGAACCTTTGACAGCAAGTAAAGAACAGGGAGTTTCCGCAGAGGGCCTCAAAGCCGAGAACATTAAAAGCTCAGTCCTTGAGCCGAACATGACGGCTCTGAAAAATACGAGCGCAAACTCCGGAGATAAAGAGGCAGCAGAATCTTCCGAAGCTTCCCCTAAACCAAAAAGTGCTCCAGGTTTCCCTATTGCTTATGTGTTTGCAGGCATACTTCTGCTCGCTTTCGGATCCGATTTCGGGAGGGGATCTCGAAGGAATCCCTGAAGGACTTTTTTAAAAAAAGTCTACATAATTAATGGTAAAATTTCAAGGTGACACGATGACCATCAAGGACAAATATTTAAAAATTTTATCATGCCTGGTTATTCTCCTACTGGGCTTATCCCTTGTTCCGTCTGCATCTGCCAGCAGTCCTCCTACTATCCCCAACGTGTTTGAAGGAAACCTTAAAGGAGATGCTGCAAATGCGGGTCCCGGAATTACAATATCTGCATATATAGATTCAGAGCTTGTTGGCTCGAACACTCTTAAAGAGATTGGAAAGTACAAAGTGACAGTCTCGGGTACTGAGAAATATAATGGAAAAGCGATAACCTTCAAGCTGGGAGGCGTCGCATCCGAACCTGTTTCCGTTACCTATAAGCACGGAGCTTTGCCAGCGAAACTTGACCTGACTTTCTACGGAGACTTTATACCCCCAACTATAGAAACTTTATCTGCATCTCCCATATTCATCCTGAATGACGGGAAGGATTTCTCGACTGTCACGGCAAAGGTTGTAGATCCAAAATCCTCTAAAATTCCATTAGTGACCATCGACCTTACCCCCATAGGACAGGGAGTGGTTTCATTGAATTCAGAGGGTGGAAACCTTTATACCTGCAACGTAAACAGTACTGTACCAGGTGAGTTTAAATTAGCCTTTACGGCTGCGTATCCCTCCGGAAGCAGTGTTACAGAGAGGATCTCTATCACCGTATTGAAAGAAAGTGAACTCGCAACCAGGTTTGGAGGCGCTGACGGGGTCTTCTCTCCTGAGGAAATTAAGACTCTTGTAAATGATAACAATGTATCCAGTGGAATCAAATATGCAGTTCTGAGTGGATACTTTGCTGATGGGTGGGATCGGATTTTATATGCTGCTCAGGCTTCGGCAGGCAGTTCAGGAAGGGCTTTTCCTTCTTCGGTCACTCCCAATCAGGAGTTCCAGGTAACGGTCAATGTAGCCGACTACGGTGCTGCCGGGCAGGTCCTTGAAATGCTTCCTGCTGGTTTCACATTTGTTGGCTCGAATCTTCCGGAAAGAGCTATAACTGTAAATGGCAGCAATGTTTCCTTCCTGTTGATGAATGAAAAAAGCCTCAGCTACACCCTGAAAGCTCCGGCATCAACCGGTACATACAAAATTGTGGGTCTTTTAAGAGATATCAACAAAGCTGAATTTGCTATCCTTCCTGCCGACTGTTCCATCACTGTCAGTCAACCTTCCAGTAGCGACTCAGGCGGAAGCAGCTCAGGCGGAAGCAGTTCACACGGAAGCAGTTCAGGCGGCGGAGCAGGCGGTTCCCCCGAGCCCCAGAGCAACGTCGCTTCCAAGGAGCTGTCCCAGAAGTCTATCATCGCTGGAACACACGTAAAGTTCGAGTTTCCAAAGGGTACAACCTGCATAAGGTATGTGGAGTTTGATGCCAAAAAGAATCTGGGAAAGATCACTACTGTTGTCGAAATGTTGAAAGGTCAGTCCAAGCTGGTTTCGAGCCTGCCTGAAGGCACAGTTTACAAAAACGTGAACATCTGGGTAGGTTCAGGAGGAATAGCAAATCCTGAAAACATCGAAAACGCGGTCGTCGGCTTCAGAGTCGAAAAGACATGGCTCGAAAAATGCGGAGCTAATGCAACGTCTCTGGCTCTCTGGCACTACGATAAAACATGGAGCAAGCTTGAAACCAAAGAAGTTGGTGAAGACAACACCTACGTTTTCTTCGACGCCAAAACTCCAGGTTTCGGTCCCTTCACAATTGTCGTACCCAATGAGAACATAGAACTGAATCCTTCTGATTTGGTAAGTGGCAACTCCCCCATTCCTGAGGTTCCGAAATCGAACCTGGCGTCTGATTCGGAAAAGCCTTCGGACGAGAAATCATCTATTCCAGGTTTTGAGTCCGTAGCAGCCCTCGGAGTCCTTGGAGCTGTGTACCAGGTCCTGAGACGGAAGTAAGAATAAAGTACTAAATCCCGAAATAAATTTCCATTTAAAGCAGCCTTCAAAGCTGCTTATTTTCTTTTTTAATCCTGCTTTCCAGCGATTTCATGTTTTCTCACACTCATTTTCTCAGAAAAGACAATAACTTTACATCATCGGTTTTATATTTCTAATGTACACATCTACACTTAATTCACTCCAGACTCTATAACCACGGAAAATTATGGAGTACACGGAAAAGCTAAAACTTTTCAACTCAGTCCGCTTGAGCGAGCAAAGCGAGTGAAACGGACAGCGTACTCCCGAGGCGCAATTCGGGAAGTGAAACGGCCCCCGTGCTGTTGCGATTGCATCGCAACTCCCGGAAAATCTCCGATTTTTGTGATTTTAATAATAGAAATACCCTTAAACGATAAATTGCACATATGTACTTAAACTTTTATGTTTGATTGTAGATTTTTGAGTGTTCCAAATAATCCAGGATTTTCTCGGTAGAAGATTTTTCTAATTCGTTGAAGCTCTCAAATTAGAATTTTGACTTAAAAACCTATTCTTTTTTTCACTGACTCTGATAGGCACTTGTCTTTATTCGATAGTGGCAACTTTAAATAATGCCAGATATGCCGTTCTCATGGCGAAAAATAGTATGTTATATAAAGGAGTCCTCTTCGAGGACTCCTTCGATAACTATCTTAGCAGAGAAAGCACTTCAATTTGCCAATTCCTGCACTTCCTCTGCATTGACGATATTGCAAAGCACGTCGAGCGTACTTTTTATACCAACAAAAGTTGGCACTTTAAATACAGTGTTTCTTCTATGATAAAACTCTTTGTTGTGAAATGTTTCAGGAAACTTTCATATGATAAAACCATTTCTTCCTTAACAGAGGAAGAAGCTATCGTGCTCTCTTTTTTTGATGAAAGCGGTCAGATTAAACTTCCTTCAGGTGGAACCCTTCATCATTTTGTGAAGTATAGGCTTGGAGATGAAGGAATCAATGAGATAATGATGCTTTTAGGTGAAAAAATTCTCAAACTTTCTCAGAAAAAGGAAGTTAAGATCGATTCCACTCCACTTGAAGCTTCAAGATACGATAAACATGCTGATTACAATTCTCATTATGAATGCAAAATGGATAAGGCGCATATTACAATGGTTGGAACTTACCCTGTTTTCATGACTCATACAAAAGGAGTTGCTGGTGATTCTCCAGAACTTCTCAACCATATTGAAGCTCTAAAGAAGATGAACGCTGATCTCGAATTGTATTCTGCAGATGGAGGTTATGATTCATTCCTTAATCATTCTGACATTTGGTATCATCTGGATGCAAAACCGATTATCTCCTACGCCTCAAATGCCGTAATCAATCAAGAAGGTGAAGAGGAAAGAATCAATCACTGGGTAAATAAAAAGTGGAGAATCGGCGGAGATGTTCATGCACCGATGGAAAACAAGCTCAAATTTCTATATGAGATTGGAAGGAAAGAACAGGTAGGAATGTACCTGAGAAACCAGAACATCAGAGATGAGTCATTCGATAAGCAGTACAAAAAGAGATCTGAATGTGAAAAGATACATGGACATATTAAGGGTACAGTAAAATTTGATATCAGAAGAGTGAGAAACGAGAGTAGAGGACTCTACTCTCTATTGAGTTTCATAGCATATCAACTGCTGGTGCTGACAGAAATGCAAAATAAGGTTGGAAATAAGAATTCATTTGGGAGATACTTTTAAAGAAACGGGTGTCAAATTAGATTATAGATTTTAAGAGCTAATTTGAGATCCTCAATCTAATCTGTATAATAAAAAGATAAGTTTATAACCGTAGCTGTATTGGAACTAAGAATCACTTATGAGAACAGCCACCTCTGAGATGAAAATAATGGACGCATTAGAAAAAATCTTTGGAAAAACCGCACAGATGACAGTCCTTAAGAACCTGATCGAAAACCAGAATGAACCAACCTACCTTTCAGGAATAGCTGAGGAAACTGGCCTGTCTCATTCCAGCGTATCAAGGGTTATTACACCTTTAATCGACTCTGGCGTTGTGCTAGAAAAACTACTCGGAAAGCAAATCCGAACTTTCCAGCTGAACAGGGAAAACGAGGCAACAAATTTGATTATAGATTTTTACAATAAAATCAACCAGATAATGGATTAAGTCTGAATAATAAGAAGCATGGGCAATTGAAATCCGAGAAAGGACATACCTACGGATCTTTCTTTCCAAGCTTTAAATAGATATAGAACTTACACATTGTAGGCTCAGAATATCTTTTTATTACTTTTTTATATTACGAGCTCATCCTAAAACTTATAATTTGCTTCTAAAATCTTATATTCCGAGTAATCTATCAAGTTTCTGATTGGAAAATCGTTCTGAAACTCTTACCGCTTGAGAATAAAATTGGTTTTGGGATAAGCTAATTAATAATATTTTTGTAAAGGCATATTTTCCGTATATTATACACCAGCTTTCTTGTATTAAAGATTCATTTGTATACCTGCTATTTCAACGCGGTTTTCAGGAAGTATTTCTCTTCTTTTCTAAAAGTACCCACAACCTTTCGCACTCCTCAGAGGTCAACCCTATCTGTTTGACCAGATATTCCTCCGTTTTTTGGTTTTTTACCGTGTTTCTTATCAAATGGCTTATTGTATCCCTGTGGTGCCCTGTTATCCGTTCAATACTACGTATTCCATTTTTTTCAATAAAAAGCCGGTATATCAGCTTTATCTCATCGCCTGACAGATGTTTGTGATATACAGCGGTACCTATCGTGTCCATAAAGAATTTCCCGCAATGTTTACAGTAGTACCGCTGGTGGCCGGTTTTATACTTCCCCCGCTTTATAATAGCTTTTCCTTCCACCTTGAGATAACATTCACATTTAGGATTTGGGCACGCAACTTCATTTAGGTTCTCAACTTGCATAATTTAATCACTGAGTTGCAACTTAATGAATATATTTTTTGTCCAGGTCAGTTTCAGACACTTTTCATCAAGAGCAAAGAGAGGGCGTGTCAATGAGTTGTTGAAAATTGTAAATACAAGAATCTCTCTAAACTTTCCTAAAAATGGAAAGTATACTCGCTTTCAGATTTGATCAATTCATGAAAAAAATACAGATAATAATATATAAGACTTGACTTTATAACGAAGCGATTTGCACTAGAATAGAATACTTTGCTATATTAGAATACTTTGCGATTTATTACTCTAGTTTTATACTACTTCATTGGTCATCGGTTAAGGAATTTTTTTGCCTGAGGACTGTCGATTTTGGATCAGAAGTCTGCCTCAAATTTTGCCCGCTTTACCTCAAATCGATACCTTGCTTCATCCCCTGCTCTGTTAAAATCTTGAACATCTGTTGTAGAAATGGATGCAATTTATCATGATTCCTCACTTAACCGAAGACGCATGAAACAATATTATAAACAGAGTCAGCCACATATACTTTTTTTCCGTATGCAGTTGCTGCAAATGCCAAATATGTTAAAATTCCATCCTCCAGCAGAAAAATCTGCTTCATTTGACATCCGATCCACAATTTCTGAAATCATGGGGTCTGTGCAGTCATTGATACTTTTGCACTGAAGGCAAACCAGATGTGCGTGTGGCTTCATATTGAGATCAAATCTGGCCTGATCTTTCTCTAAATTTAATTCCTGGATCAAACCTGCCTCTTTCAAGATTTGAACAGTTTTATAAATTGTTGCAAGACTGACTGTTGGATAGACCTTCTTGACTTCGCTATAAATTCTCTGGGCCGTTGGATGGGCATGAGTGTGGAGAACAAATTGACCGATCGCTATTCTCTGGGGCGTAGCCTTGTATCCTTTTTCGCGGAGAGCTTTGATTATGGATGAGTCTGAGTCTTGAAGGCTATTCATAGCTCATTATTATGTAATAATCAATATTAAATAGATATCCGCGGTTATAGTAGTTGAATATTGAACTGTAATAAGTTCTTCAAGGATAGTAAATTATTAGTAATGATTAGAGGAGGAAATATAGCCAGAATCGGAGTCGTAAGACCTAAAGTAACGAACTTCCAGGATTGAAAAGGCAAATTCGACAAGAGGATGACGGTTTGAAAGAATAGCGGATGGACCTTACATGAGCTGTATTATGATGAAGCCTATTAAGAGGCTTTGTCGTTCAACCTTAAAAGATGACAAATTGTACATGGCAAAACAGCATGTAAGAATTTCAAGCTCTTGGAAAGCGGACCGAAATTAAGCCCTATGGCAATCGGCATTCAATTCTCCCAAGAGGAGACAAGATTGAAGAGATTGCATACTAGAGATTTGGTCTTGAATTTTAGTAAATGGTAGGTAACGTTATGACTGACGACAGAAAGAACCCTGTAACGGACAGAGCAAACAAACAAGAAACCGGTAGAGGCACGTCGAACCGCGACTGGTGGCCGAACCATTTGAAGATTGAGATCCTGCACCAGCATTCCTCCAAGTCCAACCCGATGGGCGAGGACTTCAACTACGCAAAAGAGTTCAAGAGCCTCGACCTGGCGGCGGTGAAGAAAGATCTCGCGGCGCTGATGACCGATTCGCAGGACTGGTGGCCGGCGGACTTCGGCCACTATGGCCCTTTGTTCATTCGCATGGCGTGGCACAGCGCCGGCACCTACCGCGCCGGTGACGGCCGCGGTGGCGGCGGTAGGGGCCAGCAGCGCTTCGCGCCGCTCAACAGTTGGCCGGACAACGTCAGCCTGGACAAGGCACGTCGCCTGCTCTGGCCGATCAAGCAGAAGTATGGCCGGCAGATTTCATGGGCCGACCTCATGATTCTTGCGGGCAACGTCGCCCTGGAAACGATGGGATTCAAAACGTTCGGTTTCGGAGGCGGTCGTGAGGACGTCTGGGAGCCGGATCAGGAGGTCTATTGGGGCTCTGAGGACACGTGGCTGGGTGATAAACGCTACTCCGGCGACCGGAACCTCGAAAATCCGCTCGCTGCCGTGCAGATGGGGCTGATATACGTCAATCCGGAAGGCCCGAACGGCAACCCGGATCCGATCGCGGCGGCCAAGGATATCCGCGAGGTTTTCGCTCGCATGTCCATGAACGACGAAGAGACCGTTGCGCTCATCGCTGGCGGTCACGCCTTCGGCAAAACCCACGGCGCCGGTCCTGCGTCCCATGTCGGGCCTGAGCCAGAAGCGGCCAGTATCGAGGAACAGGGCCTCGGTTGGAAGAGCAGCTTCGGTACCGGCAAAGGCTGTGACGCGATCACCAGCGGCCTAGAGGTCACTTGGACCAACACGCCAACGAAGTGGAGCAACAACTTCTTCAGGATCCTGTTCGGCTACGAATGGGAATTGACGAAGAGCCCGGCCGGTGCACATCAATGGCAACCGAAGGGTGGCGCCGGCGCCGGCACGATTCCGGATGCCTACGACCCGTCCAAGCGTCACACGCCAAGCATGCTGACCACTGACCTTTCCTTGAGGTTCGACCCCGCTTACGAAAAGATTTCAAGGCGCTTCTACGAGAACCCGGATCAATTAGCGGACGCATTCGCCCGCGCGTGGTTCAAGCTGACGCACCGCGACATGGGTCCGCGCGCACTCTATCTCGGCCCGGAGGTTCCTGCCGAAGAGCTCATCTGGCAAGACCCCATCCCCTCGGTCAATCACAAGTTGATCGATGAGAAGGACATTGCCTCCCTCAAGGGCAGGATCCTTGCCTCAGGGCTGTCGATCTCACAACTGGTTTCGACCGCCTGGGCGTCGGCGTCCACCTTCCGTGGCTCCGACAAGCGTGGCGGTGCGAACGGCGCACGAATTCGCCTCGCGCCGCAGAAGGATTGGGAAGTCAACCAGCCGGCCGAACTGGCGAAAGTGCTGAACACTCTCGAAGGTATCCAGAGCGAGTTCAACAGCACGGCCTCTGGCGGCAAGAAGGTCTCGCTTGCTGACCTGATCGTTTTGGCTGGTTGTGCAGGCGTCGAGCAAGCTGCGAAGAATGCTGGTTTCGATGTGACGGTTCCCTTCTCGCCAGGGCGCATGGATGCCTTGCAGGAGCAGACCGATGTGATCTCCTTCGCCTTACTCGAACCGATCGCGGATGGCTTCCGCAACTACCTCAAGAGCCAATACACCGTATCAGTCGAGGCGTTGCTGGTTGACAAGGCGCAATTGCTGACGCTGACCACACCAGAGATGACGGTGCTCGTTGGCGGTATGCGCGTGCTGAACACCAACTTCGGACAGACCCAGCACGGCGTTTTTACCCAGAAGCCGGAAGCGTTAACCAACGATTTCTTCGTGAACCTGCTCGACATGGGCACGGAGTGGAAGGCGGTATCGGACGCCAAGGACATGTTTGAAGGGCGCGATCGCAAGACTGGGGTAGTCAAGTGGACCGGCACGCGTGTCGATCTCATCTTCGGTTCGAACTCTCAGCTCCGGGCTCTGGCCGAGGTCTATGGAAGTGCGGACGCGCAGAAGAAGTTTGTCCAAGACTTCGTGGCGGCCTGGACAAAGGTGATGAATCTTGATCGCTTCGATCTCGCATGATCGTAGCATAAATGTCTTCAAGGGCTTGAAGATCTTCAAAACAAACGACTTTGCTCAGGCTGGAGAAAGGTATCGGTCGCTTGACAAGACAGGGCAGAAACATATGATTGGCAACCTTGTGGCGGACCTGAGCCATGTCACCATTCCAGCTATTTAGAGACGTGCAATCGAAAACTTGCGGTAGGCTGATGAGACTTTTGCAGCATCTGTGGCAAAAGGATTGGGCCTTTAGATGTTGAGTGGAGCCTGATAGACTTGGTTGATCTATGAAGCGGCTCAGATCATTCAGGTTCCTCTTGATTTATAAGCCTTGAATTAGATATGGTGAAAGAATAAAGGGTTCTGTTGCAAAAATAATTTTTCTACCCTTTTAGGCTATAATAATTTCTTTTTGTGTTATTATTGATCTGCTTATGACATCTTAATATCCCAATTGTGATGTTTTTCACTGGTTTGGTAAAACAGCCCGAGTTTTTGCAACAGAACCCATATTACTGTATTAAATCTAGTAGCTTTTCATCTTTGATTTCATCTGCTTTCCATTCTATGACTGCAAAATTTCCATTGGAATGTTTGTCAACCTTGTTTATCCATTCAATTTCATTGCTGGCCTTCGCTGTGAGCGTTTTATTCGTTGTTGCAGTTGCATATAAACTGGCATTGATTATCCACCATTTGCTATTGATTCCTGCACGTTTCAGGTCAGACTCAAGCCGCATTGCCTCGTACACAGGTGTAGTTTCTGCTAATGTAATGATTAGAACCTCGGTTTCATCAGCGTTTCTCAACCTGGGTAACAAATTTTTAACCGATTCTGGGATGTTACTTTGCAAACGACTGATTTCTCTATGATAACTCTGGGTTGAATCGAGAAGTAAAAGAGTATGTCCTGTGGGTGCTGTATCAATAACAACAACCTCATTTTTAGCTTTCTCTACAACTCGAGCAAACGCTCTGAAAACAGCAATTTCCTGGGTACAGGGTGACCTTAAATCTTCTTCGACATAGGCGATATCATCTTCACCCATTGTTTCCCTTGCTTTGGTGAGCACTTCCTCTTTGTATTTAGCAAGCTCTGCCTCTTCGTCAATCCTACTTACTGTGATATCATTACTTTCTTCAATAACGAATTTAATATGTGCTGCAGGATCTGTCGTTGTGAGGTGAACTTTAGCACCCTTTCGAGCCATACCTAATGCAATTGCTGCTGCAATCGTTGTTTTTCCCACTCCACCTTTACCCATGGTGAATATTACTTTTTTGCCAGAAGTATATAGGTCATCTATAACATTTTTGAGTTTAGGAATCCGCTTAGAATTGATCTTCTCATCACTAATTTTATCGTTATCCCGATGTAAGAATGCTCTTACGTTATCTATGCCTGTAATATTATACGCTCTAAGAGGGATTTCATAGGTCACAAAGTTTTTTAAACCAATGGGCATACTTTTCAAAGCCTCTTGTTGCTTATCAAAAAGGCTCTGAGATACGGTATCATCATAGCTTTGCAATACACCATTGATTATAAGTATTTGATTATTAACACCTAACTCCTTAAGTTCCTGTGAAGCCCTTTCAGCTTCTTTAAGAGGTTCTTTTTCCGGGCGGGAAACAAGAATAAGAGTAGTCATATTTTTATTAGACAATGTTTCGACGGCTTGCTTATAAATCTCTTTTTTACTTTCAAGCCCGGAAAGTTGACCTAAACAAGATGCTCCATGTGTACTTTCGCTTATGAAATTACTCCAGGCTGAAGGCAACTGCATCAATCGAAGAGTGTGCCCAGTAGGGGCTGTATCAAAAATGATGTAGTCATATTCTTGCTCAGTCTTTTCATCAGTTATAAATGCTGAAAACTCATTAAAGGCCGCGATTTCAACAGAACACGAACCGGAAAGCTGTTCCTCCATATTTTGAATTACTACCTCAGGCAGCTTCCCTCTATAGGGTGCGACAATACTTTCTTTATATTCCTGGGCAGCTTCTTCAGGATCAATATTGACCACAATCAAATTGGGCACATCTTTTATGGAAACTCCTTTATTATTTAACTCGGCGTTAAATACATCTTGCAGATTTGAGGCCGGATCAGTACTGATCAGCAAAACCATTTTCCCTTCGTCCGCCAGAGTTACAGCAGTAGCACAAGCAGTGGAAGTTTTTCCAACGCCACCTTTACCCGTAAAAAATAAATATTTAGTAAGTTTTATTTGTTTAAGATTAAACGCTTCAAACAATATACTCACCTAGATGGCTTAATATTAACAACATCCATCGTCACAACAGGAACGCTTCGCCGCAGGCTTTCCTTTTGCTTTTAAATAATTTTCTGGCACATCCAATAATTTAAGCAACTCATCGTTTGTAGGATATTTCTTGGTCTTGACCACTTTACCGTCAACAATAGTTACAGGTAACGCATCAACCCCGTCTCGGTTCAGTATTTCGCTTATAACTATGTTATCTGCAAAGGCTTGCGGATTACTGTTAAGGTTATATCTTTCAACCTTTACACCATTTATTTGTAAATTACTTATAGCTGTTGATATCCTTAAAAGCTCCACGTCAATTACAGGTCCACATAAACCCGTGGAACAACACATTGCAGGCTCAAAAATTATCATTTTCACCATAAAATATCTCTCCTTTGATTTTGATGTTATTTCCACTGATATTCTCTTGGCTTGATTATTCATTCAGCTTATCCATGTCGCTTAATCTCTTTCTCAATTTTGTCTATTTGAGCACACTTTATTTTTATCACATATCAATATATAATTATATAAAAATATACGGCAATATGATATAAAGGTTATTAATACAAAAAATAGTGTATTCAAATACCTATCACTCGATTTTGTAATTGGTTGTAATCTTCGAGATAATACTTCTGGATTGAAGTATTTAGATGTTGAATATTGACTTTGATTGAAGATCGGATTCTTCTTGTGAATTCAGATTTTCAATCACAAAATGAAAAAATCACTTTAAATATAGATTGAAAATTATTCCGAAATTCAGGTATAAATTAATCGCGTTGTAGAATATTTTACTCCCATTGTAGAATCAAATGTAGTTTTGAGATAGTCTGTTTTGAAGCTTTTTTCTTGAAATATCTTGCTGAAAAAAGAATCCAAATTATTCTCTGTATTTTATAACTTTTGCAGGGTTCCCTACCACAATTGCGTTTTCCGGAATATCTCTCGTAACTACGGAACCGGCTCCTATTACTGCACCGTCGCCAATACAAACTCCTTTTAAGATAGTTGCGTTCGCTCCAATCCATACATCGTTTCCTATTGTTATGGGCATTCTAATATCGGGCTGTTTTCGGATGAGCTCTCCTCTCCGAATTCCTTTGTCTTTACCCCATATTACGGTTTTGGGGCCAATCAGAACATCATTTCCGATTATGATTTCACCTAAAATATGGCAACCTGTGTTCATGTAAAAGTTATTTCCAATTGTTATTTCTGGATCTCCTATTAGCCTACAGTATGGATCTATTTGAGCTCTGCCTGCGAAATTCACTCCTGAAAATGTGCAATTATTATGAATCACAACACCTTTTCTTCTTAACAAAAGCTTTTTTACGAATAATCGCGCTTTGTTTGGTATATTTTTAGGCATACTTCATTACCATCTTTAGCTTACTTTACAAAAACATTAATCACAATGGAAACGACTAAACTTTCTTTTTGAGCTTATCCTAAACCAATTTTGTCCTTGCTCATCAAAAATTTTCAGGATACTGCCAAAAAGGTAGTGATGTTAAAAGATTTACTTAGGTATAATTTCTCTCATTCCCACTCCCATCACCAGTAGATTTGTCTCCATGGGAGGATGGTTCCAGCCATCAGGAGTGATAGTCTTTTTCTCAAGTGAAATTTCAACCTGGTTCCCGCTGAGGCCGCAATCTTTCATATAATCTTCAACAAGCTTTTTCCCAATTTCTGTTGCTGTTTCAAGAGCTTCCGAATAAGTCTCGAACCTCAGCCTGCTGTCGGGAGCAAAGACAAGGAAATCCCTATCTGGGGACATTAGGCTTGCTGGCCTTATGAGAATTTCAGCTCTTTTGATGCCTTTTCCTACAAGTGCCCCTATAGCATTCCCTACCTCGGCATGTTCAGGAACCAGGATGTCGGCGTCTATCAACTCTTCCAATTCTTTCCTGTGCGCCCGGACAGGGCCTCCAAGGAGGACAACAGGGATTCCAAGTTTGAATTTTACAGGATAGTTCCCGTCCAGAATCTTTTCAACAGCTGTTTCCGGAACTCCTGCCAGGATATACGAGAGCAGATGAAGGGCCATGTTCCTAGCAACCCTCTTTTTTACGGCGGTGCAGAACTCCCCTGGGGTCATGCGCATGAGCCTTGCAAGTCTTTCTGCTCCAATACGGGAAGCTTCTTTGTTCCAGACTGTGTATTCTCCAAGCACATGCAAAGCGTCTGTAGGAGTAAAACCAATTACCTGGACAAGGCGTTTTTTGATCAGAGTATCAAGAGTTTGAGGGTGAAGGTCTTTTCTTATAAGGGCTGAAATTTCCGGCACTGAAACTGGTTCGTCTCCTATAACTTCCAGCACCTCGGCTTCGATCCTGCTCAGTTCTCCTGCCGGATAGCCTGATCTTACAAAAAACTTTGTGGGCTGAATGTTTTCTCCGAGGTCTTCTCTTGGAGGTATAGGTGTCCTTTTGAGGTTATTCAGAAACCCCTGATACTTCACTGCAGCTACTGCCAGAGGCATAACCCGTCTGGGCCCGAGGAAGAGTTTCCTATCTACTACCCAGATATGGCTATCTCCGCCTGTAGCCGTTGTCTCCATCCTTATTGCCCGAACTCGGGTCTTCCAGCCTCCCACAATGGCTCCTTCGTCGCTCAGGTCAGGAACACCCATACAGATTGAGGAGATATCGGTACTTGTCCCTCCCACATCTACAACCGCGCAGGTCTTAAGCCCTGAAAGGTAAGAAGCCCCTACAAGGCTTGCTGCTGGGCCTGAAAAGATCGTTTCTATTGGTTTTTTCAGGGCATCTCTTATCCCAACTACCGAACCGTCGCATTTGAGCATAAGGAGCCGGGCATTAATCCCACGGTTCGTGATATCTGAAATAATTGACTGCACAAATTGTCTTGTTATAGGGATTAGTTGGGCATTGAGAAAAGCCGTTACTGCTCTTTCGTAAGCCCCAAGCTCCTGGGAAAGTTCATGTCCGCAAACCGCAGGTAGCCCCGTAAGCTCAAGAATCCTGTCCCTGGCTTTTATTTCGTGTTCAGGGTTCCTCGTGCTGAAAAAAGACGATATGGCAAAAGCTGAAACTTTACCTTTCGCCTTCAGGGCAAAATTCTCAATAGCTTCAAGGTCAAGGGCAGCAACCTCTTCTCCATTGTGATTATGTCCACCTGTAACGAAAAGTACATGTTCGGTTGGCACTTCCTTTCCAAGAGGATGATCTCCTATAAGAATCAGGGCTACTGGAAAACCTGTGCCTTCAAGGATAGTGTTGGTGGAAAGAGTTGTGGAAACCGAGACTAGCTTTACGTTTTCGATATATTCAGAATTCAGGCCGTCTATTACGTTTTTGATGCCTTCAAGAGGATCAGGATAGGTGGTAAGCGCTTTATTTGAATCGACAATGGCACCGTCCGTATCCCTTATAAGCACCTCATCGGTGTAAGTACCTCCTGCATCAATCCCAAGGCTGTATTGCATGTTGAAAACGACTCCTTTTTTTACTTTATGAAAAATATGTATTGATTTCTCGGCTAGGTTTCATTTATACGCTGGATGAATGGACATCGGATTTTAATAAAGAATGGGCAACAAAAGATAAATAAAAGGATAAATCCGAATGAACGGATAAACCCCTTAAACACAGAGAGTATAGCTCCATGTAAGTGCAGCATTAATTGACTGTAAAAACTGAACTGCAGATAGTTAAATGCCTCTCCAGATTTTGTTTTCCAGACTTGGCTAAACTCTTAATTTTCAGCAAAGATGTGAGCTATTATTCTCCACACATTTTGAAGTTAATACAATATTTCTTTCTCCAGTAAAGTGCGACATTCACAAGTCCTATCATAACTGGCACTTCAATCAAAGGGCCTACTACCGCTGCAAATGCCTGCCCGGAATCGATGCCAAAAACCGCTACTGCTACTGCAATCGCCAGTTCGAAGTTATTGCTGGCTGCGGTAAAAGAAAGGGATGTGGTCTGTCCATAGTTTACCCCCAATTTCATAGAGATAAAAAAGGAGACACTAAACATAATTACAAAATAGATTAAGAGGGGAATTGCAATCCTTACTACATCTAAAGGAAGGGCAACAATATATTCGCCTTTTAAAGAAAACATCACGATAATCGTGAACAGCAGGGCATAAAGTGCAATTGGACCTGATTTAGGAACGAATGTGCCGTCATACCATTCGGCTCCTTTTGCTGGACGCAGGAAGTAACGGGTTAAAAAGCCAGCAGTAAAGGGAATTCCCAGGTAGATGGCAACACTCTGGGCAACTTCTCCCATAGATACATTTACTTCCATACCACTAAGCCCCAGCCACTCAGGCAGTATGGTTATAAAGAAATAAGCAAAAACGGAGTAAAAGACTACCTGAAAGATTGAATTGAAGGCGACTAGAGCAGCAGCATACTCATTGTCCCCATCTGCCAGGGTATTCCAGACAATCACCATGGCTATGCACCTGGCCAGACCAATTAGAATAACACCTACCATGTATTCCGGGTATCCCCTGAGAAATACAATCGCCAGGATAAACATCAGAATCGGGCCAATGACCCAGTTTTGCAGTAAAGATAAACCTAATACCTTACGATTCTTGAACACCTTACCTAATTCCTCATATTTAACCCGTGCCAGGGGAGGATACATCATAACTATCAAACCAATGGCAATGGGAATGGATGTGGTGCCAATAGATAGGCTCTTTAAAAATTCTGCAAAGCCCGGATAAACAAAGCCCAGGGCTACACCAACAAACATAGCCAGAAAGATCCACAGGGTTAAATAACGATTGAGAAACGACAATTTTGATACAACAGATTTTTCCAAAATAAACACCTGCATTCCTTTTAGTAAACCTGATTATTTTTTTTCCATCTGATAGCCACTTGAAATTTATTGTCTTCAGAGAATTTCGATAAACCTCAATATTTGGCTGATTATTTATAAGGAGTATATAAGCAATTTATTGAAATCAGAGGTTTATCGAAATTTTCTTCAATATTATTTGATAACAGAATCGCAAGATTTACCACTTGCTTTGAATTTCTTCAATAGCACTAAATCGTCTTTACAAACACTGATTTTTCCGATTTCATCCTCAATGATGATTGAAAGGAAGGGAAATTTCACAAAAGTTTCATCTTTTAATCGATAGTAGACCCACTGGGATTTTTTTTCGGAGACAATTATTCCTGCTACCTTCAGTCTATTTAAGTGTCTAGAAGCATTGGATTGTTTAATATCTAGAGTAGCCTCAATATCACAGACACATAATTCATCGTTTCTTAAAAGATTCAGTATCCGTATTCTGTTCTCGTCAGCCAAAGCCTTAAGTATACAAACAATATCCGCAAACATCACCACTAATATATGATTATATGCAACTATGATCATATAGTATTTAATATTGCTGTTTTATTTTTTATTGTTAATTATACTATGAGCCTATCCCAAAAGCCATTTGATTCTTAATCATCAAAAATTTTAGGATTGTTTTCATGATTAGAAACTTGATTGATTATTCGGAATACAGCCTACTTTCGGCAGGTCGACATTAAAAATTAGAATATTTTTCTTGATGCCGTTTTTGAACATTCACTAACTATAGATTAGGTTTAAAGCTGGTTAACAGGTGGCTCAACTCCCACAGCATATATAAATACTAAATCATTTTTTCATTAAAGTTTAGTATGAGAAATTAATAATTGGTCATATGTAAACCTATCAATTACACACAAGTAAGGAGCATTATTTCAAAATCGCCATCAGTAAAATTATCAAAAATTAAACGTCGACCTGCCGAAAGTAGGATACAGGATTCGGTCGTGGGTGTGAGTTATTGAAAACCGTAAACACAAGAATCTCTCTACATTTTTCTCAAATACAGGAGATGTACTCGCTTTTTCGGAATTGATCAATAACTCGTGTACACGACCCAAAATATGATAAGGGGAAATGGAGTAATTATTATATTTTTCCTGTGATTGAAAACCCATCAAATTTGAAGAGGATACATAAAATTGTCCAATCATATAATAAAAAATTTGCCCAGTTAGGAAACTATTTATAGACCGGTTCTACAGATATTTCCATAAGTAAATTATAAAATAATGACAAAGATCTATACTAACGACCAGATTTAAGAAACTTCCCGTGGGCTGACCATGAAATGATCTAACTGAGGCTAAAAATCATGACAACAATAAAATACTCCCTGCTTAAAAAAATAAAATCTTTTCTGCTTATATTTACGGTCTTGATTTTGTGCCTGGCGGGCAGCCCGGGTTTTGCTGCAGGAAGTGTCGAAGATCCTGAAATGCCGCAGAACTGCACATCTTCTGCTGAATCCGTGGTTGAATCTGTGATTGAAACAGCACCGATAAATCCCGACTTTCTGGAAGACTGGCAGCCTTACTCGATTGAACCTCTTTCTTTTGGAGATAGTTACGGACAGACTTCAGGCACAGGGTATAGACCCTCGCCTGTGAACCTGCCAGAACTTGCAAGCTCTGAAGGAAGACTTTTACTGAGAGCTTCAGGTTCAGACCTTCCGCCTGCTTATGATCTGCGCAAGGAAGGAAAAGTAACAGTTGCAAAGAATCAGGGAAAGGATGGAAGCTGCTGGGCCTTTGCAAGCATGGCATCTCTTGAATCTTATCTTCTGGGAGCAGAAAGAAAAAGCTATGACTATTCCGAAAACAACATGAAGAACCTTGTCTCAAAGAACTATCCGGAAGGTTTCGATCTAACTTCGGATGACGGCGGGAACGCATTCATATCAACAGCATACCTTTCTCGCTGGAGCGGGCCTGTAAATGAATCCTTAGACCCTTATAACGAGTTGTCCGCCTATTCACCCACAGGGCTTCCTGTACAGAAACATGTGCAGGAGGTATTTTTCCTCCCTGAAAAGACAGAGTTTCTGGATAACGAGGTTCTCAAAAGGGCACTTCTAGAATACGGGGCTGTATACTCTACACTGTACTGGAATCTGGCTTATTATCAGGAAAAAAGTCACACCTATCGATATACTGGGAACCGGTTTGTCAATCACGCTGTAACCATTGTGGGCTGGAATGACTCTTTTGACAGGAATTTGTTTACGCAGGTTCCGCCCGGAGACGGGGCTTTTATAGCGAAGAATAGCTGGGGTGAAACTTGGGGTGAAGACGGGTACTTCTATATTTCATACTACGACACAAAAATCGGATTTGATGAAAATGCCGTATTCACAGCTGAAAGTCAGGATAATTATGACCATATCTACCAGTATGACCCTCTTGGATGGATAGTATCAAAAGAATATCCAGGAAGCTCGATTGCCTGGGGTGGTAATGTCTTTACATCTGAAAGGGATGAAACCCTCAGAGCTATAGGATTCTATACTACTGGACCTTAATACGGCTTACGAGATATACGTCTAGAAATCCGGTTTCCGGCCCGTTAACTCGGGACAAGGATTCGTTGCAAAGGAAAACGGCCGATACTCCTTCCCAGGATACCATACACGGGCGCCGAACTCGGGAGTACCCATACGTGCAGGAGATAAATTCTCAGTAGTTATAAGATTCCAGCAACCCTTCTGCTAAGGTCCTCTTGCAGTCGAACAGCCTGTAGCCCTTTACAGCAGCAGGGCACAGGCAAATCCCGAAGAAAGTTATGTGAGCCCGGACGGGGTCAAGTGGGAAGATATATCCAGCAACTCGGAAGCGAATCTCTGCATAAAAGCTTTCACAACCAGCAATGAAATTCCTGAGGCTGGCTTTTCCTCAAATATCACAGGCGGGGTTTATCCTCTTACGGTCCAGTTCACTGACCTCTCCAAAAATGCCTTTTCATGGGAGTCGGACATGAACGGAGATGGAAATACAGATTCTACATCCACAAAACGAAGGCAAGCAATGCAAGTATTGCGGCGCAACATTCGCCCGTCTTCACAAAACAGAACCCGTGACAAATCCCAATCCAATGACCGGCAAGAAATCTGCCAGTTTGTTTGTTCGTGTTTTCCGAGTATTCGGATGCATAAGCCTTGCATGCCTGATGATTGTTCCACATTCTTATTGCTGCGGATATGGCTTCGCCGCCGCAGATCGTAATCCCCCCAGGAGATGCGCAAAAGCTGAAGCAAAAGTCCAAAGTTTCCAAGCCTCCATGCGCGAAGGAAGGCCGGATACGCTTCAAACGGGTGAACGTCAACCAGAGCTGAATGGCTGGCTCGGCGCAAATCTTGTGCTCAATCAACCGCGTGGATCGGAATCATCTCGTCCTCCGGATTTAGCTTCGGCCATTGATCCAGCCAGGAAAGCCGACGAACCGCTGAATAATGCCGAACTGCAACAAGCTGAATCTTCTGTCCATGACGTAAAAGCCGAATTGGACGAAGATACGGTAAAAGCTTACGTTCTTTGATTTTCATGGGAAAGATATGCTGTCTAAGTCTAATGGCCGCGTCTTCATTCAGGATGGATATCTGAGGCTGGCACCGACCAGCGGAAGCTTGTTCTTCCTTCCATTGTGGCTCTTCAGCGCATAATAGATCAAAGCTTCAATTCACCTCAGAACAAAGAAAAATTCAAACTGCCTCCCGGGATTCATGATATTACAATTAGAAACGGCCAATTGATCGTCTCCTCACAGTAATAGACATTCGCGTAAATCCTTCGAGTTACTTTATTTCTCCAACCAACTTGGTGAATGCTCTCCAAACCAAGATTTAACCCGTCAATTGTTCTTTCAATTGTGACCATGGCGGCGTTCAGTACTTGGTTTTAAATATACCTAACCCGGCAGAGCCGGAACCAAACAGGGTCAAAATGAAGTATGATGCTCGGCATGAGCATCGAACTATTAACAAACCGTCATTCGAAACAAATTGCTGGAATCATCTCCTGTTATGACCGCATATTGATTGTCGGTACTCTTCCAAAAATTTGTTATGCCGCAGGCTTGACGTCGTTTCTTTATCAGAATCAAACACGGATTTTCGATTACCCAAGATTCGCTGAACCATTTCGGAATCAGAAATCTCACACGTACTGCCATTCATACCGTCAAGCCGGACAATATTGCTACTTTTCTCGGACGTAAAATAAACGGCAATTATCAGGACGAAATCGGAAACCGCTTTAACATCCGCATCGAGGGCACTCGTATCAAGCACTCGATGGGACCTGTTTCGATTAAGATGTACGATAAGTTCTCTCTTATTCTTCGAATTGAGACCACTGTCAATGACGTCTCCTTTTTTAAACACTACCGTGAGGTAGAACATCGCGATGGCAGAAAGGAGACCAAATGGGCTCGCATGCAGAAGACCATCTACAGTCTTCCTGCACTGTGCGAGCTTCTCTCTGCCGCCAATCGCCGTTACCTTGAATTCATCTCTACGATCGACGATCCTCGTTCCGGGAATGATAAACTCAACAAGTTGTCCAGCCCTGCGAAAGACAACGATCGATCTTTTCCCGGTTTCAATTTCTTTGATCCGGACGATCAATCTCTGTTTGAAGCTATTGCCCGAGGCGAATACAACATCAGCGGCTTTCAGAACAAAAATCTTCGTCGCTATTTGGCAGATAAAAAACCCGGCCCAAATTTCGCGTCAACTCAAACGCCTCCGTCTTCACGGACTGATCAAGAAAATCGGACGAACCTATAAGTACTATCTGACTTCTTTCGGCAAACAGGTCATAGCAACTGGATTAAAACTCAAGCAACTTTTCATCATCCCTCAATTGGTTTCAGCTCGTTGAGTAGAAATATTATGACCGTTTTGCATAGGATGTGTTTGTATAGGTACTATAGGGCAGCTCGGTCTGATTGGCTCCCATCTTCCATACCCCAATAGCATTTCCTCCCTATACGTCCAAGGAGCTTGTTCATCTTAATCGACACTTGATGATAAGATGTTTGCGCGGCCCAAGATCTGGTGCCCCCACTGAATTCATCGAAGGCCAGCCCATGTCGGCTGAAACAAATCTTCGACTTTTTACAGAGTTCCCACGTCAAATTCAATCATGAGGACACGGGGGCTATATAGAGATAGAGGGCATACTTTGTTTTTGCTACAGCATCAGCACTCCCTGATTTCGTTTTCTGAAGCTGCGGTATTTGCAATAGGAGGTTTTTAATGGCTATTCGACACTGTCAGATCCTACTGGTCGCGTTTGCAATGGCTATGTTATTCTCTAATGCGTCGGCTTCTTCTAAGCCCCTCCTAGTGGCCCTCCCATTTATGTAGCCGAACGAAACGGGGCCAAGGTCTATATTCTCGGAGAGCATCACCCTCCGGCTCTAAATGGCTCACTCCAACGATAAAATCGGCGCTCATGGAGAGCAAAGAACTTTGGCAGGAGGACCCCACAGAGCAAGCATTTAATCAATCCTTGTGGGAAGAACTTGGATACCGTAAGCACGGGACGCTTTTTGACGATTTGGGTGAGAATGGCTAATCGGTGAGGAAGACCGCGCAAATCTATGGTGTCAAAGAAGAGGATCTTGCGCGGCAACGGACCTGGTTTTCTGCATTGACGCTTGTCTGTGCATGGCTTGCCAAAGTAGGAATGACTTTAGGACAGACCGGGAATCCGGAGGGCGTCATCTCGGAACTGGCGACAAAAAACCACATACCAATTCACTCGGAAATGACGTCTGATGATTTTCCGAAACTCCTGTCAGCATTGCCCAAGAAAACACAGCTTCAATACCTCTCCTACGAACTGGACTATATTGAGCGAGGCACAAATAAAACGGGCTCAAAAGAAACAGATGCGATGAAGGCTGGGCTGTGGGCCAACTGGACGAATGTGCACAATCTCAAAACAAATGCGCACTCGTTACCATGACCTTTATGTGGCTCTCAACGTCGTGCGAAATGGTGAATGGGTTGAACGAATCGATAAAATGTTGAACGAAGGGGGGGTACACTTCATTGATGTCGGAATCAATCACACTCTCGGTCCTGACAGCATCCAAGTGCAGCTAAAACGTCGCGAAATCCAAGTTCGCCGTATCCGTGAGTCCGGCCGCAGCTAAATTGATTGAGATTGCCCATTCTCGCGATTGCCGGTCACCGCAAACCAAACTCCCCTGGATACATGCCATAGGGGAAACTACGAAGCTGCTTCGGATGATCTCTCTTTTGCTAAAATTGACGTTTCTCAACGCGACTTCATGGGAGTTAGAATAAATCTGTCCAGTATTTAGAACCAATCCAAGGCAGGAAGGCGGATTATTGGCTGATTAGAACACAGCGACAAGTATAGTCGGAATAAAGTGCCTTTGGTCGGGAAATCCGGCCGTCCAGGCTCCTCAACAAGTTCTGATAAGTATGGCTTATGTAAACTTCGGTCTTTGAATTTGCCCATTAATCGAATTCGATGGTATTCTATGTCAGAATTGGGGGTCTAGAAAGGGATTTCGGGCATGCCTATAATGCAGCATGCCTATATTGCAAAGCGGATTAGCCACCATCGGAATGTCTGGGCTGCAAAGCTGAAGACAATGCGGATGAGTTGCTGATCTCACTAAAACAACATCCACTCATCATCCGGTTTGGCAGGAGTTATGGGCGGAGCCCTTGAAGGGAGTCCAAGACAGGTCAGTATCTTTTGTATTGCATCGGGTGGATGAATCGCGCATAGAACCCTCATTTTTGAGCCACAGCGGGGACAGACGAGGACGTCCAATTCGAACACACGTTTCAAAAGCTGAGCCCATGAATAATTTTTCGGCTTTTTGCCCCGCTTTGGCTTGGTTTCAGCCTCTTCGGTTGTCGAAATTTCGGCTTTCGCCGAGCAACCCGGATGCGCCGGCGCAATATCGGATTTATCTTCAGGAACAATGTATGGCCTGAGACTTGAGGCAGGGGCCAGCACGCCATAATAACGAACGATATTGAATCTTGGCGGTGGCACGAGCGCCACAAGCCGTTCCATCAATTCCATCGGTTCATAGATCACAGCCGTTGTCCCGTCATTCCAGCGGCGCTTGAGTTTGTAGCGAAGCCTGCCGTCCGGCAAGAGCGAAAGTCTCTCATTTGAGATCGGGCCGCGTGCAGCATATCTTAGAAGCCGCTCCAATCGAAGACGATCGCGTGACGGAACGCAGACTCCGGCATGGACGCTGAAGCCTTCAACCATTGCGCAGCAGCGTCCAGATTTGGCTTCGGCTCCCTCGAAATCCGGCTCAACGCCGACTCTCACAATACGCCTGCCTGCGCGCGGTCCCGTCGCTACGCGCCCCGCTACGGATGCGCTATAAAGTTCGGCAAGCAGCAGTTCATCGCGCCGAAGGGGATCGGCCTCCTCCGGATCCGCCTCCGGATCGATGTCCCGCCGCTTCATGAGGCGCATCACACGCCGATGAACGCGATCCGCAACGCGCGCCACTTCGGCATCGCTCGGCGGCCCAACATGCAGGAACGTCAATTCGTTTTTACTATTCTCTATATAGATCCCATCCAAGGCCATAACATGGCAATGGGGGTCGAGATTTAAAGCGTCGGAGAAGCGCTGAATGAAACCGACGGCGCCGCAGCGAGCCTTGCGGTTGGATGAGGCAATGCCGGCCCTGCGGCGAATTGAGGAAAAGACAGTGCGCACGAAGATCTGCGCTACATCCCTGACAAGGGAAGAATCATAAGCAAGACGATAGCGAAGAGAAAAAGGAACAGAAAGCACCCACTGCCGCACCGGGACTTCGGGAAATACATGATCCACGAGATGAGCGGCCGTTTCCGCCATGCGCCGTCCGTAGCACGACGGACAGAAGGCCCTACTTTTGCAGCTGAAGGGAACAACGCGGTCCATGCCGCATGCATCGCAGTGAACCCGGATAAAACCTCGCTCTAAAATGCCGCAATCAAGAAAATCACGTAGGTCATTTCCAACGAAGCCGGGAACTACTCGCCCGCGCTCCTGTTGGCGCGCCAGAAAAGATTCGAGGTTTTCAGCCACCACACGGTAAAGAACGGTCTCTTCAGGACGGCGCGGTTGATATTCAAAAGCGGCTTCGCAGACGCTGAAACCCTGACCTTCAAATAGAAACTCTTCATCAGCATACTGCTTTCCCTTGTTAAAAACCGCCGATGGACAGAGGGCCATTTATTTCGCTCCGTAACCCGCAGGCCTGAAGCTGCACTATGACTAATAGGCCATGAGGTTCATTGAGCGAAAAATTTATTGATCTTTGTTTCTGTCAGGCTTTTTCAGAAGGTGGAGCGGTTCGTTCGGCAACGATCTGTCGGTTCTCCTGTCGAGCGGCTTTCAGGCAGCGGTGACCACACGCGTGCGTTCGCCTCTGAAAATCCATCGATTCTCAAAATCGACTTTGCACTATAGGTGCATTATCGAAATTCCCAAATCTTTTATAAAATATTCTCGTCAGCAAGATTCTGGGTTCTTAATTTACATAACCAACTATTATCAGAAGTTCCCATGATGTCAATCGGCATGGATCGGCAGCTTGTCCTGCCTATCCTTTTTTTATGCTCTCCGGTTCCGGCCAGGAATGTTTCGGGTATCGCCGCTGCAGTTCTCGGCGGATAGCCGGGTAATGATTTCCCCAAAATCCGGCAAGATCCTTTCGTTACCTGCACTGCGCGCCCATTGGGGAACAGATGAACGGTTAAGGGAATCCGCCCTGCGCAAATGACAGGTGTGGCATAGGTGCCAAAACTGGACAGACCGCGGACTCTAATCCAGGGAAATCCAGAATTTTCATAGTGGATTCTAACGATACGCCCGGATTTCAGTTTGATGCGTTCCGGCGTTTCCCGCCGGAGGAGCAGCCCTCTGCCGGTCTGTCAGCTTATCCGTTAGCACATCCACAATCGACGAAGCAGCCAATTCTGCCAGGCTGCGTTTCCCGGCGCACAACAACCCCACTGTTGCACGTATTTCCTGTTCCGATGCCTGCGCGGGATTTTCCTGGGGGAAACACTGCAAAACCGGGACAGCCTCGACCGAAATGCCTGCAGGGAAGAAACGTCATGAAACGGGAGAGGGTCCCTGCTCAAGACTGCGGATGCAAGATAGGGAGGCTTCTTCAG